>JAQTTY010000022.1 GCA_028710525.1 Gallionella sp. | reverse complement strand
CTCTTGGTGAATGAGGCGGATTGCCTCAGTTACCAAGTTAGGGAAACAGAACCGCTGTTTCAACACCATCGATCAAACACTGCAAGGAGTTCGGAGCACAACTACCGCGAAGCGGTTTAGTCCATGGTCAGCTTGCGGTCAAATTTCGAAGCACTCTGATTAGTCCGCTTTGGCCGAGGTGCCGACGGTCGCAACACATCCTTGGGCGTTCTATTTCTAGCACTCACTGATTGGTAAGTGGCTCCTACCGCATGTTGCGAAGCTGATGCTGGCATGAAAAAATTCTTACATGCAGCAATCCATCCAACTACCTGCGCACCAGCAACCTTCCCATATCACGCTGCTCAAATACAAGGTAGCTGACATTCTTCTCGCTGTCGCAATCATCAGTTATCCGGAGAACAGATAGCGGTCATTACCGACGGGCACGGAGAGCAATACTCAGAATTATGGACTTAACCAATTTCAGAAAATATTGTGGGCACGATGTGGGCACAATTTGGGCACGGAATGGGCACGACGGATTTATCTAGAAAACTTATGACCGTAAGTCACATGACCATAAGTCTGAAAATGGCGCGCTCGGCGGGAGTCGAACCCACGACCCTCGGCTTCGGAAACCGATACTCTATCCATCTGAGCTACGAGCGCGTACTGAAGAAAAGGCACGGAAACTACTAAGTGAACCTAAGGTCATTTTAACCTACCACGCCCGAATGACCTTAGGCTTCGGAAACCAATACTCTATCCAGCTGAGCTACGGGCGCATTGTATAGGCATGCAGCTTAACGCCTTTTGCTTGCGGACAAGTGACTACTTGCCCGCAAACTTTTAGTACATCAAGCGTCTTGATCGAGATCGAAAGCCTTGTGCAACACCCGTACTGCCAACTCCAGATACTTCTCGTCGATGACGACAGAGATCTTGATCTCGGAGGTGGAGATCATCTGAATGTTGATGCCCTCTTCGGCTAGTGTGCGGAACATCTTGCTGGCGATACCGACGTGCGAACGCATCCCTACGCCGACCACAGAAACCTTGGCTGCCTTGTTGTCACCGATTACGTCACGCGCACCGATGTGCGGCTGCACTTGGGACTTGAGGATATCCATGGCACGTGCGAACTCGTTGCGGTGCACGGTGAAGGAGAAGTCGGTAGAACCGTCCACGCCCATGTTCTGGATGATCATGTCGACATCGATATTAGCGTCGCTGACCGGGCCCAAGATCTGGTAAGCGATACCGGGTTTATCGGGTACGCCGATGACGGTGATTTTGGCTTCATCACGATTGAACGCGATACCTGAAATAATGGCTTGTTCCATTTTGTTGCCTTCCTCAAAAGTAATCAGTGTGCCTTCGCCTTCTTCTTCGAAGCTGGACAGCACACGCAGTTTGACTTTGTACTTACCCGCGAATTCGACCGAACGTATCTGCAAGACTTTGGAGCCTAGGCTCGCCATTTCCAGCATCTCTTCGAAGGTGATGGTCTTGAGGCGACGCGCCTCCGGAACCACGCGTGGATCGGTGGTGTAGACGCCGTCCACATCGGTATAGATCTGGCATTCGTCGGCACCTAACGCAGCTGCGATGGCCACACCGGTGGTATCGGAACCGCCGCGACCTAACGTGGTGATGTTGCCATCCTCGTCCATGCCTTGGAAGCCCGCCACCACAACTATGCAGTCATCCGCCAAATCGGCACGGATGTTATGTTCATCTATGGACATGATGCGCGCCTTGGTGTGCGCGCTGTCGGTCACGATCTTGACTTGGCCACCGGTGTAGCTCTTAGCCTTCACGCCTATCTCTTTGAGCGCCATGCACAACAGGCCTATGGTGACCTGTTCGCCAGTCGAGACAATTACATCCAGTTCACGCGGATCTGGATGAGCTTGCATCTCTTTAGCCAACGCGATCAGACGATTGGTCTCGCCGCTCATCGCAGACAGCACCACCACCACTTGATGACCTTGCGCCTTGAACTTCGCGACGCGACGCGCCACGTTCTTGATGCGCTCTGGATTGCCGACGGACGTACCGCCGTATTTCTGCACGATTAATGCCACGATGTGTTCTCTATCCCTGCCAAAAAATGGGCGCGATTATAGCTTAGTTGTGTAAAAAAAAGAGGGGCGTGCGCGGTGCTTTGTTAAACTCAGCTATCGCAGTCAATTATATGTACGCCATGCCCGAGATCGTTACCCGCTCCATCCCCGCCGATGCTACCCAACAGCTGGTATCAGCAGGCTATCGGCCCGCTTTGGCGCGCATCTTCGCGGCACGTGGAATTACTGACAGTGCGCAACTAGAACACAGCTTGGCGAATTTGCTTCCCGTCAGCGGACTGAAGAATGCCACGACTATGGCCAGTTTGCTGGCCGATGCCATCGCCACAGGCAAACGCTTGTTGGTCATCGCCGATTACGATGCCGACGGCGCGACCGCCTGTACCGTAGCGGTACGCGGCCTGTCGTTGTTTGGCGCCAAGGTCGATTTCATCGTGCCCAACCGTTTTACCTACGGCTACGGCCTAACTCCCGAGATCGTGAGGCTGGCAGCCGAATCGCATCCCGATATATTGGTCACAGTGGACAACGGTATCGCCAGTGTCGACGGTGTGGCAGAAGCTAACCGTCTCGGCATACAGGTGCTGGTCACCGACCATCATCTGCCCGGCGATGTGCTGCCGGATGCCGAGTGCATCGTGAATCCCAATCAACCTGGCTGCACCTTCGCCAGTAAGAACCTAGCGGGTGTGGGCGTGATGTTCTACGTGCTGCTAGCCTTACGTGCAGAATTGCGCCAGCGCGGACTGCTCAGCGAAGAGCAAGGTAAGCGACTGATAGACCTACTCGATCTGGTCGCACTGGGTACGGTCGCAGACGTAGTGAAACTCGATCAGAACAATCGCATCTTGGTGCAACAAGGTTTGCTGCGTATACGTGCGGGCAAGACTTGCGCAGGTATCGCGGCACTATTCCAAATCGCCAAAAAAAATCCAGCGCGCGTCATCAGTCAGGACCTAGGATTTGCCATCGGCCCACGACTCAATGCGGCGGGGAGACTAGAGGACATGCGCTTAGGCATAGACTGTTTGCTGAGCGATGATGCCGATGCCGCGCTATTAATGGCGACGCGATTGGATGAGCTCAACCGCGAACGGCGCAGCATAGAAACCGACATGCAAGAGGCCGCTCTGGCGGCATTAGAAAACATTCAGGTCAGCGACAATTACAGCCTAGCCCTATACGATGCAGACTGGCATCAGGGTGTGATAGGCATACTCGCCTCGCGTCTCAAGGATAAGTTTCATAGGCCAGTGATTGCTTTCGCCGCGGCTGGTAATGGCGAACTGAAAGGTTCAGGACGTTCTATAGGCGCATTGCATCTGCGCGACGCACTGGATCTGGTTAGCAAACGCCACCCCAAGTTGATCAAAAAGTTCGGCGGTCATGCCGCAGCGGCAGGACTGAGCATCCCCGAAGCTGAGTTTGAACTTTTTGTTAGTGCCTTCGAAACCGTGGTGCGCGAACTGCTCAGCGAGTCCGACTTAAAACAAAGATTGGACAGCGATGGCGGGCTGCTCGCCAAAGACATAGACCTGAACTTCGCTCAACAACTTGATTTGCAAATTTGGGGACAGGGCTTCCCTGCGCCCCTGTTCGACGATGATTTTCGCGTGCAACAACAGCGTGTGGTGGGTGAGAAGCACCTTAAGTTACGCCTGCAAAAATCCGGGGTGCTATTTGAAGCGATGTTGTTCGGTCATGCTGAACCGCTACCAGATGATATACACGCGCTATACAGCGTGGGGGTAAATGAATACAACGATAAGCGCACCGTGCAACTACTGATACGCCATTGGGAATAGACTAGCGGCAACGTTGCAAAAACTAGAGGCCTAGACTGAAGTAACATCATGGACACCGAGCTACTACTCAACAACGGCATCGAATCTTTACCCCTATTCATCACCAGCCTCTCTATCGGCCTGCTGATAGGCTTGGAGCGTGAGCGCAAGGAAGAACCCAAAGCCGGCTTGCGCACCTTCGCTTTGGTGGCGATGTTCGGCACGCTCGCCGCCCTGCTCTCTGACAAACTTGGCTCGCCTTGGTTATTTATCGGAGGACTATTGGCTGTGGCCGCCATGATCATCGCCGCATATCATAATGACCGCAGCATAGATGCCGATCCCGGCACTACCACGGTGATTGCACTCTTAATGACCTACGGACTGGGCGCGATGGTCTGGTATGACTTGACCAAACTCGCTTTGATGCTAGCGATAGGTGTAACCGCCCTGCTTTACTTTAAACCCGAATTGCGCGGCATATCTCGACGCATGTCTCGTAGCGACCTTGTCGCCGTGCTGCAGTTCTCAGTACTGACATTCATTGTGCTGCCGATACTGCCAGATCAAAACTATGGCCCTTATGATGCCGTCAATCCGCACCAAGCTTGGTTGATGGTGATATTGATTTCCGGGATCAGCCTTAGTGGTTACGTCGCATTGAAAGTGGTCGGCACCCGTTATGGCGCCCCTCTTTTGGGGGTGCTAGGTGGTTTGGCCTCCAGCACCGCGACCACACTAATCTATGCCAAGAACGGCAAGGTCAGTCCAGCTGCCGCGAATTTGGCCGCAGCTATCATCATTATTGCCAGCACCGTGGTGCTGTTACGCCTGATGGTATTGAGCACGCTGCTCAGCGATACTTCATTGACCCATCTACTACTGGTATTGGGATGCGGCCTAGTCGCTGGCTTGGCTGCGGCTGGGTACAACTGGCGCAGGATGGAGACCACTAGCGAGCTCCATGTTCCAGAGACTTCTAACCCCGCTGAGTTACACACCGCTTTGAGCTTCGGCTTGCTATATGTGGTTGTGTTGTTCGGCTCATCATGGATGATGGACGTCGCTGGCAGCCAGGGCATATATATAGTCGCCCTCATCTCCGGCCTGACCGATGTAGATGCCATCACTTTATCAACCTTGCGCTTGTCCAATCTTGGCCAACTCACAGAACACCAGACAGCACTCACCATCACGCTAGCCTTCCTCGCCAATCTGACTTTCAAGTTCGGCATGGTGGTATTCATCGCCGGTTGGCCGTTGGCGCGCAAGATAGCTATGAGCTTCAGCGCCATCGCGGTGGGGTTGGTATTCGGGATATTGATATTCTAAGGTCGCCCCCCAACCGTCGCGCGGATTGTAAAATCCCCTAGTGGCTCTATAATGCTCGCCTCGCAAAATAGCTTTGCCGTATCGGCGCTATTTTTAACGCAACACAGTACCCAGTGCGGCTTAGCCGCACTTCGTTTTTGGAAAAGATAATATGCCTATCATCACTTTGCCGGATGGCTCAAAACGCAGCTACGACCAGCCCGTCACCATCGCCGATGTCGCGCTCAGCATAGGCGCAGGTCTGGCACGTGCCGCACTGGCAGGCAAAGTGGATGGCCAGTTGGTCGACACTTCTTTCCTGATTTCGCAGGATGCATCGCTAGCCATCGTCACCGACAAAGATGCCGACGGCTTAGAGATCATCCGCCACTCTACTGCGCACTTGCTGGCTTACGCGGTAAAGGAATTGTTCCCCGATGCACAGGTGACCATAGGTCCGGTCATCGAAAATGGCTTCTTCTATGATTTTTCCTACCATCGCGCCTTTACCCCAGAAGACCTAGCGGCCTTAGAGAAGCGCATGGGCGAACTGGCAAAGCGCGACATCCCCGTGACACGCAAGGTCATGCCGCGTGACGAGGCCGTAGCCTATTTCAAAAGCATCAACGAGAACTACAAGGCCGAGATCATCGCGTCCATCCCAGCTGATCAGGATGTGTCCTTATATACAGAAGGTGATTTCACCGACCTGTGCCGCGGCCCTCACGTGCCCTCCACAGGTAAGCTGAAAGCATTCAAGCTGATGAAGTTGGCCGGTGCCTACTGGCGCGGCGACTCCAAGAACGAGATGCTGCAACGTATCTACGGCACGGCTTGGGCAAAGAAGGATGAGCTGGACGCTTATTTGCATCAACTCGAAGAAGCTGAAAAGCGCGACCACCGCAAATTGGCCAAGCAACTAGATCTGTTCCACATGCAAGACTCCTCACCCGGCATGGTGTTCTGGCACCCCAAGGGCTGGACGCTCTGGCAAGAGGTCGAGCAGTACATGCGCAAGCAGTTCCGCAAGCATGACTACCAAGAAGTGCGCACCCCCACCATCATGGATCGTTCCCTGTGGGAGAAGTCCGGCCACTGGGATAATTACCGCGACAATATGTTCACCACGGCTTCCGAGAACCGTGACTACGCGGTCAAGCCTATGAATTGCCCAGGCCATGTGCAGATCTTCAACCATGGCCTGCACAGCTACCGTGACCTGCCCTTGCGTCTGGCCGAGTTTGGCTCTTGCCACCGCAACGAGAGCTCCGGCTCACTGCACGGTCTGATGCGCGTTCGCGGCTTCACCCAAGACGATGCACATATCTTCTGTACCGAAGAACAGGTGCAATCCGAAGTATCTAACTTCATTGTGATGCTCAACGAGGTATACAGCGACTTCGGCTTCAATGAGGTGCTGGTCAAGCTGTCTACCCGCCCTGAAAAGCGCGTCGGTTTCGATGAGACATGGGATAAAGCTGAAGCAGGTTTGGCATCAGCACTGGATCAGAACGGTCTGGCCTATGACTTACAGCCCGGCGAAGGTGCCTTCTACGGCCCTAAGGTCGAGTTCACGCTAAAGGACAGCCTGGGGCGCTTGTGGCAGTGCGGCACCATACAGCTGGACTTCAACTTGCCAGTGCGTCTGGATGCGGAGTTCGTTGATGAAGATAACACCCGCAAGCCACCCGTGATGCTGCATCGCGCTATCTTGGGCTCTATGGAACGCTTCATCGGCATCCTGATTGAGCATCATGCCGGCGCCTTCCCGATGTGGCTAGCACCTATACAACTAGTGGTGATGAACATCTCTCAGGCGCAGGAGCAATATGCGACCAAAGTGGCCCAGCAATTAAAGGATGCCGGCCTGCGTGTGCAATTGGATTTGCGCAACGAGAAGATTACCTATAAAATACGCGAACATAGCTTACAGAAGTTGCCCTATCAGTTGATACTGGGCGATAAAGAAGTAGCAGCAGATTTGGTGGCCGTGCGTACCCGTAGTGGTGAAGATCTCGGACAAATGACGTTAACAGCCTTGCTGGAACGTCTACAGACCGAAATCAAAAACGGGTAGCACGGCTGAAGTTTTTTTAAGTGGAGATACTGCAATAGCACAAGATAAGTCACAACGCACCAATGAAATGATCACAGCACCTCAGGTGCGCCTCATCGGTGTAGAAAAAGAGCCCCTAGGGATTGTGTCCATTGCGGAAGCCTTACGCCTTGCGGATGAAGCGGAGTTGGATCTGGTAGAGATCTCACCGTTAGCTGACCCTCCCGTATGTCGCATCATGGACATCGGCAAGTTCAAATATGCCGAGAGCAAGAAGTTGCACGAAGCAAAGTTGAAGCAGAAGCAGGTGCAGATCAAAGAAATCAAGTTCCGTCCTGGTACCGACGATGGCGATTACAACATCAAGTTGCGCAATCTGATCAAGTTCCTAGAAGATGGCGACAAGACCAAGATTACCTTGCGTTTCCGTGGTCGCGAGATGGCACACCAAGAGATCGGTATGCGCTTGATTGAACGTGTGCGTGCGGATCTGGAAGAACATGGTGTGGTTGAGCAATTCCCTAAGATGGAAGGCCGCCAAATGGTGATGGTGTTGTCACCTAAAGCTAAAAAGAAGTAAGCACACAAATAAATATAGTCTTTTCGACATATGGGGACGGTCGGAACGATGTAGCACCTAAGTCCCCGATAAAAAGTGATGTATGGGTTATCAAGTTTTTCCAGTTCGGAAAACACCTCGCACCACAACTTAAGGAGTAGTCATGCCTAAGATGAAAACCAAAAGCGGAGCAAAAAAACGCTTCGTCGTTCGTGCTGGCGGTAGTATCAAACGCGCTAGTGCTTTCAAACGTCACATCCTGACCAAGAAGACCACCAAGACCAAGCGTCAATTGCGCGGTACAAGTGAAGTCCACGCAACTAACAAAGCATCGGTTCGCGCCATGATGCCTTACGCATAAGGAGTAGAAGATGCCAAGAGTAAAACGTGGGGTCGTAGCCCGTGCAACGCACAAGAAACTGTTAGCTAAAGCCAAGGGTTACCGCGGCCGCCGCAAGAACGTTTACCGTATCGCCAAACAGGCGGTGATGAAAGCGGGTCAATATGCTTACCGTGATCGTCGCCAGAAGAAGCGCCAGTTCCGTACTTTGTGGATCGCCCGTATCAACGCGGCTGCTCGTGAATTCGGTCTGCCATACAGCGTATTCATGAATGGTCTGAAGAAGGCTGATATCCAAGTAGATCGTAAGGTTCTGTCCGATATCGCCATCTTCGACAAGGCAGCGTTCGCTCATTTCGTTGAGCAAGCTAAAGCCAGCCTCGGCAAGTAAGCGAGTCATCGCAGCTTAAGTCTTAGCGATTAAGCTGCGAAAATCGAAAGGAGGCTCCGGCCTCCTTTTTTGTTTGTGTATCTCTCCCTTCAGGGACACCGAATTCAAAATGGAACAACTCCAACAAATTCTCGAACAGGCGCTGCAACAGTTTGCTGCGATCAACGACGAAGCCGAACTAGAGCAAGTCAAAGCTCGCTACCTAGGCAAAGAAGGTAGTCTTACCGCTCTGCTCAAAGGCTTGGGCAAACTCTCCAATGAAGAGCGTCCCGCCGCCGGTGCCCGGATCAATGTCGTCAAACAGCAAATCGAAACGGCGCTACAAGCGCGACGCGACGCGATGCAACAGAGCAAGCTAGCGCTCAAACTCGCCGCTGAGTCTCTCGATGTCACCCTGCCCGGTCGAGGCGCCGATATTGGCGGCCTGCACCCGATCACGCTGACGTTACAACGCATAGAACAACTGTTCCACTCACTGGGCTTTGCCGTTTCATCCGGCCCAGAGATTGAGCATGACTTCTACAACTTCACCGCGCTGAACATTCCGGACAACCATCCGGCGCGCGCCATGCACGACACCTTCTACATTGATCCGCAACATGTGTTGCGCACCCACACTTCACCCGTGCAAGTGCGTTACATGGAAGCCAATCAGCCTCCGTTGAAGATCATCTCACCGGGTCGTGTATACCGTGTCGATTCCGATGCGACCCACTCGCCTATGTTCCATCAGGTTGAAGGTCTGTGGGTAGACGAAGAGATCAGCTTCGCTAATCTGAAAGGCGTAGTGCAGGATTTCTTGCAACGCTTCTTCGAACAAGACGATCTGCAAGTGCGCTTCCGCCCATCCTTCTTCCCATTTACCGAACCATCTGCCGAGATGGACATGAGCTGGAAAGGTGGTTGGTTGGAGATCGGTGGATGCGGCATGGTCCATCCCAATGTGTTGAAGAACGTCAACATCGATAGCGAGAAATATCTTGGCTTCGCCTTTGGCCTGGGCGTGGAACGCTTGGCGATGTTGCGTTACGGCGTGAATGACTTGCGTCAATTCTTTGAGAGTGACCTGCGCTTTTTGAAGCAATTCAACTAAAAGAAAAACCTAGTCCACGAAAGACACGAAATGCACGAAATTTGGTCGCTCAGTCTTGCGTATTTCTAGTCGTGGCTTTCGTGTTTTTAGTGGACAGTTTGTAAAATTTTAATTTAAAAAACCATTATGAAATTCTCTGAGAACTGGTTAAGAAGCTTCGTCAATCCAGCGCTGTCTAGCGCGGAACTCTCACACTTGCTGACGATGGCGGGCTTGGAAGTCGAGGGCCTAGATGCAGTCGCCCCACCATTTAATAATGTGGTGGTCGCTCAAGTATTGGAAGTGGTGAAACATCCCAATGCCGATAGGCTCAACGTCTGTCAGGTCAATGTCGGTGAAGACCAACCGCTGACCATCGTGTGTGGCGCGTCCAACGTTGCCGTTGGCGTCAAAGTACCTTGTGCACGCATCGGTGCGGTGTTGCCCGGCGACTTCAAAATCAAACAAGCCAAGGTGCGTAGCATAGAGTCATTCGGCATGTTGTGTTCAGGCAAAGAGCTCGGCTTGGCAGAGACCAGCGATGGTCTGTGGTTGCTACCGGAAGATGCACCCGTCGGCACCACGATACGCGAGTATCTGGAATTGGATGACCATATCTACACGCTAAAACTCACCCCCAATCGCAGCGATTGCTCCAGCTTGTTCGGCATCGCACGCGAAGTATCAGCACTCACTGCCAGCCCTTGCACACCCCTAGCAATCACTGCGCAGGCTGTCGCTTTAGAAGAAAAGTTGGTCGTCAAAGTCGAGGATGCGCAAGCCTGTCCAGCTTACTACGGTCGCTTGGTACGCGGAGTGAATGCAGCTGCCGCGACTCCGGTATGGATGCAGCGCCGCTTGGAGCGCAGCGGTTTGCGCAGCATCAGCGTAGTAGTCGATATCACCAACTACGTAATGCTGGAGATGGGCCAACCCATGCATGCCTTCGATGCCGCAACATTGTCCGGCGGCATCACGGTACGTCGTGCGCGTGCTGGTGAGTCGCTGACTTTGTTGAACGAGCAAGTCGCACAGCTAGACCCCGAAGTTTTAGTCATTGCCGATGACGCGCGCGTGCTGGCCTTGGCCGGCATCATGGGCGGTCAGGGTAGCGGCGTGGAAACCACGACTCGCGATGTTTTCCTAGAAAGCGCCTTCTTCCATCCCGACGCCATCGTCGGCAAGGCACGTCACTTCGGCTTAGCAACAGACTCCTCGTTCCGTTTCGAACGCGGCGTTGATTTCGCGGCAACACAACTGGCGCTGGAGCGTGCGACTCAGTTGCTGATCGACCTCTGTGGTGGCCAAGTCGGTGCCATCAGTGCAGTCCGAGGCACGTTACCCACTCGCCCCGCCATCGAACTTCGTCGTTCCCGTGTCACCCGTGTGTTAGGTATCGCACTGAGCAACGAACAGATCGCCGACCTGCTGTCACGTTTGCAATTTGAGTTCACCCCCAATGGGGATGATTACCGCGTCACACCACCTAGCTTCCGTTTCGACATGTCCATAGAAGCCGATCTAGTGGAAGAGTTAGCGCGCCTGTACGGTTACGACAACATCCCCGCCATCGCGCCCAAGACCGCATTGACCATGCTGCCGTATAGCGAGACACAGCGCCCGATGAGCCGCATCCAGCAAGTGCTGGTGTCGCGCGCCTATCAGGAAATCGTCAGTCTGGCCTTCCTAGAAGAACAGACTGAGCGCGACCTGTGCGGCAACGATGCACCACTCGTTTTGCAGAATCCTATCGCAAGCAATCTAGCCGTGATGCGCAGCAGTCTGATTGGCGGTCTGATCAACGCCCTGCGTTTCAATCTGAACCGCAAACAAAGTCGCGTACGTTTGTTCGAAGTCGGTGCCTGCTTCGCCAAGTCTGGCGACGACTATGTCCAGACCCAGCGTCTGTCCGGTTTGGCATATGGTAGTTGCCAAGCGGAACAATGGGGCGTGACAGCGAAGAATGTCGATTTCTACGACGTCAAAGCCGATGTCGAAGCCTTGTTCGCATCGCTGTCCTTGCGTTTCGCTGCGGCAACCCACCCTGGCCTGCATCCCGGTCGCTGCGCCCAGATCTATCTTGGTGACGCTCTGGTCGGTTGGATGGGGGAGCTGCACCCACAATGGCAGCAAAAATACGATCTACCTCTCGCGCCAGTCTGGTTCGAGTTGCAAATGGATACTTTGCTAGGTAGCAAGGTGCCCCGCCAACAAGAGATTTCCAAGTTCTTGCCGGTGCGTCGTGACATCGCTGTATTGGTCGATGAAATCGTCCCTGTGCAAAACCTGTTGGATGCTATGGCTAAAGCTAGTACCGCACTGGTGCAAGAGATCACACTATTCGATCTATATCGCGGAAAAGGTTTGGAATCTGGCAAAAAAAGCCTTGCATTCCGAGTGTTACTGCAAGATACTCAAAAGACGCTGACTGACCTCGAAATCGAGGCTAGCATCACTGCTCTGGTCGATGCATTGTTACAACAAGGCGCCCAGATGCGCTCATAAAAAAGGGAAAAAATGATAGCGACAACACTAACAAAAGCTGAGCTGGCAGACTTACTATTTGAGAAAGTCGGACTCAACAAGCGCGAAGCCAAAGATATGGTTGAGACTTTCTTTGAGGAAATCCGCGCCCAACTGGAAAAAGGCGAAAGTGTAAAACTTTCAGGTTTTGGCAACTTCCAGTTGCGTGACAAACCACAACGCCCAGGCCGCAACCCTAAGACCGGTGAAGAGATTCCCATCACCGCTCGCCGCGTTGTGACCTTTCATCCCAGTCAAAAACTGAAGACTATGGTGGAGAAGTCTTACCATGGAAAACCACAAGCCTAATTCCGAACTTCCCGCCATCCCGGCGAAACGCTACTTCACTATTGGTGAGGTCAGCGAGTTGTGTGGGGTGAAGGCGCACGTGTTGCGCTACTGGGAACAGGAGTTCACCCAACTCAAGCCTGTCAAACGTAGCGGCAACCGTCGCTACTATCAGCACCATGAGGTGTTGTTGATACGCCATATCCGCGAACTCCTCTACGAACAAGGCTTCACCATCAGTGGAGCACGCAACCGACTAGAGAGCGGCGAACCGGATGAAGTTCCAAAGATTAGCAGCCCCTCTACATTCAACATGCCAGCACTGAAACAAGAGCTACGCGCCGTGATGGCCATGCTCACGCACTAGATACATCGGGTAGCTTAGCCTACCCGCCACTTACACTATGAACCTCATCATCCAAGCCACTCGCGCGATTCCTGCCGCTCAACTCGCACAGATCTCGCAACTAACTGCTAGCGCGGCTACCAATGAACTTGGAGCAAATGCATATCGATTCCAGAGCGCTCAAGCCCACCCTGAATTGGCTGACTATTGCCTGACGAATCAGCTTGATATGGCATTTGTGCCGAACAGCAAGAAGCTCTCAGACTTCGGCTTAGTGGTGATGGACATGGATTCCACACTCATCACCATAGAGTGCATAGATGAAATCGCCGACATGCAAGGTCTCAAGCCCCAAGTCGCAGCCATCACGGAAGCTGCAATGCGTGGTGAACTAGACTTTGCAGAAAGTCTGCGCCGCCGTGTCGCCTTGCTTGAAGGGCTTGACGAGTCTGCCTTACAACGCGTCTATGAGGAACGCCTCAAACTCACTGCTGGCGCTGAGACTATGCTGACCAAGCTAAAAGAGCACAACATCAAGACACTGCTGGTATCCGGAGGCTTCGTCTATTTCACCGAGCGACTCAAGCAGCGACTGGGTTTGGACTACGCCCATGCTAATACGCTGGAAGTGAAAGACGGAAAACTGACTGGTAAAGTGCTGGGGGATATCGTCGATGCGCAAGCCAAAGCAGATTGGCTGATTAAAACGCGCGAAGCTTTAAAGCTCAGTCCAGCACAAGTGATTGCTATGGGTGACGGTGCCAACGATCTGAAGATGATGTCCGTAGCGGGCGTAGGCATCGCTTTCCATGCCAAGCCTGTGGTGCGTGCACAAGCTAGCTACGCGCTGAACTTCGTTGGGCTGGACGGCTTGCTGAATTTGTACGCTGACTGATAATGCGCACGCTGATCGCCCTGTGTGTGTTCTGCATTCTGCAAAGCGCCTATGCGGATGAGTTGCACATAGCCGAAGCAAAACCTGTCAGCGAGTTTTGGCTTAACGGCGGATTCATCTCGCATCACTTCCAAACCGACAAAGGATTGAATAACCAAAACTGGGGGCTGGGTGGCGAATATCGTTACTCCACAACTAGTTCAGTGACAGTGGGGCAGTTCTACAACAGTGATCGACAGACTTCCCATTACGCGGGTTGGTATTGGCAGCCGCTGGCGATAGACTCATTCAGATTCGGTGCCGTGATGGGGGGCTTTGATGGCTACCCTAGGATGCGCAATGGCGGTTGGTTTCTGGCAGCCATCCCAGTGATAAGTTATGACTATCAGCGCGTGGGAATTAATCTCGCCATAGTACCCACCATACGCGACCGTCTCTACGGCGCGGTGTCGCTGCAGCTCAAAGTACGACTGTATTAAAGCGCATCCTCCAGCGCCATCTCTAACTCCAACCAAGACTCCTCTAGCGCCGCGACTTTAGTTTGGCAAGTCTCGCGTTGTGCGTTCAATACATTGATCTGCTCGGTACTTTGCGTGGTGTAGGTGGCCGGATCGCCCAACTGTCGGTCTATGTCAGCCAACGCCTGCTGCGCTTTGTGCAACTCAGTCTCTAGCTTGGTCTTCTTGTATTGCAGCGCTTTGACATTGACCTTGGGTGGCGCTACGACTTTCACCTTCGCGACCTGAGTGGTTTCACGCGGACGACGCGACTCTATCCACACCTTGTAGTCTTCCAGATCGCCATCGAATAGCTTGGCTTCGCCATCTGCAACTAGCCATAACTCGTCTGCCACCGCACGTATCAGACTGCGGTCGTGCGATACCACCACCACCGCACCCGTGTATTCCTCTAACGCGAGCGTCAGTGCATCGCGCATATCCAAGTCAAGATGATTGGTTGGCTCGTCCAGCAGCAACAAATGTGGTTTCTGCCAAGCCAGCAAAGCCAGTGCCAAGCGACTCTTCTCGCCTCCGGAGAAACTGCTCACCGGCCTGTCCTCACTGTTGCCCGCCAAGCCAAAGCGTCCCAGAAAAGTGCGTAGCGCCAGCGTGGTCTCCTGCGGAGCGACGCGCTCCATGTGCTGTAAGGGCGTGGCTGCGCTATCAAGATTCTCCAACTGGTGTTGGGCAAAATAGCCCACGCGGATCTCGGGAGTCACTTCCAGCTTGCCGCTGCTGGGCTGTAACTCCCCTACCAGCAGTTTAATGAGCGTCGATTTTCCTGCGCCGTTAGGGCCCAACAAGGCGATACGTGCACCGGCGCGCAACATTAAGTCGACCTTGTTAAACAGTTTTTTCTCGCCATAGCCGAAGCCCATATCGCTGGCGCGCATCAATAGATCGGGGCTGCGTTCAGGCGCTTCTATCTGTAGCTCGAAGTGTCCGTCAGTGAGATGAGCCGGCGCGATGCGCACAATGCGCTCCAAGGCCTTGATACGGCTTTGTGCCTGTTTAGCCTTGGTGGCCTGGGCACGGAAGCGACGCACAAAATCCTCCAGATGCGCGATCTGCCCCTGCTGCTGCGCATAGGCTTGATTCTGCTGCGCGGCACGTTCTGCACGCGCGCGCTCGAAGGCATCGTAATCGCCTGCGTAACTATCGATGACACAGTCATGCACATGGGCGATACGATTCACTGTGGCGTTGAGGAATTCGCGATCGTGCGACACCAGCAAGATACTGCCGGGGTAACGCGCCAGATAATCCTCCAGCCACAGTATCGCCTCCAAATCCAGATGGTTGGTCGGCTCATCCAGCAGCAACAGATCGGCTCTACACATCAGCGCACGCGCCAGATTCAAGCGCATGCGCCAACCACCCGAGAAACTACTGACAGAGCGCGTCAAAGTATCGCTGGCGAAGCCTAGTCCGTTAAGCAACTGTGCGGCACGTGCTGGTGCACCGTAACCGTCTATGGACTCGAACTGTTGCTGCGCTGCAAACCAAGTTGCATCGTGTTGCGCACCCGCGAGTATCTTTTCCAACTGGCGGAGTACCACATCACCATCCAGAACGAATTCGAGAGCGGATGAAGCCGAATTCTCTATCTCCTGCTCGACAAAAGCCAACGACTTGCCAGACTGCAAAGACAGCTCACCACTATCGACATGCAGCTCACCGCGTATCAAACGAAACAAGGTGGACTTGCCGCAACCGTTCTGCCCGACCAGCCCGATGCGTTGGTTGGCGAACACTTGTAGATTGGCTTGTTGGAATAGTGGTTGACCGCCCTGTAGGAAGGTCATATTTTGAATGTTTAGCATGGCGCGATGATAACAGAGGGCCAGTGAATATCAGGGCTATCAGGCCTTGAAATGACGCTCACTGATATGTTGCAACAAACCGGCCGCCGCATCTTCCACCATATCCAGCACGCGCTCGAAACCATCCTCGCCGCCATAATAGGGATCAGGCACTTCGCGTTCAGTGTGATGATGTGCGTAGTCTAGGAACAGCCGCGCCTGAGTGGTACTGTCCTTGGGCATCAGCCTGTTCAATATCGCCAGATTAGCGCTATCCATCGCCAACACATAATCGAAACGGGAAAAGTCTGCAGCCTCTACCTGACGACCACGCAATTCAGAGATATCAAAACCGCGCTGCTGCGCAGCATGCTGGGTGCGACTGTCAGTCGGTGCACCGATGTGATAATCATGCGTGCCCGCCGAATCGATCTCGATCTGTTCTGCCAAACCAGCACGCTCAACGTATTGTCTAAACACGGCTTCGGCGGTGGGTGAGCGGCAGATGTTGCCCATACAGACGAATACCACAGAAACTTTTTTCATCATGAAAGACCAAATTTCAAAGCATAGATTTTAAGTCATATGTCAGTTTGGAAGTACTGACGATGTATGTCACGAATTGACTCAAGATAAAAGTTACCGAAGGTAGTGCGCGGCAGGATTCGTTGCCTCAAGTTAAAGGTTACCGAAACAACACAGGTAATCTGCCATGGGCAAACAAGAACGACGCGCCTATCTTGAGGCGATACGGACGCGCTATGACACGCCCGAGTTGGTTGAGA
>JAQTTY010000015.1 GCA_028710525.1 Gallionella sp. | reverse complement strand
TGGTGAATGAGGCGGATTGCCTCAGTTACCAAGTTAGGGAAACAGAACCGCTGTTTCAACACCATCGATCAAACACTGCAAGGAGTTCGGAGCACAACTACCGCGAAGCGGTTTAGTCCATGGCCGAGCAGCCGCCTTTCATATCCGACTTCCCCACAATTTCCGTGCATGGATGTGTGGAGTCATTGTGGATATCCCGTTAATTGTCTTTGCGCTTAGCAGGATGTAATGGCTGTGCAAATATTGAGCACCATACATTAGATAAAAAAATGCCCCCGTGCAATCGCACCGAGGGCATAACATCTTAACGGGGTGTCAAGATACACGTTTCAGGGAGGAGATTCGTGTAGTCAGCTTGCGCCAACTATAACGTAGAGTCGGCTCTGCTCAATTAGTTCCAAGCTTGCTGATGATTTTTTTGATTGGCCCCTAATATAATCGAAGCTTCAACTCTCCATGAATTTAGCTGCAGAATAGTTAGCAGCTAGCGCCAGATATGACCCGCTCCGAACTCATCCAACAAATCTCATCTCGTATCCCTCAACTGATAGCTATCGATGTCGATATGGCCGTGCGGGTGATCATGGATTCGATGTCGAAAGCATTGGCTAGAGGAGGGCGCATCGAAGTGCGTGGATTCGGCAGCTTCGGTATCAATTACCGTCCACCACGTAAGGGGCGTAATCCCAAGTCAGGCGGATCGGTCATGGTGCCTGCCAAATATACGCCACACTTTAAGGCAGGCAAGGAGCTGCGTGATCGTGTTGATAACATCTCTTAGTTATTCTCAGTAGCTAACTACCTCAGTCACTCCACGCCTTGTCTTAAAGCGATTGAGAGCAGTAATCTTTTTCAACTCTAATCTGAATGGTTTTGCTTGATAGATATTTTATCGGAGCCATTCCACTTCTTCTGACCGCCGTAATCTGGCCGGTTGAAAAAATACTGCAGTGGAATGCCCAAAGCAGGTTTATGTTGGTGATTTTTAGATGTGCGAATAATCACTGAGTGCTAAAAATTCAGTTTCAGCACAAGTAAAAGCAATTCCCAACTGCCGTTTTCGCAACCAGTAATTGCGTTTAGTGGCCTACAGAATTCTCATCAGCCGAGTCCGGCACGTACTCCATCAGATCGCCGACTTGGCAGTTGAAGAACTTGCATAGGGTATCTACGTTATCCGTCACAGTGCTATAGCTACGATGATTGACCATCTTAGAAATGGTTACGCGGTTAATCCCTGTTAGCTCTGAAAGCTCAGTTAGGGTCACCCGACGGTTTTCTTTGAACTGTTTCTCGGCGAGTAATTCTTGTAATTTAAAACGTATCATCGTGACGTAATACTAACATTTGTAAATTAATGTTTGCAATCTCGCGTTAAAGTGTTAATATATATTTACGGTTGAGTTGAAAAGAAATCAATCGTAAATATTAATTAACGCAAAAGGAGAATCGCAATGAGTTTAACTTACTTAACAACTGATGAGCTATCTGGTGTCATCAAGTATGACAGCCGCACTATTAGAGAGCGTTTGAAAGACAGTGTGCTGCTGGAGGGCGTGCACTACATCCGTCCATTTGGCGGTCGTAAAATCCTCTATATCTGGGAGCACATTGAACGCGATATGGGAATCGCTACTAACGACGCATACGCCATCCCCATGGCAAATGGAGGTGTGTGTCATGGGTAGCATTAGAAAACGTGAAGACAATGGGCTGCTGTTTATAGATTTTCGGGTGAATGGCATTCGTTGCCGTGAACAAACTGCGCTGCCAGACAGCGTGGCGAATCGGAAGAAAGTGGAAAAGGTTCTAGAGCGTATTGAAGCTGAAATCACTTCTGGGACATTTGAGTATCGTCGATTTTTCCCAGCGAGTAAGAATGCGTCTAAGTTCGATGTGACAGCCGATGTTGCAGCACCTACTCAGATTTCGCAGGCGCTTAACGAAGTGATGGATCAAGGGGTAGGAATCCCTGCTGCAGGTATAGCAGGTACACCGTTAATCAAAGACTTTGCTGAAACTTGGTACGGAGAGAAAGTCGTAGAGTGGCGTCGCTCACACAAAGTAACTATTCGTTCTGATATTGATGCACGCATCATTCCGAGATGGGGGGATAAGGAGGTCGGTAGAGTCACCAAGGCAGACATTCTTGCTTACCGCGCTGAGCTCGCCAAAGTACAGGCACGGGGTAAAGAAAAAACACTGTCAAACCGCCGCATCAACAAGATATTAAATTTGTTGAGGCAGATTATTAATGAAGCCGCCGACCGCTTTAATTTTCGCACGCCGTTCCAGAATATCAAACAACTTAAAGTTAACAAGACGGATGCGAACCCATTCACCTTGGAAGAGGTGCAGACCATCCTAGAAAAGATCCGCCCTGATTTTAGGAATTACTACACGGTCCGGTTCTTTACTGGATTGCGTACGGGTGAAGTGGATGGCTTGAAATGGAAGTACGTTGATTTCAATCGGCGCTTGATATTAGTGCGAGAGACCATCGTGTTGGGTGAGGATGAGTACACCAAGAACGACAGCTCACAGCGTGATATTCGCATGTCTCAGGTGGTCTACGACGCACTCAAAGCTCAGGAGAAGGTAAAGCGCACTGATTGCGACTACGTCTTCTTTACGCGTAATGGCAAAGCACTTGATAACAAGAATGTAACTAACCGCGTGTGGTATCCAATCCTTCGTAATCTGGGGATGGAGCAGCGACGCGCATATCAGACTAGGCATACGGCTGCGACCTTGTGGCTGGCTGCAGGGGAGAACCCCGAGTGGATTGCCAAACAGATGGGGCATACGACAACGGAAATGCTATTTCGTGTGTATTCACGATACGTGCCTAATATGACGCGCCAAGACGGTAGCGCCTTTGACCGTCTGTTACTGCAAAACGGGGTATCTAAATCCACAGCCGCCGAAGGTAGTGCACCTAATACCAAACATGGCAATGCGATATCAGAGAATAAGGGAGGGGCTCATGAATAAGCTTATTGAACCATTCATGCCTGAACATAGCGTCTCTCTTGCTGAGTATGAGTCGCCAATCAATATCGCAATGATGCCCAGGGTATTTAGGCTGACCACGATTAATCATGTCTTGATGGGTGATAGACGCACACAATGCATTGCCACGCTCTATCACGACCAAGCTGCAATCAAGGTTTGCTGGATAGTCTCTCAACCAGACATGCGTCTTAAGTCTGGTGTGTTGGTTTCTCCGCGTTGGCTCGGACGTACCTTCTGTGAAAATGGAGTGGTGAGAATCAGTCGACTCGTCCTATTGGAGCGTCCCGAACCTTGGGAGAATCCATTCCATACTGTGCCGCATGGCTGGGTGGGAAATCGAGAGTTGGTCAGACAAGCTGCTGAGCTTGTCGAATTGCTACCCCGACCATATCGATTTCTTCTGAATGCCATCTTCTGGGATGCACCACGTTTTAGACGTTTCTGTATCGTCCCCTCCTCAATGAATGGTCATCATGCTGAAGACAATGGCAACTTACGCCATGCTGTTGAGGTTGCTCAGATGATGCAGCAATACTGCCGGGCACGTGAATTGGCGCATGAAGGGTTGGGTGTGTTGGCAGGATTCCTGCACGATGCTGGTAAGGCTGATGAGTATCGACTTTCACATGCCGGAGATTGGAAGCTCACTGACCGAGGCAAACTGCTGGGGCACAAAATCACTGTGATTGAATGGATCGCAGAGGCGAGGGCAACGTGTAATCTGATGATGCCCCAAGAGCATTACATGGCCTTGTTGCATTGTTTGACCTGCTCACCTAGTGCACCCGATTGGCTTGGAATCAGAAAGCCAGCGATGTTGGAAGCCGTCCTGCTCTCTGAAATGGATCGCCTATCCGGTACCGAGGATCTGATGCTACGTTGTGCATCTAGGAATGAGGGGTGGGGAAATTATCACTCACATCTGCATGGACGGCCTTACCAAATTCAGAGTTCAAATATGGCATGACATTTCTCGGATCTCGAATAAATTCCCCAAATGCACGCCACACCAATTACGCCCCATTATTGGGGTGTAATAACGCAAGATGCCACCGTCTGTTATATATAGTCAGCCCTTTGTTACGCTAGGCTTCGTGCGTCATGTCGAAAAAAGTACGGGAGTAGCGATTGCGCGCATCTATGCGGCCAAATAATGGGCGTATGTCTGCATTCCACTCCAACCCAATATTCTCACACGCAGAATTGGAAAGGTATTTGACTCGATTGTCAGCCTCAAGATTAAGTTCTAAGGCGTGACTAAGCACATCAGAGACATGCGTAAGTGATACAAGCGTTTCTGTTGAATCTCTCTCGGGGTGGTGATGATTGAGAATCGCAGAACAAATAGTGTGGGGAAGCTTCCAGTGTTCAGCTAACCAATAGCCCACCTGAGCATGATCCACCCCAAAGTAATCTATCTCAAGTTGATGGGAGGAGGATGATCCTTCACGTTTTTTGATTTTTAGGTCGATATATTCGTTACTTCTAAAGCGCAATATCCATAGTTTTCCTATGTCATGAAGTAATCCTGTGATCAACGCTGCTTCCATAGAGATGTTGATATTGAGATGTTTGCTTAACTCCTCGCTGCAGAGTGCAGTTGAGATGCAGTGGTTGGTAAAAACGGTGTGGTCCTTTAGGGTAGCCCCGCTGAATTGGAAGAAGCCTCCTATCAGTGCGATGTGTCTTATCGTGACTGTACCTATAAGTGCAGTGGCAACTTTCAATTCACTAATACTGCGATTGTTCCTGCCAAATGGCGCTATACGATTAGCGCGCGAGATAACTTGGCTCGTCATTACAGGATCTTTAGCTATCAGTTCAATTAATAGATTCAAGTTGGCATCGACATCGTCTATGGCATCGAGAATCTTTCCGACTACGCTGGGGAAGGCAGGGAGTTGCTTCTCGCGCGTCAGTACCTCATCTTGACTTATTGTGCTTGCTTTCATATTTATGCACTCCTGTACTGCAGCACTTGGTCAAAGAACGCTGCCATGACAGGCTCTTTCAGGTCAGCTTGAGAAAAGATTTCGAGTGTACGTTTGGCTGACATGGCTGCATCGTTCGCGATTGCTTCAGGTGTTCTTAGATCCGGCTCTGAGATGAATATATATTCGGCCTGGTGCCTCTTAAGTTGTTGTATCACTTCTTCAGTGATCTCAAGTCCAGTAGGCATGGATAAGGTCAAATAGCCATTCTGTGAAAGTTCGATTGGCGCGCTGAGCACCATGCCTGGCTTCGCTTCGAATATGGGGAGGAATCTCAGTCGAGTATTTGGTCTGGTGTTTTGCATTCTGCCCTCCGCAGAAAATATAAATATGAAAATAACATCAATCAATGTTCGTATATTATCATTTATAAATAAAATCACTCGAGCTAACAGTCAATATATATATTGTAAATAAAATATTTATCATCTTTAGGTCATTCTCATATGGCCTAAAGATTAAATAGTTGGATAGGTAATTCTAGAGAAATATAAATCCACTTAATATATTGATATATAACATATATCAATATTTATGCATATGTTATTAAGCTATTAAAATGGATTATTTTCCGTATAGTTTTGGCCGCAAGTCGTGGTGTGGATTGACTTTGTAGTAATCAATTATATAAAATATGATAACTATGAAACAAGCAAGAAATTATGATGCGGAGTGACGAGAATTATTGTTCTACCCGTGAAGCCGCTGAGCGCCTAGGTGTTTCCCTGCGTACGGTGCAGTTGTGGGTGGAAAGTGGGGCATTGCAGGCATGGAAAACGCCTGGCGGGCATAGGCGGGTGAGTTTGGCATCGGTCGAATTGATGCTTGAAGCGAGGCGGAGCGCGGTTTCTGTCGCTAAGGCAAGGCCAAGAGCGTCGCTATCGTTTTTGGTAGTGGATGAGGATATTCAGATTGTTCGATTGTGTCAGGAAAGCTTAAGAGGGATGGGTCTTTCATTTGCTATCAAACATATGAGCAGTTTTCCAGATGAAGCGGCGCATTGGGCGCATGTGGATGTACTGATAGCTGGACAAGGGTGCTTGGATATTGATCGCATATCTAGGCTGCAGGTTTTTAGAGAGCAGAACAAGGATTGGGCTGCTGAGTTGATTGTCGTGGTCGGGGTGGAGCTGTTTGTTGCAGGCGATATGCAAGCGTTATGCAAGGGGATGACCGTGTATTCGCATCCTCCTCCATTGAATCTTATCCGTTCGAAGATTCAGCAGATTGCAAACAGTAAGTTTGCAAAAAGTGAGTAGATTGGAATCAACAATTGATGATTTTATGCCGCATGTGGGCAGAAATTTTGGGCTATTGCTATGAAGAAAATATTGATTGTTGATGATGATGAGCAGCTCAGAAAATTGTTGATGCTTACGCTGAGCTATGCGGACTATCAGCTTCATTTTGCGATGAATGGCGAGGACGCAATGTGTATGGCAATCAAACTTAAGCCAGATGTGTTGATACTGGATGTGATGATGCCGGGTAGATTGAATGGTTTTGAGGTTTGCCGAAGGCTTAAGTCCAATAGAAGTACGCGTGACATCTATATCGTTTTGCTAACTGGGTTAACGGAGCAGTATGACAAAGAGATGGGAGCAGAGACTGGGGCGAATGCATACGTAGTCAAACCATTTTCACCATTGAGACTTGTTGAGCTCATCGAGAGCAAATTGAATCCATTTGAGGAATGAAGAATGCCAAATAATTCACCCCGAAAAAGCCTCGATTTCTCAAAATTGCAGTCATTGATCGAACAGCAAGAGCGCGAGTTGGTAATGGCGCGCAGGCAACTGGAACTGTATGCGGAAGATTTTCGCAGGCTACTGAATGCTGAAGAGGAGCAAGAGGTATTGCCAGCTCAGCAGAATGGAGGGCTGGCCACTCTTGAGAAGCGTGATGATTATATGGCCTTTCAAGCTAAAGATGAGATCGAGGTGGGCGAGTTGTGCGCATTGCTCGCTTGGCGTCATGGTATGGACAGTAGCTATTGCGTGGCGTTAAGACATGCAGCCAGATTGACGCAAAAAATCGTTGTTAGTGATGACGCTATGGCAAGGAATATAGCTCAAGCCAGGAGTGAGTGGTTCAACGGTCAAGGCATCCCAGCAAGACTGTCGGGGAAGCAGATACCTTTGTGTGCGCGTATCTATGCTTTGGTTGAGTATGTGCTACCTCTAATCGATCCAAGGTGTTGCCGATTCAAAAGTGGGCCACCCTTTAGCTTTAATGAGGTGCGTCAATTATTAGCGCGCGTGGCAGGACGGCAATTCGATCCTGAGCTCATACAGCTTTTATTGCCTGACATAGATAGGCTGATGAAGCCTCTTCAATCACATTGAAATAGCAATGATGAGTAGATTTTTTGAAGTACTTATTTCTAAGAGAAGAGAGAAATTATGTTGAAAGTATTGGTAGTAGATGATCACTCAGACATACGTCGATTATTAACGGTCACATTAGGGTCCGAATTCAATGTGCTAGAGGCAGAAGATGGCGAGATCGCACTCAAAGTCATTAATAAGGAATCACCTGATGTCGTGTTGCTTGACATCATGATGCCGGGAAAATTCGACGGACTACAGGTGTTAGATCAGATTAGAAGTTTTCCCGAGACGGCAAAGACCAAGGTTGCGATGCTGACTGCACGAGGACAGGCCTATGACGTCGAGGAAGGTAAAAGTAGAGGTGCAGATGCCTATTTCATCAAGCCGTTTAGTCCCTTGCAAGTCATCAACTGGGTAAGAAGCCAACAGCGATGAACTCGAGTGACTCATTAAATAAAGGATGGGCGGCACAAGACTACAGACTGCCAGGTGTCGATCAGCTAGCTTGGACGCAATTGCAATTGTATCGCTACGCCGAAGATATCAAGGAACTTGCACACAGCCATGCGGAGTTACAGGCAAAGCTTGAGCGTATGACTGAGGATTACGAGAAAGCATCAAGGTCAAAAGGACTGCTGGAAAATCTATTGATGAGTATTAGTGAGTTCAATCTGATTACCGATAATCGCGGGAATATTTTAGAAGTGAGCTCAAAGTGTAGCGCGCTTTTTGGGATAGATGGCGAAAGCAAAAGACATATCGCGCTACTGTTTGAGCCAGCTGACCGGGTAAAACTAGTCAAGCTATTTTCTGAGGCATGTCAGGGATGGAATTGCATTACTGCTAGGCGCCTAGATTTAGTCATCCGAGCACAAGGTTCTGCTGTGCGTAGTTTCTATTTGGTGCCTTGGGTGATGTCGGTACCACACGAAGGCCATACAAGATTTTTCTGGAGTCTGCGCGATCCGGAGTGTATTTAAGAGCTGCTGTAAGTAATCGCGGGGGAGTCTCCGCACAATGAATTGAAAGAGCGCATGGTCTGGATAGTAAAGAAAATTGAAGAATCCTCCGTCGGAGGAAAACTGTTTGCTATTTTGAGCATCATTTGGCTTTTGTTCCTCACTGTTGTTGGAACTGAGTTTTTGACCCTGCGCAACAATTCCATGAAATTGGAGAACTTATACTCGATAGAGTTGAGTGATCTGTTCCGCGCACAAGAGGCGCAGATCGACTTAATGTTCATCTCCAAATCCAGCCATGAAATTGCGGCGCTTACTGATATTGATGAGCAACAACTTTTGGCCGCCCAAATTTCCGATGCAGTCAACTCATTACGTTTACATTTGGATGGGATTGTCAATACTGGGAATTATAGACAGCTGAAGATGAAAATCTTGGAGGAACGTAAAGCGTACGAGGATATTTTGGTCTTGGTGCTTGGCTCATATACGAATAGAGTCAAAGTTAAAAAGATAGTAGAAAGTACTGAGAAGCATAATCGCTTCAGTGTATTGAATGATGACTTGCTGACTTTGGCAAATTTGTCTCGTCGTGATGCAGAGATCGGATTGAAAGTTATTCAGTCTACCTCTAAGCAATATCAGATGGAAAAATTAGCTATCTCTATTGGTTCATTGTTGATGCTCAGTTTTTTAAGTTGGGTGGTCATTAAAGCCATACGAGCACCGATGAGCCGCTTACTTTCGGCAATCGAGCGCATCAGTCAGGGGAAATTGGAAGAGACGTTACCCTATGTGGATGTCCACAATGAAATTGGTCAATTAGCTTCGTCGATTCATGTTTTACAGAATATCGCAATTGACGTATCCGCAAAATCGGCTTTGAGATCTGAACTCAATAAGTTGGCTAAGGCTTATCAGAGTGCCTCGTCAGCAACGCAACTATGTGAAATAAATTTGCAACATCTGTTGGAGCTCTCGGGGGGGCAGATCGGGCTTCTATATCTGTTAGAAGAGCAAGGAGCAAATTTTGTCTTAAGGGCTAAGCTCGGTACTTCAGAGTCTGAATCTGTAGTCCAAAATTTCAGTGCGGGAGTGGGGGTGCTTGGTAATTGTGTCAAGAACAACCGAGTCGAGATGATGCGTAGTCTCGATGGCTTTGGTTTGTCGGTCAACTCTGGTTCATGCCAATTAAGACCGGAAGTCATTGCAATCATTCCTTTGGTTGACGTGGGTAATAAAGAGTCTGTATTGGGCTTATTGGAAATCGTATCGATACAAGAGTTACCTCTACATTTCTTGGAATTATTGGCTCGTTCCAGCACCTTCTTCTTTACCAAACTTGAATTATTGATGAAAGCAGATGAGGCCGAAAATTTAATCTCTAAGCTGCGCGAACAGTCGGAAGTGCTTGAAGCTCAGAAAGCCAGGTTACGTAAGCAGAAAGTTGAGTTGATAGAGAAGCAGGATGTCTTAACCGAAGCAAATGCCAAATTGCAGGAGGCTCGCATACAAGCTGAACAGTCTGCGGTAGTGAAGGGTCAGTTCCTTGCCAATATGAGTCATGAGATACGGACGCCCATGAATGCCGTCATCGGAATGACCCATTTGGCTCTAATGCATGAAGATGATCCAAGGCAGCGTGATTATTTGAAAAAAATCGACGTTGCATCAAGAGGATTGCTGGTTGTGATCAATGATATCTTAGACTTTTCCAAGATTGATGCTGATAGATTGGAGCTTGAAAATGTCCAATTCAAACTCGCAGACGTCATCTTGAACGCCACCACAGTTTTGGCGGATAACGCGCATAGCAAGATGATCGAGTTTCTGGTCGAGGTTGATAATGATGTGCCGGATTTCTTCTCAGGTGACGCGGCTAGGTTAGGCCAGATACTCATCAATATATTAGGCAATGCAATCAAGTTTACAGAGGCCGGTGAAGTCGTGTTGTCCATCTCGGTTGGCCAAGTTGAGCAGGGACGTATCCGCTTGGATTTTTCGGTGCGCGACACAGGATTAGGAATGTCACCCGAACAGCTAGCTCAACTTTTCCAGCCTTTTGTACAAGCTGACGTTACGGTTACCCGCCGCTTCGGTGGGACAGGGTTGGGGCTGAGTATCTCTAAGCATCTTGTTGAGTTGATGGGGGGCGAAGTGAAGGTCTCCTCAGAGCTGAATGTAGGATCAGTCTTCAGTTTCACGGCGTGGTTCGATGAAAGTCAGATGATTAAAGATGGCGATCGAAATTTTCGATTCTTGAATGGCAAACATGTCTTAGTTGTGGATGACAACGCCAATGCTAGGCAAATTCTTTCTTCATTACTAAACAAGTTGGGAATGCGGGTCAAGGCCGTAGAGTCTGCTCAGCTTTGTTATCTCGAATTGCAGGTAGCAGAAGCACTTGATCCCTATGATTTGGTGTTTATGGATTGGCGTATGCCGGATGAGGATGGCATCGCTGCTGCTGACAGGTTATTACATGCCCTTGGATTGAAACACATCCCAGACGTGGTGGTCGTGACTGCCTCACACGCGGGAGCTTTAGAGAGTGAAGCCAAGATGGTTGGCGTGAAAGCGATATTGGAGAAGCCGGTCAATCAATCCACACTATATGATGTATTAGCTTTACTTTCATCCGAGGTTGCAAGTCAGCGACCCAAGCCTATGCAATCAAATCACCTTTATGACTTATTAAAGGGTATGCACGTTTTGGTTGCTGAAGACAATCAAATCAATCAACAAATCGTGGTCGAGTTGCTCGATGTTGTCGGGGTGCGTGTCACATTAGCCAGTAACGGTAAGGAAGCGTTGCAGATGCTGTCTGACGCAGGTCAGCCATTACCTTGGTCATTGGTGCTGATGGATGTACAGATGCCCGTGATGGATGGCTACGAGGCAACAGTACTCATTCGACAGCAACCGCATTTATCCCATCTGCCTATCGTTGCCCTGACTGCGCATGCGATGCAAAGCGACTATGAGAAGAGTTTGGCTTTGGGTATGCAAGCACACCTAACCAAACCCCTAGACCCGACCGAGCTATATGGCTGCTTGTTGCAGTTCGTGCAAAAGGATGTGCCCAAGATAGAGGCAGTAACTATCGCCCCTATCATTCAAGCACGGGCGGATGACTATGTAGATGAGAACAAAGCGTTCGCCTCGATACGTGGTTTAGATGTAAGAGAGGGAATGCGATATTCGGGAAATAGTACACGCTTGTTTCAATCCGTATTACGCCATTTCCTGCGTTATGAGGGTGTGCATACGAGCATAGCCGAGTCCATGGCGGCATATGATTTGAAAACAGCCGAGCGAGTGGCACATACACTGAAAGGTGTTTCTGCGAATGTTGGTGCTAAGGATATCGCCGAGGTTAGTGGGGCTATCGAAACCGCAATAAGAAGTGGCGCTCATCTAGATGATATTGAAAGCAAGTTGATAGTTTTAGGGAGTCTGATGAAGGAGCTATGTACTGGACTTAAGTCTGCACTAGAGACTATCAACCTGTCGGAAGATAAGGATGGACAACAAGTGCAAGACGCTGAGGAGCTATCGCAAATATGCATGCGCATTTCGTATCTGCTGGCTTCTAATGATGTGGAAGCAATCTCAGAATTCGAGAGTAATCGTGAAACCCTGAAGCATTTTCTCGGCGAGGCCTATCAGCCATTCGAAGATGATATGCAGTCTTTCGATTTTGAATCTGCGTATTCCAGATTGCAAAGTTCGATAGATGACCAATTTGAATGGATGTGATATGGAAGTTTTCTCACCTGTAAAACCTACTGTGCTGGTCATCGATGATTCACCATCGAATCTTTCGCTTATCTCCGGTCTACTCAAGGAGCACTATCGGGTGTTGGTTGCGAACTCGGGTATCAAGGGGATCAATATAGCTTGCGCGAATCAGCCCGACATCATTCTTTTGGATGTGGTTATGCCTGATTTGGATGGTTACGATGTTTGCGAATATCTGAAACAGTCACCTTCAACTCGCAATATTCCTGTTCTATTTCTCACTTCACGTGCTGAGATACAGGATGAGAAACGTGGTTTGGAAATGGGCGCAGTTGATTACATCGTCAAGCCGGTAAGCGCGCCGATATTGTTGGCACGCTTGCAGACGCATTTGCATTTAGTTGGTATCGATCATCAGTTACGCACCAATAATCAGTATTTGGAGCTCGAGGTCAATAAGCGAACTGCTCAGGTAAAGGCGATACAAGAGATGACCATCCTTGCGCTGGCTAATCTGGCGGAGACACGTGATACCGAGACTGGCAATCATTTGATCCGTACCCAGTTATATATAAAAGCGTTGGCTCAGCATTTGAGCAACCACCCTCGCTTCGCCGACTATTTAACCCCTGATCACATCTCCTTGATATCCAAACTTGCTCCGTTGCATGACATCGGAAAAGTCGGAATACCAGATCGAATCTTGCTTAAACCTGGGAAATATCTTCCTGAAGAATTTGAGGTAATGAAGTCTCACCCAACGCTGGGACGTAATGCGATCGATAGAGCTCGAGGGACGATGGAGGGTGTTGATACTGACTTTTTCATAATCGCCATTGAAATCATCTATTGCCATCATGAAAAATGGGATGGTTCGGGATATCCGCAGGGTCTCGTTGCTGACGAGATACCCATCCCCGCGAGATTGATGGCATTAGCGGATGTTTACGATGCACTTATCAGTCGTCGCGTCTACAAGGCCGGCATGAGTCATGCTCAAGCCTACGAAATCATTTCAGCAGGTTGCGGTAAGCATTTTGATCCCGATGTCTTCGAGGCATTCAACGCTATACAAAGCCAATTCATCTATATAGCAGAGCGCTTTGCAGATACGGAGAGCGATATACAAGCGAAAGAAGTCGCACTTTCCGGTGTTCTCGCTAGTGTGGCTCCAGCAGTTTGATCAAAGGAGATATTTTGACTAATGACTCATTAAAGCAACTCATGGCAGGAAGTTTGATTGCATATTCTTTCCTTTCTTCTGGCAAGGCAATATCTGGCGATGAGGTGCCATATCTGAAGGATGAAAGACTTGAGAATGACTTCGAAGCGAAGCACACAGCGCTGCTCATGTTAGGGTTTCAGAATGAATATTTCTCCAAGAGTGGGCTGTTGAACCTTGCGATTGCTGATACCGCAAAGCAGACTGGTGTGTTAGAAAATTCTTTGGCGCTAGTCGAGAAGCTAAAAGACTCATCCGTCGAGATGGTTTCGGTGCCTATGCGCTTGGTAGAGGATGAATCAGACATCAAGAAACCAGTGGGCATCCTTGCCACAATGCGTGACTCCAATGCTTTCACGATGGGGACAGAGGGTGTAAAAATTATCAATGAATTGGCCATATACGGTGATCGCATCGCTGAGATTCCAGGTCGCAGGAGTTTCGATGCATTTCAACATACTGATCTTGAGTATTACTTGCGTAGCCGTGAAATCAATACCGTTGTTTTACTAGGAGCAGTCGCTTCTATTTGTATTGAGTCGACCGGTCGTTCTGCTATCGAAAAAGGTTTCAATGTGGTTGTGTTGTCTGATTGTCTGGCCGCACGTACAAAGTTTGAGCACGAGTTCTACTGCACCAGTGTATTCCCAATGTATGCATTGGTCATGAGCAGCCAAGAGTTCATGGAACATACCGTTTGTTAGTGCTGATGTATCTATCATTCCATTAAGTATTTGGCAGTGGTGGGATTGGAGGTTTTTTATGAATGATAAACATGATTTGCTAATTGCTGCAGTAGAGGTCGAGAAATTGCAGGAGGAATTAGCACAGGCATATCAGCAACTATTCGCTTTTGCAGAAGATTACAAAGTGATGAAAGTAGCTATGGACAATAAATGCCTTGAAGTTGAATCATTGCGTCTACGGCTGAGCCAGCAGACCGAATTGAATAATACTTTGAAGAGTAGCTGAGTGGCAGGGACCGTATGGTCCTATGCCTAGTGTTAATGAGAGAAATATATGACGTCTGACGAACTTAGAGAGAAGTTGATCGCAACAAACGCAATTTTGCGCACGGTAATCGATGAGAACCCCAATATCATCTTGATGAAAGATTGGAATGGTCGCTTCCTTATTGGGAATCGCGCCTTGGCCAATCTTTATGGCACGACGCCTGATGAATTAGTGGGTAAAGATGACGGCGACTTTAATCCGAATAAGGAGCAGGTTGCATTTTATCTTGAGAATGTACGCGAGATCATGTCTAAGGGAGAGACGCAGATCGTGATGGAGGAGTCTACCGATGTTGCAACCGGTGAGACACGTTACTACCAGTCCATTAAGAAGCCACTGCTAACCCCAGATGGACAACGCCAGATTTTGGTGATAGCGAACGATGTGACGGATTTAAAACGCACTCAGCAGAGGCTCGAGGCTAGTGAAAATCGTTTGAGCTATGTTTTGGATGCGACTCGTGAGGGAATTTGGGATTGGGATATCGCAAGTGGTAACGTCAGCCACAATCTTGAATGGTGCCGTATCGTAGGTTTGGATGATGGATTTTTGAATCATCCTTTAGAGCAGTTTGCGTCACTGTTGCATGAAGAAGATAAATCATCAGTGATGGCCAAGCTAAATGCTTGCTTAGAACATGGTGTGCCCTATCAGAGTGAGCATCGTATGTTGCTTTCTGGTGGTAAGGTCGTTTGGGTCTTAGATCGAGGCAATGTTGTCGAGCGGGATGCATCTGGTAAGCCATTGCGTATGGTGGGTAGTTTTGTCGATATCAATGAACGCAAGGCGGCTGAATTAGCTTTGGAGGTGCGTGAGAGTTATTTGCGCGCGACACTGGATAATTTCCCATTCCTGATTTGGCTCAAAGATGAGGAAAGCCGATTCATGGTGGTAAACCAAGAGTTTGCAAATGCAGCTGGTCGTGAAAGTGCTGCAGAATTAATTGGGCTAACTGACCTGGATATATGGCCGAATGATTTAGCAGAAGCATATCGGGAAGATGATTTTGCAGTCATGGAGTCCAAGCAAGACAAGTCTACTGAAGAACTCTTGGAGTCTCAGGGTAAACGTATACACATCGAAACCTACAAACATCCAGTACTAGCATCAGATGGCAAAGTAATCGGTACGGTTGGTTACGCCCGAGATATCACTGAACGCCATGAGATGCAGGCAGCACTCATAAAGAGCGAAGAGCGTTGGCAACTGGCGCTAGAAGGTAATAATGATGGCATATGGGATTGGGATCTATCTAACAATATTGTGTTTTACTCACAGCGCTGGCAGAGCATGCTCGGCTACGGTAATGGCGATATAGGTAATACCTTGGAAGAGTGGTCCAGTCGTGTTCATCCCGATGATCTGATTGAGGCTAGGCTGGCACTTGATAGTCATATGTCAGGAGAAACGCCACATTATGAAGTCGAGCATCGTATGTTGTGCAAGGACTCAAGTTACAAATGGATTTTGAGTCGTGGTAAGGCTGTCTTCAATAACGAGGGGCAGCCTACGCGTATGGTTGGCTCGCACACAGATATAACCAGTAGACGTGAGAGTGAGGCGGGACTGCAAGACCGCAATGAACAACTCGACACGATATTTTCTATGAGTCCGGATGGACTACTCGTTTTTGGAAACAATCAAAGGGTGCGATTTGCTAATGATGCATTCTTCCGTATCACGCACCTTTCAGCCGAGGATGTGAACGGCGTTGATGAAATTACATTCCGCAACTTGATGTTATCTCTTTGTTCAGTCAAGACGACTTTCCCCAGTTTTGGTGATATGGAAAAACGCGCAGCTGTCGCTGTTGGTGAGAAGCACTCAGTGATACTTCATCTCATACGTGGGTCACGTATCGTAGAGGTATTTTTCAAGAGTAGTAATGCTTCCAGTGTCTCCAATATCCTCTATTTCCGTGATATTACTCATGAGTGGGAGGTAGCGCAGATGAAGAGTGAATTCCTGTCTACTGCAGCGCATGAACTGAGGACGCCTATGGCATCAATCTATGGTTATGCAGAACTGTTGAGTCACCGTGAGTTTGATGCAGAGCAGCAGAAGGAAATGTTGGCTGTCATCCTTGATCAGTCACAGATGGTCAACTCCATCATCAACGAATTGCTCGATCTGTCTCGCATCGAGGCACGTCGAGGTAAGGATTTTACTTATGAGAAGTTCGAAATTTGCAAATTGTTGCACAGTGTCGTTGAAAGTCTCAGTGTTCGCACACCTGGCCGTGTTCGTTTAACGCTCGCTCGCGAAAGTGCGATATTGAGAGCGGATCGTAAGAAGATTACTCAAGCATTGAACAATGTCTTGAGTAATGCTTTGAAATATTCCGATACGACATGCAAGGTAGATATCAGCCTGTATGAGGGAATGTTAGATGGTGTGAGATTTCATGTGATCAAAGTTGTCGATGGCGGTATCGGCATGACTGCCGAGGAAGTGTCCAAGGTGTTCGATCGTTTCTATCGAGCTGACAAATCAGGCAAGGTCCCAGGAACTGGCTTAGGTATGAGTATCGTGAAGGAGGTCATTGAACTCCATCTGGGTAAAGTAAAGGTCAGTAGTGAACGTGGAGTGGGTACGACCGTGGAGTTGTGGTTGCCAGACTACTGAGCACCTTATCGGCATTATCTAGGCTTAAAGTTTTCTATGAGCCCCCCCACCACCCAAGAGTAAGTTTAAAAATATGAACCGTTCAGAGTTAATCGAAAATATTGCTAGTGTGTATCCGCAGTTAAGCAAACAGGATGTAGAGTTGAGCATACGTTTGCTGCAGCAGGCGATCATGAAGGGTTTGGAGCAAGGAAGGCGCGTAGAAGTAAGAGGGTTCGGCCGCTTTGACAGACTCTATCGTCCTGCTCGCAGGGCGAGAAATCCTAAAACAGGGGATTCGGTCTTCCTTCAGGAGCGCTGGGTACCGCACTTTAAGCCGGGTAAAGAATTGCGTGAACGGATAGATGCTTCGGCTGCCTTTATCGCAATCGAAAATGGAGTTAAAAATGACAATTCTTTGGGGTAGATTTTTTAGAAGACTTAGTTTCAGTTTGTTGTTTGGATTGATGGCAGTATCTGTTGCATCCGCAGACACACAGAAGGAATCGACGCATAAAAGCTATTCATTTGGTGTGGTGCCTCAGCAATCAGCGAGTCAACTTGCCAAGGTCTGGGGACCTTTTCTCGCTGAAGTAGGGAAGCGAGCCGGTGTTGATTTGGTTTTTCGCACTGCCCCCAACATTCCAAGTTTCGAAGAGCACTTGGGGAAGGCTATATATGACTTTGCTTACATGAACCCTTATCACTATGTGGTGTTCCATGAAGCCTCAGGCTATCAAGCTTATGCGAAAGAGAAGGATAAAAAGCTTAAGGGAATTATTGTTGTGCGCAAGGATAGTCCTTATAAGCATCTTGTTGAACTTGCCGGAAAAGAAGTTGCATTCCCAGCCCCGGCAGCCTTCGCGGCTAGTATCATGACTCAGGCTGAATTTGGCCAACATGGCATTGTTGTAAATACAAAATTCGTTTCTTCACATGACTCGGTTTATCGGGCTGTTGCTTCTGGGTTAGTTGAGGCAGGTGGTGGTATCCCCCGTACTTTCGAGGCAATACAACCAGAGGTTCGTGAACAGTTGAGGATTTTGGTGGAGACTCAAACATTCACACCACATGCCTTGGCTGCTCAGACTCGTGTGCCTAAATCTATTGTCGATCGAGTAGCAGCAGCGATGCTTTCTATGTCTGATGATGAGACTGGTCGTACTTTACTTTCAGCTCTCTCTTTTAAAAATGGATTGGTTACCGCACAAGATCGTGATTGGAGCGACATAAGGAAGCTAGACTTACACATGTTGGAAAAATACACGCGCGAGTAGCGCTATTTTATTCCTGCACTAGGTACGCTGATGCGATTTAGAACCAAGACCATATTGGGGGTGGCCATTATTGAGATGGTACTGCTAGCAATTTTAATCGGCAGTACCATCTCTATCTTGCGTGACTCTAATGAGAATGAAATTCGGAGTCGCGCACAACTGGGTGCGAAGCTCATTGCTTCTGCGGCCAAAGATGCAGTGATATCTGAGGATCTGGCGACCTTGCATAGTCTGACCGAGGAGGCGCTTTCCTCTGGGCAGATTGACTATCTGCGTATATTTGATAGTCAGGGGCGGGTATTGGCTGAAAATGGTCCCAAAGACTTATTGAAGCAACCTTTTAAAATTGATCCAGACATTCAGCATGTCGATGATGGCGTATTTGACTGTGCGGCATTGGTCGAGGTGGGCGGCATACGATATGGAGAGGTACAGTTGGGGGTGTCGATCGAGCCGCTGCAGGCATTGTTGGCCTCTTCGAAACGATGGGCGGCTGGAGTTGCCATAGTTGAATTGCTATTGGTGGGATTTTTTTCTTGGTTGCTGGGTAGTTATTTGACCCGGCAGTTGAGTGGTTTTCGCGCTGCAATCGATATGTATGCGCTTGGGAACTTTGCACATCGAATTCCTATAACTAGCAAAGATGAGCTGGCTGATACTGCAACCTCCCTAAATGAAATGGCTAGAAAGCTATCTGAGAACAAAGTGCAATTAGCTAAAGAAGAGCACTTGCGTATTGAAGCTCAAGCGGACCTAGAGTGGGCGTTGTCCTCGGTGGAAGACCGAAATGAACAACTCAATACAATATTTGAGCTGAGCCCAGATGGTTATGTTTCCTTCGACCAAGCGCACAAGGTTAAGTTTGTAAATAGTGCATTTAGTCGCATGACAGGTTTGGCATCAATACAAATTGTGGGCCTAAGTGAGTCTGAGTTTTTACTTGCTCTTTCTTCTCTGTGTGGTGAAATCAAGGAAGACTCTACTTTCAAGTCTTTGAGCGCACTTGTCGATAAGAGATTTCAAACTGACGTTAAGCATGACGATAGAGTAGTTATGCAGATATTGACACCCTATAAACGTAGCCTTGAGGTTCGTTTGCGCTCTGCTATAGCCAAGTCAGTGTCACAGATATTTTATTGTCGAGATATTACCTTTGAGTCAGAAGTCGACCAGATGAAGAGTGAATTTCTCTCTACAGCAGCACATGAACTTCGTACGCCGATGTCTAGTATCTATGGATTTTCCGAGCTCTTACTTAACTGTGAGTTTACTGAGCCAGAACGACGCGAGTATCTTGAAATTATCCATAAACAATCGCAGTTTATCGATTCTATCATTACTGACCTTCTGGATTTAGCACGTATAGATGCACGTAAGGGGAAAGATATTGTTTTGAGTACCTTGCCCCTGGGGGATTTCATTTCTAGAACGATAGCTTCCTTCAAGTTACCCCCTGGCCGTAATAATCCAATTTGGAAGATGGATAAAGAGTGTTACGTTAATGCGGATGGCCGCAGGCTCACACAAGCATTCTTCAATGTTCTTTCAAACGCTTATAAGTACTCGCCAAGTGGAGGAGATATCATTGTATCTTTGCAAACTAAGGCAGTTGATAGCACTAATTTGGTTGGCATTAGAGTACAAGATAGTGGTATAGGAATGACACAAGAGCAGTTAAAGCGCGTATTCGAACGATTTTATCGTGCAGATAGTTCGGGCAGTATCCCTGGCACTGGTTTGGGTATGAGTATCACCAAAGAAATCATGGATCTGCACCACGGCAGTATCGAAGTGAGCAGTCGTATCGGCGTAGGGACAACTGTTACGTTATGGTTGTCATTGTTGAATTAGGTCACTTTAAATTTTCGAAAGTCATGCAAGTCAAGCAAGCAATATTCAGCCGTTGATGATATGATAAAAATGATAAATTTTAGGTCGTCTAGCTATGGTTGATAAAGTTATTCCCGAGGAAGTATGTACAACAAGAGAGGCCGCTGCACTATTAGACGTGTCTTTGAGAACAGTGCAGCTTTGGGTTGAAAGTGGTGTATTAGATGCATGGAAAACGCCTGGCGGTCATAGGCGAGTCAGTGTCAAATCCATACAAGAAGTCATTGCCAGTCGTCAATTTGAGCATCTGCACCCTATAAGCACCTCCAACGATACGATAAATGTCCTGATTGTAGAGGACGAGATGATACTCAGGCGCCTGTACGAATTGACTATAGAGAAGTGGAGTATAGAGACAAGTATCGTCGCCGTTCAAGATGGTTTTGAAGCGCTGGTAGAGATTGGTAAGCGTAAACCTGATTTGATTATTACCGATATCAATATGCAGGGTATGGATGGCATCACTTTGCTTCGTAAGCTGCGTGAAAGCAGTATTTATGATGATGTCGAAATCATCGTCGTGACAGGTCTTGATGCAGAAAAGCTTGATGAGATGGGTGGTGTTCCAGATGGTGTGACGGTGTTTATAAAGCCAGCCCCATTTGCGTTGATACAGTCCTGCATACAGAATGTTGCGAACAAAAAATTGGCAAAGATATATAACTCAAATTAGTGCCAAAATCTCGCTGCATACTTTTCCCCATGTGAGTTTACCTTTGGACAGCTCACACTGTATTTTAGTTTGCAGTATGACTTGTCACACAATCGGTGTTCACGTTCCTTAAGAATGACTGTACACATTCGACCAGAATGGGTGTTCACGTTGCCCCAGAATATGCAATCGTCCAGTAAGCATCGACATTGTTGTCGCCGACCGAAAGTTGACCCATGGGCTTAGGATTCTCAAAAGGGCCAACTCAGGCTATGTGGTTTTGGCATAATTCATCACTTACCGTTTCAGCGACTTCAATGACTGAATTTGTGCGGGCTTTAGGTAGGCTGGCCCAAACAGAAATAACAAAGAGTGCTCTATTGAGCGTGCGCTGATAGCCAAGTTTATGTTTTTTGCTGGGCTGCAATATAAGTCCGATTCGGTTATTTGAATTTGACTTGGTCAAGCCTTTCGATAGTCGCTTATCTCTCCTTACGGCTAGTCCCAATGATTTTAGATATTCCTCTGTTGCACTCCAAAGCGCATGCTCATCCTTGTGAGGATTAGCCGGAACTACTGCTTCAAAATCTGCGGGCGAAATCCCAAACGTCTTCATTGCACTTAATAGCGCCTGCAAATCTCGGCGTTTACTGACAATAAGATAAGTGATGTTCGGGTGGTAAGCATCTATCCAAATTTGACTTGCGATGCGCTGCGATTCGACTGGCGCAGCGGCACGACCTAAATCATTTAGAAATCTGCGAACCCTCTGTGATTCCTTATCAAGTGTTGCGCAACGAGATAATGAATTAACAACCCAATGATCTTCTGGACTTACATGTGGAATTGCAAAATCTGAAAATCCTGTCTGATCCTGAAGCTGTGAGGCGGTGATTAACGTAGATGTGACAAACTGGTCAGTCGTAAGAAAGCGATCTGCGATTCCACTGATCGAATTGCGCAGTGTAGCTATAGAAAGCATTCGATCTATATCAGCAGGATTGAGGTAAATTGGGTCGAGCTGCGTGGATGATAAAATTCGTTGTTCAAAGCTTTGTTGTAACTTTGGGATGGAAATAGTCGACTGCTGAAGAAAATGTTCAGTGAGTGAGGCTAGTGAAGTTCCCTCTCCGAGTCGTGATCTTACCTTTCGCACATTCGCATAGGATGTTTGGAAGGCATAAGAAATGGCTTTGTCATGGATGGGCACAATTTCTTTTTCGACCCATTCCTTCAGGACGATGTCAGCTAGGTGAACATAGTGTCGATGCGTCACATCGGGACTCGCATGACCCATAAATAGGGCCATAGCATACAGACCACGTCGCGATACACGTGGCCCGCCAACTAGGATGGTGCGAACGTCGCGAGGGCTAACATCGTCCCACAATGCAGAGTAAATTTTTCCCAACAGACCAGACGGTACGTCATCCAGAGTCATTGCAAGGAAAATGCGGGTGGCACATGTATGACGCAAGTGGCGAAGCCGCACTTGATGATCACCAGTAACTAATCGAAGTACTTCAACAACGGCTCGAACGCTCGAACTACGATCTGCCATGTCACGCTTTCCAGATATCTTGGAAAATAGAGTCGCCAGATTGTCATCATCTGCATAGGTTTCGACATGAACTAACCATTTGGAGACCAAGTCTAATTCAACCTTGCTTAAGGCTCCTATCAGTGGGAGTTGGCGCACGCCATTATCGGTTTTGGTTTCCCCATGGACGCTGTTGCGGACATATACAACCATTTCACCTTCATCCAGGATTACATCAGAAACGGTAAGCCGGATAATTTCACCCGTACGTAGGCCGAATCGATATGCAAAGAAAAGAATGGTAGCGTGTCGAAATCTATCCTTGATGTCGAGGTGATTGGGATCGTTTAACAAAATGCCTAATGCTTCACCATATTCCTTTGTCGTGACAATTCCTGCATCAACAGCATCAGCTTCCAACAAGTCTTCATCGATGATTTCACTCCAGTCAACCTCTGGCATTGCATAAGCTGATTTTAGAAATAAGTGGAATTCCTTCAGACGCTTTGCGACATATCCCCTGTTTTTTTCTGTGGCAGTCGACAAGAGGTCGTGATAAATCCCTTCAATTTGTAAATCAGAAAGCGAAAGAAAGTCTAGGTCATAAGCTAGATTGATTAGCCGCTCACCCAACGCTCTGGAGTAAGTAATGACAGAACTAGCAGCAAGATTCGGTTTATATGAGGTGCCATTCCGACATAAGTGAATAATCCAAGCTGCGATGAGTTCGGCAATGGGAGGAAATGTGTTTGACTTGTCTTTTAGTAAAGAGAGAGTTTTCGACTCTATCGTTCTTTTTTTTGCATTGGAGCGCTCATCATTTTTGCCTGTGCTCTTGTCGTTCCTTGCGGTACTCAAAGCTTTTTCGATTAGACTCCAAGATAATTTGGCCTGTTTGAAATTGGCATCTGATGTAATGGGGCTTATTGGTTGAATCTCATCGCATGGAGCAATGTTCGGTTCGTTACTTGATGTCGCATGAAGGCTGCCGGATTCCTCTGTGACAAGCCGAAGCCAGTTAGAAAGTGGGACAGAGGCGCAGGGAATCTCACCTTCCGCATACGCGCGAATCACACCCGGAAGGAGAAATTTCCACTTAGACCTAGAAAGGCTGATTAATGGTAGAAGCGACTCACTCACTGGAAGAGATACTGATTTCTTCCGACTTGATTTCTTCTTCTGTCTGGGCGCTTCGATGAGCTGCAAAATTTCATCTATATTTTGCTGAACCTCATCTGCTGAAGGTGCCGGCTGATTTTGGTCAAAATTCTTACAGTATCCTAGAAGTAAAGCACCTGACACATTGCTTGGTATCCAGCGTCGAATAGGGGAATCTGAGGATTTTGAGATATCAACAATCAGGTCGCCACCGATGCGATTGATGCAACCCACCACTCCAGTTGCGAGGCTATCAAGAAAGCCTAGTGAGGACTGAGCTCCAAAAATGGATGATGCAATCAATATTTCTGCGATTCGTCTTTCCTGACTTGGAGAACCTCCGGCCTTGGATGACAAATAGGACAGAAAGCGATTTCCAATTTTATCGACTCTAGCTGCATCACTCGACGAGTTGGAGTTGAAACATGACGGTTCCTTATTTGCTAAAGCTAGCCTTCCTGGAATTTTTACTATCGTTCCTGATCTTTTGAGTTTGAGCAGATGCCTGCGAAAGAGGGTAAGGCGAATCAGAACTCTCCCGACTGGAGAATCAGAGATAATCTTGTCCTGTAAAGTGTCAATGTCCGAATCGGGAATGACTTTCGGCATGTCCTGAAAAAATTTGTCCTTGAATATAGCGAGTACAGCCTCTACATCCTTCACCAAAGTTTGCTCACGATTTATTGATCGCACCTCGGGCCCGAAAAGGGTAGTTGCTTTTAGTTCTTTGGAGGTGATTGGTGGCAGGATTATAGGAAGTCTGGGAGGTGCGCTTAGGCCCTTTATGACACTCCATCCTTGCTCATCTAAGTAGGACTCAAGGTATGGAATAATTATGTCTCCAACCATTTTTGGAGCAAGCGTTGATCTAGCACTAAAAGGTGAGCATCCTGCTTCGATGTGGCCAAGTTGCGCATCGATTACTTCAGAGGGACACCCCTTCTCATGCAGCCACGTTGAAAGTAAGTGACGATTCGTATTCAGTGGCAATAACCAAGCATTTCCAAGCCTCGCTTTTATAGTCGAAGGTTGAATGTGAATCCAATTAAGCTCACCATCCGTTTCTTCTAGGAAAAATAGTAAGGGGATTGGATGCGGGTAGTCTGGTTCTGTAACAGCCCAAATCTGGTTAGCTAGTATGGAATTTTCTTGGCGGATATATCGTGACAAGCTTCGCAGATGAGAAAGATAGCTATCAAGTTGTGATACTGCTTGGGGAGGCAGCCATGCTATGCGCACTCGATGTGCTGAACTGACTACCTTGTCTTCAATTAGTACAGTTCTATTCCTGATATCGAAGGCATTCAATTCAAAGAATGGGTCAGTTACGGCACGATGCTCAGTAGCAAAATTGAGCATTTGCTGTGTGTACAGCGCCATTGAATTGTGGGACTCAATTAATCCATTTTGTTTTTTCTCAACTGCATCGCGACAACTCTTTTTTAGAAAACAAACGAAATCGAAGATGTAAGAAGCGCTAGGAGCTAATAAGCTCCCCACAAGAGGTACTGTGGAGGGGGAATCGTTCATGACTGTTTCCCAAAAATCCTAGCTGTAGCCTGATCGTATATCCGTTGCAATGAATCCTCTGAATAAGATGTGTAGTAAACCCCTGCAGGAGGCATGTCAGATGGTAGAGATGATAAGAGGTGAGTTGCGACTGGGTCATGAGAAACTTTCATGAGTTCTGCGTTTAGCACATTTCGAATTCTTCCGGGTAGAAGGCGTAATCCTCGCGTTCTGTGCTGTTCCAAAAACTGGCGAATTGCACTTTCAGCTCCTGAGACATCCAATTTTAGATAAGTGCCGATATTTTGATAATGGTTGATGGGCTTTATCTTCGGGTCGATTAAGCCCAGCTCTCTGCAAATTAAAGGAAACGGTGGAACTAATTGCAGATCGATAAATTCTGCGTGATGTCTTAGTAGGACTTTCTCCTGTTCATTTGGTTGAAAGGCATGAGGTGGGCTACTAATGAATCGTCGATATATAGGTCCACAAAGTAGTGCTCCTTGAAGGTCGATTGCATGCGTCAGACCAAACTTTAACAATTGATCGATGCTTTGACCTGTCACCAAAAGCAGCCAGACAAAAAATGCTCCCTGCTTTTCCAAGACTGAAGAATCTTGGACATCAGCACTTTCCTTCAGCACTTGAGTAAGAGCAGCAACCTCGAATTTGTTTAAACAATCCCACGACCAAGGTAACCGCTGATTGTCCATGGCAGTTCGATAGTTTGTGTAACGCACTTCCAGCGACTGAATAACTGCCAATTGGTTTGGCTGATTGGCAGGGGTGTCTTGTACTGGTTCTACAGTCTGCAATTCTGGAGCTAGTGCATTGGAATCGGAAACGTCAGTCGATGGAAAATGTTGAAATAAATTGAATACAGGTCTATTGGATATTTGTCTTCCTGATCGAAAATAGCGAATTCGAGAGGGCTGAATAACTACTGAGGAATGCTTACTTTGGGGAGATATTCGATCTGAATTATTTTGTGTGTGGGGTGTAAGTGCCATTTGAGGTGGCGTGGTTCCATTTTGCATTTCTGATACTGCATCCAACACTAGACGTAGTGTATGTATAAATTTATGCCTATCTTCATGTTCTTTGTACATGCTTCTAAAACTACTAATCACTGGAGCTTTTGAAGCATTCTCAAAAAATGTGTTCTTCCACTCTGTTGGTGATGAACTTGGCCATTCAGGGATGTATTCCTTTGCTACATTTTGGAAGATTGTGGATTTATGAATGTAGAACTTCGAAATTATTTCCGCTAAGTATGTCTGTCTAGAGCCGAAAAAACCCTTTACGATATTCAAATCATTTTTTTCGAAAATATTTATATAGCCAGCTATTAGCAGAACCGCTTTCACGGGAATTAATCTTGAGTGGGATTTATCTTCCGTCTTTGCAATCAGGCAAAACATCGTTGAATGCTTATCAAAGTCAGCTTTAGTTGGCGGGGTGATATCCGGTATTACATTCAATTCCTCAAGAATATTTAGAGCATTCTGGATGGTGATTTCCCATCGCGGCCAAACATCTAGGAACCTGCGGTCAAAGGATTTAACAACGGGTAAAAGATCTAATATTGCATGGAGAACGATTCCAAGACGGTCAACGGAAGGTCCATGAAATCTAGAGATCATTAATATCTCGCGAAAGGTCGCTACTTCATTATCACAATCTTCACATTTCCCTAATAGCCTGCTTTCAATATTATCAAGTGGCAAACCTGAATTCGCTGACTCTGGTATCAATTCTTGAATTGAAAGGGCCAGCTTACGAAAGCCGGATTTAAAGGTATCTTGAGAATTTCTGGAGAACGAATTGATTATTGCAGGAATTGACCTCGCGCTCACAATACAGGCCAATGCATTGTTTATCTTATTATCCCTTCTGAGGATGCGCAGTTCTTTTAATAAGTTGTCGTAATCGCGTGTTAATGGAGTATTCGTTATCCAAACCGATGCAAGTATTAATCCGACGATAAATTGGAAGTGATTCTCAATATACTCCTTGTGAGTACTCCCGCTTTGAGAAAGAAAGGAATAAAGCGGGTATTCATCATACCTGCCAAACATTGGGTTGTTATCACTGAGTGGGGCGCTCCAAGGAAGTTGATTTTGGAATTTCTCTATTCCTTCAATAACTTCCAATAATTCATCAAGTTTGGGTGATGAGCTCGCTTTTCTAGAGACAGCTATAACTGAAAGGCGAAGAGAAAAAACCAGGCTAGAAAGTTTTGTGCAGTCTTGAGGGGCGGAGATTAGCGTCAGAAATCTAGTGATTTTTGCTACATCTAACCCTAAATCTTTCATTTCTTGGATGGGAACGTTGAAAGAGTTCACTGGGCTTTACTCCCTCGAAATGAATTACAGGGTGGATATAGTTCGAACTTCAATATAATGGAGGTTCGAACTGGTTAAGATTATTCCTGATGATGGACCTGCTAAGAGGTAACCAAGGGTCATAGCTTAAGTCGATTATTAATCGACAATAGTGTGACAGTCAATCGTTTGGATTATAAAGATGGTGAGAATTGGCGTTATTTGCGTCACAAATTTACTAATAATGAATATTGCCATTATTGATTAAGTTGTTGGTTGTGCTGTATTATGTCGATTAATGTGCAATTAATTACTAATAAATGCTCTTTGTTTAATTGGTTTCCGAAGCCACCTAGCTTTCATACTTGAGACCGAAGACCTTACTAATTGCATAGATATTTTGGCCTATATGGCTGGACTTTATTGCGTGGTCTAATTCGACCATAAATAATTCTGCCACATGCGCTCGTTTAACTGCGTGCAGGCCGGATAGTTATGGGGAGGCTATAGTGGATGCTCTTTCGGATCACAACTTACTGGGTGAATCGCGATGTTTCTTGGAAGCTATCGATCACTTGATACGTTTTGCCAAGACGGATGCGACACTCTTGATCGAAGGCGAGACTGGGACGGGAAAGGAGATCGCGGCTCGGGCGGCGCATGAATTCAGTAGTCGGCAGGGCAAACCTTTTATACCCGTCAACTGCGGGGCTCTGCCAGAATCACTTGCGGAGAGTGAGCTATTTGGTAGTGAGAAGGGGGCATACACTGATGCCAAGCATGCCCGTAATGGTTTGGTGACAGAGGCACACAACGGTACGCTTTTTTTGGATGAAGTGGAGGCGATGCCGCTTAAGGTGCAAGTCGCGCTGCTGCGCTTTCTGCAAGACCGGAGTTTTCGTCCTGTTGGATCGATGTCAGTTCGATATAGCGATGTGCGTATTATCGCTGCGACCAATATGTCGTTGGAGCGACTCGCTAAAAACTCCGAGTTTAGATCTGATCTCATCTTTCGATTAAATGTACTTCCAGTGCAACTTCCTGCGTTGCGAGACAGGGGGGGGGATGTGATCCTTTTGGCTAAGGTGTTCCTGCGCCGTTTCTGTAAACAATATTCATTGCCCGAACCTACTCTTTCTCAAGCGACAGAATCCTGGTTCAAAAGATACGATTGGCCGGGTAATGTGCGCGAGTTGGAGAACATCGTATTGCGCGGTCTATTCTTGTGTAAGTCGGCTGTATTGGATATTCCTCTGCCAGAAGGACTCAGTGAGGTAGCTGCGACTGTGCAATCTTTAGGATCGGAAGCTCATTTCTCTATAGCTAAAGCTGCCGCCATCGTCGATTTTGAATTGCATTACCTACAACGTGTCCTGCATCAATCTGGGGGCAATGTTACTCAAGCTGCGATGCTTTCAGGAACAGATCGTAGTGCATTCAGAAAATTGTTACGCAGACATAATCTAAGCGCAGAACCATTCCGGATAAAGTCGCAAGCTTAGTCACATCATGTCGCTTATCGGGTAGCCGGTCTTGTTGCGATCGATGCCGAATCGTAGCGTATCGACACATCGCCTTCCTAGTAATCCCCTGCCATTTGGAAGTCCTCTTTAGCGCATAGCATGGCTCATTCCGCCTACCTGTCGGTTGCCGTTCAGTCCTACTTTTAACCTGATGGGTATCCATATACCCATCAGGGGGTACCGTAAAACTCAGGCGCTATATCTACCGTATCCGCGAGGCTTAGCCCTTATTGCAGCGACTAAGGCTTGGGGACAAACTGACACCATGATGCCGCAATGAAAAACTAAATCCCTATAAAAACAATATGCTAGTGCTTGGCTCATATATTGCAAATAGAAGCAGGGCGGATGAGCTGCTTCTGTTTTTGGGAGGCGAGACTCCGTGACCGGTACTTAGAACTCGATGAGGTGCTGAGTTGGACGAGGACGAAATTGATGTTCTAAAAGTCGCGTTGGAGATATTGGGCTATATGCGCAAATATCCAAACGTTGCGGATACCGAGGAGCACATCAGGAATTGGTGGCTCAGGTTCCGTGAGACTGGGCAGGGTTCTAGAGAAATCGGGAATGCGTTGGCCATGCTGGAAAAGAATGGCTTTATCGAACATCTAGAACTTCCTGACCAACGTGTCGTGTATCGCTTGAAGCCGCAGATCGATACGACGAATCAAGGTGAGGAAAATAGGTGATCGATATGGAACAGGCAGACTAGATCATGGCGACCTTTGATGCTATCTATGGTTTGAGCACCGCGATCAAATCCTTGCTGGAGGATAACGCCCCAACTGTTTGGGGGACATTGACTTGCTCTGTCGTGCAACCAACGGCGGTAAGTAGCGGCATAGGTGCCGACAAAGAGGGCTTCACCATCAGCTTGTATCGGGTCTCGGTGAATGGCACACAGCGCTCGCAAGCGCCAAGACGTGATGAGCGCGATGGCAAGTTATATCGTCCATCGAAGCTGGTGGATTTGCACTACTTGATTACGCCATGGGCGAAGTCGACTGATAAGCAACACCAGATGTTGGGCTGGCTCATCACCTTGATAGAGGATAGGGGGAATCTGTCGAGTGCGGTGTTGAACCAGAAACTTGCCGATCCCCACACCTTCGGATTGTTGGAAAGTGTGCAACTGGGTTTCGAGTCGATGCCACTGACCGAACACTTCAACTTGTGGGATAAGTTGCGTACGGCTTTCCCCGCTTCGGTGACCTGTGTGGCACGCATGGTGGCGCTGGACTCTATGCTGCCAGTCGATGAAGCGGTCGTGGTTCAGACCCGCAAGTTCATCTATAACGAGGTGGGAGTGAGCTCATGACCGCTACGCTACAACTAGCGTCTGGGATTGATGTCGTGACACGCACGGCGCTGGGTGCGGTCCGTCTGGTCGATGCGGCAACGGGACAGGCTGTCAGCGATGGTTTATCCGTAGTTGCGCGTATCGGGAGCAGAGCGATACACGCAACTCCCTCAGTTGGTGGTGTCCATTTGTTCCATCAGTTACCGGGTATGCGTGAAGCGGCCTGTTGGGATGGCGAGACACAACCCACACCGGATGACTACGAGTTCAATATCGAAGTGCGAGACTCAGCGCGACGTTTCCTGCCTATCTCTTTCAATACACGTTTGCCAAGCTGGCCGGATGTGACACCTGTTTGCTCTGGGATCAGCACGGTGGGGCATGGCGTGCCTGTTTTTTCGGCACCCTGGCGTGGCCCGCTTACTGGTCTGGCTATGGTGCGGGGGGCGCTACGAGTGCGCTCGACTGGACGTCCCGCCGCATGGGCGCTGCTGAGGGTTTACCGTGCAGCTGGTGCGCAGGCGACCGCAATCCCGCTGGTCGAAGGGTTGTCTGCCGCGAATGGAGATTTCATGCTGATGTTCCCTTGGCCTAAACCCGTCAGTGCCGTGCACGGGGCCAGAGGTCAGCGTTGGGAAGTGCGCATCAAAGTCTGGTACGACTTACCTGCTCCGAATATCGCCCTTGAGGATATGCCAGATGGAGAGGTCAAGTTGGCTGAACTGTGTCCCATTCTGAAGCAAGCCCCCTCCAAATTGCTGGCGAACTTGAGTTCGAATACGGAACTGGCTCCGCTAGCGATAGTGCCGGGTCAAACGCTGTACTTGAAAACCGCGGAGAACGGAACAACCGGATCGCCTCTGGCGAACTATTTGTATCTAAACAACTGACATCCTATGCAAGGAGAATGACATGCCTGAATACCTCGCCCCCGGCGTCTTTATGGAAGAAAGATCGTTTCGCTCCAAGTCCATCGAAGGTGTCAGCACCACCACCACCGGATTCGTAGGCCCGACTCGTTACGGACCGATAGAGATCGAACCCGAGGTGATCACCAATGTGACCGAGTTCGAACGTATCTACGGTAAAGGCGAACAGCTAGCCTTCAGTGATACCGGCAGCATGCACAATTATATGTGGCATGGCGTACGCGCCTTCTTCGAAGAGGGCGGCAAGCGACTTTATATCGCACGTACCTTCTGGCCCACCGCCAGCCTAGGTGATCAGGGCTATGTTGCGCCGCCCGCACTGCTTAAAGATGACCAGGCGATTCCGAATAATGGTCGTTATGTGACGGACGGGCACGCACGCTGCTGGTTGACACCGCAAACGGCGGCCATGTCTAACGTGCTTCGTGCTGTGGATGACTTGGGTAGTGCGTTGCGCAATGCGAGCGGATTGATGGATGGGCTCAGCAAGGCTAAGGATGCATCGTTGCCGTTGCAGCTCGACACTCCATTGGATACAGATGCTGATGAGAAAGTCATTGTGGCGGCGAGTGCATTGCAAGCGGTACTGGCAGATCCTTGCTCAGTTCAACTCGGCATCGTCCAAGCCGAAATCGCTATATTGGAGCATGCGTATGCTGCCCAAACGATGCATGCTACGGATGTCGCGAGTGCGCTGGGCGTGTTGAGTGAATCGGTCAAAAAAGTTGCCGGCTACACCGCTGCAAATGAACTCGATGCACTTACAGCGACCAGCAATGCAACTTCTGCTGCTGTGGCTGATGCTAATGCGGCTTTAGCCAGTGTGGTTGCCGCAGCGGGAGTTGTGCTGGGCGATCATCTCACCAATGATGTGATCAACAATTTGGTGACGGCCATCAGTGAAGACTGCGACAGTGGTGGCGACGCAGAAGCTGCATTGACGGCAGCGATTGCTGATGCGTTAGATGCCGTGGATAAATCGGACGCAGCGGTTGTTACGGATGCAACCTCCATGGATGAGGCCAGAACTGCTGCGCAGACTTTACTCAGTTCAGTTGCTGCCGCAGTCGATGTGTGTGGAGCGCTGGTTGAGCAAGCCTTGCAGTTGAAGAATCAAGCCTATGTCGACGGCATCACCAACGACCCATTGCTTGATAACGAACCGTTCGATCATATCGACGCCTTGATCAATGCCGTCTTGCAGCTTGCCAAGCTGGCGGACATCGCCAAGCAGAAGGCCGAACGCGGGGTCTATTTGCGTGCATGGTTAACCGAACAGGCTGATGCCGCTATGGTTTCCTTGCTCGATGTCTTTGATGCGCTGGCACTCGCCGGCGCAACTACCAAGCTTGCACTGGGTAATCATTTACCGCGTGCAAGTGCAAGTGAGCGCATGGGAGCGATCCTGTTGCGAGCCCGTTTTCCGGGAGCGGCAGGCAATGTGTCGGTACGTTTTTCTTTGAGCATAGGACAGAGTGGATTAGTGGCAGACGCGGTGAAAGGACTATTGCCTGGGGACATGGTATGGATAGGTGAAAAGAGTGATCCGCTTAACAAGTCCAAAGGTAAGTTATATCTGGCTTACCCCAAAGCAGATGGTTCGGACTGGTATTTCAGCACCGATAACACAGCGGTAAACGCCAAATTTTGGCTGATGCAGCCACCCAGTTCTGGCTCTACCAAGCTGCTCCCTGGTACGCATGAGGTGAGGATCGTGACCGCCAGTGTCGATGTCATTTGGCAGAGCGGTGCTTCCCAGAATTGGAGTGGGCTGGCATTGCAACCCAACCATAGGCGGGCTGGGAGTGCCGACGCGCTCACCGCGAAATTTACGGTTGCACCCGCCAGCGGGACGGAAGCACGTACCTTGCCATTCTGCATGTTGCTCGATGATGAGGTCGATCTAGCGGGCGAGGTCTACAGCATGATCTTTTCACGTGACCCCAGCACCACTACCGAGCTGGGGGACTGGCCACTTTCGGTGACGCATCAACTCACAGGGGGGGACGATGGGCGGCGTCCCGGTGCAGCCGAATATGCCGGGCACGGGGAAGGACCAGAGGCTCCCAAGACTGGGCTCAAAGCTTTCGAAGATGTGGAGGATATCTCCATCGTTGCAGCGCCAGGTGCGATGTTCGGCTATATGAATGGCTATAGAAGCAATGCCCAGCAGATTGTCAGTTCCTTGATCAGTCATGCCGAAAATATGAAGTACCGTATCGCGGTATTGGAGAGTGGCGAAGGTCAGGGGCTAGCCGATGTGCGCGAGATGCGAGCCCGCTATGACTCCAAACATGCCGCGCTGTATTACCCCTGGGTGCGCGTGCTCGATCCGGTCACCCGTGATGAGATACATCTTCCTCCCAGCGGATTCGTCGCCGGTATTTACGCGCGCAACGATATCGACCGTGCCGTCTACAAGGCACCGGCCAACGAGGTGGTGCGCGGTGCCATCGGCTTCCAGACCTTGATCAACAAGGCGCAACAGGAAGTGCTCAATCCCGAGGGCGTCAACTGTTTCCGTTTCTTCGAAGGGCGTGGATTCCGTTTGTGGGGCGCACGCACCATCAGCTCCGATCCGGAATGGAAATACGTCAACGTGCGCCGCTATTTCGCCTATCTGGAACGTTCCATAGACCGGGGCACGCAATGGGCGGTGTTCGAACCTAATGGTGAAGCGCTATGGGGCAATGTCAAAGAGACAATCTCGGACTTTCTCTATAACGAGTGGAAGAACGGCGCATTGCTCGGTGGTGATCCCAAGAGTGCCTATTTCGTGCGTTGTGACCGCAGCACCATGACCCAGAATGATTTGGACAATGGCCGCCTCATCTGCCAGATCGGCGTGGCCGCATTGAAGCCGGCCGAGTTCGTGATCTTCCAGATCGGTCAGTGGACTTCCGATCGCAAGGCCTAAACCAGATAGGAGATAGACATGCCAACATTACGCGAAGATCGGCCATACATGCAGTTCAACTTCCGGGTTGAGATAGATGGTAAAGAAGGCGGATTTCAGGAAGTCAGCGGGATCGGTACCGAAGTCACCGTGAGCGAATATCGTCAGGGCAACGACAAAGAGAACAATGTGCGCAAGCTGACCGGTTTGAACAAGGCGGCGGATATCACCCTGAAGCGAGGGGCATTGGGCTCGGACGTGGTGTTCAAATTGCTCGATGAGGTTCGTACCGGCAAGGGCGGTAACGGTAAGTCAGTGACCATCATGTTGATGTCCGAAGACAGGAGCGATAGCACTCCGGTGATGACTTGGCGACTCAAGAACGCGAGGGCGACCAAGGTGACATACGGACCGCTCAATGCGAAGGGCAGCGATGTGGCGATGGAGGAGTTGGTCATCGCTTACGAGCGGCTCGAGCTCGAATAAGCGGACGCTCGTGATGTCCTCCGTCATCGATAACTTGCATAGGGGCGCATGATGTCCGGCATGCTCACCAGTGCATTGAATCGTACCCGTTCTGGGATACGTTTCGACGTGGTCGCGGCACCATTGCCTGAAGCCATGCCGCGTATGGATGTGGCGGCATTCATAGGTTTTGCTGAGCGCGGGCCTTTGCATTGCCCTGTCGCAATTGAAGATATGGTGCAGTTCGAGCGGCAGTTCGGTGTCACCCCACTATTGGGGTGGAGCGCCGATGGTCGGCGACTGAGTGGTCATCTTGCCGAGAGTGTGCGTGCCTTTTTCAGGCAGGGTGGTCGGCGCTGTTGGGTAGTGCGCGTCGCCGCCGACAGCGCGAGGAGTAACCGTTTCGTCATACCCGGACTGTATCGGGTGTCACCAACGCAGAACCAAACTGCTGTGATTCCCGTGCAACTTCAGGCGCGTTGCGAAGGGAGTTGGTCGGATACTTTGCATGTTTCCAGCAGGCTGCAGGAACGGGCAGTCTATCTATTGGCCCTCAACACAGTCATACCCAATCGTTCTTGGCAGATACGCGTCCGATCTGATTTCGTCCGTCCTGGCGATTTACTACGGATCATCGATGCGGATAACACACGTCAGGTTTTCTTTCCGATCACTTCGGTAGACATAGATGCGGCTAGTGGTGATCGCATCCTGCATGCGCAACAGTGCGTCACATTTTTCAGAAAAGCGAAACAGGAAAAAGGAAAGCTGGGCTGGGATAGAGGCGAGTTTGTGGATGTGATTATCTGGCTTGCCGGACGTGCTGCCATCGTCACGATGGAATTGTCTGTTCGGGATGAGAAGAATTTAAACTGGCGACTAGGCGATCTGGGCATGACGCCTATGCATGACAGTTACTGTGCAGTATTACCTAACGATATCGAGTCGGTGCAGGGCCGTCGGGCAGATGCCGATAATCTGGCACAGAATCATACGGTGCCTCAACTTAGTGAGGCTTGGTTCCCACTGGCTGGTTTGGCAGATCGACCTAGCGATAGCGATGCTGGGTTTATGGTTCCTCTAGAGATGTCAGGTAGTTTTGGTGAGGAAAGTGGTGCCGATTCACAGACAGCATCAGCGCTCGAACGCGATGGTTTAGCCAGTTTCGATGCCGCACTGTTCCTAGACCCGGCCCTGCGCTACACCTCCATCGCCGAATTGATGATGACAGCAAATGCCCTGCGCTACAGTGCGCCGCAGCCACGTCCGCTACGCGGCATATATGCGGTGTTGGGGTGGTTCGGAACGGCGATACAGGATGAGGTCACTTTACTGTCATTGCCCGATGCGATGCACACACCTTGGCATGGACAGCGCCAACCTTTTTACTACACCTGTCGCTTTGTAATGACCTTGTCTGAGTCAATTGAAGTGCTGCCTAGCGATTTTATGTGCTGTGGATATATACCCTCTCCACTTGGTTTGGCTGCACGCATGAATGTACCCAATACCACCAAGTTGAAACTGTCATGGAACATGCCGGCTGGCTGGATTGCCACCGATGGCAGAGCGATCAAATATCAAGTGCAGGAAGCGGCCAACGGCGATTTCAATTTAGTGGACGGACAGTGGAACACAGACCAAGCTGAACTGGATATCGAGGTGCGACAAGCTGGAGAGCGCACCTTCAGGGTGCGTGCAACGTCAGGGGGTATATCTTCAAACTGGTCAGATGCGATCGCGGTACAACTGAGCGAAGCGGTTGTGGATATGCCGGCAGAAGATACCTCAGGCGCGGTGGGGCGCGAATTACATCGAGCCGCCATCAGACTTTGCGCGGCACATGGGGAACTCTTTGTCGTACTGTCATTAGCGGCCGATAGCGCCGAACAGGCTGCAGCAGATCATGTGAGAGCACTGTCTGCGAATGATGCCTTGTTGGGGGCTGCTTTTTTCGATCCTGATGGGCGTGTAGGCAGTTATGCGGCGCTGTATCACCCTTGGATAGAGACTCGCGGCATGGACGGTGAGATTCGCGCCATCCCGCCGGATGGCGCCTTGCTAGGAATGTACGCTGCCAGAGTCTATGAGCGCGGCGCATGGCTGGCTCCTGCGAACCGAGCTCTACGCGGAGTACTCGCGCTGCATACCGCGCTTTCGGAGACAAGACAATCCAAACTGATGGATGCGGGTATCAATCTGGTGCTGCAACGTCCGGAAGGCTACACCCTGTTATCCGAAGATACTTTGAGCAGTGTCACCGAACTCAAACCCATACATGTGCGCCGCTTGTTGATCTTGTTGCGTCGCATGATCACGCGCGTGGGGGAGGAACTCACCTTCGAGCCTAACGATTTGACCTTGCGTGATCTGGTCAAGCAACGCTGCGTTAACTTGCTGCAACGCTTGTTCCGCGCAGGTGCGTTCGACGGACGCAGTATGGAGGAAGCTTTTCAGGTCAGCGTGGACGATGTGGACAACACCGCCAATAGTATTGATGCGGGACGTTTGATCGTCAGCGTGCGTATACGACCAGCTCAAACATTGCGCTTTATCACGATCCGATTCGAACTGGGTGGCGCCGGTACGGGCATCAGCGAGGAGGGCGTGGCATGAGCGACGGCTACCCATTTAGTGCCTTTAATTTTGAGATACGCATCCGCAAGCAGGGCGAGCAGAACATTTTATGCGGCGGGGCATTCTCTGATTGCGACGGGCTGGATATGAGTATGGAGGTGAAGACCATCCGTCAGGGCGGTGATAACGCCCGCCAGATTCGTTTAGCAGGACCGGTGACTCTCGGACAGATAACACTCAAGCGCGGTATGACAGAGGGTTTTGATCTGTGGCACTGGTTTTCGCAGACATTGGCTGATCCCAGCCTGCGCGCAGATGCGCAGATCGTCATGTTCGCCAATGACAGAAGCAAACAGACTGCAATGTTCAATTTGGAGCGGTGCATCCCAGTGAAGATTAAAGCACCAGCTTTGAATGCACGCGATGGCGTCGTGGCGATAGAAGAGTTGCAACTCGCCTACGAGACATTACGTTTTGAACCGGCCAAGGGGGGCATATGAGCGGCCTAGTCATCGCACGGTTGTATAAGGTCGACCCCAAAGTTCCGGACGACAAAAAGTCGGGCATGGTGCAGTTCAATCCCGAGACACTTAAGGTCAGCTATGCCAACCAACTCGCTGCCAAGGATGACAAGAAGGCAGGTAGTCAGGCAGACGGTAACAGCGGGGTGCAGTTCGTCGGTTCCGGGAGTACCAAGCTAAGTCTGCAACTTTGGTTCGATATCACCGCCCCCATGCCCGAGGGGCAAGCAGCTGTCGATGACGTGCGGCGTCTCACCCAGCAGGTGACCGAACTGATGAAACCAAAGGAAGAGAAGGGCAAGTTCACCACCTCGGAAGTGTGTTTCGAATGGGGCAGTTTCAAGTTCAACGGCATCGTAGATGCGCTGGAAGAGTCGCTGGAATTCTTCTCTGAAGCGGGTGTGCCTTTGCGCGCATCGATGTCGGTGTCGATGTCGCAGCAAAGCATCTTGGTGGCGAGCTTTGCCGCTAATGCGCCGGGTTCATCTCGTCCCGCACCGGGTGCCAACGCGCTGACGCAGGCTGCGGCGGGCAACACCTTGCAAGGATTGGCATCAGCCTCCGGACAGGGGGCGGATTGGCAGAGCATCGCAGCATCGAATGGCATAGAAAATCCACGCCAGCTGGCACCGGGGCAGTTAATCGACCTCGCGGCAGGCACTATGAATGGAGGCAGGATATGAGTATCGTCATCGGCGACTTTGAAGTAGTCAACGAACCCGCAGCGAACCCATCTCAAGCTGAATCTGCTACGCCAGTACAAGCAGAATCTAGGGTCAGTACTGAAGCCTTCGAATCGGTAGAGCGACATCTCACTGAGCGCGCATTGCGTGTATGGGCTGATTGATATGGGCGACCTCGGCAATCCCGTTCTGTTAGCTGCCCGTCCGACGCTGTTGTTCGCCGGACAGGAAGATGCGTTGATGGCGGGGCGCTTGCATGAGCTCACCGTCCAAGAGACCGTGCATGGTCTGTATCGTTGCGAAGCGACGTTCAATAACTGGGGCAATACTAGTGGCGGAATCGGCTTCCTGTTGTTCGATCGTGCGCTATTGGATTTTGGTAAAGATTTCGAAGTCAGGGTGGGCAGCACTAGTGTGTTCAAAGGCAAGATCACTGCGCTGCAAGCGGACTATCCGAATGGCAGCCCACCGCAGATACGCATCTTGGTCGAGGATGGTTTGCAGGATCTGCGTATGACGCGCCGCACGCGCAGTTTCAACGATGTGAGTGATGCGCAAGTGATCCAGCAGATTGCGCAGGACCATAGTCTGACGCCCAGCATCGATATACGTGGCAGCACCCACAAATTACTTGCCCAAGTGAATCAAAGCGATCTGGCTTTCGTGCGTGACCGTGCGCGTGCAGTCGGTGCCGAGATATGGATGGATGGGCAGACGCTACATGCAGCCACCCGAGCACAACGTGGCGCGACCGAGATAGAACTGACGCATGGTGCTGGGTTGCGTGAGTTCACCGTGCTGGCTGATCTGTCACATCAGGCTACCGACGTGTCGGTGAGCGGCTGGGATGTCTCGGCCAAGCAAGCGATCAATGAGCACGCCACAGCCGATGTGCTGGGCGCGGAGTTGGGGCAGGACGAAAGTGGCGCAGCAATATTGCAGGCTGCATTCGGTGTACGCAAACAATCGTATGTTCATACCGCTCCAGCCACTGCCAGCGAAGCGCGCGACTATGCCCAAGCACGTTTTCTGGATACGGCACGGCGCTTCGTAGTCGGTACCGGCGTAGCAGAACCACAACCTGACCTGCGCGTCGGGATCAAGGTCAGATTGTCAGGATTGGGCGTCCTGTTCTCCGGCAAGTATTACGTCACCGAGACCAAACTTACTTTCGATGCGCGACATGGTCTACGCACCCATTTTCGTTGCGAACGTCCCGGCTTGGGACGTACATGAGGGACACATGATGTTACCCGACACAGACCTGATCGAACGAGTGCTGCCGCGTAGTGCCACGGGTCTGGGCGGACTATGGTACGGCGTATACACAGCACTGGTTCTGGATATATGTGATCCGGACGGGCAGGGGCGTGTGAAAGTGGAATTACCTTGGTCGCCCGACGGATCGAGTGCGCGTTATGAGGCCTGGGCACGGCTCACTACGCTGATGGGCGGGAACAATCGTGGCAGCTGGTTCATACCCGATGTGAATGACGAGGTGTTGGTGTCTTTTGCGGCGGGTGATCCGCGTCGTCCATTCGTGCTGGGCAGTCTGTGGAACGGCAGCGACCAACCCCCACTATCCATGGATGGTGCGGGAAATAACTACAAGAAGGTGTTGTGCTCGCGTAACGGTGTGAAGGTCACACTAGACGATCAGGATGGCCAAGAGAAGATGGTGCTGGAGACACCTGGTGGACAGAAAGTGACGCTAAAAGATGGTGCCGGCGCAATCGAGATACAGGACAGTAACGGTAACTCCATCAAGCTCGAAAGTGCGGGCATCACGATCAACGCCTCCGCCAAAGTCACCGTGAATGCCAGCCAGGTGGCAATCTCTACCGGCATGTTGACGGTGGATGCGGGCATGTCCAAATTCAGTGGTGTGGTGCAAGCCGACACCGTCATCACTAATAGCGTAGTCAGTGCTTCATATACACCCGGTGCCGGGAATATATGGTGAATACGATGATCAAACACAGCGCACTTTGGACCACACCCGCACCGCTCTGGGGACGCTTCTCGCCGGAGCCCGGGAGTGCCGCCTCCTTTATGTCTGAGGACCAATCCGCGCCCGCGATCCTGCGTTTTGCCAACGATGAGTTTATGGAGCAATTGATTGCGACACTGGCGACCGATCCCAAACAGTTGGGTGAACTGATCGCCCGCCCAGAGACCTGGCGTACGCCTGCTGTCGCAGCGCCCGATCTGGTCGAGCGTGTGCCGTTGCCGCGCATCGTGCGTTCCTTGGCCCGCTTGCGTACCGCTAAGGCCAGTGCGCCAGCCCTGGAACCCAGTGCAAGTGAGCTCGATAAAGAGGAGAACGGAGTGGCGCGTACCTTGCCGCTTAAACTCTTTCACCCCGCCCATCAGCGTCACTATCTGGTCGCCGCTAATCTGGTGTGCGGCAGAGCGGGTTTCCCGGATCGTGAGGTCGCGACCAGTAGTGCCGAGCAAGTCGGTTTCGTGTTGCGCCGCATGTTGCCGGTCGATGCTGCGGTGGCAGATTCTCCACTTGAGGAATATGCGTTCGTTAAAGAAGTAGGCGGCGGACACTGGCAGCGCGTGATCACCGATCTCGCTAGTTCAGAAGCGGATGCGTCGCTAGTTGCAGGTGAGGAACTGTTGCCGATGTTTCCACTTAACTTCCGCGATGACAGCGGCCACCCCCGGCGCATGCTCGCGGGTGTCGTACCGGTTGGACGGCGTGAGGAGTACATGAGTAGTCGTGCGCAAGTGCAAGCAGATGTGCCCGGTGCCGGCGGTATAGCGGCCAATCCCAGCGTGGTGGCGGCACGCAAGGAACAGTTCAAGATGGAGATCACCGAGCCCTGGAAGAATTTGATCCGTTCTAGCCTCGCGGCGGCCGATCGCATCATGGATGCGAGCAGTGAGGTCATGGGGAATAACGATAAGTTGAACGCAGCGAGACGCGCCAACGATCAGATACAAGGTCAGTCCTATCTCATCCTGCTCGACTTTGCAGACTATCTCTATCTGCATCTCAGTCCGGTATGGGCGTGCCTCATCGACACGTCCAAACAAGCGAGTTTGCAGAATGATGCGCAACGGAGATTGTTCAATTGGCTCAATGACAGTGATGCCGGCCGTGGTGCAAATAACCTATGGCCCATCACCCAGAATGGACGTTCCTTCAAAGGCAGTTTGCGCGAGGCCTTGTTGGCTGTAAGAAGCACTGCGGTGCGTGAGGCGCTGGAAAGTGCGACGCGTTCTTTCCCAGATGACTTGGACGATGGCTTGGAATGGCCTGATTTTGTCTACCTTCTGGCCGGCGTGCGCGGCACATCGGCGAATTACTCCAGCTGGGGGATACATAGCTCACTTGCTGCCAAAAATATCGTGGTGGCAAATGAAGATATTGGTGCGACGGACGCTACCCTATCCACAGTGGAATCTGAAGTTGCGAAACTCGACAAATTGGTGCAGTTGGTGATCCAGGCTATCGATTTGCAAGCACCCGCGACTCCAGCACCACCTCTGCCTTTCGCAGCTCGGTTACGCGACGCACTCACCACCACCCAAGGTGATGCGGGATGGTTCACGATGCGCTGTGTTTATCTGCGTTGTGACTGCGGCCCGCAGCGTATGGCAGTGTTGAGCGAGCCCAGTCAGCGATTCCAGTTGGCTAACTTCTTCGATTCCGACGCGCCAGCACGTCCGATACGCATCTCATTGCCGCTGGATACCACGCCTGCAGGGATGCGCAAGCACAGCAAGAACACTGCATTTGTAATCTCGGATGTGTTGTGCGGACAGATACAGCGCGCCAAGGGGCTGGGTCTGGTTGACTTGGTGAGAGCGGTACTGCCTTGGCCACTGCACAAAGACTTGGATGTCGGCGGCATGGGGCCGTGCAAGAGCAATGAAGCCAATATCGGCATGATCTGTTCGCTGTCTATACCCATCATCACGATCTGTGCGCTGATCTTGTTGATGATCATAGTCAGTTTGCTCGACTTCATCTTCCGCTGGATGCCTTGGTTCATCATGTGCTTTCCCATCCCTGGCTTGAAAGCCAAGAAAGGTAAGCCATGACCGACTACTCCGATCCCGGAAAGTTGTTCGGCCGTGGCTTGGGTTTCCCACCACGGGTGGGAGCAGATGGTCGTGTTGCATGGTCGGAAGGTGAGGCCAACGTGCGCGACTGTCTGCGCATCCTGTTGCTTACCGAACCACGCGAGCGTATGCGCTTGCCCAATTTTGGCGGGGGGCTGACACGTTTTTTGTTTGAGCCCAATACACCGGGTACTCGTCAACGCATACGCGAAACCATAGAGGAAAACATCAAGCGTTGGGAACCTAGGGTGCGCATCGACAGTGTCACGGTCGATGCTGATCCGCAAGACGCGCAAGGGGCGGTGGCGACTATCGCATACCGTTTGGTCGCCACTCAGGCATTGGAGCGCGTGACACTCGCGCTCACTTTGAAAGGTTAGGAGACATCGTGCCGTTACCCGCACCCAGCATAGATAATCGCCGTTACCAGGATCTGCTCAACGAGGCGCTGGCGCGTATCCCAGTGCATACCCCGGAGTGGACTAACTATGGACCGGCCGATCCCGGCGTGACGCTGATAGAAGTGTTCGCCTTCCTGACCGAGAACCTGCTGTATCGCGCTAACCAGATTCCCGAGCGCAATCGTGACAAATTCTTGCAATTGTTGGGTGTGCCGCTCATTCCCGCCGAATCCGCGCATGGCTTTGTCACCATCGACAATTTAGCGGGCGAGTTGAAGGTCAAGACTTATACCGCAGGGCTAGAGACGCGCGCGGGAGAGATACCCTTCGTCACCAAGCAGGGGTTGGACGTGTTGCCGCTTGAAACACGCTTCTATCTCAAACGACCTTATGCGGATGAGACTGGCATACGTAAACAACATTACGACATGTTATATGCCTCGCTCAGGCAAGAGCAGCCCGGTGCGGAACTGGTGCTGTATGAGACCGTGGCCTGGCAGGGCAACGAAGCCAGCGGAGTCGACCTAGGCAGGGACAGCGTGGATGGTTGTCTATGGCTGGCGTTGTTGACGCGTAAAAACGACAAGCCAAGCGAGCAACAAGCCGACATGGCCGCGCGGCGCGCTCAAGTGCGTGAGCTGATCGCGGGTAAGACTTTGAGTCTGGGTATCTCGCCTGCGCTGGATGAAAATGCACGGCGCTTGCAACCACACGGTAGTGATAGTGCATCTACGCAAGCACCCTTAATCTTCGCCACACCAAAATTGCCCGCTGGTGGCAAGTTACCGCAGGAGCCGCAACCACGCGATGCTGAATATCGTCTGTTGCAGACACGCTCTTCGGTCAATGTGCTGGAGCAGCCGGGTATCGTGGAACTGACGCTGCCCTCCGCAGCCGACATGGAGTTATGGCAAGACTTGGATCCGCTTGAAGCGGGGAGCGGCAATTTTCCTCCATCTTTGGACGACACCGCATTAGCGGAGCGTGTCGTGACTTGGATACGCATCTCGGCACTGGGCGTGCGTGCCAAATTGCAGTGGGCCGGTAGCAATGCGACTGAAGTGTTGCAGCGTAGACGGATCGTCAACGAAGTGTTGGCGGATGGCAGCGGTGAACCCGATCAAGTGCGTCAACTCGCTCACCCTCCGTTACTGCAAGGCTCGGTGCGTCTGTCCGTCAGCAATGCGGCGGGCGGATGGGATGAATGGCAGCCCATAGATGATCTGCTCGCCGCCGCACCGGAAGTTGCCCCCGCCTATCAAGCCCGTTTGGCCAGAACTGAGCTTGCGGCGGCAGCGCGAGACGATAGCTATGTGTACCACGTCGATCCCGAGTCCGGACAGTTGAGTTTCGGTGACGGCATGCGCGGCTGTCGTCCGCCATTGGGGGCGAAGCTGCGCGTCAGTTATGACCATAGCGATGGGCTTGCGGGCAACGTCGCAGTAAGGGCGATCAATACCAGTTCGGCACTGGATGCAGGATATTTTGTGAACAATCCACTCCCCACTTGGGGGGGGGCTGCAGCTGAGGATGTTGCAACAGCCCAGAAGCAGATACCGCGTTACATACAACATCGCGACCGGCTCGTAACAGCGGCAGATTTCGAAACGATCACCAAGCGTACGCCGGGCGTGCATGTCGGACGGGTCGACGTATTGCCCTCGTTCAGTCCCGATCTGGCACCTGATGCGCCCGGCAATGCGCCGGGTACAGTGACGTTGCTACTGCTGCCCGCTTACGATCCAGCACATCCTGATGCGCCCGAACCGGATCGCTTGTTTATGGATACGGTTTGTTGTCATCTAGATGCGCGCCGTCTGGTGACTACCGAGTTGATCTTGCGTGGCCCAGAATATCTCGACATTTGGATCGCTATCGGCATCGAACTGTTGGCCGACGGACGTGCTGGCGCGGAGGTTCGCGAGGCGGTACGAGTCGCTATCACGACCTTTCTCTCGCCGCTGCCTGTGGATGGACAGAATGAGCAAGGTTGGCCATTGCGTAGGGCGGTATCTGCAGCCGAATTGACAGCGGTTGCCAGCCGCGTCAGCGGGGTACGTTTTGTGCGCGGTGTCCGTCTGGCGGGTATGGACGGAAATGAGTCGCCAGAGATTCCCATGCATAGTCTGCAACTTCCCCGTATCGCCGGTTTGTCGGTGCAGGTCGGCGATGCACCCGCGCCCACCAGTCTCATGGGCGGCAAGGTCGATAGCGGGCAACCTCCAGATCGGCGCATCGTCCCTGTGCCGGTGATCCCGGATAGGTGCTGATATGTTAGACGCCAACTCCACCCGACATCATCTGTTACTCGGCGCAGCCGATTGGAAGCAATGCCATTGCGCAGCAGATGCTGGGCAAGCGGAAGCGAATTGGTCGCCTATGGCAGAACATTCAGGTTCAGCGGTGGAGTGGTATGCGCAAGGCCAGGTCGCACGCTTGCGTGCCTTACCTTTTAATTTCCCCACGGCCGCATCGGATGATCTGCCCGATCTGGATCAGCAGCGGCGCGGGGCTGCGGCGGATCAGTTTGGCAATTGGTACTGGATAGACCGCTCAGGGCAACGGGTGAGAGTGTGGTGCGATGGCACAGCGGCGAGCGATCTTTGGCCACCGGTCGCCACCGAGGCTATACCGGTTAAGGGTGGATTTGCGCCGTTATCAAGTGCGTCATCCACACCGCCACTTGAGTTGGCGGGTATCACGGTCAGCAGTGAGCATTTCCTAATCGTGGGGACTAAGTCACCCGCTGGCGTATTGATCTTCGATCTGGCTGCGGGTGGCGCGCCGCTACACTTGCTGTGGCCGACGCATGTGCCGTTCCTACCCTTTGATATGGCGGCGGGGACGTCTGGTTGTGTATGGATATTGGATCGCGCTCATCATCGTTGTTGGCAGCTGGATCGCAGTTTCAGTGTGGTCTCTTACTCGGCTGATACGACGACGGTAGCCCCAGTCGCAGCATCTGGTGCATTCGCTCCGGTACGGGGCGATGGCGCGTCGGTAAGTGCCAGGACGCGCGTGTTGGATGTGGACAGCGCCATCGATCTGTCAGCCGCTTTCGATCCTATCTCGATAGAGGTGTTGAGTGACGGAACCTTGCTGGTGTTGGATCGCTGCGAGGCGTCGGCCGCCTCACGCATCCTGCTGTATCGCGATGGCAAACTTATCAAAGCTAAGACGTCTCATGGTGTGATTGATGGATTCACTTTGAGCATCTCTGTGTCTGCTGCTGCAGACGGTCAAGCGCGTGAATTGTTGCTGTCTGCATACGACCTTGCTGTTGTGCCGCAAGGGGAGGATGCGTTACCGATACAGCTATTCGTCGTGCAGCAGGATGGGAATCAGGCCTATGTCTTCGATCTAAATGTAGATGGATCGGGAATCTGGTCGTTCGATGCGCAACCCGGTTATCGGCCGATGCGGCGTTTTGGTGGCCGCGGTTTGGTCACTTTTAATAAGCTGCCACATTACGATTTCGCCGAGACTTGGGTACCGCTGGTCGAAGAGGCGCGTCCACGCCACCAAACTTGTGGAGCATTACGTACCCGAATATTCGATGGTAAGGAGCCGGATTGTGTGTGGCATCGTCTGATGCTGGATGCCTGTGTGCCATCCGCGACTTCAGTGAAAATTTGGACGCGTTGCGGTAATGATGAAGATGCGTTAGCGCATATCGAATGGATGCCGGAGCCAACACCATATTTACGTCGAGATGGCAGCGAGGTCGCATATCTGCCCCGCACGGGTAGGCCTGCTCAAGGTGATGGGACCTGGGAGTTGCTATTCCAGGAGGCTTGCGGACGCTATCTGCAGATCAAGATGGAGTTGCGTGGCGATCAACGAGCTACGCCCAGCCTGCATGCACTGCGTGCCTACTATCCGCGCTTCTCCTACCTCAAGGAATATCTGCCCGCGCTTTACCGTGAGGATGCACCATCGGCACATTTCCTCGATGGTTTCTTAGCCAATATCGAGGGCTTTTACACCGAGATTGAGGGACGTATCGCACAGTCTCAGGCGCTCTTCGATCAACGTACCACGCCGACAGAGGCGCTGGCATGGTTGGCCACTTGGTTCGGTGCGGTGCTAGACCCTAGTTGGGATGAGTATAGAAGGCGCTTATTCATCCGCCATGCGATGTTGCTATTCAGTTATCGCGGTACTGCACACGGTGTCCGTCTGGCTTTGTCGATGGCGCTTGAGGAGCAGCTTGATGAAACACTTTTTGTTGCACCGGGTGTGGTGGAAGAACGCCGTTTTGGTGTGCGCATCATCGAAAAATACTTGGCACGTCGTTTGCCCGATGTGTTGCTGGGTGACCCCGGACAATTACTAGCCAGTTCCTTGTTAAATCCGACTAGCCCTTGGAAGTTAGGCGAGGGTAGGGGCGCACTCAATTTGCGGTATGCCACGGCCATCGGCATCGAAGCGCCTGAGTCCTATCACGTCGAGATGCCGCTGGTGCAACCGGACGATCCGGAGCAACCTGACCTAGCTGCAAAATGGGCTTTGTTCACCGAGCTCAACTTGGGCTTCACGCCGTTTGCCGGTGCGTTGGAGCGCGCCGCATGGCAGTCCGCCATTGAAGCCGAATACCTCAGCATGACGGTTTGCAATGAGGCGTGGCGCACCACTTATACGAGTTTTTTCGATATTCCCCAGCCCGAAGATATGCCAGTGATGGCTGCGCAACGCGAGCTATGGATAGCGCACATGCGCGATAGAGAAGCGACTAACTCGACTGTGCAATGCATCCAATGGCAAAGCTTCTTGCGTTCACGTTATGGCGCGGTATCTGCATTGAACGAAAAGTACAACAGTCATTGGACGGACTATGACCTGATACCACTCCCTGATCGTTTGCCGCTGGATGGGCCCGCGTTGCAGGATTGGTTGCAATTCGAAGGCGGCGTATTGGCGATACGCAACGCCGCGCACCGTTTTTCGGTGCTGTTACCCATGCCTAACGGAGCCAATATCGATCCCCAACTTGCGCATCGTCAACTGGAATTGGCTCGCCGCATCGTCGAGCTGGAAAAGCCAGCGCACACCACCTTTGATGTGCGCTTCTACTGGGCGATGTTCCGGGTTGGCGAAGCGCGGTTAGGAATGGATACGCGCCTAGATGAAAACATGCGCGAGCAACTGATACCGCCGATGGTGTTGGGGCGCGGCTATTTGGGCGCATCGCTGGTCGCGCCGACTACATTGGAATCACGGCGTGACCGCAGCGTGCTGGGCCGCGACCGCATCATGCATTGAGTATGCAATCGATAATGAAGACATGGATATGAAAAAATACTTTCACAATCAAGCGAACAGTTCCTTCGATAGGCTGAGGATGAACGGTAAGTATTCGGTTCCGTTCGTGGTGAGCTTGTCGAACCATGAACGGAGTTCGCTCATAAAGGAGTCACAGCCATGAGTGCTTGTTGCGGAACCAAACAAGTGACCACCAATCTAGCCCCCCCCGATGCGGCCAAACACGTCAATTATGTACGCGGCATGGTGCTGGAGGTGGACGAATTCACCCAAGAGTTTGCCTATCTTTCAGGCCGAGATCGCTGGCTGGCGCGCGAAGCGATCGGCTATGGAACCTTGCGCGGACTGTCATTGAGCTGGGCACAGGACACGACAGGCAAGACCTTGCCGCAGGTGATGTTGACCTCGGGGGTGGGACTGACGCCATGCGGACAATTGGTGTGCGTGACTAGCAATCAATGTGCTGATATCAATCTATGGTTGGCGGCGCGCACCGATGAGATATCCAGCGGATTAGCGGCCGATGCGAGCAGTGGTGCGCTCACTTTGTACGTGACGCTGGCCTACAGCGATTGCTTGACCGACGATGCCCCGGTGCCGGGTGAACCCTGCCGCAGTGCAGATGAATTGATGCAGCCGTCGCGCATCACCGACAGTTTTCAACTCGAACTTTCCTACGAGCCGCCTCTGCAAGAGGAAGAAGATGCAGTGCGTGGATTCACATCTTGGCTGAACAATATTCACATCGACCCGCTGCCTGATCGTTCGGTGACCGTGGCAGATTTTGTCGCAGCCGTGCGCGTATGGGATACCGCGTCTAGCGACCCCACCACACTCACTATCAGTGCCACTGATATGCCGGCTTATCGCGCAATCGCATTGCGACTATGGGTCACTGAGTTGCGTGTTGCCGCAGCAGCATTTCAGCGTTTCAAGTTGTGGCTCTACAGCGCCCCACACAAAACCGATGGCACGACAGACGAAGATGCTTTCTTGGATGAAGTGAGACGTTGGACGCCTAGTACTTGCTCATGGCCTAGCAATGTGCTCGTACAAACAAGTGACGGAGTGGAATTTATCAAAGCAGCACTCGCCTTGTGGGATACCGAGATCGTACCCAAGTGGCATAGTGAATTCTGTGGTTGTGGTGCGCCGCCCTGTGTCGAAAATTGTGAAGACAGGCTGTTATTAGGCAAGCTCGCTTTCAAAGTGGTCAAGACTGCGGGTAACGCTTGGGTGGTCGATCTTACCGGTGAGTCTCCACGTGTGGATGAATCAAGAAGACCCATCCTCGGTCATCTGCGTTTGCTCCAAGAACAATCGATACCGGCTATCGATACCGGCGCGATAAGTGGGCTGCCTGCATCGGCCATGTCCGCGCTATCTGGCCAGCACATCGCCTTGGGGCGGGTGAAATTCCTCTTGCCCGGGCAACCGCAGGCCACGCCGGTTGTTAGAAACATACGGGTCAGTAGTGTGAAGAGCGGAGAGGTGCGTTTTACTTTTGACGGATACGTACAACCTGACATCAATCATGACTACATCGTGCATGTGCAGACCTCGCTACATCATAGCGCAGTCAGTGGTGTGCAACCTGCGGTGCGTTTCGTCGAATTCGGTACCGATGACTTTCTCTACAAAGTACTACGTTCAAACAAGGCAGTACCTGCCGCCGAGATCGAGACGATGGAGTTTCAGATCGAAGTCTCACTGATAGAGCAGCCTTAACCGGGGAGTATCGCGATGACCGCACAACCCAAACTCTTGCAACAAACCATCCTCGACGGGGGAATACGCGCTGTCAATTTCTTCAATGGCCGCTTGCTTACGGGCGAAGACCTGACACGTGAACAGACGGCGCGGCGCGAGGCGGATCGCCGCTTAGGCATCGCGCTCGGTGACGGTATCGCCTGGGGACTGGAAGTAAATCTGATCGAGAATCATCCACTCGGTTCTGTCGTCACCATCAATGCGGGCCTCGCCATCAATCGCAATGGTCAAACTTTGCACTTGCCCAACCCGCTGGATGTGCTGCTGAGTGACCGCAGTGCGCCCAAGGTGGCGACCACGCGCAGCTTTATCGATTGCGGCCTGAAGGGCGGCGTAATCGCGACCAAACCAGGCACATATTTGCTCACCATCGCACCTGACGAAGCCAATGTAGGGCGCGCTCAGTCGCAGTCGCTGGACGAAGGGAGCGTGCGGTGTAATAGCGATGCGCTGGTCGAAGCGGTGCAGATACGCATGTTGCCGCTGACTGTGGAGCTGGATGTCGCCTCTCGTGCAGATAATGATCGCTTGCGTAATGCCGTGGCTTGGCAGTGCTTCGGTCTGGACTATATGGCCAACTTCTTGATCGATCCCTTGCGTATGCCAGCGCAGATACCTGAACCGCTGGAGACGCTGGTCGGCAAGACTTACACTCGCTGCGATGTGCCGCTGGCCGTGGTGCGCGTCACCACCAAGATCGAATTTGTAGACCTTTGGTCGGTGCGCCGCCGTCTCACACCGCGCGGGTGTGCTGGTGCGTTCGCCTATCCGGTGGAAGAGCGCCGCCGTGCCGAGGGCGAGGCGATGTCGCTGCAATTCCAGCAACAACTCGCCGGTATGACCGTCGCCAGCGGCGATGTACGCGGTCTGGCGGCAAGTAAAAAATTCGTGCAACTCCCCGCCGCCGGACTGCTGCCCATGCCCGGCGATGCCGCCGGAGATGCCGCCGCGATTGCCAGCTTCTTCGCTGGCTGCACCGTGCGCGGCCCAGCCTACATCGAAGGTGCGCGGTTGGAGACTTTGCTGCGCGAGTCATACAGCTACCCGCCCATCAACCCGAATAGCGGCGAACTGATCTGGCTGTACTGGGTGCGTGAGAATCGTCAGGCGATCGACCTGAAACGTGATCCCAAGCCACGAGCGTGTCTGGTGTTCACCAGCGGGCACATGCCGTATCAGGCGGATGCACGGTTGGATGTGGCGAAATGGGACTATGCGAACACGGAAATCGATCGCTGAGCAAAGTAACTAGCAAGCAAATTATGGAAGGAGATTTTCATGGCAAGCACACTTGAAAACGCACTGAGGTTAGTCAAACCGGGGGAGATGGTGGTCTCGCTCACCGACATCCTCGACAAGCTAGGCGATAAGATCACCGCAGATGAAAAGCAGCAGCTACTGATTGCGATGTTGAGTCCGAGACGCGAAAAGGTGCAGCCGGGGGACCTGATCTCATCAGATTTATTGAATGTTGTTCTGGCTGAGGTCACGGACTTGCAGATGAGGGTACTTAAACTTGAAAGTTTGGGGAGCTACGATCAACTTAGCCCAGTTATTTTTGGCTACATTCCTTTGCCGCCTTTTTATCCTGCCCAACAGATAACAATGTTGGGGAAGAATTTCAGTACTCCAGCGGCACGCAACAAGGTTACGATAGACGGGCAGACAGTACAGCAATATGGAACGGGTACAGTCGGTCAATTGACTTTTACTGCGCCCTCTACTCTTCTAGTTGATGACACTGAACGGCAAGTCATCCTGCGGATAGAGAATGCAGATGGACTTTTCGATACGGCATCGGTCGGTGTCAAAAAACCGGCAGTGATTCCAACGGGCGCAATCAAAGTTGCCTACAAGGGGCCGTCGGTTAATACCAACGTTTCCGCAGGTGGAAACTATCTTCTTGCTTTCGAAGTGGAAACGGCCACACACCCGGATGCGTTGGACTATCACCTCAGCGTTGACAGCATATGGCCGGCTGTAATCTACGAATCCGGTGCTACGGGCAATCAGAATCAATTGAACCTGAACCTGGTGTCCGGACAAAAGAAGCTGCTGACAATCAGCGTCACTGTGCCAGGTACTGTCGGAAGCACCGACACGATCCAGCTTACCCTGAACATCTTACAGACGACACTGGGCACAAATGTGCCGGCATGGTCGCAAACATTGAAATTGACCATAGGTCAGCCACTTCCCTCAGCGAATGACATGGTAGGTGTGGCGATTAAATCACTGCCTCAGGAAACCTCGATGATTGGTGGAAGACTGGTGTTCGGCAAGCCAACGGATGCTGTGCAGCCGGTGCGCAGGACATTACTTTTTTTGGTCGATTTTTCCCAGAACGCTGAAGCAGGCGATTATTTTCTCACCTGCGATGCAGATCCCCATTGGACTAGTTCGGTGACAAGCACACCAATGAAACTGACCAATCCACTAGGTGGTAATGCGTCCACCATCGAGTCTTCGAGTTGTGTCATACAAGCGGACAATGGTAACGCGCCCGACGCGATCCTCAGATTCATCCTGTCCAAGGATACATCCTTTAGCGCAAGCTTTAACCTAATGGTTGGAGTCGCGAAATGATGGCAAATATTTTTGTGTTGCACCTTCATCAACCTTCTAATTCAAAGAGGAGCAGAACCATGAAAACGTCATATTGGTCTTGGCTGACACGTTTGTGGGTACCGATATTCTTTCTTGCAGTTGGACTCTGGATACCACAGGTATGGGCTGCTCCAGTTGCGGCATGTGTGCCAAATGCCAGCGGCTGGGGGAATCCGAGCCTTGATGGCGTGGTGGAAAACATGTACATACCAACCACTTCGTCAAGCTACATTGCCGATCAGGGGTGGAATCAGTCCTATCGCTTCAACTTATACCGGCAAGACCATCCAACTGGTTATTCATTAGGGGACGTGGCGGGTGCCCATGTCAAATTAATCAAAAGCAATTACAACCCAACTACTAAACAGGGCACGTTATGGCTTGCTGTTTGGGTGGATGCTGCTCCCGAAATCTATAATACGGTTGTCCTAGGGATTGCAGGCACTTCAGCCGACATTTGGCGTTTGCATCTGAGTCCCTTCTGCAACGGCAGCTGTGGGTCACCACGTCCTGCTGGGATGTATGTTGATTTAGGTGCACCAGCAGAGTCACAGGTCAGCAACCATTACCCAGCCATGAACGTATGGCACGGTGCCAGCGTCAGCGCCATTAATACGGCTAGCGGCCCGATGTCAGCTCCTTCCTGGGCGAATTCCAGTACGGTTAATCTGGCGCGGGATACCAACCGGTGGTCAGTGGAAATCAAGGTTCCCTATACTACTAATCAAGCCATGGCTACCGACCAGCTCGTTTATCTCCCAGTATCAGGGGAGTTCAAGATGTATTTCAATGTCCTGTCCACCTATGATTCTGGCGTTGGGCCTTTTGTCAATCAGAGGCCGTGGCCTCAATCTATGCCGTTGGGCTCAGCGAACAACTTTGGTTTGATTGAGTCGAATACTCCTGACTACGTCAATTGGGGGGTCGTTTCACTTGATGGCACCTTTACCACTCCATCTGACCCTGTCAACCCGGCTGGGCCAAAAGTGTCTTGTGCGGGTGTAGAGATTCACGTTGGTGATTTTGGCGTGCGGAATAATAGCTTGCCGAGCAACAACGTGCACAAGATGGCAGCACTAGCCGGCCCTTTCTTTGACAGCATGGGAAATCCAATCACGACAGCTGCCGGTTGCTCGTCACTACCTGATACACCGACGGGTTCGCTCAATACTTTCTATGCGAAGCCGATAAACATGAGTGTTATTAAAGCCGCGTCAAATATCAGCGGTGATTTCTATGTTGCGGATTGGGGCATTTCGAACAATTGGTCCAGAATTGGAACGTTGGCGCCGCCGTCCGGTTCGTCAAACGGATCGAATGCCACTCCAACCACCGCGATTAGTTTGGCACCCAGCGTACAAAATGAAGTGACGGCGACCTGGGCCTTGACCCAAAAGCAGTCGTGCATGTATTTGGTAACAAACAGCGCACACCACTGTGTGCAGGTGGTGCTGAACTCCACTGATCCGAACACATCCTTTTCCCAGGTTAGCGCAACGGATAACTTTGACTTCGTGGGGATGTCCACGTTTGATCGGACAGTTGCGTTGAGCTCTCCAGACCACAACAATACACGCCAGATGATTTTGGAATCCCGTCGCCAGGCCATCGATTACTCGCCAACCCCTGATCAAGTACAGGCAAAAGCTGTCTCTAGTTCCCAGAGAGAGGGCCGCAAATTTTTCTTCGCTCCCGTGAACAAAGACTACATTCCACCATCCTTGAGTATCGTGCCTTCCGAACGGTTTTCGGGACCGATCACTTCCGCTTACCTATGGACGGTGGAAGGGCATCTCCTTAACGGGCACAAGATACGCATCAATGGCAAGGATTTCGAAGACACGGATTATGCCGGCGCATTCGGATACCTTGGAGGGCACAATGGTCCTGTGAGCGGAGGCTTTGAGGCAGCTTTGAGTGGCGCGGGCGTGAAGAAGATTAATGAAAATCATCAATTAGTAGAAGTTCCTCCCGAAGGCCTAGTGATTAACTCTAGGATGGAGGCTAAGGAAACCGTGCTACCACCACATTGCCCATGCGCCAGCATGGGGTGTCCGAAACTGGCCGCGAATGAGTCGGGAGCCATTTCTAAGTCTCTCGTCTTAGTCGGTACTCTGGGCGTGGGCGGATTCGCATTCTTGCGCCGCAGGCGCAATCAGAAATCGAGTGTCGAGCGGTCTGAAGACTGAGGCGAAAATGCCATGACCGCAGTTCTTCACAATGTCATTGTGTACTGGGGCGTCGCAGTGGTGATCGTTCTCGCCACTGCAGCGTGGCAGGCAGATAGGTATGGACTTGATTCTTGGTCCATGTACCTCGCTGGTCTGCTGGGCTTTGGCGGAGCGTTGTTGTTGGGGGGCGAGTATGCCACCTTGCTGGTGTCGTCGGCACACATGCACGAAGACTCACTTGGGCGGGGTGCTGTCGGGGCTTTGTTTGGTGCGACCTTGGGGGCATGGGGCGTCCTCAAAATGCGTGGCGTACCTTTCCTGTCTTACGCCGATGCCGCCGCACCGGCAGTCGCTCTGGGTTATGCCGTTTACCGTATCGGTTGTGTTCTGAACGGTTGTTGTTTCGGCATCGAAACTGATCTGCCGTGGGCTGTGACTTTTGGTGCAGACAGCGAAGCGTTCGCGGCGCAGGTCGCAGTGGGTTTGATTGTGCAGGATGCACTGCATACTTTGCCAGTGCATCCGACTCAGCTCTATCACGCGCTGCTTGGTGTTGTTATTTTTCTGGTGTTGTTACGGATGAGAATTGATGTGCACGGTAAACGTTTTGCTGTGGCTTTGATCTTGTACGGAGCAGGGCGTTTCGTGATCGAGTTCTTCCGTGGCGATGCAATTCCTATCTTAGGTCCGCTTGATGCTAACCACTTCGCCGCCTTGGTGATGCTGGTGATAGGCATCGTGCTGTGGCGATTCAGAACGGGGTTCGTGGCGGCAATAGATTGGACGTTGACAACATAACAAGAGCTTATCGATCATGGTTCGACAAGCTCTGATGAGCTAACTAAGTTTGACTAAGCACGATAAAGCCATACAAGTCGCCACTTAACCACGAACGGAATAAATAGATCGTTCATCTTGGGAGTATTGAATATGACTAGCTTATACACAGTAATCGCAGAAGGACTGAATCTCCGCGACGGGCCTTCAATCAATGCCAAGGTCATTGGCGGTTTACAACGCGGGGCGAAGTTGACGCTCATCAGTGTGTCTGGTGATGGTATGTGGTTCAAGGTCTCCACGCCATCGAAAAAACAGGGGTGGGTGCGCAATAAGTATGTGGCGGCAGTGCCGGATAACGATCTGTCCAAGCTCGGTGATCCGCCGTGGATGGAGGTGGCTAGTAGCGAGGTCGGGGTGAAGGAGTATCCGGGCAATGGCGAGAATCCGCGCATCTTGGAGTATCTGCGCTCGACCAACCTGAGTGCGCCCGACTCGGCACGCGATGAAACACCCTGGTGTTCTGCTTTTGCAAATTGGTGTGTGGAACGCGCTGGTTATGCCGGGACGGATTCGGCATGGGCACGCTCTTGGCTCAACTGGGGCGAAGCGATAGTCAAGCCCACACATGGTTGCATCGTAGTGCTGCAGCGCGGCATAAATATGGGGCACGTTGGCTTTTATCTTGGGATGAGTTCCGGTCGTGTTCGCCTGCTGGGAGGCAATCAAAGTAACGAGGTGTGTGTCACGACGTTCAAGAAGTCTGATGTGCTGGGATACCGGATGCCGCATAACCCGATTTAGGGGGGATGACAGCATCGCAAGTTTGCTGATAACGCAGGGGGGCGAAGATGAGTTTAGCCGATCTGACCGCAACGACCATACGCCACGCAGTAGTACGAGGCGCGCGGCTTGATGGTCTTGCTGCACGGCGCGGCACGGAACGACTATTAGCTCAACTCCCCGATATCGTATCTGGTGTGGGTCCCTCCGCTGTGTTGTGTGTGCGTGACTTATCTGTTCGGTTGCAAGCTAAGTCGCGCTATTCACAGTCGGTCGGCGGCATATTGGGTGATGAGATGGAACGCTTGGCACGGCATGCGGCTCGTCCGGCGCACGGCCCCGTACCGCTCAACGCCGAGGCCGTGCTGTTCGCGGATCGTGCGGAGTTATTGGCTTGTGTGGCGCGCGACCATTTGCGTCATCAGTTAGCCTATAGATGGTGGTGGCGCGTGCTATTGAATACATCAGACTTGTCCCGTGTTGCGGCGCAACTGTGGTTGAACGAAGCGACGTATGTGCCGACCGCACTCGCGCGCTTGGCAGACAACAACGATGCGGCAGCATTTGTGCGCACATTAGATTTGGCCGAGGTCGAGGCGGTGACACGGGCTGTGATACGTGCACATGGACTTATGCTGCTCGCTGCTGAAGGCGTAACGGTTGCACCACAGCAGGAGAAAGACACGCAACTGCAATCGCATCAGGCAGTCGCACGGGCATCCACACCTGCGCTGGAGCAACAGATGCGCATCGCTCTTCCTGAGGCATGGGCGACTGGGCTGAATATCGCACAGCGTCGATTGCTGGTGGTGGGTTTGTCGCTGCTAAGGCTACCCCGCTTGGTGCGTAGCACGGCCTTTGCACAAGCGTTGCCTACACTGTTAGCGCAAGCGACTGCACAAGCCAGTGAAATAAAACGCGGCAGTCAGCCATATGTCTTGCCTGTCCGGCACGACACGCATCACCCCAATGAAAATTCTGCAGCGCATAAAGTCAACGGAGGGGGGGCGAACGAACTGCAGTCCTCGGTGGAACGTATCGTCAGCCCTATTTCGGATGAGTGGGTTGTAGTCCGTTCAACCATCGACAAGCTCAGGGTGAACAGACTTGGAGCATCATCAGACGAGCGCATCGACGGTAGTATATTCAGCTTGCCGATAGCCGAGTTTGCCGCGCCAGAGGAAACGCTAATCCCTGAGCCACTATCGGACACTTCGACATCACTATCCCAGCCGCAGCAACCCGAAAAATTAGAGGCAGCAACTCTGACTATAGCGGCTGCACTCGTACCGCTATCACTTGAACATAATCGTTTGGCTGAGAGCGTATCGAAGAGTAGGGCGTATGTCACAGAGCAAGTGACGTCGAACGGGAATATGGGAACTCAGCTTTGCGATACGCAATTTGGCGGGGTGTTCTTTTTGTGCAATGCCGCCTTGTCCTTGGATTTGTATGCCGATTTCACACGTCCATTGGATCGCGGTCTGGAACTTCCATTTTGGGATTTCCTTGCGCTCGCGGCGACAGACTTGGTTGGCCCAAAGGTACGTTACGACCCGCTCTGGTTGGTGCTGACCGAGCTCGCCGGACGTGAGGAAGGGCAGCGACTAGGTATGGGTTTTACACCGCCCTCGGAGTGGCGTATGCCGCCGGCATGGCTGGAGCCGTTTAGGGATGAAGCTGACGAGTGGCGTTGGGAGGCGGATAACACAAGGTTGCGAGTCATACATCCGGCAGGCTTTATTGTGCTCGACATCCGGCGTAATGATATGCGTGTGGCAAATCAGCTACTGATCGAGTCGGCGGCTTATAGGCTGCCCTGTATCCGGCCATCGGAAAGTCTTTCTATGGCTCGTCATGCACCATTGGCACGCTGGCGCGCTTGGGTGATGCCTTATCTGGGGCGACGCGTGGCATTAGCTTTGGGCGATACGAACTGGCGGCGAGCTTGTCGTACCTTGCTAAGTCTGTCGGGACGTGTCGAATGGGATACCGAGCGTCTTGCTGTGTATTTTTCGCTGGAGCAATTGCCGGTGGCGGTGCGCATGGCGGGCCTGGATCGTGATCCGGGTTGGATACCGGCAGCAGGGCGCGACCTGCGTTTTTATTTTGGGTGTGAACATGCCTGATCTCAACGACAACGAGACACTTGCCTCGACCCACTTTCGATTGGTCTTCTATGCCGCAGTGGTGGCGATGATGCGACAGGCGGTGGAGGCATTCGGTGATTTCGATAGTGTCACAGAGCGATTCCCCTTCCTCGGTGGTTACAGCAATGAGCTTGCGCGTGAAGGTCTGCTAGGTGTGGAGGTCAGCACCGCGCCGAGCTTATGGCGAGAAAAGGTGGAAACCTTCGAAGGCGCACACGACGAGTTCCTGCCGTTGCGCGCTTTGCGTGAGTGTGCTGGTTTGAGCTATGCCGATATGGTTTTGCTTGCCGGTGCGGGCTTGGTTGAAGACGATTTGCGTATCGGCACGCTATTCGAAGCGTTGCATGGGGTGACGGGTGAGTCTAGGCCGATAGCGGGCCTGCTGGCCTCATGGCTACAGCCTGAAGAGGACACGGCAGCGGGTCTGAATCGGATCAGGCGACTGGCAAAGTTGGGCTTGTTGGTCGCAACCAATCCTGCTGCACCATTGTCAGGATGGGGGCTGCGCTTGCCCGACGGATTGTGGTCTGTGTTGCGGGGTGATGGCGTGGCTGTGTTGCCGGACAAGTTCTTGCATCGCCCCCGTGCTGATGTCGCGTATCTGAATGAGTTGGTGTTGCCCGCAGCGCTGACAGAAAGAGCGCGTGGGTTGGCAGCACTGCTGGCAGCGGGTGAACTCGATCTATTGGTTTTGCGTGGGCCTATGCATAACGGCAGAGGCATGTTGGCGGCTGCGATAGCGGGTGAGGCAGGATACGGTGTGCTGGGATCGACTTTGGCCGCCACGCGGGATGCAGATGTGGCTCGCTCGCTCTGTCCCTTAGCTGCTGCCCTAGGGGCGATCCCTATGCTCGTTGGTGCGGCCCATCTGGGGGAGCGATTGTCCCTGCCTGAGGGATACTGGACTGGCATGCCCGTCATCGTGATATTGGGGCATGAAGGTGGGATGGACGTACCTACGGGTTTGCGTATGGCGATACTAGAGTTGCCTATGCCGGAGCATGTAGCGCGCAGTGTGTTATGGGCGCGTGCATTGCCTGATGCCTCGGCCGCGTTGCGCGAGGGCATCGCCGGCGAAGCGCGTATCGCAACAGGAATCATCTTTGGTATCGCGACTCAGGCTAGAGTGCAAGCTCATGCGGCGGGGCGTGCATCTATTGAAATGGATGATCTGCATCAGGCCGCGCGCAGCTACGGGCGTGAGGCTTTGGATGCGTTGACGATGCGCTTGCCGCCACTGTTCCCTATCGAGCGACAGGCAGATGGCGCGGTCGATACTTCTGCGTCACTGCTCATCGTCGAACCGGGTACGGCAGAGGAGCTTGCGCTGTTGGAATATCGTTGCCGTCATCGTGATCAGTTCGGAATGTCATTGGGGCCGGCATTCGGCAAGCAGATTTCATCGGGTGTTCGCGCGTTATTCACCGGAGCGAGTGGAACCGGTAAGACGCTGGCAGCGAGGATACTGGCTAGTCGACTGGGTAAGGATATCTATGTGTGCAACCTGGCGGCGATTGTCAGCAAATACATCGGTGAGACGGAAAAGAATATGGGCGAGCTACTCGATTGCGCGACCGCTACCGATGTCGTTCTGCTGATCGATGAGGCCGATGCGCTGTTCGGAAAACGCATCGAGGCGGTGAGTAATTCAGTCGATCATCATATGAACAATCAGACGAATTTCCTGTTGCAGCGCATGGATAGCTACCAAGGGATCGTTATTTTGACCACGAATCTATCCTCGGCCATCGATAGCGCATTCCGTCGCCGTATGGATGCGACGGTTGATTTTTATCAACCGTCTTCACTGGAACGCCAACGCATCTTGCTTGCCCACCTACCTGTGCAGCATGCGGTCACTCAGGATTTGTTGGATGAGTTCTCATTGCGCTGCGTGCTGTCCGGCGGACAGATACGCAACATCGTCTTGCACGCGGCATTACTGGCGGGCGATAAGGTCATAGGAGAGCATGAGTTATATCGTGCAGTTCAGCGCGAGTATCGGCAAATGGGCGGCTTGTGCCCCTTGCCCGAAATGGAGTCGGGAACATGAGCCCCGTCGCCGCCGCTGTCACTCGAAACAGCGCGACTCCGGCGGCGAGTCCCACTGTGGCGACTCAGACGCGTACTGCATCCACTGCAGGTGCAATGCAGAATGTCGCGACACCTGCGGTGACGGTGAGCTCGGCTAATCGCCAGAGCAATGTCGCTCAGGCTGGCCCTGCGCTCAGTAATGCAGCGCCGCCACCCGCACCGGCGCGCAGTGGGACGATACAGAAGGTCTTGGATAAGTTCGCAGATTGGTCGGGCAATATCCCCGGCTTCAGGATGTTGACCATCGTGCTGGGCTTCAATCCAATCAACTTCAGGGCGGTCAGCCGCAGTGCGCCTAATCTGTTGCGCGCCTTGATTGAGATGGTGCCTGGCGGTGGAATCATCACTACGGTACTCGACAATCATGGATTAATAGAACAAGTAGCCGCATGGGCGGCACGACAGATCGCTACATTAGGGGATATCGCTGGCGAGATACTGGGCGGCCTGAACCGCTTTATCGATACGCTTGGATGGTCTGATCTGGCGCCATGGAATTGGGGTGACGTGTGGGAAAGAGCAAAGCAGATATTTACGGCACCTATCTCTAGATTGATTTCGTTCGGAGTCAATGCGGCCACTGATATTCTTAAGATGGTCAAGCAAATGATCTTGTTGCCCTTGGCGGCATTGGCAAAAGACACGCGTGGTTACGATCTGCTCAAAGCGGTACTGGGCGAGGATCCCATCACCGGTGAAAAAGTGTCACGCAACGCCGAGACGCTGATAGGCGGGTTCATGAAGTTCATCGGACAAGAGGAGATATGGCAAAACATCAAACGAGGTAACGCAGTGGCGCGCGCCTGGACTTGGTTTCAGGGAGCGCTCGCCGGTTTGATGGGTTTGGTGCGCAGTGTGCCGAAAAAAATCATCGCCACACTGAGCGCGCTGACATTTGTGGATATCGTCACCATAGCCGGCGCATATATCAAAATTGCAGGTGCATTCATCAGTGTCGCTACCGATTTCATCTTGTGGGGGCTGGGTACGAGTTGGAGCTTGCTGGAGATCATCTTCGATGTGGTCAAGCCTGGTCTTATGGGTTACATCAAACGCACTGGCGCTGCACTTAAAAGCATCATCAAGAATCCACTACCTTTCGTTGGCAATCTGGTGAAAGCCGCCAAACTCGGCTTCGAGAATTTTGCCAGTCGTTTTGGCACCCACTTAAAAAATGGATTGATCGACTGGCTGACTGGCTCGCTAGAAGGTGTCTACCTCCCTAAAGCTTTGAGTCTTCCTGAGATGGGTAAGTTTGCGATGAGTGTGCTCGGGGTCAGTTGGGCGCAGATACGCGGCAAGATCGTCAAAGTGCTCGGCCCCGCAGGAGAGAGCATCATGAAAGGCATGGAGACGGGTTTTGACATCATCGTCGCACTCGTCAAAGGTGGGCCCGCCGCCGCTTGGGAGTTGATCAAAGAAAAACTCACCGACCTTAAAGATCAGGTGGTCAGTGGCATCGTCAGTTTTGTGACTGAAACGGTAATCACCAAAGCTGTACCTAAGCTCATCGCCATGTTCATTCCGGGTGCCGGATTTATCACAGCGATCATCTCCATCTACGACACCATCATGGTGTTCGTGCAGAAGATATCGAAGATCATCCAGGTGGTCACTGCCTTCATCGACTCCATCGTCGCTATCGCGGGAGGCAATATCACCGCCGCCGCAAATCGTGTGGAAAAGATACTGGGTGGATTGCTGTCACTGTCGATCAGTTTCCTCGCCGGCTTTCTCGGGCTGGGAAAAGTCACCGACAAGATCAAGAGCGTCATAGAAAAGATCCGCGCCAAAGTCGATACGGCCATCGATAAAGTGATCGCGTGGATAGTGGAGAAGGCCAAGGCGTTATATGGTGGGGCAAAATCGGCTGTAGGAAATATTTTGAAATGGTGGAATAAAAAAATCGGTTTCAAAACTAAAAGTGGAGAGTCGCACAATATCGCTACTGAAGGCGAGCCTCCAAACGTGCGTATAGCGGTTCATAGTGAGAAAACTTACATTGAGGAAACAATCAAGTTAATTGTGGATGCAAACAAGAAAAAATCAGCTTTAAATCTTCAAAAGGCCATTTTTAGTTGCATGTCTGATATTGAAAAAGCAAGAAACGGTAAGAAGAATAATGAAGTTCGGAAACTGAGTGCCGAATTGGATAAGAACTTAAGGGCCTTGTCTGATATTTTTGTGGATGCAGACGTTTTGTCAAATAGGAGTAAAGCAGTTGGTGATGGATCAAGGAGTAAGCCTTACAGCATACGTTGGCAAAAGCCACCGATTGAAAAATATATATCTTTTTGGTTGGCACCCAAGTCGCCGAATGGAAAGCCTAGGGGCAGGCTTCCTCAAAAAGTGATAGAGAAAATCGATGGAAGCAAAAAATACAGTCCCAAATCTAGCAAAGCTGTTCCGGGTGGAGGAGAGGAAATAGGTATAGCGTCGATGTATCAACCAAAAGTAGGACTAGTGGTAGGCCCAAAGAAAAAAGGTAGAAGCGATTCCGGAAAAGATCGCTTTAATAATTTAATTGAGTCTCATGGGTACGATAGAACTGAATTTAAAACTGATGGCGATCATGTTATTGAGCTACAGGTGTCTGGCCCAGATTTAATGCCTAACTTGTGGCCGCTTGATAGTGGAATAAATCAGCTCGGTGGTGGGAAGCTTAATAACTATTTAGTTACTGTTGAAGGTGGTGCTCAGAAAAAGGTCGCTGACTTGGATGGCAAGTATTTCAAGATTGTCGGCTTTGATGCATAGGACAGCTCAGAGAGTAAGAATTGTGATGCTAGGAGAAAGTTCATGTCTACAAAGAAAAATTCGACCAAAACGTTGCAAGAAACATCCGCAAATTTACCTTCAAAAGGTAGTCGGGTATCGCCTTCTGGTCTGTCAGGTTTTCTGTTGGACGCCTCCGATGCGGCAGGAAAAGCCGCTTTCGCCACCTTGGCAAAGAGTCGTCCAGCCGTTAGAGGTTTTGCTGCGGGAGCGGCGTTCAGTTTGAAGAGTATGGATGCGGAGTCCGCCGCGCTTAGTCATCTGGAACATGCTTTGGCCAGTGCCGCGGTCAAGAAGTTTACTCGCCCCAAGATCGAGACTGCTGAGAGCGAGTTTAAGAGTCTGGGTAGCGAGGTGGTGCCGCTAACAGGGACGACGTTGGTCAAGTTCAGGCAACAATTCAACAAGATTCCGGTATACGGTTCTTTGGTCATCGTAGAACTTGGCAAGAATAACCAATGTCTCGCAATAAACTCATCATTAGGTACTCCGAACGGGGTCTCGCATCTAGCCTCAGTCTCTCCTTTGGCTGCCTTGAAAGTTGCAGCCAAAGTATCAGGCCAAGTGTTGAAATCGTTGAGCCAGACTCCGCGTCTTTATTATTACTTTGATCAGAATACCGCTGTGTGGCGTCTCGCCTATATTATCGAAGATGTACCTAAAGATTCTCACGTCATTTCTAAGCAAGGCAATATCGAGTCGCCACTTCAAGACTATATCGTCGATGCACATACGGGGAAGTTGCTGGCTGAACTACCTCGATTGAACACCATAGCTGTGCTACAAGAGGTTGTTCGGGATGCGTTGAACAAGTCGCGCAAGATCACGGTCGAGACTGCTGCGAATGGTAAGCGTCGCTTGCACGACAGCACCATGAATGTCACTACTTATGGCTTCGACTTCAAGGATCCTTGGGCACAAAGTGACCAGTTACCTGGCGCGTTATACATCAAGCCGCCAGCACCTTGGCCGTTGGAGGCGATTGGAGCACATGCCAACGGCGCGGCGGTCGCTAAGTTTTTGCGCAAGATCGTGCTACGTAACAACATCGACAACAAAGGCGGGGAGATGGTGTCCACCGTGAATTGTTGGGATCGTGACGAAGGGGTGACGCCGGCTAAGCAATGGAAGAACGCGTATTGGAACGGTAATCAGATGGTTTACGGACAGATCAAGTTTCCCGACGGTTCTTTCTATTCGATCGCTTCCATGCTTGATGTGGTGGGGCATGAGATGTTCCATGGCGTGACCGATCATACCTCGCGCCTGGAATACCAGACTCAGGCAGGTGCGCTGAACGAGTCGTATTCGGATATCTTCGGTGTTCTGATCAATAATTTTTCTCGGACACTTGATAAATGGATATGGGAGATCGGCGTGGGTTTTTACGGGCCGGGCAAAGCGTTACGCAACATGGCTGACCCTACTAGACTGGGGCAGCCTAAGCATATGCGTCAATTCGTCAAGACCACTCCGCCGTACAACGGTAACAACGACTATGGGGGGGTGCACTCCAATAGCGGGATACATAATTTTGCGGCCTACCGGATCATGACAAGTAAAGCGGGAGGCAAGTACCTGTTCACTCGTCGCCAGCTTGCAGCGATGTTCTATATTGCGTTGACCTCTCATCTTTCGCGAACCTCTCAGTTCTCCGACAGTCGTCGGGCATTGGTGTTGGCGACACGATCCTTATTCCGCAACAAGAGTGCCGTAGCTTTGGCACAACGAGTCAGAGCAGTTGAGGACGGATTTTCTGCTGCGGGTATAGTTTGATGTAATGTTTTTTGGTCGACTCTGGCTATATCGGAGCGTAGTGGGAGGAGCGTTGCTGGGGTTATGTGCTAGCATTGCGCACCGCAGTCGCGAGTGCTCCTAGCTATCTTAAATATTAGCTCGAGCGGAGTTTTTAGGGCTTACCAGGGTGTTGCGCGACTATTAATTACTGAGATGGGCACTAAAGGGTGCCCATTTTTTATCGTTATTTCACACCCAAGGTAGCTGTCGCACCTTGTTCTTTATTGAGTAATTCCTATATGTGGTTTAAAAATCTTTTCGTCTATCGTCTTCCGTCCAGTTTTAATATCACAGCCCAAGCATTACAAGAGAAGCTCGCGCTCAAGACTTTACAACCCTGCAGTGGCTTGGAAAAGCAAAGTCGCGGTTGGGTACCTTGTCATAGTGACGAGCGTCTGGTGCATGTGATGCAGGGCCAGATGCTGATCGCCATGGGAGTGGAGCAGAAGTTGTTGCCCGCCTCGGTGGTCAATCAGTTTGCTAAGGAGCGTATCGCTGACATCGAGGCTCAGCAAGGTTTCAAGCTGGGACGCAAACAGGTCAAGGAGCTCAAGGAGCAACTCACTGAGGAGTTGTTGCCGCGCGCTTTCGTCTATCGTCGTGCGACTTATGTATGGATAGATACCGTCAACGGTTGGTTGGTGGTGGATGCGGCCTCCGCAGCGAAGGCAGACGAGGTGTTGGAACTGTTGGGCAAGACGCTGGACGATCTGCCGCTCAAGTTGTTACACACTGAGTTGTCACCGGTTGCGGCAATGACGGACTGGCTGGCCAGTGAGGAGGCGCCGGGCAGTTTCAGCATAGACCGCGAACTTGAGCTGCGCGCCACAGGTGAAGGTAAAGCTACTGTACGTTATGCCAATCATGCGCTGGAAGGCGATGAGATACGTCGCCATATCTCGGTGGGCAAGCGCGCTACACGTCTGGGCATGACTTGGAATGACCGCGTGTCTTTTGTCCTCACCGAGCAATTACAGATCAAGCGTGTCGCATTTCTCGACATCATCAAAGAAGAATCAGCGACGCTGGCCGACCATGCTGATGAGGTATTTGATGTCGAATTCACTTTGATGACAGGTGAGCTGGCCAAGTTGCTCAAAGACCTGCTGCGCGCCTTAGGTGGCGAAGTGAATGATAAGGTTTGAGTCTGTACAGTAGAATCCGTCCCGTAAATTTGGACTGAGGCAAGGAGCAACATGACTAAGAACGTCTATGACGAATCATCCTTCAAGGTGCTGCGCGGCCTGGACCCGGTGCGGCAACGGCCGGGTATGTATACCAATTTGGAGAGTCCCACCCATCTGATCGCCGAGGTGGTGGATAACGCTTGTGATGAAGCGCTGGCCGGATTTGCCAAGAGTATCTTTGTTACGGCACACGAGGATGGCTCTATCTCCGTGCTGGATGATGGACGCGGTATCCCGGTCGGTCTACACCCCGAAGAGGGCGTGTCGGTGGTGGAAGTGGCATTCACTGTTTTGCATTCGGGTGGCAAGTTCGACAAGGAGTCGGATGGCGCTTACAAATTTTCCGGTGGTCTGCACGGTGTGGGCGTGGCAGTGACCAATGCCTTGTCGCATAAGGTCGAGGTGACGGTATGTCGCGACGGCGGCGAATACTTCATACGCTTTCTTGACGGTGTAGCCGAACAGCCGCTGGTACAGATTGGTACTGCACCCAAGAAGCGTACCAGCACACTAGTGCGTGCTTGGCCCAACGCGAAGTATTTCGATACCCCTAATGTGGTGATGGCGCAGCTGGAACGCTCCTTGCGTTCAAAAGCGGTGTTGTTGCCCGGCGTGAACGTCAGCCTGTATACCGAGAAGACTCAGCAGACTCAGACGTGGTCCTATCCCGACGGCTTGCGTGGCTATTTGACGCAGGCCTTGAGTGAGCAAGAGTTAGCTGTGCCGATCTTTGACGGTGAGAAGTTCGTCCAAAAAGGCAGCGACTCGGGTTATGCGCCCGGTGAGGGCGCGGCATGGGCGTTCACTTGGTCAGAAGAGGGGCCGGTGATTCGCGAGTCCTATGTGAACCTGATCCCAACACTTAACGGCGGTACGCATGACTCCGGTCTGCGCGACGGTATCTACGCGGCGGTAAAGAGTTTCATCGAGATGCACGGACTGACGCCCAAGGGCGTGAAGTTGGTGTCGGACGACGCGTTCTCTCGTGTCAGTTTCGTTTTGTCCGCCAAGGTGTTGGACCCGCAATTCCAAGGACAGACCAAAGATAAGTTGGTGTCATGCGATGCTTTGAAGCTGGTGTCGTTGATGATTACTGACCCGCTGTTGTTGTGGCTCAACGAGCATGTCGAATACGGCAAGAAGATCGCCGAGATCACCATCCGTCAGGCGCAGAGCCGTATGCGTTCCGCGCAAAAAGTAGAGAAGAAAAAAGGTTCGAGTGTCGCGGTGTTGCCTGGCAAATTGACCGATTGCGCCAGTTCTGATGCGACGCGCAACGAGCTGTTCTTGGTCGAAGGTGATTCGGCAGGCGGTTCAGCCAAGCAGGGTCGCAACAAAGAGTTTCAAGCTATTCTGCCCTTGCGCGGCAAGGTGTTGAACACTTTCGAGGTGGACCGTGATCGATTGTTCGCCAACGCTGAAGTGCATGACATCGCGGTCGCCATAGGAATCGATCCACACGGAGTCGATGACGTTGTAGATATGGGCGCGATGCGTTACAGCAGCGTCTACATCATGGCGGATGCGGACGTGGATGGTTCACACATCTCCACTCTGTTGCTCACCTTGTTCTTTAGGCACTTCCCTAAGGTGGTCGAGGCCGGTCGTATCTTCGTCGCACAACCCCCCTTATTCCGTGTCGATGTGCCCGCCGTGGGCAAGAAACCGTTGCGCAAGATCTATGCGCTGAATGCAGCTGAACTGACCGCTATCGAAGACCGCTTGCGCACCGAAAAGATACGAGAGGGCGCTTGGTCGGTGTCGCGCTTCAAAGGCTTGGGCGAGATGAATGCTATCCAACTTTGGGAAACGACTATGAATCCCGATACGCGTCGTGCGCTGCGTGTGGAGTTCGATGTGCATACCCACCAAGAGACGCACCAGATGATGAATATGTTGATGGGTAAACAGGAGTCCAGCACGCGTCGTGCTTGGCTGGAGTTCCATGGTAACGAGGTGAATGGCGATGTCTAACGATCCGGGACAATACGTGGGCGATCTAGATTTGGGTGTGGTCGAGGCTGAAGTGGAAACTGAGGTCGTTGCAGTTGCCACTGGTGGCAATGGCGGTGGACGCAGTTTTACAGCATTGCCACCGCCGCCCGAAGGCGATGCCGTACCGCTGGCGCAATATGCTGAGCGCGCCTATCTAGAATACGCAGTGTCAGTGGTAAAGGGACGTGCGCTGCCGGATGTGTGTGACGGCCAGAAGCCGGTACAACGCCGCATCCTGTATGCGATGCGCGAGATGGGCTTGGTGGCGAACAGCCGCCATGTGAAGTCGGCGCGTGTGGTTGGCGAGGTGCTGGGTAAGTTCCATCCGCATGGTGATTCCTCAGCCTATGAGGCGATGGTGCGTTTGGCGCAAAGTTTCTCGCTGCGTTATCCGTTGGTGGACGGGCAGGGTAACTTTGGTTCGCGCGATGGTGACAATGCCGCTGCGATGCGCTACACGGAAAGCCGTTTGACGCCTATCGCTGAACTGCTGCTGTCTGAGATCAATATGGGCACGGTGGATTTCATCCCCAACTACGACGGAGCCTTCGAAGAACCGGCGTTGTTGCCGGCACGTCTACCCATGGTGTTGCTCAATGGTGCTTCCGGTATCGCGGTCGGCATGGCCACCGAGATACCGCCACACAATCTGGGCGAAATCGGTGTGGCCGCAGCAGCCTGTGTGCGCGACCCGCACCTCACCGATGAGGCCTTGCTGGAGAGTGTGAACGGTCCCGACCTGCCCGGTGGTGGGCAGATCATTTCCTCGGCTGCCGAGATACGCGAGTGTTACCGCGTAGGACGTGGCTCACTCAAGATGCGCGCACGCTGGACAGTTGAAGAGCTGGCACGTGGTCAGTGGCAAGTCGTAGTGCATGAATTGCCGCACGGGGTGTCCACCCGCAAGATATTGGAAGAGATAGAAGACCTGACCAATCCTAAGGTGCGCGCCAATAAAAAAGCGCTGTCTCAGGATCAGGTTCAGAACAAGGCACTGATCCTATCGGTGCTGGACAAGATATCGGACGAGTCAGACAAGGATCAGGCGGTGCGCTTGGTGCTCGAACCTAAATCGAGTCGTCAAACCCCCGCTGAATTGATGACGGTGCTGCTGGCACACACCAGCTTGGAGTGCTCACTGTCATTGAATATGGTGATGATAGGACTGGACGGTCGACCGCAGCAGAAGCCGCTCGCCGCGATCTTGCGCGAATGGGCGCAGTTCCGACTCAGCACTGTGTACCGCCGCGTCACCCATCGTTTGGCGCAGGTTGATGACCGCATCCATATCTTGGAAGGACGCATGATCGTCTATCTGAATATCGATGAGGTGATCGCGGTGATACGCGAGTCGGATGAACCGAAGTCCGCGCTGATTGCACGTTTCCAATTGTCTGAGCGTCAAGCCGACGACATCTTAGAGATTCGTCTGCGCCAACTGGCCAAGTTAGAAGGAATCAAGATAGAGCGTGAACTGAAAGCGCTGCAGGATGAGCGCAGTAAGTTGCAACGCTTGCTCGCCAGCGAGAAGGCTTTGCGCACTTTGGTAGCAAACGAGATAGATGCAGATGTGAAAACCTTTGGTGACGAACGTCGTACGCTGATCGAACAGGCCGAACGTGCGGTGTTGAGCGTAGCTGTCGTCGATGAGCCTGTGACGGTCATCATCTCCACTAAGCATTGGGCGAGAACACGATTAGGTCATGGTCTAGATATGAGTACCATCGCCTTCAAGGAAGGTGATGCGTTGTTGGCGAGCTTCGAATGTCGCACCACTGACCAGTGCATAGTTATTTGTAGCAATGGCCGTGTGTGCAGTATTCCTGTCTCACAGCTGCCAGGTGGTCGCGGTGACGGTGTGCCGCTGGCGACCTTGATCGAGGTCGCCAGTGGTGCGCGCATCGTCCATGCCCTGTGTGGCGATGCCGCGCAGCAACTGTTGTTGGCCACCAATGCGGGCTATGGTTTCAGTTGCACCCTAGGTGATATGGTCGGGCGCAACAAGGCGGGTAAACAATTCATTACAGTGGACGGTGCAACGATCTTGCCGCCGGTATCGTTCAGTGGCAAACCACACTCGTTGGTCGTGGCTGCATCCCGTGCCGGCAGGCTGTTGGTGTTCACCCTAGTCGAGTTGAAGAACCTGCCGGGCGGTGGTAAAGGCGTGATCGTGCTGGGGCTAGCCGAAGGTGACGAGTTAGCGGCAGTCACGGTGATAGATCAACCCAGTGTGCTGGTGGCAGTTACCACGGGCGCCAAGGAGCAGTTGCTCAAACTGGAGGGCTCAGCGTTACAGGGCTACTTCGGCAAGCGTGCCCGAGGCGGTAAGTCTTTGCCGGTCAAAGGAAATAGTGTGGTGCGTAGCGTCAAGCAATTGGCTTGAGTAATTTTGTCGGATTAACAGCGGGATGGTTATGTCGTACTCAGATAAGCACGTATAGGCCTATGTATATGGCCTGCAAGCTTAACGCTCTGTACACAATTGGTGCAAAAAAATCCAAATATCGCTGTACATAATGGTTGGGTTGGGTGCTAAACTTAAACCCGCTGCGTGGTGCAGTTATTTATTCATACACTAACTAGGGAATAAACAACATGAACAGAAAAGAACTGATAGATGCATTGGCTGCAAAAGTTGGCGGTACGAAGGCTGATGCTGAACGTAATATCGCAGGTCTGTTGGAAATCATCAGCGCTACGCTGAAAAAAGGCGACAACATCGCTTTGGTTGGTTTCGGTACATTCGAAGTTCGTAAACGTGCAGCGCGTGTTGGCCGCAATCCCAAGACTGGCGCTGAACTGAAGATCAAAGCATCTAAAGTTCCTGCATTCAAACCAGGTGCGACACTGAAAGCCACAGTGAACGGCGTTAAGAAGTAAGCGCTGCTTCATCGGTTAGTACAGTTAAAAAGGGAGTCCCAACGGACTCCCTTTTTTATTGTCTGTGAAGTCCTAGTGAGTGACGACAGATAGACGGTGTCCCTTCCGCAAGGCGCAACAAGATGATTTGCCAGACCTTTTATCGCGAGTGTCGATGTCGTTTGGAAATCTAAGCAAATTTGATACAATGCCGCAGCTTTTTTGAACTTTAATTTAGGGTAGGAGATAAATATGTCTATTGAACAACGTGTAAAAAAGATCGTTTCTGAGCAACTGGGTGTTAACGAAGCTGAAGTTAAAAACGAATCTTCATTCGTAAATGATCTGGGCGCTGACTCTCTGGATACAGTTGAGTTGGTAATGGCACTGGAAGAAGAATTTGAATGCGAAATTCCTGATGAAGATGCAGAGAAGATCACCACTGTTCAAAATGCCATCGACTACGTCCTGGCTCATCAAAAGTAATTCCTTTCATCATCTGTTGTAAAACGGAGTCAGCTTGTCTAAACGTAGAGTTGTTATAACTGGGCTGGGGATAGTCTCTCCAGTCGGGATCGGGATTCTAGGAGCCTGGCAGAACATCATTGCCGGAAAATCTGGAATCACCCGTATCAGTCATTTCGATCCAAGTGCTTTTGCTTGCCAGGTCGCCGGTGAGGTTAAGGACTTTGATGTCACGCAATATCTGCCTGCCAAAGATGCACGACGGATGGATAAGTTCATCCATTTTGGTCTGGTGGCCGGTATCGAGGCGCTTAAAGATTCGGGCTTGGAAGTCACCGAACAGAATGCAGAGCGTATCGGCGTGAATATCGGTTCCGGTATCGGCGGTCTGCCCATGATCGAAGACACGCACAACGATTATCTTGCAGGTGGCCCACGCAAGATATCGCCGTTCTTCATTCCTGGCAGCATCATCAATATGATCTCGGGCAATCTGTCTGTGATGTTCGGTCTCAAAGGCCCGAACTTGGCGATGGTGTCTGCATGTACTACCGGCACACATTGCATAGGCGAATCTGCTCGTATCATCGAGTATGGTGATGCTGATGTGATGATTGCTGGCGGTGCTGAGGCAACAATCAACTCTTTGGCTGTGGGGGGGTTTTCTTCCGCACGCGCGCTGAGTACACGCAACGATGATCCCGCCACTTCCAGCCGTCCTTGGGATAAGGACAGAGATGGTTTCGTGATGGGTGAAGGTGCCGGTGTGATGGTCTTGGAAGAGTACGAGCATGCCAAGGCACGCGGTGCGACGATCTACGCAGAGTTGGCTGGTTATGGTATGAGTGGCGACGCTTATCACATCACTTCGCCTAACAGCGATGGTCCCAAGCGCAGTATGTTGAACGCGTTGAAGAACGCAGGTCTGAATCCAGATCAAGTGCAATATGTCAACGCGCATGGTACTTCCACACCTTTGGGTGACAAGAACGAGACTGATGCGATCAAGTTGGCTTTCGGTGACCATGCCAAGAAATTGGTGGTTAACTCGACTAAGTCTATGACAGGTCACTTGTTGGGCGGTGCGGGCGGTATCGAATCGGTGTTCTGTGCTTTGGCAGTACACAATCAGATCTCGCCTCCAACCATCAATATCTTCAATCAGGATCCTGAGTGTGATTTGGACTATTGCGCCAATAACGCAAGGGACATGAAGATCGATGTGGCTGTGAACAACAACTTCGGTTTTGGCGGAACCAACGGCACACTGGTGTTCCGCAAGGTCTGAACAAGACCGCGCTAACTCAGATCGTGCCCAAAGGCATAAAGATGCGGGATCACCAAGTGATGTTTGGTTTGGTGGATCCCGTTTTTTTACGCCCGTACTTCACGCAGTGCGGATGCGGGATTGCCCCCAAGTTCGCCGCATAATCAAGCTATGTTAATCAATGGACTATCTAGTGATCTGATCAGTATCCGCGATCGCGGTCTGTTGTACGGAGATGGGGTGTTCCGTACCCTGTTGGCGCGTAACGGTATCGCGTTACAGCGTCAATTGCATCTGGAAAAGATAAGGAATGATTGTGTAAGGCTGGGCATCGTTTGTCCTGCTTCGTCGTTACTTTTGGCTGAGTTGGATGGGATATTGACTAGCCATCCGAATGGCATCATCAAGCTTATCGTGACGCGCGGACAGGGGAGTCGTGGTTACGCCCCACCGCACGATGCGCAGCCCACCCATATATGGGATGTATCGACCGCCCCAGAGTATCCGCCGGAGTGGAGCCGTAGCGGCGTGCGTGTGCGAGTCTGCGACATTCGTTTAAGTGAACAGCCGCGACTGGCGGGCATCAAGCATCTCAATCGTCTGGAAAATGTGCTGGCTGCGGCAGAGTGCACAGACTCAGAGATTTCCGAAGGCTTGCTCTTGGACACTCAGAGCAGGGTGATAGAAGGTACGCGCAGTAATCTGTTTCTGTTACGCGACGGCTGCTTGATTACGCCCAAGTTGGATAGATGCGGAGTTGCCGGTGTGCAGCGCGACCGTGTGTTGGCTTACGCGCAGGAGCAAGGTATTGCAGTGCAGATCAGAGACGTGATGCTGGCCGAAGTATACTTGGCAGAGGCGTTGTTCTTGGTCAATAGCGTGATCGGGGTGTGGCCGGTACGAGCGTTGAATGAGCGGAGCTGGAGCGACTTCTCCTTCGTGTCACGTTTAGCGGCAGCACTGGAGCAAAGAGGGTAGAGATGAGATTTATATTTCGAACGATGCTGTTGCTGGTCCTGTTGCTTGCCGTAGCAGTAGGCTATTTCGCCTACACACCTATGGCACTTCCCAGCACGCCTTTTGCGTTCAATCTGCAGTCGGGCAGCAGTCTGAAAACAGTCGCACATCAACTCGGTAAAGAGCGGTTACTGGATCAGGAGCTGATTTTCGTGTGGTTGGGGAGATTGTCGGGCAAGGCCGGCCAGCTCAAGACGGGCGAATACTCTTTGAGCGCACCGGTGAATATGATGGAACTGCTGGAGATCATCAGCAAAGGTCAGGTGAACCAAAGTCAGTTGAGTGTCATTGAGGGATGGAGCTTCAAACAGTTTCGTGCCGCCGTGAATGAGCATCCCAGTTTGAAACACAATACACAGGCCCTTAGTGACGTAGAGCTGTTGCAGCGCATAGGTGCGACTGAAATCCACCCCGAGGGTTTATTCTTCCCAGATACCTATAACTTTGCTTCAGGTAGTAGCGACGTACAGATTTTCAAGCGTGCTTACGAGACTATGCAGCAGCGATTGGCGCAGGCTTGGGCAGGACGTGAGGCGGGGCTGCCCTTGGCTACGCCCTATGAAGCTCTGATACTGGCTTCCATCGTCGAGAAGGAGACCGGCACACCTAGTGACCGAGACATGATTGCCGGTGTGTTCGTGAATCGTTTGCGTAGGGGCATGTTGTTGCAGACCGATCCCACCGTCATCTACGGCATGGGCGACAAGTTCGACGGCAATATTCGCCGCAAAGATCTGCATATCGATACGCAATACAACACCTATACCCGCGCAGGCTTGCCGCCTACTCCGATTGCATTGCCAGGTGTCGCTGCCTTGCATGCGGCTTTGCACCCGGCCAAGACTGATGCCTTGTATTTCGTAGCGCGCGGCGATGGTAGTTCGCAATTCTCCAACAACCTCGCGGCGCACAATCGTGCCGTTCAGAGATTTCAAATCAAATAGACATTATGAATAAATTCATCAGCTTCGAAGGTATGGATGGTGCTGGTAAGAGCACCCATCTCAATTGGTTCGCAGAACAACTCAAAGCGCGTGGACATGAGGTTATCGTGACGCGTGAGCCAGGTGGCACGCCCCTAGGAGAGCAGTTGCGCGAGATACTGTTGCATCAAAAGATGAGCATGGATACCGAGGCGCTGTTGATGTTCGCCGCCCGCGCCGAGCATATCGCGCAGGTCATCAAGCCAGCGCTACAAGCGGGCAAGTGGGTCATCTCTGATCGCTACACTGACGCGAGTTTTGCCTATCAGGGCGCGGGCCGCGGTATGGATTGGCAGAAGTTGCAACAGCTGGAGCAGTGGGTGCACGCCGATCTTCAGCCTGATTTGACCTTATTCTTCGATGTGCCGGTGCAGGTGGCGCGTCAGCGTCTGTCTAACAATGTGATGCTGGATAAATTCGAACAAGAGCAGGGTGATTTCTTTGAGCGCGTGCGCAGTGGCTACCATCGTCGCGTAAAGGAACAGCCACAACGCTATGCCGTCATCGATGCGGCGCAAAGCCTAGCGCAAGTGACGGCGCAACTCGTCTCGCTGATCGCCAAAATATGAGCGCACTCTATCCTTGGCAGGCTAACGATTGGCAGCGATTGCTGGCACTGCGCGAGCGTCCACCTCAGGGGCTGATGTTCAAAGGTGCTAAGGGCATAGGCAAGTTAGATCTGGCACTGAATTACGCTCACTCGTTATTGTGTGAGCGACCACAGGCGTCGGGGCTAGCGTGCGGTACATGTCCCGCCTGTCATTGGTTATCGCAAGGATCTCATCCCGATTTCCGCCTATTACAGCCCGACGCACTGAGTCAGAGTGGAGAAGAGAGCGAGTCTGTTAAGAAGGCCAGTAAGCAGATCACGGTGGAGCAGGTGCGCGGCTTGGCAGACTTCTTGGGGATGACGTCTCATCAGGGCGGCATGCGTGTCATCGTCATTTGCCCCGCCGAAGCGATGAACAGTAATGCCGCGAATGCGCTGCTGAAGAATCTAGAAGAGCCGCCACGTAACACGCTGTTCATTTTGGTCACACATAAGCCGCAACAACTGTTACCTACAATACTCAGCCGCTGTGTCTCGTTTGGTTTGGCTGTGCCGGACGCGGCTGCGGCTACGCAATGGCTGGGTACTCAAGGCGTGACTGATCCCGAACACACCCTGGCTGCCGCTGGTTATTCGCCACTGCTGGCGCTACAAGGTGATGCTCAGGTTGGCGCGGATGAGCGCATCAAACTATTGAATGCCTTGCGGAGTCCATCGTCACTGGATGCTTTCGCTATGGCGGAACTGTTGCAGAAGACTGAGCAGGTACTGGTGGTGCAATGGTTGCAGCAATGGTGCTATGACCTGATCGCCATGAAGCAGGCTGGTAGTTTGCGTTATCACACGGGCGAGGAAGCGGCTATCAAGAATCTGGTTACCCCCATCGCGGCTCTGGATTTGGTGCGATTACAGAAACTATTGCAGACCGCGAAGCGCGAGGCGCAACACACGCTCAATCCCAAACTATTCTTCGAATCCTTATTACTGGCCTATCGCCAATTACTCAGTGTATAGCTCATGGCCTTTATAGATTCCCACTGTCATATCAATTTTCCCGATCTGGTCGGCAACATCGATGAGGTATTGGCGCAGATGCAGCGCAACGATGTCACCAATGCATTGTGCGTGTCGGTGAACCTCGCCGACTTTCCGCAAGTGCTGGCCCTGGCTGAGCGCTTTGAACATATTTATGCATCAGTGGGTGTGCATCCAGACTACGAGGATGAGTTGGAGCCCAGTGTCGGCGAGCTAGTGCGCTTGGCGCAACATCCCAAGATCATCGCCATAGGCGAGACAGGTTTGGATTACTTTCGTTTGACCGGCGATCTAGAGTGGCAACGCGAGCGTTTCCGCAACCATATCCGCGCCGCGCGAGAGTGCGGCAAGCCGCTCATCATCCACACCCGTTCCGCAGCCGAAGACACGATACGCATCATGCGCGAAGAGCAGGCGCAGCAAGTGGGCGGCGTGATGCATTGTTTCACCGAGAATTGGGAAGTTGCGCAGGCGGCGATAGAGCTGGGTTTCTATATTTCATTCTCCGGTATCGTGACCTTCAAGAACGCCACCCAAATCAAAGACGTTGCGCAGCGTGTGCCACTGGAACGAATCCTGATCGAGACTGACTCTCCGTATTTGGCACCTGTGCCTTATCGCGGCAAACTCAATCAGCCTGCCTATGTGAAGCATGTCGCAGAAGAGATTGCACTGCTGCGCCGCATCAGTGTGGAGGAGGTTGGTACAGCGACCAGTGAGAATTTTTCACGCCTGTTCCGTGTGCCGATGGATTCGTAAGAATTTATTCATAATTGGGTTGACAGATTTTCCCGCATCCCTATAATGCGCACCTGTTTCGCGGGAATAGCTCAGCTGGTAGAGCGATACCTTGCCAAGGTATAGGTCGAGAGTTCGAACCTCTTTTCCCGCTCCAAATCCGAGGGAAAGCATAATAGCTTTCCCTCTCTCATTTGAAGTAGTAGCGATGACTCGGATGAGGATGTAAAGAGTAGTCTTGGTGCGTTAGCAAATCGGTTATGCCCCGGATTGCAAATCCGGTTAGCCCAGTTCGACTCTGGGACGCACCTCCA
>JAQTTY010000014.1 GCA_028710525.1 Gallionella sp. | reverse complement strand
GCAAAGCTGCCAGACTGCACCAAGGCTTGTTCGCCGTTCAAGTCGGAGACACTATAAAAATCTCCGAATGCGGCATCAGATAAGGATTCCAGAGTCATAGAATCGTTTTTAACCGGACACTAGTGATGACCACTAAGAAATATCTTTTTGTGTTTGCAATAGCACTCCTGACGATGTCAGGTTTGACGGTTGCGTTTAACCGGGTGGTTGATCCGTTCTGGTACTTCAGGGATGTCTCAATTGAGGGTTTGAATGCGATTAAACCAAAATTCCGAAATTATGAGCGGTATGTGAAACCACTAATTGTGCAAAGAGAACAACCCCACGCACTTATTTTTGGGAGTTCATATGCGGAAATTGGCTTTGATCCGCTGCATCCTGCGTTAACTACTGTAGGGAAAAGTTATAGCTTTGCGTTGGCAGGCGCTCCTTGGGAGATGGTTGCCTGTGACGTTAAATTTGCATTTTTGAAGGATGCAAATTTGCACCAAATCGTACTTGGCATCCATCTGGAGGATATGCCTAAAATTAATTGCAATGCATCGATAGAAAAAATGGGCACACCGGATCTACGCGCCTTCCTGTTTTCTTATGATGCTTTTGAGGCTTCTATCAACACGGTGTTAGAGCAGCATAAGCAAAAACCAAGTCATACCTTAGAGGGGCTATATTTCTATACGCGAGGTACGCCAGCTACCGAAAGTCGTTTCCGTGAATATTTTGCGCAGCATCCTTCATGCAAATTTGAATCAGCTGCATTGCATCCCTTGGCGGCAGATAGACAGGCTAAAGATAAAGAATTGGATTTGAGCGGTTTGCAGGAGTTGGTTAGCGAAGCCATAAAGCGCGGGATACCCTTGAAACTGGTGATTTATCCGAGACATGCTTTACTGCTAGAGCAAGAATATCAGTGCGGAACACGACAGGCGCGTTGGAATGAACTTAATCAGGTGGCTGATTTGGTGAAATCGACCGGAAGTGGATTAGTTGAAGTTTGGGATTTTGAAGGTTATCACGCTATCGGCACCGAGCCGATTTCTGAGCAGTCAGGCTATTATTGGCAAGATCCAAGGCACTTCAATTTTGAAATGGGCAATATCATGTTGGATGAGATGTTCGGGCTCAATCCAGCCCAGCTTGGCATGAAAATAAACACTGAGAACATAGATGCACGTGCTGATATTGAGCGCAGGCATAGACTGCAATACTTAACTGTACACCCAGAATTCCTTACGCATCTGACCAAGCTATTGCCCAATCGATAGTCTGATTTACAGATATATCTCTACTTCCTAAGGGTGTATGGCAACTCCCCTAAGTCATTTGCTCAAAGCGTATGGGCCTAGTGGTAGAATCCGTGCCCTTATCTGCGGCGCAAGCCGCTTTGCAGTTCATTAGAGGTTAGGCATGACAGGCATTACACCGATACAAGAGATCATAGAAGAGATGCGCGCAGGGCGTATGGTCGTCCTGATGGACGAGGAAGACCGCGAGAACGAGGGCGATCTGGTCTTTGCCGCCGATTTCACTACGCCAGAGAAGATCAATTTCATGGCTAAGCATGGCCGTGGTCTGATCTGTCTGACACTCACAGCCGCACATTGCGAACAAATCGCCTTGCCCTTAATGGTGCGCGAGAATGGTTTGCCACTGGCGACTAACTTCACCATTTCTATAGAAGCGGCCACAGGCGTGACTACCGGCATCTCTGCTGCAGATCGTTCACGCACCGTGATGGCGGCGGCGGCGAAGAACGCCAAGCCTAGCGACATCGTACAACCCGGCCATATCTTCCCGCTACGTGCGCAGAACGGCGGCGTGCTGGTTCGTGCTGGTCATACTGAAGCTGGCTGTGACTTGGCCGAACTGGCAGGGGCGACACCGGCTGCGGTGATTTGCGAAATCCTCAAGGACGATGGTGAGATGGCGCGTCTGCCGGATCTGATCGAGTTCGCCAAATTGCATGGTTTGAAGATAGGCACTATCGCCGATCTGATCGAATACCGCAGTCAGAACGAGAAGTTGGTCGAACGCGTTTCTATGCGCAAGGTTCAAACTGCCTATGGCGAGTTCGATCTGGCGACCTATGTAGACAAGACAACGCAGCGCACTCATCTGGCTATGTGCAAGGGCGAGATCAGCCCTAACACTGAGACGTTGGTGCGTGTGCACGAACCGTTGTCGGTGTTGGATTTCTTGGAGCAGACCAGCCACACCGCATCGACCAGCGTGCATCAGGCTTTGCAAAAGATGGCTAAGGCGCAAGCCGGAGTCTTGGTGATGCTGCATCGTACTGAGACCTCACAAGATTTGTTGGCTCGTGCGACTCAATCGGATGCGCAGACCACGCAATGGGACCCGCGCAGTTACGGCATAGGCGCACAGATATTGCGTGATTTGAATGTGGGCAAGATGCGTTTGCTTGCCACTCCGCACAAGATGCCCAGCATGGCTGGCTTTGGACTAGAAGTGGTTGGTTACGCGACACATTAGATATTGAACGGATGTCCACGAAATACACGAAAGGACACGAAAAAATGCAAACCCAAAACCAAGCGGTCTCTTCTGGTTTTATTTCGTGATTATCGTGTTTTTAGTGGATAAAAGTTTTTCTGTATTGTTAAAAGATCAGCAGAGGTAAACATGAAAGAAATCGAACAGAATTACAACGGTAAGGGCTTGCGTATCGGTATCGTGCAAAGTCGTTTCAATCCCGAAATCTGCGAAGGCCTGTTGGGCGCTTGTCGCGCTGAATTGGTTAAGCTCGGTGTGGCCGAAGACGACATCACGCTGGCGACGGTGCCAGGTGCCTTGGAGATCCCGCTGGTACTGTTGCACATGGCTGATAGTGAGTACTACGACGCACTGATCGCGCTGGGTGCAGTGATACGTGGCGACACCTACCACTTTGAAGTGGTTTCTAACGAATCTGCGCGTGGTGTGGGTGATGTGCAACTGTCCTGCGGTGTACCCGTGGCCAACGCCATCCTCACTACCGATACCGACGAACAAGCTATCGTGCGTATGCATGTGAAGGGTGCGGAAGCAGCGCGCGTCGCTATCGAGATGGTTAATTTGTTGAAGGGTCTGGCATGAGCGAAGTGAACGCAACTAGCAAAGCGCCGGCCAAGAGTCCGCGTCATCGTGCGCGCGAACTGGCGCTGCAAGGTATCTATCAATGGCGCGTGTCGGGTAACGAAGCGTCCGAGATCGAAAAGCAAATGCAGATGGAAAAGAATCTGGGGCGCTATGACAAGCCCATGTATACCAATTTGTTGCGCGGTGCGATCGCTCAGCATGCCGATATCGAAGCCTTGCTCACGCCTTGTCTTGATCGTGAGCTGAGTGAACTCAGTCCAGTCGAGTTTGCCGTGCTGTTGTTAGGTGCGTTCGAACTGTCGCAGCAATTGGAAGTACCTTACAAGGTCGTCATTAACGAAGCGGTCGAGCTGGCCAAGACCTTTGGCGGCACCGATGGTCACAAGTTCGTCAACGGCGTGCTGGATAAGCTTGCACCCAAGGTGCGTGCCGTAGAGTTCGCGGCGCGCAACAAAGCTTAAGTCGTGTTGAACGGACCTAGCCTGAGCTGAGCCATGTCCGAATTCGACCTTATCCGGCGTCACTTCACCCGCGCTACGCCGAGCGCATTGCTCGGCGTTGGTGACGACGCCGCTTTGCTGCAAGTTCCTACGGGTGAGGTGATGGCCGTGTCCAGCGACATGCTGGTGAGCGGTACGCACTTCTTTCCCGATGCCGACCCCTATCTCTTGGGACATAAGACTCTAGCGGTGAACCTTTCTGACCTGGCTGCGATGGGGGCGACCCCGCGTTGGGCCACACTGGCTTTATCCTTACCTAACGCCGACGATGCTTGGCTAGATCGTTTCAGTGCCGGCTTCTTTGCACTGGCAAGGCAGCATCATGTTGATTTAGTCGGTGGCGATACCACCCGTGGCCCGCTCAATCTCTGTGTCACCATCATGGGGACAGTGCCGGCATATCAGGCGTTACGTCGCGATGGCGCACAAGTGGCTGACGAGATATGGGTATCGGGCAAGCTGGGTGATGCGGCGCTGGCTTTGGCTCATCTGCAAGGCAAGGTGGTATTGAGTGGGGATGAATTTGCCACTTGTGCGACGGCGTTGCATCGTCCGCAACCTCGTGTGGCACTGGGCTTGGCTTTGCGGGATATCGCTCACAGTGCCATCGATATCTCGGACGGTCTACTGGCTGATCTGGGCCATATTCTAGCGGCATCCCATGTTGGGGCGGTGTTGGACTACGCTGCACTTCCCCTGTCTAGCGTGCTACTTAGTTATGCAGACTTTGCGCAACAGTGTGTGCTCGCCGGTGGGGACGATTACGAGCTGTGTTTCACCGCGCCTGCTACACGACATACCGAGCTATTGCGCATCGCTCAAGAGATTGCGTTGCCGCTCAGTTGCATAGGCAAGGTCGTTGCTGGTAGCGGCAGTGTCGTTCATGATGCGCAAGGCAACATCCTCCAACTCAAGAGCAGAGGCTATGACCACTTCTGAACATATCACCGACGAATTAGCTGTAAAACCGAGCTGGCGTTTTTTGATGCAGCATCCGGCACACTTCCTAGCCTTTGGTTTCGGCAGCGGACTTGCACCTAAAGCGCCGGGCACCTTCGGTACCTTGGTGGCTTTTCCTTTGTATTGGTATCTTTCCGCACATGTATCAGATGCACTGTTCATCTTTATCCTGATCTGGTCCTTCGCCATCGGAGTGTGGGTATGTGATATCACCGGCAAGTCTCTTGGTGTTGCTGATTTCGGTGGCATCGTGTGGGACGAAGTGGTGGCGATGTTGTTGGTATTGTTCTTCACCCCTGCCGGTTGGCAATGGTCGGTGCTGGCATTTGCCCTGTTCCGTTTCTTCGACATCATCAAGCCGCCCCCCATCAGTCATTTCGATAAAAACTGGCACGGTGGTCTAGGTGTGATGTTCGATGATCTGCTCGCTGCAGGTTATGCCCTGTTAGGTATGGCACTGATTAAAAGTGTGCTGCTGTGAAGTTATTCCTCGTCCTGTTGCTGTGTATATCATCCGCCATAGCGCATGCCGAGGAGTTCGTCACTAAAGTCATCGCGGTTCTGGATGGTGATACGGTGCTCATCCATCACAGTGGACATATGTTGAAAGTGAGGCTGGTGGATATCGATGCGCCTGAGAAAGATCAGCCGTTTGGCACCTCTTCGCAACGCTCATTGGCAGATATGGTGTTGGGCAAACCGGTGCGATTTGTCAGTCAGGCGATAGATACTTATGGTCGCATGGTGGCACGACTTAGCGTAGATGGACTCGCTGTAAACGCTGAGCAAATACGTCTAGGTATGGCGTGGGAAAATTCGCACTATCACAGCAATCATGAGCTGATCGCATTGGAAGCTGAAGCGCGCGCGGTGCCTCGAGGTCTATGGGCGCAGAGTGCACCCACTCCGCCATGGGAGTGGCGTAAGCAACATACTTCTACACTCCCCCCAAGTTCTCATAAATCAGTCGCGATAGACGCCAGCTGTGGTGAAAAGAGACACTGTTCTGAGATGACATCTTGTGATGAAGCGCGTCACTATCTGCAGGTGTGCGGCTTGAAATATTTGGACGGTGATGGTGATGGTAATCCTTGCGAATATCTATGTATTTTGCGCAGCCCTAAACAAAAATAAATCTATTAAGACGGATAATCTTCACGCAGTTGTTGTACTGTGGTCGCCATAGCGTTAAAGTTCTGCGCACGCATAAAAACTATAGAGGGGACACAGGATCATGGTCGTTACGACGCTTGTCATCTTAGCCGTATTTCTTATACTCGCTTTCTTCCGTGCCTCTATCACCAGTTGGTTGTTCGCCTTGATGGTGATCGTGCCAGTGATGGCCATCCAGACCCAGATATCGGGCACCACCTTGCAAGTGGTTTATCTCGCACTCTTCCTATTCGTAGTCTTCTTTGGTATCCCGCCATTACGCCGCGCTGTCATCACCGCGCCCATCCTCAAGATATTCCGCAAAGTGTTGCCGCAGATCTCCGCTACCGAACAGGAAGCAATCGATGCAGGCACGGTGTGGTGGGATGGAGAGTTGTTCAGTGGTCACCCCGACTGGAACAAGTTGCGCGCTTTCCCTAAGTGCGGACTGAGCAAAGAAGAGCAATCCTTTGTCGATAACGAGGTCGAGCAATTGTGCGCGATGTTGGATGACTGGGACATCACTCACACACGTGCCGACCTGTCGCCTAAAGTGTGGGAATTCATCCGCAGCAAAGGTTTCTTCGGCATGATTATTCCCAAGCAGTACGGTGGTCTGGAATTTTCCGCACAAGCACATTCTGCCGTGGTGACCAAGGTTGCCTCCCGCAGTGGCACGGCTGCTGTGACGGTGATGGTGCCGAACTCTCTAGGGCCTGCTGAATTATTGCTGCATTACGGCACACCTGAACAAAAAGACAAGTATTTACATCGTTTAGCACAAGGTAAGGAAGTCCCTTGCTTCGCCTTGACCGGCCCTTTCGCAGGATCTGATGCAGGCGCCATCCCTGATTTTGGTGTGGTGGGTTACGGCGAGTTCAATGGCCAGCAGAACGTGTTAGGTGTACGCATCACTTGGGAGAAGCGCTACATCACGCTGGCTCCTATCGCGACTTTATTGGGCTTAGCTTTTAAGTTGTATGACCCCGAGCATCTGTTAGGCGGTGAGGCCAATCGCGGCATCACACTTGCGCTTATTCCCACAGATACGCCGGGGGTACGCATAGGTCGCCGCCACTTCCCACTCAACTCCGCTTTCCTTAACGGCCCTACCCAAGGCGATGCGGTGTTCATCCCTATGGAATACCTCATAGGTGGCACAACCCGTATCGGTCAAGGCTGGCGCATGCTGATGGAATGTCTGGCTGCCGGCCGCTCTATCTCTTTGCCTGCTAGTAGTGTGGGCGGTATGAAGTTGGCTGCGCGTACTTGCGGTGCTTATGGCCGCGTGCGTAAACAATTCAAAGTGCCGGTCGGTAAGTTCGAAGGAGTGGAAGAACCGATGGCACGCATAGGTGGCCACACCTATATGGTCGATTCGGCACGACGCTTTACTGCACTGGCGATAGATCTGCACGAGAAGCCTTCAGTGATTTCCGCCATCATCAAATATCACGCTACCGAGCGCGGCCGTATCGTCATCAATGACGCAATGGATGTGCATGGTGGTAAGGGCATCTGCCTAGGCCCTGACAATTATCTAGGTCGTTTCTATCAGCAGATGCCCATAGGCATCACCGTGGAAGGCGCGAATATCCTTACTCGTACCTTGATGATCTTCGGTCAAGGCGCGATACGTTCCCATCCCTATGTGCTCAAAGAGATCGCCGCGACCATGGATCAGAACAACAAGCGCGCCTTGTTACAGTTCGACGCCGCACTGTTCGAGCACATCAGTTTTTCGCTGAGCAACGCCGCACGTAGTTTTGTCTATGGTTGGACAGGCGGTCGCGGCATCCCAGTGCCAGAAGGCGCTGAGACCTCGCGTTACTACCAGCAATTGACCCGCTTCTCCGCAGCCTTCGCGCTTTCTTCGGATATCGCGATGGCGGTATTGGGCGGCACACTGAAACGTCGCGAGAAGATCTCGGCGCGCTTGGGTGATGTGCTAAGTCTGATGTATCTATGCTCGGCTACCCTGAAACGCTTTGAGGATGACGGACGTCCCGCCGACGATCTGCCGCTGCTGCACTGGTCTATGCAAGATGCGCTCTACAAGATACAAGAGGCTTTCGATGGCGTGATACAGAATTTCCCCAACAAGATAGTGCGCGGCCTGCTGAGCGTATTGATCTTCCCCGCCGGCCAGCGTCTCTCTCTGCCTTCTGATCATCTTGGTCATCAGGTCTCGACCTTGTTGATGACACCCGGTGCGGCACGTGATCGCTTGTCTGACGGCATGTATCTGCCCAAGGATGAACAAGATGCGGTAGGCGCATTGGAAGCGGCGCTGACCAGCACGCTGGCCTGCGAACCGCTGCAAGCGGTACTCGAAGAAGCGCGCAAGGCCAAAAAACTTAAGGCGCTCGATGAAGTGGCGCGTATCGCTGAAGCACGCGATGCCGGCATCATCACTGCTGATCAGGCCTTACAGTTGGAGCGTGACTACGCGTTGCGTCGCAAGGTCATCATGGTGGATGATTTTGATCCGCAGCAATTACAGGCCAATCAAGCATGAGCACGCTGCGCGATAAAGTCATCTTCATCTCGGGTTCCAGTCGCGGCATAGGACGTGAAGTGGCGATTCGTTGTGCGCGTGATGGAGCCAAGGTAATCATCACCGGCAAGACAGCCGAGCCGCATGCCAAGCTGCCCGGCACCATACATAGCGTGGCCGAGGAAGTGGTGCAGGCGGGCGGTCAAGCGCTGGCGATCCAGTTAGATGTACGCGACGAGCGCGCTATACAAGATGCCGTCGCGCAGGCGGCGACACATTTTGGTGGCATAGACATTCTGGTGAACAACGCTAGCGCGATCAGCCTGACACCGACTTTGGAGACTCCGGCGCGTAGATTAGATTTGATGTGGGACGTGAATATGCGCGCCACTTTCTTGCTCTCGCAAGCCTGTATCCCGCATCTGCAGCGCGCGGCTAATCCGCATATCCTGACATTTTCGCCACCGTTGAACTTCGATGCAAAATGGTTCGCGCCACATTTGGCTTACAGCATGTCCAAGTTCGGCATGAGTCTGTGCACCTTGGGGCTGGCGCGCGAGTTTGCCGCCAAGGGCGCAGATGGCAAGGGCATCGCGGTGAACTGCTTGTGGCCGCGCACCACCATTGCCACCGCGGCGATAGAGTTCAATTTCCCGGAAGCCATCCTGCGCGCCTCGCGCAAGCCAGCCATCATGGCGGACGCTGCTTACCAGATACTCACACAACCCTACGCTGCGGCAACTGGACAGTACTTCCTCGACGAGGACGTGTTGCGCGGCGCGGGGGTAAGCGATTTCGAAAAGTATGCCGTCTCACCGGGTACGCCTTTATTTGGCGATTTATTTTTGGGTTGACTAGGAGACTCAAATGCAGAAACCAGACGTGATATCCCCTGAACAAGCGGGCACCTTGCATGGACTATTCGTGGAGCGTGTGCGTCGCACACCAAACAAGGTCGCTTACCGATATTTCTTCAACAATAGCTGGCAGGAATATACCTGGGGCCAGATGGGACAAGAGGTGGCGCGTTGGCAAGCCGCGCTGAGCAAGGAAGGCCTGAAGAAAGGTGACCGTGTCGCCATCATGCTGCGCAATTGTCCGCAATGGGTGATGTTCGATCAGGCAGCGATGTCTTTAGGCTTGGTGGTCGTGCCGCTGTATACCGTAGATAGGCCCGATAATTTGGCTTACATCGTCAATAACGCCGATGCGAAGGTGCTGTGCTTGGAGACTGCCGAGCAGTGGCAAGCCTTACGTACGGTACGCGATCAATTGAGCGGGGTAGTGCGTTTCGTGAGTTGCGATACGGTTCGCGACAACGATGAACCACGTTTGAAATCGGCTACGGAATATCTGCCGGCGAGTGCAGAGTTGCAGCCAGCAGTGCCCGTCGATATAGCTGAGTTGGCTAGCATCATCTATACATCCGGTACGACAGGCAAGCCGAAGGGTGTGATGCTCAGTCACAACAATATGTTGAGTAACGCCCATGCCGCACTCGATACCTTCACCGTGCGAGCCGATGACCTGTATCTGTCTTTCTTGCCGCTATCACATACCTTCGAGCGCACCTGCGGTTATTACCTCGCAATCATGGTGGGGGCGACGGTAGCTTATGCGCGCTCTATTCCGCAGTTGTCGGAAGACATGCTCATCATCAAACCCACCATCATGGTCTCGGTGCCGCGTATCTATGAGCGCGTGTACGCAGCGATACGGACTAAGTTGGAAGAAGCGCCCCCCTTGAAGGGCAAGTTGTTCCATCTCGCAGTCGAGACAGGATGGGCTCGCTTCCTGCATCAACAGGGCCGCGGACCTTGGCAGGCTACCTTTTTGCTTTGGCCGATACTGCAGAAACTAGTGGCGCAGAAGATATTGGATAAATTGGGTGGTCGTTTGCGCGTCGCTATCAGCGGCGGTGCGGCACTGGCACCTGAAATCTCGCGCGTGTTCGTCGGGCTGGGGCTGGCTGTGGTGCAGGGTTTCGGTTTGACCGAAACCAGCCCCATCGTGACTGGAAACAGTTTAGAAAATAATTTCCCCGACAGCGTCGGTCAGCCGATACGCGATGTGCAGATCAAGCTGGGCGAGAACAATGCGCTGTTGGTCAAAGGTCCGAACGTGATGATGGGTTATTGGAATAATCCGGAAGCAACAAGTGCCATGATAGATGCTGATGGTTGGCTGAACACTGGCGACACAGGACATATCAGCGAGACTGGCCATGTCTATATCACCGGCCGTATCAAAGAGATCATCGTGATGTCCAACGGCGAGAAGATCCCGCCCACCGATATGGAGATCGCGATACTACACGACCCCTTGTTCGATCAGGTCATGGTGTACGGCGAAGCGCGCCCTTACTTGGTGGTGTTGGCAGTGCTCAACCATGAACACTGGCTGCAATTCGCGCAGGAGACTGGCGTGCGACCCGATATGCCGGAGGCGCTTACTGACAGCCGCGTGCAAGGCAAGATACTGAAACGCATCGCGCTAAATCTGCGCGAGTTCCCCGGCTACGCCAAGGTCAATCGCGTGTTGCTGCTGCAAGAGCCTTGGAGCATAGAGAACGGACTGCTCACGCCCACGCTCAAGATCAAACGCAACAAAGTCACCGAGCTGTTCGCTGAAGAGATCAAACAACTCTACGAAGGACATTGAACGTGCAAGAGAAGCAATACACCACTACCCTGCCACAACGCCACGCCACCTTGCGTGTAGTTGCGATGCCGTCCGACTGTAGTTATACCGGCGATGTGTTCGGCGGCTGGATCATGGCGCAAGTGGATATCGCCGGCAGCATTCCCGCCTTGCATCGTGCGCGTGGTCGTGTAGCCACCGTGTCAGTCAATTCCTTCATCTTCAAGCAACCCTTGTTTATGGGCGATGTGGTGAGTTTATATGCCGACATCGTCAAGATCGGCCGCACCTCTATCACCGTCAATGTGGAAGTCTATGCGCAGCGCAACCCAGTCAATCCGACTTGCGTGAAAGTCACTGAAGCTACGCTCACTTATGTGGCCGTGGACGAAGATCGTAAGCCGCGCGAGGTGCCACCAGAATGAGGATTAAAAAGTTTAAGTCGTAATGTAGCAAAGAGCATCTGGTCGTAAGTTGCAAAGGGGTTTTTATCCAACAATCAGGGAGAGTTCAAATGCGTCAATTCAAATTCGGATCAGCATTGCTGATGAGTATGGTCCTAGTCGGTTGCAGTGGCGGAGGCAGTGATGTGCCCAGCAAGCCACAGTTCACCTCACAAGTATCTTTTGGCGATAGTTTGAGCGATGTGGGCTCCTATCAAGTTGGTCTGGCGGCGGCTTTGGGGGGCGGTCAATTCACCATCAATGCAGCCTCCAGCGTCAAGGCATTTACCCCCACCAACTGGACCGAAATGACCTCACTTAAGTTGGGCTTGGGCATGCCTTGCGCAGCGCAGACCGGATTGAATAACAATTCAGGTGCGGCGCCCGGAACACCAGCTGGTACTGTCGTACCGGTTGTCAATACAACCACTTGTACCAACTATGCACAGGGCGGCGCAAGAGTAACCATTCCATTTGGTGTAGGACATCCTCTAGTGACTGCAGGGGGCTTTGCGTTGACCGTGCCTGTAGTTACTCAGATTGCAAACCACTTGGGATCTCATGGTGGCAGTTTTACCGGCACTGAACTTGTAACTGTGATGGCGGGTGCAAATGACGTGTTCATACAAGCAGGTTCAGTAGGGGTGGCATATCCGGCTGCTAGTGCAGTTGCTGCAGTCCAAACTGCGGCAACTGAACTCGCCACTCAGATTAACACCAATATCATTGGCACTGGTGGTGCGACCCATGTGGTGGTGATCAATGTGCCGGATATCGCAGGTACTCCGCAGGTGACAACGATCGTCGATCCGGTAGTCAGGGCACAGACCGCAGGTTTGATCGACCTACTAGTTACCACCTATAACGCTACATTGAAGGCGGCTGTGCCAGATAGTGCGAAAGTGTTGAATATCGACGCATACACTGCAAGTAAAGACGAAGTCGCCAATCCGGGTAAATATTTGCTCACAAATGTTGCAGTGACAGCATGTGACTTAGCGGCGCCTTCTAATCCGCTGGCATCTTCTTTGGCATGTAATGCAGGTAATCTTAAAGCAGGGGTATTGTCGACCGACCACTACCTCTTCGCTGATAACGTCCATCCCACCCCTTATGGCCATCTGCTCTTTGCGACTTATGTGTTGCAAGGCATGACCAATAAGGGTTGGTATTGATCCGCTTTAGCCTCATTCAAATTAAATTGGGAGTCAGATCATGATGTTTAAAAAATCGATGGTAAGTTGGTCAGTAGCGGCAGCATTGTTGGCGATGTCCGGAGGTGCTGTGGCGTCAGGCTTCGCGCTGATAGAGCAAAATGCCAGTGGTATGGGAAATGCATTTGCGGGGGGTGCGGCCAATGCTGAAGATGCCTCTACGGTGTTCTTCAATCCAGCTGGTATGTCGCGTTTAAGCGGCAAGCAGATCGTGGTGGCAGGACATGCCATTACCCCTTCGGCCAAATTCAGTGGCACGGGTACGCCGGGCAACAATAATATGGGTGGTGATGCGGGCGGTACGGCCTTTGTGCCCAATGCCTATTTCACTATGGAGCTGAAACCTGAGCTTAAATTTGGCCTAGGACTGAACGCACCGTTCGGTTTGCAGACTAGCTATGACCCCGCTTGGACAGGCGCGCATCAGGCTATCAAGTCCTCCATCAAGACTATCAACGTGAACCCATCAATGTCTTATCAGATAAACGATGCATTGAGTGTGGGCGTGGGGTTGAACTACCAACATATCACCGGTGAGTTGTCCGAGAACAAGGGTGGCGCACTGGGGGTCGCGGTTATTCAGGGTACCGACAATGCATGGGGTTATAACTTTGGCGCCTTGTACAACGTCAGCCCGACTACCCGTGTCGGTATGGCATATCGATCTTCTATGAGCTATACCCTCAAGGGTACGGTGACGACTTCATTGCCATTCGCTAATGGCCCGGTGTCTTTAGATGTCAAGCTGCCGGATAGCTTCTCCATGAGTGCCTTCCACCAGTACAGCGACAAGTGGGATGTGATGGCAGATATCACCATGACAGGTTGGAGTTCGTTCAAACAGGTGAAGATCGTCGATGGTACTGGTGCGACTATCTCCAACACACCAGAGAATTGGAAAGATACGGTACGTGTCGCCTTGGGTGTGTCGCATCACTACAGCGATAAATGGACCTCGCGCGGTGGTGTGGCATATGACCAAGCACCGGTGACCGATGCATTCCGTACCGCACGTATTCCAGACAACAACCGTATCTGGTTGGCGTTTGGTGGGCAGTACAAGGTCTCTGCTGCGGGTGCGATCGACGTTGGTTATGCGCACCTCTTTGTTAAAGACTCGGCTATCAACGGGACTAATCCCGCACCGGCTCTGGTGGGTACTTACAAGAACAGCGTAGACATCGTAAGTGCGCAATACACTTATAGCTTCTAAGTAGTATCGTAGTGATGACGGGAAGGTCCGCCTTCCCGTTTTTTGTTTCAACTTTAGTAGCATCTGAGGGTCATACCTCTACCAATTTCTTGGAGGATTGCGATGAGCAGCAATTTTCAGATACGCAAAGTCGCCGTACTCGGCGCAGGTGTGATGGGCGCGCAGATCGCTGCGCATCTAGTCAACGCCAATGTCCCCACCATCCTGTTCGATCTACCCGCCAAAGAGGGCGCGGCCAACGGTATCGTCAACAAAGCGCTGGAAGGATTGAAAAAGCTAGATCCCAGCCCGCTGGCGAGTCCAAACAAGTTGCAATACATCAGTGCAGCTAACTATGGTCAGAATCTGGAATTGTTGCGTGGTTGCGATCTGGTCATAGAAGCCATCGCCGAGCGCATGGACTGGAAGTCCGATCTTTATCACAAGGTCGCGCCCTTTATCGGCGCTGACGCGATCTTCGCCACCAATACCTCAGGGCTTTCCATCAATAAGTTGGCGGAAGCTTTCCCGGAAAATCTGCGCCATCGTTTCTGCGGCATCCATTTCTTCAACCCGCCGCGCTATATGCATCTGGTCGAGTTGATTCCTTGTGCAGGTACAGATGCGCCGCTATTGGATCAGTTGGAAGCCTTCCTTGTATCGACGCTGGGTAAAGGCGTGGTGCGTGCCAAAGATACGCCCAACTTTATCGCCAACCGCATCGGTGTGTTCTCCATGTTGGCAACGGTGTATCACGCGCAGCGTTTGAATCTGGGCTTCGATGTCGTAGACGCGTTGACCGGACGTTATCTCGGTCGTCCCAAGAGCGCGACTTTCCGCACCTTGGATGTGGTCGGGCTGGATACCTTCGCCCATGTGGTCAATACCATGCGCGAAAATCTTACCGAAGACCCTTGGCATAGTTTCTTCGCTGTACCTGAATGGCTGTCAGGGTTGATCGCTCAGGGCGCGTTAGGACAGAAGTCCAAGCGTGGCGTGTATCAAAAAGTCGGCAAAGAGATACAGGTACTCGATCTGGGTACGCAGTCCTATCGCGTTGCAGACGGCAAGGCCGATGATAGCGTGAAAGAAATCCTGCGCGAGCGAGATTGGTCTGTGAAGCTGGGCAAGCTACGCGCTAGCAGCGATCCGCAGGCGCAGTTCGTATGGTGTGTGTTCCGTGACGTGTTCCATTACTGCGGCGTGCAGCTGGACTCAATCGCCAACAACGCACGCGATCTCGATCTGGCAGTGCGCTGGGGTTTTGGTTGGGACAGCGGCCCGTTCGAGATCTGGCAAGCGGCCGGTTGGCAACAAGTGGCGGGTTGGATAAATGAGGACATCGCTGCTGGCAAGACCATGAGTAAAGCGCCGCTGCCGGCTTGGGTGACGGAGTCCTCGCGTGCTGGTGTGCACAACGCACAAGGTTCGTATGCACCCGCTGACAAGTCCTATCAAGGGCGCTCCAAGCTCTCGGTGTACAGCCGTCAGGCTTATCCCGAGCGCTTGTTGGGTGAGACTGTGCACTTTGGCGAGACGGTATTCGAGAACGAATCTATACGCATGTGGCACACCGGAGACGACATCGCCATCTTGAGCTTCAAGAGCAAGATGCACACGGTGGACAACGATGTGCTGGACGGCATCTTGCGCGCGGTGGATGAAGCCGAAGCGCATTTCTCCGCGTTGGTGTTATGGCAGACCGAGCCACCTTTCTCGGCAGGTGCCAATCTGCTGCAACTGATGCAGGGCATGCAGGAAGCGCCCGCAGAGAGTGGCATGTTGGGCAAACTCAAAGGCGCAGTGAATCGCGTCAAGTACACGGCCGCAGGCGGCGGTGGCATGGGCGATCTGTTCAATGCCGCAACCGGCAACGTGCCCAAGGTTGAAGCCGTGGTCGCCAAATTCCAGCAAGTCTCGCAACGCCTAAAATATGCGCAAGTGCCTACCATCGCTGCAGTGGATGGCTTGGCATTAGGCGGCGGCTGTGAGTTCACCATCCATTGCGCACGTATCGTCGCCACCTTGGAAACGTATATCGGCTTAGTCGAAGTGGGCGTGGGACTGATACCCGCTGGTGCGGGTTGCAAAGAGATGGCCCAACGTGCGGCTGCTGAAGCAAGAGGCGGCGACATCTTCCCTTTCCTCAAACGTTACTTCCAACAGATCGCTATGGGAGAAGTCGCCAAGAGTGCCGAGATGGCGCGTGACATGGGCTACTTGCGCAGTGCTGACCGCATCGTGCTGAACCGCTTCGAGTTACTGCACGTGGCCAAAGCCGAAGCACGCGCGATGAACGCAACTGCTTACCGTCCACCATTGCCGCAGAACCAAATCGCAGTAGCGGGCCGACCAGGCATCGCTACTTTCCAAGCCTCCATGGTCAATATGTTGGAAGGCGGTTTCATCTCCGAGCATGACTACAAAGTTGGCTGCGCCGTAGCTGACACCTTGTGTGGTGGCGATGTGGATGCGGGCAGCATGGTGGATGAGCAATGGCTGCTGGATCTGGAGCGTAAACACTTCATGGCCCTGCTCGCGACCGACAAGACGCAAGCGCGTATCGAACATATGCTGAAGAACGGGAAACCGTTGCGGAACTAGCAAGGTAGGATGGGTATCGCGGCGCTCAATCCATCCTACGATGTTCCATTGAATAATTTGGGAGATGCACCACGGTTTGATTTAAGAACCAGATAACACATGACAACACCACTTAACCCACAACCCGACTTCAATGAGATCACGCAACTGATCGCCGCTGCTAAGCAGCGCGCGGTGCAGGCGGTGAATGTCATGTTGATTGAGTTGTATTGGCAGGTGGGGCAGTTCATCAGCTACAAGATTGCGCAGGCGGAATGGGGTGATGGGGTGGTGGCGCAACTGGCGGAGCATCTGGCGCAGACACAGCCAAATTTGCGTGGCTTTACTCGTCCGAACTTATTTCGGATGAAGCAGTTTTATGAAGCGTATCAAGGAGATGAAATTGTCTCACCACTGGTGAGACAATTGCCGTGGACGCATAACCTTATCATCCTCAATCAAAGCAAAAGACCAGAGGAGCGTGAGTTCTACCTGCACCTTGCGGTTCGTGAGCAATGGAGCAAACGCGAATTGGAGCGGCAGTTGAAAGCTGCTTTATTCGAGCGCACGGTGCTGAATCCGTTAAAAGTGACGCCACTGGTATCACACACTCATGCTGATGCGATGAGTGTGTTCAAAGACAGTTACATGGTGGAGTTTCTCGACTTGCCACAAGGTCATGGCGAGGCAGATTTGCATCAAGGTTTGCTGCTGAGGCTCAAAGATTTCTTGATCGAGTTGGGGCGAGATTTTTGTTTTGTGGGCAGCGAGTATCCGCTGCAAGTGGGCGGGCGAGACTTTGCGCTCGACCTGTTGTTCTTCCATCGCGGTTTGAATTGTTTGGTCGCTATTGAATTGAAGGTGGGGCGTTTTGAGCCGGAGTATTTGGGCAAGCTGGGTTTCTATCTCGAAGCGTTAGACCGTGATGTGAAAAAGCCGCACGAGCAGACCGCTATCGGTGTGTTGTTATGCGCCAGCAAAGATGACGAGGTGGTGGAATATGCACTGAGCCGCAGTCTGTCTCCTGCACTGATTGCAGAGTATCAAACGCAGTTGCCGGACAAGGCGTTGCTGCAAGCCAAGTTGCATGAGTTCTATTTGCAGAATGTGAATGACGAGAATATGAAGGATGCAATGCAGACGGATAAGTGCGAGGACATGGACTTGAATGCCGTTTCTGACGCGCGTTTGAATGACGGAAAGCAACTGGTACAAGTTAAACTGGACGACTTATAAGCCGGAGTACTGGCAGTTATTGATGGGCTCAAAATTTATCGCGAACGGATGTTATCCAAGATTCACAAAGGAGATGTGGAAATGAGCAAACAAGTTCAAGAAGCCTATATCGTCGCAGCGACCCGTACCCCAGTGGGCAAGGCACCGCGCGGGATGTTCCGCAACACTCGGCCGGACGATCTCTTGGCGCATGTTATCAAAGCGGTGTTGGCGCAGGCGCCGTCGCTCGATCCGGCCAGCATAGGTGACGTCATCATCGGTTGTGCGATGCCAGAGGCGGAGCAGGGTATGAACGTGGCGCGTATCGGGCTGTTGTTGGCTGGGCTGCCAAATGGTGTGCCGGGCGTGACGGTGAACCGTTTCTGTTCGTCCGGTCTGCAGGCGGTCGCGATGGCTGCGGATCGCATCCGTCTTGGCGAGTGTGATGTGATGCTGGCGGGTGGGGTGGAGAGCATGAGCATGGTGCCCATGATGGGCAACAAGATTGCTATGAACCCCGCCTTCTTTACTGGCAACGAGCACGTTGCAATCGCTTATGGCATGGGAATAACAGCTGAGAAGGTCGCCGAGCGTTGGAAGATATCGCGTGAGGCACAGGACGAGTTTGCTTATACCAGCCATCAGCGCGCAATCGCGGCTATCGCCAAGGGCGAATTTAAGGACGAGATTTCTCCTTACGAAATTGCTGACCATGTGCCTGACCTTGAGCGCCGCGAGGTGCGCATCGCGCAGCGTAATGTGAGTCAAGACGAAGGCCCGCGCGCAGATACCTCGCTTGAGGCGTTGGCCAAATTGCGCACTGTGTTCGCGCAAAAAGGCTCGGTGACCGCAGGTAATAGTTCGCAGATGTCGGATGGTGCAGGTGCGGTATTGCTATGTTCTGAGGCGGCACTCAAGCGTTACAACCTCACGCCTATCGGCAAGTTCCATAGCTTTAGTGTGGCTGGTGTACCGCCCGAAATCATGGGTATAGGCCCCAAGGAAGCGATACCGCGTGCCTTGAAGCAGGCCGGCCTGACGCTCGATCAAATGGACTGGATAGAACTCAACGAAGCTTTCGCTGCACAATCGCTGGCGGTGATACATGACATCGGTTTGGATAGGGCGAAGGTCAATCCGCTGGGTGGCGCAATCGCACTAGGTCATCCGCTCGGTGCGACTGGCGCGATACGTACCGCGACCTTGTTGCATGGTCTGCGTCGTAACAAGCAGAAGTACGGCATGGTGACCATGTGCATAGGCACAGGCATGGGCGCGGCAGGTATCTTCGAGGCGCTTTGAGTCACGCAAGATTGAGCGATTAGTCTTACTACTTCGGGAGAATAAGATGAAAAAATTTGTATGCATATTGGCAGGTGTGCTGTTGAGTGCGAACGTTGCTGCGGCAGAGTTGGCTGGCGTGAAGATGGCGGACACTGTGCAGTTGGATGGACAGCAGCTGGTATTCAATGGCGCGGGTCTGCGTACTAAATTTTTCTTCAAGATCTATGTCGCGGCCTTGTATCTCACGCAAAAACAGACCGACGGTGCGGCGGTGATGGCGGATGAGCATGTGCATAGGTTAGCGCTGCATATCAAGCACGAGCTGGGTAGCGAGAAGCTCTATAACGCCTTCAACGATGCGATCGTGAGCAACCAATCTCCCGCTGAATTAGCGGCGCTGACTAGCCAGCTCAAGCAGATGCGCCAGATCTTTGATACGGTGCACGAGGTGAAACCGGGTGACGTTATCGATCTCGATTATCTGCCCGCGACTGGGACGCAGATCAGCGTCAATGGCAAGGCCTACGGCACCATCGCCGGTGCGGCATTCAATCGCGCGATGTTGCAGATATGGTTGGGTGACAAGCCAGTTCAAAATGATCTTAAGAAAGGACTGCTGGGTGGTTGATACGCAAGAGAGTAGTGCGGCGATACTGAATATATTGGCTGCACCGATAGATAAGGCCGCACTAGAACAGGCCCTGAAAACACAAGGTAAGACTTTCACAGAGGCGATGTCTGAGACACATCGCCATCTTTTTGCTGATGTACCGCTCTATATCACCACCGCGCAACTTGCGCAGATGCAGGCGGTGATTGCTGCAGTGGAAGAAGTGGTGGCTTTGCAGTCCCTTCCCCCTCTTAGGGGGAAGGATAGGATGGGGGTGGAGCAAAGTGATAGTCGCATTTCTACCCCCACCCTAACCCTCCCCCTAAATGGGGGAGGGGATGTCGTTATTAGCACTGCACACGGCGTGTGCTACGGCTACGATTTCCATCTCAATAAAGAGGGCGCGCATCTCATCGAGATCAACACCAATGCGGGCGGACTTTTTCTCAATGCGCTGTTGCTAGACAGCCAACGCCAGAGCAATCTGCCGGGCAAAGCAGCGGCGGATGACGATCTGCATAGCGTGTTATTGGCGATGTTCCGCAAGGAGTGGCAGTTAGCACGCGGCGATGCGCCTTTGCGTCATATCGCGATCGTCGATGAGCAGCCGCAGTCGCAATATCTCTATCCCGAATTTATCCTCGTGCAAGCGCTATTCGAGCGCGCCGGTATCGCTGCGCACATCGTGTCACCGGAGCAGTTGCAAGCGCGTGATGACGGTCTGTATGTGGCCGAAAACAAGATAGATATGCTCTACAACCGCCTCACCGATTTTTCACTGCAAGCCTATCCACATCTGCTGCGAGCCTATCAGCAAGACCGTGTGGTACTTACGCCCGATCCGGCGCATTACCAGCGTTATGCCGACAAGCGCAATCTAGTCGTGCTCAGTGATGCGGCAGCATTGCAGGCGGCAGGTGTGTCGTCCGCTAGCATCACAGCATTGTCAGCAGGATTGCCACAGACTCAGTTGGTGAATGGTGCTGATGCGGAAAGCTGGTGGACGGAGCGCAAGCAATGGTTCTTTAAGCCGGTGAGCGGCTACGGTAGCAAGGGCGCGTATCGCGGTGACAAGATGACCAAGCGCGTCTTCGAGGAAGTCATGCAGTCCGACTATGTGGCGCAGCGTCTGGCAGCGCCGGGTGAACGTATGGTGTTGGGTGCGGACGACGAGCCGCAGCCACTCAAATACGATGTGCGCTGCTATGTCTATGAGGGCCATATCCAGTTAGTCGCGGCACGACTCTATCAGGGGCAGACCACCAATTTCAGAACACTAGGCGGCGGCTTCGCGATGGTGCGTGTGCTCGGGTAGAATGCAGCCATGTTGATCTTTTCCTTTATTGCCATCGGTGTGGGTGCGGCTTGTGGGGCTTGGCTGCGCTGGGGCTTGGGATTGTGGCTCAATCCCGCACTACCTGAGTTACCCATAGGCACGCTCACCGCGAATCTCATCGGTGGTTATCTCATCGGCCTAGCCGTCGCTTTCTTTATGCAGCACCCCGGCCTCTCAGCCGAATGGCGTTTGCTCATCATCACGGGTTTCCTCGGCGGACTGACCACCTTCTCGACCTTCTCAGTCGAGACCGTCACACTGCTGATGCGCGGCCAATACGCATGGGGCATGGGCATCATCGCGGCGCATCTGGGCGGTTCACTCATGATGACATTGCTAGGTATACAGACCTTTAAATGGATGCAAGCCTAGGCGTAGTATGAGTGCCGCAGTGAAGATTCCACGTTTGTTGCCAATATACCGACACTAGGGAGCCCACCATGAACCTGCTAGCCTTTTATGTGAGTGAGAAACAGCATCATGCCGGTATGCCTTTGTATGAATGGTTGTTGGAGCGGGCTAAGTCTCAGGGTATCAGCGGCGGCTCGGTATTCCGCGCCATCGCCGGATACGGGCGGCACGGCAAGATGCATGAAGAGACCTTCTTCGAATTGGCAGGCGAATTGGCGGTGAAGGTCGAGTTCGTAGTGGACGAAGACAATGCTGAGAAGCTACTCGATAGCTTGCATGCGGAAGATCTTAAGATCATGTACACAAGACAGCAGGTGGAGGTCGCACAGATCTAACCGCGATACTTCATGTGAGGGAATTTAGAAATGAATAGAGCGCAATTTGTTGCGTTGCTACAGCGCAACAATGGCTGGAAGCTGTGGTCTAGCGTCGTGTTGATCACGATATTGGTGGTTGAAGCCATCGTCGCCACGTTAGATATCCTCTTCTATGGTCATATCATCATGGACGATATGATCAAAGGCTTCGTCGCCACCGCCATCGTCGAACCCACCCATCTGCTCTTCATGGTGTTCATGTTGGGCGAGTTCGCTAAGGCGGAGCGGCGCACCATACAGCTCAGTGAGCAACACGCGAACAGTCGTTTGAACATCGCCATCGAGCATACGGAGATGATCGTGTGGGAGATGGATTTCCTCACCAATGAACTGCGCTACGAAGATGAGTTGTTGCGATTGTTCGGTATGCCTGAAGGCACGGTAGCGCGTGATTTGCAATCTTGGCTAGCGCTGGTACATGAAGAGGATCGCGAGCGTTTTGTGGCGTTGTACCAGCAAATATTAACCTCATCTGATGGCTCGTTTGATTACGAATATCGTCTGCTCCATGCTCAGGGTCAACTCTGTTGGGTACATACCCGAGGCAAGGTGATACAGCGTGGTCAGGGTGGACAACCGCTCCTGGCAGTCGGCACTACGATTAACACCACCCCACGCAAACAGGCTGAACAAAATCTACTTGAAGAGAAGCGCCGTTTCGAACTGATCTTCAATCACACGCCCGACCTGATGGTGATCAGCCGCTTGCAGGACGGCTATATCACCCATGTCAACGAGGCTATGCTCCTAGTCAGCGGATATAGTCGCGACGAAGTAATCGGCAATACCACCATCGGGCTGCATGTATGGCGCGATGTCGAGGATCGGCGACGCATGACGGAGATACTCTCGCGTGACAGGGAGTGTCGGGACTTGCAGGCGACCTTCACCGCGCGTGACGGTCAGCAATTCATCGGTGCCATCTCGGCAGTGGTGATCTTATTAGACGGTGTGCCGCATATCGTCAGTACCGTGCGTGATGTAACTGAGCAGTTGCGTGCTGAAGCGGAGTTGCAAAACAGTCAAATTTTATTAAGAAGCACGTTGGAGTCTACCGACGAAGGCATTTTGATGGTCGCCCAAGACGGCCGTGTGCTATCAGCCAACCAGCGTTTCGGCGAACTTTGGCGTGTGCCGGAAGAGTTGGCTGCATCGGGCAATGATGAGCAGTTACTCGCCCATGTGTTGGAACAACTGAGCGATCCGCAGCAATTCCTCACACAAGTGCAACGTCTTTACGACAGTGAGGAGGAGGCGCGCGATGTTTTGAATTTCAAAGATGGCCGTGTGTTTGCACGTTATACGCGCGTGCTAGCGATAGGAGCGGAGCGCGGGCGTATCTGGTGCTTCAAGGACATCACTGAGCAGACGTCGGCACAACATGCGTTGGCCGAGCGTGAGGAAATGTTCCGCAGTATCTTCAGTCAGGCGAGTGATGGCATCTTGCTGATCGACCCCACGACCACCGAGTTTGTCGAGTTCAACGATGCCGCCTGTGCGGACTTAGGCTATAGCCGTGAAGAATTTTCCCATCTCACTATCAAAGACATACAGGCTGAACATGATGCAGCCACGATAGACAAGGTAGATCAGCAAGTCATCGACACGGGCTCTATGTCTTTCGAAACTGCGCATTGGCATCGCGATGGTAGCAAACGCATCGTGCGCGTCAGCATCAAGCCCATAAAGTTACGTGAAAATATCTACCTAGTGGCATTGGTATCTGATATCACTGATCGCAAACAAATGGAGTCTGCACTGAGTGAGTCCAACCAATTGCTCAAGGCGGTCATCGATACCGCACCTGTGCGTATCTTTTGGAAGGATAAAGACCTGCGCTACATGGGTTGCAACAGCATCTTTGCCCATGATGCGGGTTTGAATGATCCGCAAGAGCTGATAGGTAAAGATGATTTTCAGATGGGTTGGCGCGATCAGGCGGAGTTGTATCGTGAGGACGATAGGCGCGTGATGGAATCTGGCGTGCCCAAGCTCAGCTTTGAGGAACCGCAGAGCACGCCGGAAGGTAAGACCATCTGGTTGCGTACCTCCAAGGTGCCGCTACGTGATGCTGATAATCAGATCATCGGCATGCTGGGACTTTACGAAGATGTCACTGACCGCAAGCATTACGAGTCCGCATTGATCGCGAGTGAACGGAAACTCAATGCGGTGCTGGATAACGTAGACGCCTATATTTATTTGAAGGACACGGAAGGTCGTTATCTATTTGCCAATCGTCCAGTGTTGGATTTGTGGCAGGTGGGTATAGATGAGGTAGTGGGGTGCGACGACAGCCGCTTCTTCGATGCGGCCACGGTGGAGAACATCAAACGCAACGATGCCAAGGTACTAGTGGATGGCGAAGTCGTGCGTACCGAAGAGACCAACACCGTCCCCGTGACGGGCGTGACTGCCACTTATCTTTCCACCAAATTACCGCTGCGGGATGAGAACGGTCGTATCTATGCGCTGTGCGGCATTTCTACAGACATCACTGCGCGGAAGTTGACCGAAGATTCGCTGCTAGAAAGCGAAACGAGGCTGCATCTCGCTTTGGATGCCGCGCATATGGGTGTGTGGGAATATAACTTCAAAACTCATGAACTGTATTGGTCAGACGAGATTTTGCAGCATATGCAAATATCCAGAGTCGATTCGCTAAAAGAGTATTTGGCCACCATCGTTCATCCCGAGGATAGAGAAATCTATCCGGAAGCGATGAGTCGCGCCATACGTGAGCACATTCCCTACATGGCGGTCTACCGCTTGATTGTAAACGGCCAGCTGTATTGGACCGAAGATCGGGGTGACATCATCTACGACGCTCAAGGTAATCCGCTCAAGGTGATCGGTACCGCACAGGACATCACCGAGCGCAAGCTCATCACCCAAGCTTTGGAAGAGAGCGAAGCGGCGCTACGCGAATCACAGATCATCGCTGGTCTGGGTAACTATGTGTTGGACTTGCATACCGGAATCTGGAGTAGCTCTAAGTTACTAGACAGACTGCTAGGCATAGATGAGCACTATGTGCACGACGTAGCGGGCTGGGAAGCTCTGATCCACCCCGAGGACCAGCAGATGATGCATGACTACTTCGTTGAGGAAGTCCTTGGCAGCGGTCGTATGTTCGACAAGGAATATCGCATCGTGCGTCGTACCGACAATGCGGTTCGATGGATGGCTGGCTTAGGTAGATTGGAGTTCGGTGCGGACGGTGTGCCTTGCAAAATGCTAGGAACCATACAAGACATCACTGAGCGTAAGTTGGTCGAAAATGAATTGAAACAGACCAAGGAGCGCTATGACTTCTCCACAGCTGTTGGCAAGATCGGAACTTGGGATTGGAACCCCGCTACGGGTGCGTTGGTCTGGAGCGATGAGACATTCAGGCTTATGGGTTTTGCTCCCGGCTCAATCACACCAACATTGGAGTTGTATCAGAGTTTGGTGCATCCTGAAGATAGGGGGCTTTTTCAAAGCGCTGTTCAGGCAGCGATGTCTGGCGAGAAGCCATTTAACTTTGACTGCAGGATCGTTCTTGCCAGCGGAATAGAGATTAATTGCAATGCAACTGGCAGAGTTGAGTTCGATGCTACTCATCAACCGATTCGCATGTTGGGAACAATACAAGACATCACCGAACGTAAGCTGGCGGAGGATGCGTTCAAACAGCTCAACATAGAATTGGAGCAACGCGTGCAAGCTCGTACTGCGCAGTTACAGTATGCCAATCGTGCTAAGGACTCTTTCCTCGCCACGATGAGCCATGAGATACGTACGCCCTTGGGTGGGCTGCTGGGTATGCTGGAGCTGCTTGGACTTACTCGTCTGGATCAGGAGCAACGCGACACCTTGCAAGTGGCAGGTCAATCTGGCCAGAGCCTGCTGCGCATCGTGGATGACATTCTGGATTGGTCCAAGATAGAGGCTGGCAAGTTGGAACTTGCACCACGTCCTTCTTCCATCGCTCAGTTGTTGAACGGAGTGGTGAACACCTATTCGCAATTGGCCAACGCCAAGAACATCATGTTGCACCAGCATGTCGATCCGCAATTGACGGGTTTGTATTCATTCGATCTGCTGCGTATCTCGCAGATATTGAATAACTTCACTAGCAATGCAATCAAATTCACCTTGCAAGGTTCAGTACGTATCACTGCGCAGTTGTTGGAACGCCACAATGGTCAGGTGACGGTGCGACTGAGCGTGATCGATAGCGGAGCGGGTATAGACCTTCAGCATCAGGCGCGCTTGTTCCAGCACTATGAGCAGGCCAGCGCCGATACCGCACGTATGTACGGTGGCACTGGTTTGGGCTTGTCTATCTGTCGCAGCCTAGCTGATCTGATGGGAGCCACTATCAATGTGGAGAGCACGATAGGCAAAGGTTCAACTTTTAGTCTGACGCTCGATCTGGAGGTGGTTGCGACGCAGGCTGAAGATGTACCGGTCACCTTGCCAACATCCAGCGTTAATCAGTCCAAGGTGCTCATACCCTTGGTTGGTACTGGGCAGGTGGTCAAGCTGCTGATCGTGGATGACCATCCTGTCAATCGTCTGCTGCTCAAACAACAACTGGGATTACTGGGCTTACAGGTAGAAGCCGCCACGGATGGCGTGGATGCACTGGCGCTGTGGCGCGAGGAAAACTTCGATCTAGTCATAACCGATTGCCATATGCCGGAGATGGATGGCTACGCCTTGACCGCTCATATCCGCGCCAGTGAAGTCGGTAGCGGGCGGCGTGTGCCCATCATCGCTTGGACAGCCAATGTGCTGGCCGAGGAAGAGGAACATTGCCGTATCGCCGGTATGGACGACATCCTGACCAAACCTACTGACCTGAACGAACTCAGGCAAAAATTGGCGCATTGGTTGCCGCAGCTCAAGACTGTTGACGGTAGCGTGAGCAAACCGATCGCCCCGGCGGATGTTCCGATAGTGCTGGATATGAAAATCATTGCTCAGTTCTCCTCACAACACGCCCAGCAAGCTGAGTTGTTGCGCGAGTTCGACAAACAGAACAAGACGGACCTTGCACATCTGAATGACATGGTGTTGCAGAGCGATACGGCAGCGGTGAAGTCTGCCGCGCATCGCATCAAAGGTGCGAGCCGCATGATGGGCGCGGTACAGTTAGAACAGGTATGCCTCGCTATAGAGACGGCCGCAGCGCGTGCAGATATGCACGAGGTGCGGAGATTGGTCGCCGCAGACTTGGCGGATGCGGCGCAACAGTTGCAGCGCGCGATCCAGCGGCACAGTTTGATGTGAAACTTTGAGTGACTGAGGAGTGAAGATGAAACGCAAATTACTGTTGGTTTCCTTGGCGGTATTCTCGATCAGTGCGGCCTATGCCGAAGTGATAGGCAAAGAAGTGAGTTATCGCGCCGACGGCACCACGCTCAAAGGTTATATCGCTTACGACGATGCCTTTAAGGGCAAGCGCCCCGCGGTGTTGGTGGTGCATGAGTGGTGGGGCCATAACGCCTATGCGCGGCACCGTGCCGATATGCTGGCGCAGCAGGGCTATACCGCGCTGGCGGTGGATATGTACGGTGACGGCAAGGTTGCGCAACATCCCGATGACGCGGGCAAGTTCGCCGCCGAAGTGAGCAAGAACATGCCCATGGCCAAGGCGCGTTTCGAGGCCGGTATCAAGTTATTGCGCAAGCAGAACAATGTGGATGCCAAGGAGATGGCTGCAATAGGTTATTGCTTCGGCGGCGGCGTGGTGCTGAACATGGCGCGACTGGGCGAGCCGCTCAAAGCGGTGGTCAGCTTCCACGGTTCTTTGGGCACAGACACGCCAGCACAAGCTGGCAAGGTCAAGGCGCACATCATGTCCTTTACTGGCGAGGATGATCCGATGATAGGCGCGGACAAAGTTGCTGCATTCAAGCAAGAGATGAAAGCGGCGGGTGCTGATTTTCATGTGGTCACCTATCCAGGGGTGAAACATAGCTTCACCAATCCCGATGCGGATGAATTGGGCAAGAAGTTCAATCTACCGCTGGCCTATAACGCTGCTGCCGATAAGGACTCATGGGAGCAGGCCACGATATTCCTAAAAGAAGAGTTCACTAAGAAGGTCAAAAAGTAACTCGTCCGTCATATTTCATTAATGATATTACATTTGACCCTACTTTTAATGTGGTTTAGCATCCGGCAACTTGGCAAACATACTGAAAGGTATGGACGCAAAGTCTCCGGCCTAAGGGTAACTATGGTAGCGGGACTGCGACTCGGGAATTCTCCCTAGTCCGGCCCAAAACCTCCCTCACGCCGTTGGAAACGATCTCCTTAGTTGCTCAGGAGATCAGTGTGTAGTCCTTCCCTAGCTGCAAAGTGCAGCAAGGACTTAACTTTTCTACGGAGGTGTGCATGTCTATCACAGGTGTTTTCTTTGCTTGGTCTGAAAAATATAGCGTCAATATCAAGGCGATCGATGAGCAGCATAAAGAGTTGGTCAACATCCTCAACCGGCTGTTTGTAGCGGTCTCTAAACGGGAGGGCGACTTAGTCATCGCGGCGATACTGGATGCCTTGATCAATTACACACAGACGCATTTCGCGCTTGAGGAACGGTTGATGAGCCAAGCCAAATACAAAGACTTGGTACCTCATATCGCCGAACACAAGAAGTTGTTGAGTGAGTTGGATCAGCTATGCAAAAAGCACATGGTGGAAGAGCAACCTATCTACTTCGAGATGTTGAGCTTTTTGAAGAGTTGGCTGAAAGAACATATACAAGGTGTGGATACCAAGTACAGCGAGGCACTACAGAAGGCAGGCTTCTCCGTCGTTTCATGGGAGCAGGAGGCGAATCTTGAGTTCGCGCGTATGTCTACCTCTAAGAAATGGTGGGAAGTCTGGAAGTCTTCGTGATGATGTACGTCGCAATTGAATCAGTACAAATAAAAAACGCCCGCAAGGGCGTTTTTTATTGACCACTAACTTCAGCCGAATTACTCAGCGAAAAAATCTTTGACCTTGTTCATCCAAGACTTCGCACGCGGGTTATGACGCGCATTGTCCTTGTCATTAATTGCTTCGAACTCGCGTAATAATTCCTTCTGCTTGTCAGTCAGGTTCACTGGTGTTTCCACGATCACATGGCAATGCAAATCGCCGTGGGCGTGGTTACGCATGCCCTTGATACCTTTGCCACGCAGACGGAATTGCTTGCCGCTTTGTGTTTCGGCAGGGATCTTGATGCTCGCTTTGCCGTCTAGTGTGGGAATCTCGATCTCACCACCCAGCGCTGCAACAGAGAAGCTGATCGGCATCTCGCAATGTAGATCGTCACCTTGACGCTCGAATACGCTGTGCGCTTTGATATGGATTTCCACATACAGATCGCCATGAGGTCCACCGTTCATACCAGGCTCGCCGTGGCCGGTATGGCGCAAACGCATGCCCGTGTCTATGCCAGCTGGTATCTTGATCTCCAGCGTCTTTTGCTTCTTGATACGTCCTTGGCCATTACAGGGTTTGCACGGTGAATTGATCATCTTGCCGGAACCGTGACAGCGTGGACAGGCTTGTTGTACCGAGAAGAAGCCTTGCTGCATACGCACCTGACCATGCCCCGCACAGGTGGTGCAGGTGGTGGGGGTGGTGCCGGGTTTGGCGCCTGAGCCATTGCAGGTCTCGCACTCTTCCATGACGGGAATGCGAATCTGCTTGTCGGCACCGCGTGCAGCTTCCTCTAGGGTGATTTCCAAGTTGTAGCGTAGGTCAGAGCCGCGTTGCGCGCTGCTGCGCCCGCCACCACCACGACCGCCGCCGAAGATGTCGCCGAAGATGTCGGAGAAATCGAAACCTTGTGCGCCCGCGCCACCGCCGAAAGGATTGCCGCCACCCATGCCACCCGCTTCGAATGCCGCGTGACCATACTGGTCGTAAGCAGCACGCTTTTGCGTGTCGCTCAGGGTCTCGTAGGCTTCCTTGGCTTCTTTGAAGTGCGCCTCGGCAGCGGGGTTGTCCGGATTGCGGTCAGGGTGATACTTCATGGCCATCTTGCGATAGGCCTTCTTCAGCTCGTCCTCGGACGCATCGCGGTTCACGCCTAGCGTTTCGTAATAGTCTTTTTTACTCATTTTGTCTCTGTGAAGTTCTATGGTTTACAAGTAGCAAGTGGGAAGTGGGAATTTGAATTCCACTTCCCACCGGCAAAACGCTACCTTGGTTAACGAGACTTACTTCTTGTCTTTTACTTCGGTGAACTCTGCATCTACGACATTATCGTCGTGCTTGGCTGGCTCGGCCTGTTGCGCGCCGCCTTCAGCACCTTGAGACTTAGCTTGCTCGGCGGCGTACATCTTCTCGCCCAGCTTCTGTGCCGCAGTCGCCAATGCTTCCGCTTTGGCTTCTATGGCTTCCTTGTCATCACCCTTCACGACTTCTTCTGCTTCTTTCACTGCTGCTTCGATAGCGGACTTCTCATCAGCGGACAGTTGTTCGCCGTATTCTTTCATCGACTTGTTAGTGGAGTGGATCAGTGCGTCCAGTTGGTTGCGCGCAGTCACCAGTTCCACTGCCTTGCGGTCATCTTCAGCATTGGCTTCAGCATCGTTCACCATGCGTTGAATTTCTTCTTCGCTCAAGCCGGAACTCGCCTTGATGGTGATGTTGGCTTCCTTGTTAGTCGCTTTATCTTTAGCCGAAACGTGCAAGATACCGTTCGCATCGATGTTAAAGGACACTTCGATCTGCGGCATGCCGCGTGGTGAGGGCGGGATGTCGGACAGGTTGAATTGGCCCAAGCTCTTGTTGCCGGAAGCGATCTCGCGTTCACCTTGCAGCACGTGGATAGTCACGGCGCTTTGGTTGTCTTCAGCTGTAGAGAACACTTGCGATGCCTTGGTAGGGATAGTGGTGTTCTTCTTAATCAGCTTGGTCATCACGCTGCCCATGGTTTCGATACCCAGAGACAAAGGCGTTACGTCCAACAGCAACACGTCTTTAACTTCACCTTGCAACACGCCGCCTTGGATGGCAGCGCCGACTGCAACGGCTTCGTCAGGGTTCACGTCTTTACGTGGCTCTTTGCCAAAGAAGGCTTTAACGCGTTCTTGTACCAAAGGCATACGAGTCTGACCACCGACCAAAATCACATCGCCGATATCAGCAGCAGAAACGCCTGCGTCCTTCATTGCAATCTTGCAGGGCTCGATAGTTCGAGCGATCAGGTCGTCAACTAGGCTTTCCAACTTGGCGCGAGTGATCTTCACCGCCAAGTGCTTAGGACCAGTCGCATCAGCAGTCACGTAAGGCAGATTCACTTCTGTCTGTTGTGCGGAAGACAATTCGATCTTGGCCTTTTCTGCCGCGTCTTTCAGGCGTTGCAAGGCCAGCACGTCTTTGCGCAGGTCGATGCCGCTTTCTTTTTGGAACTCTTCAACCAAGAAGTCGATGACACGCATATCGAAGTCTTCACCACCCAAGAAGGTGTCACCGTTGGTGGACATCACTTCGAACTGGTGCTCACCATCCAACTCGGCGATGTCGATGATGGAGATATCGAAAGTACCGCCACCCAAGTCGTACACGGCGATCTTGCGGTCACCTTCTTGCTTGTCCATACCGAATGCCAAGGCCGCTGCAGTCGGCTCGTTGATGATGCGCTTCACGTCCAGACCAGCGATACGGCCTGCGTCTTTGGTGGCTTGACGCTGTGCGTCGTTAAAGTAAGCAGGAACAGTGATGACGGCTTCGGTGACAGGCTCGCCCAAGTAGTCTTCGGCGGTCTTCTTCATCTTCATCAGTACTTGTGCAGAGATCTCTGGCGCAGAGAATTCTTTATCACGCACCTTGATCCATGCATCGCCGTTCTTAGCTTTGACGATTTTGAAAGGCACCATGCCGATGTCTTTTTGTACCATCTTCTCGTCGAAGTTACGACCGATCAAACGCTTCACGCCGTACAGGGTGTTGGTAGGGTTGGTCACAGCCTGACGCTTGGCGGGCGCACCTACCAATACTTCGCCGTCTTCCATGTAAGCGATGATAGAAGGTGTAGTACGCGCGCCTTCTGCGTTCTCGATCACCTTAGTCTTGCCGTTTTCCATGATGGCCACGCAAGAGTTCGTCGTGCCCAAGTCGATACCGATGATTTTTCCCATGATGCTTCCTTTCAAGTTAAGTCGTTAATGCCTAATGTCTGTGCTGTTACGCTAGTTGGGGGTGCTAGTTACAAATTTCAATAGCGCTAAATTTTTATTTCGCTTCCTTACCCTTTGAGCGGGAAGGTTAGGATGGGGGTGAAAACGAGTGGTTACCTCTCGCATTACTACCCCCACCCTAGCCCTCCCCCTGTATGGGGGAGGGGATGGTTCAGTTCTTGCCTTTGCTCACCAGTACCAAAGCTGGGCGCAGGACGCGCTCATTCAGCGCATAACCTTTTTGCATGACACTAACCACGGTGTTAGCAGCTTGGTCGCTGTCTATCATGCTGATGGCCTGATGTTTGTGCGGATCCAGCTTCTCGCCAACCGGGTTGATCTCGGTGATGTTGAATTTCTCGAACACGTTGGTCAGTTGTTTCTGGGTCAACTCCATGCCGCTCTTGAAGTTTTCTATGGTGCTGTTCTCCACCGCCAATGCCGCTTGCAGGCTATCCATCACCGCCAGCATCTCGTTGGAGAAACGTTCTACCGCGAACTTCTGCGCCTTGCTCACATCTTCGGCAGCGCGACGGCGGATGTTCTCGCCTTCCGCCTTGGCGTACATCCAAGCGTCGTAATGTTCTTGCGCCTTGCGCTCGGCCGCCTGTAGCTGTTCTTCCATGCTGGGCATCACGTCGGCAGGTGTTTGAGCGCCGGTCGTTTCTGTCTGTGCTTCGGTTTGCGGGGTATTTTCAGCTTGTGTCATTAGACGGTCTCCTTATTCGATTGCTGAGTTATGGGGGCGACCTTGACCATTTCAAGTGTCTAGCCGGAATTTTTTTTCGCGTGAGATAATGCGCGCCGTTAAGCAGGCTAGCTGTCATGCACACCAATAAAAACTACTACTGGCGCATCGCCGGGTTCTACTTCTTCTATTACGCCTTCATCGGGATGTTCGCTCCGTATTGGAGTCTGTATCTCAAGTCCATTCATTTTGATGCCGTAGAAATATCCATCCTGCTCTCGGTGCAGCCGGTGATGCGCATGATCGCGCCCAATCTGTGGGGCTGGCTGGCCGATCACACGGGCAAGCGTCTTTATGTGCTTAAGATTGCTGCGACCCTAAGTGCGGTCTTCTATATGGGGGTGTTCTTCACCACCAGTTTTTGGGGCATGTTGGCGGTGTTGGCGCTGATGAGTTTTTTCTGGAGCGCTTCCATGCCGCTGGTGGAAGCGACCACTTTGTCCTATCTGGGCAAGCACAGCACACGCTACGGGCGCATACGCTCGTGGGGCTCGATAGGTTTCATCATGACAGTGGTGGGCTTGGGCTACGCCTTCGATCATATCGCCATCGCTTGGTTGTTGTGGGCTGGGCTGGTGTGCGAGGTAGGCATCCTGCTGTTCTCGCGTCAGATACCGCACACTGAAGTCGCGGCGCATCACACCGATACCTTGCCCATCAAGCAGATCGTATTCAAGCCGCGAGTGCTGGCCTTGTTGGGTGCATGCTTCTGTATGTCCATGGCGCATGGCCCTTACTACACTTTCTATTCCATCTACCTAGTCGATCATGGCTATTCCAAAAGCGCTATTGGTGGACTGTGGGCATTGGGGGTGATCTGCGAGATCGCTGTGTTCTTCGTCATGCCATGGTTGGCCAATCGTTACGGCTACACGCGCATCCTGCTAGTGAGTTTCGCCTGTGCGGTGGTGCGCTTCCTGATGATAGGTTGGTATGTGGATATGCTGCTCATCTTGCTGATCGCGCAGGTCTTGCATGCCGCGACCTTTGGCGCTTATCACGCCGCCTCGGTGGGCTTGGTGCACGAGTTTTTCAAAGGACGGCATCAGGCCAAGGGTCAAGCCTTATTCGGCAGTCTTACCTATGGCGCGGGCGGCATGGTAGGCGGTCTGGCCAGCGGTCCCTTATGGGAAAGGCTGGGCGCTCCCATGATGTTCAGCGCTAGCGCACTTGCAGCCCTGATGGGCTTGGCGTTGATGATATGGAAGCTGCGTAGTCAGTTGCGCGATACTAAGATGTTAAACTCGACCCCTGTTTGAATCCCATTACTCACCATGAATCAAGTCTATCTATACGACACCACGCTGCGTGACGGCACTCAGCGCGAAGATATCTCCCTGTCGGTCGACGACAAATTAGTCATCGCTAAACGCCTAGCTGATTTCGGTTTCCACTATATCGAGGGCGGTTGGCCGGGCTCCAACCCCAAGGATGCAGAGTTCTTTGCTCGTGCGGCCAAGCTGGACCTAGGCGCAGCCAAGTTGGCGGCATTCGGGCGTACGCGGCAGAAGACTAAGACCTGCGAGCAGGACAGCAATCTATTGGCTTTATTGGAAGCCAAGACTCCGGTAGTGACCATGGTGGGCAAGAGTTCTGACTATCACGTTAAAGTGGTACTCACTGCCACGCTGGAAGAGAACCTTGCGATGATCCGCGACAGCGTTGCTTATATGAAATCTAAAGGGCGCGAGGTGGTGTTCGATGCCGAGCATTTCTTCGACGGCTTTATCGCTAATCGCGATTACGCACTGGCAACCTTACGTGCTGCGGCAGATGCAGGTGCAGACTGGTTGGTGTTGTGCGAGACCAATGGTGGCAAGCTGCCTTGGGAAGTGGAGGAAATCGTGCGCGAGGTGGGTAAGCACATCGCTACCCCGCTGGGCGTACATTGCCACAACGACAGCGGTTGCGGCGTGTCCAACACGCTGTCCGCAGTACGCGGCGGTTGCACTCAGATACAAGGCACTATCAATGGTTACGGCGAGCGTGTCGGTAACGCCAACCTCACCACCATCATTCCCAATCTGCAACTCAAGATGGGTAAGCAGGCGGTCTCGGCAGAACAGTTGCGCGAGCTGACTTCCTTGTCGCACTACGTCGCCGAGGTGGTCAATCTCAAACACTACAACCACGCGCCTTACATCGGCCACAGTGCCTTTGCGCACAAGGGCGGTATCCATGTCGCAGCAATCTTGAAATCACCTGATACCTATCAGCATATCGACCCAGCATTGGTTGGCAACGAGATGCGCTCGGTGGTCTCGGAATTGTCTGGGCGCGGCAACATCCAGCTCAACGCGCAAGCACTGGGCATCGATCTGAACAACGATGACGCCCAGCGTGTGCTCAATGACATCAAGCAACTGGAGCATGAGGGTTTTACCTTCGAGGCTGCCGAGGCAAGCGTAGAGCTGATGTTGCACCGTTTGCGCAGTGACTATGTACGGCCCTTCGAGTTGATCGATTATTTTGTAGTCACCGAACGTCGTCAGAGTCGCGGTCTGTTGTCGGAAGCGACCGTAAAGGTCAAGGTGAACGGAGAAGTGAAGTTCGTCGCTGCCGAGGGTAACGGGCCGGTCAACGCCTTGTCTGGTGCTTTGCGCAACGCATTGGAGGGCGTGTATCCCGCCTTGAAGTCGGTGCGATTGATCGACTATAAAGTACGCATCTTGGATAGTGCCAACGGCACTTCGGCGCAGATACGCGTGTTGATCACCTTCCAGGGTGGTGGCAAGGTATGGACTACCGTGGGAGCGAGCGCCAACATCATAGAAGCCAGTTGGCACGCACTTGCAGACAGTTTGGAATACGCGCTGGTAGAGCCTGTCGGGGTAACTCAGGCGGGCTGATGCTTGGCTGAGTGGGGACTTGCTGTGGCATAATCGCGCGCTTAATTGGGAAATACTTAAAAATGAGCACAAAAACCTTATACGACAAACTATGGGATTCGCATGTGGTACGCCAAGAAGCTGATGGCACCGCATTGATTTATATCGACCGTCAATTAGTACATGAAGTGACTAGTCCTCAAGCTTTTGAGGGCTTGAAGCTGGCTAAGCGCAAGCCTTGGCGCATCGCTTCCATGCTGGCTGTGCCAGATCACAACGTACCGACTGCAAACCGTGCGGCCGGTATCACCGATCCGATATCGCGCTTGCAAGTCGAGACCCTAGATGCGAACTGTACCGAGTACGGCATCACCGAATTCAAGATGGGCGATATCCGTCAAGGCGTGGTGCATGTGATGGGGCCCGAGCAAGGCGCGACACTGCCTGGCATGACGGTGGTGTGTGGTGACTCGCATACCAGTACTCATGGCGCGTTCGCTGCCTTGGCGCACGGCATAGGCACATCCGAAGTCGAACACGTGATGGCGACACAATGTCTGGTTGCTAAGAAGTCAAAATCGATGTTGGTCAAGGTGGACGGCAAGCTACATAAGGGTGTGACCGCTAAGGACATCGCCTTGGCGGTGATCGGCAAGATCGGCACAGCGGGTGGTACTGGTTACGCGATCGAGTTCGGTGGTGAAGCTATCCGAGCCCTGAGCATGGAAGGCCGTATGACCTTGTGCAATATGGCGATCGAAGCAGGTGCTCGCGCCGGCATGATTGCGGCTGACGATGTAACCTTTACTTACTTAAAGGGCCGTCCTTACGCCCCACAAGGCGCGCAATGGGATCAGGCGGTCACTTACTGGCGCACCTTGCATAGTGATGCGGATGCGAAGTTTGACGCGACCATCGTATTGGATGCAGCACAAATCAAGCCGCAAGTGACTTGGGGTACTTCACCCGAGATGGTGGTGGACATCGATGGTTACGTACCCGATCCCGCCAAGCTAAGCGATGCTGGCAAGCGTGGCGACATGGAGCGTGCCTTGTCATATATGGGGTTGCAGGCCAATACTGCGATCACCGATATTAAGATAGACAAGGTGTTCATCGGCTCCTGCACCAACGGCCGTATCGAAGATATGCGCGCTGCGGCTACGGTCGCCAAGGGCAAGAAGGTTGCTGCTAACGTGATGCTGGCGATGGTAGTGCCAGGCTCCGGTTTGGTGAAGTTGCAAGCTGAGCAAGAAGGCTTGGACAAGATATTCATCGCAGCTGGTTTCGAATGGCGTGATCCAGGTTGCTCGATGTGTCTGGCGATGAACGATGATAGATTATCGGCGGGTGAGCGTTGCGCTTCAACTTCGAATCGTAACTTCGAAGGTCGTCAAGGGCAGGGCGGACGTACGCATCTGGTTAGTCCGGAAATGGCTGCTGCTGCTGCAATCGCTGGTCATTTTATCGACGTCAGCAAGCTCTAAAGAAATGAACAAGCTCGCGCTATTGCTCATGGTGTGTATGGCTTTTTCGGCCTGCAATACTGTTGAGGGTCTAGGTAAGGACCTGCGTAAAGGTGGCGAGGAAATTGGAAAGGTTTTGAAGTCAAAATGAAAAAATTCACATTGTTGGATGGTCTGGTCGCTCCTTTGGATAGAGCTAACGTAGATACTGACGCCATCATCCCCAAGCAGTTTCTGAAGTCCATCAAGCGTTCCGGTTTCGGCCCGAATGCGTTTGATGAATGGCGTTATCTGGATCATGGTGAACCTGGCATGGACAACAGCAAGCGTCCACTTAATCCTGAGTTCGTGCTGAACCAAGCGCGCTATCAGGGCGCGCAGATATTGCTGGCGCGTGAGAACTTTGGCTGTGGTTCGTCACGCGAGCATGCACCTTGGGCGCTGGAAGATTTTGGCTTCTGCGTCATCATCGCACCTAGCTATGCCGACATCTTCTTCAACAACTGTTTTAAGAACGGCGTGTTGCCCATCAAGTTAGATGCAGACAAAGTAGATGCACTGTTCAAAGCAGTCGTTGCAGCGCCCGGTTACAAACTACAAATCGATCTTGAACGGCAGCGCATCACCTCACCTGACGGTACGGTCTATGCATTTGATGTGGACGGCCATCGCAAGCATTGTCTGCTTAATGGTCTGGACGATATCGGTCTGACTTTGGAGCATGTGTCGGATATCAAGAGCTATGAAGCCAAGCATCTCGCAGCACAACCCTGGTTATGATTTTGTAATGGTAAGTGGTGATTAGTAAGTGATGGGTGGCGGTATATTAAACTCGCTACTTGATGCTTACCACTCGCCTTATTTTGACTTGTTAGGAATTTAGATATGAAGATCGCAGTATTGCCCGGTGATGGCATCGGCACAGAGATCGTCGCTCAGGCGGTGAAGGTATTAGAAGCGTTGCGCAGCGACGGTTTGAAGTTAGAGATGGAATATGGTCATCTGGGCGGTGCGGGTTACGACGCAGCCGGTGATCCTTTCCCCGCCGCGACAGAGAAACTCGCTAAGGAATCTGATGCAGTGCTGCTGGGCGCTGTAGGCGGTTATCAATACGACAACCTGCCTCGCCCTATGCGCCCTGAACAAGGTCTGTTGCGCATCCGCAAGGGCTTGGGTCTGTTTGCCAATCTGCGTCCTGCTTTGGTCTACCCCGAGTTGGTCAATTCATCCAGTTTGAAGCCTGAATTGGTGTCCGGTCTGGACATCATGATCTTGCGCGAATTGACGGGTGATATCTACTTTGGTCAACCACGCGGCATACGCACACTGGAGAATGGTGAGCGTCAAGGTTTCGATACCATGCATTACAGCGAATCTGAAGTGCGCCGCGTGGCGCATGTGGGTTTCAACATCGCGATGAAGCGTGGCAAGAAGATGTGTTCGGTAGACAAGGCTAACGTGCTTGACACCAGCATGTTCTGGCGCGAGATCGTCACTGATGTGGCTAAGGAATATCCGCAGGTCGAGTTGTCGCATATGTATGTCGATAACGCCGCGATGCAGTTGGTACGCGCACCGAAACAATTCGATGTGATACTCACCGGCAATATCTTCGGTGACATTCTGTCTGACGAAGCTTCTATGTTGACTGGCTCTATCGGTATGCTGCCGTCCGCTTCACTGGACTCTAACAACAAGGGTTTGTACGAACCCTGTCACGGCTCTGCACCTGATATCGCGGGTAAGGATATCGCCAATCCTTTGGCGACTATCCTGTCTGTGGCAATGATGATGCGTTACACTTTTGCACGCGAGGATGTTGCGCAGCGTATCGAAGCCGCAGTACGCAAGACTTTGCAGCAAGGTCTGCGCACCGGCGATATCGCCGAAGCGGGTATGCAAAAGATCGGTTGCGCAGCGATGGGCTCCGCAGTCGTCGCTGCACTGTAAATACAAGGAAGAGTCATGAAGGTAGGTTTAATCGGTTGGCGCGGGATGGTAGGTTCGGTACTCATGCAGCGTATGCGTGAGGAGAAAGATTTTGACCACATCGATGCGGTGTTCTTCACCACCTCTAATGTTGGCGGCGTAGCGCCTGCAGAAGGTCGTGGCGTTCCATTGAAAGATGCGAATGATCTGTCCGCATTGCAGGCAATGGATACCATCATTTCTTGTCAGGGTGGTGATTACACGACTGAGATATTCCCTAAGTTGCGTGCGGCCGGATGGAACGGTTACTGGATAGATGCCGCTTCCACACTGCGTATGGAAGATGACGCAGTGATCATCCTGGATCCAGTCAATCAAGATCTGATCAAGAAATCTTTGGCTAAGGGTGGGAAGAATTTTATCGGCGGGAATTGCACCAATAGCATCTTGTTGATGGGCTTAGGTGGCTTGTTCCATGCGGGTTTGGTGGAATGGGTTTCGTCCATGACTTATCAAGCCGCATCAGGTGCCGGCGCGCAGAATATGCGCGAGCTGCTCAATCAGATGGGCGTGGCTCATGCGTCGGTAGCCGATCTGTTGGCCGATCCAAAATCGCCGATTCTAGAGATCGATCGTCGCTTGGCAGAGAAGATGCGTTCGTCCGATATGCCAACAGAAAATTTTGGTGCACCTCTAGCAGGGAGTTTGATCCCTTGGATAGACAAGCAACTCGATAATGGTCAGTCCAAAGAAGAGTGGAAAGGACAAGCCGAGGTCAACAAGATATTGGGTACTGCAATACGTATTCCGGTGGATGGTTTGTGTGTGCGTATCGGTGCGATGCGTTGCCACAGTTTGGCGTTGACAATCAAGCTCAACAAAGATGTTTCTCTGAGTGAGATCGAAGCGCTGATCAAAGGTGGTAATCCTTGGGTTAAGTTCGTACCTAATGAGCGCAGCATCAGTGTGCGTGAGCTCACTCCGGTTGCAGTGACCGGAAAGCTGGACATTGCAGTGGGTCGTGTGCGCAAGATGGAGTTGGGTCCTGAGTACATTAGCGCTTTCGTGTGTGGCGACCAATTGTTATGGGGAGCTGCAGAGCCTTTGCGTCGTATGTTACGTATTCTGCTAGAGCGATAAGGGTCTTTTCTGCCTAGATTGAACTTGCAGGTAAACAAGATTATTAGCTTGTGCTGATAACTCTTTGATGTTAATTTAATTGTCCAAACAAATAAGATGAAGGTGATAGCGTGAATAAATCACTATTGAAGCTACTCGGGGTCGCAGCGATAACTTGGTCGGCGCAAGCGTCTGCGGCGGGGATAGGTGGAATCAACGTGGTTTCTGCTTTGGGTCAACCCCTTAAAGCGGATATTGAGCTGTTTTCAGTCGATAAATCCGAAAAGTCCAGCTTGGTGGCACGCTTAGCTACGCCTGAAGCATATAAACAGGCGGGGCTGGACTATCCTTACGGAAATAAATTCAAATTCACGATAGAGAGCCGTGCCGACGGCGCATCTTATATACATGCGACAAGCAGTAAGGAGATCAATGATCCCTTCGTGAGCTTGTTGGTAGAGCTGAGCTGGGCTTCAGGAAAATTGGTGCGCGAATACACCTTCCTGTTGGACCCCGTCGGTTATGAGGCCCAACAGCCCGCGCCAGCACCTGTGCAAGCGGTTGCTCCTGCCGTTGAGCCGGTCGTTGCCGCACCAGTAGTAGCGCCGGTAGCAGAAGCTCCTCCGGAAGAACAGATGGTGGAGATCGCTACCGAGCCTGTACCAGAGAGCGAGCCGGTAAACAGCCAGCCCATAGAGCAAGCACCTGCTGTAGAGAAGCCCGCTAAAGTCGCGCCGGCAAAAGTCGCCACGGCGACGATGAATGCTGGAGAGGTCAAGGTACAGCGTGGTGACACCTTGACCAAGATTGCTGCAGCGAACAGTGTGGATGGCGTGAGTCTGGAGCGCATGTTGGTCGCCCTCTATCGCGCCAATGCTGATCAGTTCGACGCGAAGAATATGAACCGCATCAAGACCGGCAAGATATTGCGTATGCCTGACGCGCAGGAACTTGAAGCCATCTCTCAAGCAGATGCAAGGAAAGAGATACACGCACAGGTCAGTGATTGGAACGCCTATCGCCAGAAGATGGCAAGTGCACCTAGCATCAGTGCCGAACATCAGGAAGCACAGCAGGTCAGTGCGGGCAAGATCAGCAGCAGTGTCGCCGATAAAACGCCTGTCGCCAAAGAGGGTGCCAAGGAAGTCCTGAAGTTATCCAAGGGTGATGCCGTGAACGACAAGGTCGCCGCTGCAGGTAAAGCAACTAGTCAAGACAGCAAGAACGCCGCGCAGGAAGAAGCGATAGCCAAGGCTAAGGCAGTAGCAGACGAGCAAACGCGTGCCGCCTTACTGGAAAAGAATCTGCAGGACATGAAACGACTTGCTGAATTGAAGACCGAGGCTGCCGCATTGGCGAATGCTGCAAGTGCGCCCATTGCTGTCGCATCTGAAGTCGCAGCAACAGAAGTCGCAGCATCTCAAGTTGCCGCCGTTTCTGCTGTTGAAGCAGCGAGTGCAGTCAAACCGGTCGCCAAGCCCGTACCGCAGCCTGTCGTTGTAGAAACATCCCTGATCGATGATCTCTTAGCAGATCCTTTGTATTTGGGTGGCGGGGCTGCTGCTCTATTAGGCTTAGGCGGTTTGGCTTTTGCTATATCACGTCGCAAGAATAAACCTAAGGCGGTAGTAGCTAAGCCCTCTAAAGGTGAGGATTTCGGTTCGACTACTGGCCGTATTGCCGCACCAGTAATTCCTTCGCCTGATACGGGCGACTTTACTATCCAAGCCGGCAGTACTCAGACTTTGGCGACGGCTGCAAGTGATGATGATCCTATCAGCGAGGCCGATCTGTTCCTGAGTTTTGGTCGTGATGTGCAGGCTGAAGAAATCCTTAAGGAAGCACTGCAGACCTCAGCCAACAAAGCTGCGATTAAAATGAAGTTGTTGGAGATTTATGCTTCACGCAAAGATGCAAAATCGTTTGAGGGTATTGCCGCACCGATGAAGTCTGGCAGTGATGACCAGACTTGGCTACAGATCGCCGAAATGGGTCGCAAGATTGATCCTAAGAATAGTCTGTATGGCGGCGAGTCCAAAGTTGAAGATTCAGATAGTGCGACCATGCAGACAGTTGCATTGTCTGCCCCCGTAGATCTGACCACCAAGACACTGACGCGCAAGCCGGAAGGTGAAGCTAAAACAAATCAGGAAACTGCTGAGAATGCTAAGACTGTGGTGTTTACACCTGAAGAATTGGCAGCAGCCAAGAATCCGGTTATGGATTTTGATATAACTGCGACTAATCCATCTATGCCAGCCGCGCCAGCAACCATGGACTTCGATGTCACTGCCACGCATGACAAGCTGGAAGTTGCAGGCGATAAGGCGGAGAGTTTGCCTAGCTTGGAAGATCTGGTGTTCGATGTCACTGCAACGCATCCCAAGATGCCTGCTGCGAGTGACGCAACCATCGTGACACCTAAGGCTGAAGTTCAAAAGGATGACAGTGATATGCCATTCACGTTGGACTTTCCTATTGATAAGGCTCCGAAAGTTGAAGCACCCAAGCCGGCGGAGTTTGATCTCGGCGCCATCAATCTGAATATGGATGATGACAAACCAGCAGCGGGCGAACCCGCAGCAGACAGTGCACAGTGGCATGAAGTGGCAACCAAGCTGGACTTGGCTAAGGCTTACCAAGAGATGGGCGATTCTGGTGGTGCCAAGGAGATATTGGACGAAGTCTTGAAGGAAGGCGATGCAGAACAACGCGCCGCAGCGAAAGAGATATTGAACCAGCTCGGTTAATATAGTCGTACTTTACCGGCGGCAGCTCGTATGGGCTGCCGTTTTTTTTGGAGTAGACCATGCGCATACATCCCGCCCTACTCATCCTGACATGGTGCGTGTTCGTTACCTATATGCAGCGCGCGCCGTTTGTCGCGCTGCTGATATTGGCTACATTGACGCTAGCCTTGGGATGGTGGTTGGCGGGAAGTAAGTTGGCGCAACTGCTTAGACGCACACGCTGGATCATGCTGTCACTGCTCTTCATCTATGCTTACAGCACACCTGGGCAGGCAGTGATGCCGGAGTTGGGTAATTGGAGTCCGGTCTATGAAGGATTGCAAGACGGGGCCACGCAGTTGCTGCGTTTGCTTGCAGCCTTGGCAAGTTTGGCCGTGTTGCTAGGTGGACTACATAGGCTGCAATTGATTTCAGGCCTCTACAGTCTGTTTGCTCCGTTGCGTTACATGGGTTTGTCACGAGAGCGCTGTGCGATACGGCTGGCGCTGACACTGCAATATGCCGAAGTGGCGATGTTGCGCAGTCATGCGCGCTGGCAGGATGCCTTGCAGGGACTGTTCGAGACACATGAAATCGCTCAGCAGCATATAGCTTTGCCGTTACACCGCTGGGCAGCTCGTGACATCGCGCTAGCGATATTGTTGGCAATATTGATATTGGGGCTGATACTGAGATGAGAATTGCCTTAGGGGTAGAGTACGACGGCAGCCACTACTGTGGTTGGCAGAGCCAATCGGGTGTAGCAACGGTGCAAGACGCGTTGCAAGCCGCATTGAATGAAATTGCCGCAAGTCCTATCGCAGTGAGTGCGGCAGGGCGTACCGATACCGGTGTGCATGGACTTGAACAGGTGGTGCATTTCGACACCGAGGCGCAGCGTCCCTTGCAAGCGTGGGTGCGCGGCGCGAATGCGGTGTTGCCACGCAGTATCGTGGTGCGCTGGGCACATCCAGTATCCAATGAGTTTCATGCACGCTTCTCTGCGGAGGGACGCAGCTACCGATATTTCCTGTTGAACCGCCCCACGCGTACCGCCTTACATGCAGGAAAGGTGGGTTGGTATCACCTACCTCTGGATTTAGATGCGATGCATATGGCAGCACAGCACCTGATAGGTACGCATGACTTCAGTGCTCTGCGTGCCGCTGAGTGTCAGGCTAAATCGCCGATCAAGACTATGCGCAGTCTGGATATCCATCGCGAAGGCGATATGTTGGTGTTCGACGTGAGCGCGGACGCTTTTCTGCACCACATGGTCCGCAACATCGTCGGCTGTTTGGTCTATGTGGGAAAAGGTAAGCACCCTCCGCACTGGCTAGCTGAAGTATTGGCCAGCCGCAATCGCCGCATGGCCGCACCGACCTTCGCACCCGATGGCTTATACTTGCGCCACATTCGTTACGATGCTCGGTGGGGCTTGCCACAATTGGAAAAGGAATGGAATACCAGCAAATGACGCGCGTGAAGATATGTGGATTGACCCGTGAACAGGATGTGCAAGCAGTCGCGCGCAGCGGTGCGGACGCCATAGGCTTGGTGTTCTACGAGCGTAGTCCGCGTCATGTGAGCATCGCACAGGCTGTGCACTTGACGCGTATGTTGCCTCCCTTCGTCAGCAGCGTTGGCCTGTTTGTCGATGCGACCCCTGAGTTTGTGCGTGAAGTGCTGGCAGCAGTGCCGCTGGATGTGTTGCAGTTCCACGGTAACGAGAGTCCCGAATACTGTGTGCAGTTCGGGCGTCCCTATCTCAAAGCGATACGCGTCAAAGCCGGAGTGGATTTGCTACAATGCGCGACTGATTTTTCCACCGCCAGTGGCTTGTTGCTGGATGCCTATGTGGAAGGTATACCTGGTGGCACTGGAGCGAAGTTCGATTGGGCTTTGATACCCAAGAGTTTGGGGATGCCAGTGATCCTTTCCGGTGGATTGGATGTTGAAAACGTCGCTGCTGCGATAGAGTTGGTGCATCCATATGCGGTAGATGTGTCTAGCGGTGTGGAAGCTAGTAAAGGTATCAAGGACGCAGCGAAGGTCGCGCGTTTCATGCATGAAGTTAGGCACATGGACTCTCTCATCGGGCGTGGCAGTCTGAATTAAAACAAGAGATTGATAGTACTGTGCGGCAGCTTAGGATGACGCGCAGCAAATAGATAACGGAGTTCACAACTGATGTATAACTTTCCCGATAACACCGGTCATTTCGGCCAGTTCGGCGGCGTCTATATGGCCGAGACGCTGATTCCGGCCGTGGAGGAACTGACCGCACAATATTTGCGTTTCAAAGATGATCCAGAATTTAAAGCCGAGTTGGCATACGAGCTGAAGCATTACGTGGGGCGCCCCAGTCCTGTCTACCATGCCAAGCGATTGTCCGAGCATCTGGGCGGTGCGCAGATCTATCTTAAACGTGAAGACTTGAACCATACCGGCGCGCACAAAATCAACAGCGCGATGGGACAGGCCCTGCTGGCCAAGCGCATGGGCAAGAAACGTGTCATCGCCGAAACCGGTGCCGGCATGCACGGTGTAGCGACGGCAACTGTGGCAGCGCGTTTCGGCATGGAGTGCATCGTTTATATGGGTGCGGAAGATATTCAGCGCCAAGCGCCTAATGTTTTCCGTATGAAGTTGTTGGGGGCGAAGGTGGTGCCAGTGGAAAGCGGTTCCAAGACGCTTAAAGACGCTTGCAACGAGGCGATACGCGATTGGGTCACCAACGTGGAAGACACCTTCTACATCTTCGGTACCGCTGCAGGTCCACACCCTTACCCCATGATGGTGCGGGACTTCCAAAGCATCATCGGTAAAGAGGCTAAAGTGCAGATGCCAGAGATGATAGGACGTCAGCCGGATGCGGTGATTGCCTGCGTAGGTGGCGGTTCCAATGCAATCGGTCTGTTCCATCCTTATATCGAAGTGCCTGAAGTGCAGATCATCGGTGTCGAGGCTGGCGGTTATGGCATCGCAAGCGGCAAGCACGCCGCACCGTTGACAGCCAATGCTAAGGTTGGTGTGTTGCACGGTAACAGGGTCAATCTGATGCAGGACGAGGACGGCCAGATTATCGAGACGCATTCCATATCCGCCGGTCTGGATTACCCCGGCGTCGGTCCTGAACATTGTCTGTTGAATGAGATTGGCCGCGCCCAATATGTTGCCAGCAATGACGACGAAGCGATTGCTGCATTCGATGCGTTGTGTCGCTTTGAAGGCATCATCCCTGCATTGGAATCCAGCCACGCGCTGGCTCATGCGATGAAAATAGCACCCGGCATGGACAAAGATAAAGTATTGCTGGTCAATCTCTCCGGTCGTGGCGATAAAGACATGAATACCGTAGCGCGCATCAAAGGAATCACGCTATGAGCCGCATCGATATCACTTTTGCAAAATTAAAGCAGCACAATCGCAAAGCGCTTATCCCCTTTATCACCGCTGGCGATCCATCGCCCGAACAGACCGTGCCATTGCTGCACGCTTTGGTGGCGGCGGGTGCTGATGTGTTGGAGCTGGGAGTTCCTTTTTCCGATCCGATGGCCGATGGCCCGACCATACAGCGTGCTTCGGAGCGCGCCCTCAAAAAAGGCGTGACACTGCGTTCGGTGCTGGCTCTAGTCGCCGAGTTCCGTAAGCAGGATGCGAACACTCCTGTGGTGTTGATGGGCTACGGAAATCCGATCGAAGCCATGGGTTGGGATGTGTTTGCGCAACGCTGTGCTGATGTCGGTGTGGACGGTGTGTTAACAGTGGACTTTCCGCCGGAAGAGAGTCATGACGCTTTCGAGCATCTGCAGCGCCACAATATCGCGCCTATCTTCCTACTCGCGCCGACAACCAATGAGGCTCGTATCCAGCAAGTCGCCAAATTGGCGCGCGGCTACGTATACTATGTGTCGCTCAAAGGCGTGACAGGTTCAGGTAGCATCGATCTGTCCGCAATCGAGGAAAAGATGCCGCAGTTGCGCAAACATATCAAGTTACCTATAGGGGTGGGCTTTGGGATACGCGATGCAGTCACAGCAAAAGCAGTGGCCAAATTGTGCGACGGTGTGGTGGTCGGTAGTCGCATCGTGCAAGAGATTGAAGATTCCACCGCGCAGAATGTGGTGGAGAATGTCGGTCGCCTAGTTAAAGAGTTAAGACAGGCTATATAAAAAGCAACAACGGGAGAACTACATGAGCTGGTTTCAAAAACTACTACCACCCAAGATCAAGCGCCGCGAAGGCGATCTGAAAAAGAACGTTCCTGAAGGTCTGTGGACCAAATGTCCTTCCTGTCAGGCGGTGTTGTATTACTCCGACTTGGAAAAGAACCATAGTGTCTGCACCAAGTGCGATCACCATCATCGTGTCACGGCACGCACCCGTCTGGATTGGCTGTTGGATAGTGAAGGGCGCTTCGAGATCGGTACTGAGGTATTGCCAGTCGATACCCTGAAGTTCAAGGACCAGAAGAAATATTCGGAACGCCTAGTCGCCTCCAAGAGCAGCACAGGTGAGGATGATGCGCTGGTCGTGATGCAAGGCAGTATCCATAACGTGCCCGTCGTGGTTGCCGTGTTTGAGTTTAGCTTCATGGGCGGCTCTATGGGCTCGGTAGTGGGCGAGCGCTTCGTGCGCGGTGTGCGTGATGCCATCGAACAGAAGAGCCCGTTCATCTGCTTTGCGGCCAGCGGTGGTGCGCGTATGCAGGAGGGCTTGTTGTCTTTGATGCAAATGGCCAAGACTTGTGCGGCATTGACGCAATTGTCTGAAGAAAAGCTGCCTTTTATATCGGTGCTGACCGACCCTACTATGGGCGGTGTATCTGCTAGCTTCGCCTTTATGGGCGACGTGGTCATCGCCGAACCTGGCGCGCTGATTGGCTTCGCTGGTGCGCGCGTGATTCAGCAGACCGTACGTGAGACTTTGCCGGAAGGCTTCCAGCGTGCCGAGTTCCTGCTGGAGCACGGTGCAGTGGACATGATCATCGACCGTCGTGAGATGCGTGCACAACTGGCGACTCTGATCACCTTGTTGACCAAGCAGCCGGCAGTAACGGAGAGCGTAGCTGCCTGATCGATTAGCCCGGGAGTAAAACATGGAACGTTGGGTGATCTACGCTTTTCTGTCCATGTTCTTCGCGGGCTTCACAGCTGTGATCGCCAAACAAGGCATGATCGGTATCTCCAGTGAGCTGGGGCTTACCGTCCGAACTTTGTTCGTGGTGGTGTTCGTGCTGTTGTTCGCCGTTTGGGCGGTGTCCCCAGCTGAATTCTCAGGGCTGCGCAAAGATAACTATGTGTGGCTGGGCGCGTCTGGTATAGCGACCGCATTGTCTTGGGTGTTCTACTACAAAGCGCTCAAGGTGGGCGATGTGGCGACGGTGGCTTTGATAGACAAGGGCAGTGTGCTGGTCGCGATTTTGTTGGCGTGGCTAATACTCAAAGAAGCGATCACTTTGCGTACCTTGCTGGGCGTAGGATTAGTTCTGCTGGGTTTGCTCGTTGTCGCAAAAAAATGATCTCATGAGGCGGGCTCAGGCCCGCTTTTCAATACCCATCGGTATTGTGTAAATGACAGGAATTCGTCCCTAGTTATGCCCAAGAATCTGGCCGAATGGCTCACACACCTAGAATCCTTGCATCCCAAGACCATCGCGCTTGGACTTGAGCGCGTCGCCGAGGTCAAGCATCGCCTAGCACTTGATCCGGATTTTCCGGTCATCGTGGTGGGTGGCACCAATGGTAAAGGCTCGGTCTGCGCCATGTTGGAAAGCATCTTATATGCGGCAGGCTATAAAGTAGGCTGTTACACCTCGCCGCACATCCTGCGATACAACGAACGGGTGCGTATCGCCAAGCAGCAAGTGAGCGATGCTGAGCTCTGCGCTTCCTTCGAGCAGATCGAGCATGCACGTGGCGATATCGCGTTGACATATTTCGAGTTTGGCACGCTTGCCGCCATGCAAAGCTTCATCGCACATAATGTAGAGGTCGCGATATTGGAGGTGGGGCTGGGCGGTCGCTTGGATGCGGTCAATGTGTTCGACAGCGATTGTGCGGTGGTGACCAATGTGGATATCGACCATACCGACTATCTGGGTGACACCCGCGAGCAGATCGCCTACGAGAAGGCGGGCATCTTCCGCGCCGGCAAGGTGGGGATATGTTCGGACGCCAATATCCCGCAACCTTTGCTGGATCATGCACAAGCAATAGGCACGGAGCTGTGGCGCATAGGTGCGGACTTTGGTTGCACGCCACATCAGGGGCAATGGGATTACCGCAGCAAAGTCGGTGCGCGCAACGCCTTGCCGCATCCTGCGCTGCGCGGGGCATTCCAGTTGAACAATGCCAGTGTGGTGCTGGCGGTACTCGATGTGATGCAAGACCGTGTGCCGGTCAGTATGGCCGCGGTGCGACGCGGACTGACCGAGGTGGAACTGACAGCACGTTTCCAGTTTGTACCAGGTAAGCCGCAACTCATCTTAGATGTGGCACACAATCCGCATGCTGCGCGCACCTTGGCGCAGAACTTTGCCAATCTCCCCCCCGCTAAGACCTATGCCATCTTCGCCATGCTCAAGGACAAGGATATGGCGGGCGTGGTGCGGCTGCTGGATCCGCACATCGACGTGTGGCTGATAGCCGCTATAGACGCGCCACGCGGCGCTAGTACGTCCGAGTTGGCGCAGGTGTTGCAAGATGCGTCAGTACGGGGTGAGGTCGTGTGTCTGGAAGATGTGCCCGCAGCAGTGCGTTTTGCCTATAACGCAGCAGGTGAAAATGATAGAATCGCCGCCTTCGGATCGTTCTACACGGTCGCCGCAGTGATGCAAGAGCAGGGACTGCGAACTACATGACGCTCGCGCTCGTGCGCGAACGGACAAAATCACACACGAGTACAGGCTATGGCTAAACAGTACACAGAGGAAGAGTTGAACCTGCGGCGCAAGCTGCGTCGTCGCCTGATCGGTGCCGCCGCTCTGACGCTGGCCGTGGTCGTTATCCTGCCTATGGTGTTGGATAGCGAACCCAAAAGTAATGGCGGCGATATCGAACTTCGCATCCCAGCAGCCGATAAGGTGGGTGACTTCGTACCAGGCAAGGCTACCGAAGAGGTTTACGATAATCCCGCAAGTGCGGTGAGTGCTGCCAGCCCCGATGAGACTATCTCGCCTGTTGCAGTGCAAGCTACTCCTTCGCTGCCCATCACGGTCGCAGCGCCAGCAAGTGCCACCGTCGTCGCCACTGAAAAATCATCACCTGTCGTGGCGCAAGCTGCACCGGCTCCTATCAAAAAAATCGAACCAGCCAAGACGGTCGCTTCTTCAGCCAAAAATACAGTTGTAGCCAAGCCAGCGCCCACTAAGGCTACTGCAACCGAAGATAGTTTTGTTGCACAGGTTGGCGCTTATAGCAGTGCCGATACGGCCAAACGCGAACTCGCCCAACTCAAAGCTTGGGGCTTTAAGGCGTATACCGAAAAATCAGGTAACACCATACGGGTGCGAGTGGGGCCTTATCCCGAGCGCGAAAAAGCTGAAAAGGTTCGTGTGTTGCTAGAAAAGCACGGTTTGCATCCGGTGGTGACGAGTGCGAAATGACAGAATTTGACTACGCCCTGATCGGCATCGTGTCGATCTCGGTACTGGTTGGATTGTGGCGGGGCGCGGTATACGAAGTGTTGTCCATCATGGGTTGGCCGCTGGCGTTTCTGGTGAGCCGTTATGTGGCGCCGCAGTTGGCGACGGCTCTGCCTATAGCGAACGAGCAGACTCGGGTGGCATTGTCCTATGTGGGTGTGTTCATCGCAGTGCTGTTAGTCTGGGCGATGCTGGCGTGGTTGCTGTCCAAGCTGGCCAAGGCAGTCGGGTTAGGTCTGATAGATGGCGTGTTAGGTGCGGTGTTCGGGGTGGCGCGTGGTGTGCTGGTGGTGATTGCGCTGGTGTGGACAGCGGGCATGACACATATTCCAGAGCAGAATTTCTGGCGTGAAGCCAAGTTCAGCAGCGCCGCCGAAGCGATGGCGCTCAAGACCAAACTATGGTTACCAGACAATATCGCGCAGCGCATTGTGTATCGCGCCAAGAGTTGATTTTTTAAGATTCATTATTTGGGATAGAGATTATGTGTGGCATTCTCGGAGTGGTGTCTCAGACACCGGCTAATCAGTTGTTGTACGACGGTTTGCAAGTTCTGCAGCATCGCGGTCAAGATGCTGCCGGCATTGCGACACTGGACGGACGTACTTTCCATCTGCATAAAGGCAATGGCATGGTGCGTGACGTGTTCCGCACCCGCAATATGCGTGCACTCACTGGAAATGCCGGTATAGCCCATGTGCGCTATCCGACAGCGGGCTCGGCGGTGGATCACAACGAAGCGCAGCCTTTCTATGTCAATTCACCGTTCGGTATAGTACTCGGCCACAACGGCAATCTGACTAATACCGAAGAGTTACAGAAGCAGTTGTTCGTGGACGATCTGCGCCATGTGAATACCAATTCTGACTCTGAAGTGCTGCTCAATGTGTTCGCGCATGAGTTGCAGGCAAAGTCCAAGGGTGTACGTTTGGATGCAGCGGCCATCTTCGCTGCAGTGGCTGGAGTACATCAGCGTTGCCGTGGTGCTTATGCGGTGGTGGCGATGATCGCGGGTTACGGCTTGGTGGCGTTCCGCGACATCTACGGTATCCGTCCGCTGGTAGTAGGTGTCAATGAGACCGCTAATGGCCCCGAGTATCTGGTTGCTTCTGAGAGCGTAGCGCTTGATACGTTGGGCTTCACCTTTTTGCGCGACATCGCGCCGGGTGAGGCGGTATACATAGACTTCAACGGTAAGATGCAAACCAAGCTGTGCAGCGATAAAGCCAAACTGAATTCCTGCATCTTCGAATACGTCTATTTCGCGCGTCCCGATTCTGTCATCGATGGTGTATCAGTCTATGAGACACGTCTCTATATGGGCGAATATCTGGCCGAAAAGCTTAAACGCGAGTGGGTGAATGTGCAGATCGACGTGGTCATCCCCATCCCTGATTCCAGTCGTCCTAGTGCTCTACAGCTGGCTAATCATCTCAACATCCGTTTCCGCGAAGGCTTTGTCAAAAATCGCTATATAGGCCGTACCTTCATCATGCCAGGACAGGCGATGCGCAAGAAATCTGTGCGCCAAAAGCTCAATGCCATCGGTGTGGAGTTCAAAGGCAAGAACGTGTTGCTGGTGGATGACTCCATCGTGCGTGGCACGACCAGTCGTGAGATCGTGCAGATGGCACGTGATGCCGGCGCGCTCAAGGTGTATTTCGCCTCGGCAGCTCCGCCAGTGCGCTTCCCGAACGTCTACGGCATCGATATGCCCAGCCGCACCGAACTGATTGCCACCGGTCGCACTGACGAAGAGATCTGTTTCGAGATCGGTGCTGACGGCGTCATCTATCAGGACTTGGAAGATCTGAAGGCGGCGGTGCGTAAAGCCAATCCTAACATCGTCGATTTTGATGCCTCCTGTTTCGATGGACAGTACATCACCGGCGACATCACACCGGAATATCTGGATCGTGTAGAAGCCCGTCGCAACGGCGAAAAGGATGTCAAACCTACCGACGACGACCAGATGGAATTGAATCTAGCGATGAGTGCTTCTTCAATGTAGTTTCGCTTCCACTGCATCGGCGATACTGTGTTGGCCTCCTCGCACACTCCTTTGCCGAGCTGTATGCACTGTTTCGTCGTGTGCTCGTTGCCGCCTTGTCTCGCCTTCGCATTGAAACCGAAATCGCTACGAGTTGACGGACAATACAGGGCGATGTTACTTTGCACCTGCGCCGATTTGAGGAACAGCTTGCGGGCGCATTACAAATACAGCTAAAGCGGGGGAGACCCGGTTTAGCTTAAGCTATCCGGGTTTTTTATTGGGCGAGGCGCCATATGTATATCCCGAAGGAATTTATAGAGGCGGATTCGCATACATTGCAGGATTTCATGCGTGCGCACAGTTTTGCAACGTTAGTCACCACGCACGACGCTGTCCCTTTTGCGAGTCATTTGCCGCTCATGTTGGATAGCCGTATTGGCTCACAAGGTGGCCTGCTTGGACACATGGCGCGTAACAATCCGCAATGGCAGGATTTCGCTGCGGGTATGGAAATATTAGTGATATTCAATGGCGCGCATGCTTATGTGTCGCCGAATTGGTATGAGCCTAATCCTATGACTGTTCCGACTTGGAATTTTTCAGCAGTGCATGCGTATGGGAAGGCGCGAATTTTGCCGGAAGCAGAGTTAGAAGCAACCTTGCACATACTTGTGGATGAGCATGAGAAAGCGTATCCAAAACCTTGGAAACTTGCGCTGACTCCAGTGATGCGCGAGCGCATGTTAAGCGCCATCGTAGGTTTTGAAATCAAGCTGACTCGTATCGAAGGTAAGTTCAAACTCAGCCAGAATCGCAGCGAGCAGGATCAGCGCAATGTGATTTCAAAATTAACGCAAAGCGAATTTGGGCGAGATGTCGCGCAGAGCATGCTTAAGAATTTAGAAAGGAAATAAATATGTCAGAAGAAAAGTATCAGCTTGAGACCTTGGCGGTGCGCGCAGGCACACAACGCAGTCAATTCGGCGAACACAGCGAGGCGATGTTCCTCACTTCCAGTTTCGTGTTTCCTAGTGCGGCGCAAGCGGCGGCGCGCTTTATAGGTGAACAGCCTGGCAATATCTATTCACGTTTTACCAATCCCACCGTGAGCATGTTCGAGGAGCGCCTCGCCGCGCTGGAAGGTGCAGAACAGTGTGTGGCCACATCGTCTGGAATGTCGGCCATCTTGGCCTGCGTGATGGGCTTGCTCAAGGCGGGCGACCATATTGTCTCGTCTCAGAGTCTGTTCGGTTCGACCGTGAATATGTTCAACAACGTGTTCAAGAAATTCGGTGTGGATACCACCTTTGTGTCGGCTACAGATGTGTCTGCTTGGCAGGCGGCAGTGCGCCCCAATACCAAGCTGTTTTTCTTGGAGACACCGTCCAACCCGCTCACCGAGATCTCCGACATTGCGGCGCTTGCCAAGGTCGCCAAGGATTGTGGCGCACTGCTGGCGGTGGACAACTGTTTTTGTACGCCAATCTTGCAACGCCCTTTAGAGTTAGGTGCGGACATCGTCATCCATTCCGCCACTAAATACATAGACGGCCAAGGTCGAGTACTTGGCGGCGCAGTGCTGGGGAGCAAGAAATTGATGGAGCCGGTATACGGATTCTTGCGTACCACTGGGCCGACCATGAGTGCATTCAATGCTTGGGTGTTCCTGAAAGGCTTGGAGACACTTAAGTTGCGTATGGATGCGCACAGTGCCAATGCATTGGAGTTGGCGAAATGGCTGGAGCAACAGCCCAATGTGGCGCGCGTGTTCTATCCAGGACTGCCTTCGCATCCGCAACATGCTCTGGCGATGAAGCAGCAGAAGACCGGTGGCGGCATCGTGTCGTTTGAGGTCAAGGGGGGCAAAGATGCAGCATGGCGTCTCATCGACAACACCAAGCTGCTGTCCATCACTGCGAATCTGGGCGATACCAAATCCACCATCACGCATCCGGCCACGACCACGCATGCGCGTATCACCCCAGAGGCACGTGCGGCAGCCGGCATCAGCGATGGCTTGATTCGCATCGCAGTGGGACTGGAAGCCGTGATTGATATTCAGAACGACTTGGCACGCGGGCTGTAAAAAGCAAAATACATCTTCCACGAAAAACACGAAAGGCACGAAAAAATCATAGCCACTGATAGTCGATGGAAACTGGATTTTGAGACAAGAATGTTTACAGTTTGGCTTTAGTTCGTGTTTTTCGTGGATAAGTTTTTGAGTGTTCTTTTGATTGAGAAACGATGAATATACTTTCTGCCCAAGTTGGTGCCCTGCTTAAAGCCCACGGTCTTATGTTGGCCACAGCCGAGTCCTGCACCGGCGGCGGGGTGGCCCAACTCATCACCGATGTCGCGGGTAGTTCTGCTTGGTTCGAGCGCGGCTTTGTTACCTATTCCAATCTGTCCAAGCAGCAGATGCTGGATGTGCCCATTGCGACATTGGAACTACACGGCGCAGTGAGCGAAGCAACGGTGCGCGAGATGGTGAGCGGTGCACTGGTGCATAGCAACGCTCAGGTAGCATTGGCAGTCAGTGGTGTTGCTGGACCGGACGGTGGCTCGATTGAAAAACCGGTGGGCACAGTATGGTTCGCCTGGGGCTACAAACAGGGCGCGTGCACGGCGCGAGTCCATCATCTACAGGGCAGCCGAGCCGAGGTCAGGGCACAAGCCGTGGCCATCGCCCTGCGTGGTGTGGTCGAACTCTTGTCAGGGCGTGCTGAGCAAGCCTAGTCTCTTCGTATCTATCCCATTTAAATAAAAAGAACGAACGTTCTGTACAACTGCGGACTGTTATGCAACAATCCGCCATCAATTATTCGGAGTGACCATCATGGATGAAAACAAAAGCAAAGCCCTCTCAGCCGCACTTGCACAGATCGAGAAGCAATTCGGTAAAGGTTCGATCATGCGACTGGGCGAGAACGATGTAACTAAGGATATCCAGGTAGTGTCCACCGGCTCTTTGGGTCTGGACATTGCGCTGGGCGTGGGCGGTCTGCCACGTGGTCGTGTCATTGAGATCTACGGTCCTGAGTCTTCCGGTAAGACCACACTGACCCTGCAAGTCATCGCAGAGATGCAGAAATTAGGCGGCACAGCTGCCTTTATCGATGCCGAACACGCGCTTGATCCTCAGTACGCAAAGAAGCTGGGCGTCAAGGTAGAAGACTTGCTCATTTCTCAGCCAGACAACGGCGAACAGGCATTGGAGATCGTGGATATGTTGGTGCGCTCGGGTTCGGTAGACGTTGTGGTGGTCGACTCTGTCGCTGCACTCACGCCTAAGGCCGAGATCGAAGGCGAGATGGGGGATTCACAGATGGGCTTACATGCACGTCTGATGTCACAAGCCTTGCGTAAATTGACCGGCAATATCAATCGCTCCAACACTATGGTGATCTTCATCAACCAGATCCGTATGAAGATCGGTGTGATGTTTGGCAACCCAGAGACCACCACCGGCGGTAATGCGTTGAAGTTCTACGCCTCAGTGCGTATGGATATTCGTCGTATCGGCGCGATCAAGAAAGGTGACGAGGTCATCGGTAACGAGACCCGCGTGAAAGTAGTGAAGAATAAGGTCGCTCCGCCGTTCCGCGAGGCCCTGTTCGACATCTTGTACGGCGAGGGTATCTCGCGTGAGGGTGAGATCATCGATTTGGGCGTACAGCACAAGTTGGTGGAAAAAGCCGGCGCTTGGTATGCCTACAAGGGTGACAAGATCGGGCAGGGTAAGGACAACGCGCGCGAATATCTGCGCAACAATCCCGACATCGCCTTCGAGATAGAGAACAAAGTGCGCGAAGCGTTGGGCGTGGCTTTATTGGTCGCTACTGAAAAGACCAAAGCCAAAGCTGGGACAAAAGCCAGTAAGGCTGATGCCAAGCTAGAGGCCAAAGATGATGAGGCGCAAGCCTGAGCTTAGTTTACGCGCGCGTGCCTTGCAGTATCTGGCACGTCGCGAGCATAGCCGCGCTGAGTTGCGCGCCAAGCTGTTGCCCTATGTGCAGGCTGAAGATGAATTCGAGCAGACCCAGTCGGTCGACCTTGATGGCTTGCTGGACGATCTGACAGCGCGCGGTTGGCTATCCGATGAACGTGCCACCGCACTGTTCATCCATAGCAAACGTAGCCGTTTCGGCACACAACGTATCACACATGAACTTAAACAGCGCGGTATAAGCGACGAGCTGATATGCGCTGAATTGTTTTCCCTTAAAGAAAGCGAACTGGAAGCCGCCCGTTCAGTGTGGCAAAGAAAGTTCGGTCAACTCCCCCAAGACGCAAAGGAAAAAGCCAAGCAGATGCGCTTTATGCAATCGCGCGGATTTGGTTTTGATGTGATATTCAAAGTGCTGCAAACTACCGATGAATCCAGCGCTGGCGATCTTTAACGCTGGTCTGGCTGCGGTCGCCCCCTATTACGCCGTCATGGCGGCCTTAAGTATCAGCGACGACACCCTGCAGATCGCCGACAGGCGCTACGACCTTACTGCGTTCGATAACATCTATGTGCTTGGCGCTGGCAAAGCCACAGCGCGTATGGCTTTGGCTGTTGAATCTCAATTGGGTGCTCGTATCGTCTCTGGCGCCATCGTAGTCAAGTACGGACATTGTGTACCGCTAAGTCATATAAAACAGTTAGAAGCCGCTCACCCAGTGCCAGACCAAGCGGGCGTGGTGGCGACACGTCATATCTTGCAGCTTGCCTATGATGCGGATGAACGCTCATTAGTCATCACGCTGTTGTCGGGCGGCGCGTCGGCCTTGTTAGTCGCACCAACAGAAGGCATCACACTAAAAGATAAACAGCAAACGACGCGTTTGTTGCTGCATGCAGGTGCCGACATTCGTGAGTTGAATGCAGTGCGTAAACATCTCTCCGCTATCAAGGGAGGTCGTTTAGCGCAGGCGGTATATCCCGCGCAGTTACTGACCTTGATCCTGTCTGATGTCATCGGCGATCCCTTGGATGTGATCGCCTCCGGCCCCACCGCTCCGGACGACTCGACTTACGCCGAGGCCATGCAAGTGATCAGACGATATAAATTGGAAACACAGCTGCCGCAAGCGGTGTTGCGTCATCTACTAGCGGGACAGCAGGGTTTGGTCGCTGAGTCGGTAAAACGCGATGCGCCTTGCTGGGCTAAGACGCAGAACGTGGTGGTGGCAAATCTGCGATTGGCTCTGCATGCCGCGCTGGATAAAGCTCAGCAGCTGGGTTTTGAAAGTCGTATCGTCGATGACGCTGTCAGCGGCGAAGCTCGCGAGGTTGCTCTGCAACTGGCTGATCTGGCACGCCAGGAACTCGCGCAGATGCAAAGCGGGGAGCGGCGCTGTCTGTTGAGTGGGGGCGAAACAACCGTCACGGTCAGCGGCAAAGGGCAGGGCGGCCGCAATCAAGAACTCGCGCTGGCTTTCGCCATAGCGATCGCCGGCATGTGCGGTGTGAGTCTGTTTTCGGCTGGCACAGATGGTACGGATGGACCGAATGATGCCGCTGGTGCGTATGTGAATGGCACTACCGTCTCTAAGGTGGACGGGCTAGCTGCTCATCGCTATCTAGCAGATAACGACTCTTATGGGTATTTTCAGAAGTTGGATGAGATGAGTGGTGGACAGTCGCATTTCAAGCCAGGTCCGACCGGCACCAATGTGATGGATATGCAGATATTGCTATTGCAAAAATAGGCGGCCAGCCCTGCTGAAACGTCTCGACTTGACACCCCGTACGCTATAGCACAATGGGCCGCCGTGATATGATGCGCGCCTTGTTAAAGCCATGAATCCTATCCCTAAGGTGCGCAATGAAAAGCAGTGAGATCCGCCAACAATTCCTAGATTTCTTCGCCTCTAAAGGCCATACCATCGTCGCGTCCAGTTCGCTGGTGCCGCATGAGGATCCAACACTGTTGTTCACCAACGCGGGGATGAACCAGTTCAAGGATGTGTTTCTCGGTTTCGACAAGCGCCCCTATACCCGCGCGACCTCATCGCAAAAATGTGTGCGCGCCGGTGGCAAGCACAACGATCTGGAGAATGTTGGTTACACCGCGCGCCATCACACCTTCTTCGAGATGTTGGGTAACTTCAGCTTCGGTGACTATTTCAAACGCGATGCCATCAAGTACGCATGGGAATTGCTCACCGAGGTGTACAAACTGCCCAAGGACAAACTGTATGTGACCGTATACGCGGAAGATGACGAGGCATACGACATCTGGACTAAAGAGATGGGCTTGGCGGCGGAGCGCGTGATCCGTATCGGCGATAACAAGGGCGCACGCTATGCGTCGGATAACTTCTGGATGATGGGCGATACGGGCCCGTGTGGCCCTTGCACTGAAATCTTCTACGATCACGGCGCACATATCCCTGGTGGCTTGCCCGGTACACCTGAAGAAGACGGCGACCGCTTCATCGAGATTTGGAATAACGTGTTTATGCAGTACAACCGCGACGAAGCGGGCGTGATGCATCTGCTGCCTAAGCCCTCGGTTGATACCGGCATGGGCTTGGAGCGTATCTCGGCGGTTTTGCAGCACGTGCATGCGAACTACGAGATCGATCTATTCCAAGCGCTGATCAAAGCTGCGGCGCGCGAGACGCACTGCGACGATTTAGACTCCCCATCGTTGAAGGTGCTGGCCGACCATATCCGCGCCTGCTCCTTCCTCATTGCAGATGGTGTGATTCCTGGAAACGAAGGCCGCGGCTACGTACTGCGCCGCATCATCCGTCGCGCTATCCGTCATGGATATAAGTTGGGCGCACGAGCAGCCTTTTTCCATAAACTAGTTCCCGACTTGGTCAATGAGATGGGTGTGGCTTATCCCGACTTGGCCTCAGCTAGGTCGCGTGTGATGGAGGTATTGAAGCAGGAAGAGGAGCGCTTCTTCACTACTATCGAACATGGTATGTCGATCTTGGAAGCTGAGCTTGCCGAGATGAGTAAGACAGGCACCGCCGTATTCAACGGCGACACTGCATTCAAACTGCACGACACTTTCGGCTTCCCACTCGATTTAACCCAAGACGTATGTCGTGAACATGGTGTGAGTGTAGACATCGCGGGCTTCGATGCGGCGATGGCGAACCAGAAGCAGATGGCGCGTGCGGCGGGCAAGTTCAAGATGGCAGCCAATCTGGAATACGAAGGCCCTGCGACACGCTTCCACGGTTACGAGTCCCTGCAGCAGCAAGGCAAGGTTCTAGCGCTGTACAAAGAAGGCGTGACAGTCCAGGCGTTGTCAGAAGGTGAGGCTGGCGTGGCGGTATTGGATGACACGCCTTTCTATGCCGAGTCAGGTGGTCAGGTCGGCGACAGCGGTGAATTGCGTGCTGCACAAGGCATCTTTGCGGTGGAAGATACGCAGAAGATACAAGCGACGGTGTTCGGCCATCACGGTGTGGTCAAGACCGGCACGCTGAAAGTGGGTGATAGCATCAATGCACGTGTGGATGCGGCGGCGCGTGCTGCGACTGAACGTAACCACTCCGTGACACATTTGATGCACAAGGCTTTGCGTGAAGTGTTGGGCGAGCATGTGCAGCAAAAAGGTTCGCAAGTAGATGCCGATAAAACACGTTTCGATTTCGTGCATAACGCGGCGATTTCAGACGCCGACATCGCCAAAGTGGAAACCATCGTGAACGCTGAGATACTTGCGAACGCTGCGACCGATGCGCAAGTGATGGCAATCGCCGATGCGCAGAAGAGCGGCGCGATGATGCTGTTCGGTGAGAAGTATGGCGACGAAGTGCGTGTACTGTCCATCGGTAGTTCTAAAGAACTGTGTGGTGGTACGCACGTCAAACGCACTGGCGATATCGGGCTGTTCAAGATCGTGTCGGAAGGCGGCGTGGCCGCAGGCGTGCGCCGCGTAGAGGCGGTCACCGGCGCAGGGGCGCTGGCCTTGATCAATGCGCAACAAATGCAATTACACACTATCGCGGCTGCGGTGAAAGCTCAGCCACAGCAAGTTGCTACACGTGTGTTGCAAGTGTTGGACAACGTCAAAGCCTTGGAAAAAGAATTGGCCGGATTGAAATCCAAGCTAGCTGCATCGCAGGGCGACGATTTGCTCAAACAGGCAGTCGAAGTCAATGGGGTCAAGGTGTTGGCGGCACAGATGGATGGTGCGGATGCACTCGCATTGCGCGAAACGCTTAACAACATGAAAGACAAGCTGCCGAATGCGGCGATCGTGTTGGCTGCTGTGCAGGATGGCAAAGTCAGCTTGATTGCGGGTGTCAGTGCCAGTCTGACTGGCAAGATCAAAGCAGGCGAGTTGGTCAACATGGTCGCGCAACAAGTGGGCGGCAAAGGTGGCGGCAAGCCAGATATGGCGATGGCCGGTGGCACACAGCCCGAGCATTTGGCGAAGGCGCTGTCTTCTGTGCAAGCTTGGGTGGCAGGTAGAGCCTAGTCAGTTACCTATCGTCAGATAGGTAAGCAGTCTGAAAGGCTTGCCAATTGTGGGGTGCACAGGTACTGTTCTCCTCTAGACACGCTAGTAAAGCAAAAGACGAGTCGGGCACGAGGAGAGTTTGTTGATGGCACTGCGAGGTGCCGTCCCCGTTGGGAGACCAAGGTGCAACAAACCTGCCACACCATATTGTTATTAGCAAGCGACCCCAATCACATCGATGCGGCACGTATCGCCGCAAATTGCAGTGATATGGCTTGTGAATTGGAAGTACTTTCCAATGTAGATGCAGCGCTGGACTGGCTGGATAGGGCAAGACACGGTCAACTGCCCTGTCTAGTATTGATGGATCTTCAATTACCCAAGTTGGACAGCTGGGCTGTGCTAAGGAAGATGCGCTTGAATCACGTCACCGCTGATCTCCCAGTGCTGGTGTATTCGTCAGAATATACTCAAGCGGATGTCCTGCTCAGTTATCAAGCTGGCGCGAACAGCTTTATCGCCAAACCACAAGATGAAGCTCAGTTCCTCGATCTTTATGGCAGCCAGTTAAGTTACTGGTTGACCTCGGCCCGACAGCAGAGCGTTTACGCCACCCTTTGATATGGCTACCCAATTGCGTATTCTGTTCGTTTGTATGTCGCCAACCGAAGTAGAAGTGCTGAGTAGGGTGCTGCGCAAAGGTGGTTACGAGTTCAAATCCGAATTAATGGATCAACCACAGCAATTACCAGATATGCTCAATGAGCGCTTCGATCTGCTAATGGTCGACTCGCTGGCACTGCATCCTGAATTGATCGAAACGATATTCAAATCGATGCGGCAAAAGGATTTGGATATACCGGTGCTGGTCTACTCTAGTGCCAGTGACGAAGGGGTCATCGTCACCGCGATGAAAGCGGGTGCACATGACTTCATCACCAGCCAAAATCCTCAGCGTCTCGCATCTGCGGTCAAACGTGAACTCGCTGCCGTCAAACAGCGCAATACGATACGCAAAGAAGAGCAGATTGATGCACTGCAACAGGAGATAGACGGGTTGATGTTGGCCGGCTGGGATGTGGCGCCCATTGCACGCCACATATGTGAACAAGCCATGACCCTGTGTGAACTCAAACTCGCTTGGATAGGAGGAAAGCAAGCGGACGGTTCGGTGGGTGTGGTCGCTGCAGCCGGTGATATGGACTATCTAAATAAGATAGAAGTGCGCTGGGATCAAGGGCCCTATGCGCAAGGTCCTGTTGGCATTGCCATGAACAAGCGCAAAGCTGTGTTGGTTAAGGTGGACGATCCCAGCTTTGCTCCTTGGCGTGAGCTGGCAATACAGCACGGGATAGGCAGTGCGCTGGCTGTACCTATGGTGGTTCGAGATGAGATCATAGGTGTGTTGTGCATGTATACGGTATGCAGTGATGCTTTCGATGCTGCCAATATTAAACGTTATGCAAAATTCGCTGATAAGTTGGCTATCACATTGATGCTGACGCAGGAGCACCAGCAGTTCCGGCTGTTAAGTGTCGCGATCAATAACGCGACTCAGGCCATATTCATCACCAAGCAGGATGGCAAGATCGTCTGGTTCAATCATGCGCTCAGTGTGATTAGCGGTTACTCGGCTCAAGAGATCATGGATAGCACACCGCATCTATTCAGCTCCGGCAGCTATGAGCCCGTCTTCTGGGAAGATATGTGGCGTGACATTCTGCAGGGTAAGTTGTGGAACGGTGATGTGCTGAACCGGCGCAAAGATGGTTCGCTCTACAGTGTGCTGCAGAGCATCACGCCGTTGTATGACGAGGCCGGCGACATCACGCATTTTCTTTGCCTGCAACAGGATGTTTCAGAGAAGAAAGAATTGGAGCAGAAGATTGCTTATCTGGCATATCACGACATGCTGACGGGACTGCCCAACCGTACTCTGTTCAATGATCGTATGAATCAGGCCATCACTCAAGCCAAGCGCGATCAGGGTCAGTTCTCATTACTTTTCATCGATCTCGATGGATTTAAAGAGGTAAATGACACCTTGGGGCATGGAGCCGGTGACCAGTTGTTGCAGATGGTTGCGGAGCGCCTGCGATCTTGTGTACGTGAAGGGGATACGGTGGCGCGTTTGGGTGGTGATGAGTTCATCGTGCTGTTGCGTGATGTATCCAGCTCTGTGGGGCTGACCAATATCACTCAGAAGATCATAGAGCGCATCGCAGAGAAATATGAGTTGGGCGAGGACTTGGCGTATGTCACCGCCAGTGTCGGTATCAGTCGCTATCCACGTGATGCCCAGTTGGCGGAGCGCTTGTTAAGTTGCGCCGACGAAGCCATGTATATCGCTAAGCATGCAGGTAAGAATCGCTATGCCTTGTGGGACAGCTCTGCGCCAGAAGAAGAATATTCAGATTGGCAGATTTAATTTAGGCTCGGCGTCTAGTAACACGCGACGAAAATCAGTCTGTATCCGCAGCAAGCCCTCTTCACTATCAGCCTCGAAGCGCAGCACTATCGTCGGTGTGGTGTTGCTGGCGCGCGCAAGACCAAAACCGTCGGCATATTCCACTCGCACACCATCTAGGGTGATGATTTCCAGCGCATTGGTGAATCTCGCCGTATTCGCAAGCACTTGCATCAAACGATGTTGCTCACCTTCGCCAGTTTTCACATGCAACTCAGGAGTGCAGCAGGTGTCTGGCAAGTTATGTAGGACTGAGTCTATATCCCCGACTCGACTGAGTATCTCCAGCAATCGTGCCCCCGCATATAGACCATCGTCAAAGCCGTACCATCTTTCCTTGAAGAAGATGTGTCCACTTAACTCACCTGCGAGTAAAGAGCCCGTCTCTTGCATCTTGGCTTTCATCAACGAGTGTCCGGTCTTCCATAAGACAGGCTTGCCGCCGTGTACGCGTATCCAGTCGTATAGTTTGCCAGTAGATTTGATATCGAAAATGATTTCGGCGCCGGGATTGCGTGTCAGCACATCGGCCGCATATAGCATCAGCAATCGGTCGGGATAGATGATTTTGCCTTGCTTGCTCACCACGCCCAGTCGATCACCGTCACCGTCATAGGCCAAGCCTATCTCACTGTCTCCATCGCGTAGTGCAACGATAAGGTCGCGCAGATTCTCGGGCTTGGATGGGTCAGGATGGTGGTTGGGAAAGTGTCCGTCCACCGTGCAATGTAGCTCTTCGACGGTACAGCCCAGTTGACGATATAGCTCGGCAACATAGGCGCCAGCCACGCCGTTGCCGCAATCCACCGCAATCTTCATGGGTCTGGCCAAGCTGATATCGGAGACGATGCGGGCCATATATGCCGCACTTACGTCTTGCTGCTCGTAAGCCCCCATCCCAACAGCCAGTTCGTTCCGTTCTATGAGTTGTCGCAGTTCCTGTATAGCGTCGCCATACAGAGTTACGCCTGCGATCACCATCTTCAGTCCGTTGTAGTTGGAGGGATTGTGACTGCCGGTGAGCACGACGGCGCACTGCGTGTTCAGATGAAAAGCTGCGAAATACACCATGGGGGTGGTTACGCAGCCTATATCGATGACGTCGCAGCCACTCATCTGTAAACCGCTCGCAAGTGCGACTATCAGTTTGGGGCCAGAAAGTCGTCCGTCTCTGCCTATGACGATACGCTTATGCCCAGCCGCAAGTGTCTGCGTACCTATCGCTTGACCTATTGCACAGACGGCTTCTGCGGTCAGTGTCTGATCGACGATGCCACGTATATCGTATGCCTTGAAGATATCCGCAGCGATGGTTTCCATCAGATATGTGTCTCTGACTGTAGTTTCTCGAAGTCCTGCCAGACCCGCTCTGGGGTGAGTTGTATCATGCAGTTGAAATGCCCAAGCGGACAGACGCGTTTGAAGCACGGGCTGCATGCTATGTCGATCTTAATGACACGTGCCTGTGGTGAAAGCGGTGGTGTGAACTGTGGGCTACTAGAGCCGAACAGTGCGAGCATGGGGCGGTCTTGTGCGGCAGCCAGATGCATCAGTCCCGAGTCGTTACTCACCACCACCGAGGCACAGCCTAGCATCGCGATGGCATCAGCCAGATCGGTCTTGCCACACAGATTGGTGCACAGTCCGCCGCTCAACTGATCTATCTCTGTCGCGACATCACTGTCTTTCCCGGAACCGATCAGCCATATTACATATCCCTGCGCGTGGAAGCGTTGCGCTAATTGTGCGTAATAGCTTTCGGGCCAACGTTTGGCAGGGCCGTATTCGGCACCCGGGCAGAAGGCCGCGACAGGTCGGTCTAGTGTGAGCCCCAACTTTTGCAGAGTGAGGTCGCGCTGAGCAGGGCTGATAGATAGCTTGGGGTCGGCCAATGAGCGAGGTATCTGGCCGTCCGCAGTTTCCGCTAGAAAGGCAAAGCGCTCGACCATAAAGGGAAGTACGGTCTTGTCCAGTTTGCGTGCATCGTTGAGCAAGCCGTAGCGCGATTCGCCGACGAAGCCAGTCCGCAAAGGAATGCCGGCGAAAAAAGGCACTAATGCGGACTTGAGTGAATTTGGTAGTACCACGGCTTGGTCATAGCCTGCCGCACGTAGTTCGCGTCCCAGCTTAAAGCGTGCTTTGAGTTGCAGTGCGCCATGCGGAAACGGGTTGGTGATGATGTGGTCGACTTCAGGCAGGGCATGCAACAAGCCTGCCGTCCAAGGCGGTGCCAGAATATCGATGCGGCAGTCGGCATGACGTTGCTTGAGGCGTGCCAGCATAGGCTGCATCAGCATGGCATCACCGACCCAGCTTGGGGCGACCACCAGGATTTTGTACATATGTTGAGTTGAGTTGTGAGCGACGGCTACGAACAGAGTGTCTGTAGCACGCTGCGCAGCCTAGTGATGTCCCTTAGGTAACTCGCCCTTGAATTTATACAAGGTACCACAGTAAGGACAGCGTGCTTCGCCACCATGGTTGAGGGGAATGACCACCTTGGGGTGGGCGTTCCAAACGCTCATGCCGGGCATAGGGCAAACCAGCGGTAGATCGCTGGCGGTGACTTCAAGATAACGTTGGGTGATATTTTGTTCGCTCACGAGCTACTCCTAAAATATTGGCGATTAAACGTAGTCCAGCCAGTCAGTGTGCTGCGGATGTTTGCCCGCCACGCAGTCAAAGAAAGCTTGTTGTAACTTGGTCGTGATTGGACCGCGTACACCCTTTCCTATCATGCGCTTGTCCAGTTCCCGTATAGGGGTGACTTCGGCTGCGGTGCCGGTAAAGAAAGCCTCTTCTGCACAATAGATCTCATCACGTGTGATGCGTTTTTCGATAACCTCTATGCCCATTTCCTTGGCCAGCGTGATGACGGAGTCACGGGTGATACCTTCCAAGCAGGAGGTCAGGTCTGGTGTGTAGAGTTTGCCCTTCTTCACAATGAAGATGTTCTCGCCCGCACCTTCGGCGACATAGCCGTCCACGTCCAGCAGCAAGGCCTCGTCGTAGTTGTCGTTGGCCACTTCCTGATGTGCGAGGATAGAATTTGCGTAGGTGGTGACGGACTTTGCGCGGCACATGTTTACGTTGACGTGATGGCGGGTGAAGCTGGAAGTCTTGACGCGTATGCCTTTCTGCATGCCTTCATCGCCTAGGTAGGCGCCCCAAGGCCATGCCGCGATGGCAACGTGGGTCGACAAAGTTGTTGCCGCGATGCCCATGGCTTCAGAACCATAGAAGCAGATAGGACGGATGTAACAGGATTCCAGTTTGTTCGAACGAACGACTTCGCGATGCGCTTCCATCACGGTCTCTTTATCAAAGGGCATCTTCATTTGGAAGATATGCGCTGAATTGAATAAGCGGTCAGTGTGCTCCTGCAGACGGAAGATCGCTGTGCCTTTGGCTGCCTTGTAAGCACGCACACCCTCAAATACGCCCATGCCGTAATGTAGAGTATGAGTCAGGACATGAGTGGTGGCATCGCGCCAAGGCACAAGCTTGCCATCGTGCCAGATGAAGCCGTCGCGGTCGGACATTGACATGGGGAAATCCTTAGGAAAATTTTCAAGACGCGGATTTTAGCCGTTTCCTGAAACTTAAGGAACTGCTGTGTAAGAGCTTTGCAGTGCAACTATTGCGAAGCAAAGTGGGCGCTGCCAGACAACGCTGAATTGTCTAGTCATTTAGGTATATTTATTTGGGGGATAAATTCGGTATGATGAAGGCTCTGTATACCAAATGGCAGGATGCGTTAACTTAAGGGATGAATCCTATACTTATGAAAAGACTGCCCTCCATCACGAAAGAAATGATCGATAGTCCAGAAGATAAGCTACGCAAGAGTCTATTGATCTTTGCTTGCGCTTTTATGAATCTCGCCGTCGTCTTGTGGCTGGCGATTTATTGGATGATGGGATTGAACTTCTCATCCAATGTGCCGCTGGGATATCAGTTGATCTCTATCGGCTCTTTGGTGTTCTACATGAAGACCAAGAACTTCGAAGTGTTTCGCTTCGTGCAGCTCAGTCTGTTCCTGTTCGCGCCATTTATCATGCAATGGAGCATAGGCAGCTCGGTCACTTCCAGTGGTGTCATGTTATGGGCCTTACTTGCACCTATAGGTGCGCTGGTTGTTTCCAACTGGCGCGAGTCTGTGCCTTGGTTCTTCGCCTATATCGTCATGACCATCACCTCGGGTGTGTTCGATTATTTCTTGGGGGCTGGCAACGAGGGCTCCATGTCGATGAAGACCATAGGTGTGTTCTTTGCACTGAACTTCGTCGCGATGTCATCCATCATCTATTTCTTAGTGCGCCATTTCGTGGTGGAGATGGAGCGCATCAAGACACAGTTGGATATGCAGCATCAACTCCTAGAAGAAGAGCAGAAGAAATCAGAACGCGTGCTGTTGAATGTGTTGCCAGGCGCCATCGCTGAGCGCTTGAAAAACGATCAGGGCTTGATTGCGGATGGCTATGCTGACGTCACTGTGATGTTCGTGGATCTAGTGAACTTTACTCAACTTACCGAAATGTTGGCCCCGACCGAAATGGTTGGACTGCTGAACAAGATATTCTCCGGTTTCGATGTGTTGAGCGAGAAGTATGGAGTGGAGAAGATCAAGACCATGGGAGATGCCTATATGGTCGTTGGTGGTTTCGATCGCAGCAGTAACGCTTATACCAGCGACATCGCTGATATGGCCATGGAGATGCGTGACTTTGTGGCAAACAATCCTGAATTCGCCAAATATCATCTAAACGTACACACAGGTATCGCGACCGGTCCAGTAGTGGCAGGCGTAATCGGCACCAAGCGCTTTATATATGACCTGTGGGGAGACACGGTGAATATCGCTAGTCGCTTGACCGATGAGGCGACCTTCGGCGTGATTCAAGTGGACAAAATGACTTACAACCGTTTGCGCGATACCTTCGCCTTCGAGCCACGTGCGACGGTGAACATCAAAGGTAAAGGCGAGATGGCGATGTATCGTTTGAACTCACGATTGGGTGTGGGGCATGGCGCAAACTCGGGTTCACACGCCACCTTTATGCCATCAACACCTTCCGCCGCGCCCTCTATCTAAACCTCAAGAGTTACCGAATACCAGCGCCCACAGCGTCAAGCTGGGGCGTGCATCTATGCTGTCCGGCGCTACTCTACAAGGAGTTTGGTGGTTGAGTCGCATGCTGTGCTGGGTTTTGCGCAAGCTACGGTAAAGGTCGCAAACCTGTAGTGCTAATTCCATAGGAATCAATCCCAGCTCCCCAGATAGTTTCAGTAATGCGAGGTTGCCGATGTTGCCGGTCAGGCGCGGATGTAGATTGGCATGCGCCAGCACCAGATACTGCACGATGAATTCAATGTCCACCATGCCCCCCTTGTCGTGCTTGATGTCGAACAGCGTGCTGTCGTTGACGTGCCCGTCGTGCATCTTTTGCCGCATCTCCGTTACCTCGCTACGCAGGGTCGCTGTGTCGCGTTGCTTACACAGCAATTCCTGACGTATCTTTTCGAAAGCCGCCCCTATATCGGCATCGCCTGCACAGTAACGGGCACGGGTGAGGGCCTGATGTTCCCAAACCCAAGCATGGTTTTGCTGATAGTCCGCGAAGGCTTCCATACTGGTGACCAATAGTCCGCTGGCGCCGTTGGGGCGCAGGCGTAGATCCGTCTCGTACAAACGGCCTGCCGAGGTATAGCTGCCCAATACAGTATTGATGCGCTGCGCCAGACGCGCGTAGTTTTCGGGCGCATCAGGGTGCTTGTCGTCATAGATGAAGATCAGATCGAGGTCGGATTCATAGCCCAGCTCTTTACCGCCTAGCTTGCCATACGCGATGATGGCGAAACGGGGTGTATCGATATGTCTTTTGCGTGCGTTACTCCAGCACAGAGCCAGCACATGACGCAATATCAAGTCGGCCAGAAAGCTTAGATGGTCGCTCAGCGTTTCCAGTGGCAGTAGGTCTTGCAGGTCCATCGCGAGCAGGTGAAAGATCTGCTCCTGCTGGATATGGCGCAGACTGTCCATCTGCCTTTCCATATCCTCGCCGCAATCGGTTAAGCGCCTACCGATTTCCGCGTCTAACATCTCCCAATCGGGTATCTGGTATATCTCGCGTGCATCCAGCAACTCATCAAACAGGGCGGGATGCAAGGTCAGGTACTCGCCTGCCCAACTGCTGGCAGATATCAGGCGGCACAAGCGTTGCAGGGCGATGGGATACTCCAGCAGGAAAGATAGATAGGCGGAGCGCCGCATAATGCCGTCGAGTAGGGACATCATACGAGTCAACGTGGTGTCGGGGGCTGCAGTCTCGGCGCAGAGTCTGATGAAGCGCGGCACTAGTTGATCGACGCGCTCACGGCTGGAGTCCTGAAGTTGCTGGTAGCGATTCCCCGTGCGCAACTGCAATAGGCGCTCTGCGCTCACATCGCTCTGGCCATAGCCCAGTGCCTGAAGTCGTTGCGTGAGTTCTGTCGCGCTCAAGTTGTTACTCCATATCGTTCCATCGTCAGGTTCGCTGGCTTGAGCACGAAAGATCGCATCGAACTGCCGACTGACGATGTCACGGTGTCGATCCAATTGTTCCAGCATGCTGCCGTAGTCGGTATAGCCCATGCTTGTTGCGAGAAGGGCGCGCTCTTCAGATGTTTCTGGTATGTCTTGAGTCTGCTGATCGTCGAGGTATTGCAAGCGATGTTCTAGGTTGCGCAAGAATATATAAGCGGCTTGCAGCTCATTGACGGTCTGTTGCGGTAGCTCCTTTTCTGCAGCCAGTTGATTCAAAACCGCGACCGTGGGGCGTATGCGCAACTGTGCATCGCGGCCCCCACGTATAAGTTGAAAAACTTGTGCGGTGAATTCGATCTCACGTATCCCGCCCGGCCCTAGTTTGATGTTGTTCTTGCGATCGCGTCTTTGTACTTCTTGACGTATCTGTGCATGCAACTTTCGCATCGAATCGATAGCGCCAAAATCCAGATATTTGCGGAAGATGAAAGGCTGTGTGAGGTGCATCAATTCGTCTATCTCGGCTGTCGCGTGCATCGGTGATATCACACGGGCCTTGATCCAAGCATAGCGTTCCCACTCGCGTCCCTGAGTGATCAGATACTCCTCCAAAGCAGCGAAGCTCATCACCAGTGGACCGCTGTCCCCATAAGGGCGTAAGCGCATGTCCACGCGGAATACATAGCCGTCACCGGTGGCTTCATTGATGATATTGATCAGGCGACGTCCTAGACGTGAGAAGAATTCGTTGTTGCTCAGGCTGCGTGTCCCGCTCTGTCCGGCAAGCGGCTCAGTATCGCCATCTTCGGCGTAACTAAAGATCAGGTCGATGTCAGAGGAAACGTTGAGTTCACCCCCGCCCAGCTTGCCCATGCCTATGATTAATAGTTGTTGGGGAGTCTTGCTCTGTGCGCCCATAGGCGTGCCAAATTGTTTTTGCAAGGCGAGCATCAGGCAGTGTTGCGCTTGTTGTACACAGGTCTCTGCAAGCGCCGTCATGCAGCGCATGACCTCGTTCAGGTCGGCCAGCCCGTTGAGATCGCGCAGTATGAGCTTGAGCATGACCTGCTTGCGCAGGGTGCGCACCGCTTTACTCAGTTGCACTTCATCCTCAAGATCTACTTCGGTCTGATGTAGCAGCGCTGTTATCTCGTTCCGGTCGCAGGGCGTTGCGTAGCTGCTCTCTAGCCAAACGAGCAATGCCGGTTCGGCATCCAGTAATCTGTGGGCATAACGGCTGCAGCGACGGGTCTTTTCCAGCAGGCTGGCAAAAATAGTTGGATGTGTGCTTAAAGTGTTCATGGCATGAGGCTATCAAGATAGAATGCGCGACCCCAACAATTATAGAGACTCTGCCGCAGCGCAGAGCGCTTAGTTTAGTAATCGACCCATGTGGAATTCACGCCCCGTCCGTATCCTTTGGCACAGCTTCAACTGGCTGACCCGAGTCGCCATCGTCGCGTCGTTTGTGGGTGTCTTGCTGTTGGCGGTCAGTATTATCGGATTACGTTACTGGTTGTTGCCCAATATCGAGCGTTATCACGATCAGATTATCAGCTCTGTCTCCAAGAGTATTGGTCGCACGGTCACCATAGACAAGATATCAGGTGATTGGCAGGGGATTCGGCCCCGTCTGGGCATGGAGAATCTCAGTATCTTAGATCAAAATAAACAACCTGCTCTGGTGCTCCCTGAAGTCCATGTCAGTATCTCATGGTTGACTTTGCTGTCCGCAGAATTGCGCTTTGCTAGTCTGGAAATCGACAGGCCGGAATTGCTGATACGTCGTGACGCAAGCGGTGCGATGTTCGTGGGTGGGGTGCCGGTCGCGAATCGAGGCGGCGATGACTTCAAGCTCGCTGACTGGTTGTTGTTGCAGTCGCGCATGGTAGCGAGGAATGCGCTGATCGTGTGGGTGGATGAGCAACGCGGTGCGCCACCATTGGTGCTGGAGAACGTGGATGTCCGCATCGAGAGTTCATTCAAGCATCATAGATTCGCACTGCGCGCAGTCGTCCCATCAGAACTTGCCAGTCCATTGGATGTGCGAGGAGATTTTCGTGGCAGCAGTTTCACCGATCTGACGAGTTGGCGCGGACAGGTCTTTACGCAACTGCAATATGCAGACATAACGGCCTGGCGCGCATGGCTGGATATGCCCAAACAGTTCAGTCGCGGGCATGGCGCTTTCCGTGCTTGGATGGATGTGGAGGCCGGGCGGCTGTCGCGTCTACAAGTCGATCTTGCGGTTCGCGATGTTGCCACCAAGCTTGCCGATGATGTGCCTGAGATGATAATGCGGCGCTTGCAGGGGCGCGTGAATTGGCATGGTTTGGCGCGCGGTTTTGAATTGGAGACCAAAGAGTTGACCATGCAGCTGGAGAGCGGGGTGAGTCTCCCCACCACCGATCTTTATCTGCGCATATTGGAGCCACAGGGCAAACAACCCGCCGCAGGTGAGATACGCGCGAACATGTTGCAACTAGAGACGCTAGTGAGTTTGGCCAATTTTGTGCCTATCCCCACCGATCTGCGCACAGAGATGGATGCGTTTGCGCCGAGCGGCAAGGTCGATGCTTTACGAGCGAAATGGCAAGGTAGTCCAGAGCACCTCAGTGGTTTCTCCATCAAGGGAAAGTTTCATGACATCTCATTGCGGCAGGTGGGCAAGCTGCCTGGCTTCTCGTCCTTAACTGCGGATGTCAGTGGTGACCAGGATCATGGCACTGTGCATGTACGTTCCAAACAACTTTTAGTCGATGCGCCGGAGATCTTGCGCGAGCCGCTGCAGTTTGACAGTCTGAATAGTGACGCGAGTTGGCGCCATCAGGGCGGAGAGCTGATTGTCGATGTCGATCGTTTGACCGTGTCAAACGACGATATTGAAGGTGTTGCACACGGTGGCTTCCGCACAGTGCAAGACACTCCGGGTGTGCTCGACTTAAGTGTGGAATTGAAGCGTGCGGATATCAGCAAAGCGGCGCGTTATACACCTTTGATCGCGGTCAATCGCAAGGTCAATAATTGGTTGCACGATGCATTATTGGTAGGCAGCAGTGATGATTTTCACTTACGCCTATTGGGCAACTTGAATGATTTCCCTTTCGAACACAGAGATACAGGACAGTTTGAGATCAATGCGCATTTCAGTGATGCCACGGTGCGCTACGCTAGCGACTGGCCCATCGTCGAACATGCACGTGGCATGCTCGCGATGAGTGGCAAGCGTGTTGCAGTCACATGCAGTGCAGCGACCAGTGTGAATGTCCCCCTGCATGATGTGGTGGTAACGGTGCCTGATATTCAAGAACCTGTCCCTAGTCTTGATGTTCAACTCAAGGCGGCGGGAGTGACCGCCGGCTTTTTGCAGTACATACAACAGAGCCCAGTGCGTGGATATATAAATGGATTTACCGATCCTGTTGTAACGCAAGGCCTGGGTGAATTGGACTTAGCCTTGCGTGTGCCGCGTCTAGGTGAAGAGAGCGTCGAACTACAAGGTGCATACCGCATCTTGAATAATCAGGTCGATCTTGGCGGCAGCATACCGATCATGAGCAAAGTGAACGGCACTTTGCAATTCACCCAATCCGGTCTTCAGACCGACAGCCTCACGGCTGAGATATTGGGTGGCCCCGCCCAGATAGATGTCAAAACCACGCCGGAGGGCGGGGCGATCGCCAAGTTGAGCGGAACGAATAATGTCGATGTCTGGCGTAAAGACCATCCTTACCCAGGCTTGCAGCGCGTGCATGGTGGAGCACCTTGGAAAGCGCAAATCGTTGCCGATAGTAAGACTATGCATGTTCAGATCAACTCTACTTTGCAAGGATTGAGTTCGACTCTGCCCACCCCTTTCAATAAATCTCAGCATGACGCTCTGCCATTGACGGTGAACATCGTGAGCGGAATATCGCCCGACCGTAAGGTTCCGTTGGGCGAAGGGCAGACTTATACGACTGTGCAAGTCGGCAATCTGCTTGGTGCTTCCGTGCTACTGCAAAGCAAGGACGGCACGCCGGCGGTCAAACGTGCAGCGATTGTTTTTGGGGGGCAGGCTGTTAGCCCTACACGAGAAGGCATCTGGTTGTCCGGTGAACTGCCTGAGGTTTCTATGCAAGGATGGGACGGGTTGCAGACCGATCAACAGTCTGCCAGTGCTTCTCTAACGCCGCCATATATAGATGGGGCTGATCTGCACATTTCCAAATTGTCTGGCTATGGCCATAGCATCGCTGGACTGAATATACATGCCAGTAGGCGTGGTGAGGGCGTGGTGGCACAGCTAAGTAGCAAGTCCTTGAATGGGGAGTTAACTTGGTTACCTAAGGGGTTCCAGCAGAGTGGCAAATTGGTCGCCCGTTTGAGTGATTTCAACTGGATGAAAGACACGGAGACGCAAGTGCTCCCAGAAGTGTCAGCAGCAAGCGCGGTGATCTCCGAGCACACCACCCCTGCAGTCCTTAAGCCGGGTTCCTTGCCCGCTTTGGAAATCGCCATCGATCAGCTTCAGTCTTCAGGAAAGAAGCTCGGCAGGCTGGAGTTGGTTGGCCACCCTGATGGAGACAGTTGGCGCTTGCGCCGCATTCTGTTGACCAATACCGATGGTAGTCTCAGTGGCGATGGCGTTTGGCATGGCGGTGATGGCACGCCTAAGACCCAGATCAATCTGCTGTTGCAGATTAGCAATGCAGGCAAGATATTGGATAGATCCGGCTTCCCAAATTCAGTTAAGGATGGCAGCGGGAAGTTGGCTGCCAACCTTTCTTGGGCAGGTGCACCTGAGACCTTTAATCTTCAGACCTTAGAAGGTACGCTGAAGCTCGATACTGGCAAGGGACAGTTTCTTAAAGTCGATCCCGGGGTGGGTAAGCTGTTGAGCGTGTTGAGCCTACAAGCCTTGCCTAAACACATCGCGCTGGACTTCACCGACGTATTCAGCAGCGGTTTTCAGTTCGACAACATCAACGGTACGGCCAACATCCGCAATGGATTGATGTCCACGCAAGACTTTCATATCGATGGGTCCGCGGCCAAAGTAACGATGAAGGGCAGCGTAGACTTAAATCGCGAAACACAGGACCTGAAGGTGGAGATATTGCCCAGCATCGGTAGTGGCGTCTCTTTGATCAGTGCTTTCGCAATCAATCCCATCGTCGGTCTATCGGCCTTTGTGGTCGATAAAATCTTGGGAAATCCACTCGATAAGTTGGTTTCGTTTGAATACAATATAAACGGTACTTGGGCGGACCCGAGTGTGGTTAAATTGGGCGAGAAACCGGTACCCCCTTTGCATCATGCTAATGAAACTAGCTATCCTGTCTCCGGTGTAGAGGCGATAGGGTCGGTCAAATCACAACAACCAACTGCAAAATAGAAAGCACACCATGTCAGAAGGTAATTCAACACAGCAACGTATCGCCGCACAAGTGAATGCATTCAAAGTGGCTGCCATTCAGATGGCTTCCGGCCCCAATGTCACGGGCAACTTGGGCGAGGCGCGCAGACTCATCGCCAAAGCAGTCGAGCAAGGCGCTCGCTTGGTGGTGTTGCCGGAGTTCTTTGCCATCATGGGTATGAGTGACACTGATAAAGTAAAGGTCCGCGAACAGCCGGGACAAGGTCAGATACAGGATTTTCTGAGTGAGACGGCTCGCCATTTCAAGATATGGCTGGTCGGTGGATCCATTCCTTTGGCGGGGAGTTCGCCAGATAAAGTCCGTAATAGTTGCTTAGTCTATGACGAGCACGGTGAGCAAGTAGCTCGCTACGACAAGATACATCTGTTCAATCTTGAGTTGGGAAATGAGAACTATCACGAAGCAAATACCATAGAACCTGGCAACCAAGTCGTGGTCGTGGACAGCCCTTTTGGCCGCATAGGGCTGGGTATCTGCTATGACCTGCGCTTCCCTGAGTTGTTCAGGGCTATGAAAAATGTGGACATCATCGTATTACCTTCCGCATTCACTGAGACTACCGGCAAGATGCATTGGGAAGTATTGGTGCGCGCGCGCGCCGTTGAAAATCTGGCCTATGTCATCGCTTCTGCGCAAGGTGGCTACCATGTGAATGGCAGAGAGACCCATGGCAATACCATGGTGGTCGACCCATGGGGGCGCGTGTTAGATAGGTTGCCTCGCGGCTCAGGTGTGGTGATGGCAGAAGTTAATCCAGCTTATAAGGCGAGTTTACGCGCCAGCCTTCCGGCCCTGTCGCACCGTACTTTGTACCAATGCTAATGAAGTCCTCAGCCAAGCTCGACCCTTCCTTGAGTGCATTGTTCGACACCGCTAGTCAGACGCTACTCACCCCTTACGCACTCGATAACCATCGCATCGAACAAGTGTTCGGTAGCATGATGGTGCACAAGCTGGATTATGCAGATCTGTATTTTCAATATAGTCGTGCCGAGAGTTGGTCTCTGGAAGAAGGTATCGTCAAGTCGGGTAACTTCAGCATAGATCAGGGCGTGGGGGTGCGCGCCATCAGTGGTGAAAAGACTGCTTTTGCCTATTCGGACGACATCAGTCTGAATGCGCTAGAAAGTGCGGCGCAGGCTACCCGTGCGATCGCAAGGCAAGGCGGCACGCAGTCTGTGCCTATGTTGCGTCAAGGTTCACGTCGCGATATCTATCTTCCGCATGATCCTATCGCCAGCCTTAAAGATGCTGACAAAGTCACACTGCTAGAGCGCTTAGAGGGTTATGCCTGGGCATTAGATACGCGTGTGGTTCAAGTGATGGCCAGCCTAGCAGGCGAGTATGAAGTTGTTATGGTGGCGCGCAACGATGGGCTGATGAATGCGGATATTCGCCCTTTGGTGCGACTGTCACTGCAAGTCATCATAGAGAGCGGTGGTCGGCGCGAGCAAGGATCGGCTGGCGGTGGCGGTCGTTTTGATTATGCTTATTTCGATGATGAGGTGTTGCGTCGTTACGCTGCTGAGGCGGTACATCAGGCTGTAGTCAACTTTGATGCGGCTCCTGCACCTGCGGGCAACATGACCGTGGTCTTGGGCAACGGTTGGCCGGGTATCTTGTTGCACGAAGCGATAGGACATGGTTTGGAGGGTGACTTCAATCGTAAGGGCAGCTCAGCATTTTCGGGGCGTATCGGTGAGCGTGTCGCTGCGCCAGGGGTGACCGTGGTCGATGACGGCACTATCCCGCATAGACGCGGATCGCTGCAAATGGATGACGAAGGCAACCCTACTCAATGCACGACCCTCATAGAAGACGGCATCCTCAAGGGCTATCTGCAGGACAGCTTGAATGCGCGTCTGATGGGCGTGCCGGTGACTGGGAATGGTCGTCGCGAATCTTATGCGCACATCACCATGCCGCGCATGACTAATACTATGATGCTCAATGGTGACAAGACTCGAGACGAGATTATTGCATCGGTAAAGCATGGTTTATATGCTGCGAACTTCGGTGGCGGGCAGGTGGATATCACTAGTGGCAAGTTCGTGTTTTCTACGACTGAAGCCTACATGATAGAGAACGGTAAAATCACCTACCCCGTAAAGGGAGCGACGCTGATTGGCAATGGCCCTGATGTGCTCACACGCATCTCTATGATTGGTAACGACTTGTCACTAGATCCCGGGGTCGGCACTTGCGGTAAAGAAGGTCAAAGCGTGCCTGTGGGCGTGGGTCAGCCGACCGTAAAAATAGACGGGTTGACGGTAGGCGGCACGTCCTAATCCGCACCACTCTTAGTCCTGTTAAGAAAATATTTCAAAAAAGGATTGACGCAGGATATTTGGTCTGTAGAATGCGCACCTCTTCGACGCACGGCGGGCAAGATGCTTCGGGTAAAACCGAGAATAATCAACAAGTTGATTGCATATTGTAAAGCGTGTTGATAGGAAAAAGAGATGTAAATTCTAG
>JAQTTY010000021.1 GCA_028710525.1 Gallionella sp. | reverse complement strand
GGAAGTTACTCGAAGCAGAATGTAGGTAAACTGATTTCAAATCGGCACCAAAATAAATTGCTCTGTAACCTGCGCCAATACTCAATCTTGGCTCTGGAATTTGTAAGTTAACCGGACACTACTGATTTTGCAGTAACGCGAAATACTTCAGCAACCACAAGCTATATGTTGAGCTAGACTTAGTGAAGCAACTTGTGCGGGTGTCAAACTGGCTTTAGTTGCCAGATTGAATCCTGCAATTGCCGTTAGAGATAAACTCGACAATTGCACGGGAGTCACTAAAACTACGTTTGCAGGTGTGAGAACGGCAATTTGAGCAGCAGTCAGTGAACTAAATGCGCCTGCGTTCAACATGCTCAAAGCGGCACTTGGATAGTTTATCCCAAAAGTAATCACATTGATTCCTGCTAGCGAGGTTATTTGAGAAGGCGTTAAGGCTGCCACTTCAACTGCTGATAAAGTTTGAATTTGAGGAATATAGGCACCAGCTGAAGTGTAACTTAGTGAGGCTATAGCTGCATTGCTGAGGTACTGGATATTTACACCAAATGCCAAAAGCTGAGTGGTATTTATATTTAATGTGGCTATCTCTGCAGGTGTAATCGCGGCAACTTGTAGTGGATCCGCTAGCAGTTGCTGCCATGCACCCGCATTTAAATAAGAAATTTGGGATGTAAAAGTGGCTCCACCGACACCAGTTGATCCAATAAATCGAACTTGTGCGGGGGTAAGTGTTGCAATTTGTGCCGCTGATATGGCTTGAACCTGTCCACCGCTTCCGGCCCCCCAAGTTGAAATAGTTAGTGCTCCTAATGAAGCATTACTGAGTTTGTTAATGTTCAGTCCTAGAGCCGTGATTTTTTCAGATGCATTTATAGTCAAAGTTGCTATTTCAGCAGGTGTGATTGCTGCTACCTGTATTGGGTCATTTGATAATGCTGCCCATGCACCTGCATTTAAATAAGTAATTTGGGATGTGAAAGTGGCTCCACCTACACCGGTTGATCCAATAAATCGAACCTGAGCTGGGGTTAGCATGGTGATTTGTGCTGCGGTAATGGATTCGATTTGCCCAACAGAGTTGTTTGCATTAACTCCCGTTGTAAAGGTTAGCACACCTAATGCGGCATTGCTTAGGTATTGAATATTTGTACCCAGTGCAACAATTTGAGCATCTGTAAATGTAGAAATTTGTGCTGGAGTTAGTGCGGCAACCTGAGATGCGGTCAACGGCGCTGACGTGTTAACCGGAGTGTTTCCGCTACTCCCCCCCCCACAACCCGCTAAGCCACCTACTGCGTAAATAACCAATACTGCCAATGCGACTCTTTTCATGCTTAAATTACCCTAAATTGATTGCAAAAGTTTACATTTTTCAACCCTAGAATCTTACCAAAATAGGCCAGCGCAATTAATAGGCAGATTCCTACTGGGGGTAAGGAAATCCCTAAGAACTGCGCAAAAAAAAGTTATGCTTTCCCTTTACAAAGATGAAAATGCGAACATTACCGCCCCTGTAGTTCGACAATTATTGAATTTTTCTAATTGTGTTGTTAGTAGTGTCAGAAACATAAAGTTGGCGCCCATCCGTCGTGATCCCGTTACTACTTACACCTTGGAATCGAGCAGATGTAGCTGTGCCATCGGCATATCCTGGAGCAGTCGCGAGACCAGCAATAGTCGTAACCTGATTTGTAGCGATATCTAGTTTACGAATGGTGTAATTACCGATATCACTGATATACAAACTCGTGCCATCTGTAGTCACATATGACGGGTGATTAAATAATGCAGCGGCACCCACGCCATCAGAGATTCCGAAAATCCCAGGGGTTCCAGCAATGGTTGTGACCTGTTGTGTTGCAATCACGATTTTTCGGATGGTGTCATTATTCCCATCAGTTACAAATAAATTGGTGCCATCTGTCGTAATACCACGAGGTCCTGAGAATCCTGCTGCAGTACCAATTCCATCAGCAAAACCACCAAAGCCAAGTGCAAGTGCAGAGTTGCCTGCTAGGGTAGTAACTTGACCAGTTGCAATGACAATCTGGCGGATCGTGTCATTCGCTGTATCAGATACATATAGGTTGATGCCATCCGTGGTGATACCCGCTGGTTTGTTAAATCTGGCAATCGCACCAATACCATCCGCTGTACCTACTGGACATATTCCAGCTGGGCTAGCAGCACAAACCGCATTATCAGGACCCGCAAGGGTAGTTACCTGCGCCGTCGAAATGACGATTTTTCTGATGTTGTTATTTCCACTGTCCGTCACGTAGAGATTCGTACCATCAGTGGTGATACCAGTCGGCAAGTAGAACCACGCAGCTGTACCTACTCCGTCCAGATATCCACCAAAAGCCGAGAGTGCACCAGCGAGCGTTGTGACTTGTCCGCTAGCTATGTTGGTCTTGCGAATGGTGCTGCCACCGTTGTCGGTACTGAAAAGACTAACCCCATCAGTAGTGATTGCGTATGGACCTTTTAACCTTGCAAGATTACCTACTGCATCGATAGAGCCTGCAGGGCATAAGCCACCATTTGCCAAACATGCAGCATTATTCGGTCCGGCAAAAGTAGTTACGATTCCTGCCGGGTTAAGCGCGATTCCTTGTCTAGCTCCACCCATTTGTGTACCAACTGGCGGAACAGGTGGTGGAGGTGTAACTGTAGGCGCCGGAGATGAACCTCCACCCCCTCCCCCACCACATCCAGCTAAAAGTCCGAGGGAAAGTACTGCAATTGAGGCAAGTTTGATTCGATTCATTATTTGTGGATTCTTTCTCTTAACGTTTAAAAGTAAACACGATCGTGTTTAAGTTATGTTCTATCTATTAATGAGTTATTAGATTTATGCCTGCTAAATATCCTGATTTGATATTCCCTACAGTCCAAACTCAAAAGTGTGGTGCCCAATTGCTCTTGCGCAAGCAACATGAAGCGAATTCGATTGGAGAAAAATCTCACGCAAGAAAGCGTGGCAGAGGAAGCCGGCCTACATCCGAACTACATCAATGCAGTTGAACGAGGCGAACTTAACATTTCTATTGCAAACATCGAGCGCATCGCTGCAGCACTTGATGTCCAGATGACCGAATTGCTATTGATAAATGCCGATTAATTCAACCATTTTCAAATTCTAAAATCCCCAACTAATCAATCCGTACAGCAACTGTCCTCTACCCGATTAATCTAATTCTTCATTACCTAGCTGATCTTGCATAACACTTTACAAAAATTTCCTCGATCACAACATAGTCTAAGGACTAGCCACACTAAGGAATTTCTTATTCTTTATCGGAAATATCTGAACAGTTGACTTAGCGGAAATCTGAAATTATTGTTATAAATCAGTTAAATATGGTTAATCAAGCGATCTAACCACTTTGCAAGAAGTATTAGACACCATGCATTTTATTAGACAAAAAACAAAAGGCCTACATTGCTGTAGGCCTTAAAAAATACTGGGGTGGCTGATGGGGCTCGAACCCACGACAACAGGAATCACAATCCGGTACTGCTTTTATTGCATTCAATTAGTTATGATTTATTTGTTCGGATTAGCTATTATTTGTGTCCGCTTTGTGTCCGAGTGTAGTTGAAATGGCTGAAAAATCGAGAGTAAAAAAACGTGGTGAAAGTTGGTTCTGCCGGATCAAACGCAAAGGGGCAGATATAGCTCGTTCATTCGATAGCCAGTTGGATGCGGAAATTTGGGAGAAGTCCGTCATTCGTGAAATTGATGCGGGTACATTTGTGCGTGAAGCATGGATGAGTGGGCACGGCGATGTAAAACTACAAAAGGAAGCATCCAAACTCGCCAAGGAAACTGCCAAACAGACTCCCCCTGCTCCACCCGTTAGAGACATGACATTCCATGATGCGCTACAACGTTACGTAGGCAACGTAACCGTTAAAAAGAAAGGTGCTGCTCAAGAAACAAGCAAGATTAATAAACTGCAAAGAGATCCTCTTTCAAAGCGTTTGCTAAAAGACCTTGATAGCGCAGATTTTGCAGCTTGGCGAGATGAACGCTTATCTGAAGGTGCCGCGCCTGCAACCGTCAAACAATACTTGGCAATCACCAGCCATCTATTCAATACAGCTAGGCGAGAATGGGGATTAAAGTCACTTGAAAATCCGATTTTGGACATTGCAAAGCCGAAAATCAGCAATGAACGTGAACGCCGCATAAGTACACTTGAAGCAAAGTATCTATTCAATGCGATAGACAATCCTGGTGATGGTGCAGGAAATCATGCAAACAAATATATCGGCCCGATAGTACGCTTCGCACTCGAAACCGCAATGAGACAAAGCGAAATGTTGGCTTTAGATTGGCGGTATGTCGATATTGAAAAAAGAACCGTTAGGTTATTAACGAGCAAGAACGGGGATGCTGCAACAGTTCCACTGTCCCGCACTGCGGGATCAATCTTGAAGTCGCTTCAAGATCCCGAGAATGAAAAGACCAAAGGTGCCGTGTTCGTTACAACGGCTAGTGCCATAAAGCAATCTTGGGCACGCGCTATCAAGCGAGCACAGCGTAACTATGCTCTAGACTGTAAAGCCAAAAGAAAAAAGGTAGATACAGAGTTTTTAGATGACCTGAGATTCCATGACTTGCGCCACGAAGCCACATCGAGACTGTTTGAAACTGGGAAGTTGGACATGATGGAAGTAGCGTCCATCACTAGACACAAAGATTTGCGGATGCTCAAGCGCTACACGCATCTGAAAGCGGAAAATTTAGCGAAGAAACTCGAAATGTAAATTCCAAAATTCAGGACACCCTCTCAGTTCAACCTATTGAGCTGTACTAATCGCACCGGTCGGCAGCAACAAACTCTGCATTTTGGTGACAATTAGGACTCATTTCCAAATAGCTTTAGGAGTGCATCGATAGTTGGTTCTTTGCCTCTGCCTGACTGCAAACATTCTGAGCCAAAATTTGATGCGTAGTGATCGCGCTGGGTTGCATCATTTTTCACAAACGGAGCAAATTGCCTTTTGAGTATATGTGCATCACCAACTGCTGGCCTCCCGATTAGCCGCAGCATCATGGCTTCAAAGCATGGCTCAGACTTTAGCACCTGAATTTTCTTTGATTTCGCGAGTTTCTCGGTTGTAGCGTTCCAATCGGTATCCGTATCCAGCAGGGCAGCAACGACATCATAGTCAGCATTAGCAGCCTGCCCTGCGGTCCATTTAACTACGTGCAGCGCACCTTTACCGCGCGCATTTTTAATCGTCACCGACAACCCGCATCCCCGCGACACATAGAGCTGTTTGAGGTGATTCAAAAATGCTTCTTCGTGTCGCCCTTCGCCCACGATCAATAAAGTACGCTGCGCCTTCCAGATAGCCATATTCTGTTACCTAGAAAACAGGCACGGCACCATACGCACCGGCCATATATTTGGCGTAATAGTTGTCATCGTTGCGAATACCTTCGACCGCATCCATACGACTTGCAGTGCTCTCGCAATCTTCATTCTTTTGCACCAGCATAACTTGCGATTTATGCACCAAGTTCAATACTTCAATAGCGTGGCAAGTAAACAGAAGTTGAGCGTTATGCGGATTAGTTGAAGGATTGGCGAACAGATCAAGAATCGGCTCCAACATATGCGGATGCAAATCATTCTCAAACTCATCGATGACTGCAAAACCACCAATCTCCAATGTTTGCAGCAAACGCGACAACAACACAAATGCACCTTGCGTACCAGTCGATTCAAAAGCAAACGGTAAGCGAAATTCCTTATCGTGACTCTTATGTTTACCAAATGGCATCCATATTTTCTGACCTGGCTCTTGTGGATTGTTAATGGGAATTTCTTGCAAATCCACACCACTTAAGCCCAAATCCCATGCGGATAACAACTGCTGCATTCGCTTATATTGATCTGCGTTAGCAGAGAAATGTTGCGCAGCTAAATACACTGCTTGATCAGCCATCGGCAATCGACCCAGTAAATTGACATTAGTCACTACAGAAGTCGCAGACATCCGCTTTGCCAGTGGTACATCGTATTGAGCCGCCCATGCTATGAGAGAGACGTTTGCACGAACTTTGCGCGCCTCCTGTGGGGCAAGACCAAAGTCCTGCTGCTTGATTATGTAGCTATTTGTTGCGGCATCCCAATCGCGCACAAAGACATAACCAAAGCGTTCACGCTTCTGATACAAAGCCTCATGCAGCACTCGCTCAGGTGTGCAGCGCAATACATAACGCCACAACTTACCATCAAAATCCACCATGCACTCAAACTCGACAGGCTCGTCTGAGCTTGCAAAATGTGGGGCAACAGGAATACCCGCGTCGGGAGCATTTTGGAACGACTGGCCAATGAACCAAGCAAGAAACGCCAGCGGTTTGAGCAATGCAGTCTTGCCGCTACCGTTAGGGCCGATTACCGCCATAAGCTTGGATACCCGCTCTCCAGTCGATGCTTCGCACATCCACTCGGTCAGGCCGACCTTGCGACCAATGGTGAGATCAACTTCTACCCGTTCACGGAAAGACTGAAAGTTAGAAAATGCAAAGCTATGCAGCACTTAAATCACCTTTAATTTTGACTATCGACATAGTTTTGTCGATAATCAAAATTAACACAGGGAGCGGCATAAGGCAAGGTCTATGAGATTTATTGCTAAAGGGCGCGCACAAAATTTACTAATCGCCTTGCCTGATTTATTGTCAGGCAATTTAGTGAGTTCTGAAAATCTGCCTTAAGTAGATGCGCTCATATTCTTTCTCAAGCTGGTCTTCGAGCTTATCTATCGCATTCGCAATGTCGCCCAGAATTTCACTATTCGGTGACTGACGCGTAAATTTACTGAAATCAAAATTCCTAAGCGTAATCGCTTTGCGCATCTCTTTTGGCAGGTTCGGAGTTACAACGAATGACCCAAATGGATAACGCTTCAATCTTACAAAAATTCGCTGAATATCGAACAACAGAGTTCGAGCTAAATCTGCCTCATATGTTTTGGACTGGTGAAATTCAACAGCTCTAACTTCAATTTCCCGTAGTGCGATAATAAACTGATCAAGGCGTTCGCGCGCTTCCTTTCGTTGTTCGCGTTGTGAGGTCAGATGATGTACAACGAACCATCCAACAATAAGAATTGCCCAGGTTATTAATTGCGTTTGAATCTGACTGTAAACCGAATAGTTTTGACACATAGGCTATTCAGGATCACTACCATGCTCAATATAGTCACGGATTTCTTCGACCAGACTTTGATCATCGCTGATCAGCACAAATGTCTGTTTTACGATGTCTGCTGCGAATCCTTCACGTACTGCGCCACCGAAGGCTTCCTCCAAAAATGATGAGCCATACCCCCTTGTGCCATCAAGTTCTATGGTCAGCTTTTTGGCCGCTTTCAAAGTAGGGATCAAAAACTTTTCACGAAAAAATTGACCACTTGCCGGGCCATCTGCGAGGTATCTGCCTGCGGGATATTTTGAAAAATCCCTAGCAACATTAATTTTGGATTCAATCATTTGCTACCCCTCGAATTGGCACCTGCCAATGAATAAGCGTGCCATATATGTTGTCTTTAAATTGCGCAATACTTTCAGAACCCGATTTTAGAGTAAAACAACCTCGGTTACTAAATATATTGACTTGTCCACCTTCAACTTGTGCGATGACATCAACCAGTTGTTTAAGTCCCTTGCCACGATGATGCAAACCGGTACGCGTACGGCTTTCACCAATCGCTTCTTGAATTGCGTGTGCATCAAGTTTGCTACCAAAATGTTGGATACGTTGCCACAGTGTTGGTTGCTTTATCGGCAAAGTTCCGGGAATCCCAATACCTAAATCGCAAAACACAACGGTTAATAATCCATTTCTTTCTTGTGAGAACATCCACCATTCTTTGGGTTCATCGGCGACATTGAGCCCATCTTGCCTTACTCCGATATAAGCATGATGATGACAATTGGTCATTGCCTCAGTAAATCCGAGATACAGATTTTTACTCAGCACCTCCGTAATTTGACCATCATAGTGTCCCAGCACTTCATCAAATTTTTCCCCCACAACTTCGTGCCCCTTAGCACTTCGCCAGTGAATAACATCAACATGGGTTGTTTCAATTTTTTTCCAGTAACCAAGTAAATCAAATATACCTACCTGTTTAAGAACCTGAGCAATTTTCCGGCTTCGTGGAGGCAAGCATCGTACTTTTACACGATCTTCTAAACGATTTATTCGGCAAAGCTCTGCATAAAACAACAAAGTTCCATCGGCAAACATTTTCTGTGTACCGCGCAAATCAATGCGAACGGATCGTTTACGTAGTATCACCGCTTCACGCAACTTACTTAAAAAATGAAGCAGATGCTGACGTTTATCTGCCGAACTAATAGTGAAAGTATCTGGTGCTTTAATTTCAATATAGTTCTGTTTTAGTTTGGCACCTTTACGTCGCAAAAGATTCTTCTTTTTAATGCGACACATCTGTTTCTCAGCCAGTCTAATTTGACGATCACGCGCTTCCGGCGTAAGTCTTTTCATAGCGACCCCGTTAAATGAAATACCTGCGCCAGCAGCGCATCGAAGGTGGATTGCGCTGTTGTGGTTGCGGCGGCTTGTTGAGATTGGATGGAGCTAACTGCATTAACCCTCTCAACAAACTCATGCTGCGTTGAAGTTGGCGGAACGATCACACGATAGCTTTTAATCATCGACAAATTGAGATTCGCTTGATTCCCACCTTGAGCGAGGCTGCGCAGTTGTTCATATTGAGTTTGCAAAAGTCGAAACAGAAACTCGCCAGCAATTTGGTCGGATGGGAAAATCGCAGCACATGCCTGATTGGTAGCTGCCTCTATCCCCAATACAGCACATCTGCCACGTGTCTGCCCTTGACCATACATTGCAACCAGAATTGTCCCAACTGGAAATTTCTTGCAGTTTGTTTCGGCTAATGCCTGCGCTGAAATATGCTCCTCAGTTTTAGTAATCACGCCCCCAGCAACTTCGCCAGTTTTTACCCAAGGAATTTCACCCTCGTAGTAAGCAGCATTTTCGCGTGATGGCGTGCCGCCCGTTTGAACAGCGCACAATTCAACGATAGGTGAGGTAGTCCACCCCTTCGGATTCGTCGCTGGATCACCAAACATATCGAGGAACAATGCGGGAATCAGCTCGACAGCTTTTTTCTCGGCATCGCGTCGCAGCCGCACAATGCCCTCGGCGCGGGAGAGAATATCCACGATGCGGCGTTGTTCGGCGATGGGTGGAAAAGCTATTTCAAACTTCCGTAACGTCCCGCGAGCAATTTCCTTAAAAGTTGTGCCGCCTGCATGCTGAATAAGTTTTGATTTTTGGGTTTGCAACCAGTAAGCCAAAAACTCCGGCATTAGCTCAGGGCCGCAAACGAAATTCACAAATCCCTGATTGGTGCACATCGGCACTTCGGCTACCGCCGTATAACCTATCGTTGCACGACTTGTCAGCAATACCGCTCCGGCGGGCATCAGTTTCGTTGAGCTATTCTTAAGGCCCTCATCGGTAATGGTTTCCTTGGCTTTGCCTATGTACAGCCCATTAAGCGAAGTGACATCAGTCGGTGTTGCCCAAGGGATAGAGCCACCGAAATAGCTTTTCTCGGTGCGCGACGGTGTTCCGCCTCCTAATACCTGAGCAACCTCTTCAAGACGCGCGGTTTTCCACGTCATGTAGCCGTCTCCGCCAGTACTGCTCGAAGCGCTTCCACTTCCACGGCAATCTCCGTTTCAATCGCCGCCAATTCATCCAGCAATTCACGAGGGTCACGATGTATAGCTGCTGTCTGGCTCATCGGTCGATAGCGTCCGGCAGAGATGTTAAAGTCATTGCTGCGCAAAGTGGCGGCGGCGGCGAACCACCATTGTTGAGTCCATTCCGCTGCTGCATCTCGTGCTGACCATTCTGCCCAACGCTCTTTGCGTGTAAGGTAGGCATCAGCCAGCATCGGCAGATCATCAGCCTCAATCGGTGTGTCGTGGTTGGCATCCAGTTTGTAGCCGTCGTTGTCGGCGTGGAGGAACATCACTTTGTCAGTCGTGCCTCCTTTGCGGAAGAACAACACGGACGTTTTTACACCGGAATACGGCTGGAACACACCACCGGGTAACGACATCACAGCCTCGACAGTATTGTTCTCAATCAATTGGCGGCGCAGTTCCTTGTGCGCTCCCGTTGAACCGAACAGCACACCTTCAGGAATGATGACTCCGCAACGCCCATTGGGGCGCAGGCAATCCATCATGTATTTGAGGAACAAGATTTCAGTGGAGGTGCTGGTGCCGACCTTCACTTCGTCCACGATACGATCCTTATCCACACGACCAGAGAACGGCGGATTCGCCAGCACGACGTGGTAACCCTCTAGTGGCAATCCCAGCTCAGCTTTGCGTTCGTTGTCTTGTGTGGTGGTCAAGCCATTACGCAACTGGATGCGCACGTTGGGCAGGCCGCGCAGGGTGAGGTTCATGGTGGCGAGACGCACCATCTTTGGGTCAACGTCGTTGCCGTAGAAGGTGCTGTTTTGCAGGATGCTGACTTGCGCGGCAGAGAGCTTGTCACCGATACCGCGCTTTTGCAGTTTGCCTTCAACATCTGTTTCGCTGATGCCACTCCGTGAAGAGTTGGCGAGACGAATATGATTGAACGCTGCCGCTAAAAATCCCGCTGTTCCCGCCGCTGGGTCATAAATGGTTTCGCCGATCTTGGGATCAAGCATATTCACAATCGCGCGAATGACATGGCGCGGTGTACGGAACTGGCCAAGTTCACCGGCCTGTTTAATCTGGCGCAATACATGCTCAAACAGATCGCCCTTGGTGTCGGCATCAGATTGATCCAGATGCAATCCATCCACCAGATTCACCACTTGGCTCAAGACCGTTGGCTCGTCGATGGTCAGACGCGCGCCATTCATAAAATTGAACGCAGAACGTTCTGCTACTTCTGCAAAGAACGGAAACACTTCATCGCGCACAAAGCGCACCAGCGATTCGCCACTCAAGCCCTTTGCCCACACTGACCATTTGAAGCGTGCTTTGTCGATGGTCTTGGTGTTGGGTTCAGGCGCATTCAGCGGGTTGCGCAACGTCCATTCGCCAGCAAACAACGATTCATATTTCTGCTTCATCACCTTGGCCTTCATGGTGTTCTCGGCATCAATGCCTTCGATCAGATAGAAGAAGAACAAGAATGAAAGCTGCTCGGCGTTGCTCATCGGGTCTGGATAGCCGCCACCGTAAAGGTAGTTGCGTATCTGCTCGATAGACTGTCGCATTTCTGGGGTTAATGGCATTTTTTCCTCTAGGTGTTTGGGTCGCGTAGTCCTGCGATTATGGCTATCAGATTTACAACAGATGTTGTGGCCTCAACACAGATGGCAGCATCCCTGAATGATGCTGTTCTGCGGTGCTGCAAATGAACTGCCAAGTCGAGTGCTGCGCGTGCGTGTTTTCTCAAAAAATCGTTTGTACCGCCCATTAATACCGCTGCGATATACGCTTCAAGCATTCGCTTTGCATCGGTTGGACTGGCCTTGATACCATCTGTAGTCGGATGCTGGTTGTGATCAAACACTGCCTGAGCTGTGGATATCAATGCCTCACGGCAGAGCAAACCAACAGCTTGAAAGTGTTCCTCCGTAGCTGATTGCGCTAAGCGATTTCGAATTTCGGTAATTGTTCGATCCACGCGATTCCAGCCAGTTGGCTCAAATTCTTCCTTACGTCCCGATTTAATACGATGCACAAGCTGGGCGAATAGACCGTTTACGAAAGTTCGCCGAGACTGGTATGTCGGCATGTCGCCGCTTGACCAACGCCCGTACCAATCCCACAGATCAGAATATGGAAGGGGAGTTTCTATGCCGCGAGACCGCAGTTGTTGGTCGATAGCATCGAAAGAACTTAGAAAAGCGTCATTCACATCCTGAATCTTCGAGCCGCCAGTGGATACGGAGATCATGGTTGATTTTAGGCGATCTAGTGCGACCAAAAGCTCCGTGTCATTCATTGAACGCTTGACTGAAACGGTTGTGGCGCACGTTGTTCATCTGATTGATCACCATCAAATACGTTGGCACTCAGGCTTTTCATTGCCTCATCCAGTTGCGCCTTGCCACCGAAGACACGCAGCGCGTTCTGGTAACCGCCCTGTGAACTAAATATTGGCAGCGCAAAATAATCGCTGGTGAATTCATCCCATGTCTCGGCGTTGGCCCGTATCTGGCTGCCGACCACACGCAACAAATTTTCTTGGGCGGGCGTGATGTCGCTGCGCGACACTAACCATGCTTCAAAACGCGCCCCCAGCTCGTTGGCCTTCTGCTCTGATGCTTCCGGAAATACCAGGTTGCCATCTTCATCCACAGTGACCCACGAGCGAGTGTTCGGGTCAATGTGGTCGTCTATGTCGAGCGACAACAATCGACGTGGTTCATATGGTTTCTTCCGGGGAGCTTTGATGCCAATGAAACCGCCTTGCGCATAGTCATCATCATCGCCGTGATAGTCTGCCACGCCGACAAAATCGAACATGGTGAACACGGGCTTGTTCTGGGCTTTGCGCGTACCGCGTCCGCGCATCTGCTGATACAAGATGACGGACTTGGTGAAACGGGCGAACACCAAATTGGTCACTTCCGGGCAGTCAAAGCCGGTATCCAGCATATTCACTGACACCAGTATTTGCGGGAATTGTTCTTTCTTGAACCGTTTGATTTTGGTCAGTCCATCCACGGTGTCGTCCTGCCCCATGCCGGAAACTACATAGTCGGCATAGCGCACATTTGGCGAGGTCTTCTTATCGGCGAAGGCTTCGTCAAACATTTGCGCCAGCGTTTCAGCGTGACGTTTGGTGACAGCGAATACGATGGTCTTGCCGATTAGTGGTTTACGCTGAATTCCTTTATGGTCGATGTATCCATTGTCCATTACCTGACGGAATTCGCGCACCAGCGCGCGGTTGCGCTCAGGAATAGTGAAGCGGCGTTCCAGTGCGTTCGGGTCAATCATCACGGAAGCAGATTCTTTGAACAACACTTCAAACTCTTGCTTAGTCTTGGAATCCATCGCCGACCAGTCGAGTTCATCCCGCTTCAACTCAAAACCGCCCTCGGCAGCAGTCTTGATGGTCTTGGCCTTGTATATCTGGTAAGGCACGAGATAGCCTTCGCGTATCGCATCCTTGAGTTTGTAGATGAAAGTGGGTTTATCCACCTCAAAGAAACGCAAGGTGTCGCGCACAAACAGTTTGTCGTCTGCGTCCTCGGTGGCGGTCTCTTCACCGCCGACGCAAGGGGTTGCGGTTAGACCAATCTGGATGCCATCAAAGTGCTTGAGCACCCCGCTCCACTTTCCGTAGATACTGCGGTGACATTCATCCGAAATGATGAGATCAAAATATCCAGCGGAGTATTCGCCGTAGATGTTGATCATGCTTTGTAAGGTGGTGATGGTGATGCGCTTCTCATCCTGAAAGCGACGACCTGCACGCAGCACATAAGATGGGTAGTCAGGCAAGTTTTCTGCAAACGCATCTTCGGTCTGCAAGGCGAGAGGGATGCGATCTACCAAAAATAAAACGCGGGTAACTGCATTGGCCTCGAACAGTCTCTTGATAAGTGCAGCAGCGGTACGCGTCTTGCCCGTGCCAGTCGCCATTTCCACCAGCATCTTGCGCCGACCTTGTTCGATTTCACGGCATACGGTTTGTATGCACTCTTGCTGGTAGTCCCGCCCGGCAATCTTTACATCAATAGGAACAGAAAGCGGCTTGCGCGCAACTTGCAGCGTGGCAAAACGACGTTCCAAATCATCTTGCTTGAAGAAGGTTTTGACAGGACGAGCATAGGCTTCGCGCTGCCATTCCCAGAATTGAATCTCGTTACCGTTGGCAAGGAAGATGTATGGCACCTTGAGTTGTTTGGCGTAATTCTTGGCTTGCTCGGCGGCATCACCTGGACTGACCGAAAACCGCTTGGCCTCTATCACCGCTATGGAACGACCATGACGATCACACAGCACATAGTCGGCACGCGTACCGTCTTCCAAAACCACTTCATATCGGACGCTAAAACCGTCGGCAAGACTCCAGCCTTGCGCAGTGAGCTGGCTGTCGATAATGACGCGGGAGAAGGCTTCGTTGGTGGATTTCATGGGGTGCGAGAGTATCACAGCACAAGGCGAGTTTGGGCAACTACTCCCCGCTAGCTAAGACCCTATCACGCCACTCCTTACCGGCTTTGAAATGCGGCACATACTTCGCAGATACTTTCACCTGATGACCATTCTTTGGATTACGCCCCTGACGAGGTGGACGGTAGTTAATACCAAAACTGCCGAAACCGCGAACTTCGATACGCCCTCCGCGCGCCAACGTGCCAGACATCGCATCTAGGATAGTTTTAACCGCTAGTTCTGCATCTCTAGCAAGCAATTGAGGATGTAGCTCGGCTAGGCGAGTGATAAGGTCGGAGCGATTCATGCTGAAATTGATTTATTGGTCAACAAAATGCCGGATAAAGAACTGACGCTGGATTCTACTCTGCCTCGCTAACGACCAGCGCATTCAGAAAGTTGTTCGTACCTTATTGCCTGAGCCGATAACGCTTTGCAACGTACACGGCACATTCCGCACACCGAGATCTTCTTCTTCTGCAATGGCTCGCTGAATATCCTCTGCTGTGAAGGTCTTCGCAAGGTGTGAAACTTCAACCTCAGATTGGATTCTTCCAATGATTGCCGCCACGTCTACATCTGTCAGCCCACGACTCCCATCAACGATATGCAAATTAGGATGTCCACCGTTGAATAGCTCAGGTATATCGTCGATAGCGAGCCACCGGCCAACATTGCCGTTAGCGTCTAGCCAGCTTTGAATTTCGAGATCGCGCCGCCCGTACCTCCCCTCCTTTTCAAGGTTTGGAGTGAAGCCGATAAACCTGTGTACTAAATCTTCGCCGCCGCCGTTGGTCACGAACACCACCATTTCAGCGGGGCTGTAAATATCACGCCACGAGGTTGAGAAAACAACTTGTGCATCTGGACACGCACGCAAGATTTGCCACAGCAATTCATTGTGGCAAAAGTCAGACTCATGCCGTAAATGCGGGTGAAGCACACCGTCAAAGTCGATAAAAACAATCATTTCTTCGCATCCTTCCATGCCGTCCACGCCAGTCGATTTACTCGCGCATCATCAAGTGCATGATGTCGACGTAAACGAGGTACGTGGGTTTTATAAGCCTGTTCCACCGCACGATCTAAGAATGGTGAATCCACTATTTCATACATCTGTCCGGGCTTACCGTCGAGGTTTTCCGGCCAAGTACCAGGTAAGTAAAACAACTCCTGAATCCACGGCCAGTCCCAGGACATCGAATCGGTGACAAGTTTCACTGGCTGATTGAAACTCTCAATCCAATTGGCAAGGCGCAATGTCAGCTCGTCCATCGTCATTAGCGCGTCGCCGCCCTGTAATTGGGGCAGCACAGCTTCTCGCACGAAGTCGCTACAATCGGATGACTGGTAGGTGTCGGATAACTCGGCGTAGAACTCGCGGCTTCCATCCTCGGACACTAGGCCAATGCTGATTAAGCGAGGGTCAATCCCGAGCTCAGTGAATTCGGTATCGAAGAAGAAATGCATCAGTATTCCTCCGGCAGCAAAATTGTCGTGTGGCTGCGCACACCATCATCGTCGGCAGCTTCAGTGATGACACACACCTTCCAGCCCTCGTCCATAACATAGGCAGACAAGATGCGAGAGCCATCATGCAATGCCTCATCATTGCGCTGGCGATTCTCTGCTTCGAGGTCGCCCCAATCGCCGTTTATATGACGGTCTAGCAAATCCTCTGGCAAGGTGTAGCACGCGGCCAGCATGACAAGCGCATTAGGCGTTGTAGTAACCAGTCCGATGGAAAATTTACTCATTTTTTGCCAGCTAGTCTTTTGTTATTTTGGGGGTTTAATTATAATGCACTTGCGCCTAAATTATTCGACTTATACTGTTTATAATCAATCGATTAAATTAACACCTTATTAACACTTTGCGAATTTATCTTAGTGGCGACTTTTGCAGCAAAACTCGCGCAAGTCATAAAAAAAAGGTGCGTCGCTATCCAGCACGCCCTTTCCCTTTTTCTTGTACAGGAAAAATGACGACAGCTTGTCCATTACGGTATTGGATGTCGATGTTTTCGTTGTTGTGATGCTCTGGCGCGCGGACATGATGCAAGGCATACACATCCCTCCCAATTTTCTGCGCAAATCCTAAATCGCGACTTGATGAATCAAGCGCGGCGACGACTGGGCCGTTGTACAAGCGATGATTGGATATGTCAGGGATTTCAAATCTCGCGTCAGGATTGATAGAAAGCACCATTGCGCGAAGCAGTTTTTGAGCGGTAGGCATGAGGGGCACATCCTCGTTCTCGGCTTGATGCTTTTCAGCAACAGCAGTCTTCTCCGCCGCTGGTGCGGCTACGCGCTGCGCTTGCTCCTGCTGCGCAGGTTGGTTGGATGAAACGACAGACACTGCAAAGCGGGAATTCGAACGGCGTGCAACGATCATGCCCAGCCTTTTCTCTTCCAAAGCTGGATCTGCGAACTTTACGGCGATGCCTTGGGCCACAGCCACGGCCACAACTCTCTGCTGAAAAGCTGGTGATCCGGTAAGTGTCAGGGTTGAACCAAACTTCTCGCGGGCAACCAAGAGCGTGGCGGCGATTGCCTCATCACTGTTTTCATCAAGGACCGCCAAGATACGCCCCTCGTCCCGAAACAAATCTTTCCCTTCGGCGGCATAGGTAAAATGTCCGCGCCAGTCTTCAGTACGAGATAAGGACTTGAGAATGAGTGACAACGTGTTTGTCTGATTGATTTCAAGATACAACTTTCCCGACTTATCCTGTTCGGCATGACTGACGATGCGCGGTTGGTCTCTCCATTCTTTGTACAGTGGCAAAGCCTTGTACTGCGCTTGAAGTTTCGCACGTTCCTTTTTATGTTGTTCCTGTAGCTCACGCTTTGCTGCTGCCTGCTTTATTGCAGTGAGACTAACGATCATGTTTCGCTGTACCCCCCTGCCCTTCCAATCACCAGCCAATGCAGCTGCACGCTCAGTCTGTAACTTAGTGTAAAGCTGCGTGCGTTCCATCTCATGCCGTTTCTGAAGCTTGATGATGTCATGAGCTTTCATCACCTTTTGTGTTTCACGAAGGGCACAATATTCTTTCCAGCCCAGCTGATTAAGCCGCATGGGTTGTGCTACATGAAGCTGGGTTCGCCTGCCTTGGTCTGTGAGCTGGTTTGCGGCAGTCCGTAGTCCTTGATCTGCGTCTCGGCTGGTATCAATTCCAAGTCTGGCACCCCGTCGCAGTCCAGCAGCTCCTGATCTATCAGGGCGTGCATCAAGTTGCAGTACACGCGAGCGGTTGTTTTGCCTCCCTTTTTGATTGTGTGCCAAAGTGCATTGGGACAGATTGCGCAAACTGTGTCCGGGGTCTTTTCCAGGCGCAAAAGCGTGCGGCTTTTGGGCGTTCGAATTGGTAAAGTTTCTGCTGGTGTCGAAGTAGTCATTTTTCTTAATCTCCTGAGGTGGTTGGTATGCGCCTAGACGCTTTTGTAATGCCATTAGACTGGCGGCTCTTGATATATCACTGGCTTTCACTAGCACATCGCCAACATGCACTACTGCGCCACTTCCCTTACGCTCGTACTTCATTCCACACTCGGCAAGTCGAGCATGTAATTCCTTCCAACTAACTGCCTGTTTAATGATTGGAGCAGCTGTTTCAATCCCGATGCGCTGTGCAGACTTCTCTCCAGTCTGCACTTCCATGTCAGCAGCATGAGTGCTTGGCTTGCGTACTTCGGATTGAACCAACTTGTTTGGGCGGCCTGTCTCGGAATCCATGGACAGCCTCCCGTTGGGGGCGATGTGGTATCTAGCGTTTGCTTCTTTCTGCCAGCCCTGTGCATGCTCAATTAGGGCTATTGCCTGCTGGCCTGCTTCACGGTCAAAACCCTTGTTAACCTCTGTAACCTTTAACGTGTCTGGGTTAACTCGGTTCACCGCAATATGCACATGTCTGTTTTTTGTATCGTCATGCATTCCCCATATGTATTGATGACCTTCAAGGCCGCATTGTTTGATAAAAATCTCAACTGCCTCTCTAGCCTGTGCCGGGGTTGGGTATTCGTTGTACCGCCAAGACAACACCCAATGATCTACAGGATCTCTGCTTCTCACTGACTCCTGAGCAAGTGCGATCATTTCTGATTTGTGGCCCTCATGGGTATCTGTCAGGAAATTTACTGCCCCGGTAGCTATGCATTTCTCTAAGCCGTTTGAAAGCTCTGGTGCGGTTATGTAATCGCATAAGCCATGAACTCGCTCAGCTTTATTTCTACTTTTTTTGGGATTAGGTACTTTCTTAGCAATCATCTATTCGCCCCAACAGCTTTGATTGCCTCATTCAGCTCCATGAGCACAGCAGCAGTGTCTTTTGAATAGGCTCCATTGCTCTCCACATGGACTAACTTAAGTAAGCCACCCAGACGACGTAGCTCTTTGATTGTGACGAGGTCAGTATTGGCAATGACAGGTCGACCAAAATAACGAGCGCGCACCAGAGCACTCATTGAAATACCAGCCAGGTCTGCGTCCTCTTGCAGGCGAGCTTTCTCGTCACTCGTCAACCTAACATCAACTTTTACATCTAGCGGATTGACTCCAATTGTTTCGAAAACCATAACGCGACTCCATAGCTTGGGTTTGATCTTTGCCTTTGCTTCACGGGTCAAGGGCAGAGCCATTGCAGGACTGAGGGGAAATGTGAGAAGGCGAAAGCCGCCGAACATTTCTCCGTGTGGTGGCAGAAATATATGCGCGCAGCGCTATATGTCTGACAACACCCATCCTGTAGTTTTTAACTGACTCAACTACAGAATACATGCAGAAATAGCCAATCCTGAAATCTGTCGCGCAATGTCGCGATCTGTCTTTGAAAGTCGCGATTTGTCGCGCATCTTATTGATTATTTGCAATTATATTTACTGAGGACATAATGAGAACATCAATTAAAAATTCAAAGGAGATGCAAAAATTATCAGAAAAACATCAATGGACATCAAGGACAAATCAGATGGATGACCAGAACATATCAAATAAATTGGAAGCCCTAGCTAAAGGAATAAATCGCTCGGATACTGCAAAGCTCAGAGAGATTTTTGAACAAGTCGAAGCGGCTCTATATTCAGGTGCTCGTAGAGCGGATGTTTATCTGGCTCTTAAGGGGAGTGGATTTTTATTCACCTTTGAGAGTTTTGAGTTGGCGATTTACAGGATCAGAAAAGAGCGAAGCAAAAAACCTGAATCTTTGAAATTGTCTCCCACATTTGGAATATCCCCTCCGATTCCTGTAGCCGAGTCACCGCAACTCACAACTGGGTTTCACAAAGTACTAGAGGAAATAGCAGCGAATAGCAAAACAGAAGACCCACGACGCAACTAACCAACATATAGGAGATACATCAATGAATTTGAATCAGACAGCACATATTGTTGCAGCCAAAAAAGGCGGCATTGGCAAAACACTATCAGCCGCCATTCTCACCCAATACTTGCGAAAAATTGGCATTCCAGTCGAGGCAGTAGATGCCGACCCACAAGCACCAAAACTCTCTCTCATTAAAGCTTTGAATGCCCCCCTGCTGCCATTAATTGAACATGGTGAGATCAAACAAAGCGCGTTCGATCCTACGTTTAGCCACATAGTGAAGAGTCAGAATGCAACTTTAATCGACACAGGCTCTGGTGCATTTTTACCAATTCTCAAATACATGAGGGATAACCAGCTGTTTGATCTGTTGAAACAGGTAAACAAGCAACTCTATTTTCATGTGATTGTTATCAGCGGCCCAGAGAAGTTGAATACAGCTGAAGGGGCTGCAGAGTTGTTGGAAAAGACTAAAGGGTCGGGAGCTCAAGTAGTGATTTGGCAAAACGAGCGTAATGGTATACCCCTGTTTGATGGCAAAAACATGGAGACAACTGATTGGTATCAAGACAACATCAATCAAATTGCCGGCATTGTAAAGATCAGGGATTACAACAACAGTGCATTCGCCGCAGACTTTTTGACCATGATGGAAGACAACCTGACCTATCAGGAAATCATGGATGGTAAAAGCAAGTCCTTTGATTTCATGCGTCAGAACCGAATCAATCGAATCTTTACTGATGTTTACTCAGAGCTGGACAAAATATTCAAGCCACAGGCACAGCAGAAAAAGGTGTAATCATGATCTCTGTGGCTGAGCTCAAGCAAATGATATACAAAGAATCTGGGTACAAAATCCAAGTGCAGGACAACGACCCAATCCTTACTACGTTTTACGTAAACTTGGCGACGCTAGGAGAGGCACTAAAGCATGCAGAACACATTCAGCGAATCACCAAGGATGTGATTAATAGCTTGCCTGGTGCTGCAGACCTAGAAATGCAAAGGGCTGGCGAGGTAGTCATGCGAAGCTTGTCAGCAGAGGTCGGCAGAATTGCTCATCGACTTGCTGGCGACTCAGCATCCGCCGAAAAGGCTCATGCGATTTCTTTCGCTACTCAATGGGTAGTAGCTGGAGTTATTACCAGCGCGCTAGTTTTCGGAGGTGTTGGCTATAGCATCCGTATGCTAGCGGATGAACACAATCTTAACTCTGCACAGAAAATGGTTGATGAGGCCGATGCCCGAGTGGTGGCGACAGAACAAAGGGCACTAAATGATATTGAGGAAATTAAAAGGGGTATTGGCTGGCAAGGAACCGAGGAGGGACAACTTGCGAAGGCATTTTTTAGGAACGGTGCTGGTCGAATTGCCGCGACTTGCGCCGCGCCTACTTGGGAAATTCGTAGCCTGCAAGATGGGCAGTACTGCGTACCTAAGCGACGACCTCTGATAGGTGGAAATGATGAGGATTATGGCTGGAAAATTCCATAGAATATGAAATTTAACAAATACAAATCAATATGTTAATAAGTTTAAAGTAACGCACGTCAACTATCGAGGACGTTTATGGGCAAAATTCTACAAATTTCATTGCTAAAATATGTGTTGGCATTCAGAGAGAATATTTAAGTTAAATAAAAACAATAACATATGAATCGACAGAAATTATAGTTGCATCTCGAGTTACTATAAAAATGTGATTTTCACTCGAATTTTCCCCTAAACGTCCTCCATACAATCTCACTGCTTGTGCCTCGACCGTCAAAGCTCACTGGCAAGTTGGCTAGCAATGAACAAGCTGCGGATTGAGCGTTAATCTAAAGCTCAACTAAAGGGACGAAAAATATTTTCATCCGCTGATGAACTATTCAATTAAGCCCCAGTCTATCTTACATGTTGGCGAAAGCTGACACACGTTTCTCCTCCCTGATGACGTGATCTTAACCCCTCGTTGAGATGCTTTGCCCCTGATGCATAACTGCTCGGGGGCATTTTTTTGCTCAGAATTATGACTAATTGCATCTACAGCGATTGCACGAAATTCTCACAGAAGGCAGCTGTTCGGCCATAACTGCCAGTGGCAACTAGATGACTCAATGACAGCTATGGGATCCAAACCAGCCAGATATAGCTTCCATTGGTAGATAGCTGCTATCTTAATTTTGGAGCTGCTATTTAATGGGATATCTCTT
>JAQTTY010000013.1 GCA_028710525.1 Gallionella sp. | reverse complement strand
ATTCTGTCGGTCACTCTGTTCGAGAAAATGCCCATACAACAAGCCTTGCAGGGCATCCGTGGCGAGGCAACAAACACCGATTTCAGCAACCAACTGAATCTATTCGATTCTTAACCGGACACTAGTGTATATTTATCAATAATTTAACAAACGCCATCGACCTCTTTAGGCTAGTCATTTAGTGGTATTTACAATTTATCCATCTGGTCGTACTGTGATCTCACGGTCATTGCAAAAGTCCTCTTTCATCCTATGGCCGCACATACCAAGGAGGTCAACATGAGACGTACTCTTTCCAGAGCAGGACAAAAAGTCGCAGGCGCATTTCGTTGGTTGATCGTGTCTTTGATCTCTGCAGCAGTCTTTGTACCTCTGGCAATCATCGCCAGCAGTGAAGTCTAAGCTGCCTAAGTCAAACTCGGGGCTTCACACTGTCGTACCCAGCAATCACACAGTGGATGCGCCTTTACTCGCCTCATAAAATCCTCGCTAACCTAAAATCAGCCCTAAATAGACGATATAGGTATAATGCGCCCACCCTGCGCCCCCCAATCAGCGTAGCGGCATAAAGCATCACAACACTTTACAACCCTCATTCGTCAGTCTCGATTGGTGCCGCAAGCTGCGGCAGGCCGTCGCTGGAGTAAGCCTTTGTCCCAAGAAAACACTTTTGCCAGTCTCAATCTGGCAGCCCCGTTATTACGCGCCATCACTGATGCCGGTTACACGATTCCCACGCCCGTCCAAGCCCAAGCTATACCTTTGGTATTGAGCGGCGGAGACCTGTTGGCTGGTGCACAAACCGGCACCGGCAAGACCGCCGGTTTCACCCTACCCATCCTGCATCGCTTGTCTGAAAAGATTGTCGCACCAGCTGCCGGTAGACCACGTTGCCTGATTCTTACCCCTACGCGTGAACTCGCCGCACAGGTGGAAGAGTCAGTACAGACTTACGGCAAGTACATGCCGTTTAAATCGATGGTGATGTTCGGCGGTGTGAACGTGAATCCGCAGATCAAGGCCCTGCGTGGCCAAGTCGACATCCTGGTCGCCACCCCTGGCCGCTTGCTCGACCACGTGGGCCAGAAGACGCTGGATCTATCTGCCGTTGAGATCTTCGTACTCGACGAAGCTGACCGCATGCTGGATATGGGTTTCATACGCGACATCCGCAAGATTCTCGCGCTCTTGCCCAAGCAACGCCAAAACCTGTTGTTCTCCGCGACCTTCTCCGACGAGATCAAGACACTGGCGGATGGCCTACTGCATAACCCAGGTTTTGTAGAAGTGGCACGCCGCAATACCACGTCCGAACTGGTCTCACAGAGCGTGCACATGGTGCCGCAAAAACTAAAGAGCCATCTGCTTGCGCATCTGATCAAACACAACGACTGGAAACAGGTGTTGGTGTTCACGCGTACCAAGCACGGCGCGAATCGTCTCGCAGAAAAACTTGGTGCGGATGGCATTCCTTCTGCAGCCATACATGGCAACAAAAGCCAATCCGCGCGCACCAAGGCGCTTGCAGAATTCAAAGCTGGCACACTGCCAGTGTTGGTCGCCACCGATATCGCGGCGCGCGGTTTAGATATCGATATGTTGCCGCACGTAGTCAACTTCGAACTACCCAATGTGCCGGAAGACTATGTACACCGCATCGGCCGTACTGGTCGTGCAGGCAGCAATGGTGCTGCAATCTCGCTGGTGGATAACGAAGAGGCGCTGCACCTGAAGAACATTGAGCGTCTGATCAAGATGCAGATTCCGCGCGTGAGCATAGACAGCTTCGTGGCACCTACCAACCTGCCACCCGAAGCCCCGCGCCCTCCTCGTCCGCAACATGGGCAGAAGCGTCACAGCAACACTACCGCCGCACCTAACCGTGGCCAGCAACCGCGTACCGGACAAGGTCAAAAGCCACGTCCACCACGCGATGCACAGAGTCGCCCAGCGCAAGCGCGCGACCAACAGCCACGCAACGGTCAGCAAGCAACTGCCAAGCCACGTCCTGCCGCCAAGCCAGAAGGCGATCAGAAACATTTGTCTGAAGCTGCGCGCCATCAGGCTATGCCACAACCAGCTCTGTTCTCGCCCCGTCCAGCAGTAAGACGCGGTCGCTAATAGACTTGGAAAGAAAAGAGCCCCTTACCATTAACTTGGTAAGGGGCTCTTTTCTTTGCGCGTCATCCACAGCGCCGCATAGTGTTCAGTTTCACTTCACATCGCGCACCGTGAAAGCGGGCGTTGTATAACCCGGCGCACCCAACACGCTGGGCACAGTCGATGCATTACCATCGCGCAAGGTCATATAGTGCGGAGACATGATCTCCACTCCCGCCACATCAAATTCCTCTTGTATGTTTTTATGCAATTCTGAGTAGATGACAGCCATAAGCTCAGGCTCTTTGGTATAGGCGTTTATCTCGTATGCCACATACCAATCATCCAATGAGGTTTGCAATACAAAGGGGGCGGGTGTTTTAAGTAACTTGTCTGTCTTCAATGCCGCAGCAATCAATAATGATTCGACCTGCTTCCATGCCACGTCATAGCCTATCGTTACTGAGGTATGCAGAATCACTCCCCTGCCTTCTGCCGCAGAAGTACTGAAATTAATAATCTGGGTACCCATCACCAGCGAATTAGGAATAGTGATGACCACATGCTTGATAGTCTTCACTCGCGTGACAAGCAAGGTCTTCTCGACCACATCGCCCACGGTCTCGCCGACCTGGATGCGGTCATTCAGCCTGAACGCCCGTGTATAGGTGAGGATAACCCCAGCCACGATATTGGAGATCGCCGAGGAAGACGCGAAGGATATGATTGCACCCAGCACCAAACCAACTCCTTGGAAGGCCTCCGAACTCGAACCTGGGATGTAGGGATAAGCACTGATCAGTGCGGTGACGATGACCAAGAAGCGCACGATCTGGTATGTGGGTCGCGCCCAATCCTCATAGAACCAGTCGAATTTCAGATCACCATGCTCGATCAGCGTGAACACATAAGAGATCAGCTTCAGTATGTAGTTGGCGATGACCCCGATGACAAATATATAGAACAAATTCGGGATGTATTTGACCAGCGTATAGAAGATGCTCGCGAACGGTGTCAGCAGATAATCGAAAATGGTCGAGCTGAGCTTGCGGGTTTCAGGGAAGAAACTAAGAATCAGCGGCAAGAAAAAATACAGGCATAACAACACCACAAAAATGCGCAGCGATTTCAGTGCAAGCAAAACGATATTTTCTATGCGGGTCGATGACAGTACTTCTATACCCTTGAAGTGAATACCGCTCTTCCAGAAATCGTGCACCGTCAGGGCTTTGCGGGTAAGCCACTCGAATGCACGCGAATTCCATAGCAGCGCCTGCCATAGTCCAATAATGGACAAAATTGAAAAGGCCGCACCTATGGCATAAGTCTTCCAAGTGTGCTTGGTACGATAGTCCTCAACTGCGGTCTGCACTTTGCCTAATACACTTATCGCCAACTCCAGTGTGGTCTTATTCTCCAGCTTTGCATCCTGCTCGGTGATGACCAGCAAGACGCCATCTGCAGTGCCAATTGCGGCGCCTTCCGGCCCCTCTAACACCTTGAGTTTTTTGATGTCTACTTTACTGTCAGCAAAAGTCTGGATATTGCTTTTGATCAGATTGACACGCGCTTGCACTGAAAGAGAGGCAACCGGACTAGCCTGTACTCGGAATATCTCCTCACCCGCCAAGGTCACCATAGAAGTCGCTTCTAGTGCGAGTGGCGCCGATGCTGCCACTGCCGAAACAGCAATAGGAGCCGAAGCCACAGCGGCAGGCTGTGAGCGCGCCGCCCAAGATGGGTTGACGAACATCAGACATAAAATCAAGGCCAGTATATTTTTCATCACCATGCATCCTCTTCTTTACTCGTCTGTGTGTGATCAAGCAGTTGCTCGCCGCAGCGACGGCAATATACCGCGCTAAAATCATGTCCTTCCAACATGCAGCGCGGACAAGCAATGACCAGATTTCGGTCTGCCTGAGCGCGTGTCAATTCAGCAGTTACGATACCGGTGGGCACAGCAATGATGGCATAGCCCAAAATCATCACCATGGAAGCGATGGTTTGCCCCAAGGCAGTTTTAGGTGCGATGTCCCCATAGCCCACCGTGGTCAAGGTAACGATAGCCCAATAGATGGATTCTGGAATACTGCTATAGCCGTTCTCAGGACCTTCCACGGTGAACATGATGGTCCCAAGTATCATCACCAGTGTGAGTATGGACAACAGAAACACCAGCAACTTGCGCTTACTTGCCGCCAGCGCACGTGCCATGACGTGACTCTCTTCAAGGTAGTAGGAGAGCTTGAGTACACGGAAGATGCGCAGCAGACGCAACAATCTCAATGACATTGCGTAACTGCCACCACTCATGAAAAGACCGATGTAACTAGGCAACGTCGAGAGGAGATCAACAATGCCCATAAAGCTGAATGCATAACCAGAAGCTTTATGCACAGATACCAGTCGCGCGAAATACTCCACCGTAAATACAATGGTGAACAACCACTCCAAAAACACCAACTCGGTCTCCCATCGTGCATGGATGGAAGCGACACTATCCAACATCACCGCCAACACACTGATGATGATGGACACCACCAGCACGATATCAAACAGCTTGCCTGCCGGCGTGTCCGCTTCAAAGATCACACGGTACACATTGTCACGCCAAGCGGCTCGCTGTATGGGTGTATCACTCATGCTTTGCCTTCCTCGATATCTAACTTCACTTAGTGATGCTCGGCCAATTTTTCTGCGCGGAAGCGCTCTTTGTTCTTGCCGATAATAAAGATCAATACACCCGAGTAGATGAAGGTGGAAAGCATGATCACACCTATCACCACTGCCTTGAACATCTCAAGATATTCGAAGCTCGCGGGGATCATAGTGATCATGACGATAGACAAGCCACCTTTGATACCAGCGAAGGTCAGCACGCCCCACCAGCGGAAACTGATATCCACCATCTTATCGGTCTTGTTCGCCAGCCAAGCGAACAGCCCCATCATCACGCCACGAATCAAGGTGGTTGCAAGGAACATCACCAGAATCTCGGTCTTGTATTTCCACAACAGATTGATGTCTATCATCTCCGCCATCGCCACGAACAGGATGGTGTTAGCCACCATCGCTAACAATTGCACGTCTTCCTTGGTACGCAGATGACGTTCTTTTTCTTCATAGGTCGCCTTGATACGACCCAGCACATTCTTGATGACGCCGGACGAAGTTTCACGACTCTGTGCTTCGCGTTCTAACTCAGCCTGATCTTTATCGAGCTGCTTATCATCGTTATCAATCGCCTTAGTCATCACGTGGTTGACCGTGAGTGTGGCAAAGATACAAGCAAGGATGCCGGACAGATGCAGATGGGAGTGGCCACCCAACATATTCAACACCGTATAGAAATGCTCCGAGATTTCGAAAGCGCCGTAACCGGTGATCACCAACACCATCATCTCGGCGATGCGGTTATGAGTTGACTTCATCAAGAACAAACCGATAAAGCCGACCACCATCCCCACCGCCACCGAGCCGAATACCACCTCACTGCTGATCTCCGCCAGATAGGTGACGCCCAGTTCCCCTCCGCCCATGGCGAACAGACCAACGAACACGAACACGATCAGCGCAGTCGCATCATTAAGCAAACTTTCACCCTCGGCCAATATTTTAAGTCTGTGCGGCAGTTCAAACTTAGAGAAGATGCTCACCACGGAAACAGGATCGGTCGCCAACACCATCGCGAACAAAACGATAACGGCGGCATTGGACAAGTTGTAATCGGCGAACAGCCAACCCGAGATGGACAGTGCCATGCCTACCGACAACACCACAGCCACCACGGCCAGATACAGCAGACTGTAGGCGTGCTCTTTCAGATCAGCGACCTTGAGTTCCAGCGAGTCGGAGATCAACAATATGGGGAGTAGAAAGATGACTAAGGTGGCGAAATGCTCAGCGTCACCAGTCAACACGGGTATCTTCTGAAAACCGTAGTGAGCGACAAAAGACAATGCAATCAAACCCAGTGGGGACGGTACTTTAAGTTTCTCCTCCAGTTGCAGTGCAAGGAACAGGATGGTGGCTATCATCAATAGTGTCGTGATCATCGAGGTCTTCTTTTGTCTATGTGTACAAGGCGGAGATTATCGCATAGTCAACGGGAGAATCAGGATGCGCCGCGGATGTCATGTGTAGAATGGGGCGATCAACAATTCAAGCGAGAGCCTTATGGACACTTTACAACCGATCATACTCAAACTCAAAGAGTTCGCCCTCACCCCATGGTTCAACATCGCAAACACACCCATCAATCTGCTCAGGGTCGCTGGGCTGGTCTTAATCATGCTAATTGTATGGAGACTGGGCAGCATCATAGAGCGCACCCTGAGCCGCATCGGGAGCGACCACGAAAATAAGACCGGACCCGGCTGGTATGCACTCAGCCGCATCAGCCGCTATACGACTTGGATCATCGGCTTATTCGTAGGCTTGAATTATCTGGGTTTCAATACCGCCACATTGACGGTGATAGGAGGCGCAATCGGTGTGGGCGTGGGCTTTGGGCTGCAGAATATCATCAGTAATTTCGTCTGCGGCATCATCATCCTCATTGAGAAAATCATCAAAGTGGATGACTTCGTCGATCTACAATCCGGCGTAATGGGTAAGGTCACCGAGATCAATCTACGCTATACCCGCGTCACCACCACCGACCTCATCGACATCATCGTCCCCAATTCAGAATTCATCACCGGCCGAGTCGTCAACTGGACGCTGGGTGAGCGCCTGCGTCGCATGCATATTCCCTTTGGGGTCGCCTATGGTTCGGACAAACAGCTCGTCAAAGAAGCCGCTATCGCCGCGGCGTTGAGCATCAGCGACACGGATAACGGCAAAGGCCGTGAGCCAGATGCGTGGCTGGTCAAATTTGGCGATAGCAGCTTGGATTTCGAGTTAGTGGTCTGGGTGGGCCCCGATCTCATCGCTACCCCAGGACGCACCCACGCCCGATACCTGTGGGCAATTGAAGATGAACTGAAAAAACGCGGTCTGGAGATTCCCTTCCCACAACGCGACCTGCATATCCGTTCCGGCACTCTGGCCGTATCATTGAGTAAATAGCCTCGTGAGCTATACAAGTGTCACTGCCGGACAGGAAATCGTGAGATATGTTCTTCCAGCTGTTTGTCGGCATATTGGATATGCGCCATCACTCTTGAAAAGGGCCAGTGATCGAACCATTCGGTGAACATCTCTTCACCCACATATTCCAGCTTGCCCTTTAGATGCAGCGCATCTAGCACCAATTGTCTGTGCATTTCGCGGTGCTCCTCCAAACCTGGGAAAGCACACATTTGCATCAGTTGCTCTTCCGCTTCGAAGTGGGCACGCGTACTGGCAATCACTTCATCGATCTTCCGATATAGCGTTTCGCGCGGCTCCCAACGTTCTACCGCAGCACTCAAATCGTGAAACATCGCGATGAGCTGTTGATGTTGCCGCTCTATCTCCTGCATATCTATGGCTTGCACTTGTTCTTCCTTTCACACTATCGGTTTATTGTGACACACCCAGCAAGGAAAATTCGACGACCAGTTCGTCTTGCACCGCAAGAAAAACTCCTAATACCGAATAAGGCCGCACACCAAAATCACTTTGTCGTAACACCATGGCGCCGCGTACTTGCAGCTGACCTTCCGTTCGACTCACATCCAACGGCAACCACATCTCGTGCAACTGCCCATGTAGTTCGACCTGCACCTTGACCGCTAACTTGGGCAACTCTCCCTTAACTTGCAAGGAGTGGATACGCAAAAAAGGAAATCGTTCCGCATCCAGGTTGTCAGCACCCAACATATGTTCACGAGTTCGTTGCAAGGCACCAGATGATGGCGTGGAAGCGAACGCCTCGCCCAATCGTGCGCGCTCTTTTGGATCATCCAACTTTAGGCTGTCGAGTCTGAATTCCAAATCGAAGCGCGCATCCGCAACCTGCTCTTGCGGCAGATAGACCCAACCAGCAAATTGAGGCGCATTCAACACATGGTTATGCCCTAGTCTTGCCCCAGTGCCGGAGCGGAAGGCATATATCCTAACCACGGAACCTGATGAGTCGAGTCGATAGACCTGACCATCGCGCGCCAACTCGGAGTACTCCTGCTGCCAGCGCGGCACATTGCTAACGAGTACATCAGGCTCGGACGTATTGACCGCAGGGAGAGTAGAACACGATGCCAGCAACAGCAGCATCGCTATGCTAATTACGCTCTTGAATGCTGATGACCACAGCGCTCCATGACGACACCCTAATGCCATCACTGCACTAGCCCTCTATAAAGGAACAGCGCATAAACGCCCATCAATCCCATCCCCACAAAGCGGGGGATACGTCCGATAAAGGCTACACATAGGAAGTGGATCACCCCCGCACCCAGAATGATGTAGGCACCCATTTGGAAGAATGCTGGCACTTGTATGGGATTGAACAGCGCGAATAAACCTATACACATCGGTATGCAGATATGGCCATCCCCGATCTGAGAACTCATCACGATATCCTGCCTACCCAATCGGGTGTAATACAGTGCGAGGAAGGCATTCGGCACCACCATCAGCAGGCCGCTGAACCAGCCCAGCTTGGCAAAGCTCATATAGGGGCTAGGATTGGTCGTGACCCAATCTACTAAACGGTCGACCGAGTAATAGACGCAGTAGGCGCTTAGACCGAGCAGCGCGATGTCTATCAGCAAAGACCAATGGAAGGAGCGGCTCTTGCGGATGTTGTCTTTCAATACTTCAAAGACATGCAGCACCTGCCAGAACAAGAACAGTGCGACCAGCACCACGCCATCATAAAAATCCAACACGCCATCTTTGGCCAAGGCCCATAGGGTGCCGGTGAACAGGAACAAGGCGGTGAGCGTGACCAGCAGGTTGAGACGATTGAGCCTATGGAACTCCGCATGCGCTTTGGCCTTGGATTTAGAAGCGCCCTTCTGCATCACCACCGCCGAGCCAAAGATTGCAGACAAGCCCAGCAGCAGGGTCAGATTGGTGACGTTGTTGACCAGACAGTTCTCTATCACCAAGCCGCCATTTGCGGCCGAGCTGCTCATCACATAAGCGAAGATCAGATTCGCAAATCCCGAGCAATAGGGCATGATTAAGGTGCCCAGCACGGTCCCCTCGAAGCCTTTACTCTCCATCGCTTGCAGCCGCCATATCATCGTGGCACTTGCTCCGAGGAACACGAGCAACAATACCAAGGGATGAACCAGATAGCTGTGCAGGGTTGCTAGTGTGATATTCATGGGCGACATGAAGGAGGATGAAGCCGGATTCTACCTGCTTGAACAAAATTCATGCGAGCCGCTGTGATTCTATGATGCTAGCGCATGCGTACTCCGAATGAGTGCGCTCTCTGCCCGCTTTAGGTAAACTGCTCACCTTTCCAAGGGGCAACGACGATGAAAAACACACCCACTATGCAGGCGAATGAAGCTGCCGAACGTATCGTCGGCTATTTCCAGGCCAACGGTTTTTCTGGTATCTCCGAAGCCCTTATCATCCGCATCAGACTGAAAGCAGGAAGCAGACACGAGATCGACGCAGCGTTCGAAAGTGCGCATGAGCAAGGAAGCAACCCGCCTTTGCATCAATACTTCGAGATCACCCCGTTCGGGCATTACTCAGAATTCCGCAGCTACGGCGATGCTAAGGCGGCGATACGCATAGACTTCACCGAGGCCCTGCGCATGGAAGTCCCCAAACTCTACTTCGATCGCGCCCCAGTATTGATAGACGATGCCTTAGCAAGTGGCACCAAATACGATGCGCTGTTGAAGTTGCGCGACAATATCGATGGCTATGCGGTAGGTATATTGCTTAACGATCCCGACGCCTCCTTTATGGAATATATCGGCAAGCATAAGGGCGATGATTGGCAAAAGATCATGGGCACCTTGGAGATCACCAGCAGCGCGCTAGCTAGCGAAATCGATATAGATTGAACACAAGTCACATCTGATCCGACTCAACTGACTCAGTTGTGCGGACTAACTGCTCCGCTTTAATTTAGCCAAGCAACGTTTCCCACACACCTCGAAAAATTACATAGGTATTTTTCACCCTATACAACGCAAGGTCTTTGTATTCTAATCCGCGCTCAGTGAACGCTCGAATGTGCGAGGTTAAAAATGAACTCTATGTTGCAACCCAATATCAACGTAATCGACTTTCAAGTTCTGAGCGCATGCGTTGCCGACAAGGAAGGTCAAATCGAGATCTTGCGTTCCTTCCATAATGAAAACCTCGATGACATCGCAGACTTGAATGCCGCTCTCGCACTCTCCGACGGGGAAGCCGCTGCCAAAACCGCTCACCGCATGAAAGGTGTATCGCGCATGGTAGGCGCGCAAGAGATGCAAGAGATATGCTTACAGATAGAAACCGCAGCCAAACAGAACGACCTTATAGCCGCGATGAAATCAAACAGCCTGTTAGCTGATGCGATGCGCCGTATCGAAGCACTCATCACTAAACACGCCTCTAACTAAAGACTGTAAGTTAGGGCAAGCCCTGCGTCCGCTACAAGCACCTTTACCCAATCTAATTCCGTGCTGCGCTCGCGATGTCCGGCGCGCTCACTTATCTAACTCCCGTAAGCCGCTTTCATCGCCTCAATCATATAAGCATGATCCAGTGCACCGGCACTTTCACGTGCGCTATGCATCGCCCACATGGGTGAGCCCACATCCACACTCGCGATTCCGAGCTGAGCAGCAACGATAGGACCTATGGTGCTGCCACAGCCCAAGTCAGCCCGATGGGCGTACTGCTGGCAAGGCACCCCTGCGGTCTCGCAAAACGCCATGAATCTTGCCGCCGTTTCGGCATTGGTGGTGTAGCGTTGATTGGCGTTGTTCTTAATCACCGGTCCAGCATTTACCAGCGCCTTGTGTCCGGGCTCAAAGGCGGAAGGAAAGTTAGGCTGATAAGCGTGCGCCATATCAGCACTGATAAAGAAACTCTGCGACATGGCGCGCTGCCGGTCTTCCTCGTTCAACTGTGCATGGAAAGTTATACGGGACAAGACGTCGGCGAGGAAACTACCGCTGGCACCAGTCGCGCTCTCGCTGCCGACTTCTTCATGGTCAAAGAAGGCCGCCACACAGGTAGCAGTTGCTTGATTGGTCGCCAACAGCGCAGTCAGTGCAGCATGACATGAGGCCAGATTATCCAACTGACTGTCTGCAATGAACTCCTGATTCACACCCCACAAACATCCCGGCTGTACGTCATAGACCGCCAAATCCCAACTCAAGATATCTGCTGGGTTCACCTGAGCAGCATTGGCCAACAGCCTGCGCAAGTTCGCTTCCGCTTCTTCATCCTTACCCAGTTGGCCAAGGATCAAAGGCGATTCTGTCTGCTTGTTGATCTTGAGGCCCTGCTCATTCACATCACGATTCATGTGGATGGGCAGATTCGGCAAACGCAGCAAAGGCTGTTCGAAACGCAGCAAGCGTGTCGCCGTTCTACCCGCGACACGCACCACGACACGCCCAGCCAAGCTTAGGTCACGATCTGTGAAAGTCGCCAGTATCGGGCCGCCGTACACCTCTACCGCCAAACGCGCGATACCATCGCCGGCCAAAGCCGCCTTGGGCTTGACACGTAAACCCGGTGAATCAGTGTGCGCCCCTATGATGCGAAAACCTGCTTCAACCATGGGCTTAGAGCCCAATACGAAAGCGATGATGGCAGCACCACCCCGCACCACATAGTAGCGACCACCTGCCGCAAGCTCCCAGCGTCCGCCCTCGTCCAACCGTGTGTAACCGTGCGCCGACAAGCGCGCCTCGGCGCTCGCTACGGCATGCCAAGGGCTGGGGCTGGCATCTATAAATTCGAGCAGATCAAGGGCTGAAGTTCGGTCTAGGATGGGCGCGGACATAGTCATCAATGGAAGATACGCAGGGGTTAGAAGTATACAAGAGGAGTCGCGCCTGTCTCGCTTACATATATGCAACACATACGCTGAACCTGCAGCAATCAAACAACTAACTGGCTTGGTTCAGAAACAGTGTCTGGGTGGGGTAGGCAAACTCGATCTTCGCTTTGGCGAATGACTCGAATATCTGCAGATTGATGGCCTGTTGGATATCCATATACTTGGTGTAATCGGGTCCGACCACATAGTAGACAAACTCGAAGTCCAAACTGGATGCGCCATAGGCCGCAAAGTGGGCGCGATCGAAGTTGGCATCCTGTTGAGCCTCGATGATCTCTTTCACAATCACCGGCACTTGTTTCAATTGTTCCAAGGTAGTCTGATAGATCAAACCCAGTTTGAACACGACGCGTCGGCGTCCCATCTTCTTGAAGTTCTGCACGCAGGAGTTGGTCAACGCAGTATTCGAAAAGACCAGTTGTTCTCCATTCAGTGCGCAGATGCGGGTGGTCTTAATGCCGATGTATTCGACTACGCCCATCTTGTCGCCGACCACGATGAAGTCGCCTATCTCGAAGGGCTTATCGAAGAAAATCACGAAATAGCTGAAGAAATCGCCTAGTACCGCTTGCGCCGCCAATGCAACCGCGATACCGCCTATGCCCAATCCTGTGACTACCGCAGAAATCTTGAAACCGAGGTTATCCAGCAGAAACACCAAGGCCAGCGCCCAGATGACAAAGTTGAGTACGCTACGTATACCTTTGAGTTGCCTCTCACCACCCGAATCTGACTCTGAGTGTTGTATATGTGTTTCCAGCGCAAAGTTGATTCCGGAAAGTACGGATCTGACTAAGATGATGGTGACCAAGATGATCGCCGCTGTACGCAAGCCTTGTTCAAACTTGTCTGAGAGTGTCAGCGAGTGCAGTGAAAAATAGAAAACCGCCATAAATAGCACGGGAACTAAGGAACGCTCCACGATCTTCAACACCAAGTCGTCGATAGAAGTCGAGGTCGAATCTGCCCAATGTTTTAGCTGCTTCAGTACGTAGCGATTGAACACATAGACACCCGCCATGCCCGCCATGAAGATGGCGAGCGAGGTCAGATACGCTAATACTGAGTTATCGAATATGGTTCTGTCTAAAATCTCTTGCATGCGACTCCTTGTTGTTTAGATAGCTGCGGGCGTGGTGCCTTATGTTTTGCTGCGTCGTTTAGTCGACTAGCCAATAACAGGAGTAGGGTTCGACAGCGATAAGCTCGTTCTCCACTGCAATACGACTGCCTGAGCAAAGCTCCTTCATCCCGCCCTGCTCAATGAATCCATATGGCTTCAATACGCTGATAGGCAGATGCTGTACTTCGTTATTGAAGTTCGCCACCACTAACACGCGGTTACGACTGTGTTGTGGGTCGGTGCGGTAATAGGCCAGCAGATTGGGATTCTCCAAAGTCAGGAACTGGCGATTGTCGAAGTCGGCAAATACGTTGGTCACTTTGCGCACCGCGATCATGTGCTGCAATGCGCTGAAGATACGTTGCTCGATCGATCCTGTCTGGCGGCGCAACTCGGATTTCTGCCAATCGAAATGAGAGCGATTGATCCAACGGTTATCGTCACGCTTAGCTGGGTCCGCCATATATTCGAGGCTATTGAGTGTTCCTATCGCATCACCGTAATAGAGCAAGGGTATGCCACCATAGGAGAGGATCAAGCCGTGCAGCATCACGATGGTCTTGATGGCATCCGTGATGGCCTGCTCATTGTTCATCTGCAATGCCGACTCCAACCCAACCAAGGAAGCGAGTGAACCCGAGATACGCGCATCACCGGTCTTAGGGTTCTCACCAAAAGGTACACCGCGTGCAGGTGACGTTGCATAACTACCGGTGTAATACTCGATCAAGAAACGTCTATGGGCGACTGGGTCATAGCCAGCCAATCGCACATCTTTATCGTCGAATCCTAGGCCGATATCGTCATGACAACGCACATAGTTGAGCCAAGTCGCGCGCTCCAATTTCTCGGGAAGATTTTTCAATCCCAGATTCAATAGCTTTGCGTTCTTGGTCGCGACACTATCCCACAACAGCGCCATGAAAGTCGCGTTGTAGGCGATCTCGCACTCTTTGGCATTGATCGCATCCTCTCCGAAATACTTGGTGACTTCGCTGGGTGCTACGATAGCTTCCGCAATGAACAGCACACCTGGTGCTGTGACCTGACAACAGTCTTTCATCAGCTGCAACAACAGATGCGCTTCGCGCTCGTTCTGACAGGTACGCCCTATCTTCTTCCATAGAAAGGCTACTGCATCCAGACGCAGAACATCTGCGCCCTTGTTCGCCCAGAACAAGATGATGTCTATCATCTCGATCAATACTTCAGGATTGCGGTAGTTCAAATCCCACTGGTAGCTGTTGAACACAGTCATCACCCACTTATTCATCTCCTCATCCCAAGTGAAGTTGCCTGGGGCGGTGACGGGGAATATCTCAGGCATGGACTCTTCATAGCTGTCGGGTATCTCGCGGTCGTCGAACACGAAGTAGTAGTCCTGATATTTCTGTTCGCCTGCACGTGCTCGTCTAGCCCATTCATGCTCATTAGAGGTGTGGTTCACCACCACATCAAGCACCAGCAGCATGTCACGCTTCTTGAGTGTTCCTGCAAGCGCCTCCACATCCGCATTCGTGCCGTATCGCGCATCCACCTTATGGAAATCGCGCACGGCATAACCACCATCACTATGGTCTGGTGGGCAATCAAGTATGGGCATGATATGCACCATATTGACCCCGAGCTCTTGTATATAGGGGAGCTTAGCGCGCAAGCCTTTAAGGTCATCGGCGAAACGGTCGCAATACAAAGCCATACCGACCCACTTCTGACTGAGGAACCAGTTGTAGTCCTTCTCCCGCGCCAGATCGGATTTGCGTAGCGCAGGCGAGCGTTCCATATAACGTAATGCCAGCGTCTCGACCAAGCTGACCATCTGCTCTTTGAAATCCGCACGGTCACCGTACAGCATATGGAACAAAGAATGGATGGCGTAGAAATTGGCACCTAAGCGGGTATAGAAATGACGCAGACGCTGGTTGCCAATCTCCGGTTTGAGTTCTACCAATATGTCGTTCAGTAGCGAGTGGGAAACTTGTTCGTACATGGTCAGCCTTTTGTTAATCTAGTTTATGCAGCCAGTCATCCACTTCCGGCCAGTAATGGGCGGCACCTTCCAAGATACCCGCGCTGTAATTTCCATTCATACCCAAGTAGTTCCCCTGAGCGATATACAAAGCATCTTTGCTCGCCTGTGCGGCACGCGCTTTGACTTCAGTATCGGCGTTCGCCACCAGCACTGAGGGCACGTCACTGAGCAATACATCCAAATCGTTACCGCTATCTCCTGCGAAGATCGTCTCGCTCAGGGAGTACTCCTCGCTGCGCATCAAAAAATGGATCGCGTGCAGCTTATTAGCGCTGCTGGGTAGTACGTCCAGCAATCCAATATGCGCCGCTTCATCTATGCTCCAAATCAAGTTTGCTTTGATTCCAGATTGTGTCAGTGAATTCTGTAAGGCCACGATCAGTTTTTGTGCGTCAGCCTCTAGTGACACGTAATAACTGAGCTTGTGATGACCCTGCTTCTCATCCTCTTGCAAGCGCAGCGCTTTGTGAGCGTGCAGTAACTGATGCAACTGATCATGACGCAGGCCGTCCCAATCCGGTGCGATCTGCGCGCCCCACTCCAACCACTCCCGCCAGCCACCCGTACCCACCTGATAGATAGTAGAGCCAACATCTGCGACAGCGTAATCCGGTATAGGTAGATCGTATTCTGCGATAGCTTGCTCGATCAGAGCACGATGCCTTCCAGTGACATAGGCGAGCGTGACATCCTCTCGTGCAACCAGTTGTGCGAAGCGTTGTTTGGCAAGCGCAGATAACGGTTGCTCTCCATTGGGTATGAGCGTGCGATCTAAGTCGGTACATAAGAGATAACGCTTCATCCTTGCTTACTCTCTAACTTGTCGTCGAAGAAGTTGTAATGTTGCATCGCCTCAATTATTCCCGCCGCATGCGGTTGAGTTGAGAAATAGATATTGTCGACTTCGGATAGATCAGACAGTTCCCTAAGATGATGATTGTCCACCACCACACCCAAGGTGTTACCCCGCAGCATGTCCTCATCAGCGCCCGTTACACCTGACACCAAGGTAGTATTTAGATTGAAGCCCAGCTGCTCAGCACACCAGCGTAACGCCAGTCCTTTGGAGGCACGGATAGGCACGACATCTAGGAACTGCTCGAAAGAGAACACCGTGTTCACTGCCTGCTCGTTACGCAACAGGGTCTGACGTATCTCTGCAATGTTGGCCAGTGCATGGTCTACGTAATAACTCAGCTTGAACTTACCCTGATGCTGCTTCTCTTGTATCTTCAGCCCCTGCATCGCATCGAGAATCTCGCGTACCGCTTGAGGATTCCAATGATGGTCGATATGTAGACGCCAAGCCCTGTCCTCAGTGAGATGAGGTGCAAAGTGGATGTTGGTACCCTGCCCAGTGATCAATACATCGGGTTGCGGTATTTGATGTTGCTTCAGCATAGCGAGTGCATCACTCAAGTGACGACCGGTCGCGATACCAAAGATGATCTGCTTACGATGCTTATGCATGGTATGTAAAAACTCTTTTAGAGCGATGCTGTCACCGATCAGATTGAGATCCAGACTGGTAAAGATGGCACGGGTACGGTACACGCCCGCGCGTCGCAGGAACTGTCCGCGCGGCAATGGTTCGACCAGTTCGACCAAGGGACGTATCTCCTCGAGATATTTTTCCACGTGCGCCTGCCATGAGTAGTGATGATTTACACCATTGATGCCCTGTTGCGCATATCTCTGCCACGCAGCCTTGTCTGATAAAACCGACAACAAGGCCTTGCTGATGGCCTTCCGGTCTAGCGGATCGACCAGCAGACCGTTGCTGCAGTTCTTGATGATATCGATAGGACCACCATCTTCGGTCGCTACGATAGGCAAGCCACAAGCTGCCGCTTCGATCAGCGTCAGGCCAAACGGCTCGGTCAAAGCGGGATTGACGAACACACCTTGCAAGGATGCGGCTAGGCGATAGTAGACCGCGACGTCGCTCTGTTTGTGATGCTTAGGGTAAGCGACCTTGCCATACAAATCGTATTTATCTATCGCCAGCAAGATGTCGTGCAACACGGTGCCGGACACATTTTCCATGTCCTGTATGTCATCACGATTACCTGCCACGACTACCAGATTTGCGGCTGCCTGTAGCTCGGGCGATTCACCGTATGCCTCGATCAAGGCGATGATGTTCTTGCGTGGATCCGGACGCGATAAAGCCAAGATCATGGGTTTGTCTGGTTGTGTGAGAAAGCGGCTTAACTCCAGTGCGACCTGACTGTCCTGCTCATCACCCTTAGATGGGAAGAACATCTTCAGATCGGTGCCCGGCGGAATTACGCGCATACGCTCGGGTTGGTAGAAATCATACAAACCATATTGCAACTCAACCTCCTGCTGAGTGCTGGTGATGACCCGCTCTGCTGCACCTAGCGTAGTTTCTTCCGCTTCGATGCGGCGTGAGATGTGATAGGTAGACTCTATCTCGCTGCGCTTGATACCGCTTGCCAAAAGTTGCTTACGTTTGTTGCGTCCAAGTGAATGTCCGGTGTAGACCAATGGCACGCCGAGTTGGTGCGAGAGTCGAGAGCCGACGTAACCAGCATCAGCGTAATGACTATGCAAGATATCCGGTATGCGCTTCATACTCTTGATATAGGCGAGCGCGTTATCGGAGAAATTCTCCAGCGTATCCCACAGTAACTCTTTAGCAAGATAACGCGATTCTCCACACGGGATACGCACGATACGCACCTTGTTCGCAAGCTCCTCTTCCGGCTGACCGTAATCAGTACTGACCTGCTCATCAAGAACCTGCCGGGTCAGTAGCACCACCTTTTCCACATCTGCACGCTCACCCAAGGCACGTGCGAGTTCCACGACGTATTTGGTCTGTCCGCCGGTATCAGCATCTCGCCCCAACTCCAGATCATGGCCGCGTATCAATCCGTGCACGCTGATCAATACGATGCTGAGCTTACGTCCTGACTTTGGCTGAATTTTCATACGCCCCACTTCCGCGTGAACCCTGCATATAGGCCCGCGTCTTCAGGTATCGCACCATGTATCCCGCAAATAGCGCCGGCAAAAGCATTGGCGCGCGCCAGCGTCAGATCGACTGCCCAACCCTTCATAGCGCCGAGTATGCATACCGAAGCAAAGCCATCACCCGCACCCACCGTATCGACGAATTCTGCCAACTCATCAGGCTTGACGGCCTCAGCACGGCTTCCTTCTCTATCCATCTGCCAAGCACCCGCCTCACCGCAAGTGACAAACAACTGCTGCAGATCGAAACGCTGCATCAACGACCTAGCCTGCTCGGTCGCGTCATTGCCTGCCAATTCGAACATGCGTGCCAATATCAACAACTCATCGTCATTGATCTTTACGATGTTGGCTAACTGTAGGGACTGTTGCAAGGTACGTTTTTCATACCATGGTTCGCGCAGATTGATATCCAAGAATCTGGGCGTGCGACTACCACGCAACACGGTCTTGAGTGCTCGACGAGAAATATGGTGGCGCTGCGCCAAGGAACCGAAATACACCATCGCCGGATGCACAGCCAAAGTGGTCATACGTGCCACGCCAGGATGGATGTAGTCATAGGCTTGGTGCGGGACGATCTCAAAGCGATGACCGCCATCCTCCATATGCACCAAAACTTGGCCGGTAGGATTGTGCCGATCGAATTGCATGCCCAGCGTTGTCATACCTTTCTCTTCCATTGCCTTAATCACCTGTGCGCACAAGGCATCATCACCCAGTCGGGAGATCATGACCGGTGATAATCCAAAAGCTTGCAGGTGACAGGCTACATTGAAAGGCGCACCACCCAAGACGGTACGATCTGGAAAGATATCGGCTAGAGCTTCACCGAAGACGATTACTGTGGATCTGCCATTCGCTCTGATGAGCGTATCGCGCGATGTGTCATTTCCGGAAGATAGCTGTGGCGGCATTAGGGCGGAGTTCTCCTTAGTGGATTCGGTTCAATAAGAATGGCACTCAGTTAAGCGCCATGGGCGTGGGCATAATGCTTAGAAATGACTTCACGGGGTATATCCAGCATCGCTGGACCGGACCAGTTGTCCGGCAGTTACAACCCTTGGAAACAGCCTTGCACATCCGGACTGCATCGCGAAAGAGGGTGCGCATCTGACTCTAATACACATGCCCGCCGGAAATCAATATAACTTATTGACATATATGGCGCAAGTCTTGCTTGCGCAATTTTTTGATATTTTACTTATTAAACAAGTATATTTTTAATATATCAGTATCGTCTGCTGAATTATTTACACTAAAGCCTATATTTAATATAAATCTATATAACCAATTGGTATTATAAAAACATACCGTATGGCGTGACGATTCTAAGGGGAGACGCCTAGTAACGCTTTCATGAAAGGATTAATTGCAGAAATTCCACTCGCACGCTAGTGCGGCTGAACTTGATAGATACACACGCGGTTGCGGCCACTATTCTTGGCCGCATAAAGCGCCTCGTCTGCGAACCTGAATAGGGTCAAAAGTTGCACGTTTTCAATCTCGGAAGTCGTCAAGCCAAAGGATGCCGTGAACTTCAGCGTGACGCCTTGCTCAGCCTCCGTTACGGCAAGTTCGATGTTGTTGCGTATCCGCTCCATCACCTCTTGCGCTTTGGCAAGCTCGGTGTCCGGTAGGAGAATCGCAAACTCCTCCCCGCCTATACGTCCAAATGTATCGGTGTCGCGCAAGGCTGCTTTGCACAACTCACAGAAACGCTTGAGTACTTTATCGCCCACGCTGTGCCCATAAGTATCATTGACGCTTTTGAATAGATCCAGATCGATCACTGCCAATGCGAATGGGTTACCGTAGCGCTGCGATCGCTTCAACTCACGTTCAGCGATTTCCATGAAATAGCGGCGATTGGGGACACCGGTGAGGAAATCGATAGTCGCTTGCTGGCGTAATTCGTTCTGCAATCCTAACACCCGCCAGAACACGATCACCGCAGTGATCACCACCACAAATATCAACGACGTTAACCATAAATTGGTTTGGTGGACGATATTTTCTGTGGTCACTATGGATGCATCCGCATAGCGCTTTGCCTTGTCTTGCGCGTACTCCTGCACATACTCATACAGTTCGGCAATCTGATTAAACTTTGCAGTGCCTTCCCTCCGAGTCAGGTTTTGCGCGGCGACGAAGTCGCCACGCTCGACCATCTCGAAGATACGGGCGCGTATGACGACCCATTGTTGGAAATTGGATTCCAGCTCATCTACCTTACTCATATCACCTAGGAAGTTTTCCCTAATGACTTGCAGATTGACTTGAATTTCTTGGTCTATGGCAGCGATTTCTGCCGCGCGCGCTGCCCTAGTCTGTTTACTACTGCGTACCAACACCATCTGCAAGATGCTGTTTTGTTCTTGCAGAAATGCAGCCTTGAGATGTGATGCAGCATGGCTAACGGCAAAAGGATGTGCGTATATCTCTTGAGTGATTGTCCCCAACTCTTGTGCATTTCGAGACGCGACACTGCCCGTCCCGACGACTGCTAGGATGATGATGAGATATCCCGTAACGATCAGGGATAAAAATAATAAGCGCTTACGGTTGGTCATTTTATTTGCTTACCGTAATCGGCAACTTACACCGACACAGCACGCACTCTAGCAAGATAGTGTGCATTCTGAACTTACGAGCAGCGCAAGTAAAAGCCCTCATTTACCCCCTTTTTATGTAGGGGATAGCGAATAGGGCAAAGCGGTCGTGAATCAGCCCAAACGGCTATCTGCTGGGTGGTAAATCGGATCTTCCATGACATTCACTTCTATCATGCCCTTGGCATTATCGAGCAGCTCCAGACAGTCCGGGCTAAGGTGGCGCAGATGTAGTCTCTTACCTAATTGAGTATAGCGATCCGCCAGCATATCAATGGCCTCCAAAGCGGAATGGTCTATTACTCTGGCATGCAAGAAATCAATCACCACATCCTCTGGGTCTTCCTTGGGAGCGAAACGAGTGACAAAACTTTGTGTGGAAGCGAAGAACAAAGAGCCATGCAGTTCGTAAACCTTCCAACCGTGTTCCTCCGTGCTCATACGCACTTCGACATTCTTGGCATGCTGCCAAGCAAACACCAACGCCGAGATGATGACCCCGACCACCACTGCGATGGCGAGATCGGTGAACACCGTAACCGTGGCAACGGTGATGACCACTAGCAGATCTGCCAACGGCACTTTGCCGAACAAGCGGAAGCTACCCCACTCGAAGGTCTTCTCAGAGACCACAAACATCAGGCCTATCAGCGCGGCAAGCGGGATCATCTCTATCCACTGCGAGGCGAACAAAATGAAACTGAGCAGGAACAATGCAGCGGCGATGCCGGACAGATTCTTCACCGCACCATTGGTCACGTTGATCATGCTCTGACCTATCATCGCGCAGCCGCCCATGCCACCGAAGAAACCCGTCACCACGTTGGCAACGCCTTGCCCCACACAGGCGCGATTCGGTTTGCCACGCGTCTGTGTCATATCGTCGATGAGGTTGAGTGTCAGCAGAGATTCGATTAGACCGATACATGCCAAGATCAGGCTATAAGGCAGGATGATTTTGAAGGTCTCCCAATTCAAGGGCACATCGGGCATATGAAACTGCGGCAATCCGCCTTTAATGGAAGCGAGGTCACCCACGGTCTTCGTATCGATACCAGCAAAGATCACCAGTGCTGACACTACCGCGATAGCGGCTAAAGCGGATGGGATGACCGAAGTCAGCTTGGGCATCAGATAGATGATGACCATGGTCAGTACGACCAAGCCCAACATGGTGTACAGCGGCACGCCCTGCATCCACACCATTGCCCCATTCGCATCGGCCATTTTGAAATGCCCGAGTTGCGCCAAAAAGATGACGATAGCGAGGCCATTGACGAAGCCCAACATCACCGGATGCGGCACCATACGGATAAATTTTCCGAACTTAGCTAAGCCAAAAATGATCTGCAACACACCCATCAGCACCACTGTGGCGAACAGATATTCCACGCCATGTTCGACCACCAGCGCCACCATCACCACCGCCAAAGAACCCGCAGCACCAGAGATCATGCCTGGACGTCCGCCTATTAAAGCGGTGATAAGGCTGACCATAAAAGCGGCATACAAACCCACCAGCGGATGGACGTGGGCGACGAAGGCGAAGGCTATAGCTTCAGGTACGAGTGCCAATGCAACAGTCAGTCCACTCAATAGATTGGTCTTGGTATCGTTGTGATGCTTTATATTCATGCTGTGCTCCAAATGACGATGCAGTCTGCTTTGCCGGCAGACTGCATCGGTGTCTTCATGACTAGACTGGCTGATGCCAGATATGCTTTACATGCTTAAGTTGCGCTTTTGCGCTTGTGTCGGATGAATTCGATGATGGCTGGCAAAAACGAAATGAAGATGACCACCAAGATGATCATGGTGAGGTTGTTCTTTACCACCGGAATATTGCCGAAGTAATATCCTGCCACTGTCAAAGAGCCTATCCACGCCACGCTACCCAGCACGCTGAACATCACGAACATGGAATAACGCATCATGCCTAGGCCTGCAACAAAAGGTGCAAAGGTACGCACGATGGGCAGAAAGCGCGCGAAGATGATGGTCTTGCCGCCATGCACTTCGTAATACGCACGCGTCTTATCTAAATGCTCCTGCTTAACGAACTTGCCTATGAAAAGATCGAACAGATGCAGACCCAAAACTCGTCCTATCCAGTAATTAGTGCTGTCACCACTGATCGCAGCCAGCATCAAGATAGGCATCAACCACTCCATCTGCAAAGCGCCCAAACCACACAGTGCTCCTGCGACGAATAACAAGGAATCACCGGGCAGAAAAGGGGCGACCACCAAGCCGGTCTCCGCGAAGATGATCAAGAACAAGATGCCATACACCCAATAGCCATACTCGTGCGCCATGGCCAACAGATGTGTATCCAAATGCAGGATCAAATCGATCATGGCAATACCTCTTCCGCTTCAGTCTTCTCGGGCTTGATAAAGTCTTCACGCGAAACGCCAAACATGATTAGCAAGGGGCTAGCGACCAGCACCGAAGAATAGATACTGAACAGGATGCCGATAGTCAGCGCCATCGCGAAGTAATGCAGGGTCTCGCCGCCTATGAACAGCATCGCACCCACCATCATCTGGGTGGAGCCATGCGTGATGATGGTGCGTGACATAGTGCGGGTGATGGCGTTGTCGATGATTTCGGCAGTTTCAGCTTTACGCATCTTGCGGAAATTTTCGCGGATACGATCGAACACCACCACGGATTCGTTCACTGAATAACCCAACACCGCCAATACAGCAGCGAGTACTGAAAGTGAGAACTCCCATTGGAAGAAGGCGAAGAAGCCCAAGATGATGACTACGTCATGCAAGTTGGCGATGATGGCAGACAGACCGAACTTCCATTCGAAACGTATCCACAGATAACCGACGATACCCAAGCTCACCAGCAACAACGCCATGGCACCGTTCTCTACTAAGTCCTTGCCGACTTGCGGACCGACGAATTCGACGCGACGCATCTCAACCGCAGTATCCTGCTGACGCAATGTACCCATCACTTGATCGCTTAACTTGGCACCCGCCTTGTTGGCTTTGAGCGGAATCTGTATCAGCACATCGTGGCTAGAACCGAAGTTCTGCACGACTGCATCTGCTAGGTCAGCACCAGCGAGTTGTTCGCGCACTTTATTTAGATCAGCAGGCTGCACGTAATGCACTTCCATGACGGTACCGCCGGTGAAATCCACACCGAAGTTAAGTCCCTTGGTCGCGAGGAAGGCCACAGCAAACAAGAAGGTGACCAGAGAGATGCTAGTGGTGACCTTCCCGTAGCTCATGAACGGGATATCTTTGTTTATCTTGAAGAATTCCATTTTCTTATCCTTAACCTATCGAGACTTTAGTCAGACGCACCTTGCTACCGTAGAACAGATTGACCAGCGCGCGCGACACCAGCACGGCACTGAACATCGAGGTCAGGATGCCTAGACACAACACCACTGCAAATCCCTTGATAGGGCCGGAACCGAACAGGAACAGCGCGATACCCGCGATCAGGTTGGTGATGTTGGAGTCGACGATGGTAGCGAAAGCATGTTCGTATCCACTATTTATGGCCGCTTGTGGACTGACACCGTTGCGCAACTCTTCGCGTATGCGTTCATTGATGAGCACGTTGGAGTCGATCGCCATACCCAGTGTCAGCGCGATACCTGCCATACCCGGCAGGGTCAATGTCGCTTGCAACATGGACAGCAAAGCCACCAACAACAGCAAGTTGGCCGCCAGTGCGAACACTGAGATGGTGCCGAACATCAAGTAGTAAGCGACCATAAACACCGCAATCATCATGAAGCCAATCTTGGTGGAATCGAAACCGCGCGAGATGTTATCTGCACCTAAGCTAGGGCCGACGGTGCGCTCTTCTACAATCTCCATAGGCGCGGCCAGTGCACCGGCACGTAACAGCAAGGAAGTGTCTTGCGCTTCTTCGGTGGTCATACGACCACTGATTTGCACACGGCCGCCGCCGATCTCTTCACGTATCACCGGTGCGGTAACGATCTCGCCCTTGCCCTTTTCGAACAGGATGATGGCCATGCGCTTGCCCACGTTCTCGCGGGTCGCTTCTTTAAACTTGCGTGCGCCCACGCCATCCAGATTCAAGTGTACAGCGGGCTCATTGTCACGGTTATCAAATCCAGGCTGCGCATCATTGATGCGCTCACCAGTCAGCAACACCTGCTTCTTAACCAGCAAAGTACGACCTTCTCTATCCTTGAAAGCTTCAAGGCCGAAAGGTACGACTCCTCCCTCGGTATAGCTGTGATCATCATCAACCAAGCGCACTTCCAAAGTCGCGGTGCGGCCCAAGATATCCTTGGCGCGGGCTGTGTCCTGCACACCCGGTAGTTGCACCACGATGCGGTCAGCACCCTGTTGCTGGATGACAGGCTCGGCCACACCTAGCTCGTTGACGCGATTACGCAGCGTCAGCAAGTTCTGCTGTACCGCAGACTCTTGGATGCGGCGCTCAGCAACCACGGTAAGTTTGGCCTGCAACAGATAGTCACTACCCTGATCTTTTTCCGTCAGGGCAAAATCGGAGAAGCGTTGTTTCAGCTCTGCCTGCCCTTTGTCGCGCGCGTCTGCATCACGAAACTTGATGGTTAGCATATCGCTATCGCGGCTCACGCCCGAGTAGGCGATGTTTTGTTCGCGCAAGGAAGTACGGATGTCGCCCGTCGCGGCTTCCAGCGCCTTATCCAAAGCCGCTTTCATATCTACTTGCAGCAGGAAATGCACACCACCGCGCAAGTCCAGACCCAGATACATAGGAAGCGCATGCAGATTGGTCAGCCATTGCGGAGAACGCGATACCAGATTCAGCGCGACCACATAGTCATCACCCAACTGCTTAATGATCACGTCTTTGGCCTTGAGCTGGGTATCAGTGTCAGCGAAACGCGCTTTCACACTATTCCCTTCCAGGCTGAGCATATCTGGATTGAGCGACGCGACTTTCAGTGCATCGGACACTTTGCCCAGCAACGCCTCATCCACCTTGATGCTGGTGCGCGCGGAGGACACTTGCACCGCAGGTGACTCACCGTATAAGTTCGGTAACGTATAGATCAGACCGGCCAACAACACGACCAGGATCAGCAGATTTTTCCACAATGGGTAACGGTTCATCAGGACCTCGACAGATACTTGCTTTGCTTATCGGACAAAAGACAAACCGGGGAGACCCCGGTTTGTCTTTTGTCGTCAGACGTATTACTTAATTGCGTTCAATGTGCCTTTGGGCAACACGTTCAAGATTGCGATCTTCTGAACTTTGACTTCCATGTTCTCAGCCAACTCAACGCTAGCGTACTCGTCGTAGACCTTGACCACACGACCAACCACACCACCGCTAGTCACGACTTCATCACCTTTTTGCAGCGCTTCCATCATGACTTTGTGCTCTTTGGCGCGCTTGGATTGTGGACGCAACACCAAGAAATAGAACACCGCTACCAAAGCGATCAAAGGCAAGAAATCCATGACACCACCACCTGCGGCGGCATTAGCGCCTTCCGCGTAAGCATTACTGATAAACATCTTTATGATTCTCCAAGTTGAAAAAAGCCGCGCATTCTAACATGAAGCGCATTTCAGTCTAATGACAGTCCCGCACGACGCTGATGAAAACGCTCTACGAAGCCGGCAAAGTCGTCCGCCTCTATGGAGGCGCGTATCTCACCCATCAGCTGCTGGTAATAGTGCAAGTTATGGATGGTATTGAGGCGAGCGCTCAATATCTCCTTCAGACGGAACAGATGATGCAGATAGGAACGACTGAAGTTTTGGCAGGTATAACACGTGCATTCTTCATCCAACGGACGAGTATCCAGACGATATTGGGCATTCTTGATCTTGATGTCGCCATGTTTGGTGAACAGCATGCCGTTACGTGCATTACGAGTCGGCATCACGCAATCGAACATATCGATGCCTTGCGAGACTGCCGCCACGATATCTTCGGGCGTACCTACCCCCATCAGGTAGCGCGGCTTGTCCTGTGGCAATTGCGGCGCAGTGTGCCTGAGGATGCGTAACATATCGTCCTTAGGCTCGCCCACCGACAAGCCTCCGATGGCATAGCCGTCGAAACCGATGTCGGTCAGGCCGCGCAAGGATTCGTCACGCAACTCTTCATACATACCGCCCTGCACGATGCCGAATAAAGCATTGCTGTTGTCGCCGTGCGCGGACTTGGAGCGCGCCGCCCAGCGCAAAGACAAGCGCATGGAGTCTGCCGCCTCGCGCACTGTGGCCGGAAACGGCGTGCATTCGTCGAAGATCATCACGATATCCGAGTTGAGTACGCGCTGGATACGCATCGATTCTTCTGGTGTGAGGAACAACTTGTCGCCATTTACAGGCGATGAGAACTTCACCCCCTCTTCAGTAATCTTGCGCAACGCACCCAAGCTGAACACTTGGAAGCCGCCCGAGTCGGTCAGTATAGGACCGTCCCAGCCCATGAACTTGTGCAGTCCGCCGTGCGCCTCGATCACTTCTAAGCCGGGACGCAACCACAGATGGAAGGTGTTACCCAACACGATATGCGCGTCGATGTCGCGCAACTCTTGAGGCGACATGGCCTTGACCGTGCCGTAAGTGCCCACTGGCATAAAGGCCGGTGTCTGTACCGTGCCGTGCGCCAGCGTGAGCTGCCCGCGTCGCGCCATGCCTGAGGTTTTGTATAGATCAAATTGCATTGCTTGATTCCTTAAATATGAAACGAAGTTCAAAAACTTTTTTCCACGAAAGACACGAACAACTGCGCCTTTTTTTCTTTTAATTTCGTGCTTTTCGTGTCTTTCGTGGACTAGGTATTTCGCTTTTATGCTTTTTCGCGCTCTATCAACATCGCATCGCCATAACTAAAAAAGCGATATTCGTTTTGGACCGCATGCTGATAGGCGTCACGTAAGGCTTTCTGGCCCCCGAAGGCGCTCACTAACATCAGCAAGGTGGACTTGGGCAGATGAAAGTTGGTCAACAACACATCCACGACACGGAAGCTGTAGCCCGGCGTAATAAAGATATCGGTATCGCCCGTGCCGCTGCGCAATTCGCCGCTAGCGGCAGCACTCTCCAGAGCACGCAGGCTGGTGGTGCCGACCGCGACGACGCGCCCCTGTCGCGCGCGCGCCTGAGCGATCAGGTCCAGCGTAACTTGCGGTATCTCATAGCGTTCGCTATGCATCTTGTGCTCGTGGACGAACTCGACACGCACCGGTTGGAAGGTCCCCGCACCCACATGCAAAGTCACGTAAGCAAGCTGCACGCCTTTGTCGCGCAGGGCTTTTAACATAGCTTGATCGAAATGCAAACCCGCTGTGGGCGCCGCGACCGCCCCCGCTTCACGGGCGAACACGGTTTGATAACGTTGCTCGTCATCGCCATCGGCGGCATGGGTGATATAGGGCGGCAAAGGCAAACGGCCATAGCGCTCCAACAAATCCAACACCGGCTCGTCCGCTAAGAAGCGCAAATGGAAGAACTCCCCTGCTCGCCCCAGCATTTCAACGTCCAACGCATCAGCTAGGCGCATCAGGCTGCCTGGCTTGGGCGATTTGCTGGCGCGTATCTGCGCCAATACCTCGTGGTCGTCCAGCACGCGCTCGACCATCACCTCTATCTGCCCACCACTATGCTTTTGTCCAAACAAACGCGCTTTGATGACACGCGTGTCGTTCATCACCAGCACGTCATGCTCGCGCAACTGCCCTAAGAGGTCGGAAAATCGCAGGTCATCCAGCTTGCCGTCGTGCACATGCAGCATGCGGCTCGCCCCCCTAATGGCAGGCGGATGCTGGGCAATCAGCGCCTCGGGTAGATCAAAATCGAATTCATCGGTACGCATAAGTAAATCTATTTTGCAAAAAGGCGTAATTGTAGCTTGATGCGCACATATGTTTTGTGGATAATGCGCGACTCTTCAGCCGGGGTGATGGAACTGGTAGACGTGCCGGACTCAAAATCCGGTGCCAGAAATGGCGTGGGGGTTCGATTCCCCCCCCCGGCACCACACAAGAAAAAAGCCACTTATAACGAGTGGCTTTTTTCATTTTCCTGTACGAGACGATCGTGACAGGAACTCTAAGGGGCAAGCTGATGGTCTGGAAACCGCATGTCACCGTCGCCGCAGTATTGGAGCGCGATGGCAAATTCTTGATGGTCGAAGAAGAGACCGCGCAAGGCATACGCTACAACCAACCCGCCGGTCATCTGGAAGCGCACGAGTCGCTGAGCGCAGCGGTCATACGCGAAACTTTGGAAGAGTCTGCTTACCACTTCGTCCCCACTCAACTAATCGGCATCTACCGCTGGCATGCGCCCGAGTCGGACACGACCTATATCCGCTTCGCCTATACTGGCGAAATCACCGAGCACGAAGCCGGACGCGAATTAGATAAAGGCATACTGCGCGCCCTCTGGCTGACACCGGACGAGATACGCGCTTCGGTAGCACGTCATCGCAGCCCGCTGATATTGCGTTGCATGGAAGATTATCTAGCGGGTCGCCGCTATCCTTTAGAACTGGTCACACATTATGAGTAAGCCCCGCATCGTCGTCGGCATGTCCGGCGGAGTCGATTCTTCAGTCACCGCTTTGTTGCTCAAGCAGCAAGGCTATGACGTGATCGGCCTGTTCATGAAGAATTGGGAAGATGACGACAATGACGAGTACTGCTCGTCGCGCCAAGACTTGTTGGACGCCGTATCGGTGGCCGACACCATAGGCATCCCTATCGAGGCGGTGAACTTCTCCAAAGAATATAAAGACCGCGTGTTCAGTTATTTCCTGCGCGAGTACGAGGCTGGCCGCACGCCCAACCCCGATATTCTGTGCAATGCCGAGATCAAATTCAAAGCCTTCCTCGACCACGCCATCTCGCTAGGTGCTGAGACTATCGCCACCGGCCATTACGCACAGGTACGCGAGGTAGAGGGCAGCTTCCAGTTGCTCAAAGCCGCTGATGCCAGCAAGGACCAAAGTTATTTCCTGCACCGCTTGGATCAAGCACAGTTGTCGCGCGCGATGTTTCCGCTAGGCAAGATATTGAAGACAGAAGTGCGCCGTCTAGCTGAACAGCATGGCCTGTCTAACCACGCCAAGAAGGACAGCACAGGCATCTGCTTCATCGGCGAGCGCCCTTTCCGCGAATTTTTAAATCGTTATCTGCCCACTCAACCCGGCGAAATGCGCACGCCCGAAGGTCATGTGGTTGGACAACATATGGGGCTGTCCTTCTACACCCTAGGCCAGCGTCAGGGGCTGGGCATAGGTGGCGCTAAAGCTTCTTCAGGCGAACCGTGGTTCGTCGCCGCCAAAGATATGGAACGTAACCGTCTAATCGTCGTTCAAGGTCATAACCACCCACTGTTACTCAAGCATGAACTGGAGGTTCTGGACATGCACTGGATCAGCGGTGCGCCCCCCGACCTAGGCCGCAACTATGCCGCCAAGACTCGTTACCGTCAGGAGGATGCGGCTTGCAGCATGGGGCTGCATGACAACGGACTCACGCACTTTGCCTTCGAACAAGCCCAGTGGGCAGTCACCCCAGGACAATCTGTGGTCGCCTATGATGGCGAGATCTGCCTGGGTGGCGGCATCATCAAATAAATAAGGAAACGCATGCCCAATAGCCTGAGCCCAGAAATCATCCGTATCTTGCTAGTCCTCGCCGCGACCTTGGTCACGCACATGCTCGCGTTGCGCGCGCTGAATCACGCCGAGAAACTGACCGCCAAGACTGATACTGTCTGGGACGACGCGCTGCTCACCGCTGCACGCAAGCCTTTGCCAGCCTTTATCTGGCTGGGCGGTCTGGGCTTCGTGCTGCATCTGATCCATCAGCAGACCGGCGAACAGATGCTGGAATATCTGGCGCCGATACGTAACATCGGCTTCATCATCTGTATCGCTTGGTTCTTATTCCGTTTGATACGTGAAGTCGCCAACAATCTGCTCACCCTGCGCGCACAGACCAGTGCAACCGTAGATCGCACCACGGTAGACGTGCTGGGCAAGATCGCTCGCATCACTGTGATAGTCATCGCCGCGCTGATGGTGATGCAGACTTTGGGCTTTAGCATCTCGGGCGTACTGGCCTTCGGGGGTGTGGGTGGTATCGCGGTAGGTTTCGCGGCAAAGGATCTGCTGGCTAATCTGTTCGGCGGACTGATGGTGCATCTTGATCGCCCCTTCAATGTCGGTGACAGCATCCGTTCACCAGATCGCCAGATCGAAGGTAAGGTCGAGCACATAGGCTGGCGCCAAAGCAGCATACGTGCAGTCAATATGTCGCTCATCTATGTACCCAACTCCTTGTTCACCTCCATCATCGTGGAGAACACCACACGCATGTCCAAGCGCCGCATCCAAGAGACACTGGGCTTACGTTACGAAGACTTAGCCAAGCTTAGTGCCATCATTGCTGATATCGAAACCATGGTGCGTGCACATCCAGGTATCGATACTGAAGAACGTATCGTCGTGTCGCTCAACAGCATGGCAGAGTCCTCGCTGAACATCACGGTGATCGCCTTCACGCGCTGCACCGATCTGACCGAGTTCCATCAGGTCAAGCAGGACGTTCTGTTCCAGATCGCTGCCATCGTGGCACGCCACGGTGCCGATTTCGCCTTCCCCACCCGCACGCTGCATCACATCACAAAGAGCGGCGACTGAGTCTGCGCGACGGCGTGCTTTCGCGTAAAATGCGCCCTTTCGTTTTGAAGGTCTACACGCCATGACTACCCTCACCAAGCTCACCGCCCTGTCACCACTCGATGGCCGCTACCACGGCAAAGTAGACGCCCTGCGCGGCTATTTCAGTGAGTTCGGTCTGATTCGTTTCCGTGTGCTCATCGAGATCGAATGGCTCAAGGCACTCAGCGCACAACAAGACATCAAAGAAATTACTCCTTTCTCCGCTGCGACCATCGCCGAGCTGGACGCCTTGAACACGAACTTCTCCGAGCATGATGCGCACGCCATCAAGACCATAGAGCGCACTACCAATCACGATGTGAAAGCAGTCGAATACTGGTTGCGCGACAAGCTATCTGGCAATCCTGAGACCGCAAAAGTATTGGAGTTCATCCACTTCGCCTGCACCTCAGAAGACATCAACAACCTGAGCCACGCGATGATGCTAAAAGGCGCACGCGATGCGGTGATGTTGCCCGCATTAAATGTGCTTACCACCCGCTTGCAAACATTGGCACACCAACTCGCCGACCTACCGATGCTGTGTCGTACTCACGGCCAGACCGCTACGCCCAGCACCTTAGGAAAAGAATTGGCCAACGTGGTCTATCGCTTACGCCGCGCACATGATCGTCTGGATACGACCCAGATCATGGGCAAGATCAACGGTGCAGTAGGTAACTACAACGCGCATCTGGCCGCCTATCCCGATGTTGACTGGGAAAACTTCTCCGAGCGTTTCGTCACTGCGCGCGGCATCACCTTCAACCCTTACACCATACAGATCGAGCCGCATGACTATATGGCCGAGTTGTTCGATGCCTATGCTCGTATCAACACCATCTTGATCGACTTGAACCGCGATATCTGGGGTTACATCTCGCTGGGTTATTTCAAGCAGAAGGTCGTCAAGGGTGAAGTGGGTTCGTCGACTATGCCGCACAAAGTCAACCCTATCGATTTCGAGAATTCAGAAGGCAATCTGGGCATGGCTAACGCGATGCTACGTCACCTCTCCGAAAAGTTGCCCGTGTCACGCATGCAGCGCGACCTGACTGACTCCACCGTGTTGCGCAATATGGGCGTGGCTTTGGGTTACACCCTGTTGGCTTATGAGTCTTGCTTGCGTGGTCTGAATAAATTGGAAGTGAATGCGCAGCGTGTGAGCGACGATTTGAATGCGAGTTGGGAAGTGATGGCCGAGCCTATCCAGACCGTGATGCGTCGCTACAACATCGAAAACGCCTACGACAAATTGAAGGAACTGACACGCGGTCAGAGCGGCATCAACCGCGACTCGCTGCAAGCCTTCATCAACACACTGGACATCCCCGCTGCTGAGAAGCAACGTCTTTTGCAGTTGTCACCCGAAACCTATATCGGCAAGGCTGCAAAACTGGCTAAGGCAATCTGAAACTCAGGCCGTCTGCTAGCACGGCCTTAAGTATTACTCGAAGGTAGAAGCCATCTGACCCGCTTGGGTGGCGACTTCACATACACGATTGCTGATTTCTTCAGCATCTTCAGGATCTATCCCTAACAACAGCCAATGTTGTTCTGGTATTTCTGTCTCTTTTGTTTTGTGTACCCCAAATTCACCCAGCATCTGCTCAGACAACCATACCAAACGCACCAACACCGGTATCTTGGTATTCTCATAATCGCTGCCGTCATGGTGTTCTCGTATCACTGTGACGATATCATCTGGGAGGTGCCAATGCTGCGCCAACTCCGCACCTATCTCGGCGTGTGTCATGCCCAACAGCGCCTTCTCTATCTTCAATAGCATACGAGCGGGTGACTGCTGCAATTGTTCATGCAGCGTGTCGCTGGCTTTAACATCGAGATGGCTAAGTGCCATATAGCCTAGGTCATGCATCAATCCTGCAAAGAATAACAGATCATCTGCCGGACGATTGCGCACCGGCATGGCGTGCGCGATGGTGCTCATCGCCAAAGCTACCGACAAACTGTGCATCCACAACTCTTTAGTGTTGAGTTTGCTGTCCGAGGACTCACCTAGAGAAGACAAGGCTGCGATACCGATGGCCACCGATTTGACACGATTCATACCCAGCATCACCACTGCCTCCGACAAAGACACGACATGACGCGTGCCATATACCGGCGAGTTCGACAGACCGATTATCTTGGCCGAGATCTGCGGGTCTTGTTCGATCAGACGCAAGAACTCTGCTTCACCCGCATCAGTATCCAGTTGCAGCAGCAACAGCTTCTGCGCGATGGCTGGCATGGCCGGCAAGCTATCAAGTTTGGACAAAGCGTCCTTCATATCAGCGATTTGTTCAGTTTTCATCTCTATACTCCAACTAAGTTTTGGTTCTTCCCGGGGCCAGCAGATATTGTTCGTATAACTCTTCACCAATAGGGCGATGCACGGCGAGGCGCAGGAAGTCCACGATCTTCATGTCTTCCTGAGCTAGATGCTGGACCAGCCATTTATTCAGGAAATACAGTAAGTCTTCCGGGAATTCGCGGTGGTGGCTGATCTTGGCCAGCATCATGTCCAGTTGCACGAGCAGCTCAGTGTGGATGAGCGCATGCTCACCGACACTGGGATAACCAATCTCATGCATCAGATTCTCTTCGCTGGTGAAATGAAATTCGGTGAATTTCTTTAGCTCAACGATGATCCATCGTATGGTCTGCTCCGGTTGGCGGGTCTTGATGGCGATATCCAGCTTGCGACACAACAGCACCAGCATGCGATGCTGGAGATCGATCAAGTCGTTACCCAACTCCAGACTCTTTTCCCAATGTATATATATGACGCTACCCTCCTCTCGACTGCATAGACTATATCGGCAGCCGGAGGAAAAACTTGAGGGTGCTATGTGATGAGGCTAAACCTGCCAGTCGCGCAGGTACTTTTCCAGCCAGAACAGGCCGAGGATGGTCTTGCTTTCATTGATCTTGCCCTGTCTGATCCAGTCCATAGCATCACTTAGGGGTAATTCAAACACTTCGAGGAATTCGCCCTCATCCAACTTACGCTCCTGCAAGGTCAACCCGCGCGCCAGAAAATACTCCATACGCTCGTCGGCATAACCGATACACGGCCAAGCGGTAGTCAGATGCGTCCACTCACGTGCCACATAACCCGTCTCTTCCAATAGCTCGCGCTGCGCAGTGACTAGAATATCTTCACCGTGGTCTATCTTGCCAGCCGGCAGCTCGATGAACTCGCGCTGGGGCGGATAACGATATTGCCGTTCCATCACCAGATTGCCATTGTCCAGCAGCGCCAGTATCGCCACCGCACCGGGATGCTTGATGTATTCGCGTGTGCTAGTCGTGCCGTCCGGTAGACGCACACTGTCTTTGTGCACTTGTATAAATCCACCGTCATACATCAGCGCACCGTCTATACGTGTTTCGGTTAAATCCATTGCAGACTTTCAATATTGTCTAAAAACCGCTTCCACTACAGATACATAATTCACCACAGCTCAAATTCTTGTGAATCAATAAATTTTGTTCGTGCTTTTTGCGAGTTTTCGCCTAACAGCGAAATACCTGCCTAACCCACTTCGGGTCTTTAGTGGACAAGTAGTTTGCTCGTTAGGTCTTCTTCACCACTTGCATAGCCGTAGCAACGAGTCCTGCGATATCAGCTGCGTTGCCAGGAATGATCATGGTGTTGCCTTGCTTGGCGATATTGCCAAAGGCATCGACGAAGCGTTCGGCAACCTTGAGGTTAACGGCAGTCATGCCGCCGTCGCTCTGTATCGCTTCGGCCACCACGCGTATCGACTCTGCAGTGGCTTTTGCCACCAACAGAATGGCTTCTGCTTCACCTTGTGCGTTGTTGATAGAAGCTTGACGCGTACCCTCTGATTCGCGTATCGAGGCTGTCATCAAACCTTCGGCGAGATTGATCTCTTCTTGCTTCTTACCTTCTGATTGTGCGATTAGGGCGCGCTTCTCGCGCTCAGCGGTGATCTGCTTCTGCATAGAGGCAAGCACTTGCTGCGGCGGCGTGATGTCCTTGATCTCGTAGCGCAATACCTTCACGCCCCAGTTGGGGCTGGCCTCGTCCAGTGCGAACACCACGGTACGGTTGATGGCATCGCGGTCTTCCAGCAATTTATCCAGATCACGTTTACCGCACTCCGAACGCAAGGCAGTCTGCGCCAGCATGGTGATGGCCGCTAGATAGTTGGATGTGCCATAGCTAGCACGTGCCGCATCAGTCACTTGGTAATACAACACACCATCTACTTGCACCTGAGTATTGTCACGGGTGATACAGACTTGCGGCGCGATGTCGATGGGAAATTCAGTGAGCCTATGCTTGTAAGCGACCCTATCCATAAAGGGGATGACGATGTTCAAGCCAGGCTCGAGTGTGCGATTGAATTTACCAAAGCGCTCTATCACCCAGGCGTTCTGCTGCGGCACGATTTTGATGGTCTGAAAGGCCAAAAATGCCGCGAAGATTACTAATCCTATTACGATGCTATCCATGCTTCCCCCTACTCTATGATCAACAACGAACCTAATATCTCTTTGATGCGCCACTCAGTCTTAGTTGCATCGCTAGCAACGCCCTCAACTAACCGTGCATCCCATTCCGCGCCACGATAATTAACCCGTGCGTGACGCTCATCTGACCAACTGGCGATATGTACGGTCTGACCGATGTCGTAGCTGAAGTTGCTCTGCTCGACTGCCGGTGCAGCTTTGCGCTTCCAAAAATATAGTGCGACGACGCTGATAGTGCACAGCAAAGCAGCCGTCAATGCCTGACCATTCGCCGCTACACCGACAAAGGCAGCGACACCCGCTGCAGCAAGCCCAACCGCCAATGCCAGCAGATAGAATGTTCCGCTGAACATCTCCGCGATGACCAGAAAGATAGCGGCCAACCACCACATCCAATGACTCTCCATCACACGCTCCTATTTACACTCAAGGCATTCTGACACGTTTGTGTTACACCAACAAAAAACTCCCGCACTGCGCGGGAGCCTGTAGCAACTTAGCTTTTTAAGCATGCAGCTTGTATATGTTACCTTCGTCCGGTGTGCGTCTAATCCCACTGTTGTTAAGTCGGTACACATTCATTTCGAGTCCACCTTTGAGCGTCATCTGCTCTTCTTCGCTGAACTCGAATTGCTTAGCGACGCGTTTGTACGTGGCTGTGTCTACCAGTATCTGACCTGCCGTGGCTTTGTCTGCCAAACGGCTAGCAAGATTCACCGTATTCCCCCAGATGTCATAGGTCTGACGTATCTTGCCTATCACCCCCGCTGCTATGGGCCCGGTTGCGATACCGATATGGATATCTAGTCCACTATTATTGAACTGCCCTTGGGTCTGCTCGCGTAGAAAGTTCTGAAAGTCCTGTGCCGCCCGTAACGTCGCGGCTACATAGTCTGTATGGTCGCTGTTTTCTAATCCCCCCACGGCGAGGAAGGCATCGCCTATGGTCTTGATCTTTTCCAAACCGTGACGCTCGGCGATCTCGTCGTAACCTGAGAACAGTTGGTTGAGCAGACGCACGATCTGTTTGGGTGACATGCTGTCCGCCAGCTTGGTGAAACCCACGATGTCGGCGAACATCACTGTCACATCAGAGTGACCGTCGGCGATCATCTCACTGCCCGCTAGCATACGCTTTGCGATACGTGCAGGAAGCACGCTGCCCAGCAGGATGTCTTTACGTGCAGTCTCGCTATTGAGTTGGGTGTGTTGATCTTGCAGATTGAAATATTGTTGTTTGCGCAGCTGATTGATCTCGGTGCGATGACGCAATGAGTAATACAAGGCAAAGGTCAGCACACAGGTGAACAGCGCGATATTCCCCGGTAGCATATTACTGACGATTATGTCGGTGGCATATTGGGAGCCATGCCCGAGTAGCGGCGCAAGCAGGAAGGATGCGAGGACCACTAGCACATATGATCCCAGCCAATACAGGGCATGCCGCTCTTCGCGAGCTGCGATCATGGACACCGATACCGGTGCAAGGAAGGACCACAGAATGATGCCGCTTACATTACCGCTCTCCAAACTAAGTTGGGCAACTAAGGGCACGAGCAGCAGGTATAACAGTTGTATGCGGCGCAACACTTGGAAGTTACGCGCGTAGGCATAATGAGCGAAGCTTGCAAAGGAAATCGAGATGCAGAGTGCGATGCCCTGCCAGTAGAACTCTACCGCCAAATGCAAACTGACCATGAGCCATCCCAACAGGGAGAGACTCATGGCCAGCGAACATGCCGAGACTACGACTAGACGAAAACGTTGTACGACTGAGGAGCTCAACGACTCTGTGGTATGCGTGTTATGTACTGTGGAGTTCATTCAGCACACCGTACAGACTCTTTAATGCAATAGCAACGACTGCTGCACCGACACTGCACAAATAGACATCAGCATGCCGGGCATCATGCCCAAAGCGAGCACACCCAGACCGTTGAAGCTGATCAGGAATGCACTATCCAAACCGACATTGATAGGCTCGTGGCTCTCCGGTGCATCGAAGTACATCAGCTTGACGATACGTAGATAGTAGAACGCACCTATCAGAGAGAACATCACCGCCGTCACCGCCAACCAAGTGTGGCCGGTCTGCACGATCGCATTCAGCACCGAGAACTTGGCGTAGAAGCCCACGGTAGGGGGTACACCTGCCATGGAGAACATCAGCAACAACATCATGAAAGCCAACCAAGGACTACGCTGATTCAGGCCTTTGAAGTCGTTCAAAGTGTCTGCTTCGAAACCGGCACGCGACAACAGCATGATCATGCCGAAGCCACCCAGTGTCATCAGCACATAGACCACAGCGTAGAACATGGCTGAACCGTAGCCCTCGATACCGCCACCGATGAAACCTAGAATCAGGAAGCCCATGTGCGAGATGGTCGAGTAAGCGAACATGCGTTTCAGATTGGTCTGGGCAATCGCGCTCAGATTTCCCAAAGCCATCGATGCGACGGCCATGATGATGAGCATACTGGACCAGTCATGCATCAGCGGTTGCAGACCTTCTACCAAGATACGTGCGGTGAAGGCGAATGCAGCCAGCTTTGGTGCGGAGCCGATCAACATGGTCATAGGGGTAGGCGCGCCGTGATACACGTCGGGGATCCACATATGGAAAGGCACGACACCCAGCTTGAACGCCAAACCGGAGACGATGAATACCAGACCAAAAGCCAGCAAAGATTTGTTCGGTACGCCATGCTTGATCGCATCGGAGATAGCATTCAGATCCAGCGAACCAGTCGCGCCATACAACATGGACATGCCGTACAAGAGCAAACCAGAAGCCAGCGCCCCCAAGATGAAATACTTCATCGCGGCTTCAGTCGCTACGGCAGAATCACGTTGCAATGCAACCATGGCGTAGAGCGCCAGAGACAGCAATTCCAGACCGAGGTACAAGGTCACGAAATTGTTAGCGGAAATCATCACGTTCATACCCAACAGAGCGAACAAGGCCAAGACCATGAACTCACCGGTGAACAAACCACGCAGTATCAGATATTGGCGTGAGTAGACCATCATCATGGCGACCGCCAGATAAGTCAGCAGCTTGAGCACGTCTGACATCAAGTCGTCCACATACATATTGTGGAATGCGTACACCACGCCATTGGTATGCGTACCCACGGTGATCAATGAGCAGCCCAACAGGGTAGCTTGCACCATCAGATAGGTATAGATCTTGTTGTTCTCACTGAGCAACAGATCCACGATCAAGATCACACACAACATCCCCAGCAAGAAGATCTCTGCTGCTGCGGGCATCAAATCGGCCATCAAATTCATATTCACCTCTTAAGCTACTTCTTGGCTTACAGCTTGGATTGAGTCATATGTATCAGCAAGTCATTCACTGATACATGCAATATCTCACCGAACGGCAATGGATAGACACCCATGCCCAACACGAATATCGCGAGGATGATGAAAATCAGTTTCTCGCGACCGTTGATATCGGTCAGTTCGGCCACATGATGGTTAGCCACCGCGCCAAAGATCACGCGCTTGTACATCCACAGTGTGTAAGCCGCGCCAAAGATCAGCGTGCTAGCTGCGGCGAAGGCGTACCAGAAGTTGACCTTGACTGCGCCCATGATGACCATGAACTCACCGACGAAAGCACTAGTACCGGGCAGGCCACTGTTAGCCATGGCAAACAGCATGAAGAAGGCTGCAAACACAGGCATCTTGTTAGCCACACCACCGTATGCGGAAATCTCACGAGAATGCACGCGGTCATACAACACACCGATACAGAGGAATAGTGCGCCAGCAACGAAGCCGTGCGACAACATCTGCATTATCGCGCCTTCCATACCATAGGCGTTAAAGATGAAGAAGCCCAAGGTCACGAAACCCATGTGTGAGATAGATGAATAAGCTACCAGCTTTTTCATGTCGGACTGTTTCAATGCCACCAGTCCGATGTACACAATAGCGATCAAGGACAGCGCGATCATCACGCCAGCGAGCTTATGGCTAGCATCTGGAGTGATAGGCATAGAGAAACGCAGGAATCCGTAAGCACCCACCTTCAACATAATTGCGGCCAGCACCACAGAACCGCCGGTAGGCGCTTCCACGTGAGCGTCCGGCAACCAAGTGTGCACAGGGAACATCGGCACCTTCACCGCAAAGGCGAAGAAGAATGCGATGAAGATCAGAATCTGCGCCTGCATCGGGATGTGTCCCAGTTGCTGGAAGTCCAAGATACTGAAGCTACCGCCACTCAGGTTGTACAGATAGATCAGCGAAACCAGCATCAGCAATGAGCCAAGCAAGGTGTAGAGGAAGAATTTCATCGCCGCGTACACGCGGTTAGGCCCACCCCACACACCGATGATGATGAACATCGGGATCAACATCGCTTCCCAGAAGACGTAGAAAAGGATGGAGTCCAATGCCGCGAACACGCCATTGACGATACCGGACATGATCAGGAATGCCGCCATGTATTGCGCCACACGCTTCTCGATCACCTTCCAACCGGCCAGCACAACCAATGGAGTGAAGAAGCTGTTGAGCAGGATGAACAACATCGAGATACCATCTACACCCAAGTGGTAGTGAATGTTGAAACGGTTGATCCAGTTATGCATCTCTTCAAACTGCATCGCACTGGTGGTGACATCGAAGCCGATATACAGCGGCAAGGTCACCAGAAAGCCGAGAACACCTCCGACTAAGGCCAAGATGCGTGCCAACGGTGCGTTTTTATCGTTGCCGGTCGCCAGTACCAATACGCCAAAGACGATGGGTAGCCAGATGGCGACACTAATGACGGGTAATCCAAAAATCATGCTGATATTCCTTCACTTAAAAGTAGGCCGGGTGTTTCCCGACACGCTTGCATGCGGCTCATAGTCCTCATGCAAGCCAGCTCATAACCTGCGCTTAGAACCAATTACGTATAGTCAACAATACGAACACACCGGTGATCATGGTGAACGCGTAATGGTAGATATAGCCCGACTGGAAGCGTCGCACGATACCGGAGATCTTGCCCACCAGATTCGCTGAACCGTTCACCAGCAGACCGTCTATCAGTACCTTGTCGCCAAAGCGTGACAGGAAGGTACTCGCACCACGTGCGCCACCGGCAAAGAACCAGTCGTTGAAACGGTCGAAGTAATACTTGTTGTCCAGTAATGTGTAGATCCACTGGAAGCGCTTCTGGATAGCCGCAGGAATATCTGGACGCTTCATATAGAAGAACCATGAACTGGCGACACCAGCCAAAGCCAAGAAGAATGGCAGGCTGAGAAGCGAATGAAATGCCATGTCGAATGCACCATTGAACTCTGCATTCATATGTGCCAGCGCTTCATGATGTTCGGCGATGTAGATTGCTTCCTTGAAGTAGTTGCCAAACAACATAGGCTCAACTGCAATATAGCCAATAACTACCGATGGAATCGCCAGCAGCACCAGGGGCAACCAAACGACCCAAGGCGTCTCGTGAGGTTTTTGACCAGGAGCCAGTCCGTGATGCTCGTGCTCATCTTCCTCGGCATAGTCGTCATGTGCATCTGCGTGGCTGTCATGAGCATCGTGTGCCTGTGCATCGGCTGCCACCGTATGTCCTGAGCTAGTCGAAGGATGCTCATCGTGTGCATGCGCTTTACCGAAACGCTCTTCACCGTGGAACACCAGGAAGTACATACGGAAAGAATAGAAGGCCGTGATGAACACACCCGCTACCACTGCAAAGTAAGCAAAGCCGGAACCGGGGAGATGCGAATACTCCACTGCCTCGATGATGCTGTCCTTCGAGTAGAAGCCGGAGAAGAAAGGAGTACCGATCAGCGCTAAAGAGCCGATCAAGGAAGTGATCCAAGTGATGGGCATGTATTTGCGCAGACCTCCCATATTGCGGATGTCTTGATCGTGATGCATACCCATGATGACGCTACCTGCGCCCAAGAACAGCAAGGCTTTGAAGAACGCATGTGTCATCAGATGGAAGATCGCCACTGAGTATGCAGATGCACCCAAGGCTACAGTCATATAACCCAGCTGAGACAAGGTGGAGTATGCGATGACGCGCTTGATGTCGTTCTGGATGATGCCTAAGAAACCCATAAAAAGTGCGGTAATCGCACCGATGATCATGACAAAGGACAGGGCGGTGTCAGATAGTTCAAACATAGGTGACATACGTGACACCATGAAGATACCGGCAGTCACCATGGTCGCCGCGTGGATCAGTGCGGAGATCGGTGTCGGGCCTTCCATAGAATCAGGCAACCATACGTGCAAGGGGAACTGTGCAGATTTACCCATCGCGCCGATGAACAGCAGGATACAGATCGCAGTAATCATATTGACGTGCATGCCACCTATAGGGGCGATGTCGTCGGCATGTGCCGCTACATTGGCGAACACATCGGCGTAGTTCAGCGTACCGAACACCATCAATACCAAACCGATACCAAGGATGAATCCGAAGTCACCGACACGATTGACCAAGAAAGCCTTGAGGTTGGCGTAGATGGCTGTGGGACGTTTATACCAGAAACCAATCAGCAGATAGGAAACCAGACCCACCGCTTCCCAACCGAAGAACAACTGCATGAAGTTGTTTGCCATTACCAACATCAGCATGGAGAAGGTGAACAGCGAGATGTAGCTGAAGAAACGCTGATAGCCGTCATCTTCTTCCATATAGCCTATGGTGTAGATATGCACCATCAAGGAAACGGAAGTCACAACTAGCATCATCACCGCAGTGAGTCTGTCGATTAGGAAACCAACGTGGAACGAGGTGCCGCCGGAATTGAACCAGGTATAGACCGGACCATCGAAACTATGACCATCCATCACATCGAGGAAAATCTTAACCGCTGCGTACAAGGACAGACCCACCATCGCGATGGTGATGCGATGTGACATCTTGCGGCCCAGCCATTTGCCGAACAAACCTGCGCAAATTGCGCCGAACAGCGGAGCCAGCGGAACGATAAGATAAAGTGTTTGAATATCCATCACATCAACCTTTCAAGCCGCCGAGATCATCGACGTTAATGGTGCGCAGATTACGGAACAGAACGACCAAGATCGCCAAGCCGATCGCAGCTTCAGCAGCAGCAACTGTCAGGATGAAGAACACGAACACTTGCCCCGCGGTATCGTTGAGATAGTGCGAGAAAGCAACAAAGTTGGTATTGACCGCAAGCAGCATCAATTCGATGGACATCAATAACACGATGACATTCTTGCGGTTGAGGAAGATACCGACCACGCTAATGGCAAACAGCACCGCGCTTAGTACCAGATAATGTGACAGGGTCAACATGCGATTTTCACTCCCCTAAGATTTTGGTTATTTGTTCTTATGATTATTTGGCCGACGTATCGGTGCTGCCGTCTTGCATATACTTGACGATGCGCACACGGTCTGCCGCTTTGACCTGTACTTGGTCACTCACGTTTTGAGTTTTAACCCCGACACGGCGGCGCAAGGTCAGCGCGATCGCGGCGACCATCGCCAGCAATAGCAAGACCGCTGCCAACTCAAATGGGTAAACATAATCGGTATAGAGCAAACGACCCAGTTCTTTGGTGTTGCTGTAGTTGGCTGGATGCACAACATTTCCGCCAGTATCAGAAGTCTGACGTGCGCCCAGCACGTAGATCATCTCGAACACCATCAGACCAGCCAGACCCGCACCGAACGGGAACCAGCGCCAGAAACCTTCGCGCAGACGCACCAGATTGATATCCAGCATCATCACCACGAACAGGAACAGCACCATCACCGCACCTACATAGACCAGCACCAAAACGATGGCGAGGAACTCGGCTTCCAGCAACATCCAGATACCGGCCGAGCTACAGAAGGCCAGTACCAAGAACAATGCTGCATTGACAGGGTTGCGCGCAGTGATCACGCCCATGCCGGCGAACACGGTCAGCGCCGCGAACACATAAAACACCACATCCATAAAATTCATCTATCTACCCTCTTTAAGTCAGGAGCAAGTGGCGCTTAGGCGACTAGCGGTATTTGGCATCCGCAGCGCGGTCCTTGGCGATCTGCGCCTCGTATTTATCACCCACAGCCAGCAACATAGGCTTGGTGTAATACAGATCGCCCTTCTTCTCACCGTGATACTCGAAGATACGTGTCTCGACGATGGCATCGACTGGGCATGATTCTTCGCAGAAACCGCAGAAGATGCACTTGGTCAGATCGATGTCATATTGGGTGGTGCGGCGAGTACCGTCATCGCGCTCAGCGACTTCAATCTTGATTGCCAAGGCTGGGCAGACTGCCTCGCAGAGTTTGCAACCGATGCAACGCTCTTCACCGTTGGCGTAGCGACGCTGTGCATGCAAGCCACGGAAACGGTTGCTCTGAGGAGTCTTCTCTTCTGGAAATTGCACAGTAATCTTGCGTGCGAACATATAACGTCCAGTCAGCGCGAGACCCTTGAGCAACTCAAACAGCAGGAAGGTCTTGAAGTAGTGTTTTATCTTTTCCATATTCTTCTCCGACGCTTACCAGACCCACAAAGGAGTCTGCATCCATGCACCAACGACCACCACCCAGACGATAGCCAGCGGGATGAACACTTTCCAGCCCAAGCGCATCAACTGGTCATAACGATAACGTGGGAAAGTCGCACGGAACCACAAGAACAGGAACAGCACAAAGGCTACTTTTCCAAACAACCACACGATACTGTCAGGCAGGAAAGGTAGGGGTGACAACCAGCCGCCCATAAACATAATGGCAGTCAGGAAGGCGATCAAGATCATGTTGGCGTATTCGGCCAAGAAGAACAGCGCAAAGGTCATACCGGAATATTCAACGTGGAAACCGGCAACGATTTCGGACTCACCTTCAGCCACGTCGAACGGAGCACGGTTGGCTTCCGCCACACCCGAGATCAGGTAGACGATGAACATCGGGAACAAAGGCACGATGTACCAGTTAAGCAAACCGTAGCTGCCTTTCTGTCCATTCACGATATCGCCCAGATTCAAACTCTGTGCAGCCATCAACACGCATACCAGCGCAAAACCCATGGCAATTTCGTAAGACACGATCTGCGCAGCGGAACGTAAGCAACCGAGGAAAGCATACTTGGAGTTAGAGGCCCAACCCGCGATGATCACACCGTAAACACCTAACGAGGTCATCGCCAAGATGTAGAGCAGACCGGCATTGACGTTAGCCAACACCAATTCAGCATTGAACGGTATCACTGCCCAGGCAGCCAGCGCTGGCATCAAAGCCATGATAGGACCGAGAATGAAGAGGAACTTATTCGAGCCAGTCGGCACGATGATCTCTTTCATCAACAGCTTTATGCCGTCAGCGAGTGGTTGCAACAGGCCGAAGTAACCAACGCGGTTAGGACCGATACGAATCTGCATCCAGCCGATGACCTTACGTTCAGCCAAAGTCAGATAAGCGACCGCACCCATCAAAGGACCAACGATGACCATGATCTTGACCAAGGTCCAAAGTGGCAACCAGAAGGCGCCCAAAAGATTCTGGCCGGCCTGTTCTAAACTGAGTAGCAAATCCATCATGCACGCTCCATGCTGATTGTTCCGAACATCGCACCCAAGGCAGCAGTAGCAGCATGGCCGGCTGCGATTCGTGCGGTATTGGCGGGCTGTTTGTCATCGGCCTGCACTTGCAGACGCGCACTACCCTTACCTTGTTTCACGGTCACGTGGTCGCCAGCACTGAAGCCCAGCTTAGCCATGTCACTGCTATGCAAAGTGATCACCGGTGTCGCGGCGTCAGTGGTCTTCTGCAGCGAGGCCGCGCGGCGTACCACAGCGTCAGTACTGTAGATAGGCACGTAGCTGATGCGCTGCAAACCGTCGACCTTGGCTGCTGTCACATTTTGCAGGGACACGCCGTTCAAGGTGTTGTCCATACGCGCGCTGCTGAAACCAGCTAGAACTTCATCGCGCACTGCTTCGCTACTGTCGTAATCGAAACCGGACACATCGAGCAGATTGCCCAATACGCGCAACACCTTCCAAGCGGGACGCGATTCACCCAAAGGTTTGACCGCGCCCTTGAAGCTCTGCGCACGCCCCTCAGTGCTGACGAAAGTTCCGGAAGTCTCAGTGAATGGTGCGATGGGCAACATCACATCAGCATATAGGCTGGCTTGATGTTTGTAAGCACTCATAGCCACGACCATATCAGCGGACTGCATCGCGGCCATCGCGGCTTGCGCGTCATGCGTATCTAATTCGGCTTCGACGTTCAGTAACAGATAGGCTTTGCGTGGTGTAGCCAACATCTGCGCAGCATTCATGCCGTGCGCGCCATGAGCAAAAGGAACCGCGCCAGCAATGTAGCCACCGGTGCTGTTGGCTGCCTCGCCCATGTAGCCGAAGCTGCCACCGCACAGTTGCGCTATCTGATTGGCGATCAACGCCAACTGACTGGCTTGCGGATGTTGCTGGGCATAGTTACCTAACAATATTGCGCTGCGCTCGCCGCTGCCGATATTGACAGCGATGGCACGAGCTGCATCGGATACTGTGACGCCAGCCACTGCCGCTTGCACATCTGAGCTCAAAGCGACTTGTTTACTTTCAGCCAGCGCCTTCAATACGCCCGCCAATTCAGCAACCATCTCGCTAGGAGTAACGACGGATAAGCTATCTACGTTCATCAGCAACTCATCTGCGGATGAATGGATGATGCTAGCGCGTGCACCCTTCTTAACTGCGGCACGGATGCGTTGCGCTAACAATGGATGGTCTTTGCGCAAGAAGCTACCCACCACCAAGAATCGATCACGCGTGTTGATATCGGCAACATTCATACCCAACCATGGTGCGCCGGCTTGATGGCCATCAGCACTGAAGTCGGATTGGCGCAGACGGAAATCTACGTTGTCACTACCCAGACCGCGCATTAGTTTCTGCAGCAACGCCAGTTCTTCCAGTGTGCTATTTGGTGTTGCCAAGGCGCCGATGTCGTTACCACTAGCGGAGTTCTTAATCTGACGCAGACCGTTAGCCACGTACTCTAACGCCGCTTGCCATTCCACTTCCATCCACTTGCCATCCTGCTTGAGCATAGGCTTGGTCAGACGTTCGGGAGAGTTCAGACCTTCATAGCTGAAACGGTCCTTATCGGACAGCCAGCATTCATTGATCGCTTCATTGTCGATAGGGACAACGCGGGCAACCTTGTTGTCTTTGGTGTGCACTGCCAGATTGGAACCTAGACCATCGTGCGGGCTGACCGACTTACGACGGGACAACTCCCAGCTACGTGCGGTGTAGCGGAAAGGCTTGCTAGTCAATGCGCCCACTGGGCACAGATCTATCATATTGCCGGACAGTTCAGAATCCACGGTGCTGTTGACGAAGCTCATGATCTCAGCGTTCTCGCCGCGGAAAGCCATGCCCAACTCCATGATGCCGGCGACTTCCTGACCGAAACGTACGCAACGTGTGCAATGGATGCAACGCGACATCTCTTCGGTAGAGACCAGCTCACCTATGGACTTGTGCATTACGATGCGCTTGTCTTCTGTGTAACGGGAATCACCACCACCGTAACCTACTGCCAGATCCTGCAACTGGCACTCACCGCCTTGATCGCAGATAGGGCAGTCCAGCGGATGATTGATAAGTAAAAACTCCATCACACCCTTCTGTGCCTTGACGGCCATTTCAGAGTGCGTGTGTATCTTCATGCCTTCGGCTACCGGCGTGGCACACGCAGGCAAAGGCTTGGGCGCCTTCTCAATTTCGACCAGACACATGCGACAGTTGGCCGCGATGGAGAGTTTCTTGTGGTAGCAAAAATGTGGGATGTACACGCCGGCATGTTGCGCGGCTTCGATCACCATAGAGCCCTTAGCGGTCTCGATATGTTTGCCGTCAATTTCGATTTTAATCATGTCTTTTCACCCGTCGGCTACACCAAGCAACGCTTGTGTTCGATGTGATATTCAAATTCGTCGCGGAAATTCTTCAGCATACCTTGTACTGGCCATACTGCAGCTTCGCCGAGCGCACAGATGGTGCGACCCGCGATGTTGTCACCTATGCTCAACAACAGATCCAAATCTTCTTTGCGACCCTCACCGTGTTCGATGCGGTGCACGATGCGATACAGCCAACCCGTACCTTCGCGGCAGGGCGTGCACTGACCGCACGATTCTTCGTAGTAGAAATAGGACAGACGCTCCAGTGCACGCACCATGCAGACCGTCTCGTCCATCACGATTACCGCACCGCTACCCAGACCAGAACCAGCCTTAGAGATAGAGTCGTAATCCATAGTCAGATCCATCATCACCTCGCCTGTAAGCACAGGCATGGACGAGCCCCCGGGAATGACCGCCTTGAGTTTGTGACCGTTACGCACGCCACCCGCCATCTTCAACAGTTCAGCAAATGGTGTACCCATAGGCACTTCGAAGTTGCCGGGATTATTCACATGACCAGATACAGAAAACAACTTGGTGCCGCCGTTATTGGGCTTACCAATATCGAGGAACGCCTGACCGCCGTTATTGATAATGTACGGGATGCTGGCGAAGGTCTCGGTATTATTGATGGTAGTAGGTTTACCGTACAGACCGAAGCTTGCAGGGAAAGGCGGCTTAAAGCGCGGCTGACCTTTTTTGCCTTCGATAGATTCCAGCAATGCAGTCTCTTCACCGCAGATGTATGCGCCATAACCCAGATGGTTGTGCAATTCGAAATCAAAGCCCAAGCCCATGATGTCTTTGCCCATGAAGCCCGCTTTACGCGCCTCTTCACCAGCCGCTTCCATACGCTCGTAGGCTTCGAAGATCTCACCGTGTACATAGTTGTAACCGACCTTCACGCCCATGGTGTAGGCGGCAATCGCCATGCCTTCGATAAGCAGATGCGGGTTGTAACGCAAGATGTCCCAGTCCTTGCAAGTGCCGGGCTCGCCTTCGTCGGAGTTACATACGATGTATTTGTCCCCAGCAAAACCACGCGGCATGAAGCTCCACTTCAGACCGGTAGGAAAACCCGCACCACCACGACCACGCAAGGCGGATAACTTCACTTCAGCAATGATGGATTCAGGTGACATCTTCTCGGTGAGCACCTTACGCAATGCTTGGTAACCACCGACTTTCAGATAATTCTCTAGTGTCCACGGTTGGTCGAAATCCATCGTGGTTTGTGTGACCGGACCTCTCATGATTTATCCAATTCAGACAACAATGCGTCGATCTTCTGTGGCGTCATGCGACCGCACAGCTTTTTATTGTTCACGGTTAGCAGTGGTGCGTCTATGCAAGTTCCCATGCATTCGCCCTCGCGCAGACCGAACTTACCGTCGGCAGTAACCTCACCGATACCAATACCCAGCTTGCCCTCGATATATTTCACCGTATCCAATGCACCACACAGGGTGCAAGAAAGATTGGTGCACACCGTCAGGGTGTTCTTACCCATGGGCTTGAGGTTGTACATATGATAGAAGGTCGCGACTTCGTATACGGCCATATGCGCCATACCCAAGAAGGTAGCGATATCAGTCATGTCGTCGTTGGATATCCAACCTTTTTCGTCTTGTACGAAACGCAATGCCGCCATGACAGCAGATTGCTTCTGATCAGCCGGATACTTAACCAGTTCACGGTTGATTTGATCTTGTATATGTGCGGATAACATTAGCGGTCTATCTCTCCGAAAACGATGTCTTGCGTACCAATGATAGTGACCACGTCAGCGATCATGTGACCGCGCGCCATCTCATCCAAGGCAGCCAGATGCACGAAGCCCGGCGCGCGGATCTTCATGCGGTAGGGTTTATTGGCTCCATCTGAAACCAGATAGATACCGAACTCCCCCTTGGGATGCTCCACCGCCGCATAAGCCTCGCCCGCCGGCACATGCATACCTTCGGTGAACAACTTGAAGTGGTGGATCAACTCTTCCATGTTCTCCTTCATCGCCACGCGACTAGGAGGAGCAAACTTGTGGTTGCTGGTGATGACTGGGCCTGGGTTAGCCTTCAGCCAAGCCACGCACTGCTCGATGATGCGGTTGGATTGACGCATCTCTTCCACACGCACCAGATAGCGGTCGTATGAATCGCCAGTCTTGCCGACAGGGATATCGAAATCGAGACGGTCATAGACTTCGTAAGGCTGCTTCTTACGCAGATCCCATTCGATGCCAGAACCTCGCAACATAGGACCTGTGAAGCCCAGTGCCAGAGCGCGCTCAGGTGTGACCACGCCGATACCGACAGTACGCTGTTTCCAGATACGATTGTCGGTCAGCAAAGTCTCGTATTCGTCTATGCACTTAGGGAAACGCTTGGTGAAATCTTCGATGAAGTCCAACACTGAACCTTGACGGTTTTCGTTCATCTTTTCTACCGCAGCCGCGTTGTGGATCTTGGAGGCCTCGTACTGAGGCATGCGGTCAGGCAGATCGCGATACACACCACCGGGACGGTAGTAAGCAGCATGCAGACGCGCACCTGAGGCCGCCTCGTACACGTCCATCAGATCTTCGCGTTCGCGGAAGCAATACAAGAACATGGTCATCGCGCCGATGTCTAGACCGTGCGCGCCCAACCACAACAGATGGTTCAGCACGCGCGTGATCTCGTCGAACATCACACGCAGGTACTGCGCGCGTAGTGGCACTTCAATGCCAGCCAACTTCTCGATCGCCATCACATAGGCATGCTCGTTACACATCATAGACACGTAATCGAGACGATCCATATAGGGAACCGACTGCAAGAAAGTCTTGTGTTCAGCGAGTTTCTCGGTAGCGCGATGCAGCAGACCGATGTGCGGATCAGCGCGCTCGATCACTTCACCATCCAGCTCCAATACCAGACGCAACACGCCGTGCGCGGCCGGATGCTGCGGACCAAAGTTCATCGTGTAATTTTTGATTTCTGGCATGGTCTTATCCTCTTACTGAGCCGTACAGCTCATCACGGACGATACGTGGCGTCACTTCGCGCGGATCGATGGAGACTGGCTGATAGACCACACGCTGTTGAGCCGGGTCGTACTTCATCTCGACATGACCGGACAATGGGAAATCTTTGCGGAATGGGCTGCCAACAAAACCGTAGTCAGTCAGCAAACGGCGCAGATCAGGGTGGCCGGTGAACACGATGCCATATAGGTCAAAGGCTTCGCGCTCGAACCAGTTGGCACAAGACCATACACCCGTCACAGAAGGCAATACCGGGAAGGCATCTTCTTCAGCAAACACCCGTACACGGAGACGCTGGTTGTTTTTCACCGACATCAGGTGATAGACCACCGCGAAGCGCTTACCCGCCCAAGCACCGTCACCATAATCCAAGTAGTCCACGCCGCACAGATCTATCATCTGCTCGAAGCATGCACCTTCGGCATCACGTAGCGTAGCCAGAACCGACAACAGGTCGGAAGCTTTTACCACTACGGTCAGTTCTTCTAATCTTTCTTGGACGCTCACCATCTTGTCGCCTAACAAACCGGACAAGTGGTCGCGCAATGTGGTCAAGTCAGCAGCCATATTTCACCCTAACGCGCAATGGTATTGGTACGTTTGATCTTGTTTTGCAACTGGATGATGCCGTACAACAGGGCTTCAGCAGTCGGAGGACAACCGGGGACATAGACATCCACCGGCACGATACGGTCACAACCGCGCACTACTGAATATGAGTAGTGATAGTAACCACCACCGTTAGCACACGAACCCATGGAGATGACCCAACGCGGTTCAGCCATCTGGTCATACACCTTGCGCAACGCGGGAGCCATCTTGTTGCACAACGTACCTGCCACAATCATCACGTCAGACTGACGCGGACTAGGACGAAACACCACGCCAAAACGATCCAAGTCATAACGTGAAGCACCTGCCTGCATCATCTCTACCGCGCAGCACGCCAGACCAAAGGTCATAGGCCACAAGGAACCCGTGCGGGTGTAATTGATGACGGTATCGAGTGTCGTCGTAACGAAACTCTTCTCCAATACGCCTTCTATTCCCATTCCAGTGCCCCTTTCATCCACTCGTAGATAAATCCGACCACCAGGATCGCCAAGAATATCATCATGGAAATAAACCCGAACATGCCAATCTCCTTAAGCACGATGGCCCAAGGAAACAGGAACGCGATTTCAAGATCAAACAGGATAAACAGGATAGCGACCAGATAGTAACGCACGTCGAATTTCATACGCGCATCTTCGAAAGCTTCGAAGCCGCACTCATAGGGAGAGAGCTTCTTACTATCGGGACGGTTGGGGGCCAGCAATCGTCCAAGTATCACGGGAACGACACCGATGGCCAAACCGACGCAGATAAACAACAGCACCGGAAAATAGTTTTCCAACATTGAGCTTCCTCCTCTGCTTAGACTCTCGAGTGGCCCCGAGGTCAACTTTTTATCGTTTTATATTTACCGGCACACTGCGTTGCCGGCATTATTTGGTGCGGATGGGGAGACTCGAACTCCCACGCCCTTGCGGGCACAAGCACCTCAAGCTTGCGTGTCTACCAATTCCACCACAACCGCGAAATACTATTTAGGGATATCTTTAGACTTCGAAGTATCCACAGGCGCGACAGGAGCAGAAGTACTTTCCGACGCATTCAACTTATCCATCACACCACCCTGCTGCGCAGGATGAGCATAGAGATAGGTCAAAGTGAGGCTTGTTACAAAGAACACAGTGGCCGCGATCGCAGTACTGCGGCTGAGAAAGTTCGCAGAGCCACTAGAACCAAACAGACTACCTGCCGAACCAGTACCAAATGCTGCGCCCATATCAGCACCCTTACCGTGCTGCACCAACACCAGACCGATCAATACGACTGCGGTCATGACATGCAAAATCCAAACCAATGTTTCCACACTTCACCCCAAAACTATCTAATTATTTCTGTGCCGCACGACAGATAGCGACAAAATCTTCAGCTACCAGCGACGCTCCGCCTATCAAGCCACCATCTATATCCGCCATACCAAACAAAGCTTCAGCATTCGCCGCTTTCACACTACCGCCGTAGAGTATACACAAACCCTGCGCGACACCAGCATCAAGTGCAGCAACACGAGCTCTTATAAAGGCATGCACCGCCTGCGCCTGTTCAGTACTGGCAGTCTTGCCCGTGCCAATAGCCCATACCGGCTCATAAGCGATGACTGCATTCTTCAAAGCCAATACACCGAAGCGATTCAACACTGCATCCATTTGCGTGGCAACCACTTGCTCAGTCACACCCGCCTCACGCTCCGCCAACGTCTCTCCCACACAGAATATAGGGGTCATACCCGCCTTCTGCGCAGCATCGAACTTTGCCGATGCGATTTCATTGCTCTCATGGAACAGACCACGACGCTCCGAGTGACCGATGATCACATATTTGCAACCGAAGTCAGCCAACATCCCCGGCGCAACTGCGCCAGTGAAAGCACCCTCTTCATGCTGACTGAGATTTTGCGCACCCCAAGCCACATTGCTACCCTGCAACATGGATTGCGCCTGTGCCAGATAAGGATAAGGGACACATACCGCATAGTCGGCACGCTTCATTTCGCGCACGCCGTCCAGCACACCTTGCAGCAAGGCCTGATTACGAGCCAGACGGCCGAACATCTTCCAATTTCCAACAACTAATTTGCGTCGCATCTTATCTATTCCGCTATGCACTAAAGCGCGCAATCCTACCCGTGAACACGCTCAGGGTCAATGTGACAGGCAAAGAAAAACCCCTAGTAACCATGATTTATGCCGCCTGCACAGGGATTTCGTGGCGCTGCGCAATGATACGGTTAACCTCATCCACATAGACCAGACTGGGGTGGAACTTTTGCAATTCCAGCTCAGAGTACATCGCATAGGTAGCGATAATGAGGATATCGCCGGGGGCCGCCTTATGCGCCGCAGCACCATTCACCGAAATCACCCCCGAGCCACGTTGCGCTCGTATCGCATAAGTAGTGAAGCGTTCACCATTGGTGACGTTATATATATCGATCTGCTGGTACTCGCGTATATCGGCGGCATCGAGCAAATCATCATCTATTGCACACGAGCCTTCATAGTGCAATTCGGAATGCGTGACATGCACCCTGTGCAGCTTGGCTTTGAGCATGGTTCTTTGCATGTGGACACCTCCAATTCAAACAGGGCGCGGATTATATATGACTCAGTCGGCGCGACAAACTTCGATATTATCCAATAGACGCGTCACACCCAACTTAGCCGCTGCCAAGATTAAAGCATCCCCCATTACGGACTGAGCAACTTCAAGACTATCGCAAGCGCGCAAGGAGATATATTCGACCTCCCATCCCCGTGCTGCCAATCGCGCACAGGCAGCGGACTGCAATGCATCCCAGTCTGCATGCCCTTGCATTAGCTCACGCCGCAATCCTTGCAGCTCGACACTCAACTGCACTGCCTCCATGCGCTGCTTCGGATCCAGATATTGATTACGCGAACTGAGTGCCAAACCATCCTCGGCACGAACAATTTCACCACCAACGATGGTGACGGGCAAATTGAACTGAGCAACCATCTGGCGAATGATGTGTAACTGCTGGTAATCCTTTTTACCGAAGATCGCGACTTGTGGCTGCACGATGTTCAGCAACTTAATCACCACCGTCGCCATCCCACGAAAATGTCCAGGCCTAGATGCGCCGCATAATTCGCTTGCAATCTGTGGCAACTCTATAAAGATACCCTGTTGCTGCGGATACATCTCGCGCACCGTAGGCGCAAACACAATATCCACCAAACCTTCCATCAGCTTGCAATCCGCCTCCAGCGTACGCGGGTAACGATCGAAATCCTCGTTAGGTCCAAACTGCAATGGATTGACGAAGACACTCGCCACCACACAGTCGCCGTGCAGTCGCGCTTGTCTCATCAGCGCCAGATGCCCCTCGTGCAGATTCCCCATAGTGGGCACAAAGGCTATTCCAGTTCGGCCCGCCAGACAGGCGCGCAACTCAGCCACAGACGAAATGATTTGCATGTATTGACTCACTCAAAAAGATCGGGGACCCGAACGACAGTACGCTGCCGTTCGGGTCCCCGCGTTCAAACCCAATCAAACTTAGTGCAGATGACCACCTTCGTCATGCACATGACCATGCTGCAACTCTTCTTCTGATGCCGCGCGCACGCCTGTCACTTCGCAATTGAAAGTAAGCGTCTTGCCAGCTAAGGGATGGTTGCCGTCCACAGTCACTTCATCGTCAGCCACTTCGACCACGGTGTAGAGGATGAAATCTTCATCATCAGACTCTTCGGGCGCGCCTTCGAACTGCATGCCGACAGCGACATCTTTAGGGAAGGAGCTGCGCGCTTCGACTTCTACCATGTCATGCTCGTATTCACCAAAAGCATCATCAGGCTTCAGGGTTACACTGACCCTTTCACCTATGCCTTTGCCGTGCAAAGCCTCTTCTACCAAGGGGAAGATGCCATCATAGCCACCGTGCAGATAGCTGATTGGGTCTTCCACCTTTTCCACCAAGACACCTTCGGAGTCCAGCAACTCGTAACGCAACGAGACAACTGAGTCTTTAACGATCTTCATTATTTTATTTCCTTTATTAAATTCAAAATCTCTTGTGCATGCCCATGCGCTTGCACTCCATATGCGACATGGTGCAACTTACCATTCTTATCGATGACAAAAGTTGAGCGCTTGATGGACCATTTCTTATGACCATCCACTTCCTTTTCGTACATCACACCGTACTTTTTGCACACGCGCGCATCCGGATCGGACAACAACAATACCGACAAACCATATTTATCACGGAAGGAGGCATGACTCAGGCAGTCATCCCGACTTACCCCGACCACTATCGTGTCGTACTTGGCAAACTCCTCTTCCAAATCACTGAACTCATTAGCTTCCAGCGTACATCCTGGGGTATCGTCGCGCGGATAGAAATACAGTACCACATGGCGCTTGCCATGCAGAGCTGTCAGCGCGAAGTTCTCCATATCTGCATCAGGCAACTCAAAGTGCGGGGCTTCTGTTCCTACTGCTAGTGGTTCATTTTGCATCGTTACTTCCCCCTGTGCGGCATTGTAAATGCTTTTGCAAAACTCCAATAAAATTTTTCTTCGTCACTACCCTTTAGCAGCACAGCTATAATCTCACACATGAAAACACTACCTACTATCCCTACCTTATTGGGCGGCCTGAGCGTCGCAGAATTCCTACGCGACTACTGGCAAAAGAAACCATTGCTGATACGCAAGGCACTACCTGACTTTCAGGGCTTGTTAGATGAACGGCAACTCATAGACTTAGCGTGCGGCGATGATGTGCAAGCACGTCTAGTGACCCAGCAAAGGGGCAAATTCGACTTGCAGCAGGGTCCTTTCGAACCAGCTGACTTCAGCAGTCTCAGCAAGAAGAAATGGACCGTGTTGGTACAAGGTGTGAATCATCATCTCGCCTCCGCAACTACATTGTTACAACATTTTGACTTCATCCCGCATACCCGACTAGATGACCTGATGGTCAGCTATGCCCCCAAGGGCGGTGGCGTCGGTCCGCATTTCGACTCCTATGATGTATTCCTATTACAAGGCAAAGGGACGCGCCGCTGGCAGATCTCTACCCAGGCAGATCGCACTCTGATTGAAGGCGCCCCCTTGCGCATACTGAGCGACTTTAAGATAGAACAAGAGTGGTTGCTAGAAGCGGGTGACATGCTCTACCTGCCGCCGCAATGCGCGCACAACGGTATAGCCGAAGACGACTGCATGACTTATTCGATAGGCTTTCGCACTCCCGCCTACCAAGAGCTTGCCGAACAGTTTCTGGTTTATCTGCAAGATCGCATCTGCGTCGATGGCATGTATGCCGACCCTGACCTGCAGACGCAGCAACATCCTTCCGAGATCAGCTCTGCCATGGTGGAGCAGGTCACAAGGGCAATCAACCAGATACGCTGGGACAAAGAGGATATCGCCAACTTTCTAGGCTGTTATCTAAGTGAGCCTAAATCACATATCTTCTTCGACGCGCCGCAACGTCCCATGAACGAGGATAAATTCGGGCTTGCCATCAAAAAACACGGCGTGGTGCTGGACCTTAAATGCCAAATGCTGTGCCATGCCGACACGGTGTTTATGAACGGCGAAGCACAAGCCTTTGCGCCCACACTTTACAAGCAGTTGCGTGAACTTGCCGACCTTAGAACCCTACCTGCCATAAGCGTGAATCTCACAGAGATTTGTCCTATACTGCACCAGTGGTATCTGGATGGTTTTCTGACAGCGGGGAAGTAAGTACAGGAGGGGATCATGAGCGAGCCTACATTACAACACACCAAACTCGATGGTGTAGTCGACTACAAAGATGCGTTAGACCAGCTTTGCAAACTGGCGACACATGAACTTTATCTGTTCGAAAAAAACTATGACGGCTTGGGCTACAACAGCGAGGCAAGATACGAGACCCTGCGCCACTTCCTGCTCGCCAATCCCAACAACAGACTTTACGTATTAGCACACGACGTACACTACCTTTCCACACAATGTGCCCGCATGACCATGTTGCTCAGGCAATTTGGGCATGGCATGCATATCTACCAAACTCCCAAACATCTGCAGCACCTCACCGAACCGTTCGCGGTGGCTGATGACAGTCATTTCGTACGTCGCTTCCACTTTGACGATCCACGCGGGATCTTCGCCCAGCACGACCCAGAACAGGCGCGCGCATTGAAGTCGCGGTATCTCGAGATGTGGGCCAACTCTCACCCCGCAGCCACTGGAACGACACTGGGCTTGTGATACCCAAAAATATCGCTATCACATTTTTTTTATAAAAGCAATAGGAAAAGTCCTTTCTGGCCTGTCTGGATGCAAAAATATATAGTTTGAAACGCTATGGATTTCCCAAAATACGCTTAGTAGAATGCGCGCACTTTGAACCTGAGCGATCTGCATCGCGTGGGGACGAACGAAAAAATATCTATACTTTTTATAAACTTATTTAACCGGAAATTTAAAAATGAAACAATCCGCTCTCGTTGTTGCTTTGTTGGCTTTGGCTTTGACCGCATGTGGCGAAAAAGCTGCTGAAGTTGCTAACACTACTGCTGTTGCTGCTGAATCCGCTGCTGCTGCTGCTCCAGTTGTTGCTGACGCTGCTTCTGCAGTTGCTGGCGAATCTGCTGTTGCTGCTGTATCTGAAGTTGCCGCTGCTGCTACTGGCGTTGCTGATGCTGCCAAGGCTGCTGCTGACACAATGAAGAAGTAATATTCTTCAGCAATAAAAAAAGCCTGCAGCGATGCAGGCTTTTTTGTGAGCATTTCTAAACCTTTTAGCGACCAGCGCGTAACGCCGCGATACGATCATCTAACGGCGGATGGGTCATACGCAACTTACTCATCGCACTTCCCCCCGAGATACCGGAAGCCGCCATCTCTTTGGGCAAAGTCGCCTGTTCGTGATTACCCTTAAGGCGCTCAAGTGCAGCGATCATCTTCTCGCGTCCTGCCAAAGAAGCACCACCGGCATCGGCACGGAACTCACGCTGACGTGAGAACCACAGCACGATGAAGCTGGCCAAGAATCCCAATACCAATTGCGCCACAATCTCAGCTATGAAAGAACCTATGCCCGGGCCGTGATTCTCTTCATTCTTACCGCGCAACAAAGAGTCGATGAAGATACCGAACAGTTTAGAGAAGAACACCACGAAGGTATTGACTACGCCCTGTATCAAAGTCAGGGTGACCATATCGCCGTTTGCCACATGACTAACCTCATGGGCCAATACCGCTTCGGCTTCGTCGCGGCTCATGTTGTGCAACAGCCCAGTACTGACGGCCACTAGCGCATTGTTCTTGTTCCAACCGGTCGCGAAGGCATTCACCTCCGGTGCATCGTAGATCGCCACTTCCGGCATACCGATACCGGCTGAGATGGACTGACGCTTAACGGTATCCACTAACCAACGCTCAGTTGGATCGGAAGGATTCTCGATGACCTGCGCGCCAACTGAACGTTTGGCCATCCACTTAGACATCATCAGCGAGATGATGGAACCGGCGAAACCGATGACAGCAGACATAACTAATAGGTTGGTGAAATTGATGCCACCGCCTTGATTCAAGATACGATCCACACCCAATAAACGCAGGGTGATGTTGATTACAAACAACACCGCGAGGTTGGTTATGATAAATAAAAATATGCGCTTCATTTGTTTCGTCCTTAGTCTAAAGATTTTCGCTCAGCAGTCTATCACTGCCACACGCTAGCTAAAATGGGGGCAGGTAGAATTATTTCAAGTGGCTAAGTACGATGTTACGCAACAGCGCATGGAAGAAAACATAGGCCATTGAGAGCGCGTAGATAGTCCGATATAGTGCGCGCCATGTTCTGCGCTATGTTGCCCCGATTCCTACTCGTCATCGCCCTGCTGTTTGCACAGTTGGGCGGTTTGACGCATAGCCTCACGCATAGCATGAACGAGCGCGGCAGAGACGCCACACTTGCGCAGGACAAACACTGCGACCTGTGCCAACTTTATGCTCAAATTGGCGGTGCGGTCGGCTCGACAGCCATACAATTCGATGCGCTAGCATTGCGTAGCGAATTCATACACTTTCCTTCAGCCAAGACCAGCTCCGCTTCTTTCCACGCCTACACAGCGCGTGCACCACCCTGCTCCGTATAAGCCCTACGATCTCCGGTACGCAACACACCGGCATATTCATCTAGTTCTATATGGAGTAGCACATGAACAAGAATATCTATCTTAGCGCGGCCATCACCGCGCTATTGGCTCACAGCATCAATGTCTTTGCCGGTAACGAAGAAGACCTTCGAGACTTACGCGAACAAGTACAAAACCTAGAACGCCGTATCGATCAGGCCAGTCCTGCTGACAGTGCCGCCAACGCATTCAATCCCGCCATATCACTCATATTGGGCGGCACTTATGGGCGCTTGGGTAACGATCCAGCGATTCCAGCCACCGGTTTCGCCATGGCAGCCAATCCTGGTCACCAACAGGGCTTCAATCTCGGTGAATCCGAGTTGGGTATTTCTGCAAACATCGATCCACGGTTCAGTGGTACCGCCACTATGGCGCTCAGTCCTGCAGGAGGATTGACGGTAGAAAACGCCTACATACAGACCAATGTGCTTGGCAAAGGTGTGAACCTAAGGTTCGGCCGATATTTTTCTGGCTTGGGTTATCTGAATGACCAACATGCCCATGCATGGGATTTCGTCGACCAACCCTTGATATACGGGACTTTCTGGAACAACCAACTCGGCGAAGACGGCGTGCAGTTGAAATGGCTGGCCCCTACCGACACTTTTGTCGAACTAGGTGGCGAGATTGGCCGGGGACGCGGCTTCCCCGGCACGGATACCAATCGCAATGGCGCGGGATCTAGTGTGCTGTTCGCCCACATCGGTGATGACATCGGCATTGAGCAAAGTTGGCGCGCTGGTGTCTCGCTACATCAGACTCAGCGAGACAATGCAGTCAGCAATAACGTCCCCGATGTGCCTGGAACAGCGGGCGGCGTAAGCAATATTTTCTCTGGTAGCAGTCGAACTGCTGGGCTAGATATGGTGTGGAAGTACTCCCCCAACGGCAATACCGCCAACCGCTATATCAAGTTTCAAGGGGAGTATTTCCAACGGAAAGAGAGTGGCACGCTCACTTATAACATGCTGAATGCTAGTCCCTATAGCAACACCCAGTCTGGTTGGTATATGCAGAGCGTAGCGCAATTTATGCCGCACTGGCGTACCGGTTTGCGGTATGACCGTCTGGATGCCGGCATAGCCAATGTAGGTGCAGCAAACCTAAACTTCGTTATCGCCAACTACGGCTTCCAACCCACGCGCACCTCATGGATGCTGGATTACAGTCCCAGCGAATTCTCGCGCCTACGATTGCAAATCGCTCGCGACCAGACACGGCAGACCCTACCTGAGAATCAAATCTTTTTGCAGTACGTGATGAGCCTGGGCGCGCACGGCGCGCATTCGTATTGATCGCATGAGCCTATACACACGCCCGTGCCATCAGCACGGAACGATAGACCAAAAATCTAAGGAAGCATCATGAAAAATATTCTATTCATCGCACTGTTATTACTCAGTAACTCCAGCCAAGCGGCGCTCAATGTGTTCGCCTGCGAACCCGAATGGGCGGCACTTACCCAAGAATTGGCGGGCGACAAAGTCAGCATCTACACCGCGACGGGTGCGCTGCAAGACCCTCATCGTGTCGAAGCCCGTCCCAGCTTGATCTCCAAAGCAGCGCGTGCCGACTTGCTGGTGTGTACCGGAGCAGAATTGGAAACCGGATGGCTGCCCAAAGTATTACGCGAGGCCTCCAACCGCGCCATCACCCCCGGTGCGGCGGGCAACTTCGAGGCAGCTAGATTCGTCAAGATGCTGGAAATACCTAGCCGACTGGATCGTGCAGACGGGGATGTGCATGCCATGGGTAACCCACATATTCAGACTGATGCGCGCAACTTCCTCCCCATCGCTGAAGCACTCAGCCAACGATTAGCGCAACTCGACCCGAGCAATGCGGGGCTATATCAAGAGAACCTTGCCGCTTTCACGCAGAAATGGCGTGGCGCAATTACAAAATGGGAGACGCACGCCGCCCCGCTAAAAGGGGTACCAATCGTTGTGCAACACAAGGGCTTCCCTTACCTGACCGCTTGGTTGGGCTTGCATGAAGTGACGGCATTGGAGGCTAAACCCGGCATGGAACCCAGCGCCTCATATTTGGCTCAAGTCGTGAGTGAACTTAAGCAGCACCCCGCCAAAATGGTGATACGTGCTGCCTACCAAGATGATCGACCATCTGACTGGATCACCCAACGTGCTCACCTCACGGCCGTCATGCTGCCCTATACCGTAGGCGGCACGCCACAGGCGAGTGACCTTTATAGTTTGTTCGATGACACCATCGCACGTCTGCTGGCGGGGGCTAAATGAGCACGCTGGATATATTGCTACCGGCTTTTCTTGCAGGACTGCTGGTACTAGCGACCCATATCCCCCTAGGGATAATGGTGCTTGAACGCGGCGTGATCTTTGCCGATTTGGCTGTGGCACAGATTGCGGGGTTGGGCGTAATCATCGCAGGATTAATGGGCCTGACCGAGCAACCCATACTGGTGCAGCTAATCGCAGCCATCAGCGCACTAGGTGGCGCGCTCTTGCTAACTTGGATAGAGCATCATTTGACGGATGTAAAGGAAGCTTGCATCGGACTCACCTTCGTACTTGCCGCCAGCCTAGGCATACTTTTAATGAGCCGAGATGTGCACTCAGGAGAGCACCTAAAAGACATGTTGGTCGGCCAAATACTGTGGGTAAGTAACAGTCAACTGATTGCAACCGCAGTCTTGAGCAGCGTCCTTTTATTACTGTGGTACAAACTACGTGACCGTTTGCAACATCTAGGTTTCTACGCCCTGTTTGCACTTGCGGTCACTGCCTCGGTGCAACTGGTGGGCATTTATCTGGTGTTCGCCAGTCTGATTATTCCAGCCATCGCCACTTATAACCTGACGCGCCATCGCATCGGCTACGCTTGGATAACCGGTGTCTTAGGCTATGCCTTGGGCCTATTTTTGTCGGCTTGGTTCGATCTTCCCGCAGGGGCCGCGATTGTATGGGCGATGGCGCTGGCAGGCGCGCTGGTAATGTTGATGAAGGCACGTACTGTCGTATGAATTTCATTACAATGCACCCCGCTTACATCCTCATCTGACCTTACTACCCATGACAGACCGTTACGCCGTCATCGGCAACCCCATCGCGCATAGCAAATCTCCCCTGATACACGGCATGTTCGCCGAGCAGACTGGGCAGCGCATCAGCTATGAAGCGATAGCCGCGCCCTTGGACGGCTTCGCGGCGACCATCGCTAGGCTGCGTGCCGAGGGTTATAAAGGTTGTAATGTCACCGTGCCGTTCAAGTTCGAAGCCTATGCACTGGCCACCGAGTTGACGCCACGCGCACGCGCCGCACAGGCGGTGAACACGCTGAAGTTCGATGGCGAAACGATCTTGGGCGACAACACCGATGGCGCCGGTCTGGTCAGGGACATAGAACACAACATCGGGGTATTGCTGGAAAAGAAACGCGTGCTATTGATGGGGGCTGGGGGGGCATCGTTCGGGGTAGTGTTGCCCTTGCTCACCACCTATGCACAACTCACCGTGGTGAACCGCACCGTGGGCAAAGCACAACAACTGGCCGCGACCTTTGCCGCACATGCTCATATCGCCGGTCTGGGTTATAACGATTTGCAAGGTCAGCACTTCGACGTGGTGATCAATGCCACTTCCACCGGACTCAGCGACGAACTTGCGCCCTTGCCCGACGATATATTCGCCTCGCCTGCGCTGGCATACGACATGATGTATGGCCGCGACACACCCTTCCTGCGCTTCGCCCGCGCACATGGTGCGCAGACCGCTGACGGGCTGGGCATGTTGGTGGAACAGGCTGCGGAAGCCTTCTATCTGTGGCGCGGCGTACGACCAGACACCACACCTGTCATGGCGGCGTTGCATCTACAAAAATAGCAATTTACAGACTCAAACTAAAAACCTTGTCCACGAAATACACGAACAACACGAAAGAAGATCAACTAGAGATCAAACGGGAAGTCGCTTTTGGTTATGGCGTTGTGCGTGCTTTTTCGTGTCTTTCGTGGACATCATTTGTTTTAATTTCTAGCTGTTCCTATCAATGAAAAAACTCTGGGGTTGGTTGTGGCGCGGCATGCTGTATGGCATCGCGCTGATACTGTTGTATCAATTCTGGCTGTTCGCTCAGGTGTGCTGGTGGATCAAGTTCAATCCTTCTAGCAGTGCCTTTATGGATACCCGCTTGGAGATCATGCAAGACAGCGATCCTGATGCAGTATTGCAATATCGCTGGGTCGATTATCCAAAAATATCGAACAATCTGAAGCGCGCCCTGATTGCCGCAGAAGATGCAAAGTTCGTCGACCACGAAGGCTTTGACTGGGACGGTATCCAGAAAGCCTACGAGAAGAATATGCAGAAGGGCAAGATCGTCGCAGGTGGCTCTACCATCAGCCAGCAATTGGCCAAGAACCTCTTCCTCTCAACTAAACGCACGCCTTGGCGCAAGGCCGAGGAAGCCGTCATCACCGTGATGCTGGAAGCGGTGATGGACAAGCAACGTATCTTCGAGATTTATCTCAATGTCATCGAATGGGGCAATGGTGTGTTCGGTGCTGAAGCGGCCGCGCAACACTACTACCATGTGCATGCATCACAACTCTCCGCAGAGCAGGCCGCGAAACTTGCCGCCATGGTGCCCAACCCGCGCTACTACGATAAACATCGCGATGCCGCAGGGTTGCAACGCAAAGCGAGCATCGTACTGCGGCGCATGCAAGGTTCTGATATACCAGATTAATTTTGCTTAACTCTGGTGGCTTCAGCTTATAGTTTTTAATAACTTATGCTTATGATCAACTATTCTTTCTGCACCAGCTGAGTATTTTGCTAATATTACGTCATCCATTCTGAAGAGAGGCTTCTCTAGCAGAAGCATAAATAAGAAGAAGAACTTCCATGACCAAAAGCCAAAGCGACCCTACGAAAATTGCCTTGCGTTTCGCCCCCGATGTGGTTTTCATCACCGAGGCAAACGGGCACATCGTGTTCGCCAATGACAACACTTTGTTGATATTGGGCTATACCCTGCCCGAATTGATCAAAATGTCGGTACTGGACATCGTCCCCCCGGACTGGCGGGAGATCTATGCGCAGCGGTTAGCACAAGTAGCCAATGATGGAAAAAGACACACCATAGAAATACGCTTGATCACCAAAAACGCGCAGAAAATTCCCATGGAATTGAGCGTGGTGATGATGCCCAATGGCCAGCTATACGGCGCCTGCCGCGACATCTCAGAACGAAAAAAAACAGAAGCCAAGCTCAAAGAGCTTAATAAGAACCTCACCGCCCTGATCGAGACCATACCAGACCCTATCTTTTTAAAGGATGGCGAAGGACGCTGGCTGTTAATCAATGAACCCGCAAAGAAACTGTTCAACTTGGAAGCGATAGATTGGTACCGCAAAACCGATCTAGAGCTAGCCGAACTACAACCCGATTTCCGTCCCGCTTATGAAGGGTGCGTCAAAGACGATCTACTGGCTTGGAAAAAAGGCAGTTTATTAGTCACCGAGGAATATATCCCCGATCAGCATGGCGACATGCGCACCATGGAAGTATTGAAGATGCCAACCTTTGAGGCGAATGGACAGCGCAAAGGACTGGTCATCATAGGTCGCGATATCACCGAACATAAGCGTTCACAACAACGCATACACGAGCTGGCTTATTTCGATCCAGTCACCAAGCTACCCAATCGCCGCATGCTGATCGAGGGTATCGAACACGCGTGCAGCGCGAGTGTCGGTAGTGGCCTATATGGCGCATTGCTACTACTGGATCTGGATCACTTCAAGTCATTCAGTAGTGACCGCGGCGACCAACTATTGCGCGAAATCGCCAGACGACTGAACGAGGATTTATCCGAGGGCTATACCTTGGCCTGTGTCGGCGGCGATGAGTTTGTGATTCTGATGGAGTCTTTGAATAGCTACGTCGAGCATGCCGCCGAACTAGCTGAGCGCCATGCAAAAAAACTTTGTACCTTGGTGAATCTACCCTTTCACTGTAACGGACAAACCATACGCAGCACGGCAAGTATAGGCATCACCTTACTGCGGGGCACGCAGGATTCCGCAGAAGACCTCATCAAGCAAGCCAAGGTGGCCGTGGAGCAAGCTAAATCAGCCGGCCGCAACGCCATACACTTTTTTAACCCCTCCATACAATCCACACTCAACGCACGCAACGCGCTTGAACATGAACTGCGTTACAGCCTAGAACATCAACACTTTGAGCTCTATTATCAGATGCAGGTCGATGTTCACCATCGTATCTTGGGTGCCGAAGTGCTGTTGCGCTGGAACCACCCGAGCAAAGGCCTGCTCGCGCCCGGTTCATTCATCGACATCTGCGAAGAAAGTGGGCTAATCATTCCTATCGGGCAATGGGTACTGGAATCGGCCTGCCGGCAACTAAAACTCTGGCAGAAACACCCACAACTGCGTGACTTGCCACTCTCTATCAACGTCAGCGCCAAACAGTTTCACCAAGTCAATTTCGTCTCTCAGATCCGTCGCACTTTGCTGGAAAGTGGCGCCAAACCTTCGCAGATCAAACTTGAGTTGACTGAAAGCAGCATGCTAGAGAATGTGGAAGACACGGTCGCCAAGATGAACGAGTTGAAACTGATGGGGATACGCTTCTCGCTGGATGATTTTGGTACTGGTCACTCTTCCTTACTCTACCTGAAGCGCTTACCGCTAGACCAGATCAAGATAGACCAATCTTTTGTGCGGGACATCTCGACTGATGCCAGTGATGCAGTCATCGTCAAAGCCATCATCTCCATGTCAGATGCGATGGGCTTAAATGTGATTGCCGAGGGGGTAGAGACCGCGGAGCAGCGTAACTTCCTAGACGACCACGGCTGTCATGTATTCCAAGGTTATCTGTTTGGTCGCCCCGTCCCATTGCAAGAATTCGAGGCTTTAATTCCACACTCTGGCGGACAATAAGTCGTCACAAAGACAACTTACTGAGTTTTTCTCTGCGCTCGAAATACCCCAGTAATAGATAGGTCAGCCATCCCACTGCCACCAGTGCGATCGTGAACAAGCCGTATGAGATCGGCCAAGGCATGCCTAGTGTCATCATCGAATACTCCGACATCCCACCTATTCCCGCCAATACATTGAGCGGCATGAACACCACACTGACTACCGTGAGCCGCTTCACGTTCTTGTTCTGGTTGTTGTTGATGAAGCCAACCGTGGCATCCATCAAGAAGTTGATCTTGTCAAAGATGAACGAGGTGTGCCCGTCCAAAGAGTCGATATCACGAAATATCTGTTGCGCGTCCTCAAACTGCTGCTTGTTTAATATTTTGCTGCGCATCAAAAAGGAAACGGCACGTCGCGTGTCCAGCACGTTGCGGCGAATCAAACCGTTGAGGTCTTCCTCATGTGCGATCGCTGTCAGCATCTCATCCGCCTGCTCACCCATTTCGCTGTTGTTGAGCACTTGCTTACTGACCATCCGCAGCCCGTGGTACACCCCTTCTAGCGCATCTGCAGAATATTCCGCATCCGCCGCGTATAGGTCTATCAAGACATCACGGGCATCCAGAACATAATTGGGTTGCGATAGTGCGCGCAAGCGCTGCAAACGAAACACCGGCAGATCAACTTTGCGTAAGGAGAACAGCGTATCGCCGTGCAACAAAAAGGCGACTGGCACACTTTGCGACACATCTTCCTTATCCAACAAAAAGTCTGAAAGTAGATTGATGTCGCCTATGTTGTCGAGATAGAAGCGTGCACTGGACTCCAGATCACCTAATTTATCGGGGTCGGGTAACTCGATACCAAACAACGCGCCCACCCAGATGCGCTCTTCAAAAGATGGATTAACCATATCTACCCAGATGGGTTTGATATTGGCCAATTCATTGCGTGAATTGATGACGCTCTCGCGTAAACGGCCTTCGTGCAGTTCGAACACCTTGATGCTGGACTTCTCACTGCTGAACTCACGTTTACCCAAGGCATGCAGCACGGCTATCGGCACATCACGGATGATGGCTTCTTTGCGCTCGTTGTTAATCTGATCCCAGATGAACACTTGGTCTTCGGAGGAAAGCTCTTCCAGTAACTGCGCCACGACTTGCGGTGCCACTTCATTAAGCATGGCCTGCAACTTGGCGAGATTCTGTTTGCGCACCAGCGTCTCGACCAACTCATGGCGCGGCATATCTTGCTTGTGTACGAACTCTTCCACCAACCTGTGCTTCTTGATGAAGTTCAACAGACTCTGTTTTTCGTTCTCATGTTCGGTAACTTTTTCGACAGTCATACCTGAACACCTCCATTAGTCATCCATCACTATCCGGTCGATTATAGGCCGCAGCGCTCCCCCTTGTCGCCCCGAACTCACTATAATCGCGCCAGCGAAAACCAGTAAGACTGCACACCATGACAGAATCGACCAACGAACCGCGTTACACAGAGAATATGCAAGAGTCCTTGCTGCATATTCAAAATCTGCTGGAGAAGCACGCCTTGGTGGAAGGGGTCGCCCATAAGGAAGCTCTGCCGCGCGCCGATCGACATGCGCTCATTGACACGCTGGTACACAAACAACATCTGACCAAGTTGCGAGCCAAGCTCGACGAGATGCACGCAGCTGACATCGCTTATGTGTTGGAAGCACTGCCCATAGAGCAACGTCTGCAGGTCTGGGATCTCGTCAAATCCGAACGTGACGGCGAGATACTGATAGAAGTCTCCGACTCCGTTCGCGAATCGCTGATCGCCAGCATGAACCGCGAAGAGTTGAGTGCGGCGGCCGGACAGTTGGATGCCGACGAAATCGCCGACTTGGCACCGGATCTGCCTCAAAACGTGATGCGCGACGTTTTCAAGTCGCTGTCCATAGAAGACCGCGAGCAACTGCGCTCGGCCATGTCCTATAGTGAGGATTCAGTCGGCGCGTTGATGGACTTCAACATGATCCATGTGCGTGACGACATCACGCTGGAAGTCGTGTCGCGCTATTTACGTCGCTTCGACGAACTACCTGATCATACCGATCAGATCTTTGTGGTGGACAGAGATGAAAGACTGATAGGCGTGTTGCCGCTGAAGCGCATCGTTATCAATGAGCCGGATGTGGTGGTCAGCGACCTGATGCACACCGAGATGAAGTTGCTGCATCCCGACGAGAAAGCCGACAAAGCCGCACAAGCCTTCGAACGATACGACTTGGTTTCAGCGCCTGTGGTAGATGAAGATGGCAAGCTGGTCGGGCGAGTGACAGTGAACGTTGTCTTGGACTATGTGCGTACCGAATCTGAAAGTGACTTGCTCAATCAGGCGGGTCTGTTGGAAGAGGAAGATATCTTCGCGTCCGTATGGAAATCTGCTAAAAACCGTTGGGTATGGCTGGCCTTGAACCTGTGCACTGCCTTCTTTGCTTCACGTGTCATTGGTAGTTTCGAGGGCACCATAGAAAAGTTCGTCGCTCTCGCGACGTTGATGCCTATCGTCGCGGGTATCGCCGGCAACTCGGCCAACCAAACCACCACCATCATCATACGTGCACTCGCCCTCGGCCAGATCACACAAGCTAACAGCACGCGCTTGTTGCTCAAAGAATTGGCAATCAGCGGACTAAATGGCTTGGTATGGGGAGGCGTGGCGGGGCTATTCGCCTACTATCTCTATCACAACGTTGCGCTGGGACTAGTAATGACAAGTGCGATGCTACTGAATCTAATCGCAGGTGCGCTAGTAGGGCTGCTTATTCCTATGGCTATGCATCGCTTTGGTCGCGATCCCGCCATAGGCTCCAGCGTACTGCTCACCGCGATTACCGACAGCGGCGGCTTTTTCATCTTTCTAGGATTGGCGACAATCTTCCTGATCAACTGAGACGCACCTAAATCGCACTTACTAAGCGCGATTTAGGTGCATACACCCGCTCATACTTAACCTCGGGAACTGAACATGTAGCGAGTTTTTTCATCGACCAATGGCTTGATTGCGGGCATCTGCAGATTACCTGGCAAAATGCCCAGATCAACCTTAAGACTTAGACACAACAACAGCAAGTCCTCGTCATTACAGGTTTCCAACTCGCTCAGCAGTTGGTTCGCATAAGCCCTATCCGTCAACAACCGGTTGTAATCCAACTTGGTCGTTCCATTTTTACGCGCCAACACACCCAGCTTGGCCACCTTCTTCAATATCTCGTTGTCCACTTGCACTACCCTATTAAGTTTGTAATGCAGAACTAACAGCAGGAACCATGCCAAGGTTACTCAAAACCGCTATGCAATTTGATTGCGCTCGTACCAAGCTTTCGAAGCTAGCGTCATCTTGACCACCAGCAACATTACGGGCACCTCGATCAACACGCCTACCACCGTCGCCAGCGCCGCACCCGACTCGAATCCAAACAGGCTAATCGCTGTCGCCACTGCCAGTTCGAAGAAGTTACTCGCGCCTATCAGCGCCGAGGGTGCTGCCACACAATGCGCCACACCTAAGCGACGATTCAATCCATAGGCCAGCCCCGAATTGAACAACACTTGCAACAAGATGGGCACAGCGAGCATCGCAATCACCAAGGGCTGCTTGACGATGGCCTCGCCTTGTAGAGCAAACAAAAGCACCAGCGTGAACAAGAGCGCCGCCATGGAGTAAGGTGCGATTAGCGACAAAGTCACTTTGAATCTTTCCTCTCCACTCCGCAGCCATCGCGACCGCAACCATTGTGCGACCAGCACCGGAATCACGATGTAGAACAACACGGAGAACAACAATGTCTCCCAGGGTACAGTGATGCTGGCTATGCCTAGCAGCAAAGCGACCAATGGCGCGAATGCGAACACCATGATGGCGTCATTAAGCGCCACTTGAGAGAGGGTGAAATAAGGGTCACCTTTGACCAGATTGCTCCATACGAACACCATCGCAGTACAAGGTGCGGCTGCTAGTAGAATGAGGCCTGCAACATAACTGTCCAGCTGCTCGGCTGGCAACCACGCTGCAAACACATGACGTATAAATACCCAAGCCAATAACGCCATAGAGAAAGGCTTGACCGCCCAGTTGACGAACAGCGTCACGCCGATACCCCGCATATGCTGTTTAACTTGGTGCAAAGCCGCAAAATCGATGCGTATCAACATGGGAATAATCATCACCCACACCAACACACCAACAGGCACATTTACATTAGCAACTTCCAACGACGCGATCGAATGAAATAGCGCTGGCAGTGCTTGACCCAGCACTATGCCCACAATGATGCACAGAAACACCCACAGACTCAGATAACGCTCGAACAAATTCATACGATTAATCCTGAGTACGGCCTATGGCGGTGAGTTGAGCTTTGAGTGCGAGCTTATCCATGGTCTCGAACGGCAACTGCATGAACAAACGAATACGGTGCGCCAACTGCTCAGCCGCCTTATCGAAGGCGGCACGTCGTGCAGCATCACCTCCTACATGAGCGGGATCAGGTATCCCCCAGTGCGCAGTGGTCGGATGACCTATCCAGACTGGACAAACTTCACCTGCCGCATTGTCACAGACAGTGAAAATAAAATCGAAGCTTGGTGCACCTAGCGCAGAAAACTCATCCCAACTCTTGCTGCGCAGGCCTTCCAGGCTATGACCATGCGCTTGCAACCATTCCAACGCCCCGGGATTTACCTTCCCTGCTGGCTTACTACCTGCGCTGTAGGCTTGAAACTTACCTTTACCTAGTACATTGAACAGCACTTCACCCAAGATACTGCGCGCCGAATTACCGGTACATAGGATCAATACTTTATAAACTTTCTCACTCATAGAATTTTTCCTTTATTAATAACTCAACATTTACTGACTTGTACTTCACACGACTCGCCTGCTCCAGCACAACAATTCTCTGTGAGGTAAGCCAACATTTCGTTCATTACTGAATAATTCGCCACATAAAAGATATAGCGCCCTTCCTGCCTGCTTTCTATCAAGCCTGCATGGCTCAATGTCTTGAAATGAAAAGACAGCGTGGCGGGGGCCAACTGCAATCTTTCCGCAATCTGACCTGCGGGCAACCCTTCTGAACCACTCACTACTAACAACCTATAGATAGCCAAACGGGTAGATTGAGCGAGTGCGGCGAGCGCGGCGACAACTTGAGTGGCTTCTAGCATATGATATTTTTATTATCAAACGATTATTAAATTGAAGGGGAAATTCTATACCATGCATATAGTTAGTCGCAAGCCAATCTATTAATAAATCAGATTTTCTCTTACAGGCCTAGATATTTTCCACGCTGTAATAATCTTGTCATAAACTATTCATACCATGCGTCTCGTTGCACAGGTTGTGACTTGTATCGATTTCCCCGTAAGTACTAAGCGACATTCCATTGGAGACACTATGAAAAGTACATTGAAGCAATTAGTCATCAGCATCGCCGCAGTTTCTACCCTAGCTTTTGCTAGCGCGAGTTACGCTACCGACATCACTGGCGCTGGCGCCACTTTCCCTTACCCAGCATACGCAAAATGGGCTGAAGCTTACAAAGCTAAGACCGGCGTAAGCATGAACTACCAGTCCATCGGTTCCGGCGGCGGCATCAAGCAGATCAACGCTAAGACCGTAGACTTCGGCGCTTCCGACAAGCCTTTGACACCTGAAGAACTCGACAAGGGTGGTTTGATGCAGTTCCCTACTATCATTGGCGGCGTGGTTCCTGTCGTTAACGTTGTTGGCGTTGAAAATGGCAAGTTGCACCTGGATGGCACCACTTTGGCTGACATCTACATGGGCAAGATCACAAAATGGAACGATCCAGCAATCGTTGCAATGAATAAAGACCTGAAGCTGCCTGACGACCTGATCACTGTTGTACATCGTTCCGATGGCTCCGGTACTAGCTTCATCTTCACTAACTACTTGTCAAAAGTTAGCGCTGATTGGAAAGCCAATGTAGGCGAAGGTACTTCTGTTTCTTGGAAGGCTGGTACTGGCGGCAAGGGTAACGAAGGTGTTGCTTCTTACGTACAACGTATCAAGGGCTCTATCGGTTACGTTGAATATGCTTACGCATTGCAAAACAAGATGGCTGCCGTTCAGATGAAGAACAAAGAAGGCAATTTCGTCACTCCTGATGCTGACAGCTTCAAAGCTGCTGCTGCAGGCGCTGATTGGAAGCACGCTCCTGGCTTCTACGAAATCCTGACTAACGAAGCTGGCAAAGGTTCATGGCCTATCAGCGGCGCAACGTTCATCCTGATGCACAAATCACAGGATAAAGTTGAGTCAGCAGAAGCTGTGTTGAAGTTCTTCGACTGGGCTTACGCTAATGGCGATAAATTGGCTGCCGATTTGGACTATATCACTTTGCCAGACAGCGTTAAAACAATGATCCGCAACGCATGGAAAAGTGAGATCAAAGCAGCAAACGGCAAGGCAATCTGGAAGTAAGTAAAGCAAGTTTGGTGGTGTAGTGTTACACCGCTAAGTTATAATCACGGGGGCTCATGCCCCCGTGATTATTCCCAAAAAACAACAATTCAGAGACATATCTTTATGCCAATGTTCAAACTTGAAGCTCGCCTAAAACGTCAGGCGATGTTAGACCTGCTCTTCAGGACACTGACGCGCTTATCAGCTTTTGGCGTATTGGCATTATTAGCAGCAATCATATTTTCCCTCGTAGTAGGCAGCATGCCTGCTATCGAAAAATTCGGCTTTGGATTCTTAGTCAGCTCGGAATGGGATCCGGTCAACGACGAGTTTGGTGCACTTATCCCCATCGTCGGCACCTTGATCACTTCCGGTATCGCGCTACTCATCGCCATCCCAGTGAGTTTCGGCATCGCCATATTTCTGACCGAACTCTCACCTCGTATCTTGCGTCGCCCTTTGGGTATCGCCATCGAGTTGCTCGCTGGCATCCCCAGCATCATCTATGGTATGTGGGGGCTGTTCATCTTCGCACCACTGTTCGCCGATTACGTCGAACCCTGGCTCAATAAGCACATAGGCACCATGCCTTATATCGGACCATTCTTTTCCGGCCCACCTATGGGCATAGGCATACTCACGGCTAGCATCATCTTGTCCATCATGGTGATCCCCTTCATCACCTCGGTGATGCGGGATGTATTCGACGTGGTTCCCACGCTACTTAAAGAGTCTGCCTACGGCCTAGGTGCGACAACATGGGAGGTCATGTGGAACGTCATCCTGCCTTACACCAAAGTGGGCGTGGTCGGAGGCATCATGCTCGGTCTGGGGCGCGCCTTAGGTGAGACCATGGCCGTGACCTTCGTCATTGGTAATGCGCACGAATTAACCAAGTCACTGCTGATGCCGGGTAACAGTATCTCCTCAGCACTGGCGAATGAATTCACTGAAGCCGTCGGCGACCTGTACACCGCGTCGCTTATAGAGCTCGGCCTTATCCTATTCTTCATCACTTTCGTGGTGCTCTCCATCGCACGTTATATGCTTTACAAATTAGGTAAGCGCGAAGGTTCACACGCATAAGACACTATGAATAAATTTGACCTCTACTCTCGCCGCCGTCTCGTCAATGCTCTGAGTCTGACCATATCAGTCCTAGCGATGGGCTTTGGCTTGTTCTGGCTGTGCTGGATACTGCTGACGCTACTGAGTCACGGCCTTCCAGCTTTGACTAGCACCATCTTCACTCAGATGACTCCACCGCCCGGCAGCTCGGGTGGCTTGCTCAATGCGATATGGGGCAGCTTGATGATGACCGTACTCGGCACCCTCATTGGCACACCTATCGGCATCTTGGCCGGCACTTATCTCGCCGAGTTCGGCAATCGCGGTTGGATGGCGCCCATCACTCGTTTCATCAACGACATCCTGCTATCAGCACCGTCTATCGTGATTGGCCTGTTCGTGTATGAGATCTACGTAGTCAACGTCAGACACTTCTCTGGTTGGGCGGGTGCATTAGCGTTGGCTATTTTGGTCATCCCTATTGTGATTCGTACTACTGAGAACATGTTACGTCTGGTGCCAAGTACTTTACGTGAAGCTGCCGCAGCGCTTGGTGCACCGCAATGGAAGATCATTAATTTCGTGACACTGCGCGCGGCGCGTGCGGGCATCATCACGGGTGTGATGCTAGCCATCGCCCGTATCAGTGGCGAGACCGCACCGCTGCTATTCACTGCACTCAACAATCAGTTCTGGAGTAACAACATGGATCAACCAATGGCTAACTTGCCGGTGGTGATCTTCCAGTTTGCGATGAGCCCCTATGAAGATTGGCAGCATCTCGCTTGGGCGGGTGCGCTGTTAATCACACTGAGTGTCTTGACACTGAACATACTGGCGCGCGTGCTGTTCCGTCAAAGCGCCACAACTCACTAACAAGGTTAGAACATGTCCACTGAAATTATCGTGAATCCCAAAGTCATCGTTAAAGACCTGAACTTTTTCTACGGCAACTATCGCGCGCTGAAAGACATCAACCTCAACATCGCGGAGAAGATGGTGACAGCCTTTATCGGCCCGTCCGGTTGTGGCAAATCAACTTTGCTGCGAACTTTCAACCGCATGTATCAGCTCTACCCCAAACAGAAGGCCACCGGCGAGATCATACTGGATGGGGCTAATGTATTAGATCCCAAGCAAGATCTGAACATGTTGCGTGCCAAGATCGGCATGGTATTCCAGAAGCCCACGCCCTTCCCCATGTCCATCTATGACAACATCGCATTCGGCGTAAAACTTTACGAGAGCCTGAGCAAGCATGACATGGATGCGCGCGTGGAGTGGGCATTGAAGAAAGCCGCTCTGTGGACCGAAGTCAAAGACAAACTCAAGCAGAGCGGCACCGGCCTCTCCGGCGGTCAACAACAACGTCTTTGTATCGCACGCGCCATCGCTGTCAAACCACAGGTGCTGCTACTGGATGAACCGACTTCCGCTTTGGATCCTATCTCTACTGCGCATATCGAAAAGTTGATAGACGAACTGAAGAACGACTTCACCATCGTCATCGTGACGCACAATATGCAACAGGCCGCTCGTGTCTCAGACTACACCGCCTATATGTACCTAGGTGACTTGGTTGAGTTTGGCGAGACTAGCACCGTGTTCACCAACCCCAAGCGCAAAGAGACTGAAGATTACATCACGGGTCGCTTCGGCTGATTGAATATAAGTGTGGCAGTTACTCTGCTGCCGCACTGAAAACAAAAGCCCTGCTCATACCGAACAGGGCTTTTTCTATTTTAGACATGCAACTATGTTATCGACGCATCCAATTACTCAGTTGCAGGTAAGCGCTTGTAGGTGGTAACAGTACCGCTATCGGTGATGAGCAGATTATCGTTCACAAAGCGATACGGCAGGATGACTGAGCTGTGTCGTTTACTGATCTGTATCGTGCCTTGTGCAATAGCGCAATAATCCTTCTTTCCTTTATAGATGAGCGTACCGTTGGCCTTAAAAGTCACTTCCCCATCCTCGCTAGTCCATGTACCCAATAACTTAGCCAAGTGGCGATTGAGCACCGTAGGTTTTTGCTCGGATGCAACGGCCATCTCTGTCACCGAAAAGGGTGCGAGCAACAAGCAACACATCAATATCCACTGAAAATACTTAGTACGCATATCTCTTCCTCCTACTCACTATCCACTCTCGAAAGTTAAGAGCCTCGGCATCTTTTGTCAACGCACCTTCTTTATAGCGCTGTTTCGCGTCGCCATTGCCCCGTTGTCAGATCATCCAGACTCCAGTCGCCGATGCGATAACGTATCAGCCGCAAAGTAGGCAAACCCACCGCCGCAGTCATACGTCTGACCTGACGGTTCCTGCCCTCGCGTATCGTCAATGCGATCCAATTAGTTGGTATGGCCTTGCGCACCCGTATCGGCGGATCGCGCTGCCAGAGTTGCGCAGGCTCTTCTATACGGTTTGCTTCCGCCGGCAATGTCTTGCCATCTTTAAGCTCAACACCCACCCGCAAGCACTGTAATGCGGCCTCCGTCACTTCACCTTCGACCTGCACCCAATAGGTCTTGGGCAGTTTGTGTTTGGGATCGGTGATGCGATGTTGCAGCACGCCGTCATCGGTCAGCACCAGCAATCCCTCACTATCAGTATCCAGCCTCCCGGCAGGATAAAACTCGGGAACAGGGATATAATCTGCGAGCGTTGGATGTAGGCCATCACGACTGAATTGGCAGATTACGCCATAAGGTTTGTTGAACAGCAGAATACTTCCCATCTGGATTCCGATATATTTTTTAAGCGGCCATATTACCGTAAACACCACCACTATCTTGTCCTGTCCGGCCAGTGCATGCGTCGAGAACGACTTGATTGTTAACTTCAGAAGAGAGCGACATGACTAGCCATAAGATCATCTACACACTGACCGACGAAGCCCCCAGACTCGCAACCTACTCATTGCTGCCTATTGTGCAGACCTTCACCAAAGCCGCAGGCGTTACTATAGAGACGCGCGACATCTCACTGACTGGCCGCATACTGGCGCACTTCCCCGAAAACCTGACTGCGGCGCAACGCGTCGCTGATGAACTAACCGAGTTAGGCGATCTGACGCTGCTGCCTGAAGCAAACATTATCAAATTACCCAATATCAGCGCGTCGCTCCCTCAACTGAAAGCCGCGATCAAAGAATTGCAAACTCAAGGTTACAACATCCCCAACTATCCGGATGAAGCTCAGACCGATGTTGAGAAGGACATCAAACTGCGTTACAGCAAAGTGTTGGGGAGTGCAGTGAATCCAGTATTGCGTGAAGGTAACTCGGACCGACGCGCGGCGGCATCGGTCAAGCAGTTCGCCCGCAAGCATCCTCACCGTATGGGCAAATGGGCTCGCGACTCCAAGACACGCGTGGCACACATGAATAGCGGCGACTTCTATGGCAGCGAGATTTCTATCACAGTGCCGGAAGCAACTAGCACACGCATAGAGTTCATCGCTCAAGATGGCAATGTCACGGTCCTAAAAGACAAGCTCGCACTTAAAGCTGGCGAAGTGATTGATGCAGCGACCATGAGTCGTCGCGCGCTGCGACAGTTCTATGCAGAACAAATCGCAGCTGCCAAAAAAGAGGATGTGCTGCTGTCTCTGCATCTTAAAGCAACCATGATGAAGATATCGGACCCCATCATGTTCGGTCATGCCGTCTCCGTATTTTTCAATGATGTGTTCGACAAGCACAGCGCATTACTCAACGAACTGAAAGTCAATATCAATAATGGCTTCGGCGACATGGAAGCCAAGGTTCTGGCATTGCCAGAAGGTAAGCGTGCCGCGATCGTAGCAACCATCGCAGACTGCTTCCGCAACCATCCACCATTGGCGATGGTTAATTCTGATAAGGGCATCACCAATCTGCATGTACCCTCCGACGTCATCATCGATGCATCCATGCCCCCGATGATTCGCGATGGTGGCAAAATGTGGGGCGCAGATGGGAAGGCTTATGACACTCTCGCCATGGTCCCTGACCGCTGCTACGCGGGCATCTATGTTGCAACCATTGAAGATTGCAAGCAGAACGGCGCTTTGGATCCCGCCACCATGGGCTCAGTACCCAATGTCGGGCTGATGGCGCAAAAGGCCGAAGAGTACGGCTCGCACGACAAAACCTTCGAAATGAGCGGCAACGGTGTGGTACGCATCGTGGACGGCTCCGGCAAGACCTTGCTTGAGTTAGCCGTAGCGCAAGGAGATATCTTCCGTGCCTGCCAAACTAAAGATGCGCCCATACAAGATTGGGTGAAACTAGCAGTGTCACGCGCACGACTGTCTAACACGCCTGCCATCTTCTGGTTGGACAAGAATCGCGGCCATGATGCGCAGATCATTGCCAAGGTCGAACGTTATCTCAAGGATCACGATACCAATGGCTTGGACATCAAGATCATGGAGCCATCCGATGCTTGCCGTGTCACCTTGACACGCGCACGAAAGGGACTGGATACCATCTCCGTCACCGGTAACGTATTGCGTGACTACCTGACCGATCTGTTCCCTATCTTAGAGCTCAACACCAGTGCCAAGATGTTGTCCATCGTGCCTTTGATGAATGGTGGCGGCTTGTTTGAGACCGGTGCTGGCGGCTCTGCCCCCAAGCATGTGCAGCAGTTTCTAGAAGAGAACTATCTGCGCTGGGATTCACTAGGCGAATTCTTGGCGCTGGGTGTATCTCTGGAGCACTTGGCACAAAAGTTTAACAATGCTCAAGCGCAAGTATTGGCGGACACGCTAGATCAAGCCAATGCACGCATCTTAGATAACAACAAGTCACCCTCCCGTAAAGTCGGTGAGATCGACAACCGCGGCAGTCACTTCTATCTGGCCTTGTATTGGGCGCAGGCTTTGGCCGCACAAACCAAGGACAAGGACATACAAGCGCGTTTCACGACCTTGGCCCAGACCCTCACCGATAATGAGGCTAGGATCAATGCCGAGTTGATCGGGGCTCAAGGCAAGCCAGTGGATATGGGTGGCTATTTCCACCCTGATGTAACCAAGACCTCGAAAGCGATGCGCCCCAGCGCGACCCTCAACGCCGCACTGGCCGCATTGGCTTGATACGTTAAAAATCGCAGCAGTTAAATATCCCGCGCTGTCACGCGGGATATTTTGTAAAGCGTACAGGCAATAAAAAAGCCCGCCACTTACGCGGCGGGCTTTAAGCTAACATTAGACCTATTAAGGCGCTTGGATGTTAGAAGCTTGCTTACCCTTAGGGCCTTGTACAACTTCAAAGGTCACTTTTTGACCTTCTTTGAGTGATTTGAATCCGCTCATGTTGATTGCAGAAAAATGTGCAAACAGATCTTCGCTACCATCATCAGGAGTGATGAAACCGAAACCTTTTGCATCGTTGAACCATTTAACTGTACCAGTTGCCATGTGATTACTTCCTTACTAAAAAAACGGAGAACATCCCCGCGAAACTGTTTGAGTCTAAGATCGCACACGGCAAGACCAGTACTGCAGATACTTTGATTCAAACACCAGCGCGCTTTTTACCTTGCCTGAATGACTATAGTCAAGCTTTTATTTATATTTCTTCACATAGACTAGTAAAAACCGCTCTAATCCCCAATACCAGCAATAGTTGCTAGATAGATAATACTGACATAACACATGCCGACCAAACACCAACAAGCCAATGTATTAGCGCCTGAGCGAGCTAAATCGTCCCCGCCACAGATGTACAAGGTGATTTTATTTAACGACGATTACACGACGATGGAATTTGTGATCGAGGTACTGCAAAGATTTTTTACTATGGACCTTGAACGAGCACAGCAAGTGATGCTCAAAGTACACAACGAGGGTTCGGCGGTTTGCGGGGTATATACACGTGACGTCGCTGAAACCAAGACCATGCAAGTGATGGAGTTTGCTAAACAGCATGAGCATCCGCTACGATGCGCCATGGAGGAAAATTGAAATGATCGCCCAAGAATTGGAAGTCAGTCTGCACCTAGCCTTTGTAGCAGCCAGACAAAAGCGTCACGAGTTCATCACGGTCGAACATTTGCTCCTAGCCATGCTGGACAATTCGACTGCGGCACAGATACTGCGTGCCTGCAAAGTCGACATCGAAGAACTGCGCGGCGTAGTCGGCACCTTCATAGACTCACACACACCCATCATCCCTGGCAGCGGCGAAGCAGATACTCAGCCCACTGTTGGATTCCAGCGCGTAATACAGCGCGCTATCCTGCATGTGCAATCCGCCAACAAGAAGGAAGTTTCCGGCGCCAACATCCTTGCTGCCCTATTCGGTGAGAAAGACTCACATGCAGTTCATTTCCTAACTGAACGCGGCGTAAGCCGTCTGGATGTCATCAATCTGCTAGTGAGTGGTGATGCCACCGAAGAGCAAGCTGCCCCCAGTGTTACCCCACAGGAGGCTGCACAACCCGCATCTGACGACAGCGCGTTGAAGAGTTACACCTTAGATTTGAATGCCCACGCATTGGCAGGGAAGATAGATCCTCTGATCGGACGTGATTTGGAGTTGGAACGCGTCATACAAACCCTGTGTCGCCGCCGTAAGAACAACCCCTTATTGGTTGGCGAGGCTGGCGTGGGCAAGACCGCTATCGCTGAAGGACTGGCACGCCGCATCGTGGAAGACGAAGTACCCGACATACTCAAAGACGCACGTGTCTACTCTTTGGATATGGGCGCACTTTTGGCGGGTACCAAATACCGTGGCGACTTCGAGCAGCGCCTTAAAGCGGTATTGAAAGAGCTTAACGACGCACCCGGCTCCATCCTATTCATAGATGAGATACACACCATGATAGGTGCGGGCGCAGCTTCTGGCGGCACCATGGATGCCTCTAATCTGCTCAAGCCGGCGCTCTCGAATGGCCAACTAAAGTGCATAGGCGCAACTACCTATCAGGAATATCGCGGCATCTTCGAGAAGGACCATGCGCTGTCCCGTCGCTTTCAAAAAGTGGATGTGCCAGAGCCTAGTGTCGAGCAGACCATCGCTATTTTGAAGGGTCTGAAGTCGCGTTTCGAGGAACACCACAGCGTCAAGTTCAGCGCGGCAGCCATTACCAGCGCGGCAGAACTGTCTGCCCGATACATCACTGACAGACATCTGCCGGACAAGGCTATAGACGTGCTCGATGAGGCTGGCGCAGCACAGCGCATCTTGCCTAAGTCCAAACAGAAGAAGCTCATAGGCAAACACGAGATTGAAGAGATCATCTCTAAGATTGCACGCATCCCACCGCGTACGGTATCCAGCGATGATCGCAATACCTTGAAGACCTTGGATCGCGACCTTAAGGCCGTGGTGTTCGGCCAAAACAAGGCAATAGACGCACTCGCCACAGCCATCAAGATGTCACGCAGTGGTTTAGGCAATCCACAGAAGCCTATCGGCAGCTTCTTGTTCTCCGGCCCGACCGGCGTAGGCAAGACCGAAGTCGCACGACAGCTCGCTTACGCGATGGGCATGCCTTTACATCGCTTCGATATGTCCGAATATATGGAACGTCACGCTGTGTCACGCCTGATAGGCGCGCCACCCGGCTATGTAGGTTTCGACCAAGGTGGCTTGCTCACCGAGATGATTAGCAAGCAGCCACATGCGGTTTTGCTACTAGATGAGATTGAGAAAGCACATCCCGATATCTTCAACATTCTGCTGCAAGTGATGGATCACGGCACACTGACCGATAACAATGGGCGCAAGGCAGACTTCCGCAACGTCGTCATCATCATGACCACCAATGCAGGTGCTGAAGCTTTGAACAAGAGCAATATGGGTTTCACTCAGAGCAGCACCAGTGGTGATGAGATGGCCGACATCAAGCGCACATTCACACCTGAGTTCCGCAACCGTCTGGATGCAGTGATTTCCTTCGCACCACTAGACCACGAAGTCATCCTGCGCGTAGTCGACAAATTCTTGATGCAACTGGAAGAACAGTTGCACGAGAAAAAGGTCGATGTGGTATTTACCGATGCACTCAAAGACTATTTGGGCAAACACGGCTTCGACCCCAAGATGGGCGCACGCCCTATGGCGCGATTGATTCAGGACACCATACGCTCCGCTCTGGCCGACGAACTACTGTTCGGCAAACTGGCGAATGGCGGCAAGGTCACCGTGGATATCCTAGATGGAAAAGTACAGCTATCCTTTGAGGAAGAGGCGGTTGTCGCATAGTTTCAGCTTCCGTGCACTACTCTCTCTCGTGAGCAATGAAGCGCCCTGAATATCGCGGGCGCTTCGCTCCTTCACCCACCGGCCCACTACATTTCGGCTCCTTAGTCGCGGCACTTGGTAGCTATCTCGATGCCAAGTACCATCATGGCAATTGGCTAGTGCGCATGGAAGATCTTGATACGCCGCGCTGTGTAGCTGGCGCTGCTGACGATATTTTGCGCACCTTGGAAGTGTATGGTTTGCATTGGGATGGCGAAGTGATTTACCAAAGCCAACGTACTTCGGCATACGAACACGCACTTCAACAGTTGCAAGATGCCGGAGTCGCCTATCCCTGTTGCTGCACCCGCAAAGAAATTGCCGACTCTGCCCTGCATGGCATAGATGGACCAGTCTATCCGGGCACTTGCCGCAATGGCGTTCCTGCAGGTCGAACAGCACGAGCATGGCGAGTAAACACCCATCTCCCGACAACATCGCCAGTAAGTTTCATTGATAGACTGCAAGGTCGAATCAGTCAGCGAGTAGAAAGTGACATCGGGGACTTTGTCGTAAAGCGAGCAGATGACTTGTTCGCTTATCAACTTGCCGTGGTAGTGGATGATGCCTATCAAGGCATCACGGATGTGGTACGCGGGGCAGACCTACTGCTGTCCACGCCGCGACAGATACTGCTACAGCAACTTCTTACGCTGCCTACACCGCACTATCTGCACCTACCCATCATAGTGAACGCACAGGGTGAGAAGTTGAGCAAACAGACCTTGGCAGAACCTATCCGCAAAGCTCAGGTTGTAGCGACGCTGTTCCAAGCACTTTGCCACTTACAGCAGCTACCCCACCCGCAACTAGCACAGGCTAGTGTCAATGAGTTATTGGATAGTGCAATCGCAAATTGGCAGCCGGAAAGACTAGCCGGACTGCAAACCGTACAGGCTATGCACGGCAGCAACTCACTTTGACGTAGCGACCTTACGTACTACTTCGGCGATGCGGTGTGCGGATTGCTCGACCAGTTGCTTATCTTCACCTTCCACCATCACTCGCAGCAGAGGCTCGGTACCAGAAGGACGCAACAACACGCGTCCTTTTCCGTTGAGGACTTTTTCCGCGTCGCTCACAGCTGCCTGTATGGTTTCGTTCTTTACCCAACTGGCAGCTGCCTCGACTTTGACGTTAATGAGTATCTGGGGGTACATGACCAGTGCAGACGAAGCTTGCGCAAGCGTGTGTTTGCTATCTGCCAAGGCGTGCAGAACCTGCAAAGCCGAGACGATACCGTCGCCGGTACTGTGCTTATCTAGACATAGGATATGACCGGAATTCTCACCACCCAGTTGCCATCCCTCTTGCTGCAAGACTTCCATCACATAGCGGTCGCCCACCTTAGCCCGCTTGAACGGGATACCCAGCTTCTGCATGGCATGCTCAAACGCCAAATTAGTCATCAGCGTACCCACGACTCCGCCTTGCATCTTGTTATTGGCTTGGCGATGTCTTGCGATAACGTAGAGCAGTTGGTCACCGTCATACAGCATACCCTCTGCATCGACCATGATGAGGCGGTCGCCGTCACCGTCCAGTGCGATGCCGATATCGGCTTTATGCTCAACCACTGCTTTACGCAGATTGGCCGGTGCGGTCGCGCCATATCCGTCGTTGATGTTCTTGCCGTCGGGTTGTGCGCCGATAGCGACCACATCCGCACCCAGTTCGTGGAACACATTTCTTGCTGTGTGATAAGTGGCGCCATGCGCGCTGTCCACTACGATCTTCATCCCGCGTAGATCCATCTCGTAGGGGAAGGTGCTCTTGCAAAACTCAATATAACGACCTACCGCATCATCCAGACGCTTGGCCTTACCTAGGCCGTCAGAATGATTTGTAACCATAGGCTCATCCAATGCCGCCTCGATCGCCAACTCGACCTCATCTGGCAGTTTGCTGCCGTTCGCGGAAAAGAACTTGATGCCGTTATCATCGAATGGATTATGTGATGCGGAGATCACCACGCCTGCCTGCAAGCGCAAGGCGCGAGTCAGATATGCCACTGCGGGTGTGGAAATCGGGCCAGCAAGATAAACATCGATACCAGCAGCGATCAAACCTGCTTCCAGCGCGGATTCCAACATATAGCCAGAGATACGTGTGTCTTTGCCTATCAGCACTCCTGGACGTTCGCCTGTGTTGTGTGTAGCCTTTGCCAGTACCTTACCCGCCGCATATCCTAGATGCATAACGAATTGGGGCGTAATAGGATGAACACCAACACGACCACGCACGCCATCCGTACCAAAATATTTTCTGCTCATGTCATTTCCCTTTTCAAGACTATCTTAGCAATTAAAGCTCGTATCTTAGGCTTCACCATTCACCGCGTACCAAACCTGTAAAGCATCTACTGTCGCCTTTACATCATGTACCCGCAAGATACTCGCACCGCGCTGCACCGCGATCAATGCTGCCGCAACGCTAGCAGGCAAGCGATGTTCTACTTCCTGCCCTGTTACAGCTCCCAACATAGATTTACGTGACAGACCGACTAGCACTGGGACACCTAACTCTGCCATCTCGGACAGATTGGCTAGCAGCGAATAGTTATGTCCCACGGACTTTCCAAATCCAAAGCCTGGGTCTATGACGATACGGTCGACATCTATTCCAGCTGCCTCACAAACGGCGATACGCTCGCGCAAGAACGCTTGCACTTCTTCCACAACATTACGGTAGCGTGGCTGTTCCTGCATCTTTTGCGAATCACCTTGCCGATGCATCAAACACACGGCCACTTCAAGCTCTGCCACCAAGCGCAGTGCTTCTTCGTCCAGCAGCGCATTGACGTCATTGACCATCTGCGCACCGGCCGCAATAGCAGCTCGCATCACTTTAGGCTTGTAGGTATCGATAGAGATAGGCACAGCTTGCTTACGCAGCGCTTCAATAACCGGAATCACTCTATCTAGCTCTTCCTGCAGTGATACCGGACTGGCGCCCGGACGTGTGGACTCCCCGCCTATATCTAGGATAGCCGCACCTTCTGCGATCAAGCGGAGTGCGTGCTCGACCGCTGCATCACTGTTGGTATATTTGCCCCCGTCAGAAAACGAGTCTGGGGTGACATTGACGATACCCATCACTAAAGGGCGTGCAAGTGCTAACTGGGTGTGGCCGCAAAGGAACATAGTAGGGTGGAAGTAAAAAGGGAAAGTGCAGGTATGTCCTGACCACTTTCCCCTTTGTGCTTCGTAATAGTTTAAGTCTCTTGTGTCGTTGTGCTGGGCGCAGCGGCTGTTGGAGGTGTGTCCTTGGGTGCTGCTGGGGCAGATGAAGCTTGACTAGGCTTAGGTGGACGAGGAGGTTCTCCAGCCATGATGTCGTTGATCTGATCCGCGTCTATGGTCTCCCATTCCAACAATGCCGCTGTCATGGCCTCTATCTTGTCACGGTTGGTCTCGATGAGATTGCGCGCCAGATTGTATTGCTGGTCGATGATACGACGGATCTCTGCATCTACCTTCTGCAACGTCGCTTCCGAGATATTACGTGTCGTATTGTACGGGCGCCCAGAGAATGCTTCTGTCTCGTCCTCGCTATAAACCATAGTACCCAGTGAATCAGACATCCCCCATTGGGTGACCATACGACGCGCCATCGTTGTAGCACGTTCGAAATCGTTAGAGGCACCGGTGGTCATCTGATTCATGAACAACTCTTCGGCGATGCGCCCACCAAACAGCACAGCGATGGTATCCAAGATACGATTCTTATCCATGCTGTAGCGATCTTCAGACGGTAATTGCATGGTCAAACCCAACGCACGGCCACGCGGAATGATAGTGACTTTGTGCACCGGATCAGTCTTGGGCAGCAGCTTGGCAACTACCGCATGACCCGACTCGTGATAAGCGGTGTTGCGACGCTCTTCCTCTGGCATCACCATGGAACGACGCTCCGCACCCATCATAATCTTGTCCTTGGCGCGTTCGAAATCATCCATCTCGACAAAGCGCTTATTGCTGCGTGCCGCAAACAAGGCAGCCTCATTGACTAGATTGGCAAGGTCCGCACCCGAAAACCCAGGTGTACCACGCGCCAGTATCTCTGCTTTGACATCGTTGCCCATCGGTATCTTGCGCATATGCACTAACAGAATCTGTTCACGACCACGTATGTCGGGCAAGCCCACTACTACTTGTCGATCGAAACGACCAGGACGCAACAGCGCCGCATCCAATACGTCAGGACGATTGGTCGCGGCAATCACAATCACACCGGATGTTCCTTCGAAACCATCCATCTCGACCAACAATTGGTTCAACGTTTGCTCACGTTCGTCATTACCACCCCCCATGCCTGCACCGCGATGCCGACCAACCGCATCAATCTCATCGATGAATATGATACATGGCGCTTGCTTCTTGGCATCCTCGAACATGGAGCGGACACGTGATGCACCCACACCGACAAACATCTCGACGAAATCCGAACCGGAAATTGAGAAGAACGGTACTTTGGCCTCGCCCGCAATCGCGCGCGCCAAGAGTGTCTTGCCTGTACCTGGGCTTCCGACTAACAACACGCCACGTGGAATACGTCCGCCCAGTGCTTGGAATTTGGTTGGGTCTTTCAAAAAATCGACCAACTCTGAAACCTCTTCTTTTGCCTCGTCGCAACCAGCTACATCCGCGAACGTGATGCGCTCCTTCGTTTCGTCCAATAAGCGTGCCTTACTCTTGCCAAACGAAAAAGCGCCACCCTTACCGCCGCCGCCCTGCATCTGACGCATGAAGAATACCCATACGCCAATCAACAGCAACATAGGGAACCAGGAAACGAAAATGCTCATCAGGAAGGATTGCTCCTCTTCTGGCTTGGCTTCAATCTTCACGCCGTTCTTAAGCAGGTCGGACACCATCCACAGATCGCTAGGCGCGTAACTGGTGACGCGTTTACCATCGGTGGTGGTCGCTTTGAGTGTGCGCCCTTCGATGGTGACCTTAGATATTTGACCTTGCTTGACCGCATCTAGGAATTGCGAATAGTCGAGTTGCACCTGCGCAGACGCCTGCTGGCGGGTATTGAATTGATTGAACACAGTCATCAGCACGAGGGCTACGACCAACCAAATTGCGACACTCTTAAAATTATTCACGATTCTTCCTCAATCAACCCTGTCATATTAAGCAGGGTCTTGCATTAGACTATGGATTACTTGATTTCTCAAGCCGCCCGCTAAAGTTTTCCGCTCGCCAACAGGTAAAGCTCACTACTACGATCACGCGAGGCTTTGGGCTTGCGCGTAGCCACTTTGCTGAAGTGGCTACGCATCAACTTCAGATAATCCTCAAAACCTGCTCCTTGGAAAACTTTGACCAGAAAATGGCCATCAGGCTGCAACTGTTCGACCGCAAATTCCATGGCCAATTCTGCGAGATACAAAGCTCGCGCCAGATCTGCATTCGCTACACCGCTCATATTGGGTGCCATATCTGAAATTACAAGGCCAACCTGTCGTCCACCCAACAATTCTTGTAATTGTTTGAGTACCGATTCCTCACGAAAATCACCCTGAATAAAGTCCACACCGGCTAAGGGATCCAATGGCAAGAGATCCAGACCTATCACCTTGCCGGTACGGCCAACTTCACGTGCTGCCACCTGACACCAACCGCCCGGCGTCGCGCCCAGATCGACGACCACCATGCCGGGCTTGAACAATCGATCTTTCTCATTGATCTCTAAGAGTTTATAGGCGGCTCTGGAACGATAACCATCTTTCTGTGCCATTTGCACGAAAGGATCGTTGATATGCTCGCGCATCCATTGTTTGCTGGTTTTAGAAGGCTTCATCGTTTAGAATCCGAACCTAATTTTTTGAAAGTCATTATGCTCACGCTCTCCGTATCCGAACGCCTTGCTTTAAAAGGTCGCGCCCACTCCCTAAATCCAATTGTGATGATAGGCAATGCGGGTTTGACCGAGTCTGTATTAAAAGAAATAGATGCGAGCCTGCTGCGCCATGAGCTTATTAAGATCCGTGTGATGGGTGATGATAGAGCCTTGCGTGAGTCCATGATGACAGAAATCTGCACCCAATTGCACGCAGGTCCCGTACAACATATCGGCAAGATTCTGGTGATATTCCGCCCTAGTCCCGAAGCCAATCTCATCGAGATCAAGAAGATGCCCAGACACAAGGGTAAGAAGCCTCTGACCAAGAAGCAATTGGGCAGCCGCAGCTAAACAAAACGTTCACACTTGGCGAGGTACTCAATGCTACTGAGACCTCCCGCAAAGACCATACCAGTATTAAATATACTGGACCTCAACTACTTCATATTCGCGCACACCGCCCGGAGCTTGAACTTCGGCGATGTCTCCTTGATACTTGCCGATTAAGGCGCGCGCAATCGGGGAGCTAATAGAGACTTTGCGCTCTCTAATATTGGCCTCGTCTTCACCTACAATCTGATAAGTCACAACATCACCGTTGTTCACATCTTCCAGAATCACGGTAGAAGCAAAGACACAGCGTCCGTCGGCATTGAGACTGCGCGGATCGATAATCTGTGCACTGCCCAACTTGCCCTCCAACTCTTGGATACGGCCTTCCACGAAAGCCTGACGTTCCTTGGCCGCATCGTATTCAGCGTTTTCCGACAAGTCACCCTGCGCACGTGCTTCGGAAATTGCTGCAATCACGGAAGGACGCTGCACCGTTTTTAGGTTATGCAGTTCTTGGCGCAATCTCTCTGCACCAATGGTCGTTAAAGGGACTTTACTCATATTCGTAGCACTCTTAAGTTATTTCAGCCGCAAGTGCTGACTCTGTAGATCGTAAACTTGCAGCCCAGTGAGATGTTTCATGCCCACACAGGCTGCCCGTGCGCCGGCCAAGGTTGTGTAATATGTCACACGGCCCTGCAGTGCAGCGTGACGTATCGAATAGGAATCACGCATCACAGCAGGACGACTATCGACGGTGTTAACAATCAGGCTGACTTCGCCATTCTTGATCATATCGACGATGTGCGGACGACCTTCTGCCACCTTATTGACAATGGTCACTTCCACGCCGGCTTCAGCGATCACCGAGCCGGTGCCACGTGTAGCAAGTATGGTGAAGCCCAATTGCACCAAGCTGCGTGCAATTTCAGCGGTACCATGCTTATCTTCCTCACGCACACTGATGAACACCTTACCGCTCTTAGGTAATTTCACGCTGGCTGCCAGTTGCGACTTCACGAATGCTTCAGCAAAGGTATCACCTACGCCCATCACCTCACCCGTGGACTTCATCTCTGGCCCGAGGATGACGTCTACACCGGGAAACTTGATGAAGGGGAACACCGCTTCTTTGACCGAGTAGTAAGGTGGTATGACTTCCTTAGTCACACCTTGCTGCGCTAACGTCTGACCTGCCATGCAACGTGCTGCGATCTTCGCTAAGGGCAAGCCTGTAGCCTTGGAAACAAACGGTACGGTACGTGAAGCACGTGGGTTCACTTCCAAAACGTATACCGTCTCACCTTGTATCGCGAACTGCACGTTCATCAAACCGACTACATTCAATTCTTTAGCCATCGCAACAGTCTGACGGCGCAACTCATCCTGCATCTTGCTAGACAAGGAGTACGGAGGAAGAGAACATGCGGAGTCGCCAGAATGAACGCCAGCCTCTTCGACGTGCTCCATGATGCCGCCAATCAAGACCTGCTCACCATCACTCACTGCATCCACATCCACCTCGATCGCGTCGTTAAGGAAGCGATCCAATAGGATAGGCATACGTTCTGGATAAGTCTTAGACATCTCAACCGCATCACGCATGTAACGCTCTAAGTCGGCCTGCGCATGGATGATCTCCATAGCACGACCACCCAGCACGTTAGAAGGACGCATCACCAGGGGATATCCGATTTCGGCAGCGCCCGCTACACCGTCAGCGACATTACTTGCGGTACGATTAGGCGGTTGCTTCAAGGACAACTTGCGCAGCATTTCTTGGAAGCGTGCGCGATCTTCAGCGCAGTCGATCATGTCAGGCGTAGTCCCTATGATGGGCACGCCGTTCTTCGCCAAACCATGTGCCAACTTAAGTGGGGTCTGGCCGCCGTATTGCACGATTACGCCGATAGGCTTCTCGACTGCAACGACTTCCAACACATCTTCCAAGGTTAGTGGTTCGAAATAGAGACGATCTGAAGTGTCATAATCAGTAGACACGGTCTCGGGGTTACAGTTGACCATGATGGTCTCGTAACCGTCTTCGCGCATCGCTAGTGCGGCATGCACGCAGCAATAATCGAACTCTATGCCTTGACCAATGCGGTTCGGACCACCACCCAGCACCATGATCTTTTTGTTGTTAGTCGGTTGAGATTCGCACTCTTCCTCGTAAGTCGAGTACATGTAGGCGGTATTGGTTGAAAACTCAGCTGCGCAAGTATCGACACGCTTGTAGACCGGACGCACGCCCAAGGCATGACGGTAGGCACGTACTGCAGCATCATCCGTTTCCAATAAGGCTGCGATGCGTGCATCTGCAAAACCACTACGTTTAAGTGCGCGCAGTTCGTCGGCCTTTATGCTGCCCAGACTGCGGCCTAACAATGAAGCTTCCTGACGAATCAGGTCAGCGATTTGCACCAAGAACCATGGATCGATCTTGCTTACATTGAAGACTTCTTCCACGCTCATACCGATACGGAAAGCATCACTTACCGCCCAAATACGATCTGGGCCTGGATTACCTAGCTCAGCACAGATTGCATCTCTGTCATCGTACTTGCTATCTAATCCATTGACGCCCACTTCTAAGCCGCGCAAGGCTTTCTGGAACGACTCTTGAAAAGTTCGGCCTATGGCCATCACTTCACCGACCGACTTCATCTGAGTGGTCAGTCGATCATTCGCTTGCGGAAATTTTTCGAAAGCGAAACGAGGAATCTTGGTCACGACATAATCTATCGTCGGCTCGAAAGAAGCCGGTGTTGCTCCGCCCGTGATGTCATTTTGCAACTCATCTAAGGTGTAACCGACTGCCAACTTAGCCGCAACCTTGGCAATCGGAAAACCAGTCGCCTTGGATGCCAATGCGGAAGAGCGTGACACGCGCGGATTCATCTCAATCACCACCATACGTCCATCGTCGGGATTGATGGAGAACTGCACATTTGACCCACCTGTCTCTACACCGATTTCGCGCAGCACGGCTAGCGAAGCATCGCGCAGTATCTGGTATTCCTTGTCAGTAAGCGTTTGAGCTGGCGCGACAGTAATAGAATCACCCGTGTGTACGCCCATAGGGTCAAGATTCTCGATAGAGCAGATAATGATGCAATTGTCATTGCGATCACGAACCACTTCCATTTCATATTCTTTCCATCCGAGCAGTGATTCCTCGATCAGCAACTCCTTGGTCGGAGAGGCCTCCAATCCGCGATCGCATATCTCCATGAATTCTTCACGGTTGTAGGCGATACCGCCGCCACTACCACCCATGGTGAACGAAGGACGGATGATAGTTGGGAATCCCATCACCTGCTGCACCTGTAGCGCTTCCTCCATGCTGTGCGCGATCATCGACTTTGCCGATGCCAAGCCGATGCGAGTCATCGCTTGTTTGAACTTCTCGCGATCTTCCGCCATGTCGATGGCTTCGCGGGAGGCACCTATCATCTCCACATTGTATTTTTCCAAGACTCCGTGCTTGGCCAGATCAAGCGCGCAGTTCAGCGCAGTCTGTCCGCCCATGGTAGGCAAGATCGCATCTGGCCTTTCCTTGGCGATGATCTTCTCTACCATCTGCCAAGTGATAGGTTCGATATAGGTCGCATCCGCCATGTTGGGGTCCGTCATGATCGTAGCCGGATTCGAGTTGACTAAGACCACACGGTAACCTTCCTCACGCAAGGCTTTGCAAGCTTGCGCGCCGGAGTAATCAAACTCACAGGCCTGACCGATAACGATAGGACCGGCACCGATGATCAATATGGTTTTTATATCTGTACGCTTTGCCATTTATTTACCCATCATCGCTATAAAGCGATCAAACAATGTATCGACGTCATGCGGCCCAGGACTAGCCTCAGGGTGGCCTTGGAAACAGAACGCGGGTTTATCGGTCAACTCGAAGCCCTGCAAAGTGCCATCGAACAAAGATACGTGCGTAACGCGCGCGTTGACGGGCAGCGTCGCCGCATCGACTGCGAAGCCATGATTCTGACTGGTAATCATCACTTGTTTGGTCTGCGTATCTTGCACAGGATGGTTAGCACCTCGGTGGCCAAACTTCATCTTCACCGTCTTTGCACCAGCGGCCAAGCCTATAATCTGATGACCAAGACAGATGCCGAACAATGGAACGCTAGCATCCAAAAAGCTCTTAGTAGATGCGATTGCATAATCGCAAGGCTCTGGATCACCGGGGCCATTGGACAGGAATACCCCATCCGGCTTCATCGCCAGTACATCCGCCGCACTAGTCTTAGCTGGCACCACCGTGATGCGACAACCGCGCTCGGCCAACATGCGCAAGATGTTGCGCTTCACGCCAAAGTCATAGGCGACAACGTGATATTTGCTTTCGAGCTGCTCTGCGTAGCCTGTACCCAACTGCCACTCACGCTGCTTCCATTCGTATGGCTTCGCACAAGTGACCACTTGCGCCAGATCCATACCAGACAGACCTGCGAATCCGCGTGCCGCTGCCAATGCCGCTTCGACATCATCACCCGTTGCAATACAACCACTCTGCGCACCTTTACTGCGCAAGATACGAGTCAATTTGCGCGTATCGATACCAGCGATTGCGACTACGTTATTGGCCTTGAGATATTCCGGCAGTGACTGGATGCTGCGGAAATTGCTGACCGTCATGGACAGGTCACGAATGATAAGACCGCTAGCAAATACCTGACTGGACTCAACGTCCTCAGGATTTACGCCCACATTACCGATGTGCGGATAGGTCAGTGTGACGATCTGTTTGCAATAAGAAGGGTCGGTCAATATCTCTTGATAGCCGGTCATCGAAGTGTTGAATACGACTTCACCGACGCTGCTGCCGGAAGCGCCTATGGCAATCCCGCGAAACACCGTCCCATCGGCAAGTACAAGAATGGCAGGGTTAGTTTGCGACACCGGATACTCCCTAGATAGACATAAAGAAGCGGGACGAACCGTATGTTCATCCCGCTGTTTGTTGCGCACATTATAGCCGAATAGCATCAGCGCATCAATGACGCACTTGACTCTTCACGCAGCGCTCTCACTGATGGTAGAATTTTTGCTTCAATAAAAGTAAAACCCCCTCATCGGGGGTACCGAGAGGGGGTTTACTGTGTAAGGAGTCTGACGATGACCTACTTTCGCATGGAAGAACCACACTATCATTGGCGCGGAGCCGTTTC
>JAQTTY010000029.1 GCA_028710525.1 Gallionella sp. | reverse complement strand
AGACATACGATGAAGGCAGTTATTCTTGCCGGAGGGCTAGGAACGCGAATCAGCGAAGAGACATCGACGCGTCCTAAGCCTATGGTCGAGATTGGCGGGAAGCCGATCTTGTGGCACATCATGAAGCAGTATTCGGCGCATGGCATCAATGATTTTGTCGTGTGTTGCGGTTACAAGGGCTACGTCATCAAGGAGTATTTCGCTAATTACTTCCTGCACATGTCAGACGTGACCTTTGACATGGAGCACAACAAAATGGAAGTACATCAGCGTTATGCCGAGCCGTGGAAAGTCACGCTGGTGGATACGGGTGAAGAAACGATGACGGGAGGACGGTTGAAGCGCGTAGCGGAATACGTCAAAGATGAAGAAGCTTTTTGCTTTACCTATGGCGATGGCGTGAGTGATGTCAACATCACTGAGTTGATTGCATTCCACAAGGCTCAACAAGTTAAAGCAACGTTGACGGCAACTTTCCCCCCAGGACGTTTTGGCGCGCTCGATCTGCAAGGTAACAAAGTGAACAGCTTCCGTGAAAAACCTAAGGGAGACGGCGCCATGATCAATGGGGGATTTTTTGTGCTATCTCCTCAAGTCATCGACTACATCGTGGATGACAAAACGATATGGGAGCGAGATCCTATGGAACGTCTGGCTGAAGAAGGAGATTTGGTGGCATTCCTTCATGAGGGGTTCTGGCAGCCGATGGATACCCTGCGCGACAAGATGCATCTGGAAGAGTTATGGCAATCTGGCAAGGCGCCATGGAAGGTTTGGAAGTGAGTCCTTCATTCTGGAAAAGCAAGCGCGTATTGCTGACTGGGCATACTGGCTTCAAGGGAAGCTGGCTATCTCTGTGGTTGCAATCTATGGGTGCGCAGGTGGTGGGATATGCGTTGAATCCACCAACCGAACCTAGCCTGTTCGAGGTTGCTGAGGTTGCGAAAGGTATGACTAGCATCATCGGAGATATACGTGATCTAGATCATCTGCGCAGAGTGTTTGCTGAACATCAGCCGGAAATCGTCATTCATATGGCGGCGCAACCCTTAGTGCGTTATTCCTACATTGAGCCGGTTGAGACTTACTCCACCAACGTGATGGGCACGGTGAATCTGCTTGAAGCGGTGCGCAGTACAAAGAGCGTCAAAGCAGTGGTGAATGTGACCACCGATAAGTGTTATGAGAATCGTGAATGGGCGTGGGGCTATCGCGAGAACGAAGCGATGGGTGGCTATGATCCCTATTCAAGTAGCAAAGGCTGCGCTGAATTGGTTACTGCAGCCTATCGCAACTCTTATTTCCACCCAGAAAAACACAAAGAACATGGCGTGGCGATTGCCTCCGGCAGAGCGGGCAACGTCATTGGCGGTGGAGATTGGGCGGACGATCGCCTCATCCCAGATATCATGCGTGCCATTATTGCGGGCAAGCCAGTCAATATCCGCAACCCCCATGCGATTCGTCCTTGGCAGCATGTGTTGGAGCCCCTCTCGGGTTATCTAATTTTGGCGCAAAAGCTCTACGAAGAAGGTTCCGACTATGCAGAAGGCTGGAACTTTGGGCCGAATGATGAAGATGCCAAACCTGTGCAATGGATTGTAGAAAAGTTGACGCAGGCATGGGGCGAAGGTGCTAGCTGGGTTGTCGATGGGGGAGACCATCCGCACGAAGCACATTATTTGAAGCTGGATTGTTCTAAAGCAAAAGCCAAATTAGATTGGCATCCCCAATGGCGCTTGGATGAAGCGTTGAGTGCGATCGTTGACTGGAATCGTACTTATCAAAGTGGGCAAGACGTGCGAGCACAAACGCTGAAGCAGATTCATGCCTATAGCGAAAAAATTCAAAAACATTAAGCAGGAGCATCAAGGTGGATAAAGCAGAAATCAAACAACAGATATTGAATCTGGTCGAACAGTACAGCGCATTGCAATATGCTCCCCAAACATTCACCGCGGGCGCATCTGTCATTCCGCCTTCAGGTAAAGTGATTGGTGCTGCAGAGTTGAAGAACATGGTTGAGGCATCGCTGGATGGATGGCTTACCACTGGCCGTTTCAATGAGGCATTTGAAAAGCGTTTTGCTGAATTTGTCGGTGTGCCTTACGCCCTGACCACGACATCTGGATCATCGGCGAATCTGTTGGCCTTCACAGCCCTGACCTCTCACAAGTTGGGCGCGCGTGCATTACAACCTGGTGATGAAGTCATCACAGTTGCAGCAGGCTTCCCAACCACGGTGAATCCGCTGTTGCAGAACGGCATGGTGCCGGTATTCGTGGATGTTGATCCCGCTACCTATAACATTGACCCGAACAAAATCGAAGCTGCGGTCAGCCCTAAAACCAAAGCCATCATGATTGCCCACACGCTGGGCAATCCGTTCGATCTGGATGCGGTGATGGCCGTGGCTAAGAAGCACAATCTGTGGGTCATTGAAGATTGTTGCGATGCCCTTGGTTCGCGCTATAAAGGTCAGCACGTGGGTACTTTTGGGCATATCGCTACTTGTAGCTTCTACCCCGCGCATCACATCACCATGGGCGAAGGTGGCATGATCTTCACCAAAGACCGCGACTTGCGCGGCATCATCGAATCTTTCCGCGATTGGGGGCGTGATTGCTACTGCGGCCCAGGTTGTGACAACACGTGCGGCAAACGTTTCGGCCAACAGTTGGGCTCGTTGCCAATGGGCTATGACCATAAATATACCTACTCGCACTTGGGCTACAACCTCAAGATCACCGACATGCAAGCCGCCTGTGCCTTAGCGCAGATGGATCGTTTGCCTGAGTTCGTCGAGGCACGTAAGCGCAACTTCGGTTTTTTGAAAGCGCGTTTGAAGTCATGTGAAGAATTTTTGGTTTTGCCAGAAGCCACTGCGGGTAGCGACCCCTCTTGGTTCGGCTTCCCCATCACCGTGCGTGAAGCAGCAGGTGTGAATCGTGTTGAGCTGTTGAAATATCTAGATCAATACAAGATCGGTACGCGCTTGCTGTTCGCGGGCAACCTCACACGCCAGCCGTATTTCGAAGGCCGCACTTATCGCATCAGTGGCGAACTGACCAATACCGACAACATTATGAACAACACACTGTGGATCGGCGTGTATCCGGGGCTGACTGAAGAGATGTTGAGCTTCGTAGTTGAGAAGATCGAAGCGTTTTTCGGTGTGAATTTCTAGAGAAAACGAAGACAGGAAACAGCCTTGAAAGCTTCTGACGCGCTCGCGAAATTTCTAATTGCTCATAAAGTCCAGACTTGCTTTGAGTTGGTGGGGGGCATGATCACACATATGCTCGATAGCCTTGCCGAATCAGGTCAGTTCAATATCGTTTCGATGCATCATGAACAGTCGGCTGCTTTTGCGGCAGAGGGTGTGGCTAGGCATACGAAAGGCAAGACAATTGCCGTAGCGATGGGAACAAGTGGTCCGGGCGCAACTAATCTGATCACGGGTATCGGAGACTGCTGGTTCGATTCTGTGCCATGTCTGTTCATTACGGGGCAGGTCAACACTCGTGAATTGAAGGGTGAGCGAGCCATTCGTCAGCAAGGGTTCCAAGAGTTGGATATCGTTGAAGTTGTGCGCTCTCTTACGAAGTACGCAGCGCGCGTTGACCGTCCAGAAGACCTGCTCAGCCAACTACACAATGCGATATCTATCGCTTTGAGTGATAGACAAGGCCCAGTGCTCTTAGATATTCCAAATGATGTTCAGCGCGCAGACATCCCGGAAAGTTTGGTTGAAGAATGGCTGAAAACTCCACTCAATATAATTTCTGGTCCTCAGATATCCGCAAATGATTTAGGAAAGCTGAATGCACTTTGTAAAGACGCGCAACGCCCTTTGATTTGTGTGGGAGGTGGCGCACGTTGGGCAGAGTCTATGGATGCGTGGCTGTCTGCAGCTGACACTCTAGGTATACCCTATGTGTCCACCCTCATGGGGCACGAACGTGTGGTAGCCCGTAGCCATTACTTCAACATGATTGGTAGTTACGGCAATCGAGAAGCAAATTGGGCAGTACAGCATTGCGACCTTTTGATCGTTGTTGGCGCGCGACTTGATGTTCGACAAACCGGTGCAGATATAGAAGATTTCGCGCGTCGAGCAAAGGTTGTTCAAGTTGATATCGATCCCGCGCAGTTAGACAATCGCGTTAAAGCTGACTTGAGTATTTGTGCTACAGCAGAAAGTCTCTTCAGTGCTTTCCCGATTCGAGCAGGGACATTTACAAAGCTCGATTCTAGTTGGGTGGCTGAACTTCTGACGCGACGAGACGAAGCACAAGCCAATGAATATGCTGATTGGGAGATCAGTCCGAGTGAGCTATTCAAACAATTGAATTGTCTCTTGGCAGACCAGCCGGTCGATTATGTTTGCGATGTAGGCAATCACCAGATGTGGGCCGCACAAAGCCTGCGACTATCGCCTAACCATGCGGTGCATTACAGCGGCGGAATGGGGGCGATGGGCTTTGCATTGCCAACAGCCTTGGGCATTGGTGTTGAATCGAAGAAAAAGGTCATCGTAATTACGGGTGACGGAAGCATGCAGATCAACATTCAGGAGTTGGATACGCTGAACCGTTTGGATCTTGATATGACCGTGATTGTGATGAACAACTCGGTTCTTGGCATGGTCAAGAATTTCCAGGATATGTATTTTGATGGTCGTGACCAATCAACCAAGAAGGGATATAGCAGCCCGTCTTTTGTTGATATTGCAAAGGCGTATGGCATTGCGGCATATAAAATTTGCAGTGCTGATGACATGAAAAATATTCTGCCCAAAGTCGCACAACACACGGGACCATTGCTGATTGAGGTCAGCATGGACGGAGCGACGGAATGTCGTCCACGCCTAGCATTCGGATCGAAGCTGGACGAGCAATTTCCTAAGTTGAGGGTTTCTTGAGCGCCATGCGCATTGCTATTCTAGGTGCGACTAGTCAGATTGCTAAAGATCTGATTGTCGCGTTCTCTAAGGCTGCAAACGACAACCTGTATCTATTCGCTCGTCGTCCCGAAGAGGTGAATAAGTGGTTGGACGCAATAGAGTTGCGTGGCCGTTATGATGTGAACGGATTTTCCGAATTTGCTAAGAACGAATTTGATGCGGTCATTAACTTCGTCGGCGTGGGTAATCCAGCACAAGCGGTGGCTATGGGGAACTCAATATTCGAGGTCACCTTACGCTTTGATGAGATGGTTCTGGATTATTTAAAAATTCATCCGAGCTGTCGATATTTGTTTTTAAGCAGCGGTGCCGCATACGGATCCACCTTCGTAGAACCGGCAAAGCGGGATACCCCTGCAATTGTGCCAATCAATAAGTTGGAGCCGCATGAATGGTATGGTGTGGCAAAGTTGCATGCGGAGTGTCGGCATAGGGCGCATCCTGAATTGGCAATCATTGATATTCGAGTGTTCAATTATTTCAGCCACACACAAGATATCGAAGCACGATTTTTAATCACGGATATTTTGCGTGCGATTCGAGATAAAACTGTGTTGAAGACATCCGCAGATTACATCGTACGAGATTTTTTGCATCCGTCAGACTTCTATCAATTGGTTACAGCTTTATTAGCAGCTCCTGCAAGTAACGTAGCTGTCGATTGCTATAGTCGTGCACCCATCGACAAGTCGAATCTGTTGGTTGCCATGCAAGAGAACTTTGGGTTGCGCTATGAGATAACGGAAGCAATAACCAGCGTTAATGCAACGGGAAGCAAGCCACATTACTATTCATT
>JAQTTY010000028.1 GCA_028710525.1 Gallionella sp. | reverse complement strand
CCGCTACACCCGGCTTGATACCAATCAGGCTGTTGAGGTCGCCTTCAATCTACAACGCGTTCCGGCATCTCCGCGTCTGACTGGGTTACTTGCGAGTTGTTTGTCCAACACGGCAAGTCAAACTGAGGCGACTGAGTTCCGGCAACTTTGGCAGGAACGTGTGCGTTGCATTTTACTAGACCATGGTAATGATCCGGCCGTATTTTCAGTCACCCAGATTTGATGTGCACATGAAATGAAGTCCGGTCATTACCGCCTTTTTACGATGATAAATTTTCAACCCTCAGCTTTGACTTCCACGGGCTGACAAGTGACCTGAAGCAACTCACACTTTCAAACACTTCAAATACGTTTGCGCGACAAAAGACGAGTCGTCGCGCCCGCTATCACAAACCACACCACAGTACGCATACTCATCGCAAGAATTGTACGTTGCTCATAAGCGCCACCGGAATTAATGTACATCCCAAATGCAGCGAATATGAGTGTAGTTGTGGCGGCAATTGCCACAGCTAGCCAAACTGCCCAACTTTTTTGTAGCCATAATCCAACGCCAGTTGCAATGTAGGCAAAGCCCGACAAGAAATTGAACCAGAGTACGAATGGCACGTAGTTTCCTGCTGCGGCAACCGCCTCCTCATTTCCCAGCAACACTGACCCACCTTCCTTGACTGTCATAACACCAAATAGGATTGCTACTATCGAGAGTGAACTTATCAGCCAGCCTCGGCGTTGTTTGATTGTGCTCATGCTTATGTCACCGTTCTCTCAAGTGGATACCGAACCCGAACAGTTCGACTTGGTTTATTTGGCTTCTTCAACGAAGCGATACATCTCATGGCATGCGATGCAGTTATTCATGGCAACACTCAGTTTGGTGACTACATGATTGCTGTCTTTTGATTTAGCCGCTTCAACTGCGATGTCATCAAATTTTCCTCGGGTATCAAAACCGAGCGCTTTCATTTCAACGGGGAGCTTCCTGAACAATGAACCAGGTGTATCTGCCTCAGCCCCCATTCCAGATGCTCTGGCTGAGTTAATGACCGCATCAAAATCTTTCGCGGAAGCCGCTGCTAATATGCCTTGCGAGCTTTGCAACCACACGCGCATCTCCAACAACAAGGCATTGCGTTCATCTTTACTCAACATAACCGCCTGACGACCATCGTCTGATGGCTGCACATTGCCTACCGTGAATTTGTACCCTAATGCGGCAACGATAACGGACAGCACGGCAACCAAAATCCAACTTAATTTACAGCTCTTCATGATATTTTCTCCTTGTGTGATGGCACACCAATAGCCGATTTACTTGCTTGCGGTGCCGTAAAAATGTTCAACGAACTTATCGCGGAAGGTCTGGTGGCAATTCAAACAGGTGGTTTGCACTCTCTGGAACGCATCGATGACTTTATGCCCGTCCTTCTCATGTGCGACATGCTCAAGTCCATGTGCAGCCTCATGCGTCTCACCATCGAGTGCTTTGAACTTGGACATCTCGCCCCCCATGAACTTCATGATGCGCATCTTTTCAGAAACGGGCGGTTGGGGATGTGCCGCAATCAGTGGCGCGGTATTGGCCACCAACTCCCAATCTTCGCGTGAGATACCGTCGGTGATGACCTGCATATTCTTGCCCAACTCTTTCATCACTTTCTGTAACTCTAGCGGCTCCGCGGCTTGTGCATAATTAACGGACAGTGCGAAGGTGATAATGGATGCGGCAAAGATTGACTGCTTCTTCATGGTGACTCCGTGTGTGGGTAAAATAATTAATTACGTGTTTTGACGCCGTGCAAGAAGATTGGGAATGTTTTTACTGCCTGCTGCTGGAGGGCGTGCTTGCCTCCAAATATCGATGACTGCATGACCAAGCCCTGAATCATGCCGATGTAGAGCACTGCTGCGCTTTGGCTATCAAGATTGTTCGGAACCAACAATTGCGCCTTAGCGGCATCAAGCAAAGCTGCGACCTTAGCCTCGTATCCCGAGATGATTCCCTCAATGAGTTGGCGCAACTTACCGTTCTTTTTGTGCAACAGCTCGGTGAACAGCAAGCGGGGAATAGCCGGATGTTTGCTGATAAATGCGATGTGTGCGAAGAACATGCGCTCGACCGCGTTCAACGGATCGGAGGCATCTGCTGCCGCTTTGTCCAGCACCTTCATTAGTCGTTCGCGCACCCATACGATGACGGCGAACCAGATGTCGTCCTTGGTCGCGAAGTGTCGAAAAATTGCGCCTTGTGTGAGGTTCATGGCATCTGCCATATCTTGTGTGGTGACGCTGTCCACACCCTTGTCGGCCGCCAGCTCCACCGCCACGCGGATGATCTCACCTTGGCGCTCTTCTGAACTCATTCGCTTTTTTACTACTTCATGATTCATGACTTCTCTCCTTCGAATAAATCGTTAAACGATTCTACCTTCGCCCGCTTCTTCATAAGTTCGCCCATCACGAATGTGATAAATGCGCTTGAATGTGGGGATGATCTTTTCATCATGGGTCACGACGATGATGGCAGTTTGATATTGCTCCGCCATCTGATTAAGGATGCGCACGACGTTGAGCGCGCGTTCGCTATCCAGCGGTGCAGTCGGCTCATCGGCAAGGATGACCGGCGGATGATTGGCCAGTGCACGCGCGATAGAAACGCGCTGTTGCTCGCCCCCTGATAGTTGAGAAACAGCCGCCTTGGAGCGGTGACCCACATCCAGTGCCGCCAATAATTCTTGGGCGCGGATACGCGAGTCGTTATTCGATACGCCCGCTAACATTGGCAGCAAAGCCACGTTGTCGGTAACATCTAGGAACGGAATCAGGTAAGGCGCTTGGAAGATGAAGCCGATTCGGTCGCGACGTAGAGTGCGCAAATCTTCGATCTTCCATGCCTCGTCAAAAATAGTTTGCCCGCCCAAGGTCATGCGTCCATCGGTGGGTTCGATTACCGCGCCCAAGCATTTGAGTAGCGTGCTCTTGCCCGAACCACTGGGGCCGACCAAGCCCACGACCTCTCCTGGCCAGATGGTCATGTCTACTCCTTTGAGTGCATCCACGGCGGTATCACCCTCGCCGTAACGCTTCTTCAAATTCTCAATGTGAATGGCAGGTTCGGTCATCTCAGCCCCCAATCGCAGTTGCAGGGTCGATGCGTAGTGCAGCACGAATTGCGAAAATGCTGGCAAGCGCGCACATGAGCATCACCAGTAAGAATCCCAAGACGGCATCGCCCGACAGCAGCAAAACATATTTTGGAAACAGGGGGGCCCACAGCGTAGCCGATAGTTTGCCCACCAAAAATCCAATCAAACCCAAGCCCAAAGCTTGTTGCAGAATCATGCCGCTGATGGTGTTGTTGGTTGCTCCAATCAATTTGAGCACTGCAATCTCTCGCACCTTGTTCATGGTCATGGTGAATATGATGAAAGCGACGATGGCCGCGCTCACAATGGCAAGTATCACGAGGAACATGAATATCTGCTTGGACGAAGTAGCAATCAGACGCGCTACCAAAATCTCGTCCATCTGGTCTTTGGAGTAGGCTTGCAGGTGTTTCCAATGCACGATCTGTTCAGATACTGCCGCTTCGCTACCCTGCACGGTGCGCACCAATATGGCATTCACGAAGCGACTAGAGGTCTGACTGGCTTGTATCGCCTCTAACAATCCAGCAACACCCGGGCGATTGAATGCCGGGTTGGCAGCCGTGCGCGCACGCTCATTCACGAGAGCGTCGTTGTCTTTGAGGAACTGCACTTCCTGCGCGTCCTGAAGTGGTATGAAAATCATCGGATCGCCACCGGATGAGACCATGCGGCGCGTCAAGCCAACAACAGTATATTCATGGCGGCGGATGGCGACCGTGTCGCCTAGCACAAGACCCGTTTTGATGTCGGCCAGTGCTTCGTAGTGCGAACGGGTGATGGGGCGACCTGCGACAAGATAAGCAGGCTCACCCGGCTTACCCATCTCAAATCCCACCAGCATCACGCGTATCTCTTTGCTGTTGTGACGTATCTGCATAGTCAGGTAAGTGACATTGCCTGTTTCCCGTATGCCCGGTATACCAAGCAAATCTTTGGCCACATCATCATGCACACTGGAAGGTTCAGCATACGGGCCTAAAGTGTCCTGTTGCACCACCCACAGATCGGCGCCTGCGTTCTCGATCAACACGCGCGCGTCATCCACCATGCCACGATAGACACCTGCCATGGTCAGCGTCACTCCAATCAGTAAACCCAATCCAACACCGGTGAAAACGAATTTTCCCCAGCCATGCAAAATGTCGCGGCTCGCCAGATTGATCATGGTTTAGCGTTGCACCAATTCGGACACAACTTTGACTTTGAGGCCAGCGCGCAATGCCTGCTGGCTATACACGATCACCTCATCATCATCGCCTAGGCCATCCAGTATTTGCGTTCGGCCGTCCATAGTAGTGAGGCCGACTTTGACGGGCTTGAACGCTATCTTCCCAGTCTGCAAGACCCATACGCCATTCTGTTTATCTAATCGTTTAAGGGCGGCGCTGGGGATGCTGCGCGTGCCATTCAATTCTGGCAGCTTGAGCGTGACTTCCGCATATTCGCCGATGCTGGCTTGTGCGCTATTCAGCGAAACATTGACGATACGTTCTTCGGTTACCGCATCGCTCACCATATCGATGCGCTCAACCTTGCCCATAAGCGGGGCATGAGGCTGTGAGCGCAACACGATTTCTGCCACTTGTCCTACGCGAACCAATCCCGCTTGTTGTTGTGCAATGCGAGTTTCCACCCAAAGGTTGTTTGGTTCAAATACTTGAAAAGCAAGCTGTCCGCCAACAAGGGTGCTTCCGGGTTCTACAAGTCTTGCCGCGACCACGCCATTGATTGGGCTGAGTAAGAGTGTTTGCGCGCGCGCCTTACCAAAACCACGGGTATCAGCTTGAGCTCGCGCATATTCATTGCGGGCGATGGCTAGATTCGCGGATGATGCCGCCAATGCCGACGTGGCTGCATTTTTCTCGTGCAGCTTTGCTTCGAGCATCTCTTGACTGACGTAACCGTTTTCGCTTAACTTTTGATACCTGGTCGCAGTTGCCGCGGTAGTTTTGAGGCGACTTTGTGCTTCACTGAGTTGCGCTTCTGCGGCTAGAATTACATTGGTAGTTTTCTCGACTACGCGCTGGCTACCCGCCAACTTTTCATCCAGATCAACAGGATCCATTTCGGCCAGCACCTGCCCCTCAACAACACTATCCCCTTGATCGACTAGCACGCTTTTCACCCGACTCGTCATGGTGGGCGCTAAGTTGTAACTATGCTGAGCCTTCACCGTGCCGATGCCGAACACACTATTTGCAAGATTGCCGACTTGAACTTTTTCGGCCGTGATTTTGACCGGAGCCAACGGCCCTTGAGTTACGACGACCCAAGCGAAAACAATTAGCAGCCCAAACACAACCGACAGTATTTTGATTTTTTGAGAAGACACGAAGCGAGACCAAGATAGTAATTGATTGCTATCTTAACAATGCAATGAGAACAATGCAACAATGTTCAAAGAGTGTTTATAAGTAAATGGTGGCGGATCTAAAGTTGCATGACTGCTCTCAGCTCAGGAACGGTCATTCAAATTTCCCGATTCATCTAGAGGTTCAGCAAAACACCAACGACTGATATGGTTAAGGGTTGTCGGATGTCAGCCCCTCACGTGCAGCGCGGTCAGGATGCAACAGACCGTTCCGGGCTGACGTCGGGCAACCGCTCCAAGGAAGAAACCGCGTGAGTTACTGATGCACTTTGA
>JAQTTY010000027.1 GCA_028710525.1 Gallionella sp. | reverse complement strand
TAGATCTCAAGGCGCCGTCTGTGCCTCCCCCGGATAACTCAAAGCTCAAGGTGCTTAACCTCTCAACGCAGGATATGGCAGGCGCCGGCTACTGTCTCAGCCACGCATTAAACAAGCTGGGCGACGTACAAAGCATCAACCTCAGGACAAGCAACAACTACATCAATTACCCGTCGATCGCTGAGGCTCGCTTCTATGGCAAGGAAGGCTGCAAAAAGATCGTTGAAGACGCCGACGTCGTAATTTTCCATACTGCAGTTAGACCGTTTTTTGACGCCTTCGAGCTAGACAGGGAGAAGCTCAAGGGCAAGCGCAAGTTTGTCTATTTCCACGGCAGCGAATGCCGAAATATGGGCGAGCAAATCCTCAAAGACGCCAAAGATGTCATGGGAGACTTCGAGATCCTGGTCTCAACACCTGACCTGCTAACGCATGTTCCCGAGGAAAACAGCCACTGGATGCCGGTTGCTCGAGACTTTCAGACGATTAAAGCCAAGTATGGTGACAATCCCCTAGACGTCGCAGCGCTCAGGGGCTGGGCAGAGCTTAACAAGAAAACTGTGCTGGGGCATGCTCCAACTAACCTGCAGCTCAAGGGCTCCGCTACCTTCTACAAAGTTATCACAGAAGTGGTTGAAACCCTCGAGGGCGTCGAGTTCCTAAGCATCAAAAACCTGCCCTGGGACAGCTGCCTCAGACACCTGCGTGACGTCAACGTGCTCTATGACCAACACGTCATCGGCAGTTATGGGATGGTTGCTGTTGAAGCATCCGTTTTTGGCGCCGCTGTATTCTGCAAGCTAAAACCCGACGTCGCAGCATTTCTCGAGCGTGAAGCTGGCGTCAAACAGCCATTCATACAATGGATTGACGAAGACGAGCTTAGGACACAGAGCTTTATGCTTGCCCAGGACCCCAAGCTGCAGCAGGAATTCGGGCGCAAAACACAGGAGTTCTGCCATCGACTACACGATGACGTCAACGTTGCATTGCGGTTCATGAAGGTGCTGGAGAGGACCTAAATTGGCAGACGCTCCAAACACCCCCCGTTATCGCATAGAGGTTCCCTACACTGGAGGCGTTGTCGTCGAGGCGCCCACTAAAGATGAGTGTTTGGAGCTCTACCGTGAAGTTTCCCGGACGCCACAGAAAACAAAGATCGACGAGGCTATCCGGTAATGAGCTCTCGTGGGCGTTCACCATCTGTGCAGGAGATGCTGGCCTATTGGGAGCGCCGGGCACCCTCTTATTATATTGAGGACCCGTTCGGCAGAGCTATCCTGCGTGCGTTCATTGAGAAGCTGCAGCCTAAAAGCCTAATTGAGATCGGCTGCGGAAACGGTGAGCTGCTAAGCCTCTACAAAAACATCCCTAGTGCCGTCGCTGTTGACTGGAGCGAGAACATGCTGCAGCGGGCTAACCTGCGCAAAGCTAGGCATTTTCTGCCCAACCTGCGTTTATGGCGCCATGATATAACTCAGTGTGCTCCCCATGGGCAATATGACGTCGCAGTTACCCGGACAGTGCTTATGCATATCCCGCCAGACTCTATTGAGAAGACTGTGCGCCACGTCGTTAAATGCGCTGACAACTTCCTCATTTTCGAGTATTTCGAGAACGTGCCAACCGAGCAGCTGGCAGCTCATAACTGGCTGCATGACTACGTGCCCCTGTTTGAGAAAGAAGGCTGTGAGCTCGTTGAAAGCTACGTTCGCCAAGACATGCCCCAGGTACTTTTTCAGTTTCAAAAAAAGCCGGGAGTGATGGCTGATGCCAAAGAAGCCTAATCGCCGGGAGATCGTTTTTAATATGGATTGCCCGTGTGGCCGTCAGCACGAGCTACGCATCGCCCGAGGGGAAGCTCAAGTTATCCTGCGAGCGGTGACAGTGGGCTCTCCGGTGAACTTTAAGCCTAGACACGTTGTTAGGGAGCGCTCCAGGGCGCCGAGCGCATCGAAAAATTAAAAACCCTAATCAACGCAAACTCCCTTTGAGGCACTAAAATGGTAGATCGTGACTATCAAATTAACAAGCAGGCAGACGTAAAGGTCTATATTTGGATGGAAGTTGACGTCGAGATGAGCCAAAACGACACCGTGACGCTCGCTGAGTTCTCTGATGCTGAAAACCTCAAGGTTGCTACATTGGTGCGTAAAACAGACATGACCGTGCTCACAAACTCGATCTCAAACAACCAAGTGACCTGCACTAATGCCGGGACAAACATGCAGTGTGTACTTTTCATAGGTGGAGTGAAGGCGACCTAAATGGGCATAATCATTAACGCAGCGCTCATCAAGTCAACGCTCAACATTCCCACTGCAGTCTCTGCCCAAACAATCGAGAACCTAGCTGACGCAACAGTTGATATCCTAAACAGCCTAGGAGCTGACCTGCCCAATATGAGCGGCAGCGTAGGCACCAAAACGCTCAACATCGAAACCCGGCAAAGGGGAAAGTTTTGGCTTGGCATCCGGGCAACCTACAACAGCTTAAAGGACCTAACGGCAAAAAGCGTCGGTGATATCAGTTTTACTCCTGCAGACCTGCTCAGCAACGACCAAGTTATGCAGCAGCTCAAAAAAGTAGCTTCAATGTCCACTGAAGTGACGTCTAGGAGAGGTTAACCCCATGGGGACTGTGCCTCAGAACTACCATGATTTTTGCTACTACATAGGGGAGTGGCTCTATGTCGCCACTGCAGAGGTCTCCCTCGATGCTCCTGCAGCCCAAAAAAACGTCACTGTAGAGGATGGCTCAGTTTTCGCTGCAGGCATGCCCGTCTGGATTAAAGACAGTGCGCACAGCGAATGGAACGAGGTTGCGTCAGTCCTCGGTGACGTCGTGACGATGGTTAACAACCTGCAGTACACCTACTATATTGCAAAGGATGCTGAGATTGACCACCCGGATGCTACGTTTGGGAAGGCAGCCTTCGCAGCGGCTTTTGCAATTGAGTACCTCTATGAGGCCTACTCTGCAGGGCAATTCAGCAGCACCAAAGCAGCCATCCTAACACGCATCGCTGAGCTAGCTGACTTTATCCTGACCCAGCAATGCACAAACGCAGCTCTCAAAGCATACGGCGGCTTCGAAAGCACTGACGGCTCCGGCTATTACTACTCAATCGATGGCGGGCGCTGTATTCCTGCGCTGCTAAAAGCATATGAGCTCACCAAAGACAGCGACTACCTCGACGCAGCCAAACTCGCCGGATATACATTTTTGTATAACATGCAGCACGACATCGCAGATCTAGGCTTAACAGACACCTACTATGGCGGCTTGGCTCAATATGTAACCGACGCCGACGCCTACAGCACAGTGATGATGGTTGAGGACCTCTACGACCTAATAGGCCTCTGCATGCTCGCAAGAGTCTATGACAAAGCCAACGCAGACCGCTATAACAGCATCATGGAAGACATGGTTGCATTCTACCGGGAAGGCATAGAAGACTTCTACCTGTACTATCAAGCTCCCCCTTCTGGGCTGGGTGTTTGGTACCGCATAGGGCTTGAAGACGAGCAAATATACGACGACCCCGTCAGCTACGCACTCCTGGGGCTCTACACCTACGAGGACTACAGCGAGACAGTGCAGCGAGTCTATGACTTCATCCAGAGCATCCCACAAAACGGCACCTATCCTGCTTATCAGCCCTGCGTCTGCTGGCCAGGATATGTTAATGTAGTCACCAAAGCCCCGGACTGTGCCTACTATGACGCCGTGACAATCGGGATCCTCGAGAGCATCCGAAAAGTCATGGATAAACCCAGCTATGAGCTCGCCTACCAAATCGTCAACAAGTACCAGGATGAGTTTCTGTTTTGGGGACCCCTCTACACTGACTACTCGCCCATCACGCCCCAAAAGGCAATTACCGAAGTTGCCTGGCTGGCTCGCATGTTCCTAAACTACAGCCTGCCTTTCACGGACTTCAGCTATACCCTCGAGGAGCAAGGGGAAAGGGTGCAGCTTTTCTCCGTGCAGCAAGCAGCCGACGCCACAACCTACGCTGACCCCCTAGCAATGCCTGCCGTCGTGAAAAATGCCTCTATCAAAGAGACCTTTATTGAGGCTGGCTACATCCTCACAGACTACCTGGTGCTCTACTCGCTGCTGCCAGTGCGCCCAAGAGATAAGATAAGGCGCCGTGGGGCAGACTACGAAGTGCAGACGGTGGAAAAGGTTATTTTGGAAAACCAACCACTCTGCTATAAGTCAGAGATGAGGAGATTGCAGATCAATTGACCGTCGAAAACCCCGTATCTACTGTCCTGCGTTTGATCGATAACCGCATTGTTGTGGTTAAAGACAACGACGCAAGGGCTAGCATCAAATGCACTGAGGAGAACTACGACCGGGAGCTGCTCAAAAACTATGATGCCCAAATCACCTGCGGGCAGTCTGCGCCAAGTGAAGATCAGCGGCTTAACCTCTCAGGTACAAAACGGCGTCGAATTGCGCATCTCAAGGTAGCTGCTTTTGCCATGAACAGAGAAATAGCATCATCCGACCCGGGAAGGGTGATGCGTGACAAAATAGTTGAGCAGCTTAACGCAATCATCAGGGAGTGCCGGCAAATCCCCTACGAGACAACCTACAACTTTTATGGGCTCGGCTACCCAGAAGGCACCCCTCACAAAGCCAAAGACGCAGCTGCCAACTCTGAGCAGTCACCATCTAGCCTAGCCTGGACTGAGCTCAGCGCAGCTAACTACGAGAAAATCTGGAGCAACGATGACGTCCTGCACTCTAAAGCGACGTCGGTTGCAACTCAGTACCCTCAGATGCTTTTCCGCTTCAAGATCGGTAAAAGCGAGAACTATGACCTACAGCCCCTTCCAGGATGCGTTAAGCGGATTGTGCTTACATTCGTCGGGTATGGCACAGCTGCAGCGGGTGACGGCGTAACCCTGCAGGTTTGGGATAACGTCGCAGGCGCCTGGTCCGGCGCAGTGACAGGCACAGCTAGCGCCAAAGAAACCTTAACCATCACGCTCACAACTGACCTGACAAACTACATCGACGAAGACGGGTATTGCTGGGTGCTTGCCCGGACAACAAACCCCAGCGCAGGAGCTGCAACTACCCTCTATTGCGACTTTGTGCAGTGCGTTATCCAAGTCACGGGGTTAACTTACTGCGACGTCGTTAGCAGCTCTAATAGTGACCTCACAGACGTCAAGCCCTTCATCTACAAGGCAGAATTCATCCTGCGGGGCTGGCTATTTGAGGACATAACTTAAAGTAACGGTGAAAAAAAATGGTTGAAACCTACGGAGTAGACCAAGAACGCATCTACTACATACTTGAGTCAGTAAAAGGCACAACGCCCAACAACCCAGCGATGCTAGGCGTACCCCATGAATCACTCGACCCCGGCATGGATGTCGGGAACATCGCCCTCAGAGCAGGAGGCAACTTTGACGTCGTAGCCCTCAAAAAAGGCACAAGAAACCCAACGCTAAAAGTGACCTATCCCCTCCCATCAGCTGCACCCATCGAGCTTCTCCAACATGCCAAACGAGATATAGACAGCACTCTAAGTGTCCAAGTGCTCTATCACAAAGGCGTCTTTGCAACAGCAACCGACATCATAAGCCTGCTCTACACCTACATGCGCATAAGCAAAGCATCCGTCAGCTGCGAGATCGACGACGTCGTCAGAGCAACACTTGAGATGGTTGGGCAGCAAATGGCTACAGGTACAGCAAAGATCGCCGGAGCAACCTACACAGACCACGCAGGAGCCGTCGCATTCAATGAGAGCTCAGTAACTATCGCAGGCGCAGCAA
>JAQTTY010000020.1 GCA_028710525.1 Gallionella sp. | reverse complement strand
TCAAAGTGCATCAGTAACTCACGCGGTTTCTTCCTTGGAGCGGTTGCCCGACGTCAGCCCGGAACGGTCTGTTGCATCCTGACCGCGCTGCACGTGAGGGGCTGACATCCGACAACCCTTAACCATAACGGACTGTGGCAGATACTCAAAACAACTTCCGCTATGTGCAAAATAGAAGACATTCACACTCGCACTACAAATATGCAGATGCGGACAATCTGAATGTAAGGAATTCGACTCTTCGCAGACTAATGCTTGCATCCGCCATTTCGGCAGTGCTCAATCTTCTCAAGGAGAGTCACAATGAAATTCAATCAAATCGCAAAAACGCTGCTTTCTTCTGGCGCATTAGCCGCCGTCATGAGCGGCGCAGCAATGGCAGCGCCTTGTGGTGCAGCTAATCCCTGTGCGGCACGTTCTAAAATGTCGGCCTCTGCCAATCCTTGCGCCGGCAAAAATCCATGTGCAGGCAAGCATCCGTGTAAAGCCAAGCACAAACAGCACAAGGCGAATCCTTGCGCAGCTAAGAACCCCTGTGCTGCTAAAAATCCATGTGCAGGCAAGAATCCATGCGCCGCCAAGACTCACTAAGCGAATCACCTGCAATGCCAACCATCCTCCCAATTACGGGGCGGGTGGTTGAGCCCGATCTTTCTGCTTTGCCGCTGTCACAGTTGCTGACTATGCAGCAAGCTGGACTGGATATCCTCAATTGCTATCGCGTGCTCAAGAAAGCCGAGATGAATATCGTGGGGGAAGTATTGCGGGACACATTGAGTCGCGGCGAGACATTCTACGAATTCAATCACTACCCCGATGACGATGTGTATGACCGCGAAAGTCATGCGCAGTATTACTACCACGCGCATCGCGGCGAGATCGGAGAGCATGGGCACTTCCATTGCTTCCTTCGCCCCAAAGGGATGCCGCAAGGTGTGAAGCCGATTGAATATCCCGCCACTGATCCGTGGCCGCAAGGTGATGAAGCACTGTCGCACCTGATCGCCATCGCCATGAATGGCTACGGTTTCCCGACCGGTTTGTTCACCACTAATCGATGGGTTACCGCCGAGGCATGGTATCCGGCGGAGCAAGTCATGCAGATGTTAGATCGCTTCGTCATCGACCATGCGTTCCCATCGTGGCCAGTGAATCGTTGGATAACTGCGCTGTTCGTGCTCTATCGTACGCACATCGAAGCGCTGCTGAAAAAACGCGACGAGATTGTGTGGCGCTGGGCAGAACAACATCCCGGTGAAGACGTGTTCGAAGACCGCAACCTAGACATCACCAGTCAGATGGATATCTCGGTGACGGATTTTATGGGGAGAATCGAGCGCGAGATCAACGCCCGACATAACCGTCCATGACTGCATTCGAACCCGTGCTGGAATCGTTGCTCACCTGCCCGCACTGCGGACACCAGAAACTGGAAACCATGCCCGAAGATGCGTGCCAATGGTTCTACGAATGTACGCACTGCCATACCCTGCTCAAACCCAGACCCGGCGATTGTTGCGTGTACTGTTCGTATGGAAGTGTGCCTTGTCCGCCAGTGCAGGAGAATGGCAAGGGCTGTTGCAACTAGGACAACGAACCCATTCTCCGCTACGGGGCAACCGCTGTCCCAGCTAGGCCATCCAGCGCCTTGCGCAGATTCGCAACCGCTTGGCAATTCGCCGCTCCGTGCCGAATGCCCAAAAAGTCAGGGGTGTTGTAGCCAAGCCACACCTGGGCAGCTCGGTCTTCCCACACCAGTATTTTCAGCGGCAGGTCGATTCCCACAGTCTGTGCGCATTCTATGAACGGCGTTCCCCCTTGCGGATTGCCGAAGATGATCACCTGTGTCGGCCGCAGCGTTTTGCCGATCTTCGCCGCGCCCGCCGCATGATCGATGCGCGCGAACACCGTGAGGCCGCGCTGCTGAGCCAATGCTTCGACGCGATCCATGGTGGACGCGACACTGTGCGGACTCCTGACTGCGACCAGACCATCCGCCGCAGCTGCAAGCGTCGAGAATGTCAGTAGCGATGCAGCAATGACCCATGACAACTTTTTCATGACCGTCTCCTTGTAACCATGATGCTTCGATGATGATTCAGTCCCGCCGAAGTTTTCATATCCAGTAATTCCCCTTCCACACCCCTCCCGCAAAATCGATCTCCACCCGCTTGGGTGCGATCTTGCGCACGTTTGCTGTGTCGAGTTCGACCTCGGGTTGTCTGCCCAAACGGTCAGCCACTTCAAATGAGCAAGCGGTGGAGGTTACGGGGCGGAAGAAGACGGCGAGTTTGTCGCTGACTGGGATGGTGTCGCGTTGCGGTGGCGTTTCGTGGAAGTGGACGAACTTTTTCACCAAGCAAGAGAAATACAGCTCCAGCTCGACCACAAGCGGTTGCGTGCGCCGCGTCAATTCGCGTGCGGCGGCTTTCGTCCATTCCACCGACACCGATCTGCCGTTGATTTCGATGGTGTTGCTCAAGGGTGCATTCATGGTGTCACCTCACAATACGTGCGGTGCGATGTCCGCGACCATCGCCCCGATCAGATCGGGATCGCTGTCCGGTGCTAGCACTGCTGCGTCCCCCATCTGCCCAGTCATGTCTAACTTAAGATCAGCGCCGACTTTGTTCAGGCGTGACTCCCCACCGCAGGCACGACAATAGATGTGAGAACCATCATGCTGAGAACGCTTGACCACCACAGGGGCTGCGCAGGAAGGGCAAGGAAGCAAAGGCATGCCTGATTCACTGTGTCCGACGATATGCGCGATGTCGTTGGTACGATCCAGTGCTAGGAAATGATGCCCCAGTCGCGCATCGAATTGAGAACCCAATTCTTCTCCGATGATGCTCAACGCTCGTTCCATTGGCATACCCTTGCGATAGGCACGTGTGCTGGTCATGGCATCAAAGGCATCGGCGATGCTGACGATGCGCGCCACCTCTGGGATCACTTCTCCAACGATGCCATGCGGATAACCTTTGCCGTCCGCACGTTCATGATGACCGACCACGGCATCCATCGCCAAATTGGCGAGCGGATGGTTCGCCAATAGCCTGCCACCCACCGCAGGATGCGTCTTGATGATGGAGAACTCTGCGTCGGTCAGTCGATCAGGTTTATTGAGGATGGCATCCGGCACACCGACCTTGCCGAGATCATGCAAGAACCCGCCGATCTCACTCAATGCCACATCGCGTTGAGAAAGCCCGGCTTGCTGTGCCAGCAACTTAGAGAACTGCGACACACGCCATAGGTGACCACCGGTGTAGGGATCACGTGCTTCAACGATCATCGACAAACCAAGCAACGTGTTCAACAAGGATTCTTTTTCTGCCATCACAACCTCCGTCAATAGCGGCTGGTCAAGGTCACCAACCAGTCTGGCATCACGTTCACCGCCCATTTTTCAAATGACTTGTCCGCACCAGACAGCACCAATATGCCGATCAGCAATAGCGCCGCGCCAAATACCTTCTTCGCCTTTTGTCCTGCTTCCATCATACGCCCGCGCCATTTGCCCAGCGCCTGACGCGACAACATGCCAATGGCTATTAGCGGCAAGCCCGCGCCGAAGCTGAACATCAACATCACGCTGGTGACTTCAAGCGGCGCCTGACCCTGGCTTGCGAGGGTGATCGCCACGCCCAGCGTGGGACCTACACACGGACTCCATACGATGCCGAGTAATAATCCCAACAAGAACTGTCCGTGCAGTCCGTTCAGATTGAAGCGCGAGAGCAATCCTTGTCCCACACCCAATCGACTGATCGCACCGCTCATAGCTTCTTGCAACGTACTCGACATCAATACCGTACCGAATACGAGTAACAGCCCACCACCCACTACGCGCAAGGTATCTTGTTCCAGCCCGATCGAACCTCCCAACGAACCCAGTCCCACACCGATCAGGGTGAACGAGAGCATCAGACCGATCACCAATGCCAAAGAACCGAAGCGATGTGTGCTTGCGGCCGATCCCATCAAGATAGGCACCAGCGGCAACACGCAGGGGGAGAGAGTGGAAAGCACGCCTGCCAAGAATGACAGGCCATAGCTACTCAAACTGAGTTCCATGTGATCCGCCTACAAGACTTGGCGCAGCCACTCGGCGATACGTTCACGATCCGTCTCAGCGGTCACGCGAACAACTTCTTTTCCGCCTTTGAAGAGGATGAAGGTGCTCTGATATTTGACGCCGAATGCGCGCAACACAGTCTTCTGCTCATCGAAGTTCACCTTCAGCGTGGTCAATCCCTTGAACTCAGCCGTTGGCAACAACTCGTTCAGTATCTTTTCCTGCGCCTTGCAAGTAGGGCACCAATCGGCGTAGACGAACACCAGCGTGGGTTTGCCAGCCTTGCTTAACGCATCCATCTTTTCTTGCGTATAGGGTTCGCCGACAGCATGGGCGAACAACGGGAATAGAGTAGCCAGCAAGGTAATCAATCGTTTTATTGTGGTCATCGGAATCTCCTTAATTATCGCCATCAAGTATGTCGATGCGAGTTAGTCGAACAGATTCCACATTTCTTACACAATAATATTTGGAAAATTTAAATGTAAGGTTCGATCGGTTCATGCGACCAACTCACATCACCGAACCAATGAGTGATTTGAAAACCGACCCAATTCCCAAAAGGAGAATACGATGAACCGAACTAAACTTTTCAATGCATTGATCGCATCTGGAGCACTGACACTGTCACTGGGTGGACCTGCTGTCGCAGCCCCCTGTCGCGCAAACCCTTGTGCACCCCGCAGCTCTTCCCGCGTAAATCCCTGTGCTGCCAAAAATCCGTGCGCCGCACAAAATCCATGTGCCGCTGCCAACCCATGTGCAGCCGCCATGGTCAAGATGGATGTCAAAGGCGTGATGCGTCCGGAAAACTATCGCCCCTACAAAGGAAACCAGAAGGAACTGGTCGCCTATGGCAAACGCTTGTTCAGCGACAGCAGTCTGAGCAGCAACGGTATGTCTTGCAATACCTGCCATGACAACAACGGCTCATTCCAAGAAACCTTCGCAAAACCCTACCCGCATTACGTATCGATGACCGATGACCGCGCCGGTGTGAAGGCCGTGCATCTAGATGAGATGGTGCAGTTCTGCATGGTCGCACCTATGGCTGCCAAGCCGCTGAAGTGGAATAGCAAAAAACTGGCTGCATTGACTGCTTACACTGGCACACTGCAAAAAGGCTTCAAGTCTGGCAATGCATGCGCTGCGGCCAACCCCTGTGCGCCCAAAAATCCCTGTGCAGCCGGACACAAGATGAACCCGTGCGCCGCAAAGAACCCTTGTGCCGCCAAGAACCCCTGCGCAGCACACATGCACTAAGTCACACATCTCCCTGATCCCGCCGAAGTCTGGCGGGATTTTTTTATTGCCGTGATGTTGTGAAGCCGACTGATTTATCGGGCGGGAAGCGGATGATGCGGTCCTTTGCGGATACGCTCGTTGTACGAGATCCAAGCATCCGAATCTTTCGGCCAGTTGCTATCGAACATCTGCAACCAGTGCGGCATATCGAAATGGATAGGCAGCGCGTCGATGTGGACATCGCGGATCCGCACACCGCCAATCGTTTCGCCGGGCGCAGACTGCGTACTGATGCGCGTCAGCAAGCCGTAGTGTGTGCCTGAATAATTCGGCATGCCGGCGGAGCCGTTGTTGATCACGGCGTGCGTGGCGTAATCGCGCAACACCGGCAGACAGGTATGAGTGCTGGCGAACACATCGACCTCCGCCTGCGCGAAAGCCTGCTGCAGCCAGGCGTCATTCGTGATGTCCTGCGTCAACGAAGTATCGAAACGCCAACCGGCCAGCGTGTCGGCATCACCGTGCACCACGCCGACGCGTACGCTACCGACCTCATAGCGCGCAAACATCGGCAGGCGATCCAACCCAGCCAGCAGATCGGGATGATGTGCGGCCGTCTGTTTCAGTCTGACATGGATGCGATTGGAGCGTTCGACGATGCCACTATCGACCTCGTCCGGATAAGCACAGCCGCATCCAACTGCATCCGCTGCAGCTTGCAGCTCGGTCTCCACATTGCCTAGGATCGCATCGTGTCGCAGCACGCGCTCATTGATGGCGCGAAACACTACGTCATCCACATTGAACCAATTGAAATCGCCGTTGAAACACAAGGTCACCGCCTGCTGTTCACGCGCACACATCGCCTCGATGGCATCGAGCGCGGGTAAGTTGCCGTACAGACCGCCTATCACATACAGTGTCTCAACCGATTTGAGCGGCACGCGCGCGATGGCCGCCGCTCCGTAGCGGTAACGCATGGGACAGGCGCGACCGGCCGCACTCATGCACCGCCCCGAGCCAATATCCCGCGTCTGTTCGGCAACAGCAGAGGTAGGAAGAATCCCACCGTACACAAGATCGATCCATACAAATTGACGCCCAGCAATACGCCGTACTTTCCGTCGCCGATGGCCCATGCCGCAGGAAGCATATCCATCGCATGCAACACGCCTAGGCTCATCCCGGTCCAGAACGCCAAGTGGAACGACAGCGGCGAATAAGTCACCAAGCGCGAGAACAGGAAGATCGGTGCCAGCCCGATCACCATGGTGCCGCTGATGGTGGTGGCTTTCAGGATGTCGGTACCGGCGATCATCGGCAGGTTACCCAGCGCGGCGAACATTACCATGGTGATGGCACCCACGGTCATCGCCCTAGGCGAAGGCACTCTGCCCGCCAGCAAAGGTAATTCCTGCGCAACGGATTTGGACAGCGAGGTGAAGGTCGAATCCAGTGTGGAGGCGGCCGACGAGATCATCACGGCCACCATTGCAAAGAAGCCGGCGATGCCCAGCGTACGCGCGACCTCGACCGGGATGTTGCTACCCTTGATCCCTTCCAGACGCGCATGCACGCCGATCAAGCTGAAGGCCACAATGGCGAAGAAGCCCAAAACGCCGGCCACGATGAAGGCACGCAGCATGGTCTTTTCGCGCGTGATGAACGCGCGATCGGTCAGCACCGGATCATGGAAGGGATAGGACAACACCTGCAGCAGCGCGACCAGCAACAAGTCCATGCCGCCGTTGAGCGCGAAGTTTCCTTCGCTCAATAACTTTGCGGGCCCGTGCGCGGGCAACACCATGAACAACACCACGCCGAGGAACAGCATGAACACCCAAGCCTGGATCACATCGGTGAAGATAGAACTGCGCAGCCCACCTTTCAGGCTGTACAACAACACCACCAGCGTGAACAGCAGCGCAGCACCGATGAATTCGACGGAACCGCTGCTGCCGAAATATGCACCGACCACGGCAGTATTACTCCACACCTCGTTGAACAGTCGAACTAGTATCGCCAGTGAGAATGCTAGTGCCGCCGCACGTCCGTATTTGCCTATTAGGAAAGGTACTAGTCCTGTCGCGCCTTCACGAGTGCGCAAGCGATAGATCACCAGCCCCGCCACCGGGATGGACAGCCAGTAAGTGGCATAGGCCAGTCCGCCGACGATGCCGTAGCTCGCACCGAGGTTGGCGGCATTGGTCACCGACTTGGCGAATATCCAACTGATGAAGATGCTCATCATCAGCGCCCATTCACTTGCCGGCCTGCCTTGTTCGTCATGGCCTTTGAAGAAGCCGCCCTCGTCCGTGGTCTTGGGCGAGACCAGATACATGGTCACACCAAACACCACCAGAAAACCCCAAAAAAACAATCCCTGTAACTCTTCCATAATGGATCTCCCTATTGGCTTAGTAGTTCATTTAACTTAAAGATGATTACTTGGTCGGAGAAAGACGCGTATTCCTTACATGCAGATGCGCACCGCAGGATAAAAACTGCCTAAATGAGGCTGAACAATGGCTCGATGAATACCCACTTCTGCTTGAACATGTTTTTTGCTGTAAGGTTTGGGCCACCAGCAGCGACTCACCAAGACCTCGGGGAAATCCCGATTTTCTTAACCGGAGACGAACATGCCAAAAGCAATATGGAACGATCAAATCATCGCAGAAGCCCCGAGCAACGAGATCCATCGTGTAGAGGGCAATATCTATTTCCCACTCTCTTCTGTGAAGAAGGAATTCCTCAAACCCAGCGATACCCATACGCATTGCGTGTGGAAGGGCGAGGCTAGTTATTACAACGTCGTAGTCGGCGGCAAGGTGAACGAGGATGCAGCATGGTACTACCCCGAGCCGTCAACGATGGCCGCACGCATCAAGGATCACGTCGCGTTCTGGCACGGCATCAAGGTGGAGGATTGAAGTGACGATGTATGAACTGATTGAGCGTTATCGCACGGTGCGCGCGCGTTCCGAGATGTTGTGCGCCCCGCTTGAGATCGAGGACTATTGCATCCAAGCGATGGAGAACGCGAGTCCGCCCAAGTGGCATCTAGCGCATGTGACCTGGTTCTTCGAAATGTTCATCCTAGTGCCATATGCCAAGGGCTACCGCATGCTGCGCGAGGAATATGCGCACCTGTTCAATTCCTATTACGAAACGGCGGGTACATTCTTCCCACGTCCGCAGCGCGGCATGCTGTCGCGCCCGACGGTGGACGAGGTTTATCGCTACCGCCACCATGTCGATACAGCGCTGCTGGATCTACTGGCGAATCCTCCAGAACATCATGCCGCCGATATCGGCAAACGAGTGCAACTGGGACTGGAACACGAGATCCAGCACCAGGAACTGCTGCTGATGGATATGCGCTACAACTTCTCTATCAATCCGCTGTTCCCCGCCTATCACAAGGTCGAACTACCACCTACCGCAGCGGTTCCCGCAATGTCGTGGCAGGAGTTCTCCGCAGGCATCGTGGAGATCGGCCACAGCGGTGATGTGTTCGCTTACGACAACGAACGTCCTAGACATAAGACCTACATTCAGAATTTCCGTCTTGCTACGCGTCTGGTCAGCAATGCTGAATATATGACCTTCATCGATGATGGTGGATACGACCGCGTCGAGCTGTGGTTGTCCGATGGGTGGCTTACATTGCAGGAACAGCACTGGCAAGCGCCGCTGTACTGGTTCAAACAAGACCGCGACTGGATGCACTTCGATCTCACCGGCGCGCACGCGCTGCGTCTGGATGAACCTGTTGCACATCTGAGTTATTACGAAGCGGATGCCTATGCGCGCTGGGCGGGAAAGCGGCTGCCTACCGAGGCGGAGTGGGAACATGCCGCGAGCACGCAGACCATCGCGGGCAACTTCCTCGACAGCGGTCTGTATGTGCCGCAGCCTGCGCAACATTCCGGCATGACCCAGTTGTTCGGCGACCTGTGGGAGTGGACGCAAAGCGCCTACCTGCCCTACCCCGGTTTCAAACCGCTGCCCGGTACGCTGGGCGAATACAACGGCAAGTTCATGAGCGAGCAGATGGTGTTGCGTGGCGGCTGCTGCGTCACGGCGCAAGACCACATGCGCGCCAGTTACCGCAACTTTTTCCGTGCCGCAGACCGCTGGATGTTCTCTGGCCTGCGTCTAGCAGAGGACATCAAATGAGAAACGAATCGCCCACCCCTTCCACAGATCAGGAAGAAGACGATTTCCTGTGCGGCATACTCGAAGGTCTGCGTAGCTGTCCCAAGACCATCCCGCCCAAGTATTTCTACGATGCGTACGGTTCGCGGCTGTTCGATCTGATCTGCTGCACACCAGAGTATTACCCCACGCGCACTGAGACCGCCATCCTCGAACGGCACGGCGCGGAGATGGCAGAGATGATCGGCAGTTCCTGCATGCTGATCGAACTGGGCAGCGGCAGCGCAACCAAGACACCGTTTATCCTGCAGCATCTGGCGCAGGCTGCGGTTTATGCGCCGATCGACATCTGCGAACCTCACCTGCTCAACAGTACGCAACGTCTGCAAGCGCTGTTCCCGCAACTGGACATGCAGCCGCTGTGCGCCGACTACCACCAGTTGCCCAGCCACGTATTCAAACATCATGCAGGTCTGCGAAAAGTCGTGTTCTTTCCCGGCTCCACCATCGGCAACTGCACACCTGACGAAGCCGTGCAGTTATTAAAGCGCATCGCTGCACTAGTGGGTTCCAGTGGTGGCTTGCTGATTGGCGTGGATGCCAAGAAATCGCCGGATGTGCTGAATGCCGCCTACAACGATACCGCCGGTCACACCGCCGCCTTTAATCTCAATCTGCTGACGCGCATGCAAACCGAACTCGGTGCGGAGCTCGATGCGAATCAGTTTGCTCATCACGCGTATTACAACGAGACACACGGGCGCATCGAGATGCATCTGGTAAGCCGCTGCAAACAATCGATACGTCTGGACAGTGAATCGTTTGAATTCGACGAAGGCGAGACCATCCACACCGAGAACTCTTACAAGTACAGCGCTCAAGAATTCCAGCAACTGGCGCGCACGGCAGGCTGGCACCTGCAATCAACTTGGCACGATGAGAACGAATTGTTCAATGTGCACTATCTCAGCCAGTCTGTCGCTGAGCCACTGAAGCTTGCGCGCTGAGCGATTATCGTGACCCGCCTCCGCCTCACCGCCTACACCGTGCTGACCATGATCGCCTTCGCGGGCAACTCATTGTTCTGCCGCATGGCGCTCAAAGAGACCGCCATCGACGCGGCCACTTTCACCAGCGTGCGCCTGTTGTCCGGTGCGGCGATGTTATGGTTGTTGATGAGTTTGCAAAGACAGATGCCGCTCGAGCATGGCAATTGGCGCAGCGCAACCGCTTTATTCATCTATGCCATCGCCCTCTCCTTCGCTTACCGCAGCATAGATACGGGTGCAGGCGCACTGATGCTGTTTGGCGCGGTGCAAGTGACCATGCTCATCGCCGGATTCCTTGCGGGTGAACGCATGACGCCCATGCAGAGCGCGGGCTTCGTGGCAGCGATGGTCGGACTAGTGATACTGGTGTCGCCCAGCGTGGAAGCCCCCTCGGTGCTGGATTCGATTTTGATGCTGGCGAGCGGTGTCGCTTGGGGCGTGTATTCCATGTTGGGCCGAGGACAGGCGAATCCGGCTGCTGCCACCGCTGGTAACTTCCTGCGTGCCGCGCCGATGACTGTTGCCCTCTCGCTACTCGCCCTGCCGTGGCTCCAACTGGATATTCAAGGCGTGTTGTATGCCGTGCTATCCGGCGCGGTAACCTCGGCGTTAGGGTATGTATTGTGGTATCGCGTGCTGCAACACATGCGAGCAATGACGGCCTCGACAGTGCAACTCTCCGCTCCGGTGCTGGCTGCCATCGCTGGCATTTTGCTACTTGGCGAAACCATCACCCACGATCTTGTGATCGCTTCGGTATTGATACTCGGGGGAATCTTGCTTGTGTTGCGTTTCGGTAAGCGCTGATTCAGGTTCGCGACGCAGCTAAGATATTCTCCAGCGCCTTATGTATCACACTACGCGGTGCGCCAATGTTCATGCGCACGTGGCCGCCGCCTCCACTTCCAAACATCGCTCCCGGACTCAGCCCCACACCCGCCTGCTGCACGAAGAATTCCTTGAGCTGTTTGTCACTCATACCCATCTCGCGGCAATCCAGCCACAACAGATACGTACCTTCCGCTTCGACCATCTTGATCTGTGGCAGTTGCTTTTGAAGAAAGTCGCGCACCAAGTCGCGCGTGCCGGCCAAATACACCATCAATTCATCCAACCAAGGTGCGCCTCCTCGGTAGGCGGCTTCGAATGCGGCGATGCTGAACGGGTTGCTGGCACTGACGTGCAGTGTGTCGAATGCCTGCGTGATGGCTTTGCGATCTGCCGCTTCGGGTACGATGAGCGCGGACAAACCGAGGCCGGGGATGTTGAAGGTCTTGCTGGGCGCGACGGCGGTGACGATGTTCACATTGTTGTTCAAGGTAGCGAGCGGCACATGCTTGAATCCGGGGTAGATTAAATCGGCATGTATCTCGTCAGAGACTACAGTGATGCCATGTTGTTCACAGACAGCCAGAAGCGCTTGCAATTCATCCTGCTGCCACACACGTCCGACCGGGTTGTGCGGCGAACACAAGATCAGCATGCGTCCACCGTCACGCGCACAACGATTGAGGCCATCCAGATCGAAGGTGTATCGGCCCGCTTCGAACTTGAGCGGATTGAGCAACGGCTTACGTCCGCATATCTTGGCAGCGGAAAGGAAAGGTGCATATACCGGCGGCTGTACGATCACGCCGTCGCCAGGCTGCGTCAGCGCCATGATGCATGCGTGCAGAGAGGGCACCACACCCGGACAGAACAGGATGGTTTCGCTGGCGACGTACCAATGGTGGCGAGTCGCCAGCCAGTGCATCAGCGCGTCGTTAAGCGATGGAGGGAAGATGGTGTAACCGAACACCGGATGGGCGGCGCGATGTGCCAGTGCGCGCTGCACGGCGTCCGGCACGGCGAAATCCATGTCGGCCACCCACAACGGGATGACATCGTCGCGGCCGAAAACGACCTGCCGCTCATCGTATTTCAGACTGGCCGTTCCTGAGCGCGAGATGATTTGATCAAATTGATAGGGCATGTCTGACGAAATATAGCATCTGCATGACTATTGTCATCTGTATGCAAATTTACCTTCTTATCTCAATCGCCAAAACAGGACGCATTTTTTTCCACAAAGTGAAAATCAGCGAACCCAGCGTGCGCCGACTCGCCGGTATTATCGGTGTCGGAGGCGACGGATATCTGGATCATGCGGGCCAGTGGACTATCGAATTCTGTGATCACATCCTGCTGCACATCATGCCGCGCGACCACCCAGCGTCCCGCTTTGTCCCCCCCAGATTCGGCCACGATCATGCGCGTGCGATCTGTGTAGGCGTTAGGCTTGCGTGTACCTATTGGATACCGGTTATCCCACACATAGTTGATGGCGGCATCCGGCACGGCATCGCCCCAAATCGCTCGCGCGAGTTTGAGCTGGCTACGCAATACGAACCCCATCTCCTCTGGTGGGAGCGCAAACGACACATAGACGCGTGCGGCATAGTCATCTCCTGATTTGCTCGCCATATCTGCTTTGACCAAAGGTGCATCCACGCGCCAACGCCAACAGAGTACCGGCGTACGATTCAAGTCGATTTCGACAGGGCGTGCAAGTAGCGCCATGCTGCGTTCTGCATTTGCCTCGATAGCAAGCACACCATCCCAAGATTTAAGTTGATAACGGGTTGGCGCTATCTTTTTGTCTAATTGCACCACTTGCCAAGGCTCAGGAATTTGCGCAGATGCACGCACGAATCGATCTAACTTGACCACCTCTCCTGCCCTGACTTCAAGCGAGGTAACGATCAAAAACATTACGACGAGACTACGCTGCAACATGCATCCTCCAACGTTCTGGCAAATATTTAAGATCCTGAGGTTCATCCACATCGTGCAACATCTGTCCAACATGAACTGACCAGCCGAGCTGCCCGATGCGTGAAAGCGTGGCGCTGGCGACGGCATCTGAACTCCATGGAATATTGTGGAAAAGAATCGAATTGAATTTCGTTAATCCCAACAACGCGTAGCCACCATCGATGGTGCAGTGGATGACCGCATCGTGTTCAAACAGATTTCGCGATGTTTCACGCAACAAGTCTGCCGACATTTCTACGCAATCCGTGCCCACAAGCAACACCGATTCACCACGTGTCAACGAGCGTTCCGTTGCTAGCGCCAATCGAGCACCGAGATCACCTTCACCTTGATCAGAAATCTCGATACCCAAAGGAGGCGCTACGCCCCGCCAAGCTGCCTCATCAATGTGGGGAGTCGCACATAACTCGACGGTGCCGATCTTTGCGGCAATCGCTTCGTGCAATGTATGCAACAACATCTTCTTAGCTAGTGCCGCCGCACCTTCAGCACCTAGCGCAGAAATCAAGCGCGTCTTGGCAAAGCCCGGCTGCGGCGCCTTGGCGAAGACGATGATGCGCACCGGTTTGTTCGCAGTGTCTTTCATCGGTACAGCCTCGCCAGTTCGGCCGCATCGGTGCCGCGCCAGTAGGCCCAGCGCAAACGCCACATCAACAGAATGGTGCTCCACACTCCGCGCGTCTCCCAGCGACGGCCTGAAGTAGTCACACAACTAGAGATGCAGGCGGGACGCGAGAATGTTTTAAGGCGTTTGCACATTTCCACATCTTCCATCAGCGGCTGGTCTGGATACCCGCGCAATCGCTCAAACACGATGCGCCGCATGAATATCGCCTGATCGCCGGTTGCAATACCGCTCAATCGTGAGCGCAAGTTCATAAACTGCCCGATCACGCGCAACATGAATGGCCGCCCCGTGATACAAACGTCGAAACGGCCCCATATCTTCGCCCCAGTCAAGGCATGCTCGATCTGTTGCATCGCACCCACCGGCAGGCGCGTGTCGGCATGCAGGAACAAAAGCACGTTGCCCTGCGCTACCACAGCACCCGCGTTCATCTGGCGCGCTCGGCCACGTTCCGACTGCACCACTTTGAACCCCATGACTGCGGCAAGTTTGGCCGAACCATCCGTACTGCCGCCATCGGCAAAGATGATCTCGCAGCCTGACCGCTGAAACGGCAACAGATGCGCGAACAGGTCGGGCAATTGTGCTGCTTCGTTGAGCATGGGGACGATGATGGAGAGTTTCACGTCAGCCCCGCTTCCAAGCATGGAATTTCTCAAGCCAGCGCAACACGCCTTGTGGCGCATGCGCGCGCTTCCATTCACCGGCGGCATATTTATTGGCTTCGGCCAGCGTCGGATAGGTGTGGATGGTGCCAAGTATCTTGTTCAACCCTAGACCGTGTTTCATCGCAAGAACGAACTCCGCCAGCAAATCCCCCGCGTGTTCGCCTACGATGGTGACGCCGAGTATCTTGTCCTTGCCCGGCACGGTGAGCACCTTGACGAAGCCGTGCGCGGTGCCATCGGCGATGGCGCGGTCGAGGTCGTCAATGCCGTACTTGGTGACTTCGTAAGCGATGCCCTGCTCGCGCGCGTCCTGCTCGTTGAGGCCGACGCGCGCGACTTCCGGTTCAATGAAGGTCGCCCAAGGGATGACCGAATAATCAACCTTGAAGCGCTTGAAGTCACCGAACAATGCGTTCACTGCAGCATACCAAGCTTGATGAGCGGCGGTATGAGTGAACTGGTACGGTCCTGCCACATCGCCTGCCGCAAAGATGTTCGGATACAGGGTTTCCAGATATTCATTGGTGGTAACGGTGCGCTGCACGGGTATGCCCAGTTCTTCCAGCCCGAAGCCTTTCAGGCGTGCGCTGCGGCCGACCGCGCAGATCAGCGCGTCAAATTCGATGCGCCGGGATTCGCCTTCGTGTTCCACTACGATGAATTTGTGCGCGCCGTCTTTCTCACAACGTACCGCCTTGTGATCGGTCAGCACTTCCACGCCGTCGGCAGTGAGCGAGGCACGCGCCAATTCGGATACTTCGAGGTCTTCCCGAATCATGATGCGTGGTGCCATCTCGATTTGCGTAACGTTTGAGCCCAGCCGTGCGAAACTCTGAGCCAGTTCGCAACCGATAGGACCGCCACCCAGCACCACCAGACGTTTGGGGGGCTCATCCAGTTCGGCGAAAGTGGACCACAGCGTATCGCTGGTGACATAGCCAACATCCTCTAAGCCAGGTAGTGGTGGCACAAAGGGACGTGCGCCTGTGGCTATGACGATGCTGCGTGTGGTGAGTCTCTGCGTCGAGCCATCCTGCAATTTGATCTCTACCGTCCACGGATCGGTGATACGCGCATAGCCTTGCAGCACTTCCACACCTAGGCTGGTGTAGCGTTCCGCGCTGTCATGAGGGGCAACTTCGCTGATGACCTTATGCACACGCGCCATCACTTTGCGGAAGCTGAACTCTGGCTGAGTCGAACTCAAACCGTAATGATCGCCATGCCTCATCTGGTTGGCCAACTTGGCGCTCTTGATCAGTGCCTTGCTTGGTACACAGCCGTAATTCAAACAGTCACCGCCCATCTTGTGGGTTTCTACTAGAGTGACTTTGGCCTTCACTGCCGCCGCGATGTAGGCGGAAACCAGCCCCGCCGCGCCCCCACCGATCACGATCAGGTTGCGGTCGAACTTTGTGGGGCGTTGCCATTTGGCATAGACACGGCGACGCTTCAGCCATGATGTGATTTTTTTGGCAATCATAGGGAATACTCCTAGCAGAACAAACGAAAACAGCAATGCGGGCGACAGAATCCCAGAAAGACTTTGTAATTGCGCCAACTGAGTGCCTGCGTTCACGAATACCAATGTCCCAGCGAACATGCCGACCTGACTCACCCAGTAGAAGGTGCGTGTCTGCATCGGCGTCAGCCCCATCAGCAGATTGATGAGGAAGAATGGAAAGATAGGCACCAAACGCAGAGTGAATAGATACAGCGCCCCCTCTTTGGCGATACCGTCATTGATCGCCGTGAGCTTATCGCCGAAGCGGCTTTGCACTGCATCACGCAACACAAAACGGGAGGCTAAGAATGCCAAAGTCGCGCCGAGGGAGGATGCGAATGACACCAACAGCGTTCCCTCAAATAGTCCGAACAAAGCACCTGCAGCCAACGTCAGGATGATTGCTCCAGGCAGTGAGAGCGCGGTGGCAATCACATACACCACAAAGAACACGCCCGCGACCAACCAAGGCGATTCCATCTTGATTGCGGCGAAATCGTGTTGACTTTGCTTGAGTGATTCCAGCGTCAGATAGCGGTCCAGATCAAGGGCAAAAAATGCGGTCACCATCAAGATAAACGCAATGACGATAGCTGATCTTTTCATGGTTGAACAGGCCGTTTAGAAGCCAAACCACGCACGGCAAATAGTTCGATACGCACCATCGGAATGTGGTCGCCTGCGTCTTCGCCGTAGTAGGTCTCGACCACCATTCCATTCTCATCGATCAGAAAATCGGCCGGCATCAGATTGCCTGTCGCCATGCCACGCATACCAACCATGTTCATACCCTTCATCATAGCCAGCGGGTGAAACATCATCGCCTTGAGCTTGCCCCACATCGAAGTTGAGATGGAAAATGCCTCGTGTGCTGTTCCGTCTGGATCGGCGACCATACGGAACGGTCGCGAGCGGCGCGCGATGAATTGCCGCACCTCCTCCTCGTCCGATTTAAATACCACCACGATATCTAGCCCCAGATTGGACAGGCCGGGGTAGTTGTTAGTCAGGTCATAGACCCTGAAATTACAGAACGGGCAAGCGGCTTCACGGAACAGGGAGAGCAACATCTTTCTGCCCTGCCCCAAAAGGACTGGTTGTCCGTTGATATCAATCAGTTGAATCTGAGGAGTTTTAGCGGGAGCTTGAAGTTTCATTTCAGTGTCACCATTTGCAAATGGGATGAATGGTTAGTTATAAGTTGATTGTTCTTGCTTGAAATAGCACCTCCACAGCTACTGCCCTGTCCGGCAGTGCAGCCATAGCAGTGATCCGCAACACGGATCGCTTGATCTCTAATATCGTGATGTAGCAACTCCTTTAGATGGGGTCGCCCTTGTCCTGGGGTAGGCAAACCCAGTTGCTGATTGAAATCGCAGTCATACAAGTAACCTTGCCAGTCAACGCTAACAAGATTCCTACACATCACCGTTTCAAGATTGGCCGCAGCAAAGTTCTCATGCAATAAGCACATGTAGTCATTGAATTTGCCTTTGGAAATGAGCATGGAGCCAAAACGCTGAATGGGCATGTTGGCAATGGCGAGTAGTTGATCGAACACGATGCCGAAATGTTCAAATAACTCGCGCTGGTAATCCGCCTGCAAGGTTGCTTGATTCGGAGGTAGCGAAGCATCTTGTGGGTTGTACACAAGATTCAGCGTCAGGCCGCTACCGGGTTTGCCGTACCCTAAGGCATTAAGTTTTTGCAAGCCAAGGATACTTTTATCGAATGCGCCCTTGCCGCGTTGCTTGTCTACGTTCTCCAATGAGTAACACGGAAGTGAGGCCACCACCTCGACTTGGTTTGCTGCGAGAAACTCAGCCAGATCTTCCTGGCCTGGCTCGAACAGGATGGTCAGATTGCACCGATCGATCACCTTGCAACCTTGCTTGCGCGCTTCACCCACCAGCCAGCGAAAGTCCTCGTGTAGCTCGGGTGCGCCACCGGTCAGATCTAGCGTATGTAGATTGCGTGCGATCAATACCTCTGGAATCAGCTCGATGAGAGAACGCTCCATCATCTCGGTGCGACTAGGTCCTGCATTGACGTGACAATGCACGCAACTCATATTGCATTTATAGCCAAGATTGACTTGAAGTATCTCCAGGGCATTGCGACGCAATGGCGGGAATTGAGTGTGCTGCAACAATGGCAAGGTAGCGTGCATGATTTTCCTAATAGGTATTGCGACTAAGACTGTAGTCGGGGATATCTAAGATTCCTTACACCCAATAAAACAAATAGGGTCAATCCCAATAGGTTCAAGCGGTTTTTGTAAGAATATGGGCTCTCTCAGCGACTGTACTATCCAGATAAAAGGAGCTCACATGGGTATGGGATTCGATTGGTTGGGAGGCAGACTAGCTCGGTATTTGTCGAGAGAGCGGCATATACACAACACCGCGACACCAACGCCAATCGATCAATTGCAAGCAAGCTTGCGAATTGGCGATGTGCTGTTAGTTGAAGGGAGTAGCCGCGCCAGTACCGCGATCAAATTCCTGACTCAATCAACCTGGTCTCATGCAGCGCTCTATGTGGGCGATCAAATTGAACAAATTTCCGCTAATAAACATCAGCATTGTTTTGTCGAAGCCGACATGGTGGCTGGGATACGCAGCGTCGGCATTGAAGAATTCACGGGGATACATACTCGCATCTGCAGACCGGCTGGTTTAGATGAGTTGGAGTGTCGCCAAGTAGCAGACTATGCGATAAGGCGCATCGGTCATCAGTACGACCTACGCAACATCGTCGATCTGGCAAGATTTCTGTTACCAACTCCACCCGTACCCAGTCGGTTCCGACGCCAACTTTTGGCTTTGGGCAGTGGTGATCCTACGCGAGCGATTTGCTCTACGCTGCTTGCACAGGCTTTTCAATCGATTCACTATCCGATCTTGCCAGTGATAGAGAAGCACGATGCCAATCGTGCTGACTGCCCAGGTTGTGTCGAGGAGATATATCGTCTCCGGCATCACAGCTTATTCACGCCGCGCGATTTCGATGTGTCGCCCTATTTTCAGATCATCAAGCCAGCGCTAGAAAATGGTTTCAACTTCAAAGCATTGAAGTGGGCAGAACCAGATGAAAAAGTCTTGCTTTAACATCACGACTTATTTTCCAACTGCTCGTTCTTACCCTTTGCATAAGCACGCGTGATTGTGCGCAGTGTCCCCATCTGCTGCTTGTAGTTGTGGCATCCTTTGCACATCATTGTGTGCACACCTAGAGACATGCGCTCCGCTAAAGAAAGCTCTCGTTCTTGCGAGGCTGACATCAGTTGTGTGGCTTCACGACAATTCATCATTTCGTTCTCCTTGCAGATACCATTTGTTTTCGACGCACTCGCGCAAACGCAAACGCGCGCGATGCAATAAGACATGTAAATTACTTGTGGATAGCTCAACGGTGACGCATATCTCATCTGCGTCGAGTTCAATGAACTCGCGCATCATGAAAACCCTCGCCTGTTTGGGGGGCAATCCGTCTAGACAAGCTTCAAATACTTGCCAAAATTGCCCTTCTCTTAAGGATTCCTCAGGATTGCCCCAAGCCACAGGTCGCTCATCAGGTTGCCAAAATCCCTTACGGTCAAATAGTTCAGAAAGATCTGCTTCCTCATCCTCATCATTCACCAAGCTACCGATATTCACCGTGCGCTGTTTATGCCTCAATACATCTGCGATCTTGTTCTTCAAGATAGCGAAGACCCAAGTTTTAAGTGCTGCTCGCCCGCCAAACGAAGCGACATTCTTTAGTGCACCGATCAACGCCTCTTGGACTGCATCCTCAGCCATATGACTATCACTCAGTTGCAACGTGGCGAAACGAATCATTTGTCTTCGGATGTCTTCCAAAAACTCGCCATCGGCAAGTAAGTTCCCTGTCGGCGAGTATGTATTCTTAATTTCCTGATTTGCAGTCATTGCTTTCCCTGAGTTCGATTTCGTTTTTAGTAGCACTATAGCTGGCCACGCAATAGGGCACGAGATAGTTCAGCATCAAATGCAGCCATGAGATTGTACCGCCCTGCAACAGTCGCTCCCCCTGATTGACCATATTCAGAAGCGTACCGACGACCATTGCTATCTTGAATGCGTTGATGACGATATGTCGCGACAGTGCTGTTTTGATAAAGCGCGTCATACATTCTCTTTACGTTCTATACGATTCTTGCGCATGAATCGCTGATCGATCCAATTCTTCCATCGCCACACCCAATGGCCTTGTGCGCTAAAACCTCCCCACGAAGCGATTGCATATTGAGCACCTGTCGCCAACAGATAAAGCGACTTCTTACGCGGACGATACCGCTGCAAAGCATTTCCCGTCGAATTCGCAAGTAGGTTATTGGCAAGGACCGGACCTGAGAATACGGCGTGCACTCCCGATCTGGGTAATCGAATATCCTCACGCACACAAACATCTCCTGCGGCAAACACGTTCGCATGTGAAACGCTACGTTGCTGTGCATCAACCAACAGGTATCCCTGCTCATCCCTCGCTAGACCAGAGTTTTCCAGCCACGTCGCCGGGCGCGCACCAGTCGTGGCAATAATGCAATCAGCCTGCAATCGCTCTCCTGTAGCCAGTTGAAGTCCTTCAGCGATACCCACGGCTTGAGCTTTATGTAGTCGGATGCCATGGTGTTGCAATAGATTTTCGGCTCGTTTTTTTACGCTTTCAGCGTGACCTGGCAAAAGGCCATTTTCTGATGCCACCAACGCGACTTCAGCTTGTATATCTTTTGAAGTAAATGCGTATCGAGCAGCAAAAGCCAACTCTACGCCTGCCGCCCCGCCGCCTACAATCGCTAAGTGGTAGTCAGTTCTTTGAGATGCCGATGTGACGATATCGGGCCAGCGTTCTACAAACTCGCCGAGAGGTTTGATGGGAAGCAAACGCACATCTGCAGCTTGCAACCAAGAAGTGTCGGTCTCACTTCCCACATCAATCGACATGGTGTCATAGTCAAGTTTAGAGCCGTCTGCTAGTTGGACGACACGGCGTTTGGCATCAATGCCAATAACTGAACCCAGTACGAGCCGGACATTGGCGGCCTGTGCCAAGGGTCGCAGGTCTATGCGACATTGTTCAACGGTGTAATGCCCCGCAATCCAACCGGGCAACATCCCCGAATAGATCTGGTAGAAACTGGGGGTGACCAATACGGCTTCCACATTCAACTGTTCAGTGGAGAGTGCGCGCAGCACACTCAGTTGGGCATGGCCACCTCCTACGAGTATCAAACGTGGCATGTTGCCCACCTTGGAGTCGAAAATTTCAAGATTTCAGTCATCAGCTAATGGAAACAGTTGGATATGTACGGTAGTCGTGTGAGATGGACAAATTCTTACATCGATTGTTGTAAGAATATTCTGACTGGCCCGACAAAGCATGACCCATTCTTTGAGGAGGCATGATGCACAAACCCATTATCGGCGTGATTGGTGGAAGTGGGCTTTACCAGTTGGAAGCATTGACCGATGCGCAGGAACATATCATCGACACCCCATATGGCCGCCCTTCAGACGCCATCGTCACAGGCCAGATCGGAGGAGTAGCCGTTGCATTTCTCGCCCGTCATGGACGAGGTCATCGCTTGATTCCGAGTGAAGTCCCCTACCGCGCGAATATCTATGCGATGAAATCGCTCGGCGTGCGCTATCTCATCTCCATTTCAGCAGTGGGTTCTCTGCGTGAAGAGATTCATCCGCTCGATATGGTGTTACCCGATCAATTCATCGACCTCACCAAATTCAGGGAATCAACCTTTTTTGGGGATGGCGCTGTCGCTCACGTCTCCATGGCACAACCCATTTGTCCGGCACTTTCGTCCATACTCGAACAGGCCGTTAAAGGAATGAACCTCTCTGATGTGACACTGCATCAAGGAGGCACCTATGTCTGCATCGAAGGCCCCTCGTTCTCATCGGTAGCTGAATCGCATTGGTATCGCAGCTTGAATGCGAGTGTGATTGGGATGACCAATATGCCTGAAGCGAAATTGGCACGTGAGGCACAAATCGCTTATGCCACCCTAGCATTGGCAACAGACTATGATTGCTGGCATCCAAAAGAAGCGCACGTCACTGCAGATATGGCGATTGCTAACCTGATGAAGAACGCAGAGCACGCACAACAAGTTGTTGTCATGGCAATCAAGCTGATAGCACAGACCCAACCTCATTCCATCGCTCATTCAGCATTAAGCAGCGGATTGGTTACGCCACTGAGCGCAATGTCCGATATCGTCAGACAACGTGTGAGCGTATTGTTACAGTGATTCCCGGCTAAGTGATATGACCATGCTGAATAACACCCAACAACTCGAAACGTTCCTGCGCCACCTGCATCTTGGCTCGGAGGTCTATTACGTCGGGCAGTTGTGCGATGCGTGGCATATGTCCACGCCGGGTGGAAGTGATGCCACGACCTTCCATCTGCTTTGTCATGGCGAGGCATGGATACATATGCCGAACCAACCCAAACCGACGCAGATGCGTGCGGGCGACATCGCATTATTCCCTCACGATGCGGCACACACTTTCAGTGCATTGCATAGCGTCCCAGATCACCCCTTCGATTACAGCAACCCCAGCCCGCTAGACAAGGATGCTCCGGGATCGGGACTGCTATGCGGGCATTTGAGACTGCCCACTCATATCCGCCGTCTTCTGCTCGCCTCGTTCCCCGACTTCATGTTGATCCGACCGGATGTGAGTCCAGTAGGACGGCAGATGAAAGACTTGATCGAGATGATGACCGACGAGGCGATCCGCAACGATCTGGGTGTCACGGCGATCCTGGATCGCTTGTCTGATGCTTTGTTCCTGTACATCATTCGACACGCGCTTCACATCGAACCGGGACTTTCGCCGCTACTCGCCGCTTTGTCGGACGAGAATCTACGCCTTCCCATCTCAGCTTTTATCGATAGCCCCGAGGAAGTTTGGACGGTTGATCGTATGGCTTCTATCGCCTGCCAATCACGCTCTACCTTCTCGGCGCGTTTCACCCAACTCGTCAAGATGTCCCCCATGGAGTTCGCTGCGGCATGGCGCATGCAACTGGCAACCTCCTTGCTCGCCGATGGTCGCGCCAACATGCTGGATGTCGCGATGAAGTGCGGCTACGAATCTGAAGCAGCATTTCGCAAAGCGTTCAAACGTATCGTCGGCATCCCACCGGGTAAAGCACGCGGCTGATATTCCTCGGTGAGAGTCTGGACGTTCGGACATAAATCACCGCCTTGCAGTCATGGAGCGCAACTCTCCGATTCCTGACAATGAGTTCCAGCAACAGATTGTTGCCTAACCCATTCAGGAGATCGTCATGAGCACATTCAAACTACATACCTTAGCCACTGCTCCCATCGGGGCGCTACCCATCCTTGAAGCTGCAAACAAAGGTCTGGGCTTCATCCCCAACCTGTACGCCCACCTTGCCGAAGCGCCTGTCGCGCTGGAAGCCTACAAGCAACTTGGTGCCTTGTTGGAAAAGAGCTCGCTCACACCGGAAGAGCAGCAGGTCGTGTTGATCACCGTCAGCACCGAGAATCGTTGCGAATACTGCGTCGCTGCGCATTCCTTCATCGCACGCAACATGGTGAAAGTGGATGGCGCGCGCATCGATGCCCTACGTGGTCAAAGTTGCCTGCAAGATGCAAAGCTGAATGCGCTGGTCGCTTTCACTCGCGCTGTGGTGAGAGAGCGCGGCTGGGTGGTAGGCGGCCAAGAATTGATCGACTTCTTTGCGGCAGGTTACACCCAGCAGAACGCGCTGGAAGTGTTGCTCGGAGTCGCCATGAAGACCTTGAGCAACTACACCAACCACCTGACCGACACGCCTCTTGACGCCGCATTCGCAAGCGAAGCTTGGATCGCATCAGACGAATACGCTTGCTGCAAGAAAGCCGCTTAGCTCCATCCCACCGCGCTTCGAATCGATTCGAAGCGCGGCATGACATAAATTCAAACAGGATATCTACTGTGAATCTACTCAAATCGATTTTCATCAGCAGCTACATGATGGCCATCATGGCCATAGCAGGATACGCGGGCTGGATGCTATACCAAGGCGAGAATACGATGGCATGGAGCGGTGTGCTGTTGACCACCGCGCCCATCCTGATGGTCATCATGCGCGCCATGATGTTGAAGGACTTGGCACGCACCAGTGCGCATTTCCCCATAATCAATCTACTCGGCGCAGCGGGTGTGGCATTGACTGCTTACGTCTGGTTCAGCACCGGCAGTGAAGGCTTGGCGGCACTACTCGCCGTGATCGGCTGGGCGACTTTCCTGCTGTACTCCTACTGGTTCTCTACCTATGGTGACCGTCAGCCTAGTATGAAACTGATCGCCGGCACCAAGCTACCGCACTTCACCGTGCGCGATGTGAACGACAAGCTGATCAGCTCGGCACAATTGACCGACAAGCCAGCGATCCTCATCTTCTATCGCGGCAACTGGTGTCCTTTCTGCACCGCGCAGATCAAGGAGCTGATGGGGCGCTATAAGGAGATAGATTCGCTCGGCGTACGCGTCGCACTGATCGCCCCGCAACCACATGAGAATACGGTGGGAGTCTCAAAGGTCTATGGCGCTAAATTCGATTTTCTGACCGACGAAGGCAACGCGGCAGCACGCACGCTCGGCATCGAACATAAGAACGGACTGCCCATGGGTATGCAGATGATGGGGTACGACAGCGACACAGTGATGCCGACGGTGATCATCACCGGCAAAGACGGCAAGATCGTGTGGACACACGAGACGGACAACTATCGCGTGCGTCCAGAGCCAGATATCTATTTAGCGATATTGCGAAAGCATGGGATAACCACAGCCTGAATATGACTTCGTACTTAAATAGGAGATTGTTTGTGAGCCAAAGAAGCGAGTCGAAAAGCCACGGGTGCTAAAAATATAGGCTGGATTGGATTTTGAGTTTTCAGCTAAATCGCTATGCAATTTAACCGCGCTGACCATCGTGAGAGTTTCATCTTGGGCGGTACGAAATCTCTCAAGGCGGACTCGGTTGGTAGATCATCCTGATGTCCGCTTTGGTTAAGGGTTGTCGGATGTCAGCCCCTCACGTGCAGCGCGGTCAGGATGCAACAGACCGTTCCGGGCTGACGTCGGGCAACCGCTCCAAGGAAGAAACCGCGTGAGTTACTGATGCACTTT
>JAQTTY010000019.1 GCA_028710525.1 Gallionella sp. | reverse complement strand
CCATGAGGCTGTCGATCAACTCGGCGGGAATTGCGGGGGCTGCTTTTGCTACGGTCATTGCGTCTCCTTTCAAAGTGGCGGCAGTTTCCTGCCTAATGACCGTTTACACAAAATTTCTTACGCCCTCTTTGATTTTCGCACACCGTTCTTCAACCTGAAACAACTCAGAGCCAAAAAGACCGACATCAAGCCCTTCACGCTGGATGAACTGAAGCTGATCATCAATACCGTGCGCGCCGACTTCAAGCAGTACTACACCGTGCGCTTCTTCACCGGGATGCGCACGGGCGAAGTGGATGGCCTGAAATGGAAATACGTCGATTTCGAGCATCGCATGATATTGATCCGCGAAACCGTCGTGGCAGGGGATGAAGAATATACAAAGAACGATGGCTCCCAGCGCGAGATCAAGATGTCGCAAGTCGTCTATGACGCGCTCAAGGAGCAGGAGAAATCCACACGCAAAGTTTCCGATTTCGTGTTCTGCAACAACCTCGGCAAACCGCTGGATCACAAGAACGTCACCAACCGCGTGTGGTATCCCTTGTTGCGCCATCTGGATATAGAGAAGCGCCGTCCCTATCACTGTCGTCACACCGCAGCCACCTTATGGCTCGCCGCTGGCGAAAACCCGGAGTGGATCGCAAGACAGATGGGGCACACAACTACCGAAATGCTGTTCCGCGTGTATTCACGTTTTGTACCCAACATGACGCGGCAGGATGGCAGTGCATTCGAGCGCCTGTTGTTGCAGAGCGGAGCGGCACAGGCAAATCCGGCAGCAGACGCTGCCGCATCCTCACAGGTGACGCCATGACTCCTACAAGTAAAAAGGCTTCGGCATCAGACCAATCCACGCCGGTATCTCTGGCAGACACCCTGATAACCCTGCACGACGACTTCGCGGAGTTCTGCAATATCAGCGCGTTCATGTGTCACGGCTTCGCCAGCGCGATTGAAAAACCTGAATGGCTCAACGCAGAAATCGTCTCCGGTGCCCGGATATGCTCAAACTGGCTGCAAGGCAGGTGCGTTCAACTGAAGGATGAAATCCGGCAAGTGAATACGCGCTATCTAGCCGAGTCAGATCAGACCGAGCAAAACCGCAAGGCAAAGTCGAAATCGCAAAAACTGGGAAAGCAGAACAGGAACAAGGAGAGCCGCCATGTATAACGTGATCCAAGCACCCGACGCCGAAACTCTGTCCGGCGTGTACCGCATCGTGTCCATCAGCTGTTTGCCCATGAGAGCCGGATGCGGCGTCGAATACCGCGTCGAGCTATTCCGCAACGACAAGCGGATTGCGGTGGAATACACCCGCTCGAACCCGGATATCCGTCTGAAGGTCGACTCGCTGGTGTCCGTCCGCTGGAAATTTCCCATGCTGTGCGATGGCGAGACCATCCGGATTTCGAGGCTGGTTCTGCTGGAAATTCCGCTCAAGACCTTCAACCCATTCGAAACTGTGCCGCACGGATGGGTTAAGGATCGCCAACTGGTGGAACGTGCCGCAGCGGTATTCAACACTGTCCCAGACAACCTGCGGCATTTGCTTGTGTCGGTATTGTGGAACGGAACCCGTTTCCGCCAGTTCTGCGAGTGTCCGTCCTCCCTCGGCAATCACCATGCACAGCGGAACGGCAACCTGCGCCATACCGTGGAAGTGGCGGAAACAGTGAACCTCCTGGCAGAGAAATATCCGCTGGCCAACCGGGGTATCAGTCTGGCGGCAGCATTCCTGCACGATGTTGGCAAGGCGGCAGAATATAGCGTTCAGGGCAACCACTGGGCCATGTCTGACCGGGGCAGACTGATCGGACACCGCCATACAGTGATCGAATGGATCGCACAGGCGATGGCCACCAACCGCATCGTGTTGCAGGAACGGCATTACCTGTCGCTGTTGCACGCACTCACTTCGGCACCGAATGCCCAATGGCTGGGTATCCGCACACCGGTCACCCCCGAGGCGACACTGCTGTCGATGGCGGACCGCCTGAGCGGTGAAAGTGAACTGACCGGGCAATTGTCGAACCGGGAGGGAGGCTGGGGGAGTCTGCATCCCCACCGCAAGAGTAAACCCTTCACGCTGCCTGATGCCGGAGCGCGATTCCACGCAACTGAGAGAGGTTGAACCGCTATGGAAACGGACAACATACTGAAGAGAGGAATGGCTGGCGAAACACATGGTGAAGCGAGTCATCACAATCGGCGCGCGGTCGGGGGCACATCAAATCAGATGAAACATGTCGCAGTCTTCGTAACGCTAACCGCCGCTTGTATGGCGGCTGCGGCTGCATGGGAACGCGGTGGCACGTTGATCGAAAAGGTTCTGCTGGTTTCGATGTCCGCAATCATCGTGCTGGCTGTCCATCTGGTGCCTGCCCTGTCACGCCGCTGGATTGTGTGGCCGGTGTGGATCGGTTGCCTGCTGTGCGCGATGTACGGACACCTGACCTTCCTGATTCATGCGAGCGTGCATGCAGACGAAAACAGAGCGCAGCACTCTGCTCTGACCGTTGGCACCGAACGCCAGATCGAGGTGGCGCGTGAGTCGCTTGCGCGGATCAATGCCAGACCTGTCGCCACGGTGGCCGCCGAATTGGCGGTGACAGGCGACAGTCGGGAGCGCGCGGCGTTGCGGGCGGAGATTGCCGAGGGCAGGCGGGCGGAAGCACTTGAGGACGAACTAGTGAGATTGTCTGGTATTGCTATGGAGGCTCGGGTCACAGGGGAAACCGATCCGGTCACGGTCAGGCTTGCGGAAGTCACGGGCTATAGTGACGGGGCAGTCGCCGTATTTATTGGGATGACTTTTTCGGTACTGATCGAGCTGGTTGGTGCGCTGCTCTGGTATGAGGCGCTACGGCACACGGATAGGGGCGAGGGTCAGACATGGAGTATCGTTACCGCAGACTTGACTGAAGATGTGACTGATGGCGTGACTTCACACGTAGAAGGAGTAACGGAGGTCGTCAAAACGGAAGATCCAGTTACTGCAGTCACCTCTGCGGTGACTAGCGAACTTTCAGGACAGATGGCACCAGTCATGGATGCCATAAAGATCGGCAAGTGTCGGCCAACGGTGGCGGGAATCAGGAAGTATCTTGGCTGTTCTCAGGCGCGCGCATCTGAGTTGCGGCGCGAGTTGGCGGGGATGGGGGCGGTATGAGAAGCAACGCTGATCTGGATTACAGGCTACTTTGGCACTGTTCTCAAAAACAAAAAAGGAGAGGTTAGACGCTTAAAGATATTACGTGCAATTGAGTACACGTATCCTTTCCAATTGTTTGCAGCGCGCACATTTCTCGAACTTTTCAGCACCTGTTCTTGCACTTCACCAACAAAGTTTTCAACATCATTTAAGTAGCATCCTTTTCTATTTGCATTTTTTGCAATCTGGTTCGCACTTTTCTTAGCACAAGCATAAATTTCCTCGTCTGCAAGCTGTCTTGGAATAACTGTTTTTTGGGAGAATATCGCTTGGCCTATTAACTCGACTACACGATCCGTCCAATCATCACCAGCATTCTCTAAGAGTTGTCTTGCAACTAATATTGAACTCATCGCTCGCGGAAAAATTTGATTTACAGATAACGGTGAACCAACCATTTCGGCAGATGCAATCAACTCGATCAATTCACTTCGCACAAATTGCTCAAGTTCCTTGTCGCTGACTTGCGGAATAATCTGCATATGCGCTTTTCCTTAATAATGGGTTAATGGACATTTCCCCGTCACTGGCCTTAATTCACCTACCATCATTGTGCCTTAAGAATCCGCAGCAGTCTTGCTGCCACGGACTTTCGTCCGGGCATATTTCTTATCTGCGCTGCAATGAGGGCACCAGGAAGATTCTTTGCGTTCCGGCCATGCGGGTGGTGGTTTATGTCCCATTTTCATCTCCATCGTTAATCGCCGACTTATGGAGGAGATTCGGCAACTCCTAAGTAACGGTGACTGCAACTGCTGTCCCGTTACTGACTTAGTGTCAACCTGCAAGGAGATTTTTCAGCAAAAAGTGAATTTTATTTTTGGGGTGAACTGGAATGCCTCAGAAAGGGCATTGCCGCACTAACCGAAGCGGTTGGTTGCAGATTCAACTGAAACTGTGGATATCTGAATCAGGATTCAGCTAACCGCAATCGACAACCCAGTCCCTCACGCCCCGAAATGCACCACCGCATGAAGCAACGACCCCAGATAAGGTTGGGGAGGAGATTTGCGCCAGGGGACAGAGTGAGACTTGATATATTCCTTTTGTTGCTGTGGCTCAATAGCCATGATAGACCGCAACCAGACGTCGAACGCCGGACTCTCCATATCCAGCACATCCTGGTAGGATATGAAACTGCTCAGCTTCTCACGCACTGCCGTGTAGTGATGCGCAGGGTCGGCGGTATTGCAGTCCTTAATCATATCGGAGATCACGTTGGGAATCGTAACTGTCAGCGCGTGCTTCTTTCGCCAAGCATTATCAATCGCAGGCAGAAGATCAATTCCCTGCGCCAGATCAGCCTTGGCCTTGAACAAGGCCTCACCTTGAGTAAGATGCGGTTCCTGCAACCGATACATCTGCGTCAGGACGCCCAGCACAAACATCCAGTCATCGTGCATGTTGACCGTCGCAGCGGTCAAAGCGCGTACCCCCCGCTGCATCATTGCCGCAGCCGTACCATATAGATCGCCCTCTCCCTCGGCTGTGCGTCCGGCCACACAGGCGGAGATGAACACATCCCGAGGCCTTGCTGGGCTGGCCATGATTTGCGGCAGCCCCCAACTCGTGGCTCCGCCCATGTCGAGCTCGGCACTTTGAGGCTTGTCGTCCGCATGCGTACCGTGTCCGGCAAGATGCACCGCCTCGACTTTCGTCGTACCGGGGGCAAGATAATCATAAGGACAAACAACACGCCCATCTATCTTCTCTGCCCATAAGGCACGGATGACCTCGATTTCCCGTTGAGCCGAAGGAATCTTCCCATCCTTAGAGGCAGCCAGCCCGAGCGTGCGGATTTCGCCCGTGAAATCCGGTTTCGGTGAGCGGATCATGTTGTGCTGCATCGCAAACAGTGCCAGGCCGGGATAGCGTTTAAGCACTAGTCCGGCAGGCGCTTCCATTTCCCAAGGAATGGAGTGGGCACGCCCCTGGGTGACCAGGTGCAGGCAGCGGATGCCGGCCAAGGCCTCGGCCAGCGGTTGCCACAGGGCGGCATTGACCCATTGACCAAACTCCGGCCAGAAGTCGGTGTGCGACAGGTTGAGCGTGGTATCCGCAGAAGCATCGGCGTGAACTGTATTACTGCCACGAAAGGCGACACCACTGCGTCCTTTGCAGAAGGTCTCGTTGAAATAGTTCAGGTACGCCATGGCCTGTGCTGGGTTGGTCATCGGGAACCACTCCAGCCGGGTCGTGCTCAGCAGCAACACGCCATGGAAGTCGCTGTGCGGGAAATCGACGAACAGGGCGATGGCTTCATCGGCTGCGAGCGTCTGGCGCAACTGCTCGGTGTCGATCCCCAGATCGGTTGCCAGTGCGGCATAGCCGGGCTGATCCTTTGCTTCCTGCAATGCGGCGATCATTTCTCCATGGGTGCGGTCATATTGCCGACGCAATTCATTAAGTTTCTCCTGCCGATCAGGATTGAGCGGAGAAGCCGAATCCATTTCGTGATGCGGGGGAGCCAGTTGCTGAATTCGCAAGCTCAGGTTGTGCAGTTCGTTGCGCAGACGGGCGTAGTTTTTAACTTGCTCCGGCAGCGCGGCGTTGTTGGCGTGATCCAGTTCGTCCAGCAACGACTGGGTCAGCCACCAGCCGGACACCAGGCTGAGGATATGCGGCAGGTGTTCCAGCTCGCGTGCATCCTGTTTGCCTGCATCCAGACAGCGCTGCATCCAGCGCACGTGGTATTCGACAAATTGGACGTGCAATTCCTCTGTCCAGTGTGGGCGGTTGGTCTCAACGATGAGGTTCAGCCGTTCGCGCATCGCCAGGCTGGCGGCTTCGGCTCGGTTATGGGGATCGGCCATGGCCGACCAGCAGGTGAGTTCGTTCAGGGCGAGGTTGAATAAATTTGGGTCTGTTTCACGGCGATCCAAAAGCTCGTTGTTATAAATAGCCCACGTCGCCGCATACTGGCGCAACGCCCCCGGCAGGTTGCCACTATCGGCGAGCGCAGTGCCCCAGTTTATCAGCAGCTTGGCACGATTAGCAGCCAGATCCGGGCGCTCCGGCAATTCCTGCTCATGGATTACCCACGCCGCCGCATACTGGCGCAACGCCCCCGACAGGTCGCCGCTGCGACCAAGCGCATTGCCCCAGTTCATCAACAGCAAGGCGCGATTAGCGGCCAAGTCCGGACGATCCGACAATTCCTGCTCATGGATAGCCAATGCCGCCGCATACTGTTTCAGCGCCCCCGGCAGGTCGCCGCTGATTTCGAGCGCAGTGCCCCAGTTCATCAGCAGCCTAGCGCGATTAGCGGCCAAATCCGGGCGATTCGGTAATTCTTGCTCATGGATAGCCCACGCCGCCGCGTACTGGCGCAACGCCCCCGGCAGGTCGCCGACGCTGTTGAGCGCGTTTCCACAGCTCATCAGCAGCGCGGCGCGAGCAGCGGCCATGTCTGGACGATCCGGCAATTCCTGCTCATGGATAGCCCATGCCGCCGCATACTGGCGCAACGCCCCCGACAGGTCGCCGCTGCGACCAAGCGCATTGCCCCAGTTCATCAACAGCAAGGCGCGATTAGCGACCAAGTCCGGACGATCCGACAATTCCTGCTCATGGATAGCCAATGCCGCCGCATACTGTTTCAACGCCCCCGGCAGGTCGCCGCAGTCGGCGAGCGTGACGCCCCAGTTTATCAGCAGCGCGGCGCGATCAGCAGCCAAATCCGGGCGATCCGGAAATTCCCGCTCATGGATAGCCCACGCCGCCGCATACTGGCGCAATGCCCCCGGCAGGTCGCCGTTGCGGAAGAGCGCAAGGCCCCAATTCATCAGCAGCCCGGCGCGCTTAGCGGCCAAGTCGGGGCGATCGGGTAATTCCCGTTCATGGATATCCCATGCCGCTTTGTACTGGCGCAACGCCCCCGGCAGGTCACCGCTGCTGTAGAGCGCAGCGCCCCAGTTCATCAACAGTCCCGCGCGATCAGGAGCCAGGTCGGGGCGCTCCGGCAATTCCGGCACATGAATAGCCCACGCCGCCGCATACTGGCGCAATGCCCCCGGCAGGTCGCCGTTGCGGAAGAGCGCAAGGCCCCAATTCATCAGCAGCCTGGCGCGATTAGATGCTAGGTCGGGGCGATCCTTTAATTCCTGCTCATGGATAGCCCACGCCGCCCTTAATTTTAGCAACGCCCCCGGCAGGTCGCCGCTGCTGCTGAGCGCATTGCCCCAGTTCATCAGCAGCGTAGCGCGATCAGCGGCTAGGTCGGGGCGCTCCGGCAATTCCTGCACATGGATAGCCCAAACCGCCGCAAACTGGCGCAGCGCCCCCGGCAAGTCGCCGCCGCTGTAAAGCGCAGAGCCCCAGTCCATCAGCAGACCAGCGCGCTCAGCGGCCAAGTCCGGGCGGTTTGGTAATTCCCCTTCGTGGATAGCCCACGCCGTCACAAACTGTGGCAACGCCCCCGGAAAGTCGCCGCTGTTGGCGAGCGCGTTGCCCCAGTTTGTTCGCACCAATGCACGCAAATCATGTACAGAAAGATTTTGTATTCGAAACGCCTCTTGATGCTCATCCACCAACTGATATGCCGCACTCCAATATCCCACTTCGGCAGGGTAATCGCCGTTGCTTGATGCTGCTTCAGCGGCATTGCAGAAGGAAAAAAAACGGGCTACAGGATCAAGGTCAGGGTTCATATCGTGAGTCAAATTGTTTGTGATGTTTCGTTGTCAAATTTGGTCAGAAATTAGCCAACCAGTTCATTCATTTTTGCAACCTCTGCCTTCGCATTACGCAACTCCACCAGATTGCAGCCCGACAAGATAACCCTTCCACGACATTGCCTGCATTCTAGCCAACTCGTTCTTGAAGTGACCGCCATACACCGGACACGGATTGGCCAACATCGCCGCGATCCTTTCATCTGGATGATAGCGCGCATCCAAAGCCTTCAGCACCTGATAGGCAACGACATTACAGAAACCTTCTTCAACGTCTGCTGGATTAAAACGAATACCATTGCTGTGACACCAGACATGCCCAGCCTCATGCGCCAGCGTTTCCAGCGCCAGCAGGGTCGGCATCCCATACAGGATCACAACCTCGCTGGAATGATACCCCCACCACTGCCACTGAGATCGCGCCATACCGATTGCAGCCGAACCGCCGGACAGACGCGCCATGTCAGGCTGGTTTTCAAGGCTAACCGGAACCTTATCCCAATCCGCATGCAAGCCCAACTGTTCACAGAAACTGACCGTATGAGTCCAGACACGGCTCAGTGCATCTGTGGTCTTAATCGCTGTGTCGTGGCAGTTCTGGCAAATCACCCGACCATCGCCATATTGAAAACCGCGTTGTTTCCCACCCACGCTGATGCCACAGTAAAGGCAGCACACCGGGGGGGAGCTGAACTGTAATGAACCCATACTATTCCCTTTCAGTTGTATCGCCTGCTTTACACCAATATCAAGCAACTACCGCGATGCGAGTTCCCTGACCCAGATCGAGCTGATCTCCGTGCTGAATATCCATCGTATCTCCTTGCTTGGCAAAAACCCTTTCTGCACCGCGCTGGTGCCTGATCCCATTGCCAGACAGCACCTCGATTTGGCCGCGCCCAGGCGACGTGGGCTGTATTCTGAAATGCTGCAACGAGATTCCTTTATCCGCGCCTCCCGAGATTTGATCGCGTCCAAGCACTCGATAGCCTGCAATCGGGATCGGTTGAGAGCCGTGGGGTTGCAATGAAAATGCAGCACCAACGGGGTGCCCGCATTGAACGCACTCGGTACGCGCAGGCGTCCACCACATCGGTAAATTACAAAGACTACAGGCAAAAAGATTTGGCAGAGAGGCCCGTAAAGTCTGGTGAAAGGTGGCGATGGCAGGCTGAAAGGATTTTTGAGGGCGTAGCATCAGGCGGAATGCAGATTGCAATTCCGGTGACAACAACGTGAACGGCATACCTACCTCATGACCGGCTTCGTCGCGCCCAAGCAGAGGATCGCCGGGCAAATTTCCGCGCTCAAGACGTGCCAGCATTTCTGCAATGTTGCTGCATCCGGCGACTACCGGGCGACCCAACAAAAGTTCATGCGCGGCAATGGCGAACGAATAGGTGTCAGACTTTACATCCGGCAGCCCACCCGACTCGCGTACCCACCAAGCCATACTGCCCTCAGAACCAGCCATCAATGGGGGCAGGCTGGCATCTCCTGCGTTGTAATTTCCAAAGTCGATAAGATTGACCACCGCCTGGCCGCTTGCATCGATGACGACGCCGATGTTGCTGCTGTTGATGTCACCATGCGCGATGTTGTAGCTGTGAAGCAGGTTCAGTAATCCGGCCAGTTGACCAACCACGTTGACGCGATCCGCATAGGTTCGCGATTCGCTTAGGTAGCTGATTCCACTATCGGAAATCAACGGCAACAAATTCTCAATATAGCTGCAGACGTAACCGCCCTCGTCGCTGACTGCGAACGGAGCATTCAGCCTTGCATCGAAATTAAAGAGACCGAGCTTCACCAGTGCTTCGGCGCGCGCCGTGCGCAGGGAAAATGTCTGTTCCGGCGTATATGGTGGACATGCAGACTTATGGAACGCCTTGTAAAACACTTTGCTGCCATTCAGTTCGGCGACATAGCCTTGACCTTCACCGCCCATTCCGGGAGAGTCGTTCAGAATGGTGATGATGCCAGCACTGGTTTGCACTTTGGTGCCAGGTGTATGACTAAACATGACATTCTCCTTCAAAGGTGGTCAATTGATCGGCGACAGGATGCTTGATGCTCAGTGAGGTCTTTTGTAAGGGAGTCATTGGGGTGCTTAACAGGCCAACGGTCATGTTGTCGTCAAAGCGAGGATCAACTGCCGCTGTGTCCAACAAGGCCGCTAATGCCGTTTGCCAACTGCTGCGCGGCGCTTCGGCCCGAACCCAGTTCCAAAATGCTTCTTGATCTGAAGCAACATCAAAGATTCCATCGGTTCCCAAAACCAGCAGATCGCCCGGTTTGCGTTCTGCTGTCGTTTCGCTGTGCATTCCGAATTGACTCGGACCGAGGCTGGCAGCCAGGATGTTCTGTGCTTCGCCTTTGTGCGGTGTTAAAAGGCTGATCCATTCGCCATTTTCCCGGCGCAGTTCACATCCTCCATCGCCGATGTGGGCGAGCGCATATTGGCTCGGGCTGCTGACCAGAACAATCAACGTACAGCGGAACTCGTTGGCTGCCCAGTAACGTTTCCCTACTGCTTCCAATCGAGAAGAGGCCGCTTGCAGTGCAGTTGAGCTGAGCTTCTCAATTGTGACTGTAGTCGTATCCGTCAAAAGAGCCTGTGCTGCGGCGCTCACGGCGGTATAGGCCGCCTCGCGCCCGCCAACATGGCCACCACACCCGTCTGCCACCAGCACTATTTGCAGCTCGCCATGACGGCGGCTGCGATAGCTGAAGCTCAAACCGTAGTCCTGGTTTTCAGGGTTTTGACCAGCCACTGAACACAAGGCCGTATTGGGTGGCAACGGTGCGAACGAAAGATTCCGATAAACCCGGTGAAAGGCGCGCATCAGGTATTCAGGTTCGACCACCGCGAGCCCTGCCACCAGACCAGTGACCCCGTCTGCGGAAGGTGGCTTGATTAATGAAAGGGGTATTTTGTCATCAGGCAGATCAGTCTCTGATGCCTCCAACTCTTTGCGCCTGCGCCCCGTACGAACCAAGCTGCTCGCTCCACTCGCAACCAACCCCCCAGCCAGACCAACTAACAAAGTTGTAATACCTACCTCTTCACGTGCAGCGGGTGCGGTCTCAGGCTTTGCAACAGGCGTGGCTGTAAGAACCGGAAATTCGGGTACGCCGGATGCGCTATTGGGTACAGTGGTGGCTGTTGGTTCCGACTGCTTAGCGGTGGATTCAACCGCGATGGAGGAAGTGTTCTTAACAACTGGCTTTGGATAAGTTAGTGAGGATGAAAGGGCCATGGTGGTAACTCCTTGAGTATTTTTCTGAGTGGCAACAATAGGGGTAGATTCTGCAGCGAAAGCGCGAGAGGCGACCATTACAAGAAGCAGAGTTGCAATAATCGCACTCAAGAGTACCCAGGGATTCCGTTTAACAGGCAACTGCTCTGGGCTTGTTTTAACATCAGAAACCACATAACACTGCTGCTTGATACCCAGCGCCTCGCATACGGCCTTCGACGGCTGAATCCCGACAGGGGGCGAGGATGCATGAGGGCGGCTGGATGGCCAGTGGCCGGTTTTCACGTCGATGGTGCGGATAGGTTGGCTCAAGCTTTTCTCCTCGTTGACGATGCAGTCGCCGAATGCGCCTGCTTTGTTACTGAGTGTGCTGTGGAAGCAGAATTTTTCATCTTTTTGTAAAATATTTTTTTGCTCGCTTGTTTTGCTACGACCACGAGCACGTAAGCGATGACTACGCTCAAGTAAATTTCATGGACAACCAGATGCCGTCTTGGCTGAGTTGCGCAAAATTGTCTGAAATCTGTTCATGGCAGAAACCTCTATTCGTAGCGATTGAGCCGAGGATCACCGACAAAAGTATCGGTGCATCCCCGGTTCTTTCGTTGTCATCAACGTACTTGCTGCAAACTGTTGGTCATTGTTTTGCCCACCTGCGCGAACAGCCCCGTCAGGTTGCCCACTTGTGCAAAAGAATAGTGTTGAGGTGAAGAGGCGATTTGTTTGAGGATGGCTTCATCCACATCGCTGCCAAACCCAATGCTGATGATCGTCCCCCCCAGTTTTTGCTTGATTTCATCGGCGACTTGGAGGGTGTGGGCGGAATCAGCCAAGCCGCCATCCGACATAAATACGACCACCGGACTGGTTAAGCGACGATCAGGGCGAGCCGAATATTTTTCTATACTGCGTTTCGCCAACAACAGGCCGGGTGCACCCATAGTGCCGCCGCTTGAACCATTGAAATTGAAACTAACTCCAGATGGTGGCAGTGCTTCGCCTTCAAGAAGTGCTGTAGATCCGAAGCGAATCAAAGACACGCGGAATCCATCCTTGTTTTTAGGATTATCCAGCTCCGCCATCAATGCCGTACCGGCTCGGTTGGCTTCGGCGGCTTTTCCACCGCTCATGCTGCCACTGTCATCAATAACCAAGTTGGCGAGTTGATCCAGATAGGTTTTGAGACGGGGAGCGTTATTGCAGCCCGCAATAACCGGGCTTACGCCCATGCTGCTGGTATGCGGTGTGACTCCCTGACCGGGCGGAAAGCTGCTTGCAAGTTGAGCGGTGTGATGGGGTAGAGTTTGAAAAATCGGGTTCATGGCAATGTCCTTTCGTTAGGGTGAAGTTATGTCGTTACTGCTTCTCGTCCTCGTTAACTGCGGGGCTTGATACATATGTGTCAGGATGGCGAAACATTTTTCAGCTAGCAGGCGAAAATATTTCGCCTGCTGTGCTTCAAAGGTGGCTTCAGGAGGGTGGAGTATTTGGATAGCTCGCAGAGGGTTCGCCTGACGATGGTTGGTTCGTCGGTGGCTGAAAGTACGGGCGTATGGCGTAAAGCGGCGGTGCAAACGATCCGATCGGTTTTGCCACCTTCTCGCGCTGAATAGACTCGCGCAGGATATTTCTGAACACTGCAGATTCATGCTGCAGCAGAGCTCGTGTTTCCGATGAAATCGGTGAGTTATGGGTCAATATCTTAAGCAGAATGGGCAGCAGCTCCAGGCAAGCCAGTAGCAATGTGGTATTTCGGACTTCGCGATCAATGGCGGGGTTTTGCTCCCGCACCAATTCAAATGCTCGGATGTCGCTACCGCTCATTTTCAGCGCAGCTTCCGCCTCGCTAAAGCGTTCTTTTACTTGCTTATCGGCGGCATTTTCGGCCTCCTTGAGCTTTGTCTTGAATTGACCTGCCTGTGAAACGAGCTGCTCCAATTCGACTTGGCGTGGTGAGTTGTATTCCCGCAAGGCCGTGTCATATGCTGCCTGACGTTGCCTGCATTCCGCGCTGTGCTTTCGCGCACTGATTTGCAATTCTGTCAGGCGGTCTTGCTGTGGGATCGATCGGTTTTGAAGTTCTTTCAAACCCTGCAACTCTGCCCACAAGCCGGATGCATTTGCCTTGCATGTGGTTGCTTGGCTTAGAAGGTTGCGAATTTCATCAGGTGGCGTAGCCAACTCGGTTTTCAGTTGGTTGATTTTGCTTTTGGTGGTTTCCGCGTTGTCGCCCAGTTGTTTCAGTTCGAACGCTTCATTGGCAGTTGCTTTCTCATGGGAATAGGCATTCTCGCGCATGGCAGCAAGCTGCGAGGATACGGGGCCCTTATACTCATTCATCGTGTACTTCTGTGCGATCACGGCGGAGAAAAGCAGCACCATTCCAAGACGCAACGCCATCATTGCCATTTGGGCGCTCCAGTGTGGCCATATGGCATCGGCCAGTACCAACAATGCTCGCTCCGTCCAGATTACTGCAAGGGTGATCATGCTGGCTGTGACTATCAGGCTGCCATAGTGCAGCCACGGTGGATTTACATCGTTAAACTGATCCAGCAACAAATAGGTTGTCCCACAAAAGATGAACGGAATTGATACGAAAAAAATCAACCCGCCTATCGTGTACACTACCATTCGTGACTGCGGGTGATGGCGTTCCGCCGTCGTAAGGCTGGTTCCATACAAGAAACAGAGCAACTGCTTAAATGCGTTCAGTGCAGACATTTCCTTCTCCTTGAAAATTGCAGACCCCAAATGGGCTGCCTTGCTTTGTATGTGTTCAGGCAAGGAGACAATTTTCAGAAATAGAAGAAATATTTTTTGGGATTGGCTTATCCGTAAGCTCAATTCCTGTAGCAACTGAGAAGAAGATATGGAAAACAGAATTTGCGAACGCTATTGAGCGCGGCTCAGCCAACACCACGATCAACCGAAGGAAAAGACAACCTGAAAGAACTTGGTACGCAAAAATGAGCCAAGTTAAATTTAATTTCGTTGAATTGACTACAAACGTACAGCGCCTACGCCAAATGAAGTGTTCAAGAGTTTGACGAGATTGCGCATAGCCCCTTGCTTTTACGGGATCAAAAGCGCGTTGCGTTGCCCTTAAATGGCATTTATCGTCTCACTGATCGACGGAGATGCGGCGAATGCAAATGTTCGAAATTCACTCGACACTGGGCTGTATCAGCCCGATGTGGTTCGAGCAAAACTGGTCGGCGGCACAGTTGAAATATGGCGCATAATGAGCGCGTTAAGAGATACGGATTACAGGGGCAAGGTCATGGGGCTTGACAAAGCTTCATCCCAAACTCATTCTACGCGTGTGTTGGGAGAGGGGCTTGACTATTCCGGTAGTGAGGGTAGAATCCCGCCCCTTTTTAGTTTCGCAGTGCGTAGCGCGTTTATTTTAGATAGATAATATTCTTGGGGGTTGACTAACATGGCCATGACTGCTGAGCAGTTCATTAATGGGTACGCGGCACTTGAGAAGAAACTCATCGGTGCGCATCATTGCGTAACGTGCGGTACACCATTACAGGAAACAATAACAGGTTGCCGTCATACTAGTGATGGGTATATGTGCAGCGATTGTTATTTTGAAGCTATTGGCAAAGAACTTGATAAAGCACCAATTTTTATGCCTAGAACAGTACATGGTGCATAAATTTGAAAACATATTTTTTGGGGAAAGAAGAAGTTTCATGCTACGTAGCTGATATTGCGGAACGATTTGAGGAATTAGATGCGGATCTCCCCAAGTATTGGTACGCGATTGGATACTCTGGGGTTGCACTAGCAAACACTATTCTTCAATCAGTTTCTGAAAAATTAAGAAAGCAGATTCAAATCGTTGTCGTTTCGTACGACAAGTCAAAAAATGAAGTTTTCTTCATGGATGCCCAGGATGCGAGCCTACAATTAGTAGGCTCAGTCCTGATTATCGACAGCGCAGTCCATTCTGGTTCAAGCATGTTGGCAGTTACCAACAAGATGTATGAACTTGGTGCGCAATCTGTCGTTTCATACTCACTAGTCATAAAACGAGGCACAAGCTTTGTGCCAAATTACTTCGGCTTGGTGATTGGCGACCACGACAGAGCATTATTTCTTCTGAACAAATACCCAAATAATAGATTGTGCAGAAAACCGCCATTTGGCACTTTGCGTGCATTGTCAGAGCAAGACGTTCATAAACCTCAAAGTGTTAATTCAGGAGTTACATCAATCGACAACGTGACTTGGGGTGACCTGCTGTACGACAAGGTAACCAAAGGAGCAAGTGTATATTTATTTGAAAACGCTCAAAGCATTATGGGATACATTAGTTTTAGAGTTGTGCGCCAGAATACATTGTTCGTAGATGCGATTGTCGTTGATAAAAGCCTGCACGGCGTTGGGCTTGGCGGAATGTTGATGCGGTGGGCAGAAACTTCGGCGCGCTCTCTAAACTGTTGTGGAATAGAACTGTATGCAATTGAAGAGCGCAAAGGAACCTACGAAAAATTAGGATTTTCCGATATGGGGCATAAGGTGCTTGATCTTGGCAATGAAAAATATTGGTTAATGAATCGGAAGCTTTTGTACAACTTGGATATATCTAATGGCGCTGTTGCCTAGGCTTAAAGGCAGGCGGACCTTGTTGAGTAAAACAAATAGCACTAGTTCATAGAATGATAAAGCCGCCAGTCCCAGAGGAAAAGGGAAGCTAAGCTTGTTGCGTTTGATCAGGTATGTTTAACGCCATCATCCTTGTGATGCTCGTTACTGATTCGTTTCATTTCGTCTATCTGCATGACTACGATTGCGTGAGTGATGCAAAAGCCCGCTTGCAGCGATACTTTGCTCGATACAACCAGCGCCGACCGCACTCGGCGCTTGACGATAAAACGCCGAATGAGTTCTACTTCGACAACCTGCCAAGTCCGTTTTTAGCAAATTCCTCAAGGAGTGCAAAAAAACGCTCTTTTTCAAACTGGATTTGGAAAAAATCGGACATATTATTCATGCTCTTCAAAATTGGGGAGTTGAATATGAGCGCAGCGAATGATCAATGGCATCAAGTAATTTCACTTAGGGTCTTAGACGTAGACGTCAAATGGGTTGATGGCCCCATTTGTTATGTTGAAAACAGAAGCCTAAGTAGCAATGTAATTGCCAAAGCGAGACAAGTCGAAGAGTTCGTTACGTCAACTGGTCTTCTAAAAAAACATAAGCTGAGAATTCTTTTCGATAGCAACGGCGTTGCAGTTGAAGTTATAACTTCTTGTCTCAACGAAGATCTGTTCGGTTTTCACGAAAAGCTACAAATTGTAAAAGAGCAATTGCATAGCAAATTTATCTCACACAGAGACTCGATTCGATTGAGTAGTAATATTGCCAGTGCAGGTCGGCCACCAGAGTCCTCGCCGCAAAATTCAAAATCTGATTTTGCTGAAAAAGAATCAATACAAAAACTTCTTTCAGGTCCTACAGGGGCGAAAATTGAAATTGATTTTGGATCAAAAAAAGAAATAGTCACGACTCAAACAAGTGCTCAGATCCACAGGCAAATTTTGGATAAGGATGTCAAGGAAATTTTGACTGGGGAAATTGGGATTTTTAATGAAATCGAGCAAAAGGTTACCTTCTCAAATATTGATGGTGTGAGAGGTTTGATCACCTTAGACATAACTCAAGAATCTGATAGGAGACAACTAGCATCGGCACTGCTCGATTATCGAAGGGTTTCCGTTGCATTTGCACCATACAGGGACTCTTTACGGCCTGACATGCAAGCCAGAACAGGCAAATTAATCTCAGTAGAATCTGTTGGGGACGCAAACGAGAAACTAATATAAAACCATTTTTCAGGATACACGTTGAATTCAGAATTCTGAGTTACCGATTTTTGATACTATTTTTTGCAACCTTGGAGTACTGACGCCAAAAATAGTAGATGATGCAATTTATGCATTTGAAGTGAAGCTCCTCCGCTGGATTTTCGCGCGCTATTCGTAATGCCAGCGGGACGTTGCGTAACCAGCAGCGTAGGTGATTGCGTGACTCCAAGAGGTGTTCGTTTGACTGATCTATAGCTATTGGAGCGACGAAGGATATTTTCTGGCCATATCCCAATGCTTGTAGCATTTGAATTTTCAAACAAGATTTCTGAAGAGTTGCTTGCAAGAGCGATTTGTCCTTTCTTAATGCCCAGCGCATCAAACAAATTTATCATTTTCGAAACGTCGTCGGAAAATGTTAACTGTAAACCGCTGTGGCTCGGGCGGTATTGTTCCAGCCACACTCCAACTGCATCCGCTAGTATTTTTTCATATTTTGGGTTCTCAATCAGTTTCTGAAACGCACCTAACAAATCGATGGCGTGGCCAGTAAGCAATTTCTTCAACTTCATTTTTTGTTCAGCAATTTGGTTGTTGTCGCCAACATCATTGGCTGCTCGAAATATTCGAAATTCCCGATATCCGGTTCTTCTTTCAATTATATTTGCAGCGGCGTCAATCGATTGAATTTCAGATGTCTCGCGTGCATAACGCGCGGCGATCTTTTCAATCGCGAACCCAGAAGAAAGATCGGTCAGAATAATGTGCGCCAATTTTGGCGAGGTAAAAGGATGAATTGGCGCTTCAAGTGGTAAGGTCGTAATAGTCAGGGGTTGGTCAGCCAATTTCGTGGTTGGCTTCAATCCATCGATATCTTTGAGCAACCAATGTAGCGCGACATCTGCTGCTGTCTTGCCTGAACTCTTAAACACTGCAACCCCAATTGCACTCTGTGTCATGCCGGACAAGTTTGCGACTTCGATATTTTTAAGTGAAGCCAAACTGGAGACATGCTCATACAAACCAAAATCCAAGAGATGGCCGTAGTGCCAGCAAGATGTCCGGGGCGATGTATGCCCTAGTGATTGCGCAATGGCGTAAACGATCCGTCTGGTTTTGTCTGGTTGCCCAAGATGCAATTGGCGAAAATCAGCCGCGACGTTTTCAAGATCATTGTTGCCGAACCAACCGGCAATATTTTCAGCGACCTTTCCTGCATGAGCGGTCGATAAAGTTATCGCGATTGCATTTGTTCCTGCGCCGTGCCGGAGGTGATGAATCTTTGTCGTTGGATCACCCGTCACAGTCCGAAGTACTTCCATTAAAACGCGCGACAGTTGCAGCCTGACCTCGAGCGTTCGTACTTCTTCTATAGTTCCAAAAATCGCGGCCCATGGATCACCATTTGCTGCATCTGTGCGATGCTCTATCCAATCCTGAATGACTTTCTTTTCTTCGCCATCACTATTTTTCAGCCAGGGAATCTGCCTGACTCCTGCTCGCGTTTTGGTTTTGCCATAAATTCCGTTGCGCACCAACATCACACAATTCGTTTCGAGTATCAGATCGCTGACAGTCAGCCTCAGCAGCTCGCCCAACCGCAATCCGCACCTGTATATCAAGATCAGAGCGACAAGATACATTTGTCGCTCGCGAATATTGAGTCGCGGATGATTCGATATCAAAGTTTTTGCGATGCAATATTCGGAAAACGTAACCAGGTTGGCAGAAACCTTAGACCGGTCATAAGTCAGTCCTGGTGCTACTTCATCCCAGTCGACCTCTGAAATGTCGAATTCTTCTTCGCAGAATTCATGAAACCACCGGAGAGATTTTGCGCGCGATGAACGGCTATCTTTACTGCCGCAATCTATTACTCGCTGGTAGATATCGACAAGCTCGGCATCACTCAGCTCAACAAAATCAACCTCTGAGCAAAACTGAATCAGAGGCCTTCCAATATCAGTGACGTAACTATAGATTGTTCCAACGGCAGGCTTGCGGACAACGACGCTACCCTCAACGGCCAAGTGATTTGTCCATGCAATAATTGCATGAACGATTGACGGCATGACTTGACCCGACTCCGCAATCGGCTCCACGTTCTTCAATAACTTGGTCAGCGAATTTCTACGGACAGCTCTACGGTCCGTTGCACCTGATGCAGAGGGCGGGAACGCGTCACGAATCGCTTCGAGAATATCCTTGAGATTCTTGAGAGCCGACTTTACGTCTTCGCTCGTATGCCGAATAGATCGCATACTCCCTCGCTCAGTAGCGCTTTCGACCTGCTCAACAGCAAGCGGGTGGCCAGACAGCAGCCTCAGCCAACACGCTTCCGTGAGAGATGCAGACCTGACATCACCTCCTGCATATGCGCGCAGCAGCCCAGGCAATTTAAGCGCAAAAAATGCTTTGCCGATCCTGATGAGATCGTCTAAGGCAGAGACTTTTGAATCTCCTTGCAGCTGCCCCTGCATCTTGCTCAGAAGCTTGACTACGCTCGGCTTAAAATGGATATATTTGTCATACTGATGAACTGGCTCAGACTTGATGAATCTGACGATCAGTAATGCCGTGGCAGGGTCTGGAAACCAGCGCTGAATTCCGCCGGACGCAGGGTCATCAAAATCAATCCACAGATAACCTTCAAACCAGCGGACGCCACCATTCAATCGCGCAGGTAATAGTTCAACTAGCGTTTTGCGAAGGAGCCCCCCAGACACGACAGAAGAAATCAGGATCAATGCGACACGTTCCTGATAGCTTAGCGTCAGAAAATCCTTTGCAATATCCGGGATCGAATCGCGATAGTGGGTTGCAATTTTGGCGAGAGCCAATGAATCCGGATCGAATGGCGTGTCCTCGCCGTGCATGTCAGTTGCCCAGCCAGGAATCGAGGATGGGTTCAGTGCGTGCCGATGCAACCTGATAAATCGCACATGAAAATTTAGCCGCTTGGCCAGCCTGTCCGGTGAGTCAATGCTGCGATTGATGATTTCATTTTTGAACGCGGCCAGAAATTCATCCTTTGGACTTTCTGGCGGAGTGTTTTGCTTGGCCGCCATGAATGCCGCCCTGACGATTTGCCGATCCGACTTCGATTCTTCAACGTGCGCGCGGGCGCGGGTAAAGCAATCCAGTGCTTCAATCTTTTCAAGCTGCGGCCTTTGAGATTTTCGAAAGGGCAGACTCGCACGTGTATGTGTCAGTCCGGCAATGTTTATCCAGCCCTGCGACTCCAGCAAATCTTTGATTGCCGGACTGAGCTTGTCTTTCCATGATGACGGACTCAGTGCCGAGAATTTGCCAAAACCAAATTGCCCAATTCCGACGTGGCCCAGCAGAATGGCGATGTACTCGGACAGCGCTTCCTTATTTCTCAGACCTGTTGCCAGACAATGCCTGAAGACATTTCTTTCGAATGGCCAGTTGTATCTTTTTATGAACGAAGACATATCGATGGCTGATGCAGACCATTTTTCATCCAGCCAGAAGAAGAGAGGGATCAGCGCATGAACCGGCGCTTCGAAAAGCATGCTGATCTTGTCGGCAAGTTCAGGATTCTCACCCTGGATTCTGTTGGAAAGATTGCGCAGGTGTACCTGATAATTTTGAAGCTGCTTCACCACAAGCGGGGGAAGTGGAATCAGCCTGACCCGCGTCGACGGACTTGTTATCTTGTCCGAAAGAATAATCCATCCATTCTCAAGGTCCACAGACAATATGCCGAACGAGTATGGGTCGGCAGGTCTGTGGCCTGTACAGGCCAGCAGCATCAGAAATGAATATCCGGCAAATTGATTATGAGCCTCAATCAGCTCTGCAATCGATTTCGCTTTTTTGCATTGCGACGACGTCGATTCTGAGAATGTGGCTATCCATTGCCGGAGCTTTGTTTCGTCTGGATATTGACGTGAGCCGTATGGCAACGAATCTGCTGCATCAACAACGGATGCAGTGAAGCGAAGTCCGGTGCTTGCGCGACCATATATCCCGCGCCATTTATATTGTTCGAATGTTGCGTAATACAAACCGGTACTTGGCGCATGCTCGGTATTGCCAAGCGTGGCGACGATCCCGACATCGTCCCCGGATAGCGCAAGCAGTTTGTAAAACATGATGCTGCGCATCCACGACACGTTGGCGCGCGATCTTGCGTCCTTGCGGATGGTTTTGCAGAAGGTCTGCGCCAGCTCTTCGAGCTCCTCAACTGAACAGCCTAGCGCCTCACCGATTGTTATTCCATCGGTGGATAGCTCCGATAGCGCAGAAAGTAACTCTGTCGGCAGCGGCAGGTAACAGCCATCCCCGACGGGTCTCAACCAAAGTGCCTGCTCGTTATCCGGTTCAAATCTTTCCAGCGTAGGGAAGGGTGAATACCAGCACGCATTACCAATCAGAACGGCCGCGCCTGCCATTTTGAAGTTGGTCTTTGAATGCAAAATGCGGAATGCCGCCAATTCCGCTGGGCTTCTTGATGTCATGATCGAAAGCCCGGCCACCAGCGCCCCGATCTTGTTATTTCTAGTTTCGTGTTTGTTACTGAGTATCGTTTTGATGGCGCTGATTATTGCAGCGACCTCAGTCTCATTCAGTGCTTCCCAGGAAAAAGGCAAGAACTGATTGTCGAATTCTGTTGCGAACCGTGCATCCAGAACCTGCAACTTTTGGATCTGCAGGTTCTGCGGCTCATCAGTGCCGGGAGTGGCTGGCGCTTCTGCTATTGATGCGACAACGCCTGTCTCGGCATTGTCGATGCCGGGTTGGTGCGGCGCGGGTTTTCGCAGGACAATCTGTTTGGTAACAAGGGGTGGCGGACGTCCGGTGACGACGGGGCGAAAGCGATGGCCTTGCTTCGTTTTCCACTCATCGTGATCGCCAAGGTCTGGCTCCTGCTGTCTTGGTTGTGTATCTTTTGGCTGGTGTTGATTCGGTTCGGTCGGCTTGGGTGGTGAGGGCAACTCAGGCTTTGGTTGAGGAGGTAACGAAGGTTTTTTTCTGATCGACGCAGGTTGCTGGGCATCGGTTGTCAGTTCCTCATTCAGTTTGATTGCCAAATTGCATATCGTTGTCTGTAAGGGCTGCTTCCTGGATTGTTCTGATAGGGAATGAACTAACGCCTGAAGTGATTCCGCTTTGAAATCAATCTCGAGTAGTTTTTTCCACTTTTTCTCGTTCCTGATTCTGCGTAACTCATACACTAATACCTCAAACCCGTATGGGATCGGATGCCATGGCGTACTGGACAACCAAACGGATGCGACCAAGAACCCGGTAACCAGATGGAAGTTGGCCGTAAACTCTATCGGTTCGTCCATTCTCTTTCCCTGTGTAAGCAAGGAGTACAAAGGGAAGTCCGGATAGCGGCCATACATGGGATTAAGCCCCCTGACTGCCCGATGATTAGGAAGTTTTAAATTCTGACTGTCTTCAAGAACTGAAACCAGATCAATAAGTTCTTGTGATGAGGGTACGAGATTGAGGATTGCGCGGGCTGATTCCAGCAGCTCAGTGATTGCATACGAGAGACCGATTCGATCTGGAGGGGTGTGAATCTTCTCTAAGAGTTCGTTCAGGCGCGTTGGATCAAAATCCTTGTTCTGGTCCTGGTCTTGATTTTGGATATTTGAAGTTGGCAATATTTACTCCGCGCGCTATCCGATGCGCTTGAGCAACTGATCAATCAGGTTGCTGGTTTCCCGCTGCCTCAGAACTCGCGCTTCGCGTTGTTCGAGGTCATCGCCGAACTCGAACTTGGCGACTGAGACTGGACCATCTTTGAGGTAGCCCTCGGTATTGCCATCGTCTGCGAAGCGATTTTGCAGAATCTCTAGTGCCGCTTTGATAACCTGCCCATGCTTGCCGTTCTGCTCTTTCTGAAAAGCTTGAACGACTGTGTCCAGATTCTCATGTGTATGCTCCAAACAATAGATCAGGTCATGCGCGTCCTTGCGTTCATTACGCTGGTCGAAGGCGAATGCTTTCAGGCAGGTGAAACTTACCAGATTGGCATGCTTGACCTTTTCAGTGGCGATACCGTTGTCGCCCAGTAGCTCAGCCCTGATCTCGGTGACCTGGTAGAGGTCGAAGACGATTGATGAGTGCGGGATGTTGAGCGCCGAAATCGTGCCCTTGGTCGGCAACGGCTGAATCTTGCCGCCCGAGAGTTCAGGCGAATCGGCCAGCAGCTCAAGGATCATCAGCGCGCCATGTTCAGTGCGTGTTTCCCAGCGCCAGGATAATTTTTGCCCTTGAGCGTTTTCTGCGCGCTCAAAGCCCATCTTTTTGAGGTTATCCTCCAGCGAGTGGTATGCCTCGGTATCCGCCAGGATCTGCAAGTCAATCACGATGTCCACATCCATGGTTCCAGCGTGCGCCGGTACTGCTGGTGGGCGAGCGGTAACCAGATATCTTGGCGTAAGGCCTCCGATGAGATATACGGACTCTTTCCACGGGCCGAGACCGCGCAATAGCGTCACGAGGACGCGTTCGGAGTCCGTGGTGTATTGATCACTGTAACCTTCGAGCGTTGTTGGCTTTGACATTAAAAGCCTATCCTTTCCTTGCGAAGATGCTCGGCCATTTCCTTGGCGCGGCCTTCGCCATGCAGCAGATCGATATATACCTGTATTGGACTGTCGAGCCAGATGCCACCAATGTTTTCACGGAACAGAAGATCGCTGGAGGATTCTGCTTCGGTAATCAGTAGATTTGCGCCCTCGGTGACTGCGCGCGCGCCGAGTTCACTGATTGCGGAGTTGGCTGCTTTGCTGACCAACAAGCGGCAGCGCACCTGGGAAACATTGGAAAGAAATGGTGCATAGCGCTGCGCAGCCGCTTCGTAGCTGATGGCATACTCAACTTCACGGGCATCAAATACTTTTCCGATTTGCTCCAGCAGGCTTTCCGACTTTAAGGTTGGCACATAGTAACGGCGAATGGTCGGGGTTTGATTTGATGCAACCTGCTGTACCCAGGTATCCAGCAACTTTGCAGGTTCAGTCAAATGACGTTCTTTGTTTGGACCTTGTCCTCGTGATTCAACCCAATCGAAACGATCCAGTTCCGCGAGTACCTGTGAGGCAGTTGCTGTCGATACCATTGCCAGATCGGCCAACGTTTTGACACTGAACCATTCTTGATGCCGAAGCAGCAGCGCATGGAGAACTTGCGCTCGCCGCTTGGTGAACAGGGGTAATATTGATTTCGACAGGGTCTTAGATGGCAGTTTGTCTATATATAGGTAAGCCCCCTCGGCGGGCAGGAACAGACTACCTGCGCTGTCAAAATATCCGATACGCTCATTACGCAGCAATTCCATTGCGCCTGAAGAGAGGGACTCGGCGGCCAGTAGCGGCAATACCTCTTTTGCTTTAAGGTCTATCGGTTGACTGCGGGCAAAATCACGTTGTTGCCAAATGAACCGAAGTGCATCTCTGGGGTAGACATATTTTTTGGCATTAATGAGCAAGGTAAATGATTTGCCACCGATCTGAAGACTGATGCGTGCGTCATAATCCTTGCCGTTCGCGACCGCACCAGTTTCCTTTGCTCCGAACTCGGCACGCACCTCCGGCAATGCACGCAGAGTTTCCAGTAGGGAGCTGATCAGAGCATCTTCGGAAATGTGAGGCTCATTGAGCATATCGGCATTCTTTGCTGTGCTGTGAATGTAAAGATTCTGTCTAATATTTACTAAAATAGCAATATTTACTGCGCAGTAAATATTGCTATTTTAGTAAATATTAACTGACAGTTTGAGTTGTAATAACTCTCTTTCTCTTGCTGGATAACGATCCTTGTCCGAAGTATTGTCTCTTTGTGGTCTAATGTGCCGGGAGAGCAGTATTCGTTTTCCAAGTTAGTTTTTATTGGCGCCCGCCGCATTCTACAGTAAAATTATATTATGTAAGTGGGGGCGTGAGTACTTTGTTAGGGAATAAAAGTAATATGTAACTTTGTATTGTTTTCAGTATGTTACGAATTATGTACCTATTGATAACAATTGATAAACAATAAAAAACGGTTGCGAACGATTGTGATATTCTGCGTTCGGGACGCAGCTTTGTTGTCAGCAATTTTCTGGATACCTCGCCATGTGGTTCAAAAATATCTTCATCTATCGTCTGCCCGCCGACTTCGCTATTACTGCAACTGCGTTGCAGGAAAAGCTGGCGCAGAAACCGTTAATGCCGTGCAGCGGTCTGGATAAACAAAGCCGGGGCTGGGTTTCCTGTCGCGGCGATGACCGCTTGGTGCACGTCGCGCAAAAACAAATTCTGTTTGCGCTAGGGGTCGAGCAGAAGCTGTTGCCTGCCGCCATCATCAACAAATTCGCCAAGGAACGTATCGCCGACATCGAAGCGCAACAAGGCTACAAGTCGGGGCGCAAGCAGATGAAAGACATCAAGCTGGCGGTGGCGGACGAGTTGCTGCCACGAGCGTTCGCGCTGCAACGCATCACTTACGCGTGGCTGGATTTGGCCAATGGCCGTCTGATCATCGAAGCCGCGTCCTCGGCCAAGGCAGATGAATTGTTGGAGCAACTGGGCAAGACGGTGGATAACTTCCCCGTGCAACTGCTGCAAACCGAACTATCCCCGGTGGCCGCGATGACCGACTGGCTGGCACGCGAACAAGCCCCGGCAGGTTTCAGCATAGACCGCGAACTGGAATTGCGTTCCAGCGATGCCAGCAAAGCCACCGTGCGTTATGCCAATCATGCGCTGGAAGGCAAAGAGATTTTGGCGCATATCGCCAACGGCAAACGCGTCACCCGTCTGGGCATGACCTGGAACGACCGCATCTCTTTTGTGCTGAACGAACACCTGCAACTCAAGCGCATCGATTTTCTGGAGATCATCAAGGAAGAATCGAGCAAGGTTGCCGATAACGAAGATGAAATGTTCGAGTTGGACTTCACCTTGATGACGGGCGAACTGGCGAAGATGCTGACTGATCTGACGCAAGCGCTGGGTGGCGAAGCGGTAAAACCCTAAGCCGTAACACACAGGGTTATTTTCAACCCCCAACCCGTCGCAGATGCCCGTCAATAGGCGACCTGCATCGTGCAGTGCGTGTAGATCGCCTATTGGGGGGCATCTTCGGGCTATGGCGAATTGCTGGGCGCGCGCGAAATCCAAGTGCAACACTCTTTCATGAAAGAATGTTGCATGACAAAAAAATACAAACACATCACATTGGATGACCGCGCTTTGATTCAAACTCAACTACAGCAAGGGTTCAAAC
>JAQTTY010000001.1:213954-435142 GCA_028710525.1 Gallionella sp. | reverse complement strand
TCTGTCGGTCACTCTGTTCGAGAAAATGCCCATACAACAAGCCTTGCAGGGCATCCGTGGCGAGGCAACAAACACCGATTTCAGCAACCAACTGAATCTATTCGATTCTTAACCGGACACTAGTGAGTGGTCATTTAGAATTGGAAATAGATAAATTCACTCAATTCAGAAAGGGACATCAAACTTATCATCGCAGCGAAGGCATGTATGAGCGCCCACTTATAACTTGGCTTCCAAACTAAGCGAGTGACAGTCATACGAATGGGCGTATCAAGTGCGGGACGGAAATTTTGCATAATTTGTTGCGTGTTGGGTGCCAGCCAAACTATCGACATAGCAATCAGCAGATAGTTACGTGTAGTGTGACTTACTAAGGAGTTGGCTGCGTGCAGATCAAATCCATTTTGCCCAAGCATAGCTTGGACTATGGTCATCGCATGATGCAAATCGTCGGCTCTGAAAAATACCCAAGCAAAAGACACCACTAAAAAAGTAAAAAGAACAGACATCAGATGCGCAGGCTTAGAAAGTGGTTGCTCCGGATCTTGTCCCAATCTTCGACGCAGAACATGCCAAGCATGGTTAAGACTTAGAAATACTCCATGCAATCCGCCCCAAATAACAAATGTCCAACCTGCACCGTGCCAAAGTCCTCCTAAAAGCATCGTTGCCATCAAATTAATATAACGACGTGAAGTGCCCTTGCGGTTGCCGCCCAAAGCAAAGTACAAATAGTCACGTAAAAAGCGTGAAAGCGTCATGTGCCATCGACGCCAGAACTCAATAATATTTACAGACTTATAGGGCGAGTGGAAATTCAGGGGCAATACCACGCCGAACATGCGCGAAAGTCCTATTGCCATATCCGAATACCCAGAAAAGTCAAAATACAATTGCAGCGTGTAACACAGAGCGCCGCCCCAAGCCTCGATAAAAGTTAGATGTACTCCGATGCCGGGTGCGTTAAATACCGGACCGACAAACATTGAAAGGCCATCTGCTAACACTACTTTTTTGAATAAACCTATAAAGAAGATAGCGCATCCAACAACCATATTCTCGTACTTGAAACGATAGGTTGAGGTTAGCGAAAATTGCGGCATCATCTCTTTGTGGTGCAACACTGGGCCGGCAATTAAATGCGGGAAGTAGGTGACAAACAAAGTGTAATGAATGAAATTGAATTCCTTGACCTTACCTTGATAAGTATCGACTAGAAACGCAATTTGGGTGAATGTAAAAAACGAGATGCCAAGTGGCAAAATGATTTCCGCTATCTGCCAATTTACATCTGCAACTCCGTTAATACTATCGACAAAAAAATTGGCGTACTTATAGTAGGCAAGCAGCAATAGGTTGGCGGTGATTGCACCTATCAGAACTTGCTTTTTATTTAAGCTACGATTCTTGATTATTAGATCTGTTCGCGCGATCCAGAGACCAAATGCGTAATTGCTAATTATTGAAAGCAGTAGAAGTAAAACGTAGTTGGGATTCCAATAACCATAAAAAAACAATGACGCACATGCTAGCCATGCTGCCGATAAATTTTCACCGACTCTTGCAAGCCAGAAAAACCCCAGCAGCACTATCGGTAGGTAGATAAAGATAAATCCGTAGGAGTTAAAAAGCATTCCAGTATCTCAACTTACTTTGTCAAAAACACAACGATTGCTTGAGCTTCATCCCTACTCTTTACCCAGCATCCGCTCGACGTAACGTGCGATCAGATCGACTTCTAAATTGACCTGTGCGCCTGCCACCAAGTTTTTGAGATTGGTCATCTGCAGGGTATGCGGAATAAGGTTTAAGTCGAATTCGCTACCCTCGACACGATTGGTGGTCAGACTCACGCCATTGACTGTGACCGAGCCCTTGGGTGCAATGAATTTAGCCAGCGCCTGAGGTGCGCGTATCGTCAACTTCCAACTCTCGCCGAGATCATCGAAAGCGATTACATCTCCCACGCCATCCACATGACCACTTACCAGATGTCCACCCAAACGGTCAGACAGACGCAGCGCTTTCTCCAGATTAACCGCCGCACCCAAAGTATCTAGGCCAACCGTGCAATCTAAGGTTTCGCGCGACACGTCCACGGTAAAGGCATAGCCGTCCAATGCGATGACGGTGAGGCACACCCCGTTCACTGCAATGCTATCGCCCAGCAACACATCGTCCAAACCCAATGCGTTGGTATCTATAGTGAGACGCAGTCCGCCTTCACGGTCTGCAGTATTGGTGATGCGCCCAACGTCGGCGATGATGCCACTAAACATGAGACTTCCTTTTCACTTTTGCCGACACGCGCAAGTCGGGTCCGACTTGGCGCACATCCTGCCATTGCAATTCGATACGCTGCTCCAATCCGGTCAGCTCGCCCAGTCCCGCCATGCCTCGCGCCATGTCACCTAGTAGCTGCGGCGCGATATAGAACACCAACTCATCTACCAATCCCGCTTGCAGTAGCGCGCCATTAAGTACGCTACCTGCTTCCACCAGCACCTCGTTGATACCACGTTGCGCTAAGTCCTTGAGCATCGCGACCAGATCGACTCGCCCACTTACTGCATCCAATACGCAGACTGTCGCGCCTAGTGCTTCCAGCCGTGCGCTCTTCTGCGCATCGGACGTGATGGTATAGACCAACACGCCACCACCAATCAGCATCTTTGCACTCAGCGGCATGCGTAACTGGCTATCCAGCACCACGCGCAAGGGTTGCCGCAGCATTGCTATATCACGCACATTGAGTTGCGCATCATCGGCCAACACCGTCTCTATACCAGTCAACACGGCACAGGAACGCGCACGCCAGTGTTGTACATCACGCCGCGCTTGCGGCCCAGTGATCCACTGGCTCACGCCATTCTTCAGCGCGGTACGACCATCCAGACTCATGCCCACCTTGCTGCGCACATAGGGCATACCATGCATCATTCGCGACACAAAACCTATATTTAGCTCGCGCGCCTGCGCTTCCATCAGACCACATTCCACTGCGATACCGGCGGCTTGCAACTTTGCAATACCTTTACCGGCAACTAGCGGATTGGGATCTTGCATCGCCACCACCACTCGGCTTACACCGGCGGCGATCAAGCCATCCGCACAGGGCGGAGTACGACCATGGTGGGAGCAAGGTTCCAGCGTGACATAAGCCGTGGCACCTTGTGCCGCCTCTCCCGCCTCACTCAGCGCGTAGACCTCTGCATGCGGCTCACCCGCTCTTTGATGCCAACCCGTACCGACCACACGCCCTTCATTTACTAAGACACATCCGACACGAGGATTGGGACTGGTGCTATACATACCCTGCTCTGCTAAGCGCAGCGCCTGTGCCATGTGTTCGCTGTCGGCCGAGGTGTACATCAGCTCTTGCGCTTGTCCGCACCCTTGCGTGCAGGTGCGTCACTCACCGCATCCACCGCATCGGCAAAATCGCCGACATCTTGGAAGCTCTTGTACACCGAGGCGAAGCGTATATAGGCGACCTTGTCGAGTTTGAGCAATTCCTTCATCACCATCTCGCCGACCTGACGCGAGCCGATCTCGCGCTCACCGAGCGCGAAAATCTTTTGCGATACGTGATCGATCGCGGCATCCACCAACTCGGTCGGCACCGGACGTTTATGTAAGGCGCGCTTGAAGCTGGTGCGCAACTTATCGGCATCGAACTCGCTACGCGTACCGTTGTGTTTGACAACTTGCGGCATGCGCAACTCTACGGTTTCGTAGGTGGTGAAGCGTTTCTCGCAAGACACGCAACGACGGCGACGACGGATGCTATCGCCCTCCTCGCTCTCGCGGGTGTCGACGACTTGGGTCTCGTGACCTTTACAGAATGGACACTTCATAGATTATTGGAAAGTTGGAAGTAAAAGTGGTCAGTCGCAAGCACGCTCGCACTGACCACTCCTTAATTCCTACTATTCGCTTTAAGCACCGTATACGGGGAACTTAGTCGTCAGCAACTTCACTTCAGCAACTACGCGAGCTGTAACCGCCTCATCGTTAGGCGCATCCAGTACATCGGCAATCAGGTGAGCCAACTTTTCAGCTTCCAATTCCTTAAAGCCACGCGTAGTCATTGCAGGTGTACCGATACGGATACCAGAAGTCACGAAAGGCTTTTGCGGATCATTAGGGATGGCGTTCTTATTAACGGTGATATGAGCGCGACCCAGAGCGGCTTCGGCATCTTTACCGGTCAGGCTCTTAGCTTGCAGATCGACCAAGAACACGTGGCTGTCGGTGCGACCAGATACGATGCGCATACCACGCTCTGTCAGAACCTTGGTCATCACACGTGCGTTGTCTACCACTTGCTTCTGGTAAGCCTTGAATTCTTTGCTGCCCGCTTCCTTGAACGCCACAGCCTTAGCTGCGATGACGTGCATCAGCGGACCGCCTTGCAGTTGCGGGAAGATCGCGGAATTCAGCGCCTTCTCGTGCTCGGCCTTAGCCAAGATCAAGCCGCCACGTGGGCCGCGCAAAGTCTTGTGAGTCGTGGTGGTGACGAAGTCGGCGATACCGACTGGGGAAGGATAGACACCTGCCGCGATCAGACCGGCGTAATGCGCCATGTCCACGAACAGATAAGCCCCAACGCTGTCAGCAATAGCGCGGAAACGTTTCCAATCGATCACCAGCGCATAGGCCGAAGCGCCCGCGACGATCATCTTGGGCTTGTGCTCGTTAGCCAACGCTTGCACTTGGTCGTAGTCGATCTCTTCTTTGTCGTTCAAACCGTACTGGATAGCGTTGTACAACTTGCCGCTGATGTTGACCGTTGCACCGTGAGTCAGGTGACCGCCGTGCGCCAAGGACATACCCAAGATAGTGTCACCGGGCTTCAGCACCGAGACATAGACCGCTTGGTTAGCTTGGGAGCCGGAATGTGGCTGTACGTTGGCATATTCTGCGCCGAACAATGCCTTGGCACGATCGATAGCCAGTTGCTCAGCCACGTCGACGTATTCGCAGCCGCCGTAGTAACGCTTGGCAGGATAACCTTCCGCATACTTATTGGTCAGCTTGCTACCCTGCGCCTCCATCACCGCCGGGCTGGTGTAGTTTTCCGATGCGATCAGTTCGATATGCTCTTCCTGACGGCGATTCTCGTTTTCGATAGCTGCCCACAGTTCGGGGTCGGTATGGGCGATGGTGTTTTTACTGGAGAACATGGCGAAGATTCCTAAAGTATTGAAAGCGTGAAAGGCGCGGATTCTATCACGAGCCGACCCACAAAAAACCCCCGCCGCATCGTCTGCGGGCGGGGGCCTGATGGGCTAACGACCTAGCTGTGACTACCAGGTCGTGAAGGCTACAGGTTCGCACCATGCGCCATAACGGCCAGCTTCATCGTATAGGCGCAAGCGGACGAAATAGTCCCCAGTCGGCAGGGTAGGCAGCGTCAGATAGTCTGTCTTCAATTTCACTTCATACACTGTGCTAGCAAAATCCTGAGTAGACGCGATTTGCAAATGGTATTGGTAACCCTTAATGTCCTTCCAGCCTGTGAGCAAAGACTCACCATTGGTAATGGGCTTATAGGGCGTAACAATCGGAAAATCTGCTGGAGGGGGCGGCGGTATCACCACGGGGGGCACTTTGACAGTTAGAGCGAGCTGTGACGACAAACCTTGCAGACCATGCTCGTCCACCGCACGTATACGCAGCCAATACGAACCTTCCTGCAATCCAGCTATGGCGATGTGCGAGCCATCAGCAAGCACTGGGGCAAGCAACTCAGCGAAAGCCTCGTCCTTGGCAACTTCGCCACGATAAGCAAGTGCGCCTGCCATAGCAGGCATATCGAAACTCACTGCGTCCGGCGCGAAAGACTCCGGCAATTTAGGGAATTGCGGTGCAGCCAGCAAAGTCACCACGCTAGGTGCATGTACGCCATCGGCTACGGAACCCTGACCGCCAGCCAAAGCCAAGCTGGCTTTACCAGCATCGAATCCGACTAGGCCGCTCTCGATCTCTGCCAGTGTATTCTCGCCTTCCTGACCGACACGAAAATGGGTGCCGCGTACCCCTATAGTGCCGTGCATGGCCTGTATACGCAGGGGCGATTGACCATCGGGATACTTTTTCTTAATGGCATCGATACGGCCAGTGACCAGACGGAACACCGCGCTGAAGAAGTCGCCCTTGTCTTTCTTCTGCAACTCTTTAGTTTGCAACTCAGACTTCTCCAACAGATTCAAAGTTGAGCCATCCGGCAGATGCATGCGGGTGGAGGCGCCGTTCGCTGTCTCTAGTTTGTCGCCGGCATTCACCATATCGCCTATCTGCGCTGGCTTACCGTTCAACTTCACGTCACCAGTCAGCGCTTCTATCCTCGCCTGTGCAGGCTGATTCTTCATCCAAGCCAATGGGATATTGAGTGTCTGTTTAGGAAACACCAGATTGGGGTTCTTTAAGTGGTTGTATTTCGCCACATCGGACCATCGTGCAGGGCTATCCAACAATTGGGCTGAAAGAACCCCCAGATTGTCTCCCGCTTGTACTTGATAGACGAAATCCGTATTCGCCGCGGCTTCTTCGGCATAGGCACCATTTATGCCCAAGCTCAAGGCCAGACCTAGGGATAATTTCACGATACTGTTCATATTCGACTCCTTACTCATCATGTATTCCATTGCCGTCATCTCACATCGAATGCAAGCTCTTCGCTCCAGTCGCCTTTGACACCCTCGGCATTGATACCCCGTACACGCACGTAGTAACGCCCTTGCATAGGCGTGGGAATGCTCAACTCAGTGTTCTTCACGACGATATCCACTAATGGGAAATCATAACTATGGCTGGCAGACATCTGACATTGATACTTCAGCCCAGACTCGCCCTGCCAATCGATAAGCAATCGATTTCCTACAAAACTCAGCGAGGTGGGCTTGAGCGCGATTTTCATCGCGGGCGCGGCCACATGCTGCTTGACGATAAACCGAGTTGTCGCAGTCATACCCTGCAAGCCATGCTCGTCCACCGCGCGCAGACGCAGCCAATACTCTCCTTCCGCCAAACCACTTATCTTGATCAGATCACCCTCTGCACTGACCGGTCCCAGCAACTGCGCGAACCCCGCATCGGCCGATAATTCGCCGCGATAGCCCTTGGCGCCTTGCAGTGCCAGCATGCTGAATTGAATTGCAGCGGGGGGAAAGTCTAGACTCATATCTGGGAACTGCGGTGCAGGCAACAAAGGAATCATCACCGGCGCATGCACACCATCCCCCACTGCTCCCTGCGCAGCCGCCAGAGCGATGGGCGGAGCAAGGGCAGCATCACCGAACGAGACTAGTCCATTCTCTATCTCTGCCAAGGTATTGCCATTTTCTTGCCCCATACGAAAATGCGTACCACGCACACCTATGGTGCCGTGCATTGCTTCGATACTCAGCGGAGCTTGCCCTTCTGGATATTTCTTTTTGATTGCATCTACGCGGCCGGTCACCAGACGGAATACTGCACTGAAGTAGCCCTCCTGCTGCTTCTTTGACAATTCTTTAGCTTCCAGCCGGGTTTGATCCAAGGCGTTCAGCGTAGAGCCATCCGGCAAACTTAGCCGCACACTGGCACCTTCGGCCGTCTCTAGCCGCGCACCCGCAGCCACCATGTCGCCCACCTTGGCGGGTTGGTCATTGAGGGTTACCGCACCCGACAAAGATTCTATGCGCGCCTCGGCAGGATAGTTCTTCAGCCAAGGCAGTTGTATGCGCAGCACCTGGCCTGGCTTAATGACTTGCGGATCTCTGAGTTTGTTGTATCTGGCCACTTCCGGCCAGCGTTTGGTGGTATCTAGGATGTTTTGCGAGAAGGTGCTGAGATTATCTCCCGGCTGTACCGTATAGAGATATTCAGTTTGCGCCGCTACTTCCGCATATAGCGGGGAGCTTAATAGGCACAGGGCCAATAAATAGCCTAGAGATTGCTTTTTCATACTTCCACTCCTGTCGTTATTTTTCTTTAGTTGCCAGAGGGGTATGTGGTTGCGGTTTAGCGTTTCGCTAACTTCCCGCCACCGTCATACCCTCTACCAGTATAGAGCCGCATTGCCGCGAGCCCTGCACCAGTACATCGTTACCCACCGCTACAATGTTGCGGTACATATCTTTCAGATTGCCCGCGATTGTGATCTCTTCCACGGGATATTGTATCTCACCGTTCTCAACCCAGAAGCCCGCCGCGCCACGTGAATAATCTCCCGTCACGTTATTCACTCCGCTACCCAGCAACTCGGTGACCAGCAGGCCGCGCGACATGGTGCGCAATAGGCTAGCGAAGTCCTGTTCGCCGGATTGCAAGATCAGATTATGGTTACCGCCCGCATTGCCTGTGGAACGTAGGCCCAGCTTGCGCGCCGAATAGCTACCTAAGAAGTAGTCCTGCAACACTCCATCCGTGACGATGTCGCGACTGCGCGTCTGCACACCCTCATCATCAAAAGGACTGGAGGCTAAACCTTTACGTATGTCTGGCACATCGCGGATGTTGATATGCGGCGCGAAGATCTGCTGCCCTTTCTTATCCAGCAAGAAAGATGATTTTCGATACAGGCTGCCGCCGCTCACCGCGCCGACAAAATGACCCAACAGGCCCGCAGCGATAGGTGCTTCGAACAGCACTGGCACTTGCATGGTCGGTATCTGCCTAGCATTCAGTCTGCGCACACTGCGCTCGGCGGCGATACGGCCCACCTGCTCAGCTGCGATCAGATCGCGCGCATCACGGGCCACCGTGTACCAATAATCGCGCTCCATCATGTCGTCCTTACCGGCAATTACAGCGCAACTCAGACTATGGCGCGAGGTTGGGAAACCGCCCATGAAGCCCAGACTATTGGCGGACACGAACAAGGCCTCGTGCAGATTAACGGTCGCCCCTTCGGAATTGCTGATGCGCTTGTCGGCGTCTAGCGCAGCGCGTTCACACTGCTGCGCTAGCGTGATGGCATCTTCCACCGGCAATTCCCAAGGATAATAAAGATCGAGGTCAACATTGCCGCGCGCCAACATATCCTCATCGGGCAGCCCAGAACATTCATCCTTGGCGGTATAGCGCGCAATAGACAAAGCCGCATCCACCGTATCGCGTATAGCTTGTTTGCCAAAATCAGAAGTGCTGGCATTACCACGTTGTTGACCAAGATAGACCGTGATCCCCAGACCTTTGTCGCGGTTGTACTCTATGGTCTCGACTTCGCCCTGACGGACCGTCACCGCTTGGCCAAATCCCACCGAAACATCCACCGATGAGGCTGTCGCACCACGCTGCTGGGCATAAGTCAGCATTTCCTGGGCGATGTCACTCAACTGCTCGTAACTGTGTGAAAACCTGTCCTGAGCCAAGACGAAGGAACGGGGCGCAGTGGTGGCTATTGCATTCATGTATTGACCGACAAGATTGTGAAAGGCGTTATCATAGCAGCATCGTTCCGTTACAAACTTCAAAATGAATCCGCACAATCCCAGCAATAAACCCGAACACCAAGACGAACCAGACGAGGACTTCGACGAGTCACTGGACAGCTATGACGAGGAAGATGAGGACGACGACGGCCCCATCGTCATCCAAGTACACGGCAATGCGCCGGCACGCCCTGCTGCACCTGCACGCCCTGCCGCGCCTAATACGCGTGGACGCGGTCTGCGCAGCCAAGTGACTACCGACCTCGATGAAGATGAAGAAGAGGACACCGGCCCGAGCAAGACCAAGATCAAGAAACAGATGCACGAACTGCGCGATCTAGGTAAAGAACTCACCGAGTTGAGCAAAGACCAAGTGGCGCAACTGGATCTGCCTGAGAGCCTGCACGACGCGATACGCGAGATGAGAAACATCAACTCCTTTGGTGCTCAACGTCGCCAGATACAGTACATAGGCAAGTTGATGCGCAACGTGGATCCCGCTCCCATCATCGCCAAGTTGGATGCATGGAAAGGCAAATCGCAGAACCACACCGCCTATATGCACTTATTAGAACGCTGGCGCGATCGTCTGATGGAAAATAGCGCGGCTTTGACCGAGCTACTCGCAGCCCATCCAGAGGCAGATGCGCAGCGTCTGCGCACACTGATACGCAACGCGCACAAAGAATTGGAACTGCAAAAACCACCTAAGAACTATCGTGAGATATTTCAGGTGTTGCGCGACATCATCCCTGAGCAGGTCTAAGTATGACGTTGCAGTACATCGCCTTAGATGAGGGCAAGAACCCACAGTACAGCATCATTTGGCTGCATGGCTTGGGTGCCGACGGACACGATTTTGTGCCTATGGTCAACGAGCTCAAGCTGCCCGTGCCCATGCACTACATCTTCCCGCATGCCCCCAAGATTCCGGTGACTATCAACGGTGGCTTCGTGATGCGTGCTTGGTATGACATTGCTGAGGCTGATATCGCTGCACTACAGGATGAAGCAGGCATAAGGCGCTCGCACGAGGCGGTGCTGGCGCTGATTGCACAGGAAAATGCACGTGGCATACCCAACAGTAAAATTTTCTTGGCGGGCTTTTCTCAAGGTGGCGCGATAGCACTGCACGCAGCCTTGCGCATGACAGAACCTCTGGCTGGGGTATTGGCCTTATCGACCTATTTGCCGCTGGCAGAACTGGCAGCAGCCGAAGACACGCAGAACGGCACCCCTATATTTATGGCGCATGGTCGCAACGACCCCGTTGTACCTCATGCATTGGGACTGGCATCGAAAGATAATTTATTAGCACTGGGATATGCTGTGGATTGGCATGAGTACAGCATGCAACATAGCGTGTGTGCACAAGAGATACTGGATATACAAGTTTGGTTGGCGCAGCGGGTGTAAGTAACGCACTAAGCTTGCCTACTGCTGCCTGCTAATCTTCACCCTCTTCACGTTCGATGACGCGGAATTCGACCAAGTCACAGTCTAGATTCTTATTTTTCAGTGTATTGGGAATCAGCAGATACTTCTTGCCGTTAAATTCAGTCAGCAGGCTGCAGTTAGGCGCAAAGTTGTTCATCAGCAACTCGACCTTACCGTCCACTTCCTCGCCTGCTTTTGCGTACATCCATAGCGCGGGTTGTCCGGTTTCGAAGGCGGTACTTCCTCCCCCGCTTTGCAACAGTGAAACAGCAGCGATCTGATTGCTGATGATCTCGGCACCGACATGCAGATGGTTATTGTCATCGCGTAGCAAGCGACGTATCACCGCCACCCCCCAACTCGACACTCCCTTGGGGCGCATCGCCAGTAACTGGCCAATACGCACATTTTCATTTCCACGCTGCGGCAATCGCGTGTGAAACCCCGAGGTACTGATGTCTTCCAACTGCCACGCCAGCGGAGGTTCATTTTTGAAATCTAGGCCGGTGCCGGTACAAGCCAATACTTGCTCATAGCCCAATGCTACTTCGGCATCGATGACAATCTCGCGTCTAGCAGCCTTACGTTGCGGCAAGGATGTCACATACTTAAATAGATAGTTCGCCGCCTCTTTGACCAACTCAGGCTCATACTCACCACCCAACAGCAAATCGTCAGGAACAATATCTTTGCTCAAGACGACAATCAGACTCTCCAGCTTTACCGCCATACCCGGCATACAGACAAAACGCATATAGGGATGCACAGTTGCATCAACATTGACACGGCGTGGTAGATTGGGCTCGTTGAGGTCGAAGCCGAACAAACTCTTCTCACTAGGTTGTGACTGTATATCGACGCAGCCTAGATATTGATCAATGATGCGGTCGGTGAGATGCATCGCCAAAGGACTCAGCGAAGTCACTCCGCAACCGTACCAAGCGAGCAGATGCCCAATCTCAGATTTCACCGTAGTCGTGCGAGTCTGCGCAGGGTAAAGAATAAAGGGGGTCGTGTAGAACTCTTGACGCTCCGAAAATTTGACCAACTGTGCTAGAGAGCTCCATACCTTGCAGTCGATAGGGCCGTAATGCACACAAGCAAACTTTAGACTGGCGTTCATCGCGGCAACGATACGTCCAATCAGTAAAGGTATGGATGCTTTGATTGCGGAGCTGCCTTTGTCGCCTTCCTGGTAGCGGCTAAACAACATGAAATAACCGGTAAATAGATGGCGATACCAAGTACCTAGCACCAGCCATAGCCTATGCTCTTGAAAACTAGGGAGCTCATGCGCTGCAAAGTAATCCTGCGACAACTTGCGCGTATAACTGTAGGCCGTTTCATCCAGCAGGCGCATCAGAGTGAACTTGTAGTCCAGTTTGAATTCTGCATTGGAGCTAACCGATTCCATCCAGTCGGTCAGCTCCATTAATGCCTTGATAGGGTCGTGCTTGGGCAAGTCGTTCAGCAACGCCTGTGCGGACTTAAGGTCCGCCATGGGATGATCGGGTTTTTTACCCAGAAATCTTGCTAACATGAGCCGCCCCAGATGAGTTGCATGAATGAATTTATTGTTGTGCGCGAATCTAACCACAAAATCATACTCATGAACACCCTTACAAAGGTCTAGTTAATTGCTGCCCTGGTTAGAAAAACATACCCCCTTCCCCAGTTTGGATCAAGCGATGCGCGATCCTAACGGCCTTTTGGCTGCAGGTGGCGAGCTGAGTCCTGAGCGACTTTTGCATGCTTACCAGCAGGGCATATTCCCTTGGTACAACCCCGGCGAGCCCATACTTTGGTGGAGTCCTGACCCGCGCATGGTCCTTTACCCAGAACACTTCAAAGTCTCCCGTTCCCTAGCAAAGACCTTGCGCAAGAAACGCTACGAAGTGAGATTCGATACCGCCTTCACGCAGGTGATGCAGTCCTGTGCCGCACCTCGTGCGGGTCACAGCGGCACCTGGATCAGTAGCGATATGATCGCCGCCTATACACACTTACACAAACTGGGTTATGCACATTCCGTAGAAGTTTGGGATGGAGATACGCTGGTGGGCGGACTATACGGCGTCGCCTTGGGGCGCATGTATTACGGCGAATCGATGTTCAGTGTGGTCGCCGATGGTTCCAAGATCGCACTTGCCCATCTGAGCAAGCAACTGGCACGTTGGCAGTTCGGTATGATCGACTGTCAGATGCACACCACACACTTAGCCAGCTTGGGCGCTGAACTCATCCCGCGTGACAAGTTCGTTTCCGGTCTGAAAGAGTTGGTAAACTGTGCACCAGTCACGCACTGGCACTTCGACCCCGATCTTTACCCATGAGCCAACTCAACGACATCCCATTAGCCACGCTGCATTTTTATCTGACAGCACCTTACCCATGCAGCTATCTGCCTGATCTGCAGGCACGTTCGCAGGTCGCCGCGCCCAGCGGGCTGGTCACTCCTAATGTCTATTCCGAATTGATACAGCACGGCTTTCGCCGCAGCGGTACCTATACCTACCGACCACGCTGCGACACCTGCCAGGCCTGTGTGCCCTTGCGGGTGTTGGCCAAGGAATTCAGCCCTACACGCTCGCAGCGCCGCACTTGGAACAAGCTTGGCTATCTGCAATCGTCTTTACACGAACTGCAGGACAAGCCCGAATACTTTGAACTCTATCAGCGCTACCAAAAGGCAAGACATAGGGATGGCGGGATGGACAACGACGATAGGGAGTCCTATCGTAATTTCTTACTACAAAGCCAGGTAGACACACTACTGGTAGAATTCAGGGAGCAAGACATCTTGCGCATGGTCAGCGTCATCGACGTGCTGGCTGACGGGCTCTCCTCGGTATACACCTTCTTCGAACCGGACCTTCCGCACTGCGGCTACGGTGTCTATAACGTGTTATGGCAGATAGACCTGTGCCGCCAACTCGGACTGGACCATGTGTATCTGGGCTACTGGATAGCCGACAGCGCCAAGATGTCATACAAGACCAAGTACCAACCCGCCCAAGGCCTGATAGATGGCACTTGGCAAGCACTCAAAACTGACACTGAAAGCACATCACGATGAAGACACGTTTGGGCATCTACACATTTCTGCTATTGGCCTTTCCCTTGATTGGCCTATATCTGACCGGCATCGAATGGAGCGAGCTGGAGATGCGTGTGCTGCAGGGTGATGCGAACATCGTCAATCCCCCAGCGACATTACTGACCACTTTGATGATGGCTGGCTACATCGTGTTCATCAATCATATAAACAAGCTGGTGAACGGTGTCCAGCCCTTCAAAGGACAGTTGAACTACCTGCTATGGGTTGGTGGTGCGGGCGCCCTGTTGTGCTGGATGTTGGTCTATCTCAATATTTATGTCGCCAGTTGGGCCTCTCAGTCAGGCAATCCAGTGATGCAAGGTCTGTTGTACACACCACTGTTCGCCATGCTCGCTCCTGCTGTGCTATTCACACGCGCCTTTATCGCCGCCCTACCCAATGTCTTAAAGTTGACTAGCAGCCGCCACACCTTTACCCCGCCAGCAGCAGATAAGCTCGCCTACCTCATGCTTGCACTCGGCACCCTAGCTCTCTTCGGCGCTGCTGCCTTACCGGTTTCGTTTGCCTTGGCGATCTGGTCTGCACCGCTGTTATTGCTGATGGGACTACAGTTGTTGTGGAACGAGAGCACGGTCTTCTCTGGCCTCAAGACCGGCGATAACGGACGCATGATCTGTGCTGCGCTGGCTGGTCTGGTGGTCGGCAATTTTGCCCTGTTCGCCTATCACAGTAACGGCGGCCTGACCCTGTTGGAATCGGGCTGGGTTACCCAACTGGGCTTGCTGATGTTCGGCCTGCTTTGCATGCAACTGGCCGATGTACTGGCAGAAAACTGGCGCGGTAAAAAACGCAGTGAGCTATATCCCAAGAAGAAATTCCCCATCCCTGTGGTAGTCAAAAAGAACTGAAGTACACCCGCCGGTGCGTCCGGCCTGTCGAAAGAACATCCATGTATCCATTACTGCGCCCCGCCCTGTTCCAACTCAGCCCCGAGGCTGCCCACCATGCCACTTTGAGCGGCCTGAACGCTGCTTACAAGCTGGGCTTGAGCGGTCTGCTCGCGCCTCGCATCCCAGCCGACCCGCGTACCGTGATGGGGCTGGAGTTCCCTAACCCAGTCGGCTTAGCCGCTGGATTGGACAAGAACGGAGATTGCATAAACGGCTTGGCCGCATTGGGTTTCGGCAGTATAGAGATCGGCACCATCACCCCGCTGGCTCAGCCCGGTAATCCACAGCCGCGCTTATTCCGTCTGCCTGCTGCGCACGCCATCATCAACCGCATGGGCTTCAACAATGAAGGTGTGGATGCACTAATCGCCAATGTGCAAGCCGCCAAATTCAAGGGCATCTTGGGCATCAACATCGGCAAGAACGCCGTCACGCCCATAGAGAACGCGGCCGACGATTATCTGATCTGCATGCGCAAGGTGTATGCCCATGCCAGCTATATCACAGTCAACATCTCTTCGCCCAACACCAAGAATTTGCGCCAGTTACAGACCGACGCGGCCTTGGATAGCCTGCTCTCGCTACTCAAGGCCGAACAGACCAAGCTAGCTGATCAGCATGGGCGCTATGTACCTATCGCGCTCAAGATCGCGCCAGATATGGAAGCAGATCAGATCGAGCAGATCGCACGTTTGCTGATGCAACATCAGATAGACGGCGTGATCGCCACCAACACCACACTGGCACGCGATGCAGTCGCTCATCTGCCGCACGGCTCAGAGACCGGTGGCCTGAGCGGCGCGCCGGTGCGTGATAAATCCACTGTGGTGATAAGGGCGCTAGCCAGTCATCTGCAAGGCGCACTGCCCATCATAGGTGTGGGCGGCATACTGAGCGGCGCGGACGCGGCCGAGAAGATGCAAGCAGGTGCCACTCTTGTACAGATATATAGCGGCCTGATCTACCGTGGTCCGGCGCTGATCGCGGAATGTTGCAAGTCCGTGCGCGAACTTGGCTGAGGCCTTATATGTCCCGCACCTACACATACTGCCCCAAGTGCGGGCATAAGCTGCCGCAAGCGTTGCCGGACAGCGCAGCGTGTCCAACATGCGGCATCTACTTCTTCAAGTACTTGCCGAATCCTGAAGTGATTGCTTCTTGCGTAGCAGAAGAGGAAACAGCCAAGGCCGGCTGGCTGGACTATCTACTCGCCCCGCTGCCCACACAAGATTCAGTTTCCTTCTACGCACGCTGCGCCACCTTAGTGTTGCTAACCCTTTGGAGCTATACCTTATTCGGTTACGACTACCAGGACGGTGAGTTTGGCACGTCCTTTATGCACCTCATTTTGTTACCGATACACGAAGCAGGCCACGTGCTGCTTATGCCGTTCGGTGAGTTCATGACCATACTGGGTGGTAGCTTGTTCCAATTGGCCTTACCCTTTGCCATAGGCATCGCCTTTGTGTACAAGAACCATGACAACTACGCGGCTGCGCTGTGTCTATGGTGGACTAGTGTCAGTTTGGTCGACCTCGCACCCTACATCTATGACGCACTGCATCCACAACTTATCCTGCTGGGCGGACACACCGGCGAAGACGGGCCGCATGACTGGATCTACCTGCTTTCGAGCATCGGACAACTGAGCCACTCCCAAGGTTGGGGCGCGTTCGCCCACACCTTGGGTGGCCTACTCATGCTGCTCGCGATAGGCTGGGCAGCGCTCATACTGTATAGACAACACCAACAACACTGACCCGTACCCTATCAATGCTCACACCCACACAGTCTCAACGTCTCGTCCGCCTGCGCTGGAGTGCCTTCATCATCGTTGGCATGGCCTATATCCTGTCCTTCTTCCACCGCTTCGCGCCGGGCGCCATCGCCTCCGACCTACAACAGACCTTCCATGCCAGCAGCGCCGCATTGGGCAGTTTGGCCGCGACCTACTTTTATGTGTATACCGTGATGCAGATTCCCACTGGCGTGCTGGCCGACACCTGGGGCCCGCGCCGCATCGTGACCATAGGCGGTGTGTTAGCTGGGATTGGAGCCATCCTATTCGGTAGCGCCGAGACCTTAGCCGCAGCTTCGACGGGACGTTTGCTAGTGGGACTAGGCGTTTCGGTGATGTTCATCTCCATGCTCAAACTCAACGCAGCTTGGTTCCATGACCGCCATTTCGCCACCATGACCGGCATGACCATACTGATGGGTAACGTAGGCTCCATCCTCGCCACCTCGCCCCTCAGCGCCGCGCTTGCGGTGATGACTTGGCGCAGCGTGTTTATAGACATCGGCGTGTTCTCTTTGCTGCTTGCCACTTTGGCTTGGCTATTTGTACGTGACAACCCTACCAGCGTGGGCCTGCCTAGCTTGCGTGAATTGGATGGCCTAGCTGCACATCCAGCGCGCGAGGGTCATTGGTATGACGGCCTGCTGGAAGTCTTAAAGAACCGCGCCACTTGGCCAGGGCTGTGGGTCAACACCGGTATAGCAGGCTCACTGTTCGCCTTCGGCGGCCTGTGGGCCGTGCCTTTTCTGCAGGATGTCTATGGCATGGATAGAGGCAGCGCCACCAGTCACACTTCCATCTTGATGGCCGGCTTTGCACTCGGCGCATTTTTCATCGGCACTTTGTCTGACCGCTTAGGCAAGCGCAAACCCGTGATGATCGCCGCAGCGGCCACCTATAGTCTGTGCTGGTTGCCATGGTTGTTCGGCATCGCCATGAGCAACAGCGTAAGTTATTCACTATTTTTCATCATGGGACTGGGCGCATCCGGCTTCACCCTGACTTGGTCATGCGCCAAGGAAGTGAACCGTCACGCGCTGTCCGGCATGGCCACCAGCGTGGTCAATACCGGCGGCTTCCTCGGTACCGCCATCATGCAGCCGCTAGTAGGTTGGGCGATAGACCAAAGTGCGCATACCACGGGTGTACGCAACCTCGCCGACTATCAGTCTGGCATCGCCATCATGTTGGGATTCTCCCTGATGGGATGGATCGCAGTACTATTCATACGCGAGACCAACTGCCGTTATATGAACCTGCCTTAGCATGGCCATTGCATTGCGGCAGATGTTTTTAGGGCGTAGAGTGCGGCAACTTTTTTCGACCTAGCCCATGTCTGCTACCACTCACAAACATCGCTTGTCCGCTTTGATGCTAGGCGCGATCGGCGTGGTGTATGGCGACATCGGCACTAGCCCTCTATACGCGCTCAAGGAGACCTTTGCTGGCCCTCATCCGCTACCGGTGGTCGAGGCCAACATCCTTGGTGTGTTGTCGCTGATGTTCTGGACCATCATGCTGTTGGTGTCGCTCAAGTATGTGACCATCATCATGCGAGCTGACAACCGCGGCGAAGGCGGCTCGCTGGCCCTACTAGCGCTGGTAAACACCCTCACCTCACCAACTTCTCGATATCGCTGGCTGATCGGCGCACTGGGCATCTTTGCAGCGGCGCTATTCTACGGCGACAGCATGATCACTCCGGCCATCTCAGTCCTTTCAGCGATAGAAGGTCTACATGTTGTCGCCCCGCATCTCGGTACTTATGTCATCCCGCTAACGCTGCTGGTGCTGACCATATTATTCATGGTGCAGAAGCGCGGTACCGGCGCGGTGGGGATGGCGTTTGGCCCCATCATGATATTGTGGTTCATCTGTCTAGCCACATTTGGACTGCGCGCCATCTTGCATAGCCCGCATGTGATGCTGGCACTTAATCCTTACTACGCCTACCAATACTTCAGCAACGATCCTTGGTTAGCCTTTTTATCCTTGGGCAGCATCGTCTTGGCAGTGACCGGTGGGGAGGCGCTGTATACCGATATGGGACATTTTGGCCGTTTCCCCATCCGTCTCACTTGGTTCGGTTTCGTACTACCCGCCCTAGTGCTGAACTATTTCGGTCAAGGCGCTTTGCTCTTGCAAGACCCAACCGCCATCGCAAGCCCCTTCTATCTGCTCGCGCCCGCTTGGGCACAGTTCCCCTTGGTACTGCTCGCCACTGCGGCCACCATCATCGCGTCGCAAGCGGTGATTTCGGGTGCATTCTCTGTTGCGCACCAATCGGTACAGATGGGCTTTTTACCGCGCATGCCGATATTGCAGACTTCCTTCCGGGCACAGGGCCAGATCTATGTACCACTCACCAACTGGACCTTGTATCTCGCCGTGGTCTATCTGGTGTTCACCTTCCAGAGTTCCACCAATCTAGCCGCAGCCTATGGCATAGCAGTCACCGGCACCATGCTCATCGACACCATATTGATTGCCTTTGTACTCGTAGCTTGGCGCTGGTCACCCTTTCTGGTGATCCCGCTGATAGCTGCCATTTTCTGTGTGGACCTTGCCTATTTCGCCTCTAACACTTTGAAGATCCCGCAGGGAGGCTGGTTCCCGCTGGGTGTGGCTGTGATTTCCTTCACTGTACTCACAACTTGGCGGCGTGGACGCCGCCTGCTGTTGGCCGAAGTTAAACGTATGAGCATACCCGTAGAAGTCGTCATAGAAGGGACGACCTCTACGCCTAGGGTGAGTGGCACTGCGATCTTTATGGTGAGCGAACTAGAAGGCGCGCCCTCGGCCTTGATGCATAACCTCAAACACAATCAAGTGTTGCACGAACGCAATATCCTGCTCACCGTGGTCGTCGAAGACAAACCCTATGTCACCACCGGCAACCGTTTCCTGACCAAAGAGCTGGGCCACGGTTTCTACCGCATCAAATTGTTCTACGGCTTTATGGAGACACCAGACATACCTGCTGCCTTGGCGCTATGTCGCGAGGATGGGCTCACTTTCGACATGATGGAGACCTCCTTTTTTATCTCGCGCGCCATGATCGTGCTCGGCAACAAGTCCCATATGACACATTGGCGCGGTCGATTGTTTTTGGGTTTATCTAAGAACGCGATGCATGCCGCCGACTTCTTCCGCATACCGGCGAACCGTGTCATCGAAATGGGAACTAGGATAGAGATATAAGCACTGCTTGCCTGAGCGTGAAGTGGTGAAAACTTTTTCTTCAAACTCTACTTGACACATAGTTCTAGCTAGAACAACATTCGTTCTAACTAGAACTAAAAACCCGTGATCATGTTGAGTAAGAAATTCCTACCGCTGCTACGCGAACTCTCCGACACCTTTCAGGCGTTCGAGATTTATTCCGCCAGCCATATCCGCGCCATAGGACTGACGCCACCGCAATTCGACATCATCGCCACACTGGGCAACACACAAGGTATGTCACCCAAGGAGTTAGGAGAGAAGACGCTCATCACCAAAGGTACGCTGACCGGCGTGATGGACAGATTGATCGATAAAGGGCTGGTGTCGCGAACCGCCTCGGCCACAGACGGTCGCTGCCAACATATCCAACTCACCCCCCAAGGCGAGCAACTATTCGGCCGCATCTTCCCCGAACATCTAGATCACCTAAGACCGGTATTCGAGCGCCTCAGCGAAGCGGAGATCGATGCCTTGACCTCGAATCTCGGCATATTGCGCAACGCCTTCGACCAAGTCCGTGCCCTACAGGAGTAAACCAGCATGAGTCCCCAGTACACTCGCACCGCTATCGTTTTGCATTGGCTGACCGCCCTGCTGATACTGAGCACTATCCCTTTGGCCATGTATATGACGGACCTGAAGTTGTCGCCGTTGAAACTGCAGTTGTACAGCTATCACAAGTGGATAGGCGTGACGGTGCTGTTGCTGGTAGTGGCGCGACTCGCTTGGCGTATAAGTCACAAGCCCCCTGCACTGCAGGCCAATCTGCCACTGTGGCAGCAGCGCGCCGCGCACGGCGTACATCATCTGCTCTATCTATTGATGATCTGCATCCCAGTGAGTGGCTGGTTGATGAGTTCCGCCAAAGGTGTGCCGGTGGTCTATCTGGGCTTACTCCAACTGCCTGATCTGGTCGAAAAAGACAAAGCCTTGGGCAAGGTACTGGAGACCACCCATGAATTGCTGAGCTATACCTTGATGTTGCTCTTGGCCCTGCATCTGGCCGCCGTTATCAAGCATCACTTTATAGACCGTGACGACACTCTGTCGCGCATGTTGCCCCTGCTGAAAAGGAAAGCCTTATGAATATCGCAAAATTTCTGGGACTAGCCGCCTTGCTGACTTGCGCGACCACGCAAGCAATTGAATTCAGTGATGTGCAATTGGCCAAAAGCAGCATGATATTCGGCTACAAACAGATGAACGTGCCTCTCGATGGCTCGTTCGCCAAGTTCAACATCACGGCGCGCTTCGACCCAGCAAAACCATCAACAGCACTAGCCAAGATAGACATAGACCTGTCCAGCATAGATACCGGCAACAGTGATGCCGACGAAGAAGTGTTGGGCAAACTATGGTTCGACACCCAGCAGTTTCCGCAGGCACATTTCGTCGCTAGTAGCATCAAAGCACTGGGCGGTGACCGCTATCAGGCGGTGGGTAAACTCACCATCAAGGGCAAAACATTAGATGTAACCGCCCCGTTCACCGTCAAACAACAAGGCAATACCGCAACTTTCGATGGCGCATTGACACTGAACCGCCTCGATTACGCCATCGGGACAGGCCTATGGGCCGACCTCGGCACGGTCGCCAATGAAGTCAGCATCACGTTTCATTTCGTAGCAAGCAGCAAGTAGTCCTCCCCCACCAACCTTATCAACAGGAGTATCACCATGAAAAGACTCGTCGCCTTCACCCTCGCTGCCGCTTTTGCTTCTACCGCTTATGCTGCACCCGAGACCTACAACCTCGAACCTAACCACACCCTGCCGCGTTTCGAGTACAGCCACTTGGGTTACTCCATGCAGCTGAGCCGTTTCGACAAGACCACGGGCAAGATCGTGCTGGACCGCGCTGCTCATACCGGCTCGGCAGACATCACCATCGATGCGACTTCGGTCAATACCGGCTCTACCCTGTTCAACGGCCATATCCAAGGTGAAGGCCTGCTCGACACCGCCAAGTTCCCCACCATCACCTTCAAATCGAATGACTTCAAGTTCGACGGAGACAAACTGGTGGCTGTGAATGGCGACCTGACCATCAAGGGCATCACCAAGCCGGTCACTCTTACCGTCAACTCTTATCTATGCATGCCTCATCCGATGCTGAAAAAGGATGCATGCGGTGTGACTGCCACAACTACTATCAAGCGTACCGAATTCAACGCTGGAAAATACGCACCCTATGTAAGTGATGATGTAGTCCTGACCATTCCAGTCGAAGCGATCAAAGAGTAAGTCAATAGCTAAAGCACCAAAGATAAAGGCCTCTCCAGTAATGGGGAGGCCTTTGTCTTGGTACCTACAAAAATTAGCTAAGCTGAAACGGGCCTTTACCTGAGAATATCAGCCGAGCAACTTTTCAAGCCTTGAATTGATTCACCGACTCTTGCAGTGTATTTGCCATCTGCGCCAGCCGCTCGGCAGTCGCGGCGATCTCGGAGACCGCAGAACAGTTCTCATCTGCCATTCTTGCGATACTTTCCACGCCTTGAGCAACTTGACCGCCAGCATCACTTTGCTCCTGAAGTGCCGCAGTGATCTCATTGACCGAATCCAATACCTGCTGCGCTCCTTGACGTATCGTCACCATGGATTTTCCGGCTTGATGGGCTTTTTCGACGCCTCCGCTGACACGCTCTGAACCTTCCCGCATTCCATCGACAGCCTCGCGAGTCTCGCTCTGGATGCGATCTATCATGCTCGAAATCTCAACCGTAGCCTTACTGGTACGCTCTGCCAGCTTGCGCACCTCATCGGCCACCACGGCGAAACCACGGCCTTGTTCTCCCGCACGAGCGGCTTCGATGGCAGCATTCAATGCCAACAGATTGGTTTGATCGGCGATCTCTTTGATAGTCTGGACGATGGCAGAGATCTGTTTCGATTCTTCGCCCAGTTGATTGATGGATCCCGAAGATTGGTTCACTGCATCAGCAATCTTGCTCATCTCCTCGGCGGCATCATTCACAGTCTGTTCGCCTTGTATGGAGAGCGCGCCTGACTCTTGAGCGATGCTGTAGGTCTGCCGAGTGTTATTGGAGACTTGGCCTATGCTGTTCAACATCTTTTCGGTCACCGATGCGACAGAAGTAGCCTCGGCACTCTGAGTATTCGAGCTGAGCAATACGCGTCCCGACACTTCATTCAGATGTTCTGAGCTCTTTTGCACTTCATGCGCGCCACTGATGACCTGATGGATGATCTGCTGGAAACTTTCCACCATCTGATTGAAGGAGTTGGCGATATGTCCGATCTCGTCGTTACGAGTCAGTTGCACACGTTGTGAAAGGTCTTTGGTGGACTGAATACGCTGGATAGCGTGTTGAATATCCGATAGCGGATTGGTGACGCTGCGTATGACCATCTGCAACAAGATGTAGATCACAACCATCAGTGCGGCGATGATGCCCATCATCCATTTAGTCGAATTCCAAAAGATCGCATCTATGTCATCGAGATAGATGCCCGAACCTATCACCCATCCCCAAGGGGCAAAACCTTTCACATACGATATCTTTTCCACTGGTTGATCAAAGCTCGGCTTGGGCCACAGATAACTGACAAAACCCGCACCGTCTTTCTTGACTATGTTGGCAAACTCGACGAAAAGATGTTTGCCATTCGGATCTTTGAGGTCTGTCACATCTTTGCCATCTAAGGCTGGCTTGATGGGGTGCATCAACACCGTGGGCGTGAGATCGTTGATCCAAAAATATTCTTTGTCGTCATAGCGCAGCGCTTTGATGGCATCTAATGCGATGATCTTGGCCTGTTCTTCACTCAACAGTCCCTTGCTCTGCAAGCTGTACTGATAAGTAAGCACACCATAAGCCGTATCAACCACGTGGCGCGTCTTAGTCTGCCTGTCTTTAAGTAAGTTAGCTCTTTCGTTGTACAAGGCAAAGGCCGAAATGGCCAATAGACCCAGCATCACGATCAATATGACGAGTGATAGCTTGGTTTTTATCGTGATGGTTCTGCTCTGGATGCTCACATTTGGACTCCTCGTGAAATACGCGATAGCTACTTTGCTGCCGAGTAGCGACTACCCTATCCCACTCAGAATCTTGGCAAAGCTTCGAGAACAGACCGAAGTTGCCACCTCTTTAAAGCTTTGAGGAAATGTTTCCTTTTATTCAATCATATAACTTAATCTCATCCTATCTTTAAGATGACTGAGTGTGCTCGGAGAACGCATCATCGTCGTATGCGACCGCTCCTTCCATGCCTAAGCCCAGACAGGCGAGCGCATGGGAAAAAGCATGTAGATACGGAGTGAATTGCTGGGTGAGTTGATTGAGGGTATGCATGGTGTACTCCTATCCTGAATATTTGATTGCCGCTTGTGCGTAAGTTCGCCCCACGCACAAGCTGACAGCTTTAGATCACTTTGTTCAGCGCAATGCCCAAGCCCTCTGCTACCCCCTGACCATAAGCCGGGTCAGCCTGATAGAAGTGTTTGAGCTGACGCACCTGGATGAACTCGGGCACGCCTTGCAGCGCACCGACTAAGTTAGCGATCAACTGGCGTTTTTGCTCGGCACTCATCAAGCGGTACAAAGCGCCGGCCTGTTGATAGTCGTCGTTACCGGCTCTATGGTCATAACGATCAGCATCGCCCGAGATACGCAAGGGGGGCTCCTTGTAAGCCGCAACATCGACCGGCCCGCCAAAGCTGTTGGGCTGATAGTTCACCGCGCTACCACTATTGCCATCAAAGCGAGTCGCGCCATCACGGTGATAGTGCTGCACTGGGATACGCGGCTTGTTCACCTCCAGTGCGGCGTAGTTCACACCGATGCGATAACGATGCGCATCGGGGTAGGACAGGATGCGTGCCTGCAACATCTTGTCCGGCGAAGCGCCCATGCCGCGTGGCAGATTGCCGGGTTCGAAAGCGGCTTGTTCGACTTCAGCGAAGTAGTTCTGCGGATTGCGATTCAACTCCAGCACGCCGACTTCTTGCAAAGGATAGTCCGCATGCGGCCACACCTTGGTGACATCGAAGGGATGGATGGCATAGGTCTCGGCATCACGCTCGGGCATGATCTGCACCATCACCGTCCACTTCGGAAAATCGCCGTTCTCTATCGCAGTAAATAAATCACGGCGATGATGATCCAAGTCTTCGCCGGCGATCTTGTTGGCTTCGGCCTGAGTCAGCGTCTTGTTGCCCTGCATAGTCTTGAAGTGCCATTTCACCCAGTAACGCTCACCCTTGGCGTTCCACAGACTGAAGGTATGCGAGCCATAACCGTTCATATGACGTAAGGTCTTGGGGATACCACGGTCGGAAAACAGCGTAGTGATCTGATGCAAGGACTCCGGCGATAAACTCCAGAAGTCCCATTGCATGGTGGCGTCACGCATGCCGCTGCGCGGGTCGCGCTTCTGCGAGTGGATGAAGTCGGAGAATTTCAGCGCATCGCGGATAAAGAACACCGGTGTGTTGTTACCCACCATGTCCCAGTTACCGTCAGCGGTATAGAACTTCACCGCGAAGCCGCGCGGATCGCGTGCCGTATCGGGCGAACCCAACTCACCAGCCACGGTGGAGAAGCGTGCGAAAGTCTCGCAACTGTTACCTACTTTGGAAAATATCTGAGCACAAGTGTATTTCGAGATGTCATGCGTCACAGTGAACTTACCGTAAGCCCCCGCACCCTTGGCATGTACCACACGCTCAGGCACACGCTCGCGATTGAAGTGCGCCATCTTCTCCATCAATTGATAATCGGCCATCAACACTGGGCCGCGCGGGCCTGCGGTGAGACTATTCTGGTTATCACCTATACCGTTACCGGCGGCGGTGGTCATGGTTGTCGCTTTGCTCATGATGTTCTCCTGATAGGGTTAAGTCGGTCCCGCTACATGGGTGTTTCGGGGTGACGCCATTACACGGCATGCGTTATGATTTATCCAACAGATTGTTTATATTATTTCGATTGAATATATCAATCGACCAGGAGGATCACATGACATTGCAGGAACTACGCTATCTGGTCGCGTTGGCCGATTACGGACATTTTGGCAAAGCCGCCAATGCCTGCTTTATCAGCCAATCGACACTCTCCATACAGGTGAAAAAACTGGAAGAACATCTGGGCGTGAGTCTTTTCGACCGCAGCCTTAGCCCCATCGCGCCCACCACCATGGGCGAGGAAGTGCTGCATTCGGCGCGCCTCATTTTGGCCGAGGCTACGCATATCGAGGAGCTGACCCGCCATGCGCATGAGCCTATGGCGCGTACCTTGCGGTTAGGCATCATCCCCACACTAGGGCCTTACTATCTGCCGCATGCGCTCTCAGTCGCCAGCGCCGCCTTTCCACAACTGCGCTTGTTATTGCGTGAGCAAATGACCCCGCAGATACTCGCCGACCTTGCCAGCGGACAACTGGATGCGGCGCTATTGGCCTTGCCTGTGAATGACGAGCGCCTCGAAGTGCTGCCCTTGTTCGATGAACCTTTTCTTGCTGCATTGCCTGCCCAACATAAACTGGCCGCACGTAAGCAAGTAACGCTGGCTGAATTAAGCAACGACACCTTGTTGCTTCTAGAAGAAGGACACTGTCTGCGCGATCAAGCCTTGGCCGTGTGCGGTACGCAGCGACAGATGGAAGAAGTGCGCGCCACCAGCTTAGAGACCTTGCGTCAGATGGTGGGCATAGGCATAGGCATCACCCTGCTGCCGGCACTGGCTACACACAGCAATAGCGAGCAGGCCAATCTCAAGATCATCCCCTTCAAGTCTCCCGCACCTTACCGGCGCATCGCACTGGTGTGGCGCAAGCGCGCGCCTTTACTCGAAACTTACACGCGTTTAGGTACGAGCCTATGCGACCATCTTCCTGACAAGGTCTATGCCATTCCACGCTAAGAAATATGCCTATCGCAACTTGTGGTTATATCAATATATCTATGCATTCATTGAAGAGAACATTGAATCGGTGGATAATCCGCGACTATTTTGCTAAGGCGCGACGATGTCCGAATATCTGATGATCTTGATCGGCGCGGTGTTTGTTAACAACATCGTGTTGGTTAAAATTCTTGGCTTGTGCCCCTTCATGGGCGTGTCCAAGAAACTGGAAGCCGCCATCGGTATGGGCGCTGCGACCGCGTTCGTGCTGACACTGGCCTCAGGTGCGAGTTATCTGATCGACCACTATTTGCTGGTCCCTTTCGATCTGCCCTATCTTTCCACCCTGAGTTTCATCGTGGTCATCGCCGGCATCGTGCAATTCACCGAGATGTATATCAAGAAGACCAGCCCTGTGCTGTATCAGGTCTTGGGTATCTACCTGCCGCTTATCACCACCAACTGTGCAGTGTTAGGCGTACCGCTGCTGATCGCACAGAACCAGATGGAATACACCTTGCTTAAGGCACTGTGGTTCGGTTTTGGCAGTGCCGCAGGATTTACCCTAGTGATGGTTTTGTTCGCTGGCATACGCGAGCGCTTGGAAGGTGCAGATGTGCCAGCCATCTTCAAAGGTTCAGCTATCGCGATGATTACCGCAGGATTGATGAGTTTGGCGTTTATGGGATTTGCAGGGTTGACTAAGTAATGTTAAGCGCGTTGTTAGTAATGTCTGGCATAGCCATCGTACTTGGTGCGGTGTTGGGTTTTGCCGCCATCAAGTTCCGCGTCGAAGGCAACCCCTTGGTCGAGAAGATCGATGCCATCTTGCCACAGACACAATGCGGACAATGTAACTATCCCGGCTGCAAACCCTATGCCACCGCCATCGCCGCAGGTGAAGCTGACATCAATCGCTGCCCACCCGGTGGCGAAGAAGGCATACAGAAACTCGCCGACCTATTGGGTGTGGAGTTCAAACCTTTCGGCGGCGAGACCAATGCGCCCAAACCCAAGTCGGTCGCCTTCATAGATGAGAACACCTGCATAGGCTGCACGCTGTGCATACAAGCTTGCCCAGTTGACGCCATCACCGGAGCAGCCAAGCAGATGCATACCATCATCTCGCAAGAGTGCACCGGTTGCGAACTGTGCCTAGCACCTTGCCCGGTGGATTGCATCAGCATGGAACTGATAGAAGAGAACATCAGCAACTGGAAATGGAAATATCCGGTCTATGCGTTAAAGGTCGCCAAATGAGTATGCTGCACAAATTCCACGGCGGCGTGCATCCGCCCACGCACAAAGAACAGTCCACCCGTACTGCGATTGCCACCTTGCCCATACCGGCAAAGTTGGTCATACCCTTCCATCAGCACGTGGGCAATATTGCCAAACCACTCGTGCAGGTCGGCGACTATGTGCTCAAGGGCCAACTCATCGGTATGCCAGAAGACGGCATCTCCAGCGCGATACACGCCAGCACCTCCGGCACCATCAGCGAGATCGGCATGCAAGTCGTGGCACACGCCTCTGGCCTGCCCGACCTGTGTGCCACGCTGCTACCAGATGGCAAGGACGAGTGGATACCCAAGACCGGCATGGATTTCCGCAGTGCCGCTGCCGCCGATGTGCGCCAAGTGTTGCGACTGGCCGGCGTGGTCGGCTTGGGTGGGGCAGTGTTCCCCAGCGACCTAAAGCTGCGTGCCGGCAAACACAAGGTCAAGACCTTGGTGCTCAACGGCGCGGAATGCGAACCCTATATCACCTGTGATGACATGCTGATGCGCGAGCGCGCCGACGAGATCATCAAAGGTGCCGAGATCATGCGTTGGGCGCTGGAAGCCGAACAAGTATTGGTCGGCATAGAAGACAACAAACCACAAGCTATCGCCGCGATGGAACAAGCAGCATTGGCCAGCACAGATGACATCAAGGTCGTCGCCGTCCCCACGCTCTATCCGGGTGGTGGTGCTAAGCAACTGATACGCGTGCTCACCGGTATCGAAGTTGCAGCAGGGGTGCGCTCCACTGAAAAAGGTGTGCAATGTTTCAACGTCGCTACTGCACAAGCCATCTATCGCGCAGTGCAGTTCGGCGAGCCGCTGGTATCGCGCATCGTCACCATCACCGGCAATGTGCGCGAACCGCAAAATCTGGAAGTATTGATAGGCACCACGGTGCAAGATGTAGTGGACTACGCCGGCAGCTTGCCCGACACCGATGGCTACATCATGGGTGGACCTATGATGGGTCTGCCTTTGCCGGGTGCGACGGTGTCCATCGTCAAGGCAGCCAACTGTATCATCGCCTCCTCACCCAAGATATTCCCGGCACCTCCGCCCGCCATGCCTTGCATACGCTGCACTCGTTGCGCGGAGGTATGTCCGGCTGAGTTGCAACCGCAAGACCTGTATTGGTTTGCTAAGTCCAAGGAGTTCGGTAAGGCGCAGGAATTCAGTCTATTCGACTGCATAGAATGCGGTGCATGCAGCTATGTCTGCCCTAGCCATATCCCGCTGGTGCAGTACTACCGTTTTGCCAAGAGCGAGATCTGGTCACGCGAGTCTGAGAAGAACTCCGCCGATGCAGCTCGTGACCGTTTTGAGTTCCGCGAATATCGTATCGAGCGAGAGAAGCAAGAAAAGGCTGAGAAACTCGCTGCAAAAGAAAAGGCTGCAGCAGAAGCCAAGCTCGCCGCTGCCAAACTCGCCGAGGCACAAGCTGCTACCAGTGTCACCCCGCCGCCCATGACCGAGGCACAAGCCAAGATACAGGCGGCCATCGAGCAGGCCAAGCTGCAAGCTGCAGCAGTGAAACCCAAAAACACCGAACAGCTCACACCGCAACAGCTAGCCGAAATCGCCGAGATCGAAGCACGCCGTGCACACATCCACGAACTGGCATCGACCGATACCGAGCCACCCAACGGCCATGATAAAAATCAATAATCGCCATGCCCGTTTCCCTCTCCCCAACCCTCTCCCGCAAGCGGGCGAGGGGGCAAACGCATCGCTGCGCGAGTTTGTATCTCAAGGAATAATATGAGCGCGTTCTTCTCCCCTTTCATCAGCAAGCCAGACAGCGTGTCGGCCATCATGCTCAAGGTGCTACTCGCCTTGCTGCCGGGTATCGCTTTGTATGTTTGGTATTTCGGCCCTGCAATCTTGGTGTCGATCTCACTGGCCAGTATCACCGCCGTGGCTACCGAAGCGGCCATGCTCAAGTTGCGCAACCGTCCTATCGCCCCCTTCCTCAAAGACAACAGTGCCCTGCTCACCGGCTGGCTGCTGGCCCTGTCTATCCCTCCACTCGCCCCTTGGTGGCTGGTGGTGGTGGGTACGGCATTCAGTATCGCGATCGCCAAGCATCTTTATGGTGGCTTGGGTAACAACCCATTCAACCCAGCAATGATAGGTTATGCGGTCCTCATCGTTTCTTTCCCCGTGCAGATGACGCACTGGATCGGCCCACACGGACTGGGCGAAGTGGAACTGAGTTTTCTACAGCAACTGCAATACATCTTCTCCAGCGTACTACCTGAAGGCATCAAGTTCGACGCGGTGACCATGGCGACGCCGCTGGACACGCTCAAGACCCAGCTGCACTTGGCATTACCGGTTAGTGAAATCCTTACCCAACCTATCTTCGGCCGTCTCGCTGGACATGGCAGTGAGATGGTCGCAGTCGGCTTCCTCATCGGTGGCTTGTATCTATTGGCGACTCGCATCATCTCTTGGCATCTACCGGTGGCTTATCTGGGCACGCTGTTCGCGATCGCCGGCATCTTCCATCTGGTCGACCCCACCCATTACGTCGAGCCTTTATTCCACTGGTTCTCCGGTGCGGCCATGCTGGGTGCGTTCTTTATCCTGACCGATCCGATCAGCAGCCCCACAACCCACAAGGGCAAACTCATCTTCGCCGCGGGTGCAGGGCTGATCACCTATCTGATCCGTGTGTACGGCGCCTTCCCCGACGGCATGGCCTTCGCCACCCTGTTGATGAATATCTGCGTACCGTTGATAGACGCATATACCCAGCCTAAAGTGTTTGGCAAGAAGGAGGGCAAGTCGTGAGGCGTACCCTAGTCAAGGCAGCCGCACACACCGCGCTGAACGTGTTGTTCTTCACGCTGATCGGTACGTCCCTGCTGGCTATCACTTATCTTGAGACCAAGGACGGCATCGCCAAGAGTGAGCAGGAGGAAAAGCTCAAACTCATTTCGCAACTGCTACCGCGTAGCAGCTTCGACAACGATATCGTGTCCGATACCGTGAAGCTGCCAGCCGATACTCTGCTGGGTACACGTGCGCCGAGTAAAGCTTACCGCGCGCGTTTGGCTGGACAACCGGTGGGCGTGGCGATGGAAGTGATCGCGCCCGACGGCTATAGTGGCCGCATCGATCTGCTGGTTGCTGTCAAGGCGGATGGCTCAGTGGCTGGAGTACGTGTGGTCACGCACAAAGAGACTCCAGGACTGGGCGACTACATCGACATTGCCAAAAATGACTGGATATCAATCTTCGGTGGCAAGCGTTTGAATGACGGCAAGGATGACGAGTGGCAGGTGAAAAAGGACGGCGGCCAGTTCGACTACATGGCGGGTGCGACCATCTCGCCGCGCGCCGTGATTAAAGCGGTACACAAAGCGATGCAGTATTACAACCTGCACCATGACGAACTCTACGCAAATCCCGTGGTCGCAAAGCTAGCGCAGGAGGAAAAGAAATGACTAGCCAAGAACTGAAGGACATCTTCTATAACGGTTTGTGGAAACAGAACACCGGCGTGGTGCAACTGCTGGGGCTGTGCCCCATCCTTGCGGTAAGCAGTACTGTAGTGAATTCAGTAAGTCTAGGTCTGGCCACTACCTTGGTGATGACCATCTCCAGCGCGACTATCTCGCCGATACGCTCGGCAGTGCCCAACGAGGCACGCATCCCCGTGTTTATACTTATCATCGCGGTATTAGTGACTATCATCCAGTTCGCTATGAACGCCTATGTGCACCCCTTGTATCTAGTGCTGGGCATCTTCATTCCGCTCATCACGACCAACTGCATCATCTTGGCGCGCATCGAGGCCTTCGCCTCCAAACAACCACCGCTGCAATCCGCCGTAGACGGCCTAGCGATGGGCTTGGGTCTGACTGCGGTGCTAGCGGTGTTGGGCGGTTTCCGCGAGATCTTCGGCCACGGCACGCTGTTGTCTGGACTTGATCTCATATTCGGTGCTAGCGCGAAGTCTTTAGTCATCACCGTCGTGCCTGACTACCACGGCTTCCTGCTCGCCATCTTGCCGCCCGGCGCCTTCATCACACTGGGATTATTGATTGCAGCCAAGAACTACATGACGCTACGCGCCACCGAGAACGAGAAGAAGCGCGTCATCCCTGTCACTGCAACAGCCTAGCGGGCATGAACGCAGCTAAACGCCGCGCCATCTTCGAGCGCCTGCGCGACGCAGATCCGCATCCCACTACCGAACTGGAATACCACACGCCCTTCGAGTTGCTGGTGGCGGTGATGCTGTCGGCACAGGCCACCGATGTCAGCGTTAACCTCGCCACACGCCAGCTCTACCCGGTCGCCAATACCCCGCAATCGATACTCGCACTGGGCGAGGAGGGACTGCGCGGGTACATACAGCGCATCGGCCTATACAAGACCAAGGCCAAACATGTCATACAGACTTGCAAGTTACTGTTAACGCTGCATAACGGTGAAGTGCCACAACAACGCGAGGCGCTGGAAGCCTTGCCGGGCGTGGGACGCAAGACCGCCAACGTGATACTCAATACCGCCTTCGGCCAGCCGACTTTGGCGGTGGACACGCATATCTTCCGCCTCGCCAACCGCATCAAGCTGGCACCGGGCAAGAACGTGCTGGAAGTTGAACACAAACTACTCAAGGTCATCCCCAAGGAGTTCTTGTTGGATGCCCATCACTGGCTGATTCTGCACGGGCGTTATATCTGCCAAGCACGCAAACCCAAATGTAGAGAGTGCCTGATTTATGATTTGTGCGAGTACCCGAATAAGACCGACTAACCACAACGCCTTCCCCCTCTCGTAGAGGCTAGGTTGGGATGGCGGTGTCTCTTTTGGGATATCACGTTTCTACCCCCACCTACCCGCCCCATGCACGGGGGAGGGAATAATTTGGAGATTATTTTGTTATTCAATCCCAGCCGCGACGAAGCACGTAACTTCTTATTTGAGACCTGGCGCAAACGCCGCGCCAGTGAGTTGCTCACGCCCTTGGAAGACCTGACTGCGCAGTTGATAGAAAAGCATCCGGAATATCACGACCTACTGGCGCAACCGGATGCCCATCTGGACAAGGACTATTCACCTGAGAGCGGCGCGACCAATCCTTTTTTGCACTTGATGATGCATCTAACCATAGAGGAGCAGATCTCCATAGACCAGCCGCACGGCATACGTGCGCATTTTGTACGCCTGACGCACAAGTTGGAATCCGAACACGATGCGCAACACCAGATGATGGAGTGCTTGAGTGAAATGATCTGGCAGGCACAACGTAACCGCACCCAACCGGATGCGGCCATCTATCTGAACTGCTTGAGTGCACAATGATAGTGCGATTGGCGACGGTATAATGCGCGCAGACTCTAACCTATGGCGATCATGAAACTCCGACGAAGCATCAAAGCCATCAACTCCTTCTTCAGCCTAGCCCAGCGCAAGAGATACTTGCTACTGGCAGTCATTGCCTTGCTCTCCATCTTTACCATCCTCGGTCTGGTGAACATCATCCAACAGGTCGGCAAACTCGGCCAAGCTGAACAAGATTACAACAGTCAGTTGCTTTGGCAACGTGAACAGTCAGATGACCTTGCCGCGATACAGATCGAATTCAAGAACCAAGTACAGGAATGGAAGGACGTGTTGCTGCGCGGTCGTGACCCTGTGCTTTACCAACAATACTGGGAACAGTATGAGCAGAGCGAACGCAAGGTACGTAAAGAACTGGAAGAACTGCGTGACGAACTGTTAGCGCTGGAGAATATCGAGAGAGACCAGCCGATAACACAACTGAGCAACTCTGCTTTTCCGCTAACCTCGCGTGAGCAATTGAAAAAACTGCAGCAACGCTCTCTCAATGAAATGCACTTCGTAGATAGGTTCAATGTCCTTATAGAGGGACATATACAGATCGGTTATATCTATCGCAACTTCCTCGCGCGCTATCCATTGTCTAAATCGGTCAACAACACCTTCGTCATCGATCAAGGTGTACGCGGAATAGACCGATGGATGAGCGAACAACTTGCCGTATTGCATCGCGAAAGCATGGATGATCAGAACAAGGTCATCGCGGATGCGATTGCACGCCAGCAACAAGACATCCATGTGTTGCGACTGAACATACAACGTACCAGCGGTGCGGTCATCATCATCATGCTGATCAATCTAGGCCTGATCATCGAACGCCTGCGCCGCTCGGAACAAGAAGTAGAGAACATCACCAAACGCTCAGATGCCACTATCTACGAACTGGCTTATAGCGATGCGCTCACCGGACTGCCCAACCGTCGCCGCTTCCTAGACCAACTCGACCATGCCATCGCGCTGTCGCGCAATCTCGGCTCTATGGGCGGGTTGATTTTCCTCGACCTAGATAATTTCAAAACCCTCAACGACACCAAGGGTCATGCTTTGGGCGACCAGTTGCTGGTCGAGGTGGGGCATCGCATCAAAGCCTGCGTGCGTAACAGCGATGTAGTGGCGCGCCTAGGTGGAGACGAATTCGTTGTGTTGCTGGATGCCTTGCGTGGTGATGCCGAGTCTGCCAATGAGATGGCAGGCACTATCGCCGAGAAGATCTGCGTAGCTTTGAACCAGCCTTATCACCTCACGAGCTATACCCATCACGGGGGTGCCAGTCTAGGCGTGGCATTGTTCAGTCGCGGCGACATCGACGCCGAAGAGTTACTGAAACGTGCCGACACTGCCATGTATCAAGCCAAAAGAGCGGGACGCAACACGGTGCGCTTCTATGACCAGAACACCCAGAACGCATTGGAAGCTCGCAGCGAGTTGGAGCATCACTTATACGCAGCTTTGCAGGACGACCAGTTCGAGTTGTATTACCAGATACAGGTCGATCAGCACAGGAAGGCAATCGGTGCAGAAGCCTTGTTACGCTGGCACCATCCTGAGTTGGGTTTGCTACATCCTTCCCAATTCATTAGTTTGGCTGAAGAGAGTGACCTGATTCTTTCTATAGGCAACTGGGTACTCAACACTGCTTGCGCGCAAATTAAACGTTGGGAAGCCTCACCGCTCACCCGCGACCTGGTGCTCTCCATCAATGTCAGTGCCGCGCAACTGCGCAAGTCCAAACATGTGACCAAGAACGGACGCAACATTGCCAGCACCGCATCCTTGTATCGTCCAGACTTTATCGAGCATCTGCAGCAAGCACTCAATGCTAGCGGCATAGACCCTTCACGCTTGAAGCTGGAGATCACCGAGAGCATGGCACTGCTAGATATGGAGCACACCATCAGCGTGTTACAACAACTCAAGGCGCTCGGCGTGAGTCTGTCCATGGACGATTTCGGTACCGGACACTCATCACTCACCCACCTCAAGCGTATGCCGCTCGATCAGATCAAGATCGACCAGTCCTTTGTTAAAGAAATCGCCACGGACGAGTACGACATGGCCATCGTACGTTCCATGATAGATATGGCCGCCAGCATGCGTATCAATATCTTGGCGGAAGGCGTGGAGAACGAAGCTCAAGAACAGGTCTTGCTCAGTCAGGGATGCCTGTCCTTCCAAGGTCATCTGTACGGCAAACCGGTGATACTGGTCGAGTTCGAACAGTGTGTGCAACGCCACACCAACAACAACGCTTGATATTCGCCCTGATTCGTCACAGGATGAGTGCCTGCTTAGCACCTAGCGAGATTGCCATCACTACTTGGATAGACAAGCTGCTATCAACTACGACACGCGCTACGCTGGGCTTGCGCCTGTTCGGCTGGCGCAATATCCCCATGATGCTGTACGTAAGGCCCAGCGTCATTGCGCTCAGTCCACAGCGCATCGTAGTCAGGTTGCCGCTGAATCGCAGGAATCGCAACCATTGGGGCTCTATGTATTTCGGGGCGCTGAGCGTGGGCGCGGATTGCGCGATAGGATTGTTGGTGATGGAGTTGATTGCGCAACGCGGACAAAATATCTCGCTGATCTTCAAAGATTGCCATGCCCAATTCCACAAGCGCGCGATGGGTGCAGTGGACTTCACCTGCGAACAGGGCGATGAGATCGCCGCGCTGATCGAACAAGCGATCGCTACAGGTGAACGAGTGGATAAAGCGATACAGGTCATCGCCCACGTACCCAGCCTCGGTACAGAACCGGTCGCCAGCTATACGCTCACCTTATCCCTCAAGCTTGTATCCTAGTTCGGACTGCGGAACTTCAAACACCTTGCAGTACCCACCACCATCCGGTGAGCGTCACAAAAGAGATCACCAAGCCTACCGCCACCATCAGCGTGGCGAATTGCGGATCGAGGTCGTGCTCGGTAGCGACGATAGCGGCGGTGATCATGGGGGGCATAGCCGCCTCGAACAGCACCACTTGCATGGTCGGGCCGTGCGCCCCCAGCAACTCTACATAGATGATATAGATCACCAGCGGGGCCAATACCAATTTGAAGCCTAACCCTAAGGCCAAATTACGCGCGTTACTCAACACCTGACGTGGGCGCAGTTGCAGCCCGACCGAGAGCAAGGCCATAGGCGCCAAGGTATCACCCAAGCGCTTGAGCAATACCGTGAACCATTCCGCGTACTCTATGGGGATCAGCATCAGCGCGATCAGCAGCGAGATGAAGGGTGGGAATAAGGCGATGCGTTTGAGTATCTGCGTCGCCGAAGGCCTACCCGAGGAATACAAACCCGCCACGGTGATACCCAGTATGGACAGCACGAAGAAGGAACCCAACTGGTCTGCGATGATGGCCGTGGTCAAACCCGCCTTGCCATAGAAAGCCTCGACCATGGGCAAACCAAAGAACGAGGTGTTGCCCAAACCACCGACCAATATAAGTGCGCCTGTCGTCCCACGCGGCAAGTTAAGCCAACGACCCACCACCCAGAAAAATCCTGCCGAGAGCGCGAACAACAACCAAGCCATCAGACCGATCAAAGCCACATCCGCCGAGAGCTTGAGCTGATGGATATACAGCAGCGTCAGCGCGGGTAGCGACACATGGATGATGAAACTGTTGAGCGTAGCCGAAGCGTTGTCCGGCATACGCTTGCCCCAACGCAACAGCATGCCAGCAATAAAACATAAGATGAGCAAGATAAGGTTATTCATATTCCTGCCCTAAGATGAGCTACAACTAATGGGTGATATTTGCGCTGACGTAGGCCTTAAGTTTAACCACATCCGCATCCATCACCACACAGCGTTGTGGTAAGTCTTCTATGCCTTCCAACGCTGCGGGGCGTTCAGGTTTGCATGACAGCGCCTCGACGATGGTCTCTTCGAATTTTGCGGGCAACGCAGTCTCCAAACAGATCAGCGGCAGATTAGGACGACGCTGCTCCATACCGACCTTGATGCCATCGGCAGTGTGAGGATCGACCATCACGCCATATTCTTCATAGATGCCACGTATGGTCTTGAGTCTGTCGTAATGTGAGCTCTTGCCCGATGCGAAATGGAACTGCTGCAACGCATCCCAATACGGGGTATGGTGGATATCGAAAGCCACGCTGTCGGCCGTCCCGCTGCCCGCTTCCACCTTGCTCCAAAACTCACGCACCTTGGCGCCATCGCGTCCAACCAGATCGAACACGAAGCGCTCAAAGTTGGACGCTTTGCTGATGTCCATGGATGGGCTGCTGGTCTCATAGGTATGCGCCGTACCGCGCGGCTTGTATTGACCAGTGGTAAAGAACTCGTCCAACACGTCGTTCTCGTTAGTCGCCAAGATCAGTTGGCCGATAGGCAAACCCATCATGCGTGCGATGTGGCCTGCGCAGATATTGCCAAAGTTACCTGACGGTACCGAGAACGCGACCTGCTCGTCATTCGATTGTGTGGCAGCGAAATAGCCTTTGAAGTAATACACGATCTGCGCCGACACGCGGCCCCAGTTGATGGAGTTGACCGTGCCTATCTTGTGCGCGGCCTTGTAAGCGTGGTCGTTGGACACGGCTTTCACCAAGTCTTGCGCGTCATCGAACATGCCGTTGACGGCGATGTTGTGGATGTTGGGGTCTTGTAGCGAATACATCTGCGCGCGCTGGAAGGCCGACATCTTGCCGTTAGGTGACAACATAAATACACGGATGCCACGCTTGCCGCGCATCGCATATTCCGCCGCCGAACCGGTGTCACCGGAAGTCGCACCGAGGATGTTCAACTCGTCGTGCTGTTTAGCCAACGCATACTCGAACAGATTGCCCAGCAACTGCATCGCCATGTCCTTGAAGGCCAGCGTCGGTCCATTGGACAACTCTAGAATATGCACGCCCGGTTCAAGTGTGCGCAACGGCGTGATCTGTTCGAAATCCGAATCCGCGCGTCCCTTGTTGTACACCTCGGCGGTGTAAGTCTTGCTGATAATGGCCTGCAGGTCAGCGGCTGGAATATCGGTCGCAAACTTGGACAACACCGCGAACGCTAGATCGGCATACGACAGCTTGCGCCAAGCATCCAACTCGGCACGCGTCACCTGCGGATATTCTTCCGGCAGATACAGCCCGCCATCGGGTGCGAGACCGCCCAACAGGATTTCAGTAAATGTCTTGGCCGGCGCGTTGCCGCGTGTGGAGATGTATTTCATTAAAATTCCTTATCCGAAAAGTATTTCGAGCTGGAAGCCACCAACTCAAGCCGTTGTCATAGACGGCAACAGTGCATCCAGTTTTTTCAACCATTCATTAAAGTGTGGGCAAGCACCTCGCATAGCATCCAGCCCGATTTCGCAAGCAATCAAAGGGCCATGGAACGTTTTTTGATAGTTCGGCATGACAGCCAGAATGCGCTTGGAGGGAGCCGTTTTCGGGCTATCGTTAATGTCTTCTGGGGTTTCATAATCCTGCGCCTGGTCGCCCAAAGAAATCACGATTTTGTAGTTATCAACCCACTCGGAAAACTTTCTTGTATCCACGAATAATAATGCCTCAAACTCATGCACCACCAAGTTAGGGATGAAATTAGATTGAGCGATGTCTTGCGTCAGTTGTGCCTCCAGAAATGAGGCTTTCATATGCCCCGTGCCAGCTGATGGATATGCTGCATCGGCTTTGCCGGGAAAGTCTTGCGGCAGGGCATACAAGTCGAATAGCGTGGTGACATGAGCGGCAGCATCCTGTCTGCACAAGCGCAGGAGTTGAGGTTTGATCTTGGCATAGCTCACCACGCCGCCTTTGTAACCCGGACTAGTGCTAACGATGATGGGGGTGAGATACAAACCCAAACGCGCGTAATGTGGCTCAAGCAACTCGCGCACAAATGCTTCCTCGGTCTGTCCTTCGACCAGCAGGTAAACGCGGGTCATCGCGTCGGCCTCCCGCCCAGCAGATTCTTCTTCCACAATTCACCTAGACTGTAGTCGCCCAGCCATTCAGCCAACTCCTCACCATTCAGGCGTTTAAAGGTTGAAGCACCACCTTGCTTGTCGACCACAACGAGATTGTCAGCATCAAATTCATTGACCAGCTCGACAGACTGGGTAGAAACGATAAGCTGATGATTACCAGCTGCAGATTTCATCAATCCACCCAGAGCAGCAATTGCAAAGGGATGCAGTCCCAATTCCGGCTCATCGATAAGAATGGTGGCGGGCATAAACTCATTAGGTTGCAACAACACCGTAGCGAGGCAAATAAAACGCAAAGTCCCATCTGATAAAGCGCTAGCAGTAAACGGAATGTCTTGCCCCGCCTCGGTCCATTCAAGCTGGATTTTTTCCAAATTATCCAGAGTGGGGCGCAGATGGAAGTCGCCGAAGAACGGCGCCACTAACTGAATGGCTTTGACAATGCGCTTGTAATGAGCCTCGTGATGATTCTTCAGGCGATACAGGAAGGCCGCGAGGTTACGCGCATCATCGCGCAGATATTCATTGTCATTGATGCCATGAACCTGCTTGACCAGAGCACTACGGCCTGTGTCATGGAAATGATAGAGTCGCCAGCGACGCATGGCGGGGACTACATATTCGTAAATTTTGGTTTTCTTTTTTTGTTCTTCCACGTAGGTCTCGAAATGACCGGAATGTGGACGCCAATCCCCATGCTGCTCCCACCAGAGAGCCTCATGCGCAAACATCATGCGATTGTCTTGCGTTGGCTTGAGCGTAAACTGGTAGCCGTTATGCCCGAAATACATCTCCGCATGCAGTTCTTCGGTTTTTTTTCGGCCAAAATGCAGTAGCGCATCCGGCCCGCCCGCATCTCCAACAGATGCTTGAAGCTGATTATCCAGAATGCGATTAATCAAGCGAAAGAAACCGATGAAATTGGATTTTCCTGCACCGTTAGCTCCAATCAGAACGTTCAGTTTTCCAAGTTCAATATCACACTCGGCTATAGATTTATAGCCTCGCAACACAAATCTGGAGAGCTGATTCCAATCGGAAACTTTCTTAATCATTGACGGATACCTGTGTAGTAAACATCTTCAATGCGCCACTTAAAATTACGCCTGTTTCTAGCAGTACGCTGACTATTTGTTCCGTATTCAACCACTTCGCAGATTATCAATTTATTTCCCAAGCTCTTCCATCCGCAGCTTGGTGACCTTACCCGCCACCACGCCCAATGCTTCAATTTTCGCAATCGCGGCATCGATGCGTTTCTCACGGGTCAGGTGGGTGAGCATAATCAGATCGGCTTGGTCTTCACCTTCGCCCGGTTCTTTCTGGATGACGGCATCGATAGAGATTTGTTCATCCGCCAGGATACGCGTGATGTCGGCCAGCACACCGGGTTTGTCTTGCACGCGCAGACGCAGGTAGTAGCTGGTCTGCACCTCACTGATAGGCAGCATCTTCAGGTCGGCCATGGCGTTTGGTTGGAAGGCCAGATGCGGCACGCGATTGAGCGGGTCGGCAGTGTGCATGCGCGTCACGTCCACCAAGTCGGCGATCACCGCGCTGGCAGTCGGCTCAGCACCAGCGCCCTTGCCGTAATACAAGGTCGCCCCCACTGCGTCGCCCTGCACCAGCACCGCATTCATCGCACCTTCCACATTGGCGATCAGACGTTTGCTCGGAATCAAAGTCGGATGCACGCGCAGCTCCACACCTTCGGCTGTGCGCTTGGCGATGCCCAACAGTTTGATGCGGTAGCCCAATTGCTCGGCATATTTGATGTCGATGGCGTCGAGCTTGGAGATGCCTTCGATATGCGCTTTGTCGAACTGCACAGGAATGCCGAACGCCAGCGAGGCGAGCAAGGTGATTTTGTGTGCCGCGTCCACGCCTTCGATATCGAAGGTTGGATCAGCTTCTGCGTAACCCAGACGCTGCGCTTCTTTGAGTACGGTGTCGAAACTCAAGCCCTTGTCGCGCATCTCGGACAAGATGAAGTTGGTGGTGCCATTGATGATGCCGGCGATCCACTCGATACGGTTGGCGGTCAGGCCTTCACGTACCGCCTTGATGATGGGGATACCGCCCGCCACCGCCGCTTCGAACGCGACCATCACGCCCTTGTCCTGCGCGGCTTTGAAGATCTCGTTGCCATGTGTGGCCAACAACGCTTTGTTTGCGGTGACCACATGCTTGCCATTGGCAATCGCTTTGAGCACCAGCTCTTTGGCCACGCCGTAGCCGCCGATCAGTTCGACGACGATATCCACTTCAGGATCTGCGACAACGGCAAACGCATCGTCGGTCACACGACAAGTACCACCCGTGACCTTTTTCGCCAACTCGACGTTGCGATCCGCCACCACGGTGATGCGTATGGGACGGCCGGCGCGGCGCGCGATCTCTTCAGCGTTACGCTGCAATACGGTGAATGTGCCGCCGCCGACTGTGCCGATACCGAGGAGTCCTACGTTGATGGGCTTAGCGTTCATAGTCATTTCTTCTGTTCAAGGTTAAAGATGTAAGGTGCAATGCAGCGATGGGATGAGCTTAAGTATTTACCCATCCCTGCTCACGCGATTAATTCGTGCCGAACTTCTTGCGGTAATGCTCTAGGAAACGCGCAATACGTCCGATAGCGTCGATCAGATCGTCCGTGTTGGGCAGGAACACCACACGGATATGGTCTGGTGACTTCCAATTGAAACCGCTGCCCTGCACCACCAATACCTTTTCGGCTTCCAGTAATTCCAAGATGAACTGCTGATCATTCTCGATTGGGTATACCTTCGGGTCCAAGCGCGGGAACAGATAGAGCGCTGCCTTAGGCTTTACACACGTCACACCGGGTATCGCGGTGAGCAAATCGTAAGCAAGGTCACGTTGACGACAGAGACGGCCACCGGGTGCGACCAGATCATTGATGCTCTGGTAACCACCCAGTGCGGTCTGGATGGCGAACTGTCCTGGCACATTCGAGCACAAGCGCATCGAAGCCAAGATGGTCAGACCGTTGATGTAATCCTGCGCATGTTTCTTCAGGCCGGACACCACCATCCAACCAGCGCGATAACCGCATGCCCTATAGTTCTTAGACAAGCCGTTCATAGTCACGAACAGCACATCATCTGCCAGCGCCGCCATAGAAGTGTGCACCGCACCGTCGTACAACACTTTGTCGTAGATCTCGTCAGCGAAGATGATGAGTTGGTGCTCACGAGCGATCTGGATAATCTCCAACAACACTTCGTTGGAATACAAAGCGCCAGTTGGATTGTTCGGGTTGATGACCACGATGGCGCGCGTATTCGGCGTGATTTTGGCTCTCATATCCGCCAGATTCGGATTCCACCCGTTATCCTCGTCGCACAAGTAATGCTTGGGCGTACCGCCCGCCAACGTCACTGCAGCCGTCCACAACGGATAGTCCGGTGCGGGCACCAGCACTTCGTCGCCAGTGTTGAGCAAACCCTGCATCGCCATCACGATCAGCTCGGACGCGCCGTTACCGATATAGATATCATCCAGCCCCACGCCCATGATCTTCTTAGACTGGCAGTAATGCATGATGGCTTTACGCGCCGCGAACATGCCCTTGGAGTCGGAATAGCCGGAGGAATTGGGCAGATTCAGGATCACGTCCTGCTGCACTTCTTCGGGTGCTTCGAAGCCGAACGGGGCAAGGTTACCGATGTTCAGCTTGATGATGCGCTGGCCTTCTTCTTCCATCTGCTTGGCGCGCTCCATCACTGGGCCGCGAATGTCGTAGCACACGTTGGAAAGCTTGGTCGATTTCAGTATGGGTTTCACGATGTTAGAATCCGATTTGAATTTAGTGAGCCCGCAATGGGCCTTCCCATGAAACATAGTTGCTACACTTCTTCTTGTTTCATGCGAAAGGGCGCGATTTTACCTGTGCAACCGTGACACAGCAAATGGAGACACTGTTTTGAAACTACACCAAGCCAATCTGGGTGAAACCAAGATGTTTACCGCGCACGACGCAGACCATGTGATGGTCAATCGTGTTCCCTATGACCACAACATCGTGGTGGATGCTCAAGAAGTACGCGAAGACTGGCTGGTAGCGGATTTCGACGCACTGGACGAGAGCCATTTCAAGTATTTTCTGCCCTTCAAGCCCGATGTAGTACTGATAGGCACAGGTACCCAACAGCGTTTCGCTCATCCGCGCCTGTATCGCGCCCTGACCGATCTGGGAATAGGTGTAGAGTTCATGGACACGCCAGCAGCCTGCCGCACCTACAACATCCTAGTCGCCGAAGATCGCAAGGTGGTCGCGGCCATCATGCTGTAACAACACAAAGTGGTGAGTGGTAAATGGGAAAACCACCGCACTCCGACTCACCATTCCCACTACCCACTCACCATTTCCAAACCATGAGCCAACCACTCCACAGAGTCATCCAGCAGACCGAACAAGTCATCGTCGGCAAGCCCATGCAGATACGTTATGCCTTGGCTTGCCTGCTGGCGCGCGGGCATCTGCTCATCGAAGATCTGCCTGGCGTGGGCAAAACCACGCTGGCGCATGTGCTGGCGCGTAGCTTAGGGTTGCAGTTCCAGCGTATCCAATTCACCAGCGACCTCTTGCCCGCCGACATACTGGGCGTGTCGGTCTACCAACGTGACACGGCGGATTTCAAGTTCCACCCCGGCCCCATCTTCGCGCAGATGATCCTTGCCGACGAAGTGAACCGCGCCACACCGAAAGCACAGAGCGCCTTACTAGAAGCGATGGAAGAGCAACAGGTGACCATAGAGGGTGTAACGCGCGCCCTACCCGTGCCGTTCTTCGTCATCGCCACGCAGAATCCCTCGCACCAGATCGGCACCTTCCCTTTGCCCGAATCGCAGCTGGATCGCTTTTTGATGCGCATCCAACTTGGCTATCCCGATGCTCAGGCGGAACGCGGACTTTTGTCTGGTGTAGATAGACGCGAACTGGTGGCGCGACTCCGCCCACAGATGGAACTCTCAGAGTTGCTGGCATTGCAAAAGCGCGTACAGGAAGTCTATGTCTCTGAGCCTCTGCTCGATTACGTACAAGCCATACTCAAACATACTCGTGAGTCGGCCAACTATGAGCACGGTCTCTCACCACGCGCCGGACTTGCCCTACTCGCCGCAGCTCGTGCTTGGGCTTTATTAGACGGTCGCGACGCAGTCATTCCTGAAGACGTGCAGGCGGTGTTGCCCGGCGTCGCTAGCCACAGATTGCAGAAGACCCAAGACAGCCAACCTTCCCATGACGACACACTTGCACGTGAGTTAATCACAGCCGTAGCCATCCCCTAACACCTTGCTCCCGTCACTTCGTTTGCCAACGGAAACTTAATGAAGACTGTGCATGTATGGCTACACTGCACAATCTTGCAGAGCTTCTATAAAAAAGTCTGAACTAGTCCGACTGACTTACACTGTGTGTGGTTTAACATAGAACATGGCCGCCAAATCGATCTCCAGACCACATCAAGCCTTCCGTAACTGGGCGTTTCGCCGCACCGTAGAAACGGGGACGGTGGTGCTCAACCAGCGCCGCGTCTACATCCTGCCCTCACGACAGGGCTTGATGTTCGCAGTCGTGCTGGTAGTGATGCTATTAGGCGACATCAATTACAACCTCAGTTTGGGTTATGTGCTGACCTTTCTGCTTGCGATGATGGCGCTTCTGTCTTTGCTTTATGCCTTCCGCAATCTAGCGCATTTGCAGATACATGCGGGCCATGTCGCACCGGTGTTCGCCGGAGAATCTGCACGCTTCGTATTCCATTTTGACAATCCCAGCGCGCTGGCTCGGTATCAGATCCATCTGCATGACGATGCCGGCCATCGCACCGTATTCGACCTCGCCGCACAGAGTGCGACACCGGTGCATTTAGATATCCCAGCCACTCGTCGCGGCTGGTTGGATAGCGATCGTCTTACGATTTACAGCGAGTTCCCACTGGGTATGTTCCACGCGTGGACCTATATCCACTTCGACGTACTCGCACTGGTCTATCCGCGTCCCGCCCCTACTCAACCTTTACCTTTATCAGTATCTCCAGATGGCTCAGGCAAACTCTCAGCATCAGGGGACGACGATTTTGCTGGGCTGCGCAACTATGTTGCTGGCGATGCCTTACCCCGCATTGCTTGGAAAGCGCTGGCGCGCGAACAAGGCTTGCAGGTCAAGCAATTCTCCACCCCAATGGGCCAAGATCTGTGGCTGGACTGGGCAGCGATAGGCGAGCAAGGCATGGAAGCTAAATTGGAAGTGTTGACACGTTGGGTACTGGATGCCGATGCACAGGGGATGCGCTACGGCTTGCGTCTACCTGACGGTGAACTTGCACCGCAAAACAGCACAGCTCATAAAGCCGAATGCCTACGCCGCTTGGCCTTATATGGTTTGATTAAGGCATGAAACAAAGAACCTTTTTATTCGCGAAAGATACGAAATATTCGTTCGTATCTTTCCTGTTTTTCGTGGGCATAAATCTTGGCCTTGCACATGGATAAGTCACTCATCTACAGCTTGATTCTTAGTATCCTGCTGGTACTTGCGCCACACATGGAACACTTGCCATTGTGGGTAAGTATCATGTGCACAGCGTTGTTGGCTTGGCGCACCCTGCTCAACTATCGTGCACTCCCACTGCCTCCACGCTGGTTGCTGCTGCTGATCACACTGGTTGGCGTGGCCGTCATCGGCAAGAGCTACCACACATTGTTCGGACGTGAAGTAGGTGTGACTTTACTGATGATGCTGGCCACGCTGAAATTGCTGGAGCTACGCAGCTCGCGTGATGCGATGGCGATCATCTATCTGTCCTGCTTCATCATCATCACCAATTTTTTCTACTCGCAAAGCATCCCCACCGCGCTGCTGATGCTGTTGTCGCTGATCGTGATCGTCGCGAGTTGGTTGCGTATCCAAGCCCCCAACATACGCTTGCGCTCCCAGCTGCGCCTCGCCTCTATTATGCTCATTCAATCCGTGCCCCTGATGCTGGTGTTGTTCGTGTTGTTTCCACGCGTGCAAGGCCCCTTGTGGGGAATGCCGCAGGATGCCTACAACAGCAGTGGGCTGAGTGACGAGATGTCACCAGGCAGCTTGAGCAAGCTGTCGCTCTCAGAAGCCGTGGCGTTCCGCGTCACTTATGCGACCTCCGCCCCCGCGCGCGATCAGATGTATTGGCGCGGCCCAGTGTTGTGGCAATACGACGGGCGCACCTGGACACGCGGGACCGCTGGCTACCAATATGCACCGCAGTTCACCGAGGCCTCAGTTCCCTTTGAGTACAGCGTGGTGCTGGAGCCGCATAACAAACGCTGGCTCTATGCCTTGGACATGCCCGCGACCTTGCCCGCCAACACTCGGCTTAACACTGATTTTCAGCTGCTCAACAACGCACCTGTAAACGCACGGATGCGTTACCAGATGAGCTCCACCTTGCGCTATCACGCCAATGCCGAAGAGACACCCGCGCAATTGCAGCGTGGTCTGCAATTACCTCCACGTCTCAACCCTCGCACTCTGGCACTGGCCCAGATGTGGCGCGTGCAACAAAGTGATCCCGCTGAACTGGTCAAGAACGCATTGCGCTATTTCAATCAGGAGAAATTCAGCTACACGCTCGAGCCACCGCTGTTGGGGCGAGATGGGGTAGATGAGTTCTTGTTCGACACTCGCCAAGGCTTCTGCGAACACTATGCTTCGGCTTTCGTCTATCTGATGCGCGCAGCTGGTGTCCCATCAAGGGTGGTGACCGGTTACCAAGGTGGTGAATTCAATGCCTTTGGCAACTACTACATCGTGCGTCAATCCGATGCACATGCTTGGGCCGAGGTTTGGATAGCTGGCCTTGGCTGGGTGAGAGTGGACCCCACTGCAGCTATCGCCCCAGAACGAGTGGAGCGGAATCTGGCATCGGCATTGAAAGACAACACTGCCCTGTCGTTTATGGCACGCAATCCTCCAGCTTGGCTAAGCAAGCTGCGCCTCAATATCGATGCACTATCTAACTCTTGGAACATGTGGGTACTGGGCTATGACCCAGAGCGCCAGTTCGCCCTACTGACACGATTGGGCATGGAGGACGTAAGCTGGCAGAGAATGGCTCGTAATCTCATGTTGGGATTGGCCGTGATACTCGCCGTGCTAGCTGCGTTGATGTTCCGCCATTTATTTAAGCGCGACCCAGACCGCGTCCACGCCGCATGGCTAAGACTATGTAAACGCATGACCAAAGTCGGACTGCCGCGCGCGGCGCATGAAGGTGCGTTGGACTATGCCCAACGCGTGGGCTCACTACGTCCAGCGCTGGCATCCGAGTTACAAGACATCGCGCAACGTTATGTGCAACTGCGCTACGGTGTGGTGCCCGGCGATAAGCAAAGTGTGCAGGCCTTCATACGCAGCGTCGCCCGCTTTAAAGCTCGCAAGGCGCGATAAATCTTATTTGAAGAAACGCTTGATCCAGCCGGTCCCGCTCTTATCCTTCTCGGCGATGACTTTGAGCATGCTGCCTTTGACTGCTGATACATAAGCCATATCGTCGCGCTTGATATGGTCGATCAGCCAACTCACCAGCATCGCGTGTAATTCTTCGGCGATATTATCGCCACCGTTGTGGCGTTCCTGATAACGCGCGATACGTTTGGCGAACACCTCGTGCACGGATTTATGCGGCTTGGCAAACATATAGCCAGCATCTTCCTGCAGGCTTTCCTCAAAAGCGAAGTGCGACAGCGTGTAATCCGTCAGATCCACCAGCACCCCGCCTACCGCGACACGGTCTCGTTGCTTAACTGCTGCTTCCAACTGATTGATGTAATCGACAATCATGCGATGCTGGATATCGATCACCTCGATACCGGTATTCAAGTCCTGAGTCCAAACGATAGCCATGTTCCTGCGTCCTAATATCTTTCAAATAAGTCTTGCCCGAGTTGGCCCAGACCAAAGTCGGTGATTATAAGTGCAAGTGGACTATTTACCGTGATACTCGCACCCGCCCAAGCAGATTAGTTGCCGATGCTATAATCCGCGCCCAGTTTCGATCCACACGTCTTCACCATGCTCATCACACGCCGTTTAGAATTCGATGCAGGGCATCGCATCCCCAATCACACCAGCCAGTGCAAACATCTGCATGGGCATCGCTATGCCATAGAGATCAGCCTGTCCGGTGAAGTCATTGCCACAGAAGGTCAATCCGAGCAGGGCATGGTGATGGACTTCAGCGATGTGAAACGTATCGCCAAAGAAAAATTGGTCGATCTGTGGGATCACGCCTTCTTGGTATACCGTGGCGACAAAGTAGTCGGTGACTTTCTCGCCACCTTGCCCGGCCACAAGACCGTCACACTGGACGTCATTCCGACCGCCGAGAACCTTGCCCAGCTTGCCTTTGCTCTATTGGACCCAGCCTACCAAGACACCTACGGCAACCATCTACGCTTAGAGCAAGTGCGCCTGTACGAGACCCCGAATAACTGGGCCGATTGCACCCGTAAATAAATATCGTTTATTCTCTGGACATATTGTCGCGCATCGTTCAGAATGCGCGCCTTCCAAAAGTCGGTAACGGCTTTAAGACGTCGCATATGGAAGTTTGGGTGAGTGGTTTAAACCAGCAGTCTTGACCATACGTCGCGTAGCGGCTTATGGCGGCGCAGACTAACCTTTAGGTTATGTCGTAGCCAAAACTGCCGCCTAGCTTACGAAGTAAACGCATATGGAAGTTTGGGTGAGTGGTTTAAACCAGCAGTCTTGAAAACTGCCGACGAGAAATCGTCCGTGAGTTCGAATCTCACAGCTTCCGCCAAACAATGCACCTAACAAACTGGAGTGGTAGTTCAGTTGGTTAGAATACCGGCCTGTCACGCCGGGGGTCGCGGGTTCGAGTCCCGTCCACTCCGCCAACACTGAGTAGGGCACAACTTAACGGTTGTGCCCTTTCTCTTTTCTACGATAGAGATTGCAACTTTTTGCCTGTATCAGTAGTCTCACGCCCGTCGTGTAACAAAACCAATCCGGAGGTCATCCATGCAATACCCTACTCAAGCCACTATCGGCACACTCGCAACAGAACAGAACAAAGTCCTGCGTAACACCTACATGATGCTGGGTCTGACCATGATCCCCACTGTCATCGGCGCGTTCATCGGCATGTCCATAAACTTTTCCTTTATGGCACAACACCCCTTCATGGGCGCACTTGCCATGTTCGCAGTGATGATGGGTCTATTGTTCACCGTCTCTAAGCTGCGCAACAGCGTATGGGGCATTGTCGCTCTGTTAGGCTTCACCCTCGTCGCCGGCGTGTTCCTCGGCCCTATCCTGCAAGTTGCGCTGCACCTTAAGAATGGCGCACAACTAATCGGCATGGCAGCAGGCGGCACCGGCATCATTTTTCTGAGCTTGGCAAGCTACGCCACGGTGAGCAAAAAAGATTTTAGCTTCATGGGCAAATTTTTGTTCATCGGCCTGATCATGTTGGTCATCGCGTCGCTGGCTAACGCCTTTTTCCAAGTGCCGGTGATGTCGCTGGTTATATCCGCTGTCGCAATCCTGATTTTCTCGGCCTACATCCTGTTCGACATCAGCCAAATCATCCACGGCGGTGAGACTAACTATGTGATGGCTACCCTGACGCTGTATTTGGACATCTACAACATCTTCGTCAATCTGTTGAGTCTACTCATGGCTTTCACCGGCGAAAAAGACTAAAAATAAGTTGCGCATCTAAGAAAAGGCGACCGTTTGGTCGCCTTTTTTATTTCGCAAGATGAGCTGATTCCCATACTACCGAGGGCGCCTGACCTAGCTTGGGGTAAAATGCCGATACAATTTTCTCGGAGGCATCATCATGGGTTTAGGACACTGGTTCATGGATCACTTCTGGTTAGCCGCTTTTGCCAGTCTGGCCTTAATATTCGGCCTACATCTCGCGATCAGTCGCTTGCTCAAACCAGCGCGCAATCAATCTAAATAGCAGCAGGACCTCAGACCTCCGCTTGATGTTGGCTTGCTGATGACGCAAGCATGGTTTGCGTATCTTTTTTGCTTCAAGTCTCAGCCTCGTCTTGGCATAATCCGGCCCTCTTAAAAACATCTATAGACCTTGCATCTGCAAAGTCTATCTAATCTGTACATTCTGAATATGCTGCCTTCCATAGAACAACGCCTCGCCTTAGAACTCGCCGCAAAGCCCGCACAGATCGTTGCCGCCGTTGCCATGCTCGATGAGGGTGCGACCGTGCCCTTTATCTCCCGCTATCGTAAAGAAGCGACGGGTGGATTAGATGACACACAGCTGCGCTTGCTGGAAGAACGCTTGCGCTATATGCGCGAACTGGAAGACCGTCGCGCTTCCATCATCACCAGCATCACCGAGCAGAACAAGATGACACCAACTTTGCTGGATGCCATCGCGCACGCGACTGACAAGACGCTGCTGGAAGACTTGTATCTGCCCTACAAACTTAAGCGCCGCACCAAGGCGCAGATCGCCCTAGAAGCGGGACTCGCGCCATTGGCTGAATCTTTGATGGTCGACCCGATGTTGTCTCCTGAAGTAGAGGCGGCAAAATTCCTGCGCCCAGCCTTCACCACCGAGAACGGCGACAATCCCGGTGTGGCCGACGCCAAGGCAGCGCTGGATGGCGCACGACAAATCTTGCTGGAACGCTTTGCAGAAGATGCCGCACTGTTGCAAAAGCTGCGCGAATATCTACTCGATCATGGTGTGGTCGAATCCAAAGTAATCGAAGGCAAGAACGAGGCGGCGGAAAAATATGCCGACTATTTCGACTACTCCGAGACATTGAGCACCATCCCTTCGCATCGGGCGCTGGCCTTGTTCCGTGGCCGTCGTGAAGACTTGTTGTCAGTACAACTGCGTCTCGATAGCGAAGCGGAGAAGCCCACCTGGAGCGCACCGCACAATCCTTGCGAGATGCGTATCGCCAATCATTTTGGCATCAGAAATCAAGGTCGTCCTGCCGATGCCTGGTTGGCAGACACGGTGCGCTGGACTTGGCGCGTGAAGAGTTTCCTGCATCTGGAATCGGAACTGATGGGCGCATTGCGTAGCCGCGCCGAGACCGAAGCCATCAACGTTTTCGCGCGCAACCTCAAAGACTTGCTGCTCGCTGCTCCCGCCGGCCCGCGTGCGACCATGGGGCTCGACCCTGGCATACGCACCGGCGTGAAAGTCGCAGTGGTTGACGAGACCGGCAAGGTGGTGGACACCGCCGTGATCTATCCGCACCAACCTCGCAACGATTGGGACGGCTCATTGCACACGCTGGCCAAACTGGCAGAGAAGCATCACGTCAGCATCATCTCCATCGGCAACGGCACGGCCTCACGCGAGACCGACAAGCTTGCTCACGACCTGATCAAGCTGCGCCCTGAACTCAAGCTCACCAGCGTGGTGGTCTCGGAGGCAGGCGCGTCGGTGTACTCAGCCTCGGAATTCGCTTCCAAAGAATTGCCCGATATGGATGTGAGCTTGCGCGGTGCGGTGTCCATCGCACGCCGCTTGCAAGACCCGCTGGCTGAACTGGTGAAGATCGATCCCAAGTCCATAGGTGTTGGCCAATACCAGCATGACGTGAGCCAAACGCAGTTAGCGCGCTCGCTGGATGCGGTGGTAGAAGATTGTGTGAACGCCGTGGGCGTGGATGTGAACACCGCTTCCGCACCTTTGCTGGCGCGTGTCTCAGGCTTGAGCAGCACGGTGGCAGCAGGTATCGTCAACTATCGCGACAGTAAGGGTAAGTTCGCCTCACGCGCCGAGTTGCGCAACGTGCCGCGTCTGGGCGACAAGACCTTCGAACAGGCTGCGGGATTCTTGCGCATCATGGGCGGCGCAGATCCGCTCGATGGCTCGACCGTGCATCCCGAATCCTATCCTCTGGTGCAGCGCATCTTGGCTGACATCAAGCAGGATATTAAAACTGTCATCGGCAATAGCAGCTTGCTCAAAGCCTTGAATCCGGCGAAATACAGCGACGAGAAGTTCGGCATCCCAACTATCACCGACATCCTCAAAGAGCTGGAAAAGCCGGGCCGTGATCCCCGTCCCGAATTCACCACCGCGACCTTCCGCGAAGGCGTGGAAGAAATCAGCGACTTGAAACCGGACATGATTCTAGAAGGTGTAGTCACCAACGTAGCGGCCTTCGGCGCCTTCGTCGACATAGGCGTGCATCAGGATGGCTTAGTGCATATCTCGGCATTGTCCAATACCTTTGTCAAAGACCCACACACCGTTGTAAAAGCCGGACAGATTGTCAAAGTAAAAGTGCTAGAGGTGGATGCCAAGCGTAAGCGCATCGCGCTGACCATGCGCCTCACCGACACTGCCGCATCTAGCAATCGTGATGCGCCACGCGACACCCGCCCTGCGCACAAGCCCCGCATGACGACACCACCACAACCCGCCGTGAACAGTGCGATGGCCTCTGCGTTTGCTAAGTTAAAAGGGTAAGTTGAGTGAACTGCCCCTTCCCCATTAAAGGGGGAAGGTTGGGATGGGGGTGTAGTCATGAAAATGCAAAGTCCACCCCCTCCCTAGCCCTGAAAAAACAACTAGCCATTCGACTAAGCCAGCAAGCCGGCAAGTCGCTGGTTATCCCCCTGCAAGGAGGAGGGGAGATTTTCTGCAATGAACTATATGTAGTTATGACAACATAATCACGAAAACTAAGGGAGCAAAAATGAAGAAATCCGAAATCAAATTCACCGTCACGCTGGACGAGAAGAGCCTGCCTATCAACATCGACTGGAGCGCCTCGGACGGCGGCGTGGAGAGCAACAGCAAAGCAATCATGCTGTCGGTATGGGATGCAGAAGCGAAGAACACATTGCGCATCGATCTATGGACCAAAGAGATGTTAGTCGACGAGATGAAGCTGTTCTATCACCAGAACCTGCTGTCCATGGCCGACACGCTGGAACGCGCCACTAACGAGAAGGAAGCCGCCAAGGCGATGCGTTACTTCGCACAGGAGTTCGGTGAGCGTATGAATCTGATTGCCAAGAACCCGCTGTTTTCGGCACCTCCCAAAAAGAACTGAGCCGTTAGCTGATATTTCTTGCAGTGATGTGCAATCGACAGGATAAGGAGTAGCGCCCATGTTCATCATACCGGTAGGTAATCGAGTAGATTGGAAGCGGCCTCCCGTCGTCACGGTGCTACTCATACTCATCAACTGCTTCGTCTTCTTCGCACTGCAAGGCGGCGACCAGCGTAGTGCAGAGAAGGCAGCCAACTATTACTTCAGCAGCGAGTTGCCAGACTGGGAACTGCCGCGCTACGCGAATTATCTAGAGCAGAACGGCCATGCGGAAGACGCGCGAGACTTCCGCCAACTGCTAGATAAAAAAGATAGCTACGCGCTACCCGTCATGGAACATGACACAAAGTTCATGTATGAGTTACGCGCAGGACGCATCATCACCGCACAAGACTCCGAGTCCGCCGACTGGTCTGCACAACGCACACAATACGAAGCCATGGCGAGCTTCACTGAGCGCTATGTGTATCGTGTGGATGAACCCAGCATTCTTACCGCATTCACATCGGCGTTCATGCATGGTGGCTTCGATCATTTATTTGGCAATATGGTGGTGCTGTTCTTGGTCGGCTTCATGGTGGAATCGGTGGTCGGCAAGAGGCTCTTCCTGCTCGCGTATCTAGTGTCGGCCTACGCAGCGATCTTCATGTTCAGCCTATCCGCACATGGGGGCAGCCTGTTGGGTGCATCCGGCGCCATCGCAGGCGTGATGGGCTTGTACACCGTAATCTTCGGTTTGCGTAAGATTGATTTTTTCTATTCTCTAGGCTTCTATTTCGACTACGTGCGGGCTCCTGCCATCGCGCTGCTGCCGCTATGGTTGGGCAATGAGGCCTACCAGTTCTTCAACAACCACGGATCGAATGTCGCCTACATGGCTCACTTTGGCGGCTTGCTCTGTGGCGCGGCGATGGGCGGCATATACCGTTGGCGCAAACCCGCCATGATTGAACAACGCTATCAGGAGCGCGATGCGAACGAGCAAGAAGACCAATCCTTCCAGCAAGGTATGGCTCTACTAGGTGCGATGGAGTTCCAAAAGGCACACTCCATCTTCAACGCACTATACGAAAAGCATCCTCAGGATATGAATCTGGCACGACTGTGCTATCGCACCGCAAAACACGACCCTGCGGGTGCGGATTATCATCGTGCCGCCTTGCGCATGTTGTCTCTGCCGGGGACGGATGCGACCACCTCTCAACAGACGCACGAGATATTCCATGAGTATCTGAATATTGCGAAACCTGCTCCTCGCTTGGCACCCGATCTCGTGGCCAAATTGGCGCAGCGCTTTGCGGTGAACGGCCAGTTCGATGATGCGGAAAAATTGCTCAAACTGTTGCAGCGCACAGCGCCGCAACATGCAGAATTACCAGCAGTATTGTTGGCGATGGCGCGCGGCCATTATCGTGCGGAACGCAAGGAGAGTTTCAAAGAGACACTAGAAGCTGTGATAGCGACCTATCCAGAATCGAAAGAGGCCGCTACCGCCGCCGATATGTTGCGCGTAGCCTAGGATAGCGCGGCCAATTTATCTAATACCTCCAGATAGCGGCCGGCATCATTCGCCAGCGCATGATCGGGAAACTTCTCGATCAGGGTACGCAGTATCAGTGTCGCTTCCTGATTACGCTGAAAGTTCTCACTGAGTATCTGGGCGGCCAGGTAATAAACAGCTGGAATATCGGCATGCTGTAGATAGCGTTTATCAAAACCACGCATCAGATCGAGTGCTAACTTGTGCCGTCCACCCATGCGGGCAGCGGTTGCCAAGGTATGCACATGATAGGAGTCCATTAGCGTGAACTCCGTATCCAGTTTTAGCCATTTCTCGCACAGATCCAAGGCTTGGAACATGCGTTTCTCATTCACCAATTTATTGATGAACTCGCGCGCATGATGCATGGCTGGCACTTGCTTTCCCGTCGCAACCAATAACTTTTGATAGCGCTCGTGTAACTCGTTGTTCTCCCAACGCGTGCGCAACTCCTCTTTGAGTAGATCGATAGCGGCATCGTGATAACCGTCCGCCATCAAAGCACCCAGCTTGGCATAGATAGGATCAGCGGCTTTTCCTGTGGCCTGTTTGGCCTGCGCATCCTCGAAGCTCACAGAGGCGTGCAAACCCAGTTTCTCGTGGTACTGATACACCGCATAACCCATCATGTGATAGATGATGAGCGTGAAATAGAAGTCCACGAATCCCAGCAATGGCAGCACCAGCCATGAGTTCAAGTGTTCGTACAGAAACCCTTGCAACCATTCACTACTACTGGAAAGACTGAAGATAAAAAAACATAGGGCTAGATAGGGCGAACGTATCGTGCTCATATAAAACAAAATCTGAAACGGATTCAAAGCCCGCGCTAAGCTGCGCTCGACCGCGATGATCATAATGCCGGCCGGAGCTAGCACACTGCTCAGCAACACCCCGATTGCCAATCCTACCTCGCCCATCAGCAGGGTGCAGAGCGCTACGAGCAAGCCCAAAATAATGAACAGGCCGAACTGACGCATCACCTGCGCGGCATCCCCCTCCTCGTTGCTATCCATAGCGTTCGGTTCATCGAATCGCCCGTTAGTGGTGCGCTCCATCACCACGAAGGCATACTTCAAAAAGACGATCCAAAGTATCAGGCGCAACACGCCGCCGAAAGGATTGGGCAGAAACAAGGAAAATCCCGCGACCATCGAATATCCAGCGATACGCAACATGGCACCTAGTTGCAGCGGGTATAGGAAAAACTTCGGCAGGCGGTGCCAAAAGGGCGTGAGGATATTAGTCGATTCTGCCGTGAATTTTGTGTCTGTAGCCATGGTGGCTGGTCCAAATTAGATTTGTGTGGGTACGGTTTAAGGCAATTGATACAGAGCTCCCCTGCTATTCGCCAAGTAAGCATGATATTCCCTGCGTTATCCCGAAGAATAGCTAGCCCTCAAACACCAATATTCGGCTTTTCGGCAATTTCGTTCACCAAACGAACAAAGGCCCGGACTAACCGGGCCATTGTTCGTGCTTTCAAGTTTCTTTAGTCAGTAACTGTTGAGTAAATAAATGTTTTCAGTCCACCGGGGGAAGTAACCGTTACCTTCAATACGCCTGTAGCGTTTGTGTTTGCGTTACATACACCTGCAGTCGCTGTGACATCACTTTGCATTAAAAGTGTCCAATCACCATAGGTGGCTGTACCCACGCTTGCCGGGCATCCAGCAAAACCACTGCGGCATCCTGTGGAGTCTGGGAGAATAATATTTGAGGCGCCAATCAACATCGTTCCATTCGTTGTCGTGACATCCAATGTCGTACCAGCTGGCATGCTATTGCCATGGATATCCACTATAGTGATAGTCACAGGTGTCGCTGCACCAACGACACCTCCGACGCATGTAGGCAACGCAATCAGCGCAGGCACAGCTGGTGCGACCGGCACGTTTATACTAGGTTGCGAACTGGACATGATAATCAGATTCGAATTACGAACGTGCACTGTCTTTGCTACGCCACAAGTACCCGCAGAACTACCCACCGGGGGAGCTACCGTGTTATCACACAACACGCCGTTGTACCCTCCATCACCCGTCGCTTGGAATACCGCATCCTGATTAAAGTCTACAAAGGGTTCAGTTGCAGCATCACGAGTACCATTCTCGTTGTAATCTACAAAGGCCTCCCCAAGATCAGTTGGCATTAGGTTTCCATCGATCATTTCATCTACAGGCAACCTGTCTGCCAAACCATTACCATTCAAATCTGTAAAGGTTTCTTCACCTACTGCATATGCCAAAAGAGTCACGCGACCATTGGATGGACGTAGCCCCTGAGAAGTCCAAACCGATGAACATATACCTCCGAGTGTATTGCATGTAGCAACGACCGAGCCTGCCTCAGTGGTAAAGTTAACTGTCGTTCCATCGGGTGCGGGGTTCTTATAGTGGTCAGATAAACGTGCTGTGATTGCAGACACTACACCATCAATCGACCAACTTTCAGTAGCGTGTTTGGCTACAGCAATCGTGAAGCCCGTGTTATCGGGTATACCTGTAGTAATAGATAATTGACTGGATTGAGTTGTTAGTGTAACGCCAGCAACTGCGCCTGGTGTAGAAGCGGTCACACGTACTGGTGTACTTACTGTTCCAGAATTAACAGTTGCCACAACCAAACCGAGCGCATCCGAGATACCATTTGGTGCTGCCAATGAAAGACCGCCGACTGTGGTACTCAAACCGAAAGTCACTGTCTTACCGCTGATAGGATTATTGCCCGCATCGACCACTTTAAAAGTGACTGCCGAAGTCGGCGCCCCGCCACTACCCTTCAAAGCGATATTGGTTGGAACAGCAGAGACATATTGCAACGCGCCAACAGCAGGTGCAGTTACAGTCAAAACTGCCGAAGAAGTCGCCAAGCCTGTCCCTACAGTTGCAGTGACCGTATCTGTACCAGCACATCCCTTATCTTGATAAGAAGCTGTGGCAATTCCATTAACCGTCGCGATACCAGTACTTAACGTAGCTTTTCCACTGCTCGCGCAAGGTGAGGAAAAATTAACCGTTTGAGGCGTAGTAGCCGGAACACCGGCGATAGACACGGTGACACTGACACTGGTCGTGCCGTTCGCAGACAGTGCGGCCGCACCCGTGCCAAATGTTGGCATTGTGATAGTCACTGCCGTAGCACCGATAGCGAAACCGGTAGTAGCTGTTACTGCTGTTGCAGCAACTTGAGCACTTGCAGTAATCGTTGTCGCGCCTGCCGCCCCGATATTCGCTGGTGATATCTGTATCGATGCCAATCCAGCGGCATCGGTCAGCGCCGTGCCATTCGCAGGGCTCATCGTAACCAAAGCGGCAGTGGTCGTGAATGTGACCACTGCATTAGGGACAGCGACGCCCGCTGCGTCTTTGACTACAGCCTTTACGACTGTTGGTCCGGCGCTGGAGATTGAGGTCACAGGCGCACCCGCTGCATTAGTCAGACTCAATATAATCGTTGGCGCAGCTACAGGTGTTGCAGCTGCTGGGGCAGCAGCTGGGGTTCCGGCCGCTGGCGTTCCACCACCGCCCGTACAAGCTACTAGCATGGATGTGGCGATCAGCCCGAATAGCAAAGATTTAGCCAATTTGCTGCCGAATAATTTTATCAATTTTAGCTCCCAGTTTACGTAATTCTCATTGTTGAAGTAGCTTGGAGAATTCAGAAAGTCCGATTAATGATTCATGAGACTTACCCAAACACGCTATTTACTCGAGCGTGATATTACGTAATGGAAACTGGAATAGCAACGCCATTTATTGAAAATTTACTACTATATTCATGATGTCACACTAAGGATATCCTTAGATCGACTAGGAATCTCCTTGCTTATTGATTGCAGATGAACTCGCTCCCCAAGTCAGCGAGAGTTAATTCCTCTCGGTGGCGCTTACAAGTGTTGCAACAGCCTGTTGCAAATCACCATGCGCCAACAACGCTTGCTGTATCTGCGCTGGGCTGAGTTTTCGTTCTGGCAGTTCGGCAACCAAAGTTGCGATCTGTGCTTCGGCATCGGGATGGAAGCGTTGCAACATAGTGGCAATTTGTGCGCGGGAGGCGAGGTCGAGTTTGAATTCCACATCGATACGACCTGGACGTATTAGCGCTGGATCGAGTTGTTCGCGATGATTGGTGGTGAGGAAGATGATGCGTCCTTCTTGTGCGGCCACCCCATCCAATGCATTAAGCAGTCCGCTGAAACTCACCGCGATCCTATCATCCTGTTTTTGCCGCGCAGCGAAAAAGGCATCCACGTCTTCTATCAGGATCAGCGAACGTGCTGGTGTCTTCTGCAGCAGGGTAGAGATGGTCTGGTCGTTGAGCTTGGGATTGGTGAGCGACAACCAACACAGATTGAGTCTGAGCTCGCCTGCCAGTGCGAACGCTACGCTGGTCTTGCCCGTACCCGGCGGACCATATAGCAGATAGCCTCTGCGCCAAGGGATGCCCATAGAGGCATACCAGTTACGCTTCTCGAAGAAGCCTTGGGCATCATCAAGCAGTCGTTGGCGGATGTCACCCTCCAGTACCACCGAATCTATGGCACGACGCGGACGAGCATCGGCTTTGCGCCAACTTTCAGCCCAACTATCCACGGTGAACATCAGGGTGTGATCGATGAGTCGCGCATAGGTACGCTTGAGCACATCTTCCAGCAGATTCTCAAGGAAGCTGCGCGAACCGAACAAGACATGGATGCGCAGTGTGTCCACCACTTGCAGATTCATGCTCACATCGCGCTGTATCCACATCAATCGCCCTTGGAACCAGAACACATGCACACCAGGTGCGGGACTGTAGAGCAAGCGCGGCAGGCCGTTAGCGCTAGCCTCGTCATCAGGATCGGCGTTCTCTTGTATGACGGTGAACAAACGGCTGTTACGCCCAAACGGCAAATCATTGAGCCAAGTGATTAGCGCACCAAACAGATCGTTGCGGCTGTCGATGACGGCGGTGACGATGAACAATCTATTACCATAAGACCACAACAATCCCGGCACCTTGCGTAACCACATGCCTAGCAGGCCGACCAGTCCCAGCACCATGCCACCCACAAACAATTGGTTATCGAGTTGTGCTTGCAGCAGATGCATAAAACTATCGAACATGGCGGCCCTTCCTATCGGTGTGTGACTATATCAACTCATCATTCCTTGACGAACACCGCGATGGATTCGACGTGCGAAGTGTGCGGGAACATATTCATCACGCCGGCGGCTTGTAGCACGTAACCGCGCTTGACCAACTCGGCAGCATCGCGTGCCAGTGTGGCGGGGTTGCAACTCACATAGACGATGCGCTTGGGCGCGTTGTCGCCCCCCAATGATTTGACCAACTCGAATGCACCATCGCGCGGTGGATCGATGAGCAGCTTGTCGAAATGGCCGAGTTTGGCGAAACCTTCTTCGGTCATCTCGAACAGGTTCATCGCCATAAAGGAGGTGTTATCAGACAGTCCGTTGCTTGCGGCGTTCTGCTGCGCGCGTTTCACCAATGCATCGCTACCTTCTATACCTAACACCTGCGCACCGCTGCGCGCGATAGGCAAGGTGAAGTTACCCAGACCGCAGAACAGGTCGGCGATGCGCTCGCCCGGCTGAGGGTCGAGCAAACGCATGGCACGGCCTATCATCACGCGATTCAGCGCGCTGTTCACTTGGGTGAATTCACTAGGTGCGAACGGCATGGTGACGTTGAACTCCGGCAGGCTGTAGGACAAAGCCGGCGCGTCCAATGGGTAGAACGGGACGATGGTCTCGGGGCCTTTGGTCTGTAACCAGAACTGCACCTCATGCTGATCGGCAAATTTCCGCAGCAGCGCCTCATCCGCATGACTGAGTGGCGCCATGATACGCAACACCAATGCGTCCACATGTTCACCCACAGCGACTTCGATCTGCGGCAACTGGTCGCGTATCGACATCTGACTCACCATCTCGGCTAAAAGAGGTAACAGCTTGGCGATCTTGGGGGCGAGGATCTCGCAGCTTTGCATGTCGGCGACGTAGCTGCTGCGCTTCTCGTGGAAGCCGACCAAGGTCTTGCCCTTTTTGATGACATGCTTGACTGAGATGCGCGCGCGTTCGCGATAGCCCCAAGTCTGTCCATAGATGGCGGGCATGATGTTCTCCGCCTTGACCTTGCCGATATGCCACAAACCATCTTCAAGAATGCGCTGCTTCACCGCGACCTGCGCACGCGCATCAAGATGTTGCATGGAGCAACCACCGCATACACCAAAGTGTTTGCACTTAGGCGTGACGCGCATCGGCGCGGACTTGAAGATAGTCGTGACCTGCGCCTGTTCGAAGGCGGGCTTCTTGCGGTACGAGGCGTAACTGACGATCTCACCGGGCAAGGCGCCCTCGATGAAGATCACTTTGCCGTCGAAATGTGCGACGCCACGACCTTCTTGATCTAATGACTCGATGGTGACTTTATTCTCTGTTGCCATAGTGCTTACCGCCATATTTTTTCTATCAAAACAAAAGCGCGCCCCAATGCGGTACGCGCCAACAACCAACCCAGTAGTACGCCGATGCTGTCTGCCAACATGTCGGCATATTCAAAATAACGGTAACCCGTCATGCCCTGCAATATCTCGATCAGCACGCCGTAAGCCACCAGTGCCGCGCACACCGAGACGCGTATTCTCACCGACTGATATATCTGGCAGAACCACCAAGACATCGCCGCATAGGCGAGGCCATGTTCTACTTTGTCCACCATATGGAATTCAAACGGCTCGGGCGGATTCGGCATCAGCGACAGATAGGCCACCAATGCGACCAGTCCCCATCCACCCGCCAACCACGCCTTGCGATAGCGCAACATCAGTTCCGCATCTCGGGCCAAGCGGCCAGATACTCACGCCAATGCGGCACATCGAGCTTGGCCAATTCGGCACGCACCAGATCACATTCACGTTTAAAACCATCCCGACTCAGGTTGCCGCGCATCATCTGGAAGCGTGCAAAGACCAGATAGGTGTTCACCACATCGGTCTCGCAATAGTTGCGGATATCCGCCAGTTGTCCGGCTTGATACGCCTCCCACACCTTGCTGCCATCCATGCCCAGTTTGCCGGGAAAACCGATCAGCTTGGCCAAGTCATCTAGCGGCGCATTGGCGCGTCCGCCATACATCGCCAACAGATCCATCAGATCGAGATGGCGCATGTGGTAGCGACTGATGTAGTTATTCCACTTGAACTCTTTGTCATCCTCACCCATGTCCCAGTAGCGCGCGCACTGCACACCGTGAATCAGACCACGGTAATGCAACACCGGCAGATCGAAACCGCTGCCATTCCATGACACGATCTGCGGCGTGTATTTATCGATGCCGTCGAAGAAACGCTGGATGATACTGCCCTCGTCCTCGTCCAAACCGCCCAGTGACCACACCTTGAAGTTGTCACCCTCCCGCAACACACAGGAGATCGCCACGATGCGCTGCAGATGATGCTGAATGAAGTCGCTGCCAGTCTTCTGGCGGCGCTGCTGGAAAGCCATCTCGGCGACTTCAGCATCGCTCACACGTGCGTCCAAACCATGCAGGACGCGCAGTCCAGCGATGTCGGGTATGGTTTCTATATCGAAGACTAAAGTGGGATTCATCACGTTGGCAACTGAGTGGATAGGCGCGGATATTACCAAACCCCGCCGCCTTAGGCTCTAAATTAAGGCAGGTTTACCTCGCTGCTCTAGCCTTAGACAGTACGCCCAGCGGGACTTTATCTGGCACAATCCGTCACTAGTCCATCCACTCCAGTAAATAGACCGCCTCAAGCGCGAGTCTTGGAACCCGCAAAGATGCAACAGTTAGCAAAATTAAAAGTCCTGATCGTAGAGGACAGCAAGGTCTCACTCAAAGCCATCTCGAGCTATATTGAAGAGATGGGTGTGCAGCCGCTGCTGGCAGAGACCGGCGCGCGCGCGATCGAACTGTACAAGCAGGAACATCCCGATATCGTGCTGCTGGATATCATCCTGCCGGACACCAACGGTTACGAGGTCGCCAAAGAGATACGCATGTTGCAGGGTAAAGACGACTGGACCGCTATCATCTTCTTGAGCGTGATGTCCAAAGATGAAGACTTAGTGCGCGGCATCGAAGCCGGTGGCGACGACTACATCATGAAGCCGGTGGGCAATGTGGTGGTGCAGGCCAAGGTGCGTGCCATGTATAGGTTGGTAAAGATGCAACGTGCACTGGTCAAGTTGGCCGAACAACTGCATGACGCTAATCAAGAGCTGCAACGTTTATCTATGACCGACGGGCTGACCGGCATCGCCAATCGTCGTATGTTCGACGAGACCCTACAACGTGAATGGCGCCGCTGTATTCGTCTCAAGAAGCCAATGTCGCTAGTGATGCTGGACGTGGATCACTTCAAACAGTACAACGACCTCTACGGTCACCAGAAAGGCGATGACTGCCTCAAAGCCATAGGCAAAAAGCTCTCCAAGTCTGCTCCGCGCCCTGCCGATCTGGTGGCGCGCTATGGCGGCGAGGAGTTCATCATGATACTGGGCGAAACCGACGAGGATGGCGCACGTTGGGTGGCAGAGCGCATACGCCAGCGTGTCTCCATGCTGCAATTACCTCACAGCGGTTCCAAACATCAGTTCGTCAGCGTGAGTTGCGGGGTCTCTAGCGTCTACCCCACCCGCGAATTGAACGTGGAGACACTATTGCAAATGGCCGACAAAGCGCTCTATCAAGCAAAACATCAGGGCCGCAACACGGTGGCCTATTTAGATTATCCCCAGGATGAAAGTGCGGCACCTACTTCTGCACGGCTCACTTATCATATTTGAGCATCGCCTCAGCGAACAACTTACGCCATCCGCTTCCCGCCGTGTCTCCACCACTGATGTTGCCGTGATGCACCACATGACTGAACGCCCCTTCTACATGGAGTACGTTGCGGGCGAGTAACTTGCTCAGTCCCACCAGCATACGATCCACGTCGTCACGGATATCCTGCTGAGCCTGCTCGTCAGCGCTATCTGCTAGCCAAGAGATTGCGATGGTCTTTTCCAGCAACTCCCACACGCCTTTCTGCGAGCCCGCAATCACCTCCACGCTAGTCTCGACCGCACCAAAACTACGTAATCCAACACACAGCCTGTCCAACAGGGTTGTGCACAAAGGCATCGAAAGCCTCGGAACGCATATCCGTACTGAAGTGGAACACTGCCGTATCTACCAATGCGACCACGGTGAACGCAGCCGCGAGATACAGATAGAAGGTCTTCTTCAGATTGCGCGCCAACCAATATCCGCTGGAAGCGCGCAGAGAGCGGATATAGCTGGACAGTCGTATCTTTATTTTCATGATGAGGCGTGCCTCTGGGTACAGGTCAAAAATAAGGCCGGGATAACCCGGCCTTGGTCTGCGATATTTTACACTCGCAATATTACAGTGCTGTCAAAACAGCCAGATTGCTTAGGCGTAGTTCTTCGCCACGAAATCCCAATTCACCAAACTCGCCAAGAAAGTCTCGACGAATTTAGGACGCATATTGCGATAGTCAACGTAGTAAGCGTGTTCCCACACGTCCACGCACAACAATGCCTTGTCGGCTGTGGTCAGCGGTGTACCGGCTGCGCCCATGTTGACGATGTCAACAGAGCCGTCAGCCTTCTTCACCAACCATGTCCAACCTGAACCGAAGTTACCTACAGCGGAAGTTTGGAAAGCCTTCTTGAAGTCATCAAAAGAACCCCACTTTTTGTTAATCGCATCAGCCAACGCGCCAGTAGGAGCGCCGCCGCCGTTAGGCTTCATGCAGCTCCAGAAGAAAGTGTGGTTCCACACTTGCGCAGAGTTGTTGTAGATGCCGCCTGCCGGTGCCTTCTTGATGATGGCTTCCAGATCCAGAGACGCGTACTCAGTGTCCTTGATCAGATTGTTCAGGTTGGTCACATAAGCCTGATGGTGCTTGGCATAGTGATACTCGAATGTCTCTTTAGACATATGAGGTTGCAACGCGTCCATCGCGTAAGGCAGTGCGGGTAGGGTATGTTCCATTTAAATCTCCTAAAATTGTGTTGAAGAAAACAGCGTCAGGATACTGCACTGCGAATTCGGAGCGAGAATATACCACAGGGGGTTAGTCGGGTTTGCTGCAATTTCCAGCGCGAAATCGAACTATCACCAATGGAGGCGGGGGTTAATGCCTACATCTCGCTTAGCACTCCATCCCCAAATATCAAGGCACATCTAACCTGTTTGCCGGTATACACCGATTGCATCGCAAGCTTATATTCTTGCATCTGGGCGTGATGGCGAGTGGCATCGGTACTCTCACCCAATTTGTAATCCAACACCCACACCTCGTCGTCGAATTCCACCAGCCTGTCTATGCGTTTCAGCTCGCCGCGTGCGTTGACATAAGGCATCTCGTTACAAGCACTCAAATAGTGTTGCGCATCGAAGAAGCGAGTCAATGACGGCGCAGTCAGTAACTGTTGCGCCTGCGACCACAACGCATCCATCTCGGTAGCTGGAATGCCAATACGGTTCTGCAACACGCTACGTTCAGTCTCTTGCATCACTGCATCACTAGACACTAGGTATTGCAGCAAGGCGTGCAGCCAAACACCGCGACGTTGCGGCTCGCTCATCAGCGCTTTGCGTGTGCCGGTGGGCAGAGCTTGCGTGAGGCGTGGGTCTACAGCCAGCGCAGCATTCTGTGTGACAGCGACAACTGCACGAGCAAACGCAACTAATAGCGGCGCATCGACTCGTTCGCCCTGCGCCGCTGCGACACGCGCATACCAACTCTCGTCGAGCAGCTTGCCGCTGCCACTCACGAACAAAATTTGCTTAGCACGCGTCATGGCGACATAGAGCAGATTCATATCCTCACGTGCTGCCAATAACTGTTCTGCCACAAAATATTTCTCACGCGCGGCACCGTGACTGGCTTTGTCGGCATAAAAAGAAAGATGAGCGGGACGAGCAGCATTGGTCGGCCAATCCAGCAGCACGTCGTAACCCTTGTCGGCTGGCGCTTTGGCGTTGCTATCCAACAACCATACCAACGGCGCTTCCAGTCCTTTGGATTCATGCACGGTGTAGATGCGCAACGCATCACCGCTCTGATCGACCGATCCCTCGTTGGGTGCTTCGTTGTCGTCAGCCTGTTTCAATTCAGCCAAGGTGCGCAAGAAGCGCGACAAACTGGGATAGCGACCCGCATCGACATTCAGCGCGATTTCCATAAAGGCTTGCAGATTGGCCAACACCGTAGCCCGCATCGCCAGCGGCACAGCAGCGGCATAGCGTTGCTGCGCATCTGCTTCGAAATAGATACGGTCGAGCAGATCGTGCACCGGCAATTTTTCAGCGCACACCAGCCATCTTTGCAACATTTCGTGCGCGCGCTGTAGTGCGACACTGGCAACGCCTGCGGCATGCAGATTTTGCAAACGCGACCACCATGAGGAACGCTGCCCCTCCGCCGTTCGTGGTGAGCTGGTCGAACCATGAACGGCGGATTGCCCTTCGACTAGCTCAGGGCGAACGGTTGTTCTATTTGTATCCGTAACAGCTGCAACGCTCATCAAGTCGGTATCGCTGCACGAGAACAACGGCGAGCGCAGCACCTGTGCTAATTGCAAATCGGCGAACGGTGTCATCAAAAACGTCAGTAACGCCTGTATATCCGAGGACTCTAGAGTATCGAGCAAGCCGCCGCGCCGCGAAGTGAGAAAGGGGATATGGCGTGTGCGCAAAGCCTGCTCATAGACTTTGAGGTGAGTGCGGCTGCGCACCAGCACCATGATGTCGCCCCACTGCACCAACCTGTCTACTTCGTTGGCCCGAATAGACCAGTGCCCGACGATGCCGCACAACTGGTCAGCGAATGCTTGCGCCTCTAACTCGCGCGCGCCCTGCTCGCGGTCTGGATAAGCCTGCAACAAGGGATTACGCAGTGTCGTCGTAGCACTCAACGCAACTACCTCATCGCTCTCTGCAGCTTGTGCCAGCGGCAACACCTGCACGTGCCCCGGCAACTCGGTCTGATGCGCGCTATGTGTCTCGTAACCTTCGAACTTAGGTTGGCCATCTTGCAGTCCATCGAATACCGCATTTACGGTTTCCAGAATGGCGGGCGCATTGCGTCGTGTCTCGTTCTTTTGCAGATATTTGGCGTCGTACTCGTTCATCAGAAATTCGCACACCACACCGAACAATCGCGCATCCGCGCGACGGAAGCGATAGATGGATTGCTTGGGGTCGCCCACTACGAAGATCTTAGGTGTGCTGCCCACTGCCGCGCTGGCGGCGAACCAAGCTTGCAAGATCTGCCATTGCAGCGGATTGGTATCTTGGAACTCGTCCAGCAACACATGCTGGTAGCGGCTATCGAGTTTGTACTGCAAATACTCGGCGTGTGGACTGTGATTGAGCAGCTGGCATACGCGCCATTCCAGATCGGCAAAGTCCAGCGACTGCTGTTGCTGCTTTAACGCCTGATAACGTTCTAGCATCGCCGCACCGCAGCACATGGCGTGCTGATTGAAGCGATAGATCTGCTGCGCTTGCACCTGGTCGATCACGGCCTGCAGCAATTCAAACAAAACCTCGCGGGCTAATAGAAAAGATTCCGCATCCTGTTTCTTAGTCGGCTTGAAACTGCGCGGCTCACCCGCGAGTGTGTAGAGCTCGCGCAACAGTGCGGCATAGCGGGCATGTGCAGCGGTGACTTCCCAAGCCTGCATGATGTCGTTCGCCTTGTTGCCTTGCGTCTCCGTACCTGTCGCCAAAACTTTGCTGAACGCAAAGATGGCATCTTGCAACGCCGCATCCGCGCATGCCTCCACGATAGGGTCAGTGTCCTCATCGACTTGCAACTCGTCACGCAACTGTTCCAGCGCATAAGCCAATGGATCGACCTGCCCCGCCGTATATGCCCACCATTCACTGCGCTTGGCGGCGAAGGCTTGCAACAACTTCTGCGTGTTGAACAGGCCCAATTCGCCGAACAGTTCGCGCATCGCAAGCGCGACTGCGCTGTCTTGATCCTGATGTAGTCCGGCATAGAACAACTGGCTGGCCTCATCCCACAAGGCGCCGGTCTGCTCCACCAGACGGACCCCGCCAGCCATGCCCGCATCCAGTGGTGCGCGTTGCACGATCTGCATGAACCAGCCGTGGAAGGTGTTGATGGTCAGCACTGGCTGCGCCAGCAAAAACTGTTGATAAAGTCCGCGTGCCTTGGGCAGAGCAGTATCCAAATCCGATTCTGCGATAGCGCGTTCGCGCAAAAATTTCCGTACGAACTCGTCGTCCTTGGTCGCGAGGTCGTAGAGCCAATCGCGCAAGCGCGCCTGCATCTCTTGCGCGGCCTTGCGGGTGAAGGTGATGGCCAATATCTCGCCGGGTTGCACGCCGTCCAGTAGCAATCGCACGATGCGCGACACCAATAACCAAGTCTTGCCGCTACCGGCACAGGCTTCAACCACCACCGAGTTATGCGGATCGAGTGCGATGGCGTTGTCATTCATGGCCGTTCTCCCAACTTCCCTGTCGGCATAGGCCGCGCATCTCACAATAACTACAGGCACTCTCTGCACCATGCGCCGGCAAAGCCGTACCCGCGCGCATCTGCGTGTACACCTCGCGCAACCGCTCCAGATTGAGTCTTCCCAATGTCGTTACTTCGCCGCCCTCGGCCACCCCCGCCATGGAGGGCGGGGCGACATCGGTCACCTTGCCCTCCAGACTAACAAAAGCTGTTACAGCGGCATCACGCACTGCGGCATAGCAGGCCAGCTGCACATCTTCGCCCGGCTCGCGTAACTTGGCCTTGAGTACATTCGCACTCTGCGTCTTGTAATCGAGCACGCACTCGGCACCGTCTGCATCGCTATCTACGCGATCGATACGACCGCGCAACACTAGGTCGTCCAACACCGTCGTCTCGAACGGCACTTCCGCAGCGCTATAACGCCAGCCATGCTGCTCGCGCGCCAACTGCCAATCTAGATAGGCGGGAATCATCTGTACCCAGCGCGTCAGCCAAGCAACAGCGAGATAGTCGTGCGCTAAGGCCTCGGCGAACACCTGCTCACTGATGTGCTGCAAGGCAGGTGCAAGCGTCGCAGCATCCTCATTCAGTAATAGCGGATACTGCTCGTGGAAGCGTTGCAAAGCGGCATGCACCCACGTGCCGTAATCGCGCTTATCGATGTCTTCGCGCACCTCATCCAGATCGTTCAGACGCAAGGCGTGACGCGCATAGAACTGATAAGGACACGCGACCAGACTGTTATAGCCTGAGGGCGAGATGCGCTGCGGCAGTAAGTTGCAAGGCAGTACAGGACGTGGCATCGTCGTCGCGTCCGGCAGAGCAAAGTCGGCATTGCGCACTACTGCACTGGCGATCAGTTCAGCGAGTTCCTTAGCTGCTAGATCATCGCCATAGGCCAGCACATGCAGAGCGCGCAGCATCTCGAAATGCGAGCTGAGCATATTGGATTCACCGTTCTGATGCGCTTGCCAAGTGACCAACACTTCGTCATTCAAGGCCAGCAGCGCAAGCAGATCGTCGCGCACCTCGTCCTGTTTGACGCGGCTCAGCGGCAAGCCCAGCGCGGCGCGTACCGCGTCGTTGAACCATAGACTGTTGCTAGGGGCGGGCAAATGTTTGGCATCACAACCGAGCAGCAATACCGCATCGAAGCGCCGCCAGCGTGTCGCGGCCAGATGCGTGAAGCGCACCGGACTTTCCACGCTCATGTCTCGGAAGGTGTTGAGGTCTAGTTGTTGCGACAACCAGCGCTTCCACTCGGCAAAGCTGCAACGCGTCTTGTCATCCTGTAACTCTTCGCGCCATTGCCCCAATAGTTGCAACAACTGTTGCCCCGCAGCGTCATCTGCCCAAGCGTTCAACACACCCAATATCTCCAGACTGTTGCGCAGCGCGACCAGCCAAAAACTAAGCGTCACACGCCCCTTGGGTAATACCGCTGCGGCCTGACGCAAACGCGCCAGCGCGCGACTCAGCTCGGCATCGGTACTCGTTGCGAGATAGGCATCGAGCGTACTCACAACGCCCTGCTTGCGCACCATCTGCTCGAATAGATAGGCTACCTGCTTGCGCACGTTAATCTGTGGTTCGCGCAACGATTCGTCTGCCCCCTCCCCTGCTTGCGGGGGGGTAGGCTGGGGGGATGCTGCGTCGGCGAACAAGAACGGCGACTTGAGCAAGTCCAGCACGTCTTGATAATAAAAATCATTCTGCAAAGCTTCCAGCCAGGCCATCAACACCGTGCTGACCGACAGGGTGGCGAAGGTCCAGCCACTCTCGTCCTGCACCTGCACTTGGGCACGCTCCAACAGCGCCCGCACGCGGCGTGCCGCCAAACGGTCCTGCACCACCACCGCAATAGACTGCTTACCTTCCAACAACCAGCGGCGTATCTGCACCTCGGCGGCACGCGCCTCTTGCTCCAGCCCGTGCGCGCCGTACAAACTCAGCGCGCCCGACAATCGCGCGACTGGTTGTCGTTGCAAGGTCAGCGCATCGGCACGCAGATCGGTAGCATCGCTGCCGCGTTGTAGTGCACTGACGATAAGCGCCTGATCGGCTTGTTCACGCACCATCACGCGCAGATCGAACACCGTCACCACAACGCGCTCAGCACAGCGTTGCAAGAAAGCGGCCTCGGGCGCACTTGGTGCCGAGGTCTGCAACACATACAGCGGCTGGCTGATCTGCTCGGCAATCTGCACTAGGCGCTGCTGACGCACGCGTACACTGTCCGTTTTAGAGTCGCCCGCCATGGCATACCAAAGCTCGTGCACCACGCGCGCTTCGAACTGCAAAGACACGCCGCTGCGCGCCGCATAGGCTTCGACCAATCGTGCGGAAAATTCTTCATGCGTGAGCGGTAGTGCAACATGGTGCTCGGTCAACTCGTCTATCAGCGCTAGCAACTCGCGCGACAGACTCCACAGCTCGGCATCGGCAAACCAGCCGTTGTCACGTAGCGTCTGATAGAGCAAGGCAATGCGCTGCGTGTCGCTATCGATAGGAAGTGCAATACGTCCCGCCCAATCGCTGAGCGTGAGCATCTCTGGCAACAGCAAAGCAGGTCGTGCCGCTTGCGCGATCAAAGCTTGTGCCAGCGGTTGGGCAGCGTGGTAGTTGGGGAGCAGGATGGTGACACCGCGCAGATTGGGCGGCGCATGTTCAGCGAGGATTTCCTGAGCGACGGAGAGATAGAACGCAGGATTCAAATCGTCTGTTGACCGGTGGTTATTTCGAAACTAAGTGCGTAACTCGGCACGTTCTGACATACATATAGAAATGAAAAGGGCGCGATAGACGCGCCCTTAAAACTTCTAATTAACGCTCTAGTAGATGCAACTTGTCTTTGACGCCCTTCCAATCATCGGCGTCAGCAGGCGCTTCCTGCTTGGCGACAATAGGCTTCCACAACTTAGCCAATTCTGCATTCAGGGCTAGGAAGTGGTTCTGTTCTGTAGGCAAGTCATCCTCAGCAAAGATCGCTTCGGCGGGGCACTCAGCCACACACAGCGTGCAATCGATACATTCGTCAGGATCGATTACCAAGAAGTTAGGGCCTTCGCGGAAACAGTCCACTGGGCATACATCTACACAGTCCGTGTATTTACATTTGATACAAGATTCCGAAACGACATAGGTCATAGCACAACTCCAATTTTCAAAGTGACGGCATTTTAACAGAGCCGCCGTCAAATTCATGAGCAAAAAAGCGCGTATCACGATACGACGATATAGCGCTACAATCGACCGCATACACCTCATCGTTGTAGGAGACTCAAGCCATGCTCACATCTCAAGACAAGATGCTGAAATTTGATTTTTCACTCAAGACCCGAGACGGGCATCAGATCGTGAACGTACAACTGCAAGGCAAAGATCTCGCCGATGCGGAACGCAAGCTGCGCCAGATGTATCATCATTGCGAAGTACTCAGCTGCACCACCACCGACGCAGACATGAACACCAGTCGCACACCCGACATCGAAGACCTGCTCACCCTGATCGCCAAACAACAGTGAGCATCTTGCTACGCTGACTTGATAAAACCATCCGCCAGCAACTCCGCCAACAATGCTTCGTAATCCTGCGCACCATGACTACTGGGTGCGAACTCAAAGATATTCATTTGCTGTGATGGGCTTTGCGCCAAACTGACATTCTCTGCGATGACCGTCTCACACACATCCGCTCCGAAGGTCTGACGCGCAGTCTGCAGGATATCGGCCGACATACCGCGACGCTTGTCGAAACGCGTCACGAGATAGCGGCGCGGCACTCGACGCTTCAGCACTTGCTCTAAGGCCTGCAAAGTCTTGCTAATCTGAACTGCGCCACTCATAGATAGATAGTCCGCCGAGATCGGCACGATCACGCCATCACTGGCAAAGATCGCGTTCAGCGAAAGCACACCCACTAGGGGACAGCAATCGATGATCCAAGGCGTTTCCACGCCTGAAGCACGTTCAATATGAAAACTGGCATTGAGTTTATTGATCGCGTTGTAGCCCTTGCCATACAAGGTCTCGACCTTGGCCAGCTCGATATGGGCAGGAATGATGCTCATGCCATTCGGGGTGTTTTTGAGTAACTCAGATAAGGGGCGGCTACGCTGGAACAGCCCGTACACACTGTCATCACCATGCGCTGCCAGCACCCCCATGGCGGCGCTTAACTGCGCCTGCGGATCCAAATCGATGCAGGCGGGCGCACGCCCCATGCGCGCTAAGCCAGCGGCTAAATTGAGCGCAGTAGTGGTCTTACCCACTCCGCCTTTTTGATTGAATACCGAGATGACTGTCATCGAGACCTTAGAAACGCACCCTGTATCGAGGAGTATTGACGTGCATTCTAACAGAGCGATAGGCGCTTTCCGGCTTAGTGAACATTGCCAAATCACAACCACAAATCAACTCTTATGATTTTTTAAAAATGTACTGAAGAAATTTCTACCGCGACCCAAATTTGATTTCGAGCAGTAATCAAAAAATGCCGCTTTGACTCTTCCCATTTCAATTTTCAAACTTTCAATTGACTGTCTATACAGATTTTTGGGTTGCCCTCCCCCCCGTTTTAAGGGAAAATTCGCCCCTTTTCCACATTTATATTCAGGGATTTATCTGGGTATGTCCGAGATCGCAAAGCTTCAACAACTGACTGAGTTGCCCATCGCACCGCCTATGAGCTGGTATTTCGACCCGCACATCATGGCCGTGGAACAGCGCGCGCTGTTTGAAAACGGGCCTAACTACGTCGGTCATGAATTGATGGTGCCTAACTTGGGTGACTATCAGGTTCTCGATGGGGGCGCGCAGATGCTGGTGCGCAACGCCAACGGCGTGGAATTGCTGTCGAACATCTGCCGGCATCGTCAGGCAGCCATGCTGGATGGCCGTGGCAATGCCAAACATATCGTCTGTCCGCTGCACCGCTGGACCTACAAGACCACCGGCGAATTGATGGGCGCACCGCATTTTCCACAGAACCCGTGCCTGCATCTGGGCAAATCGCCGCTGCAGAATTGGAACGGCTTGCTGTTCAATGGCAAGCGTGATGTCACTAAGGACCTTGCCAAGATCGGCGTGATGAAGGATCTGGATTTCTCCGGCTATATGTTGGACCGCGTCGAAGTCGATGAATACGCCTTCAACTGGAAGACCTTCATTGAGGTGTATCTGGAGGACTACCATGTCGTGCCCTTCCATCCTGGCCTAGGCAACTTCGTCGATTGCGACGATTTGAAATGGGAGTTCGGCGAGCAATACAGTGTGCAGACCGTCGGCATCAATAACGCACTGCGCAAGGTCGGCAGCCCCGTGTACGGCAAGTGGCAAGAGCAGGTGTTGCGCATGTACGGCAATAAGCTGCCAAAATATGGCGCGATCTGGCTGACCTACTATCCCAACATCATGGTGGAGTGGTACCCGCACACACTAGTCATCAGCACCATTGTGCCGCGTGGCCCCGACTCGTGCAGCAACATCGTGGAATTTTATTACCCCGAAGAGATCGCCATGTTCGAGCGTGATTTCGTGGAGGCCGAACAGAAGGCTTATCACGAGACCGCCGTGGAAGACGACATCATCTGCCTGAAGATGCATCAAGGTCGAAAAGCCCTTTACCAGCAAGGTATAGAGCAACACGGCCCTTATCAGTCGCCGACCGAAGATGGCATGCTGCATTTCCATGAGTATCTGCGCCGTAATCTAGCGCCCCATCTTTAATCCAATGCTTTCGAGTCAATGTGGGAGCGCGCTTTATCCCACAACTGCTCACCACTGCGCTCATAGGGATAACTAACTAATGGGTGCCTTATGGATGCTAGTTGCTGGCGTGTTGTTCGCCTGCATGGGCGTGTTCGTCAAACTGGGCGCGGCGCACTTCTCTCATATCGAACTGGTGTTCTATCGCTCCGCCTTCGGTCTACTGTTCATCTACCTCATCATGCGTGCACGCCACATCACGCTGGCCACGAACCATTGGCGCAATCATCTGTGGCGCGGTATCTCTGGCTCTATCGCCCTAGCGCTATTCTTCTACTGCATCACCGTGTTGCCACTAGCTACTGCTGTCACGCTCAACTACACCGCCCCCTTATTCCTCACCATCCTCACCGTGCTAGTCTTCAAAGACAAATTTCATCTCCCCCTGACCTTGAGTATAAGTTTAGGATTTTGCGGTGTAGTGTTACTGCTTAAACCCACCCTGCAACACGAACAATTGTTTTCTGGCCTGCTGGGATTAATCTCTGGCTTACTCGCGGGGGTTGCTTATCTCAACGTCAAACAACTTGGCGCTTTGGGTGAACCCGCTACCCGTACCGTGTTCTATTTCAGCCTGACCGCAACAGCAGGCAGCGGTGTATGGATGCTATTTGACTCTATACACGCCATTGATACACAGGGCTGGCTGCTCTTGCTGGGATTAGGTAGTACTGCCACTCTTGCCCAACTTTCCATGACCCGCGCCTATGTGGTCGGCAAGACTCTGGTAGTAGGGAGCTTGGCCTATAGCACCATAGTATTTGCCAGTCTGTTTGGCATCGTGTTGTGGCACGAGCACTTGCCATGGAGCAGTTGGTTAGGTATGGCCTGCATCGTCTCTAGCGGCATGTTAAGCTTGCGCCTGACACCCACACACACAGAGAGAAGCAAATGATCACCATCGAACAAACGAGCAGCCTGATCAATGTCGCCGTGATGGGCGAATTCACGCTGAGTGACTTCAAACAATTCGAAGAGCAGGCTTTGTACAAACTGGCGACTCCCGGCCGCATCGATCTGATCTTTGATCTGCGCGGCATGCTGGACTACACACCCGACGTCGCATGGCATGAGATCAAATTCTTTAGCCGCGAACACCAACACGACTTCACCAACATCGCGGTTGTCACCAGCGACCAATGGCTAACATGGCAAGCTTGGTTGTCGCGTCTCTTCCTCGATGCAGACATCCGTGTGTTCAAGGAATACGACGAAGCCAAGGTCTGGCTGACCGCCTGATCCGCATGGCAAAAATATTCGGATATTTTTTCTAATTGGTCGTTGACAAGGCGAGATGAAATCTGGACAATGCCGCGCTTCGTGGTGATATAGCTCAGTTGGTTAGAGCACAGCATTCATAATGCTGGGGTCGGTGGTTCAAGTCCACCTATCACCACCACAGATTCCAAGCCCTGAACCCTTCAGGGCTTTTTCATTTGCAAGTCGAATCGGTCTAATACGCAACTGATGGATACTTTGCCTAACTCCCGTAACCAGCAAAGCACACCCGCGCAGGTACTGCACGAAGTATTCGGCTACTCGCGATTTCGTGGCGCACAGCAGGACATCGTAGAACATGTCGCGAACGGGGGGGATGCGCTGGTGCTGATGCCCACCGGCGGTGGTAAATCTCTGTGCTACCAGATTCCCGCGCTACTGCGACACGGTGTGGGTATCGTCATCTCACCTTTGATCGCGCTGATGCAGGACCAAGTTGCGGCCTTGCTGCAGCTCGGAGTTCGCGCCGCGTTCCTGAATTCCAGCATGGATGCGCAAGCGTCGCGTGAGGTGCAACAAGCGCTACACAAAGGTGAGTTGGATTTGCTCTATGTCGCGCCCGAGCGCTTGCTCAACGACAATTTCTTAGGCATGTTGACACGCATGGTAGAAGCAGAGGCCGTAGCTTTGTTCGCCATAGACGAGGCGCATTGCGTGTCGCAATGGGGACATGACTTCCGTCCCGACTACCGCGCCTTGACGATACTGCATGAGCGTTTCCCAAGCGTACCGCGCATCGCCCTTACCGCCACCGCCGATGCCCCCACACGTGCGGAGATCTTGGAGCGTCTGGCTTTGCAGGACGCGCGCCAATTCGTGTCCAGCTTTGATCGTCCCAACATTCGTTATCGCGTGGTGCAGAAGAACAATGCGCGGCAACAACTCTCTGCATTTCTCGATAGCGAGCATGCCAATGATGCGGGCGTGGTGTATTGCCTGTCGCGCAAGAAAGTCGATGAGACTGCCGCTTGGTTACAAGAACAAGGTTGGGATGCCCTGCCCTATCACGCTGGCTTGGATGGTCAGACGCGGGCTTACAACCAAAGTCGCTTCTTGCGCGAAGATGGCGTGGTGATGGTGGCTACGGTGGCTTTCGGCATGGGCATAGATAAGCCCAATGTGCGCTTCGTCGCGCATCTTGATCTACCCAAAAGCATGGAAGCGTATTACCAAGAGACAGGTCGTGCGGGTCGCGATGGCCTGCCCGCCAATGCTTGGCTGGCCTATGGCTTAGGCGATGTAGTGAGTATGCGCAGCATGCTTGATGCGGGGGAAGCCTCTGAAGAGCGCAAGCGTGTCGAAAGACAGAAGCTGGATGCCCTACTAGGTTACTGCGAATCTACCGCCTGCCGCCATCAGACTTTGCTGCGCTACTTTGGTGAGGCACATCCGGGCTCGTGTGGCGAATGTGACAACTGTTTGCAGCCACCTGAAACTTGGGATGCCACCGAAGCCGCGCGCATGGCATTGTCCTGTGTATACCGCACCGGACAGCGCTTCGGTGCCGGACACCTGTCTGATGTCTTGATAGGCAAGATGACACCGCAAGTAGAGCGTCACGCGCATCACCAGCAATCGACCTTTGGCATAGGCAAAGATTTGGCTAGCACGCAATGGAGCAGCGTGTTTCGTCAGCTGATTGCGCATGGCTATCTGACCGCCGACATCGAAGCCTATGGCGGCTTGCAACTCACTGCCGAAGCCCGGCCCGTGTTACGCGGAGAACAAACCGTGTGGCTGCGCCGCGATGTACAGCCTGACAAACGCAAGCGTGTCGGCCGTAGCAGCAACAGCGCACCGAGCGGCGTGCAAGACAACAGCTTGTGGGCAGCGCTCAAGGCCAAACGTATGGAACTGGCCCGTGCGCAGGGCGTGCCACCTTATGTGATCTTCCACGACAGCACGCTGGTCGAAATGATGAGCGTACATCCACTCAACTTAGAACAGATGGGGCGCGTCAGCGGTATAGGGCAAGCCAAGCTTGCCCGATATGGCGATGAGTTCTTAAAAGTCTTCGAGGATGTGGCGAATGCCGGGGGATAGATGCCAGCTGGTAGGAGCGCTACCCTACCAGCGGCGATTGAAAGTTTGAATTAAGTGTTTTGGACGACGATCTTGGGGAAGGCAGAGCTATGATCCTGCGCCATCTCCGCAACCTTTACAGCAATACGACGCGCGATAGTCTTGTAGGTCTTGCTGATATCGCTATCTGGTGCGGCAACCACAGTAGGCGTGCCCGAATCGGCTTGCTCGCGGATGCGGATATCCAATGGCAAGCTGCCCAAGAATTCCACTTCGTAGTCGGCACACATCTTTGCACCGCCTCCCGCACCAAAGATATGTTCTTCATGTCCACATTTGGAACAGATGTGGGTGCTCATGTTTTCCACGATACCGATGATCTTGATGCCGACCTTCTCAAACATCTTGAGGCCCTTGCGCGCATCCATCAGTGCGATGTCCTGCGGTGTAGTGACGATAATAGAGCCGGTGACCGGCACCTTCTGCGCCAGCGTCAGTTGAACGTCACCAGTGCCAGGCGGCAGATCGACCACCAAGTAATCCAAGTTGTCCCAACGAGTTTGACGCAGCAATTGGTCTAAGGCTTGTGTAGCCATCGGGCCGCGCCAAATCATGGGCGCATCGTCACCCGCAATCATGTAGCCGATAGACATCGACTGGATGCTGTGATTCTCCATAGGCTCCATGGATTTTCCATCGCGTGATTTGGGTTGACCGGTGATACCCAGCATGGTCGGCTGAGATGGACCATAAATGTCTGCATCCAAAATACCTACACGCGCGCCTTCAGCGGCCAAAGCCAGCGCCAGATTGACTGCAGTCGTGGACTTGCCTACGCCGCCTTTACCAGATGCAACTGCGATGATGTTCTTCACACCATCGACCAAGGCAACACCACGTTGCACCGCATGCGGTACTACTTTGCTGCTGACGTTGACAGTGACCTTGCCCACACCGGGCAAGTTGCTCTTAAGATGTGCTTCTACTTGTTCACGTATCTCTGCCCAAACACTTTTAGCCGGATAACCCAACAGGATGTCTAGACTCACATCGTTGCCCGACACCTTGATGTTCTTGACAGATTTACCACTGACATAGTCCTTTTGGGTGTTGGCATCGACCAGATTCTTTAATGCGCTCTGCACATCGGTATCATTAAAACTCATGAATTGCACTCCAGTGGTAAATCAAAATAGGCGGGGATTCTAAACGAATTCGACTTTGATATAGGCGGTTAAAAGTTATGGGAATTCTTTCACGACTGAGTTCGTTGAGAACCAATTCAATTTATCTCGTAGGCTCACTACCCCTCCCACGATAATCAGGGTAGGTGCTTGAGGTTTTTCCCGCTGCACGATTTCAGGCAATGTGGATAAGGTCCCGCTCAATACACGCTGATTTTCTGTAGTACCCTGCTGTATCAGTGCCGCGGTGGTAGTGGCGTCCATACCATGGTCTACTAGCTTCGCACATAGTGTCTCAACTCCAAGCAGCCCCATATAGACGACCACGGTCTGATGCGGCCTCGCCAGTGCATCCCAATCCAGATTCATGCTGCCATCTTTAAGATGCCCCGTCACAAACACACAGGATTGCGCATGATCTCTATGCGTCAGTGGAATACCCGCATATGCCGATACTCCCGAAGCGGCAGTTATGCCCGGCACAACTTCAAATGAAATGCGATGCTGCGCGAGCGTCTCTATTTCTTCTCCACCACGCCCGAATATAAAAGGGTCGCCGCCTTTCAAGCGCACGACTTTTTTACCCTCTAATGCCAACCTCACCAGCAGGTCGTTGATCGCCTCTTGTGGCAAGGTGTGCTTGGCGCGCTGTTTGCCTACGAATATTTTTTCCGAGGTATCTGGACTCATCGCGACGATGGCCGGCGCAACCAGATTGTCATACACCACCACATCCGCACGCTGTATCAAGCGCAGTGCACGTAATGTGAGTAATTCAGGATCCCCCGGCCCAGCTCCAACCAATGCTACAGTGCCCTTGATAGGCCGAGCGTTGAACGTCTGCGCTTTCACAGCATTTCGGTCACGTTTCTGCCACCAATCTCGGGCTAGCTGTTCGGCTTGTTTTATATCGTTGGCTTTGCCCATAGCGCGCAAGGCGATAGCTGTGGTGCCTATAACGGTTGCCTGAGCATATTCGTCGTCTAGCTCTCCGCGCCACACTCGTCCGAGTCGCGAGATGTCCAACTCCTCATCTTTTAAGTGTCGCTGTTCAAACATCGCTGGCCAGCTCTCGTCATATGACAGCCCATCTACTACCATACGCGCGACGCACTCGCTATCTGGATTGCGTTCAGCCTCACCACCCTCGCCTTTAAATACCGCCAGATTCTTGTCGCCCAATAGTGCGGCAGCAGCTTGATGAGCAAGGTCGTATCCAGGGTGAAAGATTCCTATCATGGACGCTGCAGCTCGTGCAGGGTTGAGCATGCGTACGACACTGTGCATAGGGGAACGCAATCCCAATGTGGATTTCAGTTCCAAAATCTTCTGTAACTCGGGATTCAATACCTGCAGCGGTATATAGGCTATGTTAGTCAATGCAAGTTGAGTAGTAGCACCACGATAGTCGTCACATGCCGCTATGCCAAGGCTTGCCAGCGCTTCCTCCACACTGACACGCCCAGGTACATGACTGCCATGCAATAGCACCTTGACGCCCTGCTGTGCCAACAGCAACGTTGATAAGACAAGCCAAGGTAGCTGCCTGCGCTTAGCCGCATAACAGGCCCAGTCTAGGTCGACAATGGGGAAATCAGATGGCAATCCAGCATAAGCCCTCGCGACTCCCACCAGTCCCGCCAACTCCGCAGGCGTCTCTTCTTTGATGCGCATCAACATCAAGAACGCGCCTAGCTGCTCAGCTCCGACTTGCCGCTTTAGGATCATCTGCATAGCGGCGCGAGACTCTTCCATACTCAAGTCTCGCGAACCGCGCCTGCCTTTGCCTAGTGCTTGTATGTATTTAGAGAAGGGATGACTCATGAGTGGTGGTTGCCCAGTGATCGAGGTTGGGAAGGGCTAGAAACTATGCAACGCTAATGACCAAGAGGCAATAAAAAAACCAGCCTAAGCTGGTTTCTTTATTGCTGCCTGACTTTTATTATTAGTGGCTAGTAAACAGTTGCTTTACCATCCACAACGAAAAAGCCAGAGCCACAAGAAAAGTTCCAACAGAGCAAATCGTTGCGATTACTGACATTTTTTTCTCCTCCCGAGAGCATTAATAAAGACCACACCAATACAACTGGTATGAATCCTAGCATAAAATATTTTTCAGTAAAATATTTTATTAATAGACTCTATGCCCGACAGCGAGACGCTATAGGCACCGGAATGGAGAAACCTTATTAAAAACGAGGGCTTGTATTCAAGCCCCGTTCAAAAACAGATTACTTGCTCTTTACAACTTGGATGATCATCCAAGCAGCGAAAACAACAGCGAGAGTTGCAGTGAACAAACTTGCTACGGTAGCGACATAAGACATTATTAACTCCTCCCCTAAAATTTAATTGAATCTCAGTCTGGGACATTACTTGAGTAAAACTTTTCTTATTACCCGACTGAAACTTTTCGTATTATATAAGCGAATTTGTCGGGAATACACATAAAATTACTAAGGCTAATCGGAATTTTCTGTTTTTGCCTTACCATCAGCAGCTACGCTCTACATATACAGGCCACACACCTTGCAAAAAAAACTCTATATCAAAACCTATGGCTGCCAGATGAACGAGTATGACTCGGAGAAGATGGCGGACTTAATGCGCGATTTCGATGACATGGTGCAGACAGACCATCCCGAAGAGGCCGACGTGATTTTGTTCAACACTTGCTCTATACGTGAAAAGGCCGAAGAAAAAGTCTTTTCCGACCTAGGTCGGGTTCGTCCTTACAAATTAGCAAACCCCAATCTCATCATAGGCGTAGGCGGATGCGTTGCCAGCCAAGAGGGGGCGACCATCACCAAACGCGCACCCTATGTAGATGTGGTCTTCGGACCACAGACGCTGCATCGCTTGCCCCAACTTATCCAAGCCCGTCAACGCACCGGTCTTTCCCAAATCGACATTTCCTTCCCAGAGATCGAAAAATTCGACCATCTGGCAAAACCAGCCCCTACCACCGGCACCGCCTTTGTTTCCATCATGGAAGGTTGCAGTAAATATTGCACCTTCTGCGTCGTGCCCTATACGCGCGGCGAAGAGGTATCACGACCAGTTGCCGATGTACTGCAGGAGATACATGGTCTGGTCGAACAAGGTGTAAAAGAGGTGACTCTGCTGGGTCAGAATGTGAATGCCTACTTGGGCACAACAGAAGATGACGAGGCTGTTGATTTTGCCTATCTGATACAAGCCGTCGCTGCGATAGACGATATAGGCCGGATACGCTATAGCACTTCACACCCCAAGGAAATGTCGCAACGTCTAATCGACCTGTATGGAACCACACCAAAATTGGTCAGCCATCTACACCTACCCGTGCAGTCAGGCTCGGATCGCGTGCTAGCCGCGATGAAACGCGGCCACACTGTACTTGAATACAAGTCCATCATCCGGCGTGTTCGTGCACTTCGACCCGACATCTGCGTCACCTCGGACTTTATCGTGGGCTTCCCTGGTGAGACAGATCAAGATTTCGAAGCAACGATGAAACTGATAGACGAGATTGGATTCGATAACAGTTTTAGCTTCCTGTATAGCCCGCGCCCAGGCACACCAGCAGCAGAGATGCGCGACGACACACCCCATGAAGTCAAAGCGGCAAGGCTGAAAAGATTACAAGATCGCATCACAGAGCAGGAATCCGTTATTGCGGCTGGGATGCTGGGCACGACACAGCGTGCACTAGTAGAAGCCGTATCTAAAAAGGACACTGCCGAGCTGGCCGCACGCACGGACAATAACCGTGTGGTGAATTTTGCCGGTGCTCCTGAGCTGATTGGGGAATTCGTCGACATCAAGATAACCCAGGTAGTGCGCCACACTTTGCGAGGAGAACTTGCATGAGTAAACCCACACCTCAGAAAGCCGAAAGAAAATTATCACTTAGCGTGCAATACGCCAGCAATGCCTCCGATCTACCTACCCGCGCGCAATTTCGTCGCTGGTTCAAGGCCGCGCTATTGGGTGATGTCAGCCTTACCCTACGCATCGTCGATGCCGAAGAGGGGCGAACTCTCAACAAGTCGTACCGCGGCAAAGACTATGCGACCAATGTGCTGACCTTTGTCTACGAGGACAATCCGGTCAGCGGCGATGTGGTGATCTGTGCCCCTGTCGTAGCCAAAGAAGCAAATGAACAGAACAAAAACCTACTGGCTCATTACGCACACATGAGCATCCATTCAGCCCTGCATCTACAAGGCTATGACCATGAAGTGGAGAGCGAAGCTGAAGAGATGGAAGCCTTAGAAACTTCAATAATGCTAAAATTGCGCTACGCAAATCCTTATCAAAGCTGATACCCCCAAGAAATGGACTCACCCGAGAGTAGTAAACCCAGTCTGTTAGAACGCCTATCAACGCTGCTGATGCGTGAACCCGAAGACCGCGAACAACTCATACAGTTGCTCTACGGCGCTTACAAGAACAACCTGTTAGATGCCGATGCGCTGGCCATGATGGAAGGCGTGCTGCAAGTTTCAGAACGCCAAGTGCGCGAGATCATGATTCCCCGCGCACAGATGGATGTCATCGACATCAGCCAATCTCCGGAGAAGTTCATCCCCTTCGTCATAGAGACCGCGCACTCGCGCTTCCCTGTCACAGAAGGCGACAAGGACAACATCATCGGCATCCTGTTGGCTAAAGACCTGTTGCGCTATTACGCCGGCGAAGAGTTCGACGTACGCGACATGTTGCGCCCTGCCGTATTCGTGCCCGAAGCAAAACGTCTCAATGTCCTACTCAGTGACTTCCGCAGCAACCGCAACCACATCGCACTGGTAGTCGATGAGTATGGTGGCGTGTCGGGTATGGTGACCATAGAAGACGTACTGGAGCAGATTGTCGGAGACATCTCTGATGAATATGACTTTGACGAAGAGTTGGACAACATCGTGCGTCAGGACAACAACCATTGGCGCGTCAAAGCCGAGACCGAGATCGCCTCCTTCAACGAAGTGATGGGTACAGAATTTTCGGACGAAGAGTGCGATACCGTGGGCGGCTTAGTACTCAAGGCCGCCGGACAACTCCCCAAAAGGGACGACCATATCGTCATCGGCGACTTGAGTTTCACTGTACTGCGTGCTGACAGCCGCAGACTGTACTCACTCTTAGTCGAGCGCAGTACCCTCACCGGCGCGATATAAAAAAGCCCCAGCACAATGTGACTGGGGCTCATTACTACCAATATCTAAATCAGAACTGCTCGTTCTCGCCTAGATAACGCCATTGGCCCAAGGGCAAGTCACCCAGCTTCACTTTGCCGATACGAATACGCTTCAATCCGGTAACTTTCAAACCAACCAGCTCGCACATACGGCGAATCTGACGCTTCTTGCCTTCGCGCAATACAAAGCGCAGCTGATCTTCGTTCTGCCAAGTGACCTTGGCCGGCTTCAGATACTCGCCGTCTAGCTTCAAACCTTGGCACAGCAACGCCAAACCACTGTCTTCCAACTGACCCTGCACGCGCACTAGGTACTCCTTGTCCACTTTAGAGTCTTCACCTATCAGCTGTTTAGCGACGCGCCCATCCTGGGTGAGCACCAGCAAGCCCTGCGAGTCGATATCTAGTCGACCAGCTGGCGCGAGCCCCAGATGTTGGCTGCGATGAAAACGTGTAGGCGAAGGATCGTTGGCCCAGCGGTTGCTCTCGTCGAACAACACGCTGGCCGGCTTGTAGCCATGCTCAGCCTGACCGGAAACGTAGGAGATGGGCTTGTTGATCAAGATTGTGACGCGCTCTTGCTGAGTGTTTTGCGCAGCAGTACGCAGCGTGATCTTCTGATCCACGGTCACCTTGCTGCCCAATTGACTGACGGGCACGCCATCGACTTCGACCCAGCCCTTCTCGATATAAACATCGGCTTCGCGACGGGAACATAGACCGAGCTCGGACATGCGTTTGGATAGACGGATTTTTTCCATGATTTACTTGATGACTGTTATGCGGCGTGATTGCGTAAGGCGCGGATTCTACGCTATTGCGCAAGCAGACATTAAAAAACGCCGCGCCAAGTCGAAACATGGCCACCTACCACCACGACTAACTATAGCCTCTCAACTTTGCCTATTCGCTGCAAAAGCGACGTATCGGTTATGCTGTAGGGGTTTTGCTTTATCCAGAACCTGCTCATGCAACCAAGTCATAAAAACCACCTCTACGCTTTTATTACCGGCGCGCTGTGCGTGTTCGGCTTCGCTCCTCTCCATCTTTATCCGCTGACCGTATTGGCGCTAGCCGTGCTCTTCAAGCTGTGGTTGCAAGCAGACAGCGCCAAATCAGCAACAAAATTCGGTTTCTATTTCGGCCTAGGTTTTTTTGCCAGCGGCATCAGCTGGATCTATGTGGCCTTGCACGACTTTGGCGACATGCCATTCTGGCTGGCCGCACCTGCAACCTTACTGTTCGCAGCTTTTTTGGCACTACTGCCAGCCTTGGCCGGCTATGCGCAAGCACGCCTTCCGAGCAGAAAACTCCTGCGACTACTTGTGGTGATGCCCGCTGTGTGGGTAGCCGTGGAGTGGCTGCGCGGCACCCTATTCACTGGCTTCCCCTGGTTGTCCATGGGCTATGCGCATAGCGATAGTCCATTGGCTGGATATGCGCCCATCTTGGGGGTATATGGCGTATCACTCGCTGTAGCCGTGAGCTCGGGACTATTAGCCGCTCTCTGGCTATTACGTCGTGAGCAGGCCGCCAAATATTTAGCATTCGGACTCGCGTTGCTGTGGAGTGTCGGTGCTTTGTTGCAGCACAACGTGGCATGGACACAGGCGCAGGGAGAACCTTTCTCGGTGGCACTGGTGCAAGGCAATATCGCGCAAGAGATCAAATTCAACGAGGATGCGCTGGTAGGCACGCTGGAAACCTATAGGCGCCACATCTTGGAGAACGACGCCCGCCTCACCGTGCTGCCCGAGAGCGCCTTTCCCTTATTGCGTGATGAGGTCCCGCCTTATCTGGCAGAGAAACTCTCCGAGCATGCTAAAAAGAATGCCGGCGATGTATTGATAGGCAGCTTTGAGCGCGTGGACAGACACTATTACAACAGCGTCTTCGCACTGGGCGCTTCCGAAAATCGCTTTGCGGCTGACTTACATTATCGCAAACAACATCTCGTACCGTTCGGCGAATTCATACCCTTGCGCCCATTGCTGGGCTGGTTCATCAATGGTGTGCTCGACATCCCCATGGGCGACTTAAGTAGCGGCGAAATCTCGCAAAAACCAATGGCGATTGCGGGCCAGCAAGTCGCTGTGAACATTTGCTATGAGGATGTGTTCGGTGAAGAGATCATCCGTGCCTTGCCGCAAGCGACCGTACTGGTGAACGTAACCAACGATGCTTGGTACGGCGACTCATGGGCTGCCGAACAACACAACCAGATCTCGCAACTGCGGGCTTTGGAGGCTGGACGCATGATGTTACGAGCCACCAATACTGGGGTCTCCTCCATCATCGCTGCCAACGGCAAAGTACTGCAGCGCCTACCTGAGCATATCGAGGGTGTGTTGCAGGGGATGGCGCAGGGCTATAGCGGCAGCACACCCTATGTACGTTGGGGCAATAACGCTATATGGCTCATCTTGCTGACCATGCTGGGGATAGGCTGGCTCAAACGCGATAAGAAATGAGTTGGTTTTGCTATATCTTGCGCTGTGCCGACGACACCTTGTATTGCGGCATCAGCAACGACTTGGAAAAACGTCTGGAGGCACACAACTGCGGAATAGGCGCCAAATACACTCGGACGCGCACACCAGTGGAAATCGTCTATCAAGAGACCTGTAACGACCGCTCCGCCGCCTCTAAACGCGAATTGGCAATCAAGAAGCTCAGTCGTGTCCAAAAACTTGGACTTATTGCGACACATAAAGGCTGACACCCCAACCCCGACAGCCATATCAAGACAGATTGAAACTATTCCGACTGTCAGTCGTCGTAACCCTGTAACCTTTAGCGTATAGGATGACCGCCTTGCTAAAAGTCGTCGCTGATTATAGCCATACAGATACGCCTACTTTCGATACCACTACAGAATCTTAGAAAGGAGAGATATGAAACGACTGAGAATACTACCCGGTGCAGCAGGCATCATCGCCCTGACCGCCACCATGGGCTTCGTAGACGGACAACGTGAACCCGATACCGAGCTCGCCCTGCGCGAAAAAGTCACTGAGACTCGCGTACTCGCCTACCTGCCCAGCATCCCCCCCGGACTTGGTACGCCCATCCCAGCAGATAGCTCGACCTATATAATCTCTATCAAACAGGGCGAACGCTCCAAAGTCGTACTGATAGATGCACTCACGGGAAATGTACTGAAAGCCTAAGCACTTCTATGTTGCCGGGGAGCACTAGCCCAGCGTGGGAAACAACCCGCGTATTCCCCCCGCAATGAACTCCACCGCAATCGCGGCGAGTAATAAGCCCATTAAGCGTGTGACAATATTACTACCCACCTTGCCCAGTCTCTGTGAGACCCAAGGCGCAATCAAGAAGGTCAACCACACCGTCAGACTCAAGAGCAATAACACCAAGGCCATCGCCCCGTAATGGCCGATACTATCGCCGCGGTGCGCATCCAGAATCACGGTACTGATGGCGCCGGGTCCGGCCAGCAAAGGGGTGGAGAGCGGCACTATGGCCACCGATGAAGTCGCATCACTATCCACATTGTCATCAGGCTCGAGTTTGGGTTTGTCTCCTATCAACATATTGATAGCCATCAACAGAATCAGGATGCCGCCCGCGGTGCGGAAAGAGTGGATGCTGATAGCAAAGAAACTCAATATCGACTCGCCCAATAACAAAGCTACCAGAAAAATCATCAACACCGACATAGAGGCGACCCGTCCCACCCGCTCCCGCCGCTGCGCAGTCATGCCAGCGGTGAAAGCGATGATGATAGGAATGGTACCGACCGGATCGACGATGGCGAACAGGCTGATAAACATCTTGCTGTATTCGGTGAAGTCCAGCATGTCGCCTCTATTCTGTGAGGCGGCGCGAAACGCGCCTCCCGCACAACTTAATTGAACAACAAATCCGGCAAGAACAGGGTTACCTGCGGGATATAGGTGATGATGGCGAGGAAAGCCAGCAATACCATCAACCAAGGCAGGGCTGCCCTAGTCACCTGCATGATGCTCATACCTGTGATACCGCTAGTGACAAAAAGATTCAATCCCACCGGCGGCGTGACCATGCCTATCTCCATATTCACCACCATGATGATACCCAGATGGATAGGGTCTATACCTAGGTGGGTCGCGATAGGAAAGAAGATAGGCGCGAGTATCAAGATGATGCCGGTAGGCTCCATAAAGTTGCCCGCGATGAGCAAGATCACATTGACCACCAACAAGAACATCCAAGGCGCCATTCCAAATGCCACGATATGCTCTGCGATGGTCTGAGGGATACGCTCTGTGGTCAGTACATGCGCAAACAGCATGGCATTGGCGACGATGAACATCAGCATCACCGTAGTACGACTCGCATCCACAAATACCTTGGGGAGTTGGCTGAACTTAAGGTCACGGTAGATGAACACAGCCACGAACAATGCATATACCGCCGACACTGCAGCGGCCTCAGTCGGGGTGAACACCCCACCATAGATACCACCCATAATGATGACCAGCAAAGCAAGCCCCCACATAGATTGGCGAAACTTCACCAGCACCACACCCAGACTCTGACGTGGATTGGGTTCTATGTTGAGCTTCTTGACGCGCCAATGCACCGCGAACATCAACATCAAGCCGAGCAGAATGCCGGGTATCACACCAGCCATAAACATGCGACCCACTGACACATCGGTCACGGCCGCATATACCACCATCACGATAGAAGGCGGTATCAATATACCCAGCGTACCCGCGTTACAGATTACTCCCGCCGCAAACTCCTGAGGATAGCCGTTGCGCACCATACCAGCGATGACGATAGAACCGACCGCAACCACTGTGGCAGGACTGGAGCCCGACACTGCTGCAAACAACATACAGGCCAAGATGGAAGCGATCGCCAACCCACCGCGCATATGGCCGACCGCCGCGATGGCAAAATCGACCATACGCTTAGCCACCCCGCCCGTAGACATTAGCGCACCAGCCAGAATAAAAAAGGGAATGGCTAATAGCGTGTAATGTTCGCTGGTCTCATACAGCTTGATAGACAGCGAAGCCAGCGAGTCTTGCGCGAAGAAGGCGATGGTCAAAAGACTGGACAAACCCAGACTGATGGCGATAGGCATACCGATGAGCATGCAGAAGAACAGGCAGCTGAATAAGAAAAGGGTATTCATTTGTATTCCTCCTCTCTAGCTTTCAACTTAAGCGCTTCTTCTACCTCATCGGCAAGATGCAAACGGTCCGACTTGCCCGTTACCAAGTTATACAACACCGGTAGGAAGCGCAGCACCAGCAGCGCAAAACCCAGCGGCAAGATGGCTCGCACCGTCCACTTGGGGATGGGGAGGTCCTCCAACTCTATGCCTGCCGACTGCATCTTCAGCACATAGATTGTTGATCCGTAGATCACCATGCCTGCATATACGATGCACAGCAACACCGCGATGATGGAGGTGATGCGACGCGGCTTAGGAGGCAGCAATTTGACCACCGCATCCACACCAATATGCGCACCGACTCTCACCCCGTAGGAGATACCGATAAAAATCATGCCGGCGAATAAGATTCCGGTCAGCTCCACCGCCCAAGTGAAACCAGAATTGAATACATAGCGCATCACCACTTGCACGAACGTCAGCAAGGTCATGGCTGCGAGCAGCAGAGCGATCAGCCACTCGTCTATTCTCTTTAAGAACTTCATGGTATGCCCCTAGTAAAAGACCCCGGTCTAGCCGGGGTCAGTCTGGTCTTACTTCTTGCTGTGGTGTTTGGATTTAGCTTCTTCTTCTTTTTTGGCGGGAGCAGCCTTCTCGTTCGCTTGCAGCGCTGCATCGATCAGATCTTTACCGATTTCGCCTTCGAACTGTGCCCATACAGGTTTCATCGCGGTACGCCATTGTTGTTTCTGCGCTGCACTCAACTGCACGACAGCGGCCTTTTTGTCGGCAATCACTTTGGCGCGGAAATCATCATCTTCGGTCAATGCAACATGGTTACCAAAGGCGATAGACTCTTCCATTGCCTGTGACAGACCTTTCTTCACGTCAGCGGGCAAACCGTTCCACCACTTTGCATTCGCGATGACCATATAGTCGAGTACGCCATGATTACTTTCGGTGATGAACTTCTGCACTTCATGGAATTTCTTGGTGTAGATATTCGCCCATGGATTCTCAGCGCCATCCACCACGCCCGACTGCAATGCCTGATAGACCTCGGCAAAAGCAATCTTCTGTGGATTTGCACCCACTGCCTTGAATTGCGCTTCCAACACATCGGAGGCTTGGATACGGAACTTCAGGCCTTTAGCATCAGCGGGGGTATACAACGGCACATTTGCCGAGAACTGCTTCATACCGTTATGGATAAAACCAAAACCTACGATGCCTTTATCTTCCATGGAAGTGAACAACTCCCGACCCTTAGCACTGTTCTGAAAACGGCCCACCGCATTGATATCATCGAACAAGAAAGGCAGGTCAAAAACTTGTAATTTCTTGGTGTATTTGCTGAACTTAGACAACGAAGGCGCAAGAATTTGCACATCGCCTAACAGGAGCGCTTCCATCTCCTTGCCGTCACCAAATAATTGACTGTTAGGGAACACCTGAACTTCCACCTTGCCCGGCAACAACTTCTCAGCAATCTCTTTGAACTTCAGCGCGGCTTGTCCTTTAGGAGTGGTATCAGCAACTACGTGACTATATTTGATGATGATAGGATCTGCTGCATAAGCGACGCCACTGATCCCTAGTGCTAAAACGAATGTCATTGCGGTGCGTAATTTCATGATTACCTCTCCTGAATGAATTATGGTCTCTGCTATTAACCACAACGCGAAGTTGCTCCGTCCCCCAGCGCGTCATTGGAGTGCGAAATATACGAGTGTTATCCACCGAGCGCCACCCTTCTTTACAAAAAATTCATGCTTAGATTCTTAACGCTTACATATCTAGGAAACGCGCTACTGACGCGAGCACGTGAAAGACAGTAAAATGCGCCCCTTTGTAACTCCAGATACAGTCATGCATAACATTGGCTCCAACAACGTGTCGTCGAAAGAACCTAAGCTTAGTCAGGGATTGAGTTTTCAGCAGATTATCCTGACGCTACAAAACTACTGGGACCAGCAAGGTTGCGCGCTGTTGCAACCTTATGACATGGAAGTCGGCGCGGGTACTTCGCACACGGCTACCTTCCTGCGCGCCCTCGGCCCTGAGCCTTGGAAGGCTGCTTATGTGCAACCTTCACGCCGCCCCAAGGATGGACGTTATGGCGAAAACCCTAACCGTTTGCAGCATTACTACCAATTCCAGGTGGTGCTGAAGCCAGCACCGGCAAATATCCTTGAGCTGTATCTCGGCTCACTGGAAGCGTTGGGTTTCGACCTTAAGAAGAACGATATCCGCTTCGTCGAGGATGACTGGGAAAATCCCACCTTGGGTGCGTGGGGCTTGGGTTGGGAAGTTTGGCTGAACGGCATGGAAGTCACCCAGTTCACCTACTTCCAACAAGTGGGTGGCATAGATTGCAAACCTATCACCGGCGAGATTACCTACGGTCTAGAGCGCCTAGCCATGTATCTGCAAGGTGTGGAGAGCGTCTATGACCTGTCTTGGACCGAGGGCGTAAGCTATGGTGACGTCTATCACCAGAATGAGGTGGAGCAATCCACCTACAACTTCGAGCATAGCGATGTCGAATTCCTACTAGGTGCATTCGGCAGCCACGAAAAGCAAGCTCAGCATCTGATGGAACACGCGCTGGCGCTGCCCGCCTACGAACAAGTATTGAAGGCTGCTCACAGCTTCAACTTGCTAGATGCTCGCGGTGCGATCTCGGTGACCGAGCGTGCTGCTTACATAGGCCGCATCCGCAACTTAGCGCGCAGTGTCGCTGCCGCTTATCTGGATAGTCGTGCACGCTTAGGATTCCCGATGGCGCCCAAAGCATGGGCGAGCGAAGTCTTGGAACAGATAGAACTTAAGAACAAGAAGCCTGACCTGAGCAAAGCCGAAGGGCCTGCGACTAGCAAGGACGAAGGAGTGGCAGCATGAGTATGAAGAATCTATTGGTCGAACTATTCGTTGAAGAGCTTCCACCGAAATCATTACAGAAACTGGGCGAGAGCCTTGCCGAACTACTGTCCTCTAGCCTTAAGGCACAGGGCCTAGCTGCTGCCGACGTGGTAGTGACCTCTTATGCCACGCCACGCCGCTTGGCCGTACATATCGCCAATGTCGCGGCACAAGCGGAAGACAAATCGGTATCGCAGAAGATGATGCCGGTCAGCGTAGGCTTGACTGCCGATGGCCAACCCACGCCAGCTCTGTTGAAGAAACTCACGGCATTAGGTGCGGATGCCTCGGTGTTGCCTAAATTGAAACGAGTCATGGATGGCAAGGCCGAAGCCTTGTTCTACGACAATCTGATCAAGGGTGCGACTTTGGTCGAGGGTTTGCAGAAAGCGTTAGACGAGACTTTAAGTAAGTTGCCCATCGCTAAGGTGATGAGTTACCAGTTGGCAGACGGTTGGAGCAGCGTCAACTTCGTGCGTCCCGCGCATGGATTGATTGCCATGCACGGCAAGGATGTAGTACCGGTAACTGCGCTGGGCTTAGCTGCAGGCAACAGCACCCAAGGACACCGCTTCGAAGCGAGCGTGGACAAGATCGTACTCAAAGATGCCGACAGCTATGCTCAGCAATTAGAAAAGGAAGGTGCGGTAATTGCCAATTATGCGCAACGCCGTGCCGAGATCGTACGTCAGCTCGACAGCGCCGCCGCCAAGGTTCAGCTCAAACCGATACAAGATGACGGCCTGCTAGATGAGGTGACCGCCTTGGTGGAACGCCCCAACGTCTTGCTCGGCACTTTTGAAACTGAGTACCTGAACGTGCCTCAGGAATGTCTGATCTTGACCATGAAGGCCAACCAGAAATATTTCCCGCTGCTGGATGGTAAGGGCAAACTCACCAACAAGTTCCTCATCGTCTCCAATATCAGCCCTGCCGATGCGAGTCTGGTGATAGGCGGTAACGAGCGCGTGGTACGGCCTCGTCTGGCCGATGCCAAGTTCTTCTTCGATCAAGACAAAAAGAAGACACTCGCCTCGCGCGTCGTAGGCCTAGACAAGGTGGTGTATCACAATAAACTCGGCACTCAAGCGCAACGCGTGGAACGTATCGCCAAACTGTCCAGCACCATCGCACGACTGTTACAGGCAGACAAGGACCAAGCGATTACCGCCGCACGTCTAGCCAAGGCCGACCTGCTCACTGACATGGTCGGCGAATTTCCCGAACTACAAGGCATCATGGGACGTTACTACGCGCTGCACGACGGAGAACCTGAAGCAGTGGCGGATGCCATCGAATCACACTACCGTCCGCGCTTTGCTGGCGATGTCCTGCCACAAGGCCCAGTCTCCTGTGCAGTCGCGCTGGCTGACAAGCTCGAAACACTGATCGGCATCTATGGCATAGGCCAAGTACCCACTGGGGACAAAGATCCCTTCGGTCTGCGTCGTCATGCCTTAGGTATCCTGCGCATCCTGATCGAAACACCACTAGATCTATCTTTGTCTGCCCTGCTGAAACTGGCTGCTGCAAACTTCCCTGCTGGCATGCTCAGCGCCACTGTAGTGAGCGATGTGGATCACTTCGTCGCGGAACGTATGCGCGGTTATTTGCGTGACCGTGGTTTCGAGGTCTCGCATATCGATGCAGTACTGACTAATCTGTATGGACGCACCCATGAGGTCTTACCGCGCCTTCAGGGCGTGAAGACTTTCGCCGCACTCTCCACCGCCAAGGATTTGGCGGCCGCCAACAAGCGCGTGCAGAACATCATGCGCAAGAATCATGAGGAATTAGGCGACAAATTGCACGACGCGGAGATCGATAGCTCGTTGCTACACGAACCAGCCGAGCGCGACCTATACCACGCTATGCAGGACATCACCCCGCTAGCGATGGACTATCTGGAGCGCGGCGACTACGGCCAAAACCTGAAGATACTGGTGACACTCAAGCCCTTCATCGATGACTTCTTCGAGAAGGTAATGGTGATGTGCAAAGAGCCCGAACTGCGCCTGAATCGTGCAGCCTTACTTAAACAACTGGGTGGTCTGATGAATCAGGTCGCGGATATCTCCAAGTTGGCGGCCTGATGAATATGAAGCTCATCATCTTGGACCGCGACGGTGTCATCAACGCTGACTCCGACCTATTCATCAAGAGTCCCGCCGAATGGCTACCTCTGCCCGGCAGTCTAGAGGCCATTGCCCGCCTCAATCAGGCCGGTTATCGTGTCGTTGTGGCAACCAACCAGTCTGGTGTCGGACGCGGACTGTTCGATATGACCACGCTCAACGCCATCCACGACAAGATGCATAAATCAGCAGCGTTGGTCGGTGCTCGTATCGATGCGGTATTCTTCTGCCCGCACACCTCGGACAGCCACTGTCATTGCCGCAAGCCTAAGTCCGGCATGTTCGAAGAGATCGCCGCACGCTACAACATCGAGCTGGACGGCGTGCCTGCCGTGGGTGACTCGCTGCGTGACCTGCAAGCCGGTGTCGCATTGGGCACAAGTCCTTATCTGGTGTTGACTGGCAAGGGTGAGAAAACTTTTGCGGCAGGCAAGCTGCCCGAAGGTACGCAAGTGTTCGCCAATCTTTCCGCCGTCGTGGCGGAATTGCTCAAAGTCTAAGGTCACTATGCTGCTTATCCGTTCGCTGTTTTTCCTGTTGCTACAGATCATCATCACACCTGTCTTCGCCACCTTAGCGCTGCTCAGTTTTCCCTTCAGCCGTCTGACGCGTTATCTCATCATCTCGCAATGGGCCAAAATGATGCTTCCTATACTGCGTGTGGTATGCGGTATACGGCATGAGGTGAAGGGCATAGAGAACCTACCTAAAGAACCCTGCATCATCTTGTGCAAGCACCAGTCGGCTTGGGAGACTTTGGCGCTGCAGAAAATATTCCCACCGCAGGTATGGGTGTTGAAACGCGAACTGTTCTGGATCCCCTTCTTTGGTTGGGCTTTGGCACTGACCAGTCCGATAGGCATCAAGCGCAGCGATGGAAAAGCCGCTATGAAGCAATTGCTCAAGCAAGGTAAAGAACGTCTAGCGCAAGGCTTCTGCGTAGTGATCTTCCCCGAAGGCACGCGTGTCCCTTATGGTCAGCGTGGCAAATACAAGATAGGTGGCGCACTTCTAGCAGCGAGTAGCGGCGTACCCGTCATCCCCGTCGCGCACAATGCCGGTCGCTTATGGGGACGCAACGCTTTCAGCAAACATCCCGGTGTCATCACCATGAGCATAGGCGAGCCCATCGAGACCAAAGGCCTCAAGGCCGATGAGATCAATGCCAAGGTAGAGGCATGGATAGAGAACGAGATCAAGCAACTGGCACACTGATGCTCGGCAGCAAAACCGCATCTACCCCTGTCAGAGGGGAACAACGCGCCACCTTACTCGCGGGGCAACACATAACCTATACTCTGAAACGCAGCAGCAAGCGCCGCAGCATAGGCTTGCGCATTGATGCGCAGGGACTGACGGTCAGTCTACCTACCCGTGCTTCCGAGCAGTGGCTGCATCAGGTCCTACAGGACAAAGCCGAGTGGGTGGTCGACAAACTACTGACTTGGGAGGACCGCAGACCTCAACAGGTGATTTGGCAAGACGGGGCACAAGTGGATTATCTCGGCGACCTCCTTACGCTCCGTGTTGAACGCGGCAGCTTTGTCGCACCAGCGCAGCGTCGCGAAGAACTGTTGTGTGTTTTTCTTTCGCCGTCAGGCACCGAGCGTCATATCGCACGGGACGTAAAACAATGGTATGAACACCAAGGCCTACAACTCTATACCGACCGTGTCGCGCATTACGCACCACTACTGAATGTCGTACCCGCACGCATCAAACTCTCGACCGCCAAGACCCAATGGGGATGCTGTACCACGGATGGTACCGTGCGGCTCAACACTCAACTCATCAAGCTCCCGCTGCGCCTCATCGACTATGTAGTGGTGCATGAGCTCGCCCATCTGCGCGAGATGAATCACTCGAGGCGTTTCTGGGAAGTAGTGTCTTCTGCCTGTCCGGACTACCTGAGCCTACGTGCAGAACTGAAAGCCGTTGCGCTCTAAAATCCCCATCAGACGGCACAGCATAAAAAATAACTAGATAAATTTGTTCGACTCAATCCCGCGCCATTCAGGTATCTTATAGCCTGTCCGCGGGGGGGTAGGTCGTGCTCCGCTCGCTATCAAGACTGGCGCGGACACGATATCGCAGTGGCTGTTTCTACCCAACTCTTGGCAGTCAGCAATTGCTATGTCTGTTGTATAACGAGGTGACATGAACAAATCCGACATACTGCAGAACATACTGCTCGCACTAACCGCCCTTATCTTGATAGGCGTGTTGGCGTTCTTCTACGACAAGACCCAAGCCGTGGACTTACGTGAACAGAATGAAGTGATGACCCTGCTCAACGAATTAAAAGATATCGACAACCGCTGGGATCTAGAGACCCAGCGCGCGCGCATAGATTTGGGTCGAGGCGAAAAGCTGACTTTCAGCCGAGCTGAAGCCGGTGAGCAGGCTTTGCGCGACATCACCCGCGTCGCAGCACGTACCTCCAGCAGCACGCTGCGCCAAGGGTTGACTGAGTTACGCAAATCGATAGAACTTAAAGCAGAACTGTTCGAACGCTTTAAATTCGAAAATCGCCAAACCAAGGGGGCGCTCAGCACCATCTTCACCATCTCCAATACATTGGGCTCACAGAGCGGCGCAACTAAGCCCTCCGCTACCGCGCTGAATCAGGTGGCCGCTGATGTTAGTGAACATGCATCGCAATACTATCTGCAGGGCCTGCCTTCAGAACGCCTCAATCTATCCGTTGCCGCAGCAGCACTGCGCCCAGCGCCCGAGAGCTACAAAGATGAAGCTGCCGAGATAGAGTCCGCCGTACGCACATTGTTTGCTCATCTGCCAGCTGAACTCGAGACCTATAACGAATTGCAAGCACTGACATCCGGCCCTCGCCTACTCAGCATGACGTTGTCCTTCAACAAAGAACTGGACGATCACTTCCAAGAGAAAGAGCGTTATCGCATCTACCTCATCTACTATTCAGGCGCACTGCTGGTGTTGCTTAGTTATATGGGCTTCCGCCTCAAGACTGCCAACCAGAGCCTAGAACATCGTGTCAATAGACGCACCCAGGAACTTTCCGAGGCGATGAAACACCTGAAGGAGTCTGAGGCCCAACTTATACAGTCGGAAAAGATGTCGTCATTGGGCCAGATGGTGGCCGGTGTGGCGCACGAGATCAATACGCCACTGGCCTATGTGAAGAATAGCTTGGGACGGGTGGCTGAACAATTGCCCACGATACGCGACACACTGGAACACAGTGAAAGACTGTTGGAATTACTCAAGGCTGGTGACGATGCCGAAGGCCTATCACGTGAATTCAAACAGACCTCCACCCAGATTGCGGCGCTCAAGCAACAGCAAGTGCTGGAAGAGTTGGAGACGCTGATCAAAGATGGCTTATTCGGTACCGGACAAGTCGCCGAGATCGTCGGCAACCTGAAAAACTTCAGTCGTCTAGATCGTAGCAAGGTTTCCAAGTTTAACCTCAACGACGGCCTGGACAGCACACTGCTACTGGCCAAGCACCTGTTGAAAACCATAGATGTCGTCAAGCATTTTGGCAAACTGCCCGAGATCGTCTGTTCGCCCTCGCAACTCAACCAAGTTTTCCTTAACCTCGTCACTAACGCCGCGCAGGCACTGCCCGATGAGCGCGGCACCATCACCTTAAATTCCCGCGTGGATGGTGGTGGCGTATTAGTAGAAGTGGTGGATAACGGCAAGGGCATCCCACCTGATGTATTACCCAAGATATTCGATCCTTTCTTTACTACGAAGGACATCGGCAAAGGCACAGGCTTAGGCTTATCTATCTCCTACAAGATCATCCAGCAACACGGCGGCCGCATCACAGTGGAATCCAAGCTCGGCATGGGCACACGTTTCTCCGTATGGCTGCCACTCAAACCGCCTGACGAAGCGGCATTAGAAGGATAAGAACTTATGGAACATCCTAAAACCATAGGCAAATACGAGATTCAGGGCGAGCTCGGCACTGGCGGCATGGGCGTGGTCCTTAAAGGCTGGGACCCAGCTATTGCGCGCGGCGTCGCGATTAAGTCCATCAACAAAAAACTGCACCGAGGCGATGAGCTGGAGGGTGTATTGAACCGTTTCCGTCAGGAAGCTAAAGCAGTCGGGCGTTTGGTTCATCCTGGTATCGTGCAGATCTACGATTATCTCGAAAACGACCAAGGTGCTTACATCGTCATGGAGTTGGTCAACGGTAAGACCCTTGCCCATCACATCGCCGAGGGCGACCGTTACGATATCCATGAGGTAGGCCAGATCATCGTGCAACTGCTCGATGGTATAGGGTATGCGCACAGCCAAAAGGTGATACATCGCGACCTCAAACCATCCAATATCCTGATCAATAAAGATGGGCGTATCAAAATCAACGACTTCGGCATCGCGCACGTCGAATCTTCCACCCTCACGCAAGTTGGCGATATGTTGGGCACTCCCCATTACATGTCACCGGAACAGTTTCTCGGCATAGACATAGACAGCCTTACCGACCTATTTGCAATCGCCGTTATCGCCTATGAACTCCTTACTGGCAAGCGTCCATTCAACGGCAATATGGCAACGGTGATGCAGCAAGTGATGAATGTGGATCCGCCCAAGCCCACCGAGCTGAATGAAAATCTGTCACCGCTGATAGATGCCGTGATACACAAAGCCCTATCGAAGAAGAAGGAGCAGCGCTACCAGAGTGCCCGCCAATTCTCCGATGCGTTCAGTGAGGCGATACGAGCCTCTTTGCACAAGGAATCTCCGCGCACGCCCGGCCCTATCACTCAGAACAAGAGCGCGAACGGCGAAGGTAATTCCATGCTCAATTTCGCCCGTATGCTCAACGCGGATGCAACCCAGTCCAGCGTCATACAAGGCGAGCCGCTCACCCTTACCGAAAGCCCTATCAGCCTAGACACCAGCATACGTAAGGCACGTATCCTAGTAGTAGACGATGATGAACGTATCTTGAGCGCGCTCAAATCCATGTTCCGCCAACGCTATCATGTGTTCGTCACGACCGACGGCAACAAGGCATTGGATTTCCTTCGTAGATACCAGATGCACGTGATCATCAGCGACCAACGCATGCCCATCATGTTGGGGGTGGATCTGTTACGTCAGTCGCGCGAAATATCGCCGCGTAGCGTGCGTATCCTACTTACTGGCTATTCCGACCTTGCTTCCATCGTCGGTTCCATCAACGACGGCGAGGTGTATCGCTTCATCAACAAGCCCTGGGACGATCAAGCTTTACAGACCTTGGTCTCAGAAGCCGTGACCATCGCATTAGAGCTCGCCGACACTAAGAGCGACCCAGTGGGTCTGCCTGACAAGATGTCAGCAGGAATATTGGTCATCGACAACGACGAGGAGATCTTCCGCGTGGCGCGCGAACTGATAGGCGGACTATGTCCGGTCTACTACGCGGCCGACACCGACAGTGCACTCGAACTGTTGCATCAGCATGAGGTAGCGGTGGTGCTAGCGGATGTAGAGGCTGGCGAGGCCAAACTGACTTCTTTGCTCAAGCTACTGAAACAGGAAAATCCGCAGATTTTGGCAGTAGTGGTGACTAAGGCGGCGGATTCCGAGACCGTGATCAATATGATCAATCAGGCCCAGGTGTTCCGTATCCTGAGTCGTCCTTTGAGTGTGGGACTGCTCAAGAGCCAGTTGCATGCCGCATTGCAACGCTACCTAACCTACAAAGTCACGCCCAATCTGACCAAGATGGTGCGTGTCGATCCGCCCACCTTGACCCACACATCTGGGCCTAGCTCGGGCTTGATGATCAAGCTCAAGAACCTACGCAAAAAATGGTTTGGGACTGATTAGACTGGTGAGCTTTTCTCACTAGTCCAAGCTCAGCTGTTCACCTTGATCAGCGAACAACTCGATCAGTTTGCTATATAGCTCACCATTGTCACGGCGGCTATGCCAGATGCCGTCTTGCCAAGCGTAGTGGAAGCCACCTGACTTAGCCGCCACCCATATCTCCTGATTGACGTCGTGACGGTTGATGATGATCTTCTGACCATTGTCGAACTCGACTTCCAGCACATTGCCGCTACGGTTGCACTCTGCATCGCCGCCACAGTCGTCCACTGCGGTCTCGATGCGCGCTAGGGCCGCATCCGCAAGTTGGTTGAATTCACTCTCAGTCATCTATAATCCGCCTCTTTACAATTCATGGGTGCAACTATGCAGTCACGTCTGTGCATTATCGTGGTATTGGCTTTGCTATCGCAAGGCTGTGGCAGAAAAGGTCCGCTCACGCTGACACCGCATGCCCTCCCTACAGCATCGGCCGTTCCCGCCACCCCAACCAACCAATAGAAAAAATCATGTCCGCCCATTTCCATTACCAAGATTCCCGTTTGCACGCCGAGCGCGTAGCACTGACAGATATCGCCGCCCAATTTGGTACACCCTGCTACGTCTACTCACGTGCCGCGCTGACCGATGGCTACCAGCAATTCAGCCGCGCGTTGCAGGGCCGCGAACACCTGATCTGCTTTGCGGTGAAATCCAATTCCAACTTAGCTGTACTGAATGTGTTCGCCCGATTGGGTGCGGGCTTCGACATCGTTTCTGGCGGTGAGCTACAGCGCGTTCTGGCTGCGGGTGGTGACGCACGCAAAGTAGTGTTCTCAGGTGTGGGCAAGACCGCGGAAGAAATGCGTATGGCTTTGCAGGCCGACATCTTGTGCTTCAACGTAGAGTCTGCTCCCGAGTTGGACAGGCTCAATGCAGTCGCGGCCGAGCTGGGCAAGGTCGCCGCTATCAGCTTGCGCGTCAATCCGGACGTGGACGCCAAGACCCATCCTTATATTTCTACCGGTCTCAAACAGAATAAGTTCGGCGTGGCCTATACCGAGGCCATCGCGCTCTACCGCAAGGCGAAGGGTTATAGCAACCTGCACATCACCGGTATGGATTGCCATATCGGCTCGCAACTGACCGAGACCAGCCCCTTCATCGCCGCAGTAGAAAAAGTATTGGTACTGGTCGATGCCTTAGCGGCCGAGGGCATCCATCTAGAGCATCTGGATCTCGGTGGCGGCTTAGGCATACGTTATGACGACGAGACCCCGCCAGCCATTCCCGACTATATCGCTGCCTTGCTGCAGGCACTCGCAGGACGTACCCAGAAGCTGATACTGGAACCAGGCCGAGTGCTGGTAGGTAATGCCGGCATGTTGTTGACCCGTGTCGAGTTTCTTAAACATGGCGAGGAAAAGAACTTCGCCATCGTCGATGCAGCTATGAACGACCTGATGCGTCCCGCTCTATATGATGCCTATCACAACATCCAGCCCGTGGTGTTGGAAGACCATCCCGCCCAAAACTTCGAGATCGTCGGCCCAATCTGCGAGACCGGCGACTTCATCGGCCATGACCGCAAACTGGCCATCGCCCCGCAATCCTTGCTGGCGGTGTATTCGGCAGGTGCTTACGGCATGAGCATGAGCTCTAACTACAACACCCGCGGTCGCGCAGCCGAAGTCATGGTGGATGGCGACAAAGCCTATCTGGTCCGTGCCCGCGAGACTTTCCAGCACTTGATTGCAGGCGAAAGCCTTGTCCCTTGAGCTACTCACGCAGATTCTCGCGAATTTTCAAAATTCGTGTTGTATGTTTGGGATGTATTCGGTAGAATCCACGCTCTTTTGAAAATCGGTTGGAGTAGAACCATGGCACGTGTCTGTCAAGTTACGGGTAAAGGCCCGATGAGCGGGAACAATATTTCCCATGCAAACAATAAAACCAAGCGTCGCTTCTTGCCTAATCTGCAACGTCGTCGTTTTTGGGTTGAGAGCGAAAATCGTTGGGTCAGCTTGCGTCTGACCAATGCCGCACTGCGTACCATCGATAAGAATGGTATCGATTCAGTGTTGACCGATATGCGCGCCCGTGGCGAGAGCATCTAAGGAGATAGAAAATGGCACGCGAAAAAATCAAACTGGAATCAAGCGCAGGAACTGGTCACTTTTACACCACGACTAAGAACAAGCGCACTACGCCTGAAAAACTGGAGATGAAGAAATTCGATCCTAAGGCACGCAAACACGTCATGTACAAAGAAACCAAGCTAAAGTAATCAGCCGTTTCAGACACTAAAAAGCCCGCTCCGGCGGGTTTTTTTACGTCCCTAGTTTCTGCGCGTATGGCCTTCACCACACTTTGATGTGGACTGAAATTCAACTGACTGACTTCTGTCGCCGAATCTTCCTGAAAAGGATCTAAGTTCAGCAGCAGTCTCAACACTTGATTGCGCTACTCGCAGGAAACACTGCCATGCGCTAGCTGCCAGAGCAATGATTACTCTGGGCAAGGTCTGTGACGACTCATACGATGCGGATAGATCGGATGATGTCGTGAAAATCTGCTACGGGACGCTTGCCTTCATCTGCTGGACCACTGAGTCCTAGGATGAAACAGTGTCGCTCAGTCTCCAACAGATATATCTCTGATACACATGCGTACTGCGTGTGCGCATCATTCAAAACCGACATAGCCGCCTTCATATAAGCGCCCACCACCCCCGCGACCAGACAGGTGTCATCGCGTTGCAATAGCTGGTAGTCGGGATAGGCCTGCTCCATCTCGGTCGACACACGGTCTAGCAATGCCTCCATCCCTCCCATCTCTTCGACGATGGCAGTTGGTCGTACTGTGCATTGCATCATGGGGATGGATTCGTTGGCGTTGTAGTCAACAGGATAAAGACTCAGAAACGGGCTGTCGTGATTGTCGTGCAGCAGTACCGCGACCTTCTCCGAACTTGCCGAGGCACTCAGCTTTAGCTTGCGTGCCCATGGGGCGGGTAAGGAAGTCCAACCTTGCGGAATATCGCATTCGAACGCCAGTGCGGGATTCGAATATCGGCTCATATCGCTTAGCCAGATACCAATGTTACGAGAGAGAAGATTAGCGACATGCCAACTTCTTCAGATCGGCGGCAGGAAAGTCCTTCTTCAGCTCATTGAGCTTATCCACGATTGCGCTATCCACACCGTTGAACACAAACACCGTCGCCTTAAGCTTGCTGGCGCGCTCTCCTATCTTGGCACTGCGCACGTCCTTGGCTGCCAAACTCTCGAGGAATTTCTGTGCAGCATCCGCTGACTTGAATACACCTAGTGATATGGCATGCTGCCACTCGCCCGCCTCTTGCAACACGAAATACTCTTCCACGCCGCGCGCCTTTAATTGCGCGATCTTCTGCGTGATGCTGGCCTTATCCTTCAAAGGCGGGATATAGACCCAGTAGCCTATGTTGTATTCGATCTCTCGCTGCGAGAGTTTGCTCCCTAACCTCAGGGACGCAAGCACTTCATTAGCACGCTTCAAATCAGTTCCGGAGAAATCACTCCACTCTAAACACGACGTAGCTACAGATGTCGCAGTCACAGCGGGTGTAACTACAGGAGCAACGGCATCCGGACTGGCTTGCACAACATCCGCCCCACTCAATACCTCTATCTTCTGCTCATTCAACGGCGCTTGCGCAAGCACGGCCGAGTGGTCATCCAATACGCCGGAATACATCACGCCGAACAACAGCACATTTGCCAACAACACTATCCAAAACCAAACCTTCATGACTTACTTGCCTCCCGAGCGATATATCCTAGTCCTTGCAATACCAGATTGCGCACTGTCTGCGCTGGTATTCCCAACAATTCTTGTAACTCCTGGGCAGCGCCGCCGCTCAACAATATCTGTGCATTGGCGTCATTCAACAAAGCGTACTGTCTTTGTATCGCACCGCAAGTCGCTTGCAGCGCTCCACTCCAGATCGCGTCAGCCGTATTGACTGGAAACTCAGCGTAACGACCCGCGTCATGTATCAGTTTGGCAGTCGCATCGATCAGGCTGCTCTGCATCAGCGCCAGACCGGGCAGTATCAAGCCGCCCAAGAACTCTCCCTGTCCCGACAAGGCATCTATGGTGGTCGCCGTCCCGCAGGTCACGACCAAGGTGGGGGCTTTGTTCATCTGCCATGCTGCGATCAGACTGGCCCAACGGTCGCTCCCCAAACGCTCGACGACCTTGTAAGCATTGCTCACTCCACACTGCTGTTTCTTACTGCCGATGAGGTACATGGTCCAGCCGCGCGACTTGCATGCGGCAGCGAGGTGAGCCGCAACCTCGTCACCCGCCACATTACTCACCCATACCTCGCTCACCTCGGGGATGTGCGCGACCCGTGCTGTCATGGTGTCGGCCTCGGCAGTTGGCACCGGCGTCAGGTGCAGCCACTCATCCCCAGCCAGCACGGCAGATTTGATTAGTGTGTTACCAGCATCTATCATCAGTTTCATCACAGTCCCACCTCTCCCGAGTTGAACGTCTGCAATCCACCTGCGGTCTCTAGCAACAACTCACCGCGACCATTCACTCCTTTAGCCATACCTTGAACCTTGCTGCCATCTGGCATATTCAGCGTGATGTGCTCATCTTGGCGAACATGATGGCGTTGCCAGTCTCCCGCCATCCCTGCAAAACCTTGCTGAGAAAATTCGTCTAGTACCTTTACCAACTCCTGCAGCAGTGCGGCCAGTAAGTCGTTGCGTGAGGGCATCTCGTCGACCAACTGATCCAGCGCCGTCGCCGACTGATCTATGCGCTGCTCCAGATGCAGGGGCAGACTGCAATTCAAGCCTATGCCTATCACTACCGCGCACGGGCCCAACATATCGCCCTGTGCTTCCAGCAACACCCCGCCCAACTTAGCGCCACTGGCCATCACATCATTAGGCCATTTCAGCCCTGCATTCGGCAAACCTACACGCTGCAGGGCGCGCACGATAGCCAATCCCACTGCCAGACTCAAGCCCGATAAAGCATTCAAACCGCAGTCGAAACGCCACAGCACAGAAAAAGTCAGCGCATTGCCAAGACTCGAATGCCAGATACGGCCCAACCGCCCCCTACCGGCAGTCTGTAGCTCCACTGCCAACACCGAGCCGCTGGGCGCACCCTGTGCGGCGCGCTGTAACAACAATGCATTGGACGAAGTGGCTTGGCCTTGCACCTGCACATCGAAGCGCACTGCAACATCCGCTAAGGCGATGTGTATCGCGTGCTCGTCTAGAGGCTGCCAAGGCTGGGTGAGTCGATAACCTTTACCGTGGATACGCTGCACCGCGATACCCGCCGCCTCGATCTCGATCAGGTCATTGTGCACCGTGGCACGCGATACCTGCAGATGCTGCGCCATCGTCTCACCGGAATGGAAACCGCCATTCGACAACAGCTTGAGGATATCCCAAGCGCGCAGTTCCAATGTGCCACTCATGCCCGCGACTCCGGTACGGTATCGAGATCCAAGAAGGCAAGTATCTCCTCCTTTCTGGCAAGCGCATCCTTGTAGCCCAGCTCGATCAGCGCATTGCAGAACTTCTTTTCAGAGAGCAGGTAACTGACCAAAGAGGTACCACTATGTTGGCGCACACCAACCAGCCGCAACAACACTCTGATGGTCCAAGGTAGATTCTTGGCATATTTCTCGGCGATCTTCTCTATGGAAAGACTGGGCGCAATAGACAACACATCGACATTTCGGAACTGCGTCTGCTCACGTGTTTCTTCCGGCATACTCATCACCAGCTTGTTGATCTGCTGCACCCGTTCCAAATCGATTTCCATACTATCGAGGAAGATGCTATTCAAAGCATGTCCAGCGATATGCGCCAAGCTTGGATAACCGCCGATATGCTCACGACTGACCGGATCATAATCGTCCGCATGGCTCACACCTATTACCAGTATGCGCGTCGCTCCCAGATGCAAGGCGGAGCTGACCGGCGCTATCTGGCGCATGGAACCGTCGCCAAAATATTCTCGGTTTACCAACACTGCAGGGAAGATAAAAGGAATAGCCGAAGACGCCAACAGATGCTCCAGCTTGATCATAGTCGGCACACCAACACGGCGTGTGCGCTTCCAGGGCGGTATCTCTTTCACACCCTGATAGAAGGTCACGGACTGCCCAGAACCGTATCCAGACGCAGTGACGCTAAGTGCGTACAGCAGACCCGAATCTATGCTGTCTTGTATCTTCTCGCAGGGCAGCGCCTCATCCAATAACTCCACCAGCGGCGAATTGTCCAGCAGCGATATCTGTCTAGGCATGCGGAAACCCAAGCTTCCCATGAACAGTCCAGACAGCCACAACACACTATTGTTGAACACTCCGATGACATCGGTGCGATACACCTGATCAGCGTGGAAGTTGCGCCAGATGTTGTGCAGATATTGCACACCTTTGCGGAAGCTGCCCGCGTTCACTGCCAATGCAGTGGCATTGAGCGCGCCTGCTGAAGTACCGCAGATGATGGGGAAGGGATTGTGCGCGCGGCGCGGCATGGATTCAGCGATGGCCTTGAGCACACCTACCTGATAGGCGGCACGAGCGCCACCTCCAGTAAGGACCAAGCCCAAGCGATGTTTCATCCGCTTCTCCTATTTATATCTCGCGTACCGAGTTCAATGCGTCTTGCAAGGTCTCTTCAGTCAGCTGATTGAGTGCTTCGGATAAGCTATCTGCAGCATTCATAGCCTCACTGCTCATGCTCTCGGGATCGCTGTGCGCGATAAACACTGCCGCTGCACCCACCACCTTGAGCATGTTGGCGCGTTCCGCCATCAACATCTCTACTTGTTCACCCAACAGACCTATTTCGTTCTTGTTCATCATTTTCCTTAGTGTGTCTTCACGCCGGCAACTGCCAGCGCACTCATATTAACGATACGTCGTACCGTCGTGCTCGTCGTCAGGATATGTGCCGACTTATTCGCGCCCAATAAGATCGAGCCTATCGTCACGCCGTCACCCGCCGTCATCTTGAGCAGATTGTAGGCGATGTTGGCGGCATCCAGATTGGGCATGATGAGCAGATTAGCCGTGCCCTTGAGTAGCGAGCTGGGAAACACATCGTTACGCATCGTTTCGGACAGTGCCGCATCGCCGTGCATCTCGCCTTCTACTTCCAACTCAGGTGCATCTCGCATCACCAGTTCACGCGCACGCGCCATCTTGCGTGCCGACTCATCATCATGACTGCCGAAGTTCGAATGTGACAACAGCGCCACTTTAGGGATGAGACCGAAACGTCTCACCTCGTCCGCCGCCAGCAGCGTCATCTCGGCTACTTGCTCGGCGGTGGGGTCGTAGTTCACATGAGTATCGCAGATGAACAGCGTGTGCTTGGGTAACAGCAACACGTTCATCGCGGCATACACGCTACTGCCGGGACTGTGTCCCAACACCTGATCGATATAGAGCAGATGCATCAAGGGCTGAAAGATGGTGCCGCATAGCAACGCATCCGCATCGCCCATACGCACCAGCATCGCTGCGATCAAGGTATTGCGCCTGCGCATCTCGCGCTTGGCAGTGTCCAGTGTTACACCTTTGCGTTCTACCAGCCTGTGGTATTCGGTGTAGTAATCGCGGTAGCGCGGGTCGCTGTCCGGATTAACCAATTCGAAATCTACCCCAGGGCGGATGCGTAAGCCGTGCTTGGCGATACGCTTCTCGACCACTGAGGGTCGCCCGATCAGGATAGGCAGTGCTAGCTTTTCATCGACCACGGTCTGAACCGCATGCAGCACACGCAGGTCCTCGCCTTCCGCATACACCAGACGCTTCGGTGCTTTTTTAGCGGCATCAAACACCGGCTTCATGATCATATTGGAGTGATAGACGAAACCGGACAGTCGTTCGCGGTAAACTGCCATATCTGTTATGGGTCGCTCGGCTACTCCCGTATCCATCGCCGCCTGCGCCACAGCTGGTGCGATACGCATGATGAGGCGCGGATCGAAAGGCTTGGGGATGAGATGCTCAGCGCCAAAGGCCAGACTCTCGTCCCCATAAGCCTGCGCCACTTCATCCGATTGCTCCTCCTTGGCCAAGCTGGCGATGGCATGCACCGCCGCCCGCTTCATCTCCTCATTGATGGTGCGCGCACCTACATCCAATGCACCTCGGAAGATATAGGGGAAGCACAAAGCGTTGTTCACCTGATTAGGATAATCGGAACGACCTGTCGCGAGTATCGCGTCGGGTCGCACCGCCTTGGCTAGTTCAGGCAATATCTCCGGCGTGGGATTGGCCAGCGCGAAGATGATGGGACGCTCACCCATGCGTTGCACCATATCCTGTTTGAGCACGCCACCAGCAGACAAACCAAGGAACACATCCGCCCCGTCTATCACTTCACCCAAAGTCCGCGCAGCGGTGTCTTTCGCATAGCGTACTTTATTGTCGTCCATCTCTTCAGTGCGGCCCGTGTAGACCACCCCCTTGATGTCGGTGACGATGATATTCTCCATACGCACACCCAGCCCCACCAGCATATCCAAGCAAGCAAGCGCCGCCGCACCCGCACCAGATGCCACCAACTTGATCTTGGCGATGTCCTTGCCCACCACCTTGAGACCGTTGAGCAGTGCTGCACCGACGATGATGGAAGTGCCGTGCTGATCGTCATGGAAGACTGGTATCTTCATGCGCTCGCGCAACTTGCGCTCGATGTAAAAACACTCGGGCGCTTTGATGTCTTCCAGATTGATGCCGCCGAAGGTGGGTTCCAACGAGGCGATGATGTCTACTAACTTGTCGGGGTCGCGTTCCTCTATCTCTAGATCGAACACATCGATGCCAGCGAACTTCTTGAACAGCACACCCTTGCCTTCCATGACCGGCTTGGCCGCCAACGGGCCTATCGCCCCTAAGCCCAGCACCGCAGTACCATTGGTGATGACGCCTACCAGATTGCCGCGTGCTGTGAGGTTACGCGCCTCGCTCGGATCATCGACGATGGCTTCACACGCGGCCGCCACGCCCGGCGAATAAGCCAGAGCGAGGTCGCGTTGTGTGATCATGGGTTTGGTGGCGTTGACCGATATCTTGCCGGCTGGGGCTAGACGGTGATATTGCAGAGCTGCTTCACGCAATTGCTTGTCCATATGGGTCGCCGATCATCAGAAGAACTGTGCAAGGATTATAGCCCAGTGCTAGTGGCTGGGCATGGTGATGTCTGGAGTATTTGATGATGATGCGAGCGTCGCTATGGCCGACCAAGTCGACTTTTTAGACTGCTTAGATTTTTCGTCCGAGTTTATCGAAAGATTAAGGATATAAAGCAAAACCGCCAGTGTTAGACCGGCGGTTTTGCTTCAGGACTTTTCAAATACAAGCAAGCTAGCTAGCTTCTTAATCTACCAACTTCAACACTCTCAATGTTCGCTCGCGAACTTCATGCAACAACGGCACATTCTCATCAAGCGACTCTCCATACGAAGGAATCATCTGCTTGAACTTAGCTTGCCACTCTGGGCTAGCCACGCGTTTGGGGAAACAGCGTTCCAGCACTTCTATCATCGCTTGTACGGAAGTGGACGCGCCGGGTGAAGCACCCAACAACGTTGCCAGACTGCCGTCTTGGGCGGTGACGATCTCGGTGCCGAATTCCAATCTTCCGCCCTTGGCATCGCATTGTTTGATGATCTGCACGCGCTGTCCGGCAGAGGCTAAGACCCAGTCTTCTTCTTTTGCATCTGGATAGAAGTTACGTAGTGCATCGACGCGATTCTTGTGCGTACTAAACGCTTCGGAGATCAGGTAGCGCATCAGGTCTATGTTATCCATCGCCACAGCCATCATGGGCTTCAAGTTGCCAGACTTGAGCGAGGCAAGGATGTCGAACATCGAGCCTTCCTTGAGGAACTTACCGGTGATACTGGCGAAGGGGCCGAACAACATGGCCGGCTCGCCATCGATGATGCGCGCGTCCAGATGCGGCACGGACATGGGAGGCGCGCCCACTGGGGCTTTGCCGTACACCTTGGTCAGGTGACGTTTCACCACCTCGGGGTTTTTGCAGATCAGCCATTGGCCGCTCACTGGGAAACCGCCGTAACCCTGGGCTTCAGGCAGTTTTGATTTTTGCAGCAAAGGCAATGCACCACCGCCCGCACCTAGGAACACGAAGCCCGCATCGACACTGCGTATCGAGTCATCGTGATGGTCTTGCACACGTACGCGCCAGCGACCGTTGGGTAACTGCTTCATGCCGACGATGCTGTGACTCAAACGCAACTCGAAACCTGCATGCTTCTTAAGCGATTTGACTAGGCTGCGGGTGAGATGGCCGAAATCCACATCGGTGCCGTGCTTCACTTGCGTGGCGGCGACTTTTTGCGTGGGGTCGCGCTTCTCCATCACCAACGGCATCCACTCGCGCAACACGGCGGGGTCTTCGCTGTATTCCATTTCCTCGAATAGATGATGCTCGCTGAGCTGCTTATAACGCTGGCGCAGATAGGCTACGTCCTCGTCGCCCCACACCAGACTCTGATGGAAGATAGGGTTGATGAAGTTACCAGAGGCAGGCAGTTCGTGCTGTTCGACCAGATAGGTCCAGAACTGCAAAGAAGTCTCGAACGCGGCGTTGATCTGCAAGGCGCGCTCGATAGCGACCGTACCGTCGGCAAGCGGGGGGGTGTAGTTAAGTTCGCAATAACCCGCGTGGCCGGTACCCGCATTATTCAAACCGTGCGAGCTCTCGTGTGCCACCTTACTCAGGCGCTCCACCATCAAGATACGCAGCGAGGGATCCAGATGTGTCAGCAGCGTGCCTAGTGTGGCGCTCATCACGCCCGCACCGACCAAAAGCACATCGACTTTGTTCTTCTTCATTTCCAGTTCCTTAGTACGCCGAATGGCGCTGATTCTACTAGTTACGCATCCCTGCGAGCATCTTTTCCAAACGTTTTACCGAGACGATTACTGGGGTCTTAAGTTCCTGCGCAAACAGCGACACGCGCAGCTCTTGTAACAACCAAGCGAACTCTTCCACCCGTACATCACCGGTATGCGCTTGACGCAATTTGTGTAGGGCTTGCAGCAAGGGCTGCAACTGACTCATGCATTGCGCATCGCGAGCCGGATTACTACGCAACTTCTCGATGCGTAGATTGATGGCCTTGAGATAGCGCGGCACATGCTGCAGACGTTCATACGGCGTATCAAAGACGAAGCGTTTATGCACCAGAAATTCCAGCTGAGTGCGCACATCCTGCGCCACAGTGGGTTGTGCCTTGAGTTGAGGCAAAGACTTTTGCAAGGCGTGATATTCGGTAAGTATGCCGGCGGCCAAACGCGCAATCTCCTGCGCGATCAGCAGTAAGCGGTTCTTTGCCTCCTTGCCGCGCGCGAGGAACTGCGTCTCGTTGGTCGGCCAAGGGTCGTTCAAACAGCAGCGCTCGAAGGTCATCGCAATGATTTGTTGCTGCAATTCCTGCGGCGTGCCCAAGGACATAAACAACATGCCCAGCTTTTGCGCATCCGGCAGATTCTTCTCCATGTATTTGACCTGCTCCTTGAGCAGCAGCATGAACAAGCGGCTCAGACCTTTGCGATGCTCGGCTTGCGCCGCGTCGCGCGTGTCATAAGCACGCAGGATGACCGCATCGCCATCGTCGACCAGCGCATTGAACAAGGTCACGTTCTGCCCAGCACGCTGTACCACGCAGGTCTCGGCGAAATCACCAAAACTCCATGTCGCGCTGCGCTGCTCCACGGCTGGCGCCGTGCTGCTCTGCTTGGTTCCAGCCACGATGATAGGCGCGGCACGCGGTGCGAGTTCGCTATGCAGTTGTGCGAAGTTGCGCGACATGCCGAGTTGGCGGCCATGCTCGTCCAGCACACGGAAGTTCATATACAGATGCGGCGGCAATTGCTCGAGACGGAAGGCATCCAGTGGTGTGTCGAGCTGTTTCTGTTCGCGGATATAACGCGCCAAAGCTTGCAACAGCGGCGTGGCGGAAGGATGCACTGTGCGGCAAAAACCAGCCGCGAATTCCGGCACAGGCACTAGGTTGCGCCGTATCTTTTGCGGCAAAGTCTTAAGTAGCTGCGCAACCTTCTCCGCGAGGATACCCGGTATCAACCACTCGCAACGCGCAGCCGAGACTTGGTTGATGAGCGCCAGCGGCACGGTGAGCGTGATGCCGTCATCGTTCTTGCCTGGCGAGAAGTTGTAGCTCAGCGCGAAACTGACGTTGTCTATCTTGAGCTGCGGTGGGAACTGATCGGTGGTGATGCCCGCCGCCTCATGCCGCATCAAGTCGTCTTTTTTCAGGTACAGCAACTTGGCATCATTGCGCTCTGCTTCTTTGCGCCAATGCTCGAAACTCGCGCCGTTGTGGATGTCGGCCGCGACCCGCGCATCGTAGAAAGCAAAGATCAACTCATCGTCCACCAACACATCAGGCCGGCGCGCCTTGTGCTCCAGCGCCTCGATGTCCGCGATGAGCTTCTGGTTATGCATAAAGAATGGCGCACGCGTCTCGAACTCGCCACCCACCAGTGCCTGACGAATAAAGATCTCGCGCGACTCAGCCACACTCATCGGCCCGTAATGCACACGCTTCTTAGCATTGAGCAACAGACCGTGCAAGGTAGTGCGCTCATAGGCGGTGACTTGAGCGGCCTTCTTTTCCCAATGTGGATCGAAGTAATGGCGCTTGATGAGATGCGCACCCACCTCTTCCAACCATTCCGGCTCGATGCGCGCCATGGTGCGTGCGTACAAGCGGTGCGTCTCCACCAACTCGCCTGCCATCACCCACTTGGTACCCTTCTTGGCCAGCACCGAGTTGGACGCGATGAGAAACTTGATGCCACGCGCCCCCAGATATTCATTGCCTTCCAGGCCCTTCATACCGAGGTTGCCGAGCAAGCCGCACAGCAGCGCCTTGTGTATCTCGGCATAGCTGGCGGGCTGTTCGTTCTCCTTCATGCCCATCTCGGCAACTTGTCCGTGCAACTGCTGGTGCAACTCGCGCCACTCACGCAAGCGCAGCGGCGAAAGGAAGTTGCTGCGGCATTCTTCCATCATCAAGCGGTTGGATTTTTTCTGCGCCAAGGCCTGTTCGTACCACGCCCAGATTTTGATGTAGGCGAGGAAATCGGAACGCTCATCGGCAAAGCGCTTATGTGCAGCATCCGCAGCCTCTTGTCTTTCAATAGGGCGGTCGCGTGGGTCTTGCACCGACAGTGCGCTGGCGATGATAAGAATCTCACTCAAGCAATGATATTGACGACCGGCCAGCAACAAGCGCGCAATCTTGGGATCGAGCGGCAACTTAGCAAGCTCGTGCCCCAGCTTGGTCAGCCTGCGTGTGTCGTCTATCGCGCCCAGTTCTGCCAGCAGCTGATAGCCGTCAGCGATCATGCGCGGCGTGGGTGGCTCGATGAAGGGGAACTCGGCGATGTCTCCCAGATTCAGCGCACTCATGCGCAGGATGACGGTGGCCAGCGAGACGCGGAATATCTCGGGGTCAGTGAACTCGTCGCGCTGCAAAAATTCAGCCTCTTCGTAGAGGCGCACGCACACGCCACTCATCACACGACCGCAACGACCGGCGCGCTGATTGGCGGCGGCACGCGAGATCTTCTCGATATGTAGTTGCTCAACTTTCTGCCGGATGCTGTAACGGTTCACCCGCGCCAATCCGCAATCGATCACATAACCAATGTTGGGCACAGTGAGAGATGTCTCAGCCACGTTAGTTGCCAGCACCACGCGACGCTGTCCGCCGACTTTGAATACCTTGTCTTGTTCAGCCGCCGACAAACGCGAATACAGCGGCAACACTTCTATGCCTTTGGGGTGATGCTTGCGCAACACTTCAGCGGTGTCGCGTATCTCACGTTCACCCGGTAGGAATACCAACACATCACCGCGCAAGCCGCCCGCCGCCAACTCATCCAGCGCGGCACTGATAGCCTGCGGCACATCTTGCGCCTCGCCTTCGTCGCTCACTTCTAACGGACGATAGCGTGTCTCCACCGGATAGCTGCGCCCCGATACTTCGATCACTTTGGCGTTGAAGTGCTTGGCAAAGCGATCCGCATCCAGTGTCGCGGAAGTGATGATGAGTTTGAGGTCGGGACGGCGCGACAAAAGCTGTTTGAGGTAACCGAGCAGGAAGTCGATGTTGAGCGAGCGCTCGTGCGCCTCGTCGATGATCAGTGTGTCGTAATGTCTGAGCAGCGGGTCGCTATGTATCTCGGCTAGCAAGATGCCGTCGGTCATCAACTTGATGCTAGTGTCCGCCCCCACCTTGTCGTGGAAACGCACCTTGTATCCGACCGCCCCACCCAGCTCGGTCTTAAGCTCCACGGCGATGCGGTTAGCCACGGTGCGTGCCGCAACTCGGCGCGGCTGGGTGTGGCCTATGCAACCCAGTACACCGCGCCCCAGTGTCAGACATATCTTGGGCAACTGCGTGGTCTTACCCGAACCGGTCTCACCGCACACGATGACGACTTGATGTTCAGTGATAGCGCGCGCCAACTCCTCGCGCTTGCCGACGACAGGCAAGTCCGCAGGAAACTCGATAGCAGACAGACTCTCCAGTCTCGTCTTGCGCCGTTGCGCACTCGCTGACAACACTGCTGCTACCACAATACCTCGCAAAAAAAGAAAGGCTCGCATCGCTGCAAGCCTTGAGTGTTGGTGGGTCCGGTCGGACTTGAACCGACGACCAAAGGATTATGAGTCACCAATTAAATCAATAAGTTACTGATAATCAAGCACATGCAAGCGAAGTTAGCCAAACAATAAAGAAGTTTGCAAACATAAGGTTAACGTAGTTAAACGTAACCTAGAAAAGCTGGGCATTGTACCGCAATCGTACCAATGCTCATCACTTGATTGAGTGCAATTATTTGCAATACGTCGATTCAAAATTGCAAAACCCACCTATGGGACCTATGGGCTTTATGCGAAACTCGTCTGGACAAAATGATATAATTTGTATAACCTAATCGGTTAAGAAAATCTCTTAACTTCTAATGGACATTTCTTTCGCTACATCGAGCCTCAAAAAGCAACTCAACGAGGAAAAGGCCATGATTAAAGCTCACGGCTCATTGCGGACAAAAAAACTTAAGGTTGTTCTGGCGCAGCTTTGGGCTGCCCCGAACCTTGGGACGTTCGCGCCACCCATGAGCCCTCCGCATAGATGTCACGAGCTAACCGGAAATCGTAAAGGTCAATTGACCGTCGATTTGGATCATCCTTACAGATTAGTGTTTGAGCCCAACCATAACCCATTGCCGCAAAGAGCAGAAGGTGGTTTGGATTGGAAGATGGTTACATCCATAGAAATTAGGGGGATAGAGGATACTCATGGATAAGCAAACTACAAACGAATATCAACCTGACTATGCCGTATCACCTGGTGAGGTGTTAAGTGCGGAACTCGATTTGAGAGGTATGACTCAAAATGAGTTAGCCAAACGTACCGGGTTAACGCCTAAGCACATTGTTTCTATTGTCAAAGCAAAATCGTCGATTACACCTGAAACTGCAATCAAATTTGAACGTGCGCTTGGCATGCCAGCTGACTACTGGTTGAACTTGGAAAGCCATTACCAAGAGATATTGGCACGTCTACATGAAGAGGTGCAGTTAGAGGGTGATTTGGACTGGCTAAATCATATTCCGGTTGCAGAGATGGCGAAACTAGGCTGGATTGCCAAGTTTAAAAATAATACTAAGGCTCAATTGGTCGAAGTGTTGAGATTTTTTGGTATTGCAAGCGTTGATCAATGGGCCAGCATGTGGCCTAACCTCAAAGTGGCGTATCGACAACATAATAACCAAGAAATTTTTCCTGAGGCTGTGTCGGCTTGGTTGCGCCAAGGCGAGATAGAGGCTGCACAAATTGCTTGCGTCCCATTTGATAAAGCTGTGTTCCGTGCCGCACTCGACCAAATTAAAACTCTTACTGTAGAGTCGCCTGAAGTTTTTGTACCGCGTATGCAAGAGCTTTGTGCGCAAGCAGGCGTTGCGGTCGTATTTGTTCCTTGCTTGCCAAAAACTGCTGTAAGCGGAGCAACGCGTTGGTTAAATCCAAACAAAGCACTTATTCAATTGAGCCTGCGCTACAGAACTGATGACCACCTTTGGTTTACGTTCTTCCATGAAGCAGGGCATATTTATTTGCATGGCAAGAAGGAGCTATTCCTTGAAGGGACTAACGGCCTAGATGCCGAGAAGGAGGAAGAGGCAAACAAATTTGCTCAAGAGGAATTGATCTCCAGGGCTACGTTTGCTAGCTTTACTCGATCTGGACCTTTCAACAAAGCAGCGATACGTGATTTTGCTAATCGTATGGGAATTGCTCCCGGTATCGTGGTTGGGCAACTGCAACATGCTGGCTTCTTGCCGGTAACGCACTGCAATGACCTAAAGCAAAAATTCGTCTGGAATCACGAGCAGCAATAATCCTACAACGCCAACGAGTTAATGTGCGAAGTGTTTACAACTGGAAGCGACTGCAGTTGTAGATAACAGGCGGCATGGTTTGTACCGACAATAGGCGCATTTTCATCATCGAGCCTACCCTTCCTAGGCCATAAGGTCTATTTACTGCTCCAGCTGATGATGTTAGGCTTACCTTATATAACTAACTGGGGGAAAAGCACATGACTGTACTGCAATTATCAGCAGACGAGAATATTCTCATGGCTGCATACCGAGCTGTGCAATCTGGAACAAACGTACAGACCGCCAACTTGGTTGCCGAGTACGATAAATATTTCACTACGACCGTTACTACTCCAGTTAAGTCGCAGAAATTTGATATTTTTTCTATGTACGACCCCAATATTCGGGTTGTAGTGCAATCTAATACGGTGACCAATTAAGATGCCAGTGTGGGGTAAAGTTCTTACCGAAATAGGACTTAAACAACAAGGCGGTCACACCGCTGTTGATAGCGTCAGACGAAAATATCTTAAGCTACTGCATAAACATACTGGTCGCAACATTGTAGCGTATTATTCTGGTTGGCTTTATAGGCCGCCATCTACGCCAAATCTAGGTGTTGGTGATGAGGATATGAATGGGTTTATGGCAGCAGTCCATCGTTTAGATCGCTCTAAAGGTTTAGACCTCATACTTCACACCCCAGGCGGTGATATTGCAGCCACTGAAGCTCTTGTTAACTATCTTTGGACAATGTTCGGCAAAGATATCCGTGTGATTGTTCCTCAATTGGCCATGTCAGCTGGAACGATGATTGCCTGCTCTGCGAAAAGCATCGTGATGGGTAAGCAATCTAGCTTGGGCCCCATTGATCCACAAATTGGCGGAGTGCCTGCGCAGGGTGTCCTAGATGAATTCCAATTAGCTGTTCGCAGCATTGAACAAAACCCTGCTAGCGCCCCACTTTGGCAACAAATTGTCTCTAAGTATCACCCATCGTTTTTAAATGAGTGTACTCAAGCAATCTCATGGTCTAGCGAAATGGTAAAAGGTTGGTTATGCCAAAACATGTTTGCGGGAAGCAGTGAATGCGATGGCAAAGCTAGTGCAATAGTGAGTTATCTAGGTAACCACACAATTACAGGAGCGCATGCTAGACATGTGCCACTACAAAAATGTGTGGATATTGGACTCAAAATTGAAAAACTTGAAGATGACCCAGTTCTCCAAGATTTGGTGCTGACAGTGCATCACGCCTATATGCACACATTTTCGATGCACGCCGCTACCAAAGCCATTGAAAATCATCTTGGAGTTGCAACGGTGCTTATGGGAGCACCGCAACCAGTTTTGCGTCCTCAACAGGTACAGACTGCTTTGGACTTGTTGAACATCAAACCGCAGCCTCAAAATGATGGCCAGCCAGTCGCAACCACACCGACTGAAAATCAATAAGAAATAACTCTCACCCAGTACGCTGATAAAGTAGCGATGACTGTAAAGTGTGGTGCGGTATCATCCAATAGGGCGATGAAGGTGATGTGTTCGCGGTAGGCACGCCGAACCGCCATTTGTCATCTGAACGATAAATGACAGCACGACGACACAGGGTTAGGCGATTGGAGTGATTTGCTTCAAAGAAGGTTGTCAGCTTTTGTAATACATCCGTTACATTGTTCACTTGATTACGCATGGCAGTCAGTCAGATGGTAGTTAAGCAATGTTTATGAATCTTGTTTGATTCAGCACTAACAACCGCCGCAAAATTTCCTCGTCGGTCATTTCTGGGGTGTAGTCGTTCCAGTTGTAGGCTTTTGCGACTGCCGCATCCAAAGTCTTGTGGGCGTTATCCAACCATGCTGGGCGGGCATTGTATAGATTGGTTAGCGTGCGTTTTTTAAGTTCATCCTCATGCCCGATTTTAGGGACAGGACGCAACGGATAGTCAGCTTTTTCTTCTGCTGGTGTTCGTAACCAGTCCACCCACTCGATAGGATTCAACCAGTTGTCGCGCAGTTTGTTTAACTCCTGTGCTGCGGTTGCAATCTCGGTGGTTACCGCATTAGTGCAATCTGCTGGAGTGAGGTTTGGCATTAGCCATTCTGGAAAAGGGAAAGTTTCGAAGCACGATTTGGCGTTGTAAGTTGGATCATTTCCCACTCCGTGCATGGACGCATTAGCCAGCGACCAAACCTCATGAACTCGTGAAGAGAGCACGCCAAAGGTAACATCATCATCGCGAGCAATGGCGTAAAGGCGGCTGTCTGGCAACACGCTTACATCCAACCAAACGAACATCCGATGCTTAGCTACGCGCGGCGTTGCAATGTAGCGTTTGAGCGGCGCGACTGCGGCGCGGAAATCAGTCCCTGTCCTACCGTGTAACCACCATTTTGCTTTACGACCTGCATCGTTCTGCGCATCACGCTGTGGCTTAACCTCCCGCAATACCTGCACAAACGGTGTCTCGTATAGTGCCGCTTCTTGCTCTGTGCGGTCAGCACCGAAGTCGATAATCCAAGTATCGGAAGGACGGCCGGTTACATCTTGACCATTCGCCCATGGCCTCACCACATCGCTATTTGGTCTTCCGTTCGGATTGGGTTGCTTAAGCCATTGCCGCGCAATCTCACCAGGAATATCAAATGAACCGACTTTAACCGGGCCTTGAAAAGCCACCCCCGCATTTTCTTCTAGCGCATTGGCTTGTGTCAGATTGTTACCCGCCGTAAGGTCGGCATGAATGGCTTCAACGGTTTGTCCATCAAGTTGCATGCGTTCGACATTGCCAAAACACACCAGTGAGACACGCACCGCTGCGCCTTCGTTAATCCATTCCTCATCACTCCAGGCGTTGAATATTTTTGTGGTATTACAAATACGTGCCAGCACTTTCTGGTTTGATCCTTTGCGGATGGATTGCGTGGCAACTAATCCCGAGCGACGACACTTGCCCGCTTCGATTTGTGCACGTGCTTTCTCGAACCAATACACCACCAAGTCAGCACCACCTGGCACGCGGTCAGCGTAGCATTTGCGCAGGGCTTCGGTGTATTCATTGCCTAACTCTGCGCGCATTTTCTTATCACCTAAAAATGGCGGGTTACCGATGATGGCATCCACGGCAGGCCACTGCGCTTCGCTGCCATTCGCATTTAGCACGGCATCGCGGTTTTCGATATGGTCTAGTGGTTGAAGAATGGGGTTCTTGCGGATGGGATAGCCGTTTTTGAGCATCCACTGGATTTCACCTATCCACACAGTCACACGCGCCAGTTCTGCGGCATAGCTATTGAGTTCAATGCCTAGCACATTGGCTGGTGAGCATTCAATACTGATTTCTCGATGTAATCCCAAAACTTCGGCATCTAAGTTGGCTCGGTGTTCGAGGTCTTTCAGCGCACGCAGAGCGAGATATAAAAAGTTACCGCTGCCACAAGCAGGATCTAGCACTCGGAAGTTTCTGATTTGTTCAAGATAACCGAGAAATAGTTTATATCCTTCCTTCATCGCTTCGTTTGGAGCGTCCTTCCTTTTTCCAATTAGAGCAAACTTAGGATGTAACTCACTGAGTTTCAGTTTAATAACGTCCCATTCCTTGGTCAAAGGTTCGACAATGACAGGATTAATAATGCGCAAGATTGATTGCTGATCTGTGTAGTGCGCACCGAGCTGTGATCGTTTTTGTGGGTCGAGACCGCGTTCAAATAGCGTTCCAAATATGGACGGCTCAATACCACTCCAATCGAGCGTTGACGCATGAAACAGCATCTTGATTTCTGACGGTTCAAGCGGCAACACTTTGACCTTCTCAAACAAGCCACCGTTAAACCAGGCGATGTCATCAGCACCAAAGTCACCGCCTTTACGCATTGAGGAAAATAAGGATTCCAAACGCGTGGTTAGTTTGTCGGTATCGGTCTGGCTCTTATCAAGCAAGCGTTCAAATAATTTCCCAGGGAGTAATTCCGCATCCTCTGCAAACATACAGAACAAACATTGGTTTAGGAAATGTGCAACGTCTTGTGGGGCATGGCCTCTCACATTCAACGACTGCGCAAGGTCTGCAAATGTACCTGCCGCCTCCTCAGTGATCTGGGTGATGGTGCGCTTGGGATGGAACTTGTCTGGGTCGGTAAAAAGCCAGCGCAGTTTATCGAGGTTGGCCGGTTCGCTGATTTCTTCCAGCGAGATGGTATGAACCTCACTTGGTGCGTTGGTGAAATGTGTGTGGATTTCGATGATATTGGTATCGCACACGACAAGCAACGGTGGATTGTCCAGCGCTAGCGCGTAGGTCATCAACTGTTTAAGTGCTTCGCCTAGATTGCGACGTGTGGCTTTATATTCAAAAGCGAAATAGCCTTGTTTCCATACATCGGCCCAACCCTGCCCTGCACCAGTACGTGTTGCACCGCGTTCAAAACAATATGTTTCGGCTGTTGCTGGTTCTGGTGTCGAAACACCCACTAAAGCACACAAATCAATGAAGTGGAGTTGGTAACTGGCACGCTCTTTAAGCGTATTGCCTTGCCATTTTTGTATGAACTGCTGAGGGGTCATATCGCCACCAGAATATATAACTGGCGCATATTACTACGTAAGGAAAATATAACGCGTACTGCTACTCTAGAAACCGTATTCGTGTTGATCGATACGCCGGTTACCGACTCACTAAAAGCTAAACTATTCGTCTCCAGAGCAAACTCGCTCACGCAACTCCTTACCCGCTTTGAAATGCGGCACATACTTCGCTGGCACTTTCACTTGGTCGCCATTTTTTGGATTACGCCCCTGACGAGGTGGACGGTAGTTAATCCCAAAACTACCAAAGCCGCGAATCTCAATACGCCCTCCCCGCGCCAACGTGCCAGACATCGCATCCAAGATAGTTTTAACGGCAAGCTCTGCATCTTTGGCAAGCAGTTGAGGGTGTAGCTCGGCTAGGCGAACTATGAGGTCGGATCGGTTCATACTGGAACTAATTTATTGGTCAACAGAATGCAGGGTAAAGGGCTGACGCTAGATTCTACCCTGCATCGCTAGCACGTCACAGCCATTGCATTGCAGTGTTGCTTGCGTGTTCAGCATGTTGAGCGTAGATTTCGCCCTGAGCCGATGACGCTTTGCAAGACCCTGGGCAATTGGAGCCCAGACGTTGCAAGGAATTGTCGGCTTTTTGCATCGTTGCGTTATACCTCGACGACCAACTTTGGATTGAACTCGAAGTTTTCCGAACCGCGATAAGTCACATATCCGCGTGGATTGCAGATGACGCGTGTGCCGTTCGCCACATATTCCAAGTTGTCGTGCGTGTGCCCGTGTATCCAAATGTTCATCTTGCCAAACAGATGATCCAAGTTGGATGCGAAGCAGGCCGAGAGCGCAGTATCCTTGAACCGTTCTACTACAGAAAGTGCTGACGGCAAGTGATGCGTCACCACCACTGTCTTACCTTCAAACGGCTGGTTAAGTTTTTCCGTCAACCATGCCAGTGACTGCGCGTGCAACTGGGTAGAAAGCATCGGCGTGAAAAGCATGATCCCTTCGTGAATCAAACGGAAATCATTCAGGCAATTCTGCCCGTCCATCATGACCTCGTTTTTCTTGTGCTCGCCGAACAGCAAAAAGTCTGTCCATAGCGTGCTTCCCAAAAATCGCACGCCATTGATCACAACCTCATCGTTATCGAGTAGATGCACTTTGCATTGCTCGGCAGCGATCCGCATCAACACTAGCGTGTCCTCACGCTGAGCACCATAGAACTCATGGTTGCCAGGAGCATAGATGATTTCCTTGTCGGGAAAATTTTCTCGCGCCCAGATAATGCCGTTGGATTTCTTGCCGATGTCGCCAGCCAGCACGACCACATCCGCATCGGTTGCAAATGGCTCGAAGTTTGAGAACTCAAGGTGTATGTCACTCAGTATGTACAGTTTCATAGGCTCAATTTCAGAATGTCGCTCGGCACATTCCGTGCTCCTAGACGCTCCTCGTCTGCAATAGCGCGTTGAATATCCTCAGCGGTGTAGGCGGTATCAAGGTGTGGAGCCACAAGCTGTTCGTGATGTGTTTTGTCAGTGAGTTTGTGCTGATTCAGAAACTCACTGAAGACCAAAGCCACCGCTTCTGAAAAAGCCTCTTCGCCTTTCAGAATAAACAGGTTGTCCGGTGGATTTTCAGTATCGTCCCAAAAGAGCTGTGCCTGGTCATCCAAAGCGATCCAAGGCTCACCAGCCAATCCATTTCCCTCAAGGTAGGCCAATATCTCGAACAGCCGTGATCCCACCCCACCAAACTTATCGCAAAGTGGGGTATGTCCGATCACGCGGTCGGCAAGCGTAGCGGGCAAAAACTGCAAGAGTTTCTCGGGACGGAAATGCTCGCGCCATGTCGATGAAATCACAATCCGTACATCTGGGAACGGCTCAAGAGCCGCTGCCAGCCTGTCAGCATGCTCAAACATATTCTTACCCTTGACCAGCTTACCGTCGCGCGTCAGGAAGCGGCTCTCATGCGCTTTGAGGTAACGCCGCGCGGCCGGTGGGCAACGTTTCACGGTGACATTTTCGTGGTGTAGCACGCCATCGAAATCTAGGAAGAGAATCATTTTTTTAGCCTTTCAATCAACCTTTCGGCATCCAATTCTGTCAGTCCAGTTGTGTGGTCAACCACATAGAGCGAGGGGCAGGATGGTGAAAAGTAAGCAGAGAAATCATCAATAGCCAGCCATGAGGACTCTTCTCGTCCGTTGTCGGCCAACCACAAGCGACATTCGCTTTCTCGGCAGTAGTACTGCTCGATGCGTGATCCAACCGGCTCTTGAGGTATGCAAGGTGTCGAGCCCATAAACCGATGCGCTAAATCTTCCCCGCCGCCTTGTGTCGCAAAGTCGATCAACTCATGAACGGGATGCAGTTCACGCCAGGAGGTTGAAAAAACCACGTCCACGTGTGGACAGGCACGCAATATCTGCCAGAAGTGCGAGCGACAAGCAAAATCATCTGCCCGGTCTGGAAGTTCTGGGTGCAGCACTCCATCAAAGTCTAGGAAGACAATCATTTGCTTGCATCCTTCCAAGCCAACCAGGCTAATCGGTTTGCCTTGGCATCGTCCAACGCGTGATGACGGCGCAAGCGCGGCACCTGACTTAGGTTTTTTGGAGTGTCCTGTGCCATCGTAGTTTGCAATTTGCTGACTTAATACTCCCCCGGCAACAAAATTGTTGTGTGGCTGCGCACACCATGATCGTCAGCAGCTTCAGTGATAACACACACCTTCCAGCCCTCATCCATAACATAGGCAGAATAAATGCGAGAGCCATCCTGCAAGGCCTTCTCATTGCGCAGACGATCCTCCTCGTCCAGATTGCCCCAGTCGCCGCTTGCATGGCGATCTAGCAAATCCTCTGGCAAGGTGTAGCACGCGGCCAGCATGACAAGCGCATTCGGCGTTGCAGTAACAAGCCCGATGGAAAATTTACTCATTTTTAGCTCTCGATATTTGTCTTGATTACTGGTTTTATTATAGAGGACAGCGTGACGTTTTGCGTCATTTATGTCCTTTATAATCAATGCCTTAAATTAACACCTGACGCACACCATAGAAATTTCATAACAATCAAAATTGTTGTAGAAAACTAATCTCCCCTGCCCTTTCCACCCTCAACTTCGGTGCGTCTAGGAGAGATGGAAACTGCTCCTGATTTGTCGATGATGATTTTCTGTCCAACATGTAAAACAGTGTTGGGTGGTAATGGATAGGTAGCCATGTTTCCGGCGCCGTGATTAATCACCACGCCATCGTGCGCGATGTAGGCAACGGAATATTCAACTGATGTATCGCCGGTATAGTGTGGTTGCACTTCTCGCTTCCCGTGTGCGGCAATCCACTCAGCTGCCGTAAGCGATTGTGGATTGGGCACAACTTCAACTTGCAGCTGCTCAGTTGGAATCTCCGCCGCTGGTGCGGCTGCGCGCTGCGCTTGCTCCTGCTGCGCAGGTTGGTTGGATGGAACGACTACAGAAACGGCGATTGATCGGCCACGACTGGTTGGCTCACCTCTTGCACGGCCAGACCGAACGAAGTTGTCATCGTCGAAGACAGTTGCGCGCGAGGCTCCTGATGGAGATATACCTTCGTCTGCTGCTCTTCCAACTCCTTTTCCTGCAACGCTTCCTGCTGTGCGCTGCATTCCGTGATCGCTCCCTTCTTGTTGCTGTTCCACACGGTCATAAACATTCGACCGCAGTGCGCCGACATCTCGTTCGGTGTCGAGTACCAAGTCGCCAGGGGACAAGTGGCGCAAGCGATCTCGGAGGTTGGCAGGTGGGACTTGTTGAGCGTGCTTGTTTCTATAACGGGATGCATTGAGTTTTTCCTGTGGTTGGATGGATGATTTACGTTGCTGCTCTGCTGCAAACTTTTCTCGATATGCTTCCAAGGCTGGATCAGCGAACTTGATTCCTAGCCCTTTAAGGACTGCGGTTTCCACGGCGAGTCGTTGGAACTCCTGTGAGCCCGTAAGAGTGAGCGTGTTGCCGAAGCGTGTGGTCGCAAAACTCAGCGCAGTGGCAATGGCCTCGGGGTTGTTAGCTGCGGCAGAATTGAGCTGTAGCTGCCTAGAAATCGCGCTGTCGGTAATCGTCCGCCCAAAACCAAGACTGAATACAACAGATCCATTTCGCTCGATGTGATGGGTGAAATGTAGACGAAATGCTGGGCGATACTCCCTGCCGGTGATGACTGCCACAATCTTGAGCTGTTCGACCTCGCGCTTGCGCAAAACGTCTGTGACTTCATCCACGCCATACTTACGTGCAAGGCCTAACGCAATGTTGTCGCCCTTGGCCGCCTCCCTCACTAAGTAGTCTCGGAAAGTATTGCCTGGCCCCTCACCGGCGAGTTGCCTACGCAAAATTTGTCGTTCACGTCTAAGCTGATCTGCTAGTTCAGCCAGTGCGACGGTATGTTGCATTTTGGCAATCGAGACAGCAGCAAAACGCTCCTGTCCTTTCTTAGTAGCTCGGATATTTTCAAGTTCAGCTTTATGTTGCGCGCGCAATGTCGCGCGAATCTGCTTGTGTGATTCGCGCTGCACACTGATCTGCTCAGTCTTGTGGGGCTTGAATGCATCCTTGGCTTTGCGCCATTGGTCGTAATGGCTTGCTGCCTTGGTATTAGTAGATGAAGGTGTATAGGCGGTTTCTAGCTGCGCATGATGACCGAGCTTGGCAACCTCAAACGCACCGAATTTGGCAGGTAGATTTTTAAGACCTACCTTGGATAACTGGATAGCACCCCGCTGCCCAATCGGGCAGATGATGAAGCCAGCCCCCTTGGGTTTTACCTCGCAGCCATAGGCCGCAGCGGCAACGTGCATATTTTGCCAATTCTTAGCGTGTTTGAGCCTGTCGCCGATTCTGATTTCATTGCACCAGGTCTGGAATGACTTTTCACCGGAATATATCTCGGTCGTTTTGGCACGGTCACTTATTCCGACTGGCTTTGCATCTCGAATAGCCCTGCGTTCGTCGCGCGGTATCTCAACAAGCTGCCCCTGCTCATCGACTTTATGCATACCGTTATCACGATGCAATTTGTGGCGTAGTTCAACCTCTCGGCAAACCTTGTCGCGCATGGTTTTGTCTTGCCACAGCGCATTGCCGCGATGTGGCTTTTCCTTCTCAATCCGACTCGAAAAAATGTGGAGGTGCCAATAGCCATTATCGTTATGAAGAAAAGTAGCGAAGTGGTTCTTATCCAACTTCATTGCTGCAAGCATGGAATCCTCTGTGTCACGCAACACCGCTTCACTTGGCCTATCCTGATTAAAAGAGACAACAAAGTGCGCAAGCTTTTTGTCTGCACCTACACGGGTGTTGAGATCGCACACGTCTTGCATCTCAAGCCCAGCCAACGAAATCAGTTCAGACATTTCCTCTGTGGTGCGGTCGGCGTACACGCCATCGTCAACTAAACCAAAGTTACCCAACCTGGTGCGATGCGATTTATCTAGGAATTCACCAGTTTCGCGGTCAGGAACCAGCCCTTCCCCATAACGCAAAGCAGCAACTGCTGACGACTTGCCATCCTTGCGACTGTTGATGCGCTTAGAAATCATTATTTCTCGGCCAATTTTTTAACGGCAGCAACAACACGCTGTTGTGTAGCCTCAATGTCGCGCAGCAGCTTCACTACATCAGCATGAGTCTTAGCTACCGGTGCGCCTTGCTCAAAGGAACCGGACAACCATCCTTTCAGTAATCCACCCAACCGGCCCAAATCGGCACGTGTAGCGGCGAGCTCACGCCGCGCATCCTGATCGGTCTTTGATTTTGGAACTGCACCAAATATTGCTTGGCGACAAAGCTCACCAACCGACACGTCAAATGCCTCGGCACGCGATTTCAATTTTTCTTTTTCGATTGGTGTTGCTCGTACACCAATCGTCACAGTTTTTTGTCGCGATTCTGATCTCACAGACATAACCAATCCTTCGTTTCAATTCTCAGTTGAGGCGAGAAAACGAATCCAGCTCGCCGCCAGGCGCAGGACAAAAACATCATGAATAAGCCGAAGGCGTTGAGTGTGTTTTAAGGGCGGTGCAACCGCCCTCCGTCCTGCCCCGCATTTACAGAATACCTGCACAAATTGAGTAATGAATAGATTGCCGCTGTGTGTCGCTCGCTGTCGCTCCATGCCGCTGCGTGTCGCTTAATTTATTGATTATTTGTAATTATTTATCACAAAGACATAATGCACACATCAACTGCAAGCGAGAAGGAGATAAAAAAATCATAAGGAACACATCAACACAAACCAGGTGCAAATCAGATGGGTAACAACGACATATCAGAAAAGCTACAGAGCCTAGCCAGAGGGAAAAATAGGTCTGCGACCGCGAGGATTCGTGAAATTTTCAATGAAATTGAGAATGCATTACGGGCTGGCGTGCCACGGAAGGATGTCCACAAAGTGCTAATGGAAAGTGGAATCTCACTTTCATTTGCCAGCTTTGAACTGGCTGTTTACAGAATCAGAAAAGAGAACAAAGGCGTAACGACTACAAATAGCAAATTACCAAATCACAGCCATGCAACAAGACCCGCGCCGGTTTTACCAGCAACAGGTAATCCACTGCGAGTTTTATCCGGCAAGGCAAGGGAGGGGGAGCACAGCGCAATCCCCTTAGCAAAATTTGAAGTAGATAACACTTAACTTATTGAAGGGAAAAATATGAGCAGTATTCACATGATTTTGCAGGGCAAGGGCGGCGTTGGTAAATCGCTGATAGCTGTACTGATTGCTCAGTATCTCCAGAGCATTGGCTATAAGGTCGTTTGCGCCGACACCGATCCGGTAAATGCCACATTTTCCGGATACAAGTCACTAGATGTTGCGCACATCGAGATTGCAGAGGGAGGCAATGTCATTCAGAGAAAGTTTGACCCTTTAATGGAGTTGATTGTTTCAAGTGATGCAGATTTCGTAATAGATAACGGGGCTGCCACCTTCATGCCTTTGACCAGATACCTAGCCGAAAACGACATTTTTCAAATCATGGCAGAGGCAGGGAAAAAAGTTTTTGTTCATACCGTCTTAACCGGCGGGCAGGCCAAGCCTGACACCTTCAACGGCTTTGCGGAACTGCTTAGCAAGGTAAACAACCATGCAAAAGTCGTCGTCTGGGAAAATGAATTTTGGGGCAAGGTTGAATTTGACGGGCTGCCTATCTCTGCCGGCAAACTTTTTAGAGAAGCTGAAAAAGCTGGAAAAATTGCAGGCATCGTCAAAATCATTGATCGGAGCCAGTCAGACACATTCACCGGCGACATGAAACAAATGACTGAGCGCAACATGACGCTCGCGGATGTAATGGATTCTTCTGACTTCAGCTTTTTAGCAAAAAACCGCTTACAGAAAGTAGTCAAAGAAGTATTTGCTGAACTTGACAAAGCAGGGCTGTAGCAATGGACATCAAAAAGCTCCAGGCAGTTTTGATGTCCAGGGGAATCCGCGTCGCGGACGACGACCCAGTGTTCACTTTAGTTGCTCTTAATGAAGTGGCACTACATGAAATAGTCGATGCGCATCAGCGTGCGCTGGCCGCCAAAGTTGAAACATTAACTTCAGAAATCGAGTCCAGCTACTCCCCTGAAAAAATGAAAGAGGTGGCATCCAATTGTGGACAAGCTCTACTGGACCTAACCACACAATTGAAGAGCCACCTTGAAGCGTCAAAGCAGGAGTACATCAAGGAGCAAAAACTTCAAGCCTCATTCCAAAGCCAACAAGTCGAAACCGTTGGACGATATGCCCAAAAGCAGATTCGAGATGACATCACAGCGGTTCATAAAACGGAAATGGAAATTGCCACACAACATTTCCGGAATGCGTTTGACAAATCGCTGCAGACGCTTAGCTCAATGATCTCTGAAATTGAAAAGGCCACAGCTGCGATAACTGGCACAGCAAAGAGCCAGGTACAGGTCGCCGAAACAAAAATTTTGACACGGGAGCGGATTCACAAATCTGAACTAAAGAAATGGATTCTTCTTTCCTTTTTTACAGGAGGTGTAAGCGCTGCAATCGTAAGCGTGATCGCGCTAAAAATCATGCTTTGAAATTTCTAAATGCGCTGTGCCTAACTGCGCTAACAGTTAGACACAGCTAACCACAACAGATCACAGGAGATCCAGAAATGGCTAGTGCAATTTTACCAGTAACGAAGAGAAATCCAGTCGTTAAACAGTATGAATTATCAGATGCAGATCAGCGCGCGATGCGCGCACTGGCAGACGAGCCGTGCGGGAAAATTCCCCACAAGATGTTGTTAAAAATTGAACGGCAGCGAATACGCTTTATCAATTTCAACGGCAGTGCATTTGGACTGTAGGAAACAAGTAGCACAAATCTTTTGCAGCAAAACTTTTTAAGGAGATTGAAATGATTAAGGACACAGATACACCAATGATGATTACCAGAAAGCTCCAAATGCTCACGTTCTTTTCTGTTTTATCAGCTTTGTTTGCACTGGCAGGAGCAGGAATTTATTCAATAATTTTAGGGATGATTTCTGGGCTAATAGTCATTTATTACCTGCACAAGAAAGGCATTTTGGATCTTGCCAAAGACTTCAAAGAAGAGAGTGAAAAGGAGATTTCAGAATGAAAATTCTCCCCATAATTTTGAGCATCATGCTGCTGTGCTCCGGGCAAGCAATTGCCGGTGGAGCCGCCTCAGGTGGTGCAAGCGAATGGACTCAGGTTCTTAACTTCATCAAGCTGACCGATCAATACTTTCAACAGGTTTTGCAATATCAGAACCAAGTTTTGCAATACGAAGCTCAGATCAGGAACCTGCAAAACAATCCTGTGAATGTGAGTATGGGTAGCTTGCAGCAACTGGCTGACAATCAGAAAAAGATTGAATCCGGTGGACACGAAATCGCTAAAAACATGGCTAACGTCGATAAAAACTTTTCAAAGGCATTTACCAATCCTGATGCAGCAGGCTTTGGGTTGAAGTTCGACGTGATGGCCAACAAAACGTTGGATTCTCTTCATGCTGCCGCGTTGAACGGTGCTGGCATGAAAGAAAAGGATGACAAGCAAAATTTGACAGGGAAAGTTGATGCCTTGGGTCGCAAGGCCCAAGCAGCAGATGGAGAGCAGGCGCAATTACAAGCGTTGGCATCTATCAACCATGAGTTGCTGGTTCAGATCACAGACCTGAAAGAGTTGCTGAGGCTACAACAGGCCGCTCAGACAGACTACATGGCGACACAAACAAAGAAGGATCAAGCAAAAAACGACGCTCAGGAAATCCACTTCAAAGCAGTGCCGGTAACTCCTGAAAGTGCCTACAAAAGCCGTAAATTCTGAGAGATTAAAATGAAAAAATATTCAATCCCAGTCGCCATCTTCTTACTGTTAGTTGCTGGTTTGGTAGCCGCTCAATTCTTCAAATACAAGGAGAAACAGGCGGCGCAAGAAATTCACTTCAAGGCGGTTCCAATCACGCCTGAAAGTGCATACAAAAATCACAAATTTTGAGGTCTGAAAAATGAAAAAATATTTAGTGATAATCGCATTGCTGCTCTTTACATCGCCAGCATTCAGTGCAACTCAACAAGCCGCAACAGAGTTGCTGATGAGTTCAATGGAAACATCATTGGGAACAGTTTCCAACACGCTACAAGGCGTAGCACTGCGATGGCTATGCCTGTTCATGATCTTTCAGCTTACATGGACCAATATAACCAAACTCATAACAGGCGCTGATCTAGAGCAAGTCTTTGCAAAATTTATTGGATCACTCATGTGGGCTGGAATTGCTTTGTATGTATTTGAACACGGCGGGCCGTTCATCTCTAAAGTTGCGGCTGAATTTCTTCAAATAGGAAGTGGATCAGGGGCAGTTGCATTTGACCCCACCTCTCCGCTAAATAAAGGAATAGAGGTTGCATCATCCTTGCTGGAGCAACTGGATAAGTCCCAAGGAATTTTTCAATCACTCAATCCATTCCCCTCGATCATGATGGGTTTAGTGAGCGTTGTTATCTTGGGAACTTCGGCCCTGATTGCCTTCAAAATATTGATGACATTCATTGAAACCAAGATTGTGGTGGCACTGTCACCAATCAGTTTTGCTTTATTAGGTCTAGACGCTTTGCGCGAGCAGGGATTTGCGCCTCTCAAATATCTCATCTCACTCGTATACAGAATAATGATCTACGCTGCGATTCTGATCACGATGACTGCTTTCAGTGCTGAGATCATCAAAGAATTCGCAACGCTTCCTTCAATGTCAGATCCTAGTGTTTGGCCGCCAATCTGGGCCGCTGCGCTTGGATACGTTTTGCTCTTTGGTGTTGCATGGAAAGCAGACAGCATTGCCGCAATGCTGTCATCAGGTTCGTCGCAGATGAGCACTGGCGATGCAGCAGCAGTGGGCGCAGTTGCTGGTGCAGCAGCTGCAGCAGCTGTATCAGGCGGAACCTCAATAGCCTCAGGTGCAAAAAGTACAGGTCCGATTGGCAATTTGCTTAAGAGCATGAGTGCCGGAGGAGGAGCTGCCGCAAAAAATGAATCTAGAGGTGGAATCGGCGGTAGAGAAATAGATTCTGGTCCTGCACCACAAGCTCCAGCCATGTCCTTCGCTGAAATAGCTGCAAATGGTTCAACGCCACCAAAGCGTTCTGACTTTGAATCTCCAAGCAGCAAAGCCCCTAGCCCCTCAATTTCGCATGGGAACAATCCGCCGCATCAACGTCAGGATGTGTCACCCACGCCATCTACATCAAGTGCAAAGGGTCAGAGTGCTGGTATAGGCGGAACTGCCAATACAGGCACCGACAATGGCAACGGAGGAATGGCAAGCTTTGGCGATCACTTGAAAGAGCTCAACGATCACACTCAGCGCGAAGGTAGCGCGGTCCATGTTTCGATGAACACCCATTCTGAGCTGTAAAAGATATTTAGGGGTTAGTGATGTTAGAGAATCAAGAAATGCAGGACGACTTGACACTGGCTAAAGAAGGTCAACTGAAGTCAGCCGCTACAAACAATAGTCGCTTTGCAGTACACGCACCTTACTGGGTGAATGGCCTGCACAACCTGGAAGGGTTGGAGTTGGCAGAAGAAATCAACAAGCAGGTTCAGGCAAGCATGCTCAACGAGAAGGAGGATGCAATCAAGCAATTGTTGCTGGCGTATCCAACAGCCCAATCACTGGGGTTGAGCGTCGTGGAAGAACAAATTTATCTAGACGACGCATGGCGCAAGCGGAATCTGGCACAGCCTAAGGATTTGATGGGTGGCATGTTTATCCGTGATAAAAAGGTGCATATCGTCCTGCTAGTGGTGGCCGCTCAGTCCTTGTAGATCAGGGTGACACACTGAAACTGAAAGCTGGTGAACAGAACCTAGATGCAGCCGTCGAGTTGGCAAAAGCAAAGGGCTGGACTGCCATGTCGCTCACCGGCAAACCCAAAGTCGTAGAAGCGGCTTGGATTGCAGCGCAGTTGGCTGGGATCGAAGTTACTAACTACATACCGACAAAAGAGGCTCAATCAAAACTTGCCGAGCGTCTCGCGCAACGGCCAGTCACAAGGGGAAGCTATGAGGGGAAGATCCTTGATGTACAGGATAACCAAGTGATTCAGAAAACTGGACGAGATCCTGATGTATTTGTCCGACATGACATTGCCAACTTATCGCGCGTGCCAGTTAAAGATGAAGTAGTTGGCATATTGTACAAAGATGGGAAGGGCTTGGTCTCAGGCAAGGAGCTGGGGAAGTCAGAGCCTAGTCGATGATGTAAACACATGGGGATGCCGCGATGCGGCATCCCTGCGGCACTTCGTGCCGGTTTGTTGGATGAACCAAAGCTAAAGAATAATGTAATTACTCAGCATGTTTGTGTGCACTAACATCCAAAGAGGACATTTATGGGGAATTTTCATCAAAATTGCTCTAATCGCCTATGCGCAATTACCATAAGTTCAAACTTAAATGCTTCATGAAATAATATAACTATCTGATTTAGAATCATATATTTTTATTCACTTGCAGCCAGAGTAATTTCTTATTGTGCTGAGACCTACTGAATTCACCTGTTTTCAACCATAAATGTCCTTATTGTCCCCATAAACGTCCTCGATAATTTTACTCATCGAGGACGGATGCTCACGTGTACTTTAGTCGAAAGCATTACAGCAAATATACTTATAACTTGCATATAAATTGGATGGTGCGGATATAATCGCGAGACAGCTCCTGCACACAATTTCAATATTTGCGCAGTTAAGTACAAATCATATCCAATGACAATAGCTCCACTCGAAAAAGCCACTACACTGATTAATACCATTAACGCTATGGTAGAAAACGGAGTAGATCACTCAAAACTTAGTTACGTCCGTTCTGAAGCGCAGAAATTGGAAGATATAGGCATGTTTGTAGATGCCAAGCGTGTCAAGGGGATGATTGCTACTCTTGAGTGGGACATTGAGAGTGTGCACTCTCAGTTTCTTGCTGCCGTTCGCGCCAGCGGGAAGGAATTTTTCACCTGCGCTAATTATGCATCAGCTCTTTCTAATATCGGCGACCTGAAGGGTGCCATTGACTGGATTGATCAGGTTGTTGCAATGGCACCCGACAACAAAACTGTTGTTGAGGAAGCAATCAGGATGCATCTTGAAGCATTTGATGTGGCCGGAACTCAGCGTTTGGTATTACACCTTAAAAATCTTGGTGGTAGCATAAACATTGAGCGTGAATTAACCGAGAAGAGTGATCTGTTAGCATCCTATGGAGTTACTTGGTACGATATTGCAGAACGGGTCAAACTGGCATCATCCTTGATTGGTACACAAAACAACGTTGCCCCACGTGGCCGCCATTCTTATCTACATGACGGGGTGATAATATTCAGATTCCTTCTGCACTCATCAGTAGAGGATGCGCTCGCTGCCGAATCTCGTATGTTAGCCGCACTAGCGGAAATTCCTTTTTCTAATGTTGATAAATTCCTTTATCTTTCTTGTGATCCCGTATGAGTGTTACTCCGGATGATTTTCTCAAGAGTGCTCTAGAGTTCGCCGCTTCTGGTTTGGGTGAAATTAATCAGCGCAATGCAATTTCTAGAGCTTACTATGCCTCCTACCATCAAGCTTGTGGTGCAATTGCTCCAGATGGTAAGCCGAGGTACACAACCGCCCCAGATGGTACAAAGAGAACTTTGGGAATGCATACTGGTTACATTGAGCAACTAAAAGAGTCACAACCAAGTACCATTGAGCGGTCTGTCGGGGTAAAGCTTGGTGCTATTTACAGCGGGCGTATCATAGCTGACTACAGGTTAAAGGAATCCGTTTCCCCAAAATCTTACACAATGCAAATCGCAAGGACGCAAGAATTGTTCAAACTGATAGAAAATAATAATGCGTCTCTAAATCGACAGCCATTAACACAGACTCCAGTTCAGAATACATCCAGCACAACTCAAATCCAAGCAAGACTCCCATCTCTGAGAGTAGTCAAGTAGTCTGACTCAGTTTTGGACATGCTCCCTTGATGCTGGAGGATGTCCATTTGTGAAATACTTTGAACCCTTTGCTCTAAGTGTTGGATCCAGCAAAAATTTAGATTCATTTTCGAAATCTGTTTTTTCTCTTTGTGCTTTTTGATTTCGCGCTGCTCTGATTGAAACACCAGCACTTGGTACAAACCCGCCTAACTGAACTGACTTGACCAGCGATCTGAAGAATTGGATTTTTCCTTTTCTGATAGAACTAGTGACAATTGCCCCCTGCAACTCATCGAGCAACTCCTGATGTCTTGCAACTGGCACTTGTTTGAGTAGAGTAAAAACTGTTTTAAGTTCCTCGCTTCCAAGCTGAGAAGGAATAACAAGTTGTTGTAGTGTATGAGAAGTAGTATTTGTTATATCGACATCAACTTTCTCAATTTCCTGTAAATTGACTTTCTTCATTTCAGTGGATTGATTTTTTTCATTTGCTGTAAATCCACTTTCCTTATTTACAGTAAATGAACTTTCTTTATTTACTGTATTGCATTGTTTATCAGAGATAATATTATCCAATGCCTCGTCTAGCAATGAATCATTTCTGAAATAGAAAGTTAAGTTTTCGCGCCGGTCTAGATAGCTACAATAAAATTTTCCAGCAAATTTATCTGTCGCCAGATCAAATTCTGACTTTGATTTATGCCTTGTTCCAATCCTGTCAAATGCGGTTCTGAATTCAGCGCAGCTTATCCCCAGCTCCTCTGTCCAGCTGTCACCCTGTTTATATTTTTGGTGTGATGAAGGCTCAAGGAACTTCCAAAATCCATTTGGGTGGCGATGAAACCAATAATCTAGCTGCTGCATTAAAATACAGCCGCTTGTTGATCCAGCAAGCGGCTGCAATTCGCGGATGTAGGGAATAATATTCCGCGTTAAATGCAAAATTCGGTTTTGCATTTAATTGCCCTTGCTAGTTGAAATCAGTTGATGTGTTGCCAAATCAGCAAGTGAGCCCCTGACAAATTTTGAACAGTGCTGTGGTTTTGGCATTCTCCACCACGCCTCGAAGTCAGCCTCAAGGCAAAGCCACTTCCCAGTTTTATGATCACAGGGAGGCAGTTTATTTTTATCCATTTCACCTGCTTCAATTTTTACCAACCACCTTTCAATCGTTCGCTTGTGCCGCTTCAATCTGGCTGCCAACTCTTCAATATCAAGCGTTGCACACATCATTCAGCATCCAATACAGAAGCAACCACAGCTGATCGAAAGTAGATGCGGCGACCAATTTTTTTACGCGCAGGCCCAAATTTTTTGGAAATTTCGCTGTCAGTTGCAAGGCTCAATCTCAAGCCATCGGTTGAACGATCAAGCAGTCCAGCAAGCTGCTCAAGCGAAAGCAGCGGCCCAAATTTTTGCAACAAAAACGTTTCTGTGTTCATTTTTCACTATCCTTTTTTTAATTACTTCTAGTTGCTTCTGGATAGGATTATGTAAGCTTTACTATTGCCAAGTCAAATAGGCACGCGTGCCTATCATATTGAATATTAACACCTAATTAACACTTTGATGATTTTTGCAACCTATTGTTTTATACAAAAAGAAGGGGTATTTGTAGGTTTTTTTGGTGAGTTTGTTTGCTATATTTTGTTTTGAATTCTGATTTGTAACTAAATGTAAATTTATTACTTTGCCGAAAATGCCGCATCCAGCTCACCCACCAAATCTTCAGCGCGCAGGTGCGTATATTTCTTCAACATATTCATATCTGTATGACCTGAAATTGCTGAGACTTGCTGGTCACTCAATCCAGCTTCAACTAGCCGGCTGACTGCTTCATGCCTGATGTCATGAAAATGGAAATCCGCAAGGCCAATTTCTTTTTTAATGATGCCAAACGCTTTGTTAAATTGATAAGGTTTACGAGTTTTCTTATCCTCACCTGGCTCACCAAAAAATATTAAATCGCAGTCAATTGGCCGAACAGGATTAGCCAATGCCTCATCAAAAACGGCCTTCGCTGCCAAAGTTAAAGGTACGGTACGCTCACTGCCATTTTTGGTTTTTGTTAAGTGTATTACTCGTCGGTTTATATCAACCTGAGACCGCCTAAGTGTAACTATTTCAGTTGAACGCATTGCTGTGGCTAGTGCGGCGCGAACAATCCAACCCAGCATTGGATTACTGTGCTTTGAAACAGCCTTGATAAGCTTAGCTTCTTCGGCAGAAGTGAGTCGGCGATTTCTGCCTTTGCCTGGGCTAGGTTTTCTGATATTGGTAACAGGGTTATAAGCAAGACCGACCCCCCACTCTCGCATAGCCACCGTAAACAAGTGGCCTAACAGAGCAAGTTCGAGGCGCACCGTGTTGTTCTGTTTCCCAGCCTCCAATCGTTTGTCTCGATACGCTGCGACTAGATCAGGTGTGATAGCGGCAAGAGAATATTTGCCCAGCTCCAATTTCAACTGTTTGGATTTTGAAGTTTCACCACGCTGAGTAAATGCGCTCTTAGTTATAGACACTTCCTTCAGATAGCGATCCAGTGCACTTTCCAGAGTGAGCCGCTCTGCCTGAGCACGTTGAATGAAAACCCCTCGCACCATTTCATCTTCTGTCCGACGTGACCAATCTTCCGCATCACGTTTAGTGCGAAATGTTTTAGAAGTAGTTGGCCAACCTGCTTTGCGAATAAGTGCCTTCCAAGTGCCGGAAGGTGTCTTTGTGATAGTTGCCATGATGCCCTTCAAAACTGATGACTGTACCGAAACTGTACTTTATCAAGCTTCGGGTGTCCATGAATTTGGGGAAGTGAAAAAGAAAAACCCACTAACCAATTGAGTTAGTGGGTTTAATGTTGGTGGGTCCGGTCGGACTTGAACCGACGACCAAAGGATTATGAGTCCTCTGCTCTAACCAACTGAGCTACAGACCCGAAACTAGTTGTATTCTTATTTTTCTCCGTCCAGGAAACTCTTCAGCTTCTCGGAACGGGATGGATGACGCAGCTTGCGCAAAGCCTTGGCTTCGATCTGGCGGATACGCTCGCGTGTGACATCGAATTGTTTGCCGACTTCTTCCAACGTGTGGTCGGTGTTCATCTCGATACCGAAACGCATACGCAACACTTTGGCCTCGCGCTGAGTGAGACTGTCCAAGATGTCGGAAGTCGCGCCGCGCAGACTCTCGTACACCGCCGCATCGATAGGCACGGTGGTGTTGGAATCTTCGATGAAGTCACCGAGGTGAGAGTCATCATCGTCGCCCACTGGCGTTTCCATCGAGATAGGCTCTTTGGCGATCTTCAAAATTTTGTGAATCTTGTCTTCCGACATTTCCATTTTGATCGCCAAGGTCGCCGCATCTGGCTCGAAGCCGGTCTCTTGCAAAATCTGGCGCGAGATACGATTCATCTTGTTGATGGTCTCTATCATGTGCACCGGTATACGGATGGTGCGCGCCTGATCCGCGATGGAGCGGGTGATGGCCTGACGTATCCACCATGTCGCATAGGTCGAGAATTTGTAGCCACGACGATATTCGAACTTGTCCACGGCCTTCATCAGACCGATGTTGCCTTCTTGAATCAGATCCAAGAATTGCAGACCACGGTTGGTGTACTTCTTAGCGATAGAGATTACCAGACGCAGGTTGGCCTCGATCATGTCGCGCTTAGCGCGGCGTGCCTTGGCTTCGCCGTTAGTCATCTGTTTGTTGATCTCTTTCAGATCCTTGATGGGTATACCCACGCGTTGCTGCAAAGCAAGTAGATATTGCTGTTGCTCGACGATCGCATATTCAAAGCGCAGCAAGGCTTCGCCGTATGACTTCTTAGCTTGCCCTTCCAGCTTAACCCATTCCAGATTGACTTCGTTGCCAGGGAACACCTTGATGAAGTGCGCACGTGGCATCTTGGATTTGGTGACGCACAATTCCTGTATGCTGCGCTCGCAACGGCGCACCTCTTCTACCAGACCGCGCATGGTGTCGCACAAGGCGTCTACCTGCTTGGCGGAGAAGCGGAAGTTCATCAACATCTCGGAGATGCCAGACTGGTATTTGTCGTACTGCTTGCTGCGGTAGCCATACTTTTCGTAGGCCTTACCCATCTTGGTGAACATGTCTGCAATCAGCGCGAAACGTTCCAGCGCATCGGCCTTGAGCTGCGCTAGATTGGCTGCGGCTGCGGCCGCATTGGCTGCTTCGTTCTCTTCTTCGTCCTCTTCCTCGTCTTGCTCTTCCTCGGAAGATTCAGGTTCGATGGCGTTGGAGATCGCAGCTGCAGCAGCCTCGGCTTCCGCTTCAGCCTCTTGGTCGACGAAGCCGTCAATCAAATCATCTACCTTCAATTCGTCAGTCTCTATCTTGCCAGCCAGCGCGAGGATCTCAGCGATGGTCGCAGGGCAGGCCGAGATGGACTGGATCATGTGCTTGAGACCTTCTTCGATACGCTTAGCGATCTCGATCTCTTTTTCACGTGTCAGCAGATCTACCGTACCCATCTCACGCATATACATACGCACTGGGTCAGTGGTACGGCCAAACTCGGAGTCCACTGTAGACAGTGCAGCTTCCGCTTCTTCAGCAGCATCCTCATCCGCCACAGCCGGTGCGGAGTCGTTCATGATCATAGCTTCTGCATCAGGTGCAACATCGCACACCTTAATACCCATGTCATTGATCATGCTCGCCACGCCTTCGATCTGCTCCACTTCCAGCATATCGGGCAGATGGTCGTTGATCTCGGCGTACGTCAGGTAACCGCGCTCTTTACCCAAGACGATAAGCGCCTTGAGTCGCGTACGGCGAGCCTCGAGATCCAGTTGAGGATCCACGATGACTGCAGCCACTTCGAGCTGCGGCTTTTTATCGAGTTTTTTCTTGTCTTTGAGCGTTGCCATATTTGATTCCTAGATGCGGGTCGGCGCGGAAAAGCGGCGGATTATACTCGAAACCCTATACTTTTTCCTAGCACTCCCTGTGATTTCCTAACTGCCTTAGATGCTTATCCTACGATTACTGCTTGTTTATTGGTCGCATCAATTGCATATATTGCGCACGCTCCTCATCACTGAGATTCGCTAGGCCTACTTGTGCAAAGCGCGCCTGCAAATGTTGGAAGCGCTGCACACGCTCGGTGTCTGCCAACTTGCCCAACACCCCCGCGAACTCACCCTCGACATCGAAGGCATCGCCCCAGTTCAACATCTCGGTTTGCGCCTGAGTAATGATACGTTCGTGTGGCGTGCCTTGCAGCGATTGGGTGAGCACCGCGCTGCTGATGGCGTAATCGTTCTCGCGCAACACCGCCAGCAGATCCTGCAAGGCTTCGGCCTCTGCACCTTCACCCTGCCACTCATCGCTGATCTCGCGCGCCAACTCCGGCTTGGCCAGCAAACATTGCAACAACAGCTGCAGCGTAGAGGAAACTTGCGCGCGCTTCACTTTGGCCGGCGCGGCGCGCGGCGCACGCGCTACCGGACTCACTTGATACAAGGCTTCCAGTTCTGCCTGACTCACCCCCGCCAACACCGCAACTTCTTTACGCAACAACAAGGCGGTGGTTGGTGCAGTTATTGCGCTCAACAAGGGCTTGGCACTCTGCAGCAACTGGTTGCGCCCTTCGGCGGTGCGCAGATCTAGACCGACACTGATCTCACGCAACAAATATGTAGAAAGTGGCATCGCATCTTGCACTCTTTGCTCAAACTCATCGTGCCCGTACTCACGGATAAAACTATCTGGGTCATGCTCTACCGGCAGGAATAGATAGCTAATACGTTTGCCGTCTTGCAAATAAGGTAAGGCATTCTCCAGTGCGCGCCATGCGGCCTTCTGTCCGGCCTTATCCCCGTCGAAACTAAAGATGATGTGGTCGGTAAGTCGCATCAGCTTCTGCACATGGAAAGAAGTAGTTGCGGTACCTAATGTCGCTACGGCGTAGTCCACACCGTGTTGCGCCAGGGCCACCACATCCATATAACCTTCCACCACCAGCACGCGCTGCTGATTACGTATCGCTTTCTGGCCTTGGAACAGACCGTATAATTCATGGCCTTTTTCGAACAATACCGTCTCGGGTGAATTGAGGTATTTGGGCTCGCCCTTGTCCAGCACTCGGCCGCCGAAGCCTATACATTGGCCGCGCACATTGATGATGGGGAACATGATGCGATCACGAAAACGATCGTAGCGCTTGTCATCTTCATTGACGATGACCAAGCCAGTCTGGGTCAGATTCGCACTCTGATAATCGGGGAATGCAGCCGCGAGATTCTGCCAACCTTCGGGGGAGTAACCGATACCGAAACGCGCTGCGATCTCGCCGCTCAGTCCGCGATTCTTGAGATAGTCGATGGCGCGCGGCGATGCCTTGAGTTGCTCGCGGTAATAACGCGTGGCTTGCAGCATCACCTCATACAGATCGGGCGCCACTTTATGCGCGACTTCATTGTTGTTATTACGTTCTTGCGGGACTTCTATGCCCAGATTGCGCGCCAGATCCTCAACTGCATCGACGAATCCCATGCCGGCATATTCCATGACGAAGCTGATGGCCGTGCCATGCGCGCCGCAACCAAAACAGTGATAGAACTGCTTGGACTGACTGACAGTGAAGGAAGGGGATTTCTCGTTATGGAAGGGGCAGCAGGCGGCGTAGTTGGCGCCAGCTTTTTTGAGCGGGACATAACGTTCCACCACATCGACGATGTCGAGACGGTTGAGCAGATCTTGAATGAAACTTTTTGGAATCAAACCAGGCCGCCCTCTAGTTCACGCCGGCAGCGAGTGCCGTGGGTACGGTTATGTAACGACTACTTGGTCAGTTGCGCTTTAATCAAGGCAGAGACTTTGCCCATATCGGCTAGACCAGCGAGCTTGGGCTTGACCACACCCATGACCTTGCCCATGTCTTGCGGGCCGGTTGCTCCTGTTGCAGCGATAGCGGCTTGCACCACTTCAGCGACTTCCGCATCGGACAACTGCTTGGGCATATAAGTCGCCAACACAGCCATCTCTGCTTTTTCCACATCCGCCAAATCAGAACGACCAGCGGCTTCATATTGGCTGATGGAATCGCGGCGCTGTTTATTCATCTTTTCGATGATAGCGACCACATCCGCATCGGACAGTTCGACACGTTCGTCCACTTCGCGCTGCTTCATCGCTGCGAGGAGAAGACGAATAGCCCCCAGACGCGCCGTATCCTTGGCGCGCATGGCGGCTTTCATATCATCTGTGATCTGTTGCTTGAGCGTCATAGCATGCACCGCCACTGGGGCGATGATGATAGGGGAACGATCTTAGTACAGCTTAGGAGGCAGAGTCTGACCCATGATGCGCTTGTAATGGCGCTTCACAGCAGCAGCCAGCTTGCGCTTGCGTTCTGCAGTTGGCTTTTCGTAAAACTCACGTGCGCGCAGGTCGGTCAGCAGACCAGTCTTTTCTACGGAACGCTTGAAACGACGCATTGCAACTTCAAACGGCTCATTTTCTTTTACACGTACTGTTGTCATGAACAAACTACCTTCTACCAAAAATTTGAGGGCGCGATTCTAGCAAAAGCCCAAACTCGCCACAACCTATATTTAAATTATTTAATTAACCGTGATCCGGGCAAATTTACGCTTGCCAACCTGAGCTACGACCACGCTGCCGACCTTGACCGTATCGCCTTTATCGTTAACGCGCTCGCCATCCAGCTTGACCGCACCGGCTTGTATCATGCGCATCGCCTCGGAAGTGCTATCCACCAGACCTGCCTGTTTTAACATCTGCGGCACGCCTACCTTACCGTCCTGGGAAGCTACCGCAACTTCGAGCATATCGTCCGGCAACACACCTTTTTGGAAACGCGCCTCGAATTCAGCCAAAGCATCTACGGCAGCTTGTTGACTATGGAAGCGCGCCACGATCTCCTGCGCCAACAACACTTTGATGTCGCGCGGATTGCGTCCGCCCTCCACTTCGGCACGCCATGTGGCGATCTCACCCAGACTGCGGAAAGACAATAATTCCAGATAACGCCACATCAATACGTCAGAGATGGACATGATCTTGCCAAACATATCGGTAGGCGTATCAGTGACTCCGATGTAATTGCCAAGCGACTTGGACATCTTGTTGACGCCATCCAAGCCCTCCAACAAAGGCATGGTGAGCACACACTGCGGTGCCTGACCGAAATGTTTCTGTAGTTCCCGCCCCATCAGCAGATTGAATTTCTGATCGGTTCCTCCCAGCTCGATGTCTGCCTTTAAGGCGACCGAGTCATATCCCTGCACCAGTGGATAGACGAACTCGTGGATTGCAATAGGTTGATTGCCTTTATAGCGCTTGGAGAAATCATCGCGCTCCAACATCTGTGCCACCGTATGAGTGGCGGCTAGACGTATCAGATCGACCGCACTGAATTTATCCATCCAAGTGGAATTAAACACCACCTCGGTCTTAGCTGGGTCCAGCACCTTGAACACTTGCTCGCGATAGGACTCGGCATTGGCCAGCACTTGCTCACGCGTCAACGGCGGGCGAGTTGCGTTCTTGCCAGTAGGGTCGCCTATCATGCCGGTGAAGTCGCCGATCAGGAATAAGGCATGATGCCCCATGTCCTGAAGTTGCCGCATCTTATTCAAGAGTACGGTATGGCCGAGATGCAAGTCGGGCGCGGTGGGATCGAAACCCGCTTTGATACGCAAGGGGCGGTTCTGCGCCAGCTTCTTGATCAGCTCAGCTTCTATCAATAATTCGTCTGCGCCGCGCTTGATAACAGCGAGTGCGTCTTGATGTGTCATGTCATTCATATTCTTAATATCACTAGTAGAAATGAGAAAATCCGCCACTCATTCTGATTATTCTGCCGCTCATCGGCCGATCATCACCATTCGAAGATCGCTCGTGCCGCATGTCTGCTGGGTTTTGAAGGTGAGCGCCTTTCTGATAAAGTGCGCATCCTGTTCAAAAACGTAGCAAGTTGCCAACAACAGATAATAGGCAACCCAAGGAGGCGCGAATGTTAACCCAAAACCTGCTCAGCCAAGAACGCAAAATGAAATTGCGCTGGTTCGTCACTTTATCCACCATGCCTTTGCTGGGGGTCGTGACTGCATTCGGCTTGGTTCCACAAAACCAGATCGGTTTGGATGACACGCAGCTCACTGTACAAGAGATACACCTGAACATCGCCCCCCAACAGACTGCTGCTGCAACCTTCTGGCGCAATGAGCGCATCCAACGTGGCGACACCGTGGCTGAAGTGTTGAGTCGCATGAATATCGACGATGAAACTGCCAGCAGCTATCTGCGCAGCGCGCCTGAAGCTGCGTATCTGCGCAAGATGCCTGCCGGTAAAGATGTACAAGCCGAGACCGACAGCGCTGGCAACCTGATGTCTTTGCGTTTCCTAAATGAGAATGGCGCACAAGTCGTCATCGAAAAGAAGGATGGCAAGTTTCAAGCGAAGATTTTGGCCGCACAGATGGAGAAGCGCCTGTTTGTACGTACCGGCGAGATCAAGACCAGCTTGTATGCTGCTACCGACGTTGCAGGCATGCCCGATGCAGCTGCTCACCAGTTGATCGAATTGTTCAGTGGTGATATCGACTTCCATCACGACCTGCGTCGTGGCGATAAATTCACTGTGATGTACGAGATGCTGTACAGCAATGGCGCTTTAGTTAGCACAGGCCGCATCCAAGCCGCTGAACTGATCAACAAAGGTCAGACCTATCGCGCGGTGTACTTCCAAACTGATGCTCAGCACGGCGACTACTACACACCTGAAGGCAAGAGTGTGCGTAAAGCTTTCTTGCGTTCTCCCATCGAATTTTCACGCGTGAGCTCGGGTTTTACGACCTCTCGTTTCCATCCAGTGCTGAACAAATGGCGTGCGCATAAAGGTGTGGACTTCGCTGCCCCAACAGGCACTCGCGTTAAAGTAACCGCTGATGGCGTAGTAGAGATGGTCGGCAAACAGAATGGGTATGGCAACGTCATCATGGTCAATCATCAGGGCCGTTACACCACCGTCTATGGTCACTTGTCCCGCTACGCTTCCGGCCTGCATAAAGGTCAGCGCGTTGCACAGGGTGAAGTGATCGGCTATGTAGGAAAGACAGGCTTGGCGACTGGCCCTCACCTGCATTACGAGTTCAAGGTCAATGGTCAGCAGCATGACCCCTTGCGTGTTTCACTGCCTGATGCAAAGCCTATCAGTGCTGCACAAATGGCAGCATTCCAACCTGTTGCGGATAACTTCACCGCCAATTTGGATCTGCTACGCAACACCAACTTGGCAAAACTAGACTAGACCTCCCGTGCAACAGCAGCTGTATATAGGGCTGATGTCGGGAACGAGTTTGGACGGTGTCGATGCTGTCCTAGTCGACCTCTCTCAGTCTAGCCCTCAGCTACTGGCTAGCCATTTCCTAGCTTTCGATGCTGCACTACGCGCTGAGTTGTTGGCGTTGCATACGCCGCGCGATAACGAACTGCATATCAGTCAAGTCATCGCGAACCAACTGGCGCGTCTTTATGCAGTTACGATTCCTCCACTGCTGGAACATTGCAGATTCAATCCGCAGCAAATTATTGCGATAGGCTGCCACGGACAAACCATCCGACACTGCCCCGAGCATGGTTACACCCTACAAATTGGCAACGCATCCTTACTCGCCGAACTCACCGATATCAGCGTGGTGAGCGACTTCCGCAGTCGCGACATCGCTGCCGGTGGTCAGGGCGCGCCGCTGGTGCCATCGTTTCATGACCATATACTCCGTCATTCCGACATCCATCGCGTCATCCTAAACATAGGTGGTATCAGCAATGTGACTAATCTGTCACCCACTGCACCGACCTCGGGTTTCGATTGTGGTCCAGGCAATTTGCTGATGGATGCCTGGTGCGAACGTCATCTCGGCACCCCCTACGACAAAGATGGTGCTTGGGCAGCTACAGGAAAGATCCTGCCCCAGTTACTAGCACTGATGCTAGCCGAGCCCTACTTCGCGCTTCCGCCCCCCAAGAGCAGCGGGCGCGATCTATTCAATATGGATTGGCTGCACAACAAGTTGAATGGCGCAGAGCGAGCTCAAGACGTACAAGCCACCTTGCTAGAGTTAAGCTGTGTCAGCATCGCGCAAAGCATAGAGCAACACTGTGCGGGAGCACGCGAGATCTATCTGTGCGGTGGCGGCGCGCACAATCAGACGCTACGAAATCGTCTGTCCGCATTGCTACCCAACTGCGTGATAGCAGTAACCGATAGTTTGGGTGTGCAGGGCGACTATCTGGAGGCAATCGCCTTTGCATGGTTAGCGCAGCAGACCATATTGGGCAAACGCAGCAACCTGCCGCTAGTCACGGGCGCCGCACACGCCTGTGTGCTGGGCGCCATCCATCACGCATAAAAACAAACGGGGCGCCTTAGCGCCCCGTAACTATTGCCTTGCTATCCGTGATTACACAGAGAACGAAGAACCGCAACCACAGGTCGTTGTCGCGTTAGGATTCTTGATAACGAACTGCGAACCTTCCAAACCTTCTTGGTAGTCGATCTCCGCACCGACCAGATATTGGAAGCTCATAGGATCAATCAGCAACTGCACGCCATTCTTGTCCAACACAGTGTCATCTTCGTTAGTCACTTCGTCGAAAGTGAAGCCGTATTGGAAACCGGAGCATCCGCCGCCGCTGACGAACACACGCAGCTTCAAGTCTTCATTGCCTTCTTCAGAGATTAGTTCTTTTACTTTGTTAGCCGCATTGTCGGTGAAAACCAACGGATCTTGTACTTCGGTCATTGCATTCATGTTCTGCTCCTTAAAATTTGATTATTCGGCCTTGCCGACTTTCAGTGAAACCACTTTCTCTCGCTCTGCGCCGACCGCCGCATGCAGCAAACGACCATCCACCACGGCACCCAATTGTATTTCTATAGTTGCGTAACTCACGTCACCTGTGACCTTGGCTTTACTTTGTAGTTCCAAATATTCGCTGGCCTTGACGTCACCATTGATAGTGCCGTTGACCACCAAGTGAGTGACATCAACGTTACCATTGATCTGCGCAAGTTCGCTTAACACTAGAGTACTAGGCTTGCCCGGTGTCGCCACTACATTGCCGTTCACCTGACCATCGATGCGCATACCACCGCTAAAGTTTAAATCACCGGTGATGATAGTACCTGCACCTATCAATGAATCGATGCGATTCTGGGGTTTGCTGTGTTTATTGCTGAACATCGTTATCTCCTTTTTAGAAAGTCAGGATGGCGTAACAGTCTGTCTGACCTTGGGTTCGTGAGCATCTCCCTCGAACACCCTAACTTGCACATTCTCTAGTATTGCCGTGGGCGGCAAATGCAGCGCTTGCTCAACGCGCTGATAATACTTGAAATCGAGCTTAAATTGAGACTTGTCCCCATCCGTAGCAGGGAATACCAGTGTCGTATGCTTACCATCCTGCACCACAGAGACCAATAACTGGTAGGAACCGCTGAACTGTTTAGCACGCTGACCGCTCTGCACCAACAACATACGCAAGCGATACTCCCCCGGCATGGTATCGGGGTCCACGCGCAATCGGTGCACTCCCAACTCACCCGCCTTCCCACGTGTCTCCGTCAAATTTTGGAAGAAACCTAAGTCCTCTTGCAGGTGCGAGTTTTCTTCGCTGAGCGTCTTCAGCTGTTTAGCCGTTTCGGCACTGCTCGCCTCGTTGATCTGGAGCTGCTGCTCGTACTGTGCCACCTTGTTGTTCAAGGTCAGATTTTCCTGAGTCAGCGTCGCAACCTGTGTGTGTAACTGCTCTAATTCTCGCTGGGTCTGGCCACGATGGAAACCGGCTAACTCAAGTCCGCTATCGTATGCCCACCATGCAAAGCCTATGGCAGCCAACACAAATGGGATATAGATGCTCCAACGCACATACCAAGCTACATGAGGACGCACCGACAACTGCGTCGCATCGATACTGAACTTGCGCTTGATCTTGCGAAATATCATGGCAGCAAAGGCACGATATTCAGTGCAGTAGTCTCAGGAAGACCAAACATGATATTCATATTCTGCACCGCTTGACCGGCAGCACCCTTGACCAGATTATCGATGACCGACAACACCACTACCGTGTCGCCACCCTGAGGCCTATGCACCGCGATACGGCAGCGGTTTGAGCCGCGCACGGAGCGTGTCTCCGGATGACTGCCCGCAGGCATCACGTCAACAAATGCTTCGTCCTTGTAGCGAGTTTCAAACAACGCTTGCAGATCGATGTCCTTGTTCAGCCTCCCGTACAAAGTGGCATGGATACCGCGTATCAAAGGGGTCAGGTGCGGCACGAAAGTCAGACCAACCTCGCTGGATTTAACTCTAGCCAAACCTTGTTTGATCTCGGGCAGATGTCTATGACCCGCCACACCGTAAGCTTTGAAACTATCCGCAGCTTCAGAGAATAGCGAACCTATCTCAGCCTTGCGTCCCGCACCCGACACGCCCGATTTCGCATCGGCGATCAGGCTGCCCGTTTCTATCACACCCGCTTCGAGCAAAGGGATGAAACCCAGTTGCACCGCGGTCGGATAGCAGCCGGGATTGGCAATCAGACGTGCCGACTTGATCTGCGCACGATTCACTTCCGGCAGGCCATAAACTGCTTCTTCAACCAGGTCTGGGCAGGCGTGCTTCATGCCATACCACTTTTCCCAAGTCGCGATATCCTTAATACGAAAATCTGCCGCGAGATCGATCACCTTCACACCCGCGTCCAACAATGCGCGAGTCTGTTGCATGGCAATACCGTTGGGCGTAGCAAAGAACACCAGATCGCAGTTTTCCAAATGGGCTTCGTCAGGATGACAGAAAGGCAGATCAACATAGCCGCGCAAGCTGGGGAACATCTGGCTCACCGGCGTGCCCGCATCGGCGCGCGAAGTGATCACTTGCAAAGAGACGTGCGGATGCACAGCCAGCAGACGCAGCAGTTCCACGCCCGTGTAACCTGTCCCACCAACGATACCGACTTTGATCATCTAAAGATTCCTGTCCTGATAGCAAAATTCCGAGTCTGCGCAAGCCCGCACGGGCATCGCTAAGAGTTGCGCATAATACAACAAAGCCCAAAGCAAAAGCCGCCCGAAGGCGGCTTTTGTACATCCCGTAGCGATTAACGCTTGGAGAATTGCTTCCTGCGGCGAGCTTTACGCAGACCGACTTTCTTACGCTCAACTTCACGAGCATCACGAGTCACCAGACCCGCTGCCTTCAACACCGGCTTCAAGTCAGCGCTGTAGTCGATCAGTGCACGAGTGATACCGTGACGAACCGCACCTGCTTGGCCAGCTTCGCCGCCACCAGTCACGTTAACCATGATGTCAAACTTGCCCATCATTTCTGTCAACTCCAGAGGTTGGCGCACGATCATGCGACCTGTCTCACGAGAGAAGAACACATCGACTGGCTTATCGTTAACAACGATGTCGCCCTTGCCGGCTTTAAGGAATACACGAGCGACCGCGCTCTTGCGACGACCCGTACCGTAGTTATAAGTCACGCTCATGATTACGCTTTCAACAAGTTAACAAGTTTAGGTTGCTGCGCTTCGTGTGGATGCGCTGCACCTGCATACACCTTCATTTTGCGCAACATTGCATAGCCCAGAGGGCCTTTAGGCAACATACCCTTAACGGCCTTTTCCAAGACACGTGCGGGATGGCGACCTTGCAACTTAGTGAAGTTAGTCGTGTACAGACCGCCGGGGTAACCCGTGTGGCGATGGTACAGCTTGGCTTCAGCCTTGTTACCCGTCACGCGCAGCTTGTCAGCATTGACCACTACGACGAAATCGCCAGTGTCTACGTGCGGTGTGTAGATCGCTTTATGCTTACCGCGCAAACGGGAAGCGATTTGTGCAGCCAAGCGGCCTAGCACTTGGTCTGCTGCGTCAACCAGAAGCCAGTCGTGCTGGACTTCTTGGGCTTTAGCGGAAAATGTTTTCATAGCCACAATTCCTAAAAATTCTTGTAAGTAAACCTCGAAGGGCGCGCATTCTATTTCAGCCTCGGCGAACGTGTCAAACCCTTTTTGTCTTTAGTTCTTGATACGCTCCCCAAAAAACTGCGCTATCGCACCACCACACCCCAAGTGCATACCTTTATATAAGCAGTATGGGCACTCTAGATAAGCAAAATATATCCGACTAGATGGAAGATAGATGCCGCTATCGAATAAAATCTGCAACCTAACAAATAACAGGGAAAGACATGAAAGCACGCATCAAATGGGTAGAACAGGTCGCATTCTTAGGTGAGACCGAAAGTGGCCACGCTGTATTGATGGACGGCGCACCCGCCGGAGGAGGCCGCAATCTGGGTCCGCGCCCCATGGAGATGTTGCTCATAGGTGCGGGCGGTTGCACTAGCTACGACGTCATCACCATCCTCAAGAAAAGTCGTCAGGACGTGACCGACTGCTATGTGGAAATGAGCGCAGAACGTGCTGAGACTGACCCCAAAGTCTTCACCACCATCCATATGCACTTCGTCGTCACTGGCCGCGCCATCAAACCAGAAGTCGTGGAAAAGGCTATCAAGTTATCCGCAGAGAAGTATTGCTCGGCTTCTATCATGCTGGGTGCTACTGCTGCGGTGACCCATGATTTTGAGGTGATACAAGAGTAAACATCCCCTCCCCCTCACAGGGGGAGGGCTAGGGTGGGGGTAATGCTCACTAACCCGACTAACCCCCATCCTAACCTTCCCCCTAGCAAGGGGAAGGAAACGGCCTAAACCCAATAAACCGTATTCGTCATCAACTTACCATTGAGTTGCATGACGAACTGTACGGGTTGCGGTAAGGTTGCGCCGCCCAGCTCCACCGCCATATCAGCGTGCGCCGTCTCGTCCACATACATCTGTTGCACGATAGCGCGACTTTTCTCATCTTGCTCTGGCAGTTTTTGCAGATGGCTTTGCAGATGCTCGCCTACTTGACGCTCGGTCTCTGCCAAAAAGCCCAGATTCCACTTATCCCCTAGCAAACCTGCGAACGCACCCATCGCCAAAGAACCGCTATACCAAAGCGGATTGAGCACGCTCAGATGCCCGCCCAGCTCATGCACACGCTTGGCCGTCCAAGCCAGATGCTCAGTCTCTTCCTGCGCCGCGAGTTCTAGGCGACGTTGTACCTGCGGATCACGCGCAGTGAGCGCCTGCCCTTGATACAAGGCCTGTGCGCAGATCTCGCCGGTATGATTGACGCGCATCAGCGCAGCCGCATGCTTCTTTTCTGTCTCATCCAAAGGCGCATCGTGCAATTCCGCATCGGGATAAGGGCGGGCGCTATGCGCCTGACTGAACAGGGTGCGCAGTCCTTTATCGAACTCCACGATCAAACGATCAACGTTAAGCATTAGGTACTCCGCAAATATAACTAAAGGCGCAATGTAGATACTTCAAGGCACAGCGTCAATGCCGCTACAAATATGGCCCACCGCTTACATCACCCACAACACAGCTCTGGCCATTAATGTTGCAATATCTTGGACAGGAACTGCTGCGCCCGCTCGGAACGCGGCGTACCGAAGAAGTCATCTTTGGAAGCATCTTCAACGATACGTCCCTGATCCATAAAGATGACGCGACTCGCCACGTTGCGCGCGAAGCCCATCTCGTGCGTGACGACCATCATCGTCATCCCCTCTTGGGCCAGCCCAACCATGACATCGAGCACCTCGTTGACCATTTCCGGATCCAGTGCCGAAGTCGGCTCATCAAACAACATGCAAGTCGGGTCCATGGCCAAAGCGCGGGCGATCGCCACGCGTTGCTGCTGCCCGCCGGACAATTGCCCGGGGAATTTTTCCGCTTGCGCACTGAGGCCGACACGATCCAGCAATTTCAAGCCGCGCTCGACGGCTTCTTCGCGACTGCGTCCCAGCACCTTGATTTGCGCGATACAGAGATTATCGACGATGCTCATATGCGGAAATAACTCAAAATTCTGGAACACCATCCCGACATGCGCACGCAGTTTGGCGAGGTTGGTCTTGGGGGCACCTACCGAGATGCCATTGACTACCAACTCACCCTGCTGAAAAGGCTCAAGTCCATTGACGCACTTGATCAGCGTCGATTTCCCCGAACCCGACGGCCCACAGATAACGATCACTTCACCTTTTTCAACCTCGGCTGAACAATCTGTCAGCACCTGAAAACTGCCGTAATGTTTGCTGATATTTTTTATGGAGATCATAAGGACGTTCTCTTCTGGAAATGCTTAACCAGCTGGGAGGCTGAAAAGCTGATGATGAAATAAACGGCGCCCGAGAACAGCAGCAGTTCGACCAAACGACCGTCGCGACTACCGACCAGATAGGCCGTGCCAAAGAAGTCCGCCAGCGAACTCACATAGACGAGCGAAGTATCCTGAAACAAGATGATGCCTTGCGTGAGTAACAGCGGCACCATATTCCTAAAGGCTTGGGGCAGGATGATCAGACGCATCGCCTGGGCGTAACTCATGCCGAGTGCGTTGGCCGCACCCATCTGCCCTTTAGAGACACTGCGTATCCCTGCACGGATGATCTCCGAGTAGTACGCCGCCTCAAACAAAGAGAACGCGACCATCGCGGAAATCAGACGCGTGTCGTAACTACGCGGGATATCGAAAAGGCTGACCAAGAGCGAAGGCACGATGAGGAAGAACCATAACAACACCATCACCAACGGGATGGAACGGAACAGGTTCACATAGCCCGCACCGAACCACGACAACACTTTGATGGGGGACATGCGCATCAGTGCCAGCAAAGTACCCCATACGATACCGGCGATTATCGCCACCACCGTGATCTTCAGAGTCATCACCATGCCTATCCAGAGATAAGGTAGTGCCCCGGGAATCGAACTCCAGTCGAATTCATACATGGCTAGTGTCCTCCGCCAGGCACGCGTACCCGCGCCTCGACCTTATGCATCAAAATCATCACCACCGTATTGATCACCATGAACATGACCGTCACCGCGATGAACGATTCATAGGGTTGCGCGGTGTAATCGACCAGTTGCCGTCCCTGCGCAGCCAGCTCCAGCAGGCCTATGGTAGAAGCAACTGCGGAATTCTTGAAGATATTGAGGAACTCCGAGGTCAGCGGCGGCAGGATGATGCGTATCGCCATCGGCAATATCACGTAGCGATAGGTCTGTGGCAGCGTCAGGCCCAATGCCAGACCGGCGGACTTTTGCCCTACGGCTAGCGAATTGATACCGGAGCGAACTTGCTCGCAGACCCGTGCACCAGTGAACAGCGCGAGGCATACCATCGCAGCCAGAAACTGTTGCAAGAAAGGATTGAGCGACTTGATCGCATCGCCCATGGCGGTGGGCAGCAATTCTGGCAAAACAAAATACCAGATGAAAAGCTGCACCAGCAGCGGCGTGTTACGAAAGATTTCAACGTAAACGGTGGCGATGCCGGACAGCCAGCGATTGGGTACAGTGCGCAGCACACCCATCAAGCCTCCAACCAGCAGCGCGATGATCCAAGCTGAGAGTGACAGCGCAAGCGTCACTTCCAGTCCGGACAGCATCCAGCCCATATATGTGGTACTTCCCGACGGCGTTTCAGTCAGAAAGATAGCCCAGTTCCAGTGATAGTTCATAGTGAGCTCGAATAGTAGGACTTCAATAAACTAAGGGTGATGACCGGAGTACTCCTCCAACCATCACCCTCACATTCGCCTAACTAATTATCAAGGGAAAGCCATGTCGTTAGGATGTTTGTACGCTTCTATCATATCGTCGCTCATCGGGAAGTTAAGGTTCAGCCCTTTGGGTGGCACAGGCGCCATAAACCACTTCGCGTAGATCTTCGCCGCTTCGCCGGAAGTCATCAGCTTGGCAAAAGTGTCGTCGACGATCTTCTTGAACTGCGGATCATCCTTGCGCATCATGCAGCCATAAGCTTCGTTCGACATAGGCTTGCCGACGATAGCCCATTCTTCAGGGTGCTTGGAGTTGGCAACTTGGCCGGCCAGCAAGGCATCATCCATCATGAACGCCACTGCGCGTCCGGTCTCTAGAGTCAGAAAGGACTCACCATGATCTTTAGCGCTGATGATGCTCATGTCCATCTTCTTGTCTTCGTTCAGCTTGCGTAACAAACGCTCTGAGGTGGTGCCGGCGGTGACGACCACATTTTTACCAGCCAGATCAGCGAAGTCTTTGATACCTGAAGTCTTCTTGGTCAGCAAACGAGTGCCGATGACGAAGATGGTCGTCGAGAAGGCAACTTGTTTCTGACGTTCGAGGTTATTGGTTGCAGAGCCGCACACGATATCGACCGTGCCATTTTGTACCAAGGAGATACGATTTTGTGAAGTGACCGGAGTGAGGGTTACCTTTAGATTAGGCAGCTTCAGGTCGGCTTTGATCGCATCGACCGCTTTCATCATCAGCTCTTGTGAATAGCCGATCACTTCTTGCTTATCGTTGTAGTAAGAGAAAGGAATCGAAGACTCACGATGTCCCAGTGAGATGGTGTTGGTTTCTTTGATCTTTTGCAAAGTACCCGTGGCATCTTGTGCCAGTGCGACCGAGGAAACCAGCAAACAAGTTGCGGCAACTAACAAGCGATGTTGTGACATGTGGCTTTCCTTTTCGAAGATTGATGAGAGCGATTCAGATTTATTATTTCGTTCAACAATGACGCAATGCACCATAGCAGATTGCCTATACCATGCCAACTCGGAGTGAGGTGTTACGTAAAATTTTCGCCTGCTACGGTCGATAAAAAACCCGCCGTGTCGCCACAGCGGGTTTTCATTTTGCTAGGTACTCATTCTGAAACTGGCTAGGCCAGTGTCAAATTAGAATACTTGAGCCAGACCGATTGCAAATTGGCTGATCTTGATACCATCACCGTTAGTTGCAGTAGTACCCGCATCTTGCTTAGTTTCACCGATGGAAGCGTAAGCATAAGCACGCTTGCTCAGGCTGTATTTACCGCCCACAGTGTAACCACTGATCTTGCGGCTAACCGCTGCATTATTCGCTACAAACACTTCATTACGTGAACCGAAGCTCAGTTGCGCAAAGCCCATGAAATTGCCTACAGGTACGTCTACACCCACGTTACCAAAATTGCGCTTACCTGAGTTAATAACCAAAGCGCCACCGCCATTGCTAGTTTTCACATTAGCGTATTGACCGAACACCTTAGCTACGCCCAGATCATAGGAGCCGACCAACATGGTGATGTCAGTCTTGATTTCAGTTGCTGGTACGCCTGTCTTGGCAGTTTGCAGTGCAACCGCAGCAGACAAAGGACCTTCGTTAAATTGCAAAGCACCTTGGAAACCAGTTCCTGTTTCTGAAGCTACTGCACCTACACCTGATGGTGTGCGCGCATTTTTCATCAAGCCCAAAGTCGCTTTGATACTGCCAAATTGCTGGATAGCATCAACGGATACCACACGGTTGCCACCTGTTTTCGCATCATTGGTGATCAGGTTACCCACGAAGTTGCCGCCCAAGGCTGCATCATAAGCATAGGCGTATTCGTAGATAGGAGAGGTACCGAAACCCGCCTTGATTGCAGTGCCTTGACCAAAGTCCAGCTTGGCATACATTTCGCGGTTACCCAGCGATGTTGCATCTATGGTAGTGCCGTTCAAAGCAACATCAGCAGTTGTGCCATAACCCGCTGCAGCGCCAGGGTTGGAACTCAGGCCAGTTTCAATAACAGTAGAGATCTTCATGCCACCGTCCAGATCTTCAGTTACCTTGAAACCCAAGCGGCTGGAGGTGGACTGGCTAAAGCCGATTGCGTCCAGCTTAGAGGTCGCGGCAACACCGCCACCACCAGGAGTCACAGTCTTCTTAATGCTGGCATAACCTGCATCGAGTTTGCCGTACACGGTTACTTCAGCGAATGCTGGAGCAGAGATAGTTGCAGCAACAGCCAGTGCGATCAGTTTCTTTTGCATGTAAAACTCCTCGTTTAATTAGTTAGTCACCAGCTCACGCCAGCATCATTACAAGCAAATCCCCAAGTCGGGTGACTTCTGCGGCGGATTATCCTCACCGCAATATTTCACGCAAGCCCTACCTCAATGATTTGCGCTCCACTGTAGCTTTTCTGCAACATTACTTTCATATTCCCACAGCGAGCGGTACACAGATTCATGTCACAGCATTAAGTTCAGACAATAAAAAAGCGGGGCGCCTAAGCGCCCCGCTTTTAAGTTCTTTTTAACTGATGGTTAAATCAGATTAGAAAGATTTGATCAGACCAAAACCAACGTAGGTAGTCGTGATTCCTGTGACTGCAGCATTGTCAGCCTTGTTGCTGGTATATGCAGCGAACAGGTCTGTAGACTTAGAGAAGCTGTGGTTCAACTTCAAAGTTGTCTGATTGATGGCGTTAGACAAAGCAGGAGCTACAGATGTAGAACCTTGCTTAGCCAAGCTCAATGCAACGCTGTTAGCACCAAAGTTGAATTGACCAACAAACTCAGCATTTTTGCCAGTCACGCTAGCAATTGCAGAGGTGTTAGTTTTGATGCTTTCAACCATACCGCCCAACCAGAAATCGCCCAAGTTGTACTTAGCTGCCAAGCGAGTTGCGCTATCAGTCTTGCCTGCGAAAGCCACATCGTTACGTGTCTCGTAACCCAAGGAAACATACAGTGCGTCAACGTCGTATGTACCAGAGAAAGACATGGAGCTCTTGTTAAGACCAGCAGTAGCACCTACTGTTGCTGTTGGAGCTGGATCTGGACTGTACATAGCAGCAACTTGGAAACCGCTGAACTTAGGAGACCAGTACTGGATCATCGAAGCTTTGCGAGTTTGGAAGTTCTTACCAGCAGAACGACCAATTACGTTTTGTGCGCTGTAGTTTGTTGTGTTGTCGAACAATTCGATCTTGTTGTGTACAACTTTGTAAGGTGTATCCCAGATACCAACCATTACTTTACCGAAATCACCTTCAAAACCTGCACCACTGTTACGTGACTTGCCCAAGCCAGTGCCAGTTGTAGTAGTCAATTGACCAGTCGCATCCATTTCCAGTTCGTATTGGACCAGCGCCTTCAGACCATCACCCAGATCTTCGCTAACCTTGAAACCCAAGCGAGAAGCGTTGCTGTTGATTTGTGTCTTGTTAGGTGTATTAACTGTATTGACGCTGGTTTGATCCATAGTCAGGAATGCCTTACCGTAAACGGTAACATCAGCAGCCATCGCCGCAGCAGGTGCGGTCAAAGCAGCAGCAACAGCCAGTGCGATCAGTTTCTTTTGCATGTAAAACTCCTAGTGGTTATTGATGTTGTAGGCAGCTCGTGCTGCCCACAGATATTAAGAAAATCCCCGTTCGAGAACTTCGGAGCGGATTATGCCGACGGGAATTTTGCTAACAACCAGGAGTGCGCAGGTTTAATAAAAGCTTAATAAAACCGTTGCTTTTTTACGACGAAAAATAAGAAAGTTGGTGCTTGTAATAATCATGAAACATTGCATCTGTATCGCGCCTGCGCACGTTCCTTAGAAGAATACTTTTTCCAGTTCCTCACCCGGCTCGGCGGCTCGCATAAAAGCCTCGCCAACCAAGAAGGTCTGCACTTCATGTGTACGCATGCGCTGCACATCTTCGGCAGTGAAGATGCCACTCTCGGTAACTACGATACGACCCTTGGGGATATTCGCCAGCAGATCCAGTGTGGTCTGCAGACTAACTTCGAAGGTACGAAGATTGCGGTTATTGATGCCTATTAATGGCGTGCTGAGTTGCAGGGCAGCATCCAATTCGATGGCGTCATGCACCTCGACCAATACCGCCATCCCTAACTTATGCGCAAGCTTCTCGAAGCGACGCATCTCGTCCAAGAATAAGGCTGAAGCGATCAACAGGATGGCATCCGCACCCATGGCGCGCGCCTGATAGATCTGGTATTCGTCGACGATGAAGTCTTTGCGTAACACGGGTAGCTCGCAGGCGGCACGCGCCTGTTGTAGATAAGCCGCACTACCCTGAAAAAATTGCTCGTCGGTCAAAACGGACAAGCAGGCCGCACCGTGATTGGCATAGCTAGCGGCAATCGCAGCGGGCTGAAAATCCTCGCGTATCACGCCCTTGCTGGGGCTGGCTTTCTTGATTTCGGCAATCACGGCGGGCTGACCGGCGGCAATCTTGTCTTGTATCGCGGCGACGAAATCGCGTGTAGGTGCGGCTTGCTCGGCTTCCATGCGCATCAGCGCAGGTGGGTTGATGGCCTTAGCGGCGGCGACTTCTTGCGCCTTAACCGCGAGTATCTTATTGAGGATGTCTGACATTGCTGAACGTGCGTTTATACAAAGGCGCGCATTCTAGCACTTGGGGTAAAATGCGCCCTTTGCAAAACACAGCACACGACATGAACAACGTCAAAACCTATATGCGTGAAGTCGGCATCGCGGCACGCGCCGCCGCGCGCCACATGGCGATGGCCGATACCGCCACCAAGAATCGCGCATTATTGGCCATCGCGGACGCCATCTTGAGCAACAGCGTTCAGCTCATTAGCGAGAACGCTAAAGACGTGGCAGCTGCCAAGGCGAATGGTCTGGATGCCGCATCTGTTGACAGACTGACCCTGACCGATAAGACCGTGCGCGGCATGGCCGAAGGTTTGCAACAAATTGCCACCCTGCCCGACCAGATCGGTGCGATCACTGACCTGAGCTTCCGCCCTTCCGGCATACAGGTAGGCAAGATGCGCGTGCCCTTGGGCGTGATCGGCATCATCTATGAATCGCGTCCCAATGTGACTGCAGATGCTGCTGGCTTGTGTTTGAAATCCGGCAACGCTTGTATCTTGCGCGGTGGTTCAGAAGCCATTCATTCCAATCAAGCCATCGCTGCTTGCGTGCATGCCGGACTCAAAGCCGCAGGCTTACCAGCAGATGCGGTGCAAGTGATCAATACCACCGACCGTGCTGCGGTGGGCGAACTCATCACCATGAAAGATTATGTGGATGTAATCGTGCCGCGTGGCGGTAAGGGACTGATCGAGCGCATCAGCAACGAGGCACGCATCCCTGTCATCAAGCATCTGCACGGCGTATGTCATGTATATATCGATGACGAGGCGGATATCGCCAAGGCGATACGCATCGCGGACAACGCCAAGACGCATCGCTACGGCGTGTGCAACGCGATGGAGACGCTATTGGTAAATGCCAAGGTCGCGGCGCAAGTGTTGCCAGCGTTGTGCAGGATCTATCTGGACAAGGGCGTGGAGCTGCGCGGCGACGACGCGGCACGCAAGTTGGTCGCACAAATGGCGGCGGCGACCGAGGAAGACTGGGAGACCGAATACCTCGCCGCGATTCTGAGCATACGCGTGGTGGACGATCTGAATGCGGCACTGGTGCATATCGCCAAGTACGGTTCACAACACACTGACAGCATCGTCACCGAGAACTACAGCAAGGCAATGCGCTTCCTGCGCGAAGTCGATTCCAGTAGCGTGATGGTGAATGCCTCGACACGTTTCGCCGACGGCTTCGAATATGGCTTGGGTGCGGAGATCGGCATCTCGACTGACAAGATCCATGCGCGTGGGCCGGTAGGACTAGAAGGACTGACCTCGCAGAAATACATCGTGTTGGGCAACGGACAGATCAGAACATAACTAAACATTCCTGCCCCCTCACAGGGGGAAGGCTAGGATGGGGGTAGAACGTATGAGCAACATCGTTTTTACCCCCACCCTGACCCTCCCCCTTAAAGGTGGAGGGAATTTAATCAGAACACCACTGGAGATATAAATGAGCTCAAGCATAGAAGTTAAAGTCCCCGCCATCGGCGATTTCAAAGACGTTGCAGTCATCGAGCTGTTCGTCAAAGCCGGCGACACCGTGACGGCAGAACAATCCTTGCTCACACTAGAGACCGATAAGGCCGCGATGGAAGTGCCAGCGCCTAAAGCTGGCGTGATCAAGGAAGTTAAAGTCAAAGTGGGCGATAAGGTCTCAGAAGGCTCATTGATCGTGATCATGGAAGTTGCCGCCGGCGCCAGCGCGGCCCCCGCGCAAGTGGCTGCTCCAGCCGCACCCGCAGCACCAGCTGTTGCACCTAAAGCGAATGCTGCGCTTGCGCAGGGTGATCTGCACGCTGAAGTCGTGGTATTGGGCGCAGGCCCTGGCGGCTACACCGCCGCATTCCGCGCGGCCGATATGGGTAAGCAAGTGCTACTGATCGAGAAGCACGCTAGTTTGGGCGGTGTGTGCTTGAACGTAGGCTGCATCCCTTCTAAAGCTTTACTGCATGTAGCCAAAGTCATCTCAGAAGCTGAAGAAGTCTCGCATCACGGTGTGACTTTCGCTAAACCCAAGATCGATATCGATGCCATCCGTACTTGGAAAGAAAGCGTCATCACTAAACTCACCGGTGGCTTGGGCGCGCTGGCTAAACAACGCAAGGTGCAGGTAGTGCGCGGTACAGCCAAGTTCACTTCACCCAACTCACTCTCCGTGCAAACTGCGGAAGGCGTAAAGGTCATCACCTTTGATAACTGTATCGTGGCAGCAGGTAGCAGCGTGGCACGTATCCCCGGCTTCCCTTACGACGACGAGCGCATCATCGATTCGACCGGCGCATTGGCATTGAAGGATGTACCCAAGCGCATGCTAGTCATCGGCGGCGGCATCATCGGCCTGGAAATGGCGACCGTATACGACTCACTGGGTAGCAAAATCTCCGTTGTGGAATTGATGGACCAACTGATGCCTGGCGCGGACAAGGACATGGTCAAGCCGCTGCACACTCGTATCGCCAAGCGTTATGAAGCGATCATGCTCAAGACTAAGGTCACCAAGATCGAAGCTAAAAAAGAAGGCCTGCTGGTCACCTTCGAAGGCGAGCAAGCCCCTGCCGAACCGCAACTGTATGACCGCGTACTGATGGCAGTCGGTCGCCGTCCTAACGGTAGAGAGATCGGCGCAGAGGCAGCGGGTCTTATCGTGAACGAGCGCGGCTTTATCCCAGTTGATAAGCAACAGCGCACCAACGTCACTAACATCTACGCTATCGGCGACATCGTCGGTGACCCGATGCTGGCGCATAAAGCAGTACACGAAGGTAAGGTTGCTGCCGAAAACATCTCCGGTCACAAGGCGTTCTTTGAACCACTGACGATTCCTTCGGTCGCTTACACCGATCCTGAAATCGCCTGGATGGGTCTGACCGAAACCCAAGCCAAAGCACAGGGCATCGCTTACGAGAAGGGCGCTTTCCCTTGGGCAGCTTCAGGTCGCGCGCTTTCCGTAGCGCGCGAAGAAGGCATGACCAAGGTCTTGCTCGACCCTAAGACTCGCCGCATCTTGGGCGCAGGCATCGTCGGTGTGAACGCGGGCGAGTTGATCGCTGAAGCAGTATTGGCATTAGAAATGGGCGCGGACATGGAAGATATCGGTCTGACCATCCATCCCCACCCTACTCTGTCTGAGACCTTGTGTTTCGCTGCCGAGATGGCGGAAGGCACCATCACCGATTTGATGCCGCCACGCAAAAAGTAATCGCTAGTCCCTCCTCCGTTCAGGGGGAAGGTTAGGGTGGGGGTAGAAAGGCAGATATTTGTCTGTGATTCTCACCCCCATCCTGGCCTTCCCCCTCGCTAGGGGAAGGAACTTTCTCAGGAGTTCGCTCCGTTATACATAAAGGAAACGTTATGTTGAAAAGAACTATCGCCTTACTCGGTATCCTGTGTGCAACATCTGCCTGTGCCTTCAATCTGAACGACCTCAAAGGCAAGCTAAATGAAGCACTGCCAGTCAAGGCGCAACAGCCTGGACCTGCCGCGCAGCCTGCTGCAGACCCTTTGGCCAATTTCAGCAATCAAGATCAGATCAGCAGCTTGAAGCAGGCGCTGGGCCAAGGCGTAGAGACTGCCGTTTCTAGTTTGGCTAAGGCCGACGGTTATCTGGGCAACCCCAAGGTACGCATTCCTCTGCCAGAGAATCTGCAAAAGTTGGATAACGGTCTGCGCCGCTTAGGCATGGGCAAATACGCGGATGAATTGAACGTATCGATGAACCGCGCCGCAGAAGCGGCGGTACCGGAGGCGCGTACCTTGCTGGTGAGTGCGGTGAAGAACATGAGCGTAACCGATGCCAAGAACATCCTGATGGGCGGCGACGATTCCGCCACGCAGTATTTTCGCAAGAATACCGAGACGTCGTTGAGCGGCAAGTTCCATCCCATCGTGGTGAACGCGATGCAGAAAGTGCAACTGGCTCAGAAATACGACCAGTTCGCCAGCAAGGGAGCGCGCCTAGGTCTGGTCGACCCCAAGAACGCCAACCTAGAAAGCTATGTCACACAGAAAGCTTTGGATGGTCTATTCGTGATGATGGCAGAACAAGAGAAGTCGATACGCGCCAATCCGCTGGAAGCCACCAGCAGCCTAGTGAAGAAGGTATTCTCCGCGATCAAGTTCTAAACCTCCGTATGCGTCATGCCCGCGCAGGCGGGAATCCAGCAAAATGCAAAATCCGCGTAGCGAAACAACTGTTTTGTCCCGCGACGCGGGAGGTTTTTCTTTGAGCTGGATTCCCGCCTACGCGGGCATGACGGCCGTCTTAGTGTGACAGCAACTGCCAGCCTCTTATCCCTATTCACCAGCAGCCTGCTCGGCGCGACGCTGCTGCCCGGCGGCTCAGAGGCCGTGCTGTTCGCGGTACTCAAGGCCTATCCAGAATCGCTGTGGCTGGCACTCTTGGTCGCCACACTGGGCAACACGCTAGGCGGCATGATCAGTTTCGGCATGGGTTGGTTATTGCCGCAGACACAGACACTGAAGCACGTAGACAAGGTCAGACACTACGGCACGCCCGCATTATTGCTAGCATGGACGCCCTTGCTGGGCGATGCGCTATGCCTCGCGGCTGGGTGGTTGCGGCTAAGTTGGTGGCAGGCCGCGCTGTTTATGGCGCTAGGGAAATTCGCCCGCTATTGGGTGATCGCCTATATCTCAATCTAAAGGATCACATAAATTCGATCTGAGTAGATACGAACCAGAAACCGAGTACGGCCAGCAAAGAGATCGCAAGCATCAGCGCCACATCACATTGCAATCTTCTTTAGCCGCCGCCGTCAACAATTCCAGCAGCGGCAGAGCACGATGCGCCATGCTGACGTGCTTGCCTTCCTTGTCAGTCTCTTGATGCAACTGCTTCTCTGCCTCTATCGATGCAGCTAGATGGTCGCGTACCGCAGGCACGTCGGCAGCGAGTATCGCGCCTGGCACGGTGCCGCTATGCCCCATCATCTTCAACATCGTCTGTGCCACATCACCAAACATCATCACGTTATTGGTGTGGGCATCGGTAGTAAATGTGATCAACATATCGCTCTCCTTGTGTGCGTGCTATGCATAAGCAGCCCTCAAACTAACAGAGTTACACGACACACACCATATTTCATGCGCGATAGCAGTTCCGATATGCGCGACTAAGTGCGAAAATGCCGGAGTACACACCGTATCATCCTTGAACTTGAGTAAGTTAGAACGGACCAAACGAACATCGCTCAGAGTGACTGACTTCCATATCCCCCAACTCCTACGCATGTGCATCACATCGTCAATGATGCTGCTAGTTTTACTGGCGACCGCACCCACCGCAGTCGCGCAGACGCTCGTCGTGCCACAGAGCTCCCGTCCAGTTACCCTGAGTGCACCCGACAGTATCAAAGCGTTGCTAGATAATTATTTCGATCTCCCCGACCAAGCACTCGGCAACGAGAACGAACAGGCGACCTTTCTGCGTCGTGCAGAACGCGAGATCGGTGAGCTACTCGCGACTGAAGGCTATTTCACCCCTAAACTGACCCTGCAGCCGCCGCGCTTAGATGGCAGTCAGCTATTAAAAGTAGAGACCGGTCCGCGTACTTTGGTACGCGCGGTAGACATCAGTTTTACGGGCGAACTTGCAGATGAGGGGGCTGTACAGGCCACGCGCCGCGCCAAACTGTTGTCAGAATGGCATATGCCAATCGGCTCACCGTTCCGTTCCGGCGATTGGGAAAGCGCAAAGACCGCCTTGATGGCCAACGTAGGCAGCACCGACTACGCCTTTCCGCAGCTGCAACAAAGTGAAGCACAGGTGGATGTAAAAACCGCCAGCGCCAACTTAAAGATTGTCATCGATTCCGGTCGCGCCTATCGCTTCGGCAAATTGCAAGTGAACGGACTTTCCCGCTATGACCAAGATCTGATTAGCCGGCAGATGCGCTTCCATCCCGGCGACACCTATCGTCGAGACCAGTTATTGTCCTTGCAGACACGCTTGCAGAACATGCCGCAATTCAGTTCTGTGATCGTCGATCTGGCACCCGACGAGACTAATCATGAGGCTGCACCGGTAAAAGTCACCATCGTTGAAATGAAGCCACGCCAAGTGACTCTAGGCCTAGGTTACAGTGATAACTATGGCGGACGCGGCGAGATCAATTACCAGAACCATAATTTCTTTAACCGCGCACTCAACCTCAACAACAATCTGCGCCTGGAGCAGAACCGCCAGACCATCTCCTCCACCGTAGACACCTCCCCGTACCAAGATGGCTCTGTGTTGTCACTGGGCGCGGTGGGTGAATCCACGCACATCTCTGGCCTACTTACTGCGCGCGACAAGTTGAGTCTGACGCGCTCGCGTACTGTGGGACAGATCGAACAACGCGTAGGGATGAACTTCCAGCAGGAACATCGCAAACCAGACGGCGGTATCCGCCAGGTCACTCAAGCATTCGTACTCGATTGGCAATGGCATAGACGCGCCATAGACGATCTGCTCTACCCTCGCTCTGGAAACACTACCGAGATACGCATAGGGGGGGGCAGCCAGAAGGTTCTATCAGACAAGGATTTCGTGCGCAGCTATGTGCGTCAGCAGTTCTGGTTCCCAGTGGGGGAGGCCGATGTGATATCGATACGCGGCGAAGGCGGCTATACCTCGGCCACCTCACGACTGGGCATCCCTCAGGAATATCTGTTCCGTGCCGGTGGTGCACAATCAGTCCGCGGCTATGGTTACCAAGTTCTGGGCGTACAAGAAGGTGCAGCGATAGTGGGTGGACGCGCACTGGTCACCGGCAGTATCGAATATACACATTGGTTCGGTGGCGACTGGGGCACGGCGGTATTCGCTGACACAGGCGGCGCGGCAGAGAATATGAAGGCCTTATATGTGTCCACTGGTTACGGCCTAGGCTTGCGCTGGCGCAGTCCGGCTGGCCCCTTGGCGTTGGATGTGGCACAGAACCAAAAGACCAAGTCCATGCACGTCCACTTCTCTATCGCGGTGGTGTTCTGATGAACGTCCTACTGCGCCAACCTCGCTTCCAGCATTGGCCCAAATTGGTGCTGCTCGTCACCGTGATCGTGATGACCTCCTGCACATGGCTGTTGACCAGTAACACTGGACTGCAATGGTTGGTTGCGGCTGTCGCTCAAGGGCTACCGGTAAAGCTGGAGTATCAGGGCTTGCAAGGCCGCTTGATAGGCCCACTACAGTTGCAAAGTCTTAAGGTACAGAGCGGCGAGACCCATATCGCTTTGCAGGATGTACAACTGAACTGGCATCTTGTCGATTTGCTGCAGGGCCGTTTGACTGTGAGCAAGTTAAGTGCCGCCAAACTTTCCATCACAGCCCCCAGCAGCAATACCGCAACGCCTTTGCCGCAAGATCTTAGCTTGCCTATTAAGCTTGCAGTCTCTGGCCTGCATCTTGGTGAGCTAAATCTGATCAAAGCGGGCAGCAACGCTCCTTATTTTTCTGCACGAGAAATAGACGCGATTCTGAGCAGTGACGGCGCGCGCTACGAGGTGCATCAATTGCAAGTGCGCTCCGACTTCGGTCAATTGAGCGCCTCAGGGGTGATGCAGTCCACACGCCCCTTCCAACTTCAGGCACAGGCCGATCTGTCCGGCATAGATGAGTTGGCGAGCTTCGATGACCAAGCCCATATCATCGCTGTTGCCAATGGTGACCTGAGCAGCTTAGACATCGCCGCCCGAGGAGAAGGTGCAGCATTAGACGGTACAGCTCAGGCACACATCGCGCCCTTTTCGCTAGTGCCTTTACAGTCACTCAACGTGCAACTCAGTGGCTTGGACCCGCATGCATTCGCCCCCGCCGCGCCCAAGGCCAAGTTGAAACTACTCGCCGAGTTAAAGGGTTCAGCTACCGAGTTGCTGGCCGGCAAAGTGCAGTTACACAATGACACACCCGCTACCGTGGACCAAGGCGGCTTGCCTGTACTGGATGCCAGCACCCAACTACATGTGACAGCGGATGCGCTGCGTTGCGAAGCGCTGCTGATCAAGTTGCCCGGTGCAGCGACCATCTCCGGCAACCTAGGCTGGAAGCTCGGCAAAGGCCTGGCCGACCTGCGTGTCACTGGCTTGGACCCATCGGCACTGGATAGCCGATTGCGCAGCGCACATCTCAGTGGAGCACTTAAACTCAGCGGCAACGAAAATGCCCAACAGGCCAGCATTAACCTGAGCGACACCACGCTGCAGTTGTCCGGCGACTTACAGATCAGTGGGAACAAGCTCACGCTGCAGCAACTGCGTCTGGCCAGTGCGCAGGCGGAACTGAGCGGTTCTGGCGAGTTGCAATTGGATGGACTGCAGTCCTACAGCCTCAACGGACGCTTGCATCATTTCGATATCGCCGCGTTTTTGCCTCACGCGCCGCACTCCGAGTTGAACGCAACTGTGACACTTAGCGGTGCGCTGCAACCTCAAGCCAGCGGTACGCTAGACCTGACCATGGACAATAGTCATATCGCTCAGCAAGCGGTGCAAGGCAAGGGACATATTGTTTACAACGATAAAGGGCAAGGCACGGGAGATGTACTCTTCAAGATTGGTGACAATCAGCTCAACCTCAAGGGGGGCTATGGCAAAGCTGGTGACATCCTGTATCTAGATCTCCTCGCCCCGGCGCTGTCGCAACTTGGCACTGGCTACGGCGGTGCGCTGCAATTTCATGCCAGCTTTGCGGGTAATCTGAGTAAACCAGACGCGACCCTGCAAGCCGATCTGCAACAACTTTCACTCCCCAATAGCTACCATTGGGAGAACCTGAGCGCGACCGCCAGTCTGCACGACGAAGCCGTGGAACTGCATCTGCAAGCCGGCGAACTCAGCGATTCGGCGCGCATCCTGCTACAGAGCGCGCAGTTGGACGTGCATGGTGCAGTGCACGAGCACGAGTTGCAGTTACAGGCCAAGCTGGCAGGCGACGATAAACTGATGTTGCACGCAAAGGGCGACTGGCAAACTCCCGCGCTTTGGCAAGGCGCACTGACGGCACTGGAAACTTCTGGCCGACTCAACGCACGTCTGCTGCATGACACGCCCTTGAACATCACACGCACCCATATCGATATGGGTGCGGCAGACTTCAGTCTAGCGGGCGGCAGTTTGTCCATAGACACACTGGACTGGACGCCCAAACTATGGCGCAGCAGCGGCAAGTTCAGCGATATCGGACTGCGCATGGGTAAGCTCGCCGATGGCACAGCACCAGACCTGACCGCCTTGCGTCTGGGCGGTGCGTGGAATGTGCAAGCAGGTGCACAACTGACTGGCGATATAGACATACACCGTGAGCGCGGCGACTTGGTGTTGCCCAGCTCGCCGCCCACCGCCTTGGGACTGGATATCCTGCGCTTCAATGCGCACGCCGTGCCCGGCAAACTCAGCGCCGAACTGGTTGCTTCTGGCACGCGCTTGGGTGAGTTGCAAGCCCAGTTCAATACCACCCAAACACCCCGTAACGGGCGCTGGCAAATACCCGAAAATGCGGCACTGAGCGGCCATATGCATGTAGCTGCTACTGACCTGAGTTGGATAGGCCCAGTCGTGGATAGCGAGCTCAAGACCGGCGGTCACTTCACCTTGGATGCCGATCTCGCGGGCACCCTAGGCGCGCCTCGTTTGCTCGGCAAATTGCAAGGCGAGGAACTGTCTTTCGCTTGGCTAGACCAAGGCGTGAGATTGGAGCAAGGACGCCTCAACGCCAGCTTCGACCGCCAGACCTTGCATCTCGAAGAACTGGTCTTTATGGCGCCACACGATGCGCCACCCGATGACACGCTATTGACTGGCGTGCCTATCAATAGCGGTGCGGGAGCGCTACACGCAACAGGCAATATCGACCTGAACGGTACAGATAGCGATCTAGAGATCAGCGCCTTTCAGGTGCCACTGACACAACGCAAAGACCGCTGGATCATCGTCTCGGGTAGCGGGCATGCTCGCCTCAAGGACGAGGCGCTGAGCTTGAGTGGCAACATCACCACCGATGCTGGCTTGATACGACCAGTGGGCGGTAACCGTCCACAACTCTCTGAGGACATCGTGCTGGTGGGGCGACCCAACCCTAAACGCCAGAACATGAACATCTCGGTAGATGCCACACTAGATCTGGGCGAACACTTCTATCTACGCGCCTCGGGTTTGGAAGCGAGATTAGTGGGCAAATTGAGTGCGCAACAATCTCCTGGGCAAGCACTACGCGTCACAGGCGCGATTAGTACACGCGATGCCAGCTTCGATGCCTATGGACAAAGCCTTACCGTGGAGCGCGGCATCGTGAACTTTAACGGTCCCATCTATGACCCCGGTCTGAATATCCTAGCTTTGCGCAAAGGGCTGACCGTAGAGGCCGGTGTGACTGTTACTGGCACGGCGCTGCATCCGGTGGTAAAGCTGGTTTCCACGCCCACCGTACCCGACACTGAAAAACTGTCTTGGATCGTGCTGGGCCGTGCGCCCGACACCACTGGCACAGACCTATCCTTACTGCTCGCCGCAGCGGAAGGCGTGATGGGCAGCGGAAGTTCGGGTGGGGTCACCGGCCAGCTAAAACGCACCATGGGTATAGACCAATTGACCGTTAAAACCAGTACCAGCACCACTGGCGCTACGACGCAGAGCACCACCGCAAACGATCCCTTGAGCAACCAAATCGCGGTGGTGGGCAAAAGACTCTCGGGACGAGCCTACCTAAGCTATGAACAAGGAGTGACAGCCGCCGTGGGCGTAACAAAACTCACTTACAAACTCTCGCAAAGGGTCAATATCATCACTCAAGCGGGTTTTGAGAACGCCATCGACGTGACCTATAGCTTCCGTTTCGAATAATTATTTTCATATCATTCGATACTGATGCATTACCCGACTAAATTGATAATAGACTTTACTTTCAATTGCATGGGGAATCACTGCTGCCCACGGCCTACTGCTCGCAAAATATCTAGTTAATCAAATGCATTGACGCTACCGCGTGATACAGGTACAAGGCTTCCAGTTATTTGAATCTAAGTGTTTGCAGTCCTGGTTTCGCCATGAGCAATCTTCAGTTTCAAATAGTCTCGCGGAAGCGTTTTCCGCATTTTTCATAAGGAAGTAATGACATGGCAACAGGTACAGTTAAGTGGTTCAATGATGCAAAAGGTTTCGGTTTCGTGACTCCTGATGATGGTAGCGAAGATCTGTTCGCTCACTTCTCAGCGATCAACATGAGTGGTTTCAAATCTTTGCAAGAAGGCCAAAAGGTCTCCTTCGAAGTGACTCAAGGTCCTAAGGGCAAGCAAGCATCTAACATCCAGGCAGCGTAATAGCTCTCTAGATTGTTAAAGAAGCCCGGCACGCAAGTGCCGGGCTTTTTCTTTGTCCATGCAGCGTGCGAAGACTCGTGCGACTAGCGGCGAAGGATTGCCACCGATATGCTAGGATTACGCCCTCAAAAAATAGACACTTAAGCTCGGTTAACCTATGCGCCAATATCTAGACTTGATGCGCCATGTGCAAACGCACGGCACTCAGAAATCCGACCGTACCGGCACCGGCACGGTGAGTGTGTTCGGCCACCAGATGCGCTTCGACCTCGCACAAGGTTTCCCGCTGGTGACCACCAAGAAATGCCATCTCAAATCCATCATCCATGAACTGCTGTGGTTCTTGCAGGGCGACACCAATATCGCCTACCTCAAGGAAAATGGCGTGCGCATCTGGGACGAGTGGGCGAATGAGAACGGCGATCTGGGCCCTGTGTACGGCAAACAATGGCGTTCTTGGCAAAGCGTGGATGGACGCGTCATCGACCAGATCAAGATCGCGGTAGAGCAGCTCAAGAATAATCCCGATTCACGCCGCATCATCGTCTCAGCATGGAACGTGGGCGAACTGGATCAAATGGCGCTGGCCCCTTGCCACGCTTTCTTCCAGTTCTATGTGGCGGACGGCAAGCTGTCCTGCCAGCTGTACCAGCGCAGCGCCGATATCTTCTTAGGCGTACCGTTCAACATCGCGAGCTATGCACTCTTAACAATGATGATGGCGCAGGTGTGCGATCTGCAGTACGGCGACTTCATCCACACTTTGGGTGATGCGCACTTGTATTCCAACCATATGGAACAAACTGCGCTGCAACTTTCGCGTGCACCACGCGCACTGCCAACCATGAAGATCAATCCTGCGGTAAAAGACATCCTAGGCTTCAAGTTCGAAGACTTCACGCTGGAAGGCTATGACCCGCATCCCGCCATCAAAGCGGAGGTGGCGGTATGACCACCCCCAGCATCGCCATCATCGTCGCGATGGCCAAGAACCGCACCATAGGCATCAACAACACGCTGCCTTGGCGCTGCCCTGACGACCTGAAACGCTTCAAAGCGATGACCATGGGTCATCACATCATCATGGGGCGCAAGACCTTCGAGTCCATAGGCCGAGTACTACCTGGTCGCACTACGGTGGTAGTGACTCATAACCCACATCTGAATCTGCCTGGCTGCGTCATGGCCAACTCACTGCCCGATGCGGTGGCACATGGTTTCCGTGACACACAGACCTTTATCGTCGGGGGGGCCGAGATCTACCAACAGGCCATGTCATTCGCCGACACTCTATACATCACCGAAATCCAGAAGAGTGTGGAGGGCGATGCGCGCTTCCCTTACTTCGATGTGCGCGATTGGCGCGAGACCGCACGCGAACAACATCATCAGGAACTGCCTGAAGTATTCGACTATCACTTTGTGACTTACAAACGAAAATGAAACCCACACTGAAATATCTGCGCGCGGAAACGCCCATCGCACTGGCCCTGATAACCATGGGGCTGGGCTATTCCTTTGAACATGCCGCTGTGCAACACGGCGGTGCCGTTTTGTGGGGCCTATTGACGGTGATACTCGTGGCCATCATAGGGGTGGCGTTCCGCATCGCCCATCACGCCGAGATACTGGCGCTGCGCTTCGGCGAACCGTACGGCACCTTGGTGCTGACACTGGCGGCCGTCTCCGTGGAGGTCGTGATATTGGTGGTGCTGCTGAGCGGCGAGCCTAATCCCACGCTAGCGCGTGACACCGTGTTCGCTGCCGTCATGTTCGATATCAACGGCATCTTAGGCCTAGCCGCCATCGTGGGTGGCATGAAACACGGTAGCTCCAAATACAACGTCGATTCGGCCAACTCTTTTATCGCCATGCTGCTGGTCGCCATCGGCATAGGCATGTTCCTGCCCGACTTTGTACCTAGTGAAAAATGGCAGGTCTATTCCGTTTTCTCCATAGGCATCATGGCCATCATGTATCTGGGCTTTCTGCGTCTGCAGACCGTGGAACATCGCAAATTCTTCGAGTACTCGTCTGACTCCGACGAAGAGGCACATGACGAGACGCACAGCCCCAATGCATTACATATCGGCTTTATGCTGTTCGCCATTGTGCTGGTTGGACTGCTCTCGGAAGTATTGTCGGTGTTGTTAGACGCGGGACTGGCTGGTAGTGACCTACCCAAGGCCATCCCTGCGGTTCTTGTCGCGCTGATCTCTGCCAGCCCTGAGATCCTTACCGCGCTCAAGGCCGCGCAACAGGATCGCATGCAAACCACCATCAATATCGCGCTGGGCGCATCGCTGGCCACCGTGCTACTCACCCTGCCGGTGATAGAGGCCATCGCCCTGTATCGCGGCGAGCCTATCGTGATGGCGCTCACAACTGTGCAAGGCGGCATGCTGCTGCTCACCTTCCTCACCGTGATGAACAACCTGCATGATGGTGAAACCAATGCCATCGAAGGTATCAGCCACTTCGCCTTGTTCGCCGCATTCATCGCCCTCGTGGCCGTAGGCGTCATCTAACCCAGTACTCGACCATGCATCCAGACGCCTTAGAACTGCTCGCCCCCGCCAAGACCGCCGCCATCGGAAGGGACGCTATCTCGCACGGTGCGGATGCGGTCTATATCGGCGGCCCAGCCTTTGGCGCTCGCGACAAGGCCGGCAATGAGATGCGCGACATCGCTGCTCTGGTTGAGTACGCGCATCGTTATCACGCACGCATCTTCGTCACGCTCAACACCATCTTGCACGACGCCGAACTGGATGCGGCACGCCAACTGGCTTATGACTGCTACAACGCCGGGGTAGATGCACTCATCGTGCAAGACATGGGGCTACTCGAACTCGACCTGCCCCCTATCGCGCTGCATGCTTCCACGCAATGTGACATCCGCACACCCGAGAAAGCGCGCTTCCTTTCAGAGGTCGGATTCTCACAGCTAGTGCTAGCACGTGAACTGACCATCAGCGAGATCGCCAAGGTGCGCGCCGCAGTACCGGCTGACACCATCATCGAACACTTCATTCACGGTGCGCTGTGCGTTGCCTACTCAGGGCAATGCAACATCAGTCATGCGCACACCGGCCGCTCTGCCAATCGTGGCGATTGCTCGCAGGCCTGCCGCCTGCCTTACACGCTCAATGACGCACAGGGCCGCGTGGTCGCCTATGACAAGCATCTGCTGTCTGTCAAAGACAACAACCAGAGCGACAACCTGCGCGCGCTGATCGCCGCTGGGGTGCGTAGCTTCAAGATCGAAGGGCGGTACAAGGATGCGGGCTATGTGAAGAACATCACTGGCCACTATCGCTTGTTGCTGGACGAGATACTGGCCGAACGCTCAGACCTGCACGCAGCCTCCAGTGGCAAAGCCACATTGCTGTTCACACCCGATCCGGACAAGACTTTTCATCGCGGCTCCACCGATTATTTTTCCAATGGCCGCAAAGACGACATAGGCGCGTTCGACACGCCGACCTTTATCGGTCTGGAGCTAGGGCACGTGACGCAACTCGGTGACAAGTGGTTTGAGATGACCGCCAATGAAGACCTCGCCAACAGCGACGGTCTCAACTACCAACACAAACGGGTGGTACATGGCTTGCAAGCCAACGTGGTGCAGCGCAAACAGCACACCGAAGATGGCACGTTGTGGCGCGTCTACCCTAACGAGGCGATGCATACCTTGGAAGGTTTGCGCGTGGGCAGCACCATCAGTCGCAACCGCGACCATGCTTGGGAACATGCGCTTACTAAAGAGTCGGCCACCCGCCATATCGCCATCGATGCGAGCTTCGCCGAGACAGTGGATGGCTATGCGCTGACCTTGCGTGACGAGGATGGCATCAGCGCCACCGCGCACATAGCCGTTGAGAAGCAGGCGCCACAACATCCGGACGAAGCCGAGCAGCAAGTTCGCAAACAACTATCTCGCTTTGGCAGCACCGAATTCATTCTAGGGAAACTAGACATTAACTGGCAGCAACCTGGCTTCGTACCTAATTCAGCGTTGAACGGCTTGCGCCGCGATGCCGCACAAGCACTGATGGCAGCGCGCTTGCAAGCGTGCACTCGCCCAGCGCGCAAGGAGGCTAGCCAACCCCCAGCTACCTATCCCGAAGATACCTTGTCGTTCCTCGCCAATGTCTACAACGCCGCAGCGCGCAACTTCTACGAGATGCATGGCGTTAAGCTGATTGCGGCCGCCTATGAGGCGCATGAAGAGAACGAAGAGGTATCGCTGATGGTGACACGTCACTGCATACGTTATTCACTCAGCCTGTGTCCGAAGCAGGCTAAGGGCGTAGTGGGCGTACAAGGGCAGGTGCGCGCGGAGCCGATGACACTGGTAAACGGTAGCGAGAAACTAACGTTGCGCTTCGATTGCAAACCGTGCGAGATGCATGTGATGGGCAAAATGAAGAAAAAGATCGCCCAGACCGCACCGCCCAGCATCATTACCTTCCATTCGCGCCGCAACTAGTATTTGCAAACCCATAAGTAAGTGCTTATTTTTTAATCTCTGGCTTACATGTCACAATTCAATCATGTGGATGAAATACAATCCTGCATACTTAATAGGAGAGCAAGATGAGTTGGTGGAAATCGATATTCGGCGCGAATGATAAAGAGACTGAAGGACTGAAAGAAGATGCTGGCGAAGAGATCGGCGGTCTGAACTTCAAGACTGCATTGGAAGCTCATATCAAATGGAAGATGCGCTTGTTGGGCGTGGTCGATGGTACCGGCAGCGAGGTCTTGGATCCGCGCATCATCTCGCAGGACAACCAATGTGTCTTGGGTAAGTGGCTATACGGTCAAGGCAACCGCGATTTCGGCAGCAATGCTGAATTCAAGGAACTGGTCACCGCCCATACCAACTTCCACAAATGCGCTGGCCATGTGCTGGACTTGGCACTGGATGGCAAGACCGAGGATGCGCGCCAAGAGATCGAGGGTGGCGCTTATGCACGCGCTTCGCTGGCGACCTCGCGTCATCTGATGCGCTTGTGGCGTTCCATCGGTATCTAAGTCTGGGCGGCACGAAAAAAAGGGCGGTTTATCCGCCCTTTTTTACGTGCTCTGATTACGCCTATTTCTTACTTCACACAATCCACGAAGTACTTCTTCTCCCCGTCCACTACCTCAGCCACCAGACCATGTACATCGGTCTCGAAACCGGGGAATTTCTGATTGAAGTCACGCGCGAACTTCACGTAATCAACGATGGTCTTGTTGAATATCTCACCGGGTATCAATAGCGGGATACCCGGTGGATAAGGGGTCAACAATACTGCCGTGATACGCCCTTCCAGATCATCGATCTCGACGCGATCGATCTCGTCATGCGCCATCTTGGCGAAGGCATCGGAGGGTTTCATCGCCGGCTGCATATCCGACAGATACATCTCGGTGGTCATGCGTGCCACGTTATGCAGGGTATAAGCCTCATGTATCTGTTGGCACAGATCGCGCAAACCGACGCGCTCATAGCGTGGATGTGCGGCCGCGAACTCCGGCAAAATGCGCCACATCGGCTGGTTCTTGTCGTAATCGTCCTTGAACTGCTGAAGCGCGGTAAGCAGCGTGTTCCAGCGGCCCTTGGTGATGCCTATGGTGAACATGATGAAGAAGGAATACAGACCGCACTTCTCCACGATGACGCCGTGCTCGGCCAGATACTTGGTGACCATGGCTGCGGGGATGCCAGTCTCGGAGAAGCCACCGTCCACATCCAAACCGGGCGTGATGATGGTGGCCTTGATTGGATCCAACATATTGAAGCCTTCGGCCAATCTGCCGAAACCATGCCATTTATCATCAGCATGCAACACCCAATCTTCACGTGTGCCTATGCCTTCTTCAGCGATATTGGCCGGGCCCCACACCTTGAACCACCAGTCGTCCTCGTACTCTTCATCGACTTTGTACATGGCACGACGAAAATCCAGCGCTTCGGCGATGGACTCTTCCACCAGTGCCGTGCCACCGGGCGCTTCCATCATCGCGGCCGCCACGTCGCAAGAGGCGATGATGGCGTACTGCGGGGAAGTCGAAGTGTGCATCAGATAGGCTTCGTTGAAGATGTGCTTGTTGAGCTTCTTGGTTTGCGGCTCACGCACCAAAATTTGCGATGCCTGCGACAAACCAGCTAGCAACTTGTGCGTGGACTGAGTGGCAAAGATCATGGACTCTTTGGCGCGCGGGCGGTCGCGGCCTATGGCGTGCATATTCTTGTAGAAATCATGGAAAGCCGCATGTGGCAACCAAGCCTCATCGAAGTGCAAGGTGTCAATCTGACCGTCCAACATCTCCTTGAGCATCTCGACGTTGTACACAATGCCGTCGTAGGTACTTTGCGTGATCGTCAAAATGCGCGGCTTCTTGGTCTTGTCTTTGATGAAGGGATTCGCATCGATCTTGCGCTGTATGCTCTTCATGTCAAACTCGGACTTGGGTATAGGCCCGATGATGCCGTAATGATTACGCGTAGGCGTGAGAAAAACAGGCACCGCGCCGGTCATCATGATGGCGTGCAGTATGGACTTATGGCAGTTGCGATCCACCACTACGATGTCATCCGGCGCGACGGTGGAATGCCACACGATCTTGTTGGACGTAGAAGTTCCGTTGGTGACGAAGAACAAATGGTCGGAATTGAAGATACGCGCAGCATTGCGCTCGGACGCGGCTACGGGGCCGGTGTGATCCAGTAACTGACCCAGCTCTTCCACCGCGTTACACACGTCAGCGCGCAACATGTTCTCGCCAAAGAATTGATGGAACATCTGACCTACCGGCGACTTCAAGAACGCCACACCGCCCGAGTGTCCGGGGCAATGCCAGGAATAGGAACCGTCCTGCGCATAATGCAATAGCGCGCGGAAGAACGGCGGAGCTAGCGCATCCAAATAAGACTTGGCTTCACGGATGATATGACGCGCCACAAACTCGGGCGTGTCCTCGTGCATATGGATGAAGCCGTGCAACTCGCGCAAGATGTTGTTCGGGATGTGGCGCGAAGTGCGTGTCTCGCCGTACAGATAGATGGGGATGTCCGCGTTCTTAAAACGTATCTCTTCAACGAAGGCCTTCAGGCTCTTCAATGCATGTGTCGTATCTTCCGGGCTACCCGAGCCAAATTCCTCATCGTCGATAGAGAGCAGAAAGGCAGACGCACGACTCTGCTGTTGCGCGAAAGAGGTCAGGTCACCATAACTGGTCACACCCAACACCTCCATGCCTTCACTCTGCAAAGCATCGGCGAGCGCACGTATCCCCAGACCGCTGGCGTTCTCGGAACGAAAGTCTTCGTCGATGATGATGATGGGGAACCTAAATTTCATAATGTAACTCCCAATGGGATAAGGGTTATGCGGGTAAAAGTGGCGCGAATTGTCGCAGATTTTGCCAACTCGTGTGACCGTGAAATTGTGACAAGAAACGGACTACTGCTGTGGCGGGTATGGGTTATGCAAAGTGGCGATCAGTTCTTTGAGTACGGCGCGTACCTGCACCTCGTCGCAGCCCATCAGAACCGCGTCTTCCAGCGCGTCTTGGCATATCTGGCGTATCTCTTCAAGATTCTCCTGCATGACCTTGTTCTTTTCCACGCAAGCGATGATGTCGCCTTGGGGGGAACGCCAGATGATTTTTTTACGGTGCGGCATGTTGCTTACATCTTAGGCAGTGTTACACCGTGCTGGCCTTGATACTTGCCACCACGGTCTTTGTACGAGGTCTCGCAGACTTCGTCACTCTCGAAGAACAGCACCTGTGCCACGCCTTCGTTGGCGTAGATCTTGGCGGGCAAGGGCGTGGTGTTGGAGAACTCCAACGTCACATAACCTTCCCATTCCGGCTCGAAAGGTGTGACGTTGACGATGATGCCGCAACGCGCATAGGTAGACTTACCCAGACACACAGTCAGCACGTTACGCGGAATGCGGAAGTACTCCACAGTGCGCGCCAACGCGAAGGAGTTGGGCGGGATGATGCAATAGTCAGCCTCGACATTCACGAAGGAATTTGGGTCGAAATTCTTGGGGTCGACGATGGTGCTGTTGATGTTGGTGAACAGCTTGAATTCACGCGAACAGCGGATATCGTAACCATAGCTAGACGTACCGTAAGACACGATGCGTTGGCCGTTGGCCTCTTTCACCTGAGTAGGAGAGAACGGTTCTATCATGCCGTGCTGTTCGCACATGCGGCGTATCCATTTGTCTGACTTGATGCTCATTGCTTTTTGGGAAGTGGTGAGTCGCAAGTGGCAAGTGGGATGCTGTATTAAACAGCTCACCTCTCACCGCTATCCCCTCACCACTCCGCTCTCCAAATAAATTAAATGGGCGCGATTTTAACCAATTCGCCGCAGGGGCGCTTGATTTGCTAAAATCCGCGCCTTCTTATCGCATTAAGACTTTCCCCCATGGCTCGCAAAATCCTCGTCACTTCCGCACTACCCTATGCCAACGGCAGCATCCACCTTGGTCATCTGGTCGAATATATACAGACCGACATCTGGGTGCGCTTCCAAAAGATGCGCGGCAACGAGGTGCATTATGTGTGCGCCGACGACACGCACGGAACGCCCATCATGCTGCGCGCGCAGAACGAAGGCATCACCCCTGAGCAGTTGATAGATCGCGTATGGCATGAGCACAAGGCCGACTTCGACGGCTTCCATGTAGCGTTCGACCATTACGGCAGCACTAACAGCGCAGAAACCAAACAGTATGCACAGGACATCTATCGCAAGCTACGCGCCAACGATCTGATCGAGACGAAATCCGTAGAGCAGTTCTACGACCCCGTCAAAGAGATGTTTTTGCCGGATCGCTTCATCAAGGGCGAGTGTCCCAAGTGCCACGCCAAAGACCAATACGGCGACAACTGCGAAGCCTGCGGCGCGACCTACGCGCCCATCGAACTTATCAATCCGTATTCAGCCGTATCCGGCGCGCAACCAGAACGTCGCAGTTCCGAGCATTACTTTTTCAAACTCTCGGACGCGCGTTGCCAGGAATTCTTGAGCGCGTGGACGCAAGGCACGCTGGCCTCGCAAGCCATCCCTCCGCTGCAACAAGAAGCGGCGAACAAGATGAAGGAATGGTTCGAAGCTGGGCTTTCCAACTGGGACATCTCGCGCGACGCGCCTTATTTCGGCTTCGAGATTCCCGATGCACCGGGCAAGTTCTTCTATGTCTGGCTCGACGCGCCAGTCGGCTATATGGGCAGCTTCAAAAAGCTGTGCGAGAAGCAAGGGCTGGATTTCGACAGCTATTGGAACGCGGATGCCAAGACTGAGCTGTACCACTTCATCGGCAAAGACATTCTGTACTTCCATTCGCTGTTCTGGCCTGCCATGTTGCAGTTCGCCAATCTGCGCACCCCGACACAAATTTTTGCGCACGGCTTTTTGACTGTGAACGGCGAGAAGATGAGCAAATCACGCGGAACCTTCATCACCGCCGAAAGTTATCTCAAGCAAGGCCTGAATCCTGAATACCTGCGTTACTACTATGCGGCCAAGATCAACGGCACGATGGAAGACATCGACCTGAATCTGGAAGACTTCGTAGCGCGCGTGAATTCCGATCTGGTCGGTAAGTACATCAATATCGCCAGCCGCACTGCGGGATTTATCAGCAAGCAATTTAACGGGAGTGTTTCTAGCTATGTAGATGCCCTCAAAGGAAATGAAATTTTGTTCGGCGAATTTATTGGTGCAGAGAATGAAATCGCTACTGCTTATGAACAACGTGATTTTGGCAGGGCAATTCGAAAAATCATGAGTCTGGCCGACCGAGCGAATGAATATGTAGCCCAACAGGCACCTTGGTCTCTCGCAAAACAAGAGGGGCAAGAACAAAAGCTCCAAGCAGTTTGTACAATGAGCTTGAATCTATTCAGAATCCTGACGTTATACCTTAAGCCCATACTTCCGACGTTGGCGGCTCAAGTTGAACACTTCCTCAATATTGCACCGTTAAAATGGTCAGATACAGATCAAGTTTTGCATGGCACAATTAACAATTATTCACACTTGGCCACGCGCATCGACCCTAAACTAATCGCAGCGATGGTGGAGGCCAATATGCAGACGATGGCACCTGCACCTGATAGCCACTCACAAGTGCGTCACGCTGAGGCGCAACAACACACGGCTGAATCTGGAACGCAGACTTTACCCTCACCCCAACCCTCTCCCTTAAAGGGCGAGGGAGCGAACGTAGTTGCTATCGCACCCACTATTTCAATAGATGACTTCAACAAGATAGATCTGCGTGTAGCGAAGATCGTCAACGCCGAGCATGTGGAAGGTGCAGAGAAACTGTTGAAGCTGACGTTGGACATAGGCGAAGCACAAACACGCACGGTGTTCGCTGGTATCAAGTCCGCTTATGACCCCGCAACACTAGTGGGACGCATGACAGTGATGGTCGCGAATCTCGCTCCGCGCAAAATGAAGTTCGGCATGTCGGAAGGTATGGTGCTGGCGGCTTCAGGCGAAGCGCCAGGATTGTTCATCCTGTCGCCTGATGACGGTGCGCAACCGGGAATGCGCGTCAAGTAAACGATCTCCTCACGCTGCACGCTTCCTTTCCCCTTGCAGGGGGAAGGCTAGGATGGGGGTAGAAATGTGTGGCCGCGTTAAGTTTCTACTCCCTCCCCCTGCAAGGGGAAGGGAGTACGCAACCGGCAGAGAGCACCCACCTTTCATTCAGACGATACGCTCACCTTGGTAACGCCTGTATCAATCGATTCACCTTGGCTTGAAAGTTCAGTGTGTGGCGTTGCACCAGCAGCTTGGCATGATGGCGTAACGTGGCGGCGTTGGGCGGAAAGTCCTCGCCTTTCATGGCCAGCACGATCTTGTTGACCTTGTCCTCAGCATCGACGATCAGCACGCGGTTATCAAAGCTATTGCGGATGCGCCCCACGTAATCATCATAGTTAGGGTATCCGCTCCACAGATTAACCACCAATATCCCCTGTTCCGATAAAGCGGCATGACAGGCATCGTAAAAGCCTTGCGTGCTGAGCGGCTCAGGCAGACCTTGCGCATCAAAGCCATCGATCACCAACACATCCGCCTGCAAATCAGTCTCGCGTATCCACTCTGCCCCATCCGCCAACAAGATGCGTAGTCGTGCGTCATCCGGTGGAATCATGAAGTCATCACGCAAGGCGATCACATCAGCATCGATCTCGACCACCGTGATGTCGCTCTGTGGCAGATAGCGGTAGCAATACTTGGCCAGCGAACCGCCTCCCAGCCCTATCATCGCGATGTGCCTGGGCGCGGGCTGTAGTAACAGGAAGCTCATCATGGCGCGCGTATAAGCGAGCACCAACTCATCTGGCGCATCCAGATTCATCTCGCTCTGTGTGGAGTCCTCGTTGAAGTGCAAGCTCAATATCGAACCGCGCTGACTGACATAAGGCTTGGACTGAACCTTGCTCAGCGGTGCTGCCATCCAATCCAGTAGCTGTTCTAGTTGTTGCCGCGCACCGCGCGACGCGCGCCTACCTTTGTCCGACATGAGTAGCCGAGATCGCGGTGAGTATGCCTTGCAAGATGGCTGTCGGTGTGGGCGGGCAGCCCTGCACCACCACATCAACGGGAATGACGTTGGCGACTTTTCCGCAGCTCGCGTAACTCTCGCCATCGCTAGAGCCGTCCGGCGCGAAGATACCACCAGTACAGGCGCATTCACCTATCGCCACCACCAGCTTGGGCTCAGGCGTGGCGTCATAGGTACGCTGCAACGCAACGGCCATGTGGCGCGACACCGGCCCAGTGACCAGCAGCATATCGGCATGACGTGGACTAGCGACAAACTTGATGCCCAATCCTTCGATGTTGTAATAGGCGTTATTGAGCGCGTGTATCTCCAGTTCGCAGCCGTTACACGAACCAGCATCCACCATGCGTATCGCCAGCGCACCGCCGAACACATGCAATATCTGCTGCTGCAAACGCTGCTCGACCAGACGCATGGACTCGTCAGGCTGTGGTGCGGCTTCAGTCTTAATGCCGGTGGTGATAATCTGTTTAAGGATTTGATACATATGACAGCCTCTAAAGGTCCACTCCCGAGTAACTCAGGTTGAACGACTTATTGATCAGCGGAAAATCCGGCACGATATTATCTAGGATGGCGTGTTCCAGCGCCGGCCAATTCTGCCAAGAGGGATCATGCGGATGCACGCGCGTTAGATTGCCGTTTCCATCCGTGTGTATCGCCACTAGCACTTCGCCGCGCCAACCTTCCACCATGCCGATACCAAAGCTGTTGGCTGATAGCTTCTCGATGGGACGCACGATATCGTCGCCGAGCAGGTTCGCCAGTATCTTGCGTTGTAAGCATAGCGACTCGGTCAGCTCGTCGAAACGTAGCGACACACGCGCCGCGACATCGCCATTGCGATGGGTCGCCATCTGTACTTCCAACTTGTCATAGGGCGCGCATGGGAACTGCACTCGCGTATCCCAGGCTTGCGCACTGGCACGACCGGCCAATCCGCACAGACCCAGTTGCGCGGCCAGTTGAGGTGAGACACATCCGGTACCAATATATCTATCCTGCACACCGGCATGTACATCATAGATGCCGTGCATGATGGCGATCTGCTGTTCCAACATCTCACACTCGTATTCGATGACAGCTTTTCCGCTCGCATCGAGATCTACCGCCACACCGCCGGGTACGATGGCATCCATCAGATAGCGATGTCCGAACAGCGCGGCATTGGTGCGCAACACCTGCTCTTTCAATATCCAGAACTGGGTGAAGCCAAACGATAGCGCCACATCATTACCCAGATAACCTAGGTCGCCGAGGTGATTCGCGACACGCTCGCGCTCCAACAATAATGCGCGCAACCATAGGGCGCGCGCTGGTGGTGTGACTCCTGCGATGCTCTCTGCTGCCATCGCATATGCCCACGCATAAGCCACCGTGCTGTCGCCACTGACACGCCCAGCTAGCTTCGCACCTTGTTTCAAACTCATACTCTCAAAGCGTTTCTCTATGCCCTTGTGGGTATAGCCCAAACGTTCTTCCAAACGCAGCACTTTCTCGCCGACGATAGAGAAACGAAAATGACCCGGCTCTATGATGCCCGCATGCACAGGGCCCACCGGTATCTCATGCACCCCCTGCCCTTCGACCTGCACGAAGGGATAGTCATCAACACCTTCATCAACATACCCTCCCCCTTGCAGGGGGAGGGTTAGGGAGGGGGTAGAAACTTCGGTGTCCTTTAGCTCCCCCCCCATCCTAGCCTTCCCCCTGCAAGGGGGAAGGGACTGGCGTGTCGCATCAAAATCCTTGCGCAGCGGAAAACGATCAGCGTCCCAAGCAGCATGACGCAGCCACTTGCGCTGGTCGCGCGCCCCTACAGCGAGGATACCGGACAGGTCATACACGGCACGCTGCATACGATCCGCCGCCGGAAACAGATCACTTAGATCAGGGTAGGTTGGCCGCTCTTTGGGTAAGGCCACATGTAGACACACCAGTCCATTCTCTTGGATCAACGCGACATGCAGGGCATGGCCGTTGTCACCCTCATCACTTCCCCACAGGGCGACTAGGCGACCGCCGCTGTCATGCACGTACTGACAATAGGCACGCAAGTCAGCCACCGCGATATCACCATGACTAGCGGGTATCGCACCGATGAGGTCTTGGAATTGCAGATTGTCGTTGCGGATGCTCATCTCGATTTATCCTAACAAAGCCGCTGCCTGACGATACCAATTCGCCAGATAGGTCGGCATACACAACCCCAAAATTAGTACCAACAACAGATGCGCGAACACCGGTATCAGTGCGGGCGGGTGCGGCAAGGGCTTAGCGGTAGTCTCGCCGAACACCATGGGCTGTATCTTGCCGAACACGGCGGCGAAGGCAATGCCCAACGCCCCCAGCAATATCGGCGTGGTCCAAGGATATTGGTGCATGGCCGTGGTGATAATGAGGAACTCGCTGGCGAACACGCCGAAGGGTGGCATACCGAGGATGGCGAAGGTGCCCAATGCCAAGCCCCAGCCCACCGTCGGGCTCACTTGCAGCAGGCCACGTATGTTCTCCATCTGCTGCGTACCGGTCTTCTGCACCGCATGTCCCACGGCAAAGAAGATCGCCGACTTGGTCAGCGAATGCACGGTCATATGCAGCAGCGCTGCGAACGTAGCCACTGGGCCGCCCATGCCGAAGGCGAAGGTGATGAGGCCCATATGTTCAATCGAGGAGTAAGCGAACATGCGCTTGATGTCTTTCTGTCGCAGCAGAAACAGTGACGCCACCACTACCGACAACAGACCGAAGCCCATCATCAGATTCCCTGCGAAGTGCGTGCCCAGCGAACCGTCCACCAACACCTTGCTGCGCATCACCGCGCACAAGGCCACGTTCAACAACAAGCCGGACAGCACTGCCGAGACTGGCGTCGGGCCTTCTGCGTGCGCGTCGGGCAACCAACTATGCAGCGGCACCAGACCGATCTTGGTGCCGTAACCCACCAGCAAAAAGATGAACGCAAGTTTGAGCACGGTGGGTTCCAGATCGCCTTTGACCTGATTCAGGTGCGTCCACAACAAGGCCGTGCCACCCTCGCCCAGCACGCGCTCGGCAGCGAAGTACAAGAGGATGGTGCCGAATAGCGCCAGCGCGATGCCAACACCACATAGGATGAAATATTTCCACGCCGCTTCCAGACTGGCCGGTGTGCGATACAAGGAAACTAGCAGCACCGTCGTCAAGGTTGCCGCCTCCATCGCCACCCAGATGATGCCCATATTGTTGGTGGTGAGCGCCACTAACATGGTGAAGGTGAACAACTGATACATGCTGTAGTAGAGATGCAGCATGGCGATAGTGAGCTTGCCGTGATGCTGCTCGATGCGCATATAGGGGCGCGAGAACAGCGAGGTGGTGAAGGCCACAAAGGCGGTCAGCGCCACCAGAAATACATTGAACTGATCGATGAAGAATTGCTCGTTGAAGGCGAGCTGTGGCCCAGAATCGATGACACGTACAGTCAACACCACTGCCGCGACGAAGGTACCCAGACTCATCAAGGAATTGAGTTCCGCCGCCCACTTGCGCGCACCGAACACCGCCAGCAGTCCACCGCCCAGCAAAGGTGTCAGCAACAACGCGAGTAGTTGCAGGTCAATCATTTGACAGCACCTCAAAAGCGTAGCGAGCGGATCGAAAGCAAGGCGCACGGAGCACAGCGACGAGACATACCGAAAAGGTAGGCGAGGAGCGAGCACCGCGCAACGCAGCTATTGAATCGCGCAGTAGCTTTTCAGGTGTTGTCATCCTTCAATTTCTCCATGTGGGTTATATCCAGACTGTCGAAGGTCTCACGTATCTGGAAGAAGAAGATACCGAAGATGAAGGTCGCCACCAGCACGTCCAGCGCGATGCCCAGTTCCACCACCAGCGGCATGCCCTGCGTGGCACTAGTGGCGGCGAAGAATAGGCCGTTCTCCAGCGACAGGAAGGCGACCACCTGCGTCACTGCCTTACGCCGCGTCAGCATCATCAATAGTGAAAGCAGCACACTGGCCAAGGCGATGCCTATCAGTCCGCGTGTCATGCCTTCCGCCAATTGCGTGATAGGTGCGGCAAGATTGAAAGCAAAGATCACTAGGGCGATGCCGACCAACATCGTGGTCGGAATATTGATGAGCGTCTCCACATCCCAGCGTACATTAAGTCTGCGTATCAGCCTGTGCAGCAGCCATGGAAGGATCAACACCTTCAACAGCAGCGTCAGCGCCGCCGAATAATAGAGATGATGCTGCTTGGTCGAATAGGCCACGACGAAAGTACTGAGTGCCAACACTGCGCCCTGTAAGGCGAACAGATTGATCAATGACAGGATACGGCGCTGCGCCAGCATGGCAAACACGATCAGCAGCAACATTGCCGCGAGCAGATTGATCAATTGCAAGGTGAAAGGGATCTGGTTCACACATCCCCCCCCATCCTAACCTTGGTAGAACAACTAGCCATTCCACTAAGTAGCCAAACAACGCCAACTAAGTGGCTGGTTATCCCCCCCACACACAAAAGTGTGCGGGGGAAGGGACAAAGGAAACGCGGCGCGAGTTTCATATTACGCCCCTAACAAGAAATGAATCAGCAAGCCCAGCACCGCCAATAGGAATGCCGTACCTAAAAATTCCGGCGCACGGAAGATGCGCATCTTCGCTGTCACGATTTCCAGCAAGGCCAGCCCTGCACCCGCAGCGATCAGTTTCAACACCAATAGCACGACAGCCAACGGCAAGCTACTCCAGTTGCCTACCTCGGCGATGCCATGCGGCAGGAACAGCGCGATCCCTATAGAGATATAAGCGAACAACTTGAGACTGCTGGCCCACTCGATGAGCGCCAGATGACGTGCGGAATATTCCAAGATCATCGCCTCGTGAATCATGGTGAGTTCCAGATGCGTGTTCGGGTTGTCCACTGGGATGCGCGCGTTCTCGGCCAGCATCACCATCACGAAGGCCAGCGCGGCGAAAGCCAAACTGGGATAGAGCATGAACTGATGGTGTGCGAGAGCCTCGACGATACGCGGCAGCTGCGTGGAGTGGCTGATCATGGACGCGGTGAACAACACCATCAGCAGCGCCGGCTCGGCGAGGAAAGACACTAACATCTCGCGCCGTGCACCCATAGAGCCGAATGCAGTACCGATGTCCATTGCTGCCAGCGCGATGAACACGCGCGCCAGTGCGAACACACCCACCAGCGCGATCACATCGGCGGCTTGAGAAAAGGGCAGATCGACCGCGATGATGGGGATGATGGCTGCCGCCAACCACATGCAGCCGAATACGATATAGGGCGTAACGCGGAACAACCAAGACGCGTTGTACGCGATCACCGCGTCTTTCTTGAACAATTTATGCAACACACGATAGGGCTGCAACAAGCCCGCGCCGGAGCGGTTCTGCAACCAGGCCTGACATTGATTCACCCAACCGGTCAGCAGGGGAGCAGCCATCACCACCAGCAACAACTGGGTGAGCTGGAAGGCGATAGCCAAAAAGAGTTCGTTGTTGTCCGTCATACGAACACCAGCAGGATGATCAGCGTCACGAAGGTGTAGGTCAGATACAGATGGATGCGCCCGTGCTGCAACACCGACACCCAACCCGACAGCCGCTCGGCCAAGTGCTTGAGCGGCAGGTAAAACATGAACCACACCTTATCTTCGCTGCTACCTTGATATTTAGGTTGCGCGTCGAACGGCGTGGGCATGTGACTCTCTATCTTAAAGAAGGGCTCAAAGATACGGCGTATCGGCTGACCGAAGCCTTCCGCAGTGTCCTGCATGCGCGCGTTCTGTGCGGGGTAACCACAGTCCCATGCCGCCCCTCGCCGCGAGCGGCCATGGTATAGACGACGCACCAACTGTATGGTCAGCAGCATCACACCCAGCACCGCCAACAGGAAATACAAAGGACTATAGCTGGCGCGATCGGTGTCGACTGGTGCGAGGAACATCCAGTCGCTCGCGGCATTACCCAAGCTCGAACCCAGCAATAGTTGCGAGACATGATCGATATGCTGCACCACATATACCGGTGCCAAACCCAGCACCACGCACAGCAACGCCAACCACACCATACCGGCACGCTCCCAATAACCCGCATCATGTGCATGTACGAGATTCACTTCGCGACGCTGACCGAGGAAGATCACGCCATAGAACTTCACCATCACATATGCGGCCAGCGCGGCAGCCAAGGCGATCACTGCGGCCGCCACCGGCACCAGCATATTGATGTAACTATTGGGTAGACCGGGAGATAACAAAAAGGCTTGCAGCAACAACCATTCCGAGACGAAACCATTCAGTGGCGGCAGTCCCGCAATGGCCAGCACACCGATCAACATCAACACCGAGGCCCAAGGCATGTGATGAATCAACCCCCCTAGACGCCCCATATTGCGCTCGCCCGTGGCATGCAGGATAGAACCCGTACCGATGAACAACAGACTCTTGAAACATGCATGATTCAAGCTGTGATACAGCGTCGCAGTGAGCGATAAGGCCGCCAGTGTCTCTTTGCCATACACATGGAAGATGAGCGTCAGACCTATGCCCACCAGCAACAATCCGATGTTCTCGATCGAGGAATACGCCAGCAGACGCTTCATGTCGGCCTGCACTGCAGCAAACATCACGCCGAACACGGCCGTCATCAGACCCAAGGTCAACGCTAGCACACCCCACCACCATAGTTGTGTGTGTAGCAGATCCAAGCTCACGCGCAATATTCCGTATATGGCGGTCTTAAGCATCACACCGCTCATCAATGCCGACACCGGAGAGGGCGCGGCCGGATGCGCTTCGGGCAACCACACATGCAAGGGCAACACACCGGCCTTGGCGCCGAAGCCGAACAAGGCCAACGCGAAGGCCACCGAGGACCAGACTGGATCGAGTCGCGCCGCACGCATCGCATCGAAGGTATAGGCCTCTAGGCCATGGCCTCCTTGCATGACACCGAAACTAAGCAGGATGGCGATAGCCCCTAGATGCGCAACCACAAGATAGAGAAATCCCGCTCTGCGGATCTCGGGGATGGCGTGATCGGTGGTGACCAGAAAATACGAAGAGAGCGCCATCACCTCCCACGCCACCATGAACATATAGCCATCATCGGCGAGCAGCACTAGTGTCATACCAACTAGAAATAGATGATATTCAAGGCACAGCAGAGCCAACGTCTTGCCATCCATCTGACGGAAATAGCCGCTCCCATACAGCGACACACCAAAGCTCGCTACACCAAGCAGGATAAGGAAGAAAGCGGAGAGAGAATCGAGACGTAGATGCATGGGCAACCCGGGCAACCCCAGCGGCAACACCACAGATTGCGGGGCCGCCCCTAGCGCGGCGTAGCCCTGCGCCGCGAGCACCAGCGCGACCAGCGCGCCAAGCGGAAAGATCAAGTTGGTGATAAGGCGCGGCAAACCGCGCAGCAACAACGCGCACATGCCCAGCGCGATCCACATCAGGACCACACCGATCAGCACATCCAACGGCATCACACTCACTTCATACCTTCCTATTCTGGTCACTTCAAATTTGCTGCTGATGCAACAAGCGCCGGATTCTACTCCTGCACTATTGTGGTTTTTTAACTTATTGATTAGCAAAGCTCAATCTAAGTAACTTCAGATCTACTCAATGGGATAGGCAAATCACAAAGACCCCACTCACGATGTCGCCATGTTTGACAAATCGTAACCGCCGCTCTAATTTACCAACTGGTTAATTAAGGTGTAAGGAACATGACCGTTGACCCACTCAGCAGCACTTTTGCCGCACTCGCCGACCCTACTCGGCGCGCCATCCTTGCGCAACTTGCCGCAGGCGAGTTGTCCGTGAATGAATTGGCCGCCCCCTTTGACATCAGCGCACCAGCCATCAGCAAACATCTTAAAGTCTTAGAGAACGCGGGGCTGATCTCGCGCAGCCGCATCGCCCAGACCCGCCCTTGCAAACTCGAAGCTGCGCCGCTACAGGAAGTGGCGGATTTTCTGGAACAGTATCGTCGCCATTGGGAACAGAGTCTGGATAGGCTGGACGCCTATCTGCAAGAACTGCAAGCAAAGGAGAAGAAAAATGGACACGCCAAAATTAAGTAACACCCTCTTTTTCGCGCCACCTGGGTGCGCGGAACTGCATATCACGCATCTGTTCGATGCGCCTGTTGAGCTGGTGTTCAAGACTTGGCTAGACCCCAAGCTGGTAGCGGAATGGTGGGGGCCCGCGTATCTCTCCACAACCGTGGAGCATATGGAGCCACGCAGTGGCGGCAGCTATCGCATCATCCAGCGCACACCGGACGGCACGGTGCATGGCTTCCGTGGCGTGTACCACACAGTAGAGGCACCAAATCTCATCATCTCCACCTTCGAATACGATGGCTTTCCGCATCATGTCTCGCTGGATAGTTACCGCTTCGAAGCACGCGGTGAGCAGACGCTGCACACCAATTTTTCAGTGTTCCAGTCGCTGGCAGACCGCGATGGCATGCTAGCGAGCGGCTGCGAATCTGGTGTGCGTGAGACCATGTCACGCATGGCAGCGTTATTACAAAGATTGCAGGAGGGTGTATGAGCAAACTACGCGTCGCATGTTTCAGTATGTCTTTGGACGGCTATGGCGCTGGCCCTAGGCAAAGCCTGCAAGACCCTTTAGGCGTAGGCGGCATGGAACTGCATCAATGGGTGTTTCCGACCTATACCTTCCAGCGCATGCACGGCAAAGGAAGCGGCGGCAGTACCGGCATCGATGACGACTACGCTGCACGCGGCATAGAGAACCTGGGCGCGTGGATCTTAGGACGCAATATGTTCGACCCCAAACGCGGGCCTTGGGCAGACTCGGATTGGAAAGGCTGGTGGGGCGATGAGCCGCCCTATCACACTCCGGTCTTCATCTTGACCCATCACCCGCGCGCACCCATCACCATGGCGGGTGGCACTACCTTCCATTTCGTCACCGAGGGCATACACGTAGCGCTAGCCCACGCTAAGGAGGCAGCGCAAGGTAAGGACGTGCGGCTGGGTGGAGGTGTCGCCACCGTCAAACAATATCTGCGCGAGCGTCTTATCGATGAGCTGCACTTAGCCATCGCGCCAGTATTCCTAGGCCAGGGTGAAAATCTCTACAGCGATATCGATATGCGCGCACTGGGCTATCGCTGCGTAGAGCAAGTCTGCACTCCGCTGGCCACCCACATCGTGCTGCAAAGACAAGATTAAGAAAGCAACAGTATGGACACACACAACGATGCAGAGCTGTACATCACACGCACCTTCGCCGCGCCACGCGAACTGGTGTGGCAAGCTTGGACCGAACCCAAGCACATCATGCAATGGTGGGGGCCCAGCGGCTTCACCAACACCGAATGTAGTACCGAGGTACGCGTGGGCGGTCGCTTCCGTCTAGTGATGCAAGCACCTAACGGCGACAGCTATCCCTGTACCGGCATCTATCGCGAGATACATGCACCTGAGCGCATCGTCTACGACAGCACCGCCGACGAAGGCCATCCCTGTGGCGCAGGGCTGCCGCCGCGCGCAGTGGTGACGGTCTCATTTGCGGAGCATGAACGACACACGCGTTTGACCCTACACACCCGCTTCGCCAGTGCCGCACGCAAAGAAGCCGCCAATCAAGCGGGCTACAGCAGCAGTTGGGGCGAAGCACTGGAACGACTCGCCGCGACGCTCTCGGCTCACTAGAAAGGAAACATCATGCTCATCAAGATTGTGCTCGTCGTCATTATCCTCATCGCCGTTTTCGTGATCTACGCGGCAAGCAAACCCGATCATTTTCATGTGGAACGCAGCGTGTCCATCAAGGCGCCCGCTGAAAAGATCTTTGCGCTGATCAACGACCTACATTTATGGAACGATTGGACGCCTTATAACAAAGACCCAAACATGAAAAAGACCTTTAGCGGGAGTGCGCTAGGCGTGGGCGCGCATTACGCGTGGGAAGGCAACAAGGATGTAGGCAAGGGCGAGATAACGATCCGTACATCGACGCCACCGCAGCGCATCGAATTCGATCTGCATATGATAGAACCGTTCGAAGGGCACAATCTGGCGACTTTCACCTTCACCCCTGACGGCGATACTACTAAGGTGACTTGGAGTCTGGATGACAAGCAAAAGCTCATGGTCAAAGTAATGTCGCTGTTCATGGATATGGACAAGATGATAGGTAAAGACTTTGAAGTTGGACTGGCACAACTAAAAGTACTGGCCGAAAAATAACTCGCTCAACTCGGAGATACATCATGCAAAAGATCACCCCCTTTCTATGGTTCGATGGACAAGCTGAACAGGCGATGAATTTCTACGTCGGTATCTTCAAAAATTCAAAAGTACTAAGTGTGAATCGTTATGGCAAAGGCGCGCCCTTGCCGGAAGGCACCGTACTTACTGCCAGCTTCGAGTTAAATGGCTTGAAGTTCGTCGCACTCAACGGCGGCCCCATGTACAAGTTCTCGCCTGCGACTTCTTTTGTGGTCGATTGCGAGACACAAGCGGAAGTCGACTACTACTGGGAGAAGCTAGGCGAAGGCGGAAAATATAATCGCTGCGCGTGGTTGGATGACAAGTTCGGCGTGACCTGGCAGATCGTACCCAAGCAATTAGGCCAGCTGCTAAGCGCCCCAGACCCAGTCAAAGCAGGTCGCGTGATGCAGGCGATGATGCAGATGAGCAAGATCGATATCGCCGCTTTGCAACGCGCTTATGACGCAAACTAAATTCACAAAGAAGGGGCACAACATGACTATCAATCCGAAACTAGACCTGACTTTCGAGCGCATCATCGATGTACCACGCGCACTGGTATGGCGCGCATGGACGCAGCCCGAACACTTGATGCCTTGGTTCTGTCCGCTGCCGTGGAAGACCGTTGCCTGCGAGATCGAACTACGACCTGGCGGTAATTTCCACACCGTGATGCAATCCCCAGAAGGCCAGCAGTTTCAAAATTCCGGCTGCTATCTGGAAGTGATAGCAAACGAAAGACTGACTTGGACCAACGCCTTGCTGCCAGGTTATAGACCGGCGCTGTTAGACACCACCTGCGGCGATGAGAGTGTGCAATTCTTCTTCACCGCCACCATCGCGCTCGAAGATCATGGACAAGCCACGCGCTATACCGCCACGGTGATCCATGCTGAAGAGCAAGCTTGTCTACAACATGCCAAGATGGGCTTCAACGAAGGCTGGGGTAAGGCGCTAGATCAGATGGTTTCCTTGATCAAAACCGGTCATATCTAAAACGCGCGAGGAGGCCGGATGAAATCGACAGCGACTTATTGGAACGTATACGCCAACGAGAATAGGCAACGATGGAATGCTATCGCGGGCATGGAAGGCATGGCTGAGGAACTGACGCTAAGTATCGATAAGGACAGCGGTGAATACACCCGCTTGACGCGATTTTTACCCGGCGCGGACACCTATGCCTTCGGTGGTAAATCGCACCGCTACCCCGAAGAGATCTTTATCGTCAGCGGTCGGCTCTATGACTCGGCCTTCAATATATGGCTGGAGGCAGGACATTACGCCAGCCGTCCGCCCGGCGAAGTGCATGGGCCGTTCAAGACTGAAGAAGGCTGCGTAGTACTGGAAGTATCGTTTCCCAATCGCGCTATATAAACATGCAGAGGCCATCATGTCCGTAGCCAAGAATCCTCTCAGCAAGCTGGAAGACCTGCCCAATATCGGCAAGTCTATCGCGGCTGATCTGCGCTGCTTGGGCATTATGCATCCACAACAACTTGCCACGATAAACCCACTCGCAACCTATCTGGCGCTCAGCGGGACTATGGGTAAGCGCCATGACCCATGTGTTTACTACAACCTTGTTGGCCGTTGAACATTTCCTGAAAACTGGCGAACGACTGAGCTGGTGGACATTCACCGCGCAGGGAAAAGCTCAACTCGCCGCACACAATAGACGATAGACGATAAAGAAACTAAGTATGAAAGCTCGCATCACTGTGATCACATTAGGCGTAGATGACTTGCAACGTTCGCTCGTTTTCTATCGAGACAGTCTGGGTCTGCCCACACAAGGCATCATCGGCACCGAGTTCGAGTATGGCGCAGTTATATTCTTCGACCTGAACGCCGGTGTGAAGCTGGCGCTATGGCCACGTAGCAGCATCGCACGCGACACCGGCCTGGTAGTCGGCAAAAGCAATGCGACCGAACTCACCCTAGGGCACAACGTTGCCAGCAAAGCCGAGGTCGATGCGGTGATGGAGCAAGCAAGACGCGCTGGCGCGGTCATCGTAAAACCCGCACAAGAAGCATTTTGGGGCGGCTATGCGGGCTACTTCCAAGACCCAGACGGACACCTGTGGGAAGTGGTGTGGAACCCCGCTTTTGACATCATCGAATAACTAGATAGAAGGACACTATGTTCACTAAAGCAACTTTCGCTTTCTTGGCCGAACTGGCAGAGAACAACAACAAAGCTTGGTTCGAAGCGAACAAGCAGCGCTATGAAGATCTGGTGCGCGAACCGGCATTGGATTTCATCGAAGAAATGGAAGCGCCGCTAAAACGCTGTGCACCGCAGTTTCGTGCCGAAGGGAAGAAGATGGGCGGCTCCTTGATGCGAGTGTTCCGTGACACCCGCTTCGCGCGCGACAAGACACCGTACAAAACCAACATCGGTATCCAGTTCCGCCATGCACTCGGCAAAGACGTGCATGCCCCCGGCTTCTATCTGCATATCGCTGAGGATGAGTGTTTCTTGGGTGTAGGTTGCTGGCATCCAGAGTCCGACGCGTTGGGCAAGATACGCGACCTGATCGCGGCGCAACCGGAACGTTGGATCGCGGCGCGGGACGACAGACACTTCGCCGAACATTGGACGCTGGAAGGTGACAGTCTGAGTCGACCACCACGTGGTTATGCCGCCGAGCATCCAGCCATAGACGATCTCAAACGCAAAGACTTTATCGCCCTTACACCACTGTCGCGCAAGGAAATCACCAGTAGTGAACTAGTGGCCTTATGTGAGCAACGTTACACCGCAGCGGTGCCATTTATGGAGTTCTTATGTACAGCATTGGAAGTACCTTATCGCTAAACCAGAGTTTCATCATTGACCGTCGTTAAAGTTTTTTGGATACGATTTCATTTACTAAGACCCAAGGAGTCATCTTATGAAAATCACCATAGCGACCACCATCAACGCGCCCATCGCAACTGTTTGGAGTGCCTACACCACACCAGAAGACATCAAGCAGTGGAATGCAGCCTCTGATGATTGGCACACCACTAAAGCTACTGTCGATCTGCGCGTTGGTGGGACGTTCTCATCGCGCATGGAGGCCAAGGACGGCAGCTTCGGTTTCAACTTCGCCGGAACCTATACCAAAATCGTGCCGAACAAATTGATAGAGTACGCATTCGGAGATCGTGCTGGGGTGGTCGAATTTTTAACTGACACAGCAGGTGTCTCGGTGCGAGTCACATTCGATGCTGAAACCGAACACTCTGTGGAACAACAACGTCAGGGATGGCAAGCCATACTGAATAATTTCGCCAAGCACGTTCAAGCACACGAATGAATCGGCTACATAACTTTTAGGAGAACATCATGCACAATCCCGTCGGCTGGTTTGAAATCTATGTGGATGATTTGGCGCGCGCACGGCCATTCTATGAGGCGGTGTTGGCTGTGAAGCTAGAGCAACTGATGAAGGACACCGACTTCGAGATGTGGAGCTTCCCTTCCAATATGGAGCGCTACGGAGCCAGCGGTGCGCTGGTGAAGATGGCCGGATTTTCCGCAGGTGGCAACAGCACCTTGGTGTATTTCAGTTGTGAAGACTGTGCAGTTGAAGCTGCACGAGTCAGTGCTGCAGGTGGGCGCATACAGAAAGAAAAAACTTCTATAGGGCCTTATGGTTTTATCGCGCTGGCTTATGACACTGAAGGCAATATGTTCGGGTTGCACTCCATGAAGTAAAAAGCGCTAGGCTTTGTTGCGTGTGCAAAACCTTTTAAGCAAGATCAGCGCGTCGTCCCAGCCACCACAGCCAAGCGAACCCCACAAGACCGGCCAGCAGTGAAGCTGCAAGCACGCCGGTTTTAGCCATCAAAAGATATTCCGGCTGTGTGGCAAAGCCGAGTTCGCTGATGAAAATCGACATGGTGAAGCCGATACCGGCCAGCATCGAAACAGCCGCGATCTGACTGAAACGTGTGTTGCTTGGCAACTGTGCCAGACCAAAGCGCAATGCCAGCCAAGACGCTCCTGTGATACCGATGAATTTTCCCAGCACCAAACCCGCCATCACACCCAAGGTAACTGGGTGCGACAAGGTCTCTCCCATCGCACCAAAAGCGATTGGTATGCCAGCATTAAACAGAGAGAAAATCGGGATCACTAGGAAGGCCACGGGCAGATGCAATCCATGCTCCAGACGCTGCAAGGGGGTTTGGACTGAATGCACACCATGCTCAAGCGTTTGCACCACTGAATGCAATTTTTCATTGGTCATAATGTTTGCGTCTTCAGGGTGATGGGAATCAAAGCGACCTATCAATTCTTTGACGCGCACGCTGAATAACCTTGGGTCGTATTTTGGTTTGGCAGGAATGGCGAAAGCACATAGCACGCCTGCCAGCGTCGCATGTACACCTGATTGGAGCAGTGCGTACCATAGCAGGGTCGTCACGGCGAAATAGGGCAAGGGTCGGCGTACGCCAACGTAATTCAAGAAGAACAGCAAGGCCACTAATAGTCCAGAGCCTGCCAGCCAATCTAGTGCCAATTGTTGCGTGTAAAACAGGGCAATTACCAGCACTGCGCCCAAGTCGTCCGCAATAGCCAAGGCCACCAAAAATGTGATCAGCGATTTGGGCACTCGGCCAGCCAGCAGTACCAGGACGCCGACCGCAAAGGCAATGTCAGTCGCCATCGGCACACCCCAGCCGCGAGCAGCATCGCCACCGTGATTTACGGCTAGGTAAATCAGTGCGGGCATCACCATGCCGCCGATAGCGGCGACGATAGGTAAGGCGGCTTGGCGCAGATCGGCCAGCTCACCGACGAGTATCTCGCGCTTCAACTCCATCCCGACCACAAAGAAGAACAGCGTCATCAAGCCATCATTCACCCAGTGGTGCAGGCTCATGTCGATTTCCCAACTACCCACACTGATCCCCATGTGAGTATGGAGCACGTGCAGATAGGTATCTGCCATGAAGCTGTTTGCTAATATCAAAGCAATAATGGCGGCCCCCATTAAGAGTAGGCCACTGGTGGTCTCACGATGGATGAAGTCTTCGAACGGTGACAGTATCTTGTCAAACGTGCGCTCCCAAGGAGCGTAAAAGATGCCTTTGAGCGCGGACTTCTTAGGGATATTTTGTTCAGTCATGGAATTAAATTTTCCTAATTTGTGATTACAGGATGAGCAAGCTGACCTTACCTCAATCCGAGTAGACATACCTAGTTCAAAGCAGCGGCGCTACACTTTGCTACGCGAGTAATACCATTTCAGCAGGAAGGGCGGCGTCATGGTGGTGAGCGCGATGACAATGAGGAGCGCTGCATACAGCTCTCCGTTGAGTATGCCCTGACTGAATCCGAGTTGGGCGAAGATCAAACCCACCTCACCACGCGGAATCATGGACAGGCCAATGGCAATCTGATTGTGGCGCGGCTCCTTGATCAAAAAACCCGCCACCAGTTTGGTCAAGAATGCCACCAGCAACAAAGTTCCGGCCAGCATCCAGATGAACGAGGAACCCCAGTTCACCTCGCTAAGGTTGAGCGACACACCCACCATGACAAAGAACAGCGGCGAGAAAGTGTGAATCAGCGGACGCATCTGCGTCTCTAGGTTATGCGCCAAATTGGGGCTGGGACTAAAGGCCTTCGCTCCTACAACGGCGAGCGGAGATTTGATGCCGAAGTGCTGACTGAATGCTAAGCCCGCCGCAAAGCCACCCATAATCTCCGGCGCACCCAGTGCATGCGCTAAAGAGGAAAACAGCAGGATCAGCGACAAGGCCATGGTCAACAATAAGCCAGGCGTCGCAGCGCGCTTATCCATGTAATCGATCAGCACCGCCGCTAATTTTGCAACGATGGGTGCTAATACCATGAACAGCACGATATACAGACTCACTTCACCCAAAGCATGGAAGGACACTTGCTGCTCTACCGCGAACTGGTAAAGAAAAGCCAGCACCAACACGCCTAGGATGTCGTCCAGAACTGCCGCGCCGATGACAATCTGTGCCTCATCCGACTGACGCTTGCCGAGATCATCCAGCACCCGCACCGTGATGCCTATGCTGGTAGCGGTCAGCGTACCGCCTATGAACAACGCAGTCAGTTGCGACAGATGGAACAGCCAAGCGCTGACGCCATAACCAAATAAAAAGGGCAGCACAAAGCCACCGACAGCGACCACATAAGGCTTGATACCGGACTTGGCCAAACGACTCAGATTAGTGTCCATCCCAACTTCGAACAACAGCAGGATGATGCCAATCTCGGCCAGTAACTTCATGGTGTGGCTGGGTTCTACCCAGCCCAGTAAGGAGGGGCCGATGATCAGGCCGGCGAGCAATTCTCCGATGACAGAAGGTACACCGAAGCGTGCGACCAGTTCAGACAAGAACCTTGCCGAGATAAGGATGATGGCGAGGAAAAAGAAGAACTGGTTAGCATCCACCGCTTTATGGCTCCGTCTTCACGCTCGGTTGCTCGTGCGGTTTGCCCAGCATAAAACCGTAGATACGTTGCACCAAGGGTGCCTGATAAGACATCACCAACACAGCACTCAGGGTGATACTAATCAGTACCACCATATAAGTCGTGTCACGTATCACCTCACCGCCCTCCACATGGAACTGCAGGGGTAATGCCGCCAGCACGGCTGACGCCAACCCCTTGGGGCCCATCATAGAAGCGAAGGCGGTATCTCTGCGGCTATAGCCGGCATCCCTGAACACCATGCGGCTCAAAGCCAAACGCATCATAAAGACCAGCACCACCATCACCGCTGCGGTGATCGCGATAGACACATGACCAAAGCGAATCGAGATACCCAGATAGACGAAGAAGTAGGTCTTGAGCAGGAACACAGATTCGCGATAAAAACTCAAATCGGTATCACTCAAGGGTTCTATCTTGCGATCGAGTTGTTTAATCGCTCGCAGCCCCAGCTTCTCGTAGTTGGTGAGCGTAATACCCAGCGTCAAAGCCGCAATCGCGCCGGAAAAACCTAGCATCTCGGCCACACCATAGAGAATGAACAAGAACGCCAAGGTAGAAGAAATGGTATCTGGGAAGTCACGTATCTTGCCCAACACCAGCATCCAACCTATGCCGCCCAACACCCCGATGATGGCAGCAAAGATCAAGGCTGCCAGCACGCCACCTACGATTTTTCCTGGCTCCAAGCCGCCCTGCACATGTACCTGCAACAGTGCGAATACACCCACAATACTTAACACGTCGGCAAGTGCAGATTCCAACACCAGAACGGTGGCGGGCTGTTGTGACAGCTTCAAGGCATGGACCAAAGGTATGACTACTGCCGGTGATGTGCCACCCAGAATCACACCCAGCATAGTTGCGGGCATAACGTGCAGATCCAGCACATAGACACCAATGAGCGTAACGATCACTGTGGTCAATACGAAACACCAGAATGTCAAAAAGCCGGTGGTGGCGAGCAATTTACTCAGCGTATCTAAGTCGAGTGAGGTGCCGCTTTCGAATAGGATGACCACCAATGCGATGGTAGCGATCAATGAACCTATCTTGCCGAAATCTTCCGGTGTGACAACGCCAAACACAGGACCAAGGACGATGCCCAGTAGCATCAACATCAGCACATCGGGAATATTAGTCTTGCGGAATTGCAAAGACAGAAAGTGGGCAAAGAACACCGTAAGACCGATGACGAGTATCGTTTCAGACATTAAATAAACCTCAACTGGACAGAGCGGAGATTATACCTTGCGGCAACGCTGTTCTTGGTGACAGCGTTATTGCAGAGACTTAAGTGCCGTACTCCACGCGCACATTTTCAGGCTGCAACAACTCGCCCAGTTCGCGCAACAGATCGTCCTGCAAGGTGACATTCCAAGATTCTCCCAATCGCAGTTGGCAGGCCGCGACTGGATTGCGGTAATAGATCTGCACCGGACACTTGCCCTCGCGATAAGGCGTGAATAGTTTCTTCAGTTGCGCCACATCGGCATTGCCATTGCAGCGCAGCGACAATTGTTGCGCGAAGTTGGAACGCGCTTGAGCGAAATCGAACAGCTCCTCGCCGTTCACCCGAACACCGCCGGAATATTCATCAAGCGTAGCCTTGCCGCGCACCACCAGCAATTCATCCACGACGATCCAAGGGCGGTTGGCCTCGTAGATTTCGTTGAACACCGTTAATTCGATCTGTGCTGCTCCGTCATCCAGGGTGATCACCGCCATGCGTCCGCGCCGCGTCTGTTGCAAACGGAAGGCGGACACGATACCGGCCAACAGCACTTGCACACCGCGCCGGCCACCACCTTGACCGCCGCCGTAACCGCCGCCTCCACCGCCACTAGATTTGCCGACAAACTGCGGTGTGAGGTCACCCAACTTCACCTTGGTAAAGTTGGACAGCTCGTCAGCATATTCTTGATAAGGATGACCGCCCAGATACATGCCCAGACTAAGTTTTTCATTGGCCAACTGCTCGCGCAAGGTCCAGCGTGGCACGTCTTGGGTCTGCTCGATGAGCACCGCGTCGGCCTCGTCATCACCAAATAAGCTGTTCTGATTGGCCGAGCGCGCCTGCTGATCGGCGCTACTCAAGGCTGCATCTAATGAGGCGAGTTGTTGCGCTCTATGGTCGTTGATGGTGTCGAATCCACCGGCGCGTATCAGTGCCTCTATGGTGCGGCGATTGACGATACGCTTATCCACGCGACGGCAGAAATCGAAGATATCCTTGAACGGCCCGCCGTTGGTTCGTGCCAATACCATGCTCTCGACCGCGGATTCACCGACCCCTTTGACCGCGCCCAGACCGTAAGCGATGGTCTTCTCATCCACTGGACGGAAGCGGAAGGTCGAGGAATTTACATCGGGTAGCAAGATGGTCAGTCCCTGCTGCACGGCATCCTGATAGAAGAAACTGATCTTGTCAGTGTTGACCATTTCCGAAGTCATGGTCGAGGCCATGAACGCAGCGGGAAAATGGCACTTCAGATAAGCGGTCTGATAGGCAACCAAAGAATACGCGGCGGCGTGCGACTTATTGAAGCCGTAGCCCGCGAACTTCTCCATCGTGTCGAATATCTCGTTGGCCTTTTTCTCGTCGATGTTGTTCTTTTCCGCACCGGCGACAAAGATGCTGCGCTGCTCTGCCATCTCCTCTGCCTTCTTCTTACCCATGGCGCGGCGCAACATATCCGCGCCGCCCAGCGTGTAACCCGCCACTACCTGCGCCGCCTGCATCACCTGCTCTTGGTAAACCATGATGCCGTAGGTGGTGCCCACCACTTTTTCCAAACATGGGTGTGGGATGATGACCTGCTCTTTACCGTGCTTACGATTGATGTAATCTGGGATGAAGTCCATCGGACCGGGACGATACAAAGCGTTCAGGGCGATTAGATCTTCCAAGCAATCTGGCTTGGCCTTGATCAGCGTGTCTTTCATGCCGCGCGATTCAAACTGGAACACCGCCGTGGTATTCGCGGTCTTGAAGATGGCGTCGTAGGTTTTCTTGTCGTCCAACGGAATGAAATCGATATCGAACTTGGCATGCTCGGGCATCTCGTGCACATAACGCACCGCCCAATCGATGATGGTCAGCGTGCGCAAGCCCAAGAAGTCGAACTTCACCAGACCGATGGCCTCTACGTCGTCCTTGTCATACTGACTGACGGCCTTGCCATCCTGTCCCGCCTGTACATTCTCAGCGCTGTAGAGCGGACAGAAATCGGTGAGCTTGCCCGGCGCGATTAACACACCACCGGCATGCATGCCGACGTTACGCGTCAAGTCTTCGAGACGCTCGGCCAATTCAAGCAACTCGTCCACGCCTTCCTCGTTCTCGATGATCGCGGCGAACTCTGGCTCCATCTCGCGCGCTTTTTGCAGCGATACCGGCTTCACACCGTCTAGTGGCACCAGTTTGGAAAGTCGATCGCATAGACCATAAGGGAAGTCCATCACGCGCCCGACGTCGCGCAACACACCCTTAGACGCCATGGTGCCAAAGGTCGCGATCTGCGACACACACTGCGCACCATATTTCTGTTTCACATAATCGATGACACGCTCGCGACCATCCTGACAGAAGTCCACGTCGAAGTCGGGCATGGAGACACGCTCAGGATTAAGAAAACGCTCGAACAGCAGGTCGTAGCGCAAAGGGTCGAGATCAGTGATGCCCAAACTGTAAGCGACCAGTGAGCCGGCACCGGAACCACGACCCGGACCGACCGGCACACCGTTGCTCTTAGCCCAACGGATGAAGTCTGCCACGATCAGGAAGTAACCGGGGAAGCCCATCTTGATGATGGTTTCGTTCTCGAAGTCGAGGCGCGTTTGATACTCCGGCATCTTGGCCGCGCGTACTGCTTCATCGGGATAGAGGAAGGCCATGCGCTTGAGCAAGCCCTCTTGGCCCTGTAGTCGCAAAAAGTCGTCCAGACCGATGCCGTTAGGCGTGGGGAAATCCGGCAAACGAGGCTTACCCAAAGTTAGCGATAGATTACAGCGCCGTGCGATCTCCACGCTGTTTTGCAGTGCCTCAGGCAAGTCGGCGAATAGCTCCGCCATCTCAGCCTGAGTCTTAAAATATTGTTCGGCAGTAAAGGCTTTGACGCGGCGCTTGTCGTTGAGCACATAGCCCTCCGCGATACACACACGCGCCTCATGCGCCTTGAAATCATCATTGCTAATGAACTGCACCGGATGCGTGGCGACCACTGGAAGCGCGAGTTGCGCAGCCAAGCCTAATGCGGCGGAGATATAAGCCTCTTCTTCGGCATGCCCAGTGCGCTGCACTTCGATGTAGTAACGCTGACTGAACAACGCCGCCCACTCACTTGCATATTGTTTAGCTTGTTGTGCATTACCGGACAACAGTGCACTGCCCACGTCGCCTATATGCGCACCGGACAAGGCGATCAAACCTGCGGTGCCGTGTTCATGGAACCACTCGCGGCGCAGTTCGGCGCGGCCACGATGTTGATTTTCCAGATAAGCGCGCGACAGCAAGTCACATAACAGCAGATAACCCTCGCGCGACTGGCATAGCAGTAGCAAGCGGTGCGGCCGATCTCGATCGGCATCGTTGCTGATGAATACGTCGCAACCGATCACCGGCTTTACGCCCTTGCCACGCGCGGTCTTATAGAACTTGATGAGGCCGAACACATTACTCAGATCGGTCAGCGCCAGAGCTGGCATACCATCGGCATGCGCTGCGGCCACGGCGTCAGGAATACGCACCATGCCATCGGCTATGGAGAATTCACTGTGTAGACGTAGATGGACGAAAGCGGGTTGTGACATGGACTGAGATCGGCAAAAAAGCGACTGTGATTTTACCACCGACACCTACCAAATTATTTCAGGAATTTCTCTCGCGGAGCTTATTTGTGACTTGCAAAGCTGACTAGATGAGCGCTAGCGCGCCAAATATTTCAGCTTTTACGTAGCGCAAATCTCACCCGATTAGCGCGCTGCTATTACAATGACTTCTTTGCTACACGCCCACGCCATGACAGCTCCTATCCGCCTCGCCAAACGCCTAATCGAACTGACTGCCTGCTCACGTCGCGAGGCCGAGTTGTATATCGCTGGCGGGTGGGTGCTGGTGGACGGGGTGGTAGTCGAAGAGCCTCAGTTCATGGTGGCGCAACAGCGCGTCGAACTGCATGCAGATGCGCAACTCACGCCTATCGAACCGGTCACCATGGTGTTCCATCTGCCACACGAGGATATGGACAGCACACCTATATTGAGCGCTGCTACACGTACACCAGACGATGTTTCCGAGATACATCTACTCAAACAACACTTCTTCCGCCTGACGCAATGCGCGCCGCTGGAACAAGGCGCCTACGGATTGCAGGTGTACACCCAAGACTGGCGCGTAACGCGCAAACTCAAGGATGATGCTGCCATCATGGAGCAGGAGTATGTGGTCGAGGTGGAAGGCACGCTCTCCGCGGAAGGCCTCAAGCTGCTCAATCATGGTTTGACCTTCAACGGCAAGGCACTCAAACCCATCAAAGTCAGTTGGCAGAATGAGCGCAACTTACGCTTCGCCATCAAAGGCGTAATCCCCGGCCAAATCAAACATGCTTGCACAACCGTTGGGCTACAAGTCATCTCCATGAAGCGCTTGCGCATCGGGCGCGTGGCGATGTCTAGGATGGCGCCAAGATTATGGCGTTATCTGATGCCGCATGAGCGCTTCTAAGGCACTTGCAAGCTATGGCACTGATAGCAACAGGGCCATAATTGACCCTATATAACGGCGAGAGTAGTGTGCTTATCACTTCGCAGTAACCGATGACCTACTCGCGATTCATCGCACTAGTTAGTCATCACACCCTACAGCGGCAAACGGTATCAAACATGAACGAGCAGACTGAAAACAACGATGACCTTAATGCCCTGCGCACCTGCGCAGAATGCGTGCACACGTTCCGCTCCAAAGATGATCACAAATTCGTCGTCTGCGTGCCCCACATCAAGACCATGCCCGCCGATCATTGCGATGTATGCCCTTTGCATCGCAGCAAGGAAAAAGAATCCTGACACCAAGTAGAGTCCGGTGACGCTGTTAGAATGCCGCTCACTCCACCTGACCTCTCGCATATGCATCCCACAATGACCGCACAACACGAGCGTCGCCTGTTACTGACGCTGGCGGGCATACAGTTCAGCCACATCCTCGATTTCATGATCATGATGCCGCTCGGCCCTATGCTGATCAGCGCCTTTGGCATCAGCACTCACGAGTTCGGTCTGCTGGTCGCGTCTTATAGCTTCAGCGCCGCACTGTCCGGTCTGCTGGCTGCCACCTTCGTCGACCGCTTTGAGCGAAAACGTCTACTACTCACCATGTTCGTGCTGTTCGGCCTCGCCTCACTGGCCTGCGGACTTGCGCCCAGCTATGTCACGCTGATGGTAGCCCGCGCCTTGGCGGGAGCTTTTGGCGGCGTGATGGGTGCTATGGTGCAAACCATCATCGGTGACGTGATCCCATTCGAGCGCCGTGCTGGCGCCAGCGGTATCGTGATGTCCGCATTCTCTTTATCCACCATCGCCGGTGTGCCAATCTCTTTGTGGCTGGCAAACTGGCTGAACTGGCGTGCACCGTTCGTCTTGGTGGCGGTACTGACAGCGCTGTTCTTCTTTGTCGGTAAACAGGTACTACCACAACTGCGCCAACACATCAGTGCACAGAGACCGCAAGGGTCTTCCCCACAGAATATAGGTGCAAACGCACCTTATTCATACGTGAAATCGCGCCACCCGTTCGGCCCTATGTTCGAGGTGTTGCGCGACCCCAACCATTTGCATGCCCTGACCTTCTCCGCGCTGATTATTTTCTCCGGCTTCACCGTGATTCCCTACATCACCTTATATGCAGTGCATAACATCGGCATCACCCAACACGAGATACCCTTCATCTATCTTGCTGGCGGTGCAGCCACCTTCTTCAGCGCACGCTTCATCGGTCGGCGTGCCGATCAGCATGGCAAGACACGCGTTTACCGTCTAGTGGCATTGATCGCTTCAGTTCCCCTAGTACTGGTCACCCACATCACCGCTGCGCCGCTATGGCTATGGCTGATCTATACCACCTTCTTCTTCGTGCTGGTCTCTGGGCGCATGATCCCCGCGATGGCCATCATCACCTCGGCCGCCCAACCACAACTGCGCGGCACCTTCATGTCACTCAACGCCACCGTGCAATCCTTAGCGATGGCACTGGCCAGTACCCTAGCCGGCTTCATCATCACTCAAGACGAAGCCATGCATATCGTGCATTACGACCGTGTCGGCTTGGTTGCCCTCTTTGCCAATGCGCTCGCCATCTGGTTCGTCGCACGCATCGTCATGCACGACCAGCGCGTGGTGGTACCGGATGTGGCTTTGAAATAAGAAAGTGGGGGCAGGCAAGCTAAGATTTCGTGATAAATCTTTTTTGCGTGATGCAGCGTAAGAAGCACCGCAGCGAACGACGCAGGCATATCAGATAGATAGACTCACCCGCAAGGAGTAGGCCGTGTGGTTACCAGCTGAAGCTACGACCACTACGCTCAGGAATGAGTGCGCACGTGACACCGCGATTCGCCTGAACAATAAATTTGGAGCGGGTGAAGGGGATCGAACCCTCGTATGCAGCTTGGGAAGCTGCCGTTCTACCATTGAACTACACCCGCGAAGGCGGCGATTCTACTTGCGCTCCTGATATAACTCAACCAATTCCACGGCTAATCACCGCACGTTTCACCACCAACGTTTGAGCTTGAACACCGTGACCAAGCAGCCCCCCAAAATCAACATAGACAATAGCGCGAGACCAAAACCGTGCGGAGATTGCAGCACGCTCATATTGCTGAAGTTCATGCCAAATATCCCAGCGATGACGCCCATAGGTGTGAGCACGACCGTGATCATCGCCAACAAGCGCATCACTTCGTTTAGCCGCTGACTCAACAACGATTGCACCGCCTGCATCACGCTCAAAGCGTGCTCGCTACGTGATTCCGCGATCACTGATGCACGCTGCATATGTTCTTGTGCGTCCATCAGATGTAGATTCTCGCGATAAATAGAATGCATGCGCAGTTGCTCGATGACCATTGCATTGGTTCTAGCATTGCGCGCCAGCGTGGCGAACTCTTTGCGCATTAGCAACAGACTGCCCAAATCCGCTTTATCCACGTTGGCTAGACATTCGTCTTCCACGTCGTCCATCTCATCACGCAGCACATAGACCCGCCGCAGTAGCGGGTCGATCAGGTGATGGACGAACTTGGCGACACATTCATCCACACTACTCTCTCTCAGCTCACGCTCGGGAACATCCTGATAACGCTCGCCCGGCCAGATCAATACGCAAAGCTTGTTATCCGCCAGTAAAGACACACTAACCGATACACCACCCCCTGCTTCGTCTCCGGTCGCTATCGGGAAACGTAGTATCAGCAGTACACCACCCTCCTCCAACCTGCTAAATTGTGGTGGATGAGCAGGATTACAGATGTCTTTGACATACAAGGAGTCGAGACCAAAGCGTTCCGCCAGTGCTTCAAGTACCGAAGTCGAAGGACGGGCCACCCTTAACAAGGCAGCTTCTGCCCCCAGTGCCTCACGCCAATCGAGTGCCCCCATATCGTCCAAGCGATTGCCAAGCAAAATCTCGTTGCTTGCCTGTACAGTTTCACTTGCGCTCATATCTGACCTCTACTAACCGTTCACTTTATTGATGCTACAACTGTAGCACGCTAGTCTCAGCTTGCCGCATACGACCCTTGATTTGAGTATTACCTGCTTCCCACGTAAAATCCATGCCCCTTGACTATGCTGCCGCTGGCCATCGCTAACTTAGCCGACTAGTGCAAGCACATCGCAACTTACCGAACCGAGTACAACCAGAAGTGATCACTATCCATATCAACGGCGTCAGCCAACAATTTACTGCCAAGCTCAATATCGCCGAGCTCATCGAGAAGTTGGGCTATACGGGTAAACGTATCGCGCTGGAGCGCAACGGCGATATCGTGCCGCGCAGCACCTATGCCAACGTAAACCTCGCCGATGGCGACAAACTGGAACTGGTGGTGGCGGTAGGCGGCGGCTAAGCAGCCCCACCACTCTGACACTACAGACCGCACCCCCTAGCAACTACAGGTACACCAAATGAACGACCAACTAGTCATCGCCGGAAAATCCTACAACTCACGCCTGCTGGTAGGCACTGGTAAATACAAAGACTTTGCCGAGACACGTGCGGCGCTCGACGCCAGCGGTGCCGAAATCGTGACGGTGGCGATACGCCGTACCAATCTGGGACAGAACGCCAACGAGCCGAATCTGCTCGATGCCGTACCGATGTCTAAGTTCACCTATCTGCCCAATACCGCCGGTTGCTACAGCGCCGAAGATGCGGTGCGCACGCTGCGCCTCGCACGCGAACTGCTGGATGGACATAGCTTGGTGAAGCTGGAAGTGCTGGGCGATCCGCATTCCTTGTATCCCAATGTCATCGAGACCATCGCCGCCGCCAAGACGTTGGTAGCGGAAGGTTTCCAAGTGATGGTCTATACCTCAGACGACCCCATCATTGCTAAACAACTGGAGGACATTGGATGTGTGGCCATCATGCCTTTGGCTTCGTTGATAGGTTCGGGCATGGGCATCCTGAACCCATGGAATCTGCAACTCATCATGGACAAGATCAGCGTGCCCGTCATCGTGGATGCGGGTGTAGGCACGGCTTCCGACGCAGCGATTGCGATGGAGCTAGGCTGCGCTGGCGTATTGATGAATACCGCTATCGCAGGTGCCAAGAATCCGGTACTGATGGCCTCGGCGATGAAGAAAGCTACAGAGGCTGGACGCGAGGCCTATCTGGCAGGTCGCATGCCCAAGAAGTTGTACAGCGCTAGCCCCAGTTCACCTACTGCCGGCGTTATCGCCTCCGTACGCAGCTGATCCTCATGACAGAAGACACCGCCAACAAGCAAGCCCCCCATTCCAACCTTCCCCCGCAAACAGGGGAAGGGGCCAACGAGTCGCTACGCGGCTCCCCAGTTAATCGCCATATCCGTAGCTTCGTCCTCAGACAAGGCCGTGTCACTGTGGCGCAACAGCGCGCGGTCAATACGGTGGGGCCGCGCTTCGGCATCGCCTATCGCCCCCAGCACTTGGATTTGAATGATGCCTTCGGTCGAAACGCACCCAAGATATTGGAGATCGGCTTCGGTATGGGGGACAGCACGGCGACCATCGCCGCAGCACACCCAGAGAACGACTATCTGTGTCTAGAGGTACATACACCAGGTGTGGGCAATCTCTACAAACTAATAGACGAGATGCAGGTCAGCAATATCCGCATCATCCAGCACGATGCGGTCGAAGTGCTGCGCGACATGTTGGGCGAGGTTGCCTTGGACGGCGTGCATATCTTCTTCCCTGATCCTTGGCATAAAGCGCGTCACAACAAACGCCGTTTGATCCAAGCGCCGTTCATCGCGGGCTTGGTAAAGAAGCTCAAACTAGGCGCCTACATCCACGTCGCAACCGATTGGCAGGACTATGCCGAACAAGTGCTGCAGGTATTGAGTGATGAACCAACCTTGCAAAACACTGCAAGTGACTACGCCCCCCGCCCCGAGTACCGCCCGCTCACCAAGTTCGAGAAACGCGGTATCAACCTCGGCCATGGCGTGTGGGATCTGGTGTACAAAAAGGCCGTATAGTTCATCCCGCTTATCCTTGGGGAGATTGCCATGATCTATAAAGGAAGTTGTCATTGCGGTCATATCGCTTTCGAAGTCGAAGGCGACCTGCACAGCGTCAAGGAGTGTAATTGCTCTATCTGTCGCCGCCTAGGCGCGTTGCGCTGGTTCGTACCGCGCTCTCAGGTGCGTTTTCTCACCCCAGAGAGCAATCTCACCACCTATCAGTTCGGCAAGCGTTCTATACACCATCACTTCTGCGCGATCTGCGGTTGCGCACCTATGGGTACGGGCGCGCACAACGGTGTCGAGATGTTCAGCATCAACGCGCGCTGCTTAGAAGAGGTGGATCTGTCCGCACTAAAGATAAAGCAAGTGGATGGACGCAGCTGGTAGGTCGCGAAACTTGCTACACTTTCACGATTACCCTAGCAAATCGTTACACCATAATATCTATGCATTCGCAAAACTTGAGTCTAGGTTTTTTTCAGTGCTAGACTGCTCGCTCGCTAAAAACCAAAGGTGGATGAAATGAAAGCAATATTGCTGTTGATACAATGCATCGCATTTACTTTCTCTGCTCAAGCTTGGGCTGTCGCGGATAGTCAAAGTTGCGAGAACCGCAGCCAACAATTACGCGGCGCTGCTAAAGAGAGTTTTCTAAGCTCTTGCCTTTCACAGACGCTGGAAAAAACCAGTACGCCAGCCAGCGTTCAAGCGGTCACGGCACAATCAAAGCGCAAGACTTGTGAGCAGAATGCCAAGAATATGAAAATGGAGGGCAATAAAAGGGCTGATTACATCAGTGATTGCGTGCAGTCTAATGATGCCGCCACAGAAGCTAGGAAGGCTGGCGTACAAGAACACATCATCGCGGGTAAGACGACTCGCCAGCAAAATGTAAAGGCAGCGACAGCAGAAGAGAAAAGGCACGCTGCGAAGGAAAAACGCGTGAGCAAACATAGCGCCAAAAAGGGTGACGTTGCCAAACCTAAAGTTAGCTTGAAGACCTGCGTCAGAAATGCCAACAAGGAAAAATTGAAAGGCAAGGAACGCAAACAATTCATCAGAGATTGCCGCAAAGGTTAAGCAAAGTACCAAGCCCGCTTCGGCGGGCTTTTTTATTGCTTATCGTTTAAGAATATCTCCAATAGATCGTTCAGATAACGCTGCCCCAATACAGTAGGCGCGATGCGCTGATGATCTCTGAATAGTAGGCCACGACTTTGCGCTTCGTTTAATTCACGCTGTATGCCCAACAAAGCAAGACTGGTGCGCTCATTGTAAAGCGTGGCATCGAACCCTTGGTTCAGACGCAATGCATTGAGCATAAACTCAAACGCCAACTCGTCGTGCGGCACGTCATGCCGAGTCTGCACTGGATCATCTTTGGCGACCTGCTGCAGATAGGCTTGCGGCTGCTTATAGCGCACCTCCCGCACGACCTTATCAGGAAAACTCAACTTACTATGCGCGCCGGCACCTATGCCTAGATAGTCGCCGAACTTCCAATAATTGAGATTGTGTTTGGCCTGCCGTCCCGGCCTCGCAAATGCCGAAGTCTCGTAATGCTCGTAGCCCTGCTCAGCCAACAACGCCTCGATACGCACTTGCATCTCGCTGCTTGCATCGTCATCCGGTAAGGCGGGCGGGTTGCGGTAGAACAGGGTGTTTGGTTCCAACGTCAGGTGATAACAAGAAAGATGATCGGGCTCATAGGACAGCGCATTTTGCACATCCTGTAATGCTTGCTCCAAGGTCTGCCCTGGCAAGGCATACATCAGATCAAGATTGAAGTTATTGAAATGCTGACGTGCGATCTCTATCGCGCGACGCGCCTCATCTGCACTATGGATACGCCCCAAGGCTTGCAGATGAGTGTCATTGAAACTCTGTATCCCCATAGAAAGGCGATTCACGCCCGCTTCACGAAATGCGGCGAACTTGCCTGCCTCGACAGTACCGGGGTTGGCTTCCAACGTGATTTCGGCATTCAGATCCAAAGGTAGCAGCATGCGCACATTACGCAAAATCTCGGCGATGGCTTCACCACTCAAGAGACTAGGCGTTCCACCACCGAAGAACACGGTATAGACCTTACGCCCCCATATCTGGGGCAAGGCCAACTCCAAGTCACGCACCAAGGCCGCGACATACTCCTGCTCTGGTAATGAACGTCCGGCAGCCATGCCGGAAGCAGACTTAACCTCATGCGAATTGAAATCGCAGTAGGGACATTTGCGTACACACCAAGGAATATGGATATACAGCGAGAGCGGTGGCAGCGCTTTAAATGACAGCGTTTTGGAATTTAGCAAAATGGGTTGCAGAGGATGTATGGTCATAGTGTCCGAGAGGTAGCAAAGCCCTCTTACGGCGTAAGTAAATGGCAAAGTCGCACACCCTACCAAGCGCTGGGATAACGGGCAAGTTCGAGATACCCTTTTTACTTAACCCCATTGATAATAGGGGGGTGTGCATAAATAAATCTACTATTGTCTTACAATGTTTATACGAAAATGCTTTCCCCCTAGTAACCTCTAAGATTGTCCGTAAGGAAAAAATGATACGCTCCCCAGAGATATTGAAGGTCGTGCAATCCGCCACACTATTCAACGGCGTTTTAGAACCGATGTTCTTGCAGCATCTAGGGGATTCGGAAAAAATCACTCTGTCTGCCGGCGAAACATTGCTGATTCCTGGGCAAGAGAACGAGACGATATACATCATCCTGAGCGGTAGGCTTTGTGTTCAAGCCAAAGCAAACGACATCGAACCTATCGCCATACTTGGCGAAGGTGAATGTGTGGGTGAAATGTCCATGCTTGGTGCTGCCCCCGTGTCGGCCTATGTCATTGCCGCTACAGATTGCGACCTGTTCGCCATCGATCACGCTGCGATGTGGGCATTGATCAATAGTTCACATGCCGCCGCGCACAATATGCTTAATATCCTCACCAGCCGTATCCGCCATACCAACGAGGTCGCGGCTGAAAGCATGGAACGAGAGCACGGATATACTGCAAATGCCTTGATAGATGAACTGACTGGCCTGTACAGCAAACAATGGATGCATAAAAAGGTAGAACGGCATCTTTTACGCAACTTGGTAGGCAAGCGCCATTGCTGTCTGATGCTATTAGAAATGGACGAGCATGCGAGCTTTGTCGAGCACTTTGGACAACTGGGAGGAGATCAAGCGATACGTAATCTTGCCCATATTATGTTGTCCTGTCTGCGTCCAGATGATCAAGCAGGCTGCCATCAGGGTGCTCGTTTTGCAATCTTCCTACCGAACACCTCACTAGCCAACGCCTGTATCGCGGCCGAAAGACTGATGAAAGCCTCGGAACGTTCTATGGTGGTATTGCCCAGCGGAGATGCATTGCCTGCCATCTCAGTCTCCATCGGCATCACTGCGGCCCGTAGCGATGACGATCCTAACAAATTATTTGATAGAGCCGCCCGCGCACTCAAACTCGCGCAAGAGAACGGCGGGGACTGCATTAAATCATTGTGACCCCGAGCTGAACTCTCGGGGAAGCTCAACAAACTATTTGGCGCGGCCGTAACGAGCGGTAAAACTGGCTTTACCTAGTGCGTTGGCGTGGATCATAAAACCAGTCAATGCCGCAGTCGCATCGGCAGGTACGCCCAGCTTGTCGGTCTTCAAGGCATATACGGTAAAGATGTAGCGATGCGGCTTATCACCCTTGGGAGGACAAGTACCTCCCCAAGCAGCCACGCCGTAGTCGATACGATTCTGCACCGCTCCTACAGGCAATTTATTGCCACTCACATCACCAGCACCTGCGGCCAAAGCAGTCACATCCGCCGGTATATCGATCACCATCCAGTGCCACCATCCCGAACCGGTAGGCGCATCTGGATCATACACCGTCACCGCAAAACTCTTAGCACCCTTAGGTGCACCCGACCACTGCAATGCTGGGGATCGGTTCTCACCTGAGCAACCAAAACCGTTGAACTCGAAACTGGCGGGAATATGACCATTCGCTTTGATTTCTGGACTCGAAAGCTTGAACCCAGCGGCCTGACTTGATGCAGCTGCAATAGACAACACGATACCTAGCAAGATGCGTTTCATGGTTGAGCTCCTTTGTGAGTGGGAAGGGGATTCTAAATTTGAAAGACGAACGGGTCGAACGTCGCTTAGGTGCGTAATGCTAATTTTTGCATCAGCACTTGTATAGCCTTGCCTCGGTGGCTGATGGCGTGTTTTTCGTCATGGCTCAGTTCCGAGCACATCTTGCCCAGTTCCGGTACCCAGAACAGTGGATCATAGCCAAAACCACCCGTACCGCGTGACTCCAGCGCGATCTCACCATGCCATTCACCTTCAGCGATGAGGGGTTGGGCATCGCCCGCAGAACGCATCAAGACCAGCACGCAGGCATAGTGGGCACGACGATCGGTATGCGTCTTCATCGCCTCCAACAAAGCCTTGTTGTTGCGCTGATCGGACAAAGGGTAACCAGAGAAACGTGCCGAGATCACACCAGGCATACCATTTAGCGCATCAACACAAATACCCGAATCATCCGCAAGCGCGGGCAAACCGCTCTCGCGACTGACATGGCGAGCCTTAGCCAGAGCGTTCTCGATAAAAGTGTGATGTGGTTCTTCTGCTTCTTTGATACCCAGTTGAGACTGGGTCACGACCTCTATCCCCAAGGGCGCCAATAGTGTCTGGAACTCGGCCAGTTTGCCGGGATTATTAGATGCGATGACGAGTTTTTTCATGGTTAACAAATCCCATTAATCTTGTAGTGCTGCGTGTTGCATCTTGATCAGATCTGCAATGCCGCCCTGAGCCAGATCCAGCAATGCGTTCATCTCACTGCGACTGAATGCGTGTCCTTCCGCCGTGCCCTGCACTTCGACGAAATGACCGCTACCCAGCATCACCACATTCATGTCGGTATCGCAGGCCGAGTCTTCCACATAGTCGAGGTCCAGCACCGGCGTGCCTTCATAGATGCCGACCGAGATGGCAGCAATCGCATCAATCAGCGCTGTTTCTTTGATCAAGCCTTTGGCAAGCAGACCGCTCACTGCGTCATGCAAAGCAACATAAGCGCCGGTGATACTGGCGGTGCGCGTACCACCATCGGCTTGGATAACATCGCAATCGATCTGTATGGTGCGCTCGCCCAGTTTCTTGAGGTCTACCACCGCGCGCAGACTGCGGCCTATCAGACGCTGTATCTCTTGGGTACGGCCGGACTGCTTGCCCTTAGCTGCTTCGCGCCCCATACGTTCGCCGGTGGAACGCGGCAACATACCGTATTCAGCCGTGACCCATCCTTCTCCGCTGCCCTTCTTATGGGGTGGGACACGCTCTTCCACGCTGGCGGTACAAATCACTTTAGTGTCTCCGCACTCAATCAACACCGAGCCTTCGGCGTGTTTGGTGTAGTGACGGGTGATCTTGATGGCGCGGAGTTGATTTGGAAGTCTATTGCTAGGACGCATAGTCGGTATAGAGATGAAAGTTGTTGGATAAGTTTGGTGCTGCGGGCCTCAGTCGACCTCCAGTTCGTGGCTGACAGTATCATCAGTGGCATGGTCGTGCTGGTCGTCTCCCCAAGCCACGGCCAGACCAGTGATATTGTCCGAATGTCCGCTTTCGCGCTCAAAAGCGCGCACCATTAGATTGTCTAGCGAATTGGCCAACGGCAATAATTTGAACGACTCTGCCAATTCGTCGTCAGTAAACGGGCCCCATAGACCATCACTGCCCAATAGCAGGATATCGCCCTGCATCAGGTCCATTGGGGTGGCGGACTCAACATAGAACATGTCCTCGATACCGCCCAGACAATTGGTAATCTGGTTGCGGCGCGGATGGATACGTGCTTCCTCTTCTGAGATAACCCCCCAATCAAACCATTGCTGCACCATGGAATGGTCACGAGTGCGAGTCAAGACTGCGTTCTCACGCAACAGGTACAAGCGCGAGTCCCCCGCGTGTGCGGCGTAGAATTTACCATCTTGAACCAGTGCAACCACACAGGTGGTACCGGGGAAGCCCACATCTTTATCATGCGGCAGCTGCATGATGCGGTGGTGCGCATGGCGCATTGCATCAGTGAGGAATACTTGAGGGTCAGCAAAAGTAGGCTCCGGATGTTGGGCGAACAGCTCTACGAATGCCTCTATCGCGAGCGTCGCCGCCAGTTCGCCGTGCAGATGCCCGCCCATACCGTCGGCCAAGACCAACAACAAGGCATCGTTGCGATAGGCGTACGCGACCCGGTCCTGGTTGTACTTGCGGTCGCCTATCAGACTGGCTTGATGAACTGAAAATTTCATGTAGGGAAGGCTTAGGAGACGCTTACGAATCGATTAGGGTAGCAATCGTAATATAATGCGCGCCTGCCGCACAGCCCTTTATTCAGTGCAACCATACCCCCACCTCTATTTGGAGTTACCGATGATTCTCAGCATGACAGGCTACGCCAACACCAGCGCGGACTTTCCCAGCGGTTCGCTAAGTGTAGAGCTGCGAGCGGTGAACCATCGATATCTGGACATCCAGATGCGTATGCCTGACGAATTACGCGTCTTCGAAGGGCAGATGCGCGAGGTAATTAGCGCGCAACTCCAGCGTGGCAAAGTCGAATGCCGCATCAACTTGGTGACGCGAAATACACAGGGACGCAGCCAACTCAACCATGAACTGCTGTCGCAACTGGCCGCTTGGAACCGTCAGGTACAGACCGTAATCCCCGGCTCCGCCAGCCTGAGTGTGGCCGATGTGTTGCGTTGGAATGGTGTATTGGAAGTCCCCAACAACGATGAGGACGGTCTGCGTGGCACCCTTTTCGGTCTATTGGAGGAAGCGCTGCGCGATTTCTCAGCCAGCCGTGCCCGTGAAGGAGCCAAGCTCAAAGACTTTTTGATGCTGCGCGTGGACAAGATTGAGTCCCTACGTGCCGCCGTGATGCCCCATGTCCCTGCCGCCATCGCCAACTATGAGCAGCGTCTCATCACTCGGCTGAAGGATGCACTACTGAACACTGATGAAGAACGGATACGTCAAGAAATCGTCCTGTTCGCCAGCAAGATCGATGTGGACGAAGAATTATCCAGATTGGCTAGCCACCTCACCGAGATGCGCCGCATCCTCGAACAAGGCGGAGCCGCAGGCAAACGACTCGACTTTTTGATGCAGGAGCTCAACCGAGAAGCCAACACACTGGGCTCTAAATCGGTGGACGCCGAAGTGTCGCGTAGTGCCATGGAAATGAAGATACTGATCGAGCAGATGCGCGAGCAGATACAAAACCTAGAGTGATGGACCACTCATTACCTCACGCTATAACCCTATCCAACATCCAATTCGAGGCCTTTATGTCCGGAAATCTTTTCATCATCAGCGCGCCTTCGGGCGCAGGCAAAACCAGCTTGGTCCATGCACTGCTCAATATCAATCCGCAGATAGACTTGTCGGTCTCCTACACCTCGCGCGCGCCGCGCGCTGGTGAAGTGGATGGCAAGGCCTACCATTTCGTCAGCCGCGAGCGGTTCATAGAGATGCAGCAGCATGGTGATTTCTTGGAGAGTGCTGAAGTCTACGGCAACTATTACGGCACCTCGCAGACTTGGATCACGCAAGAGAATGCCAAGGGGCGCGACATCCTGCTTGAGATCGACTGGCAGGGCGCCGAGCAGGTGCGCAAGATATTCCCGCAAGCTATCAGCATTTTCATCCTGCCCCCCTCTTTAGCCGCGTTGCGCCAGCGCCTAACCGGTCGCGGCACTGACCATGAGGACATCATCGCGCGCCGCATGGCGGCTGCCCGTATCGATGTATCGCATGTATCTGAATTCGATTATGTTATTATCAATGACAATCTGAACGAGGCACTGCGCGAGCTAAATGCTGTGGTGTTGAGCGCAAGACTCACTTGCACCAAGCAGCTGTCCCGTTACGAAGACCTTATCAATCAACTGCAAAGACCGGAGTAAACCATGGCACGTATCACTGTCGAAGAATGTCTGACCCATATCCCTAACCGTTTCGAACTGACACTGGCCGCCGCTTACCGTGCGCGCCAACTGGCAAATGGTGCGACGCACTTGGTTGAAGAGAGCAAGGACAAACCCACCGTTGTTGCGCTACGTGAAATCAGCGAAGGCAAAGTTGGTAAAGAGATCCTTAATCGCGGCATGGCATAACCGAGCAGAGCGATGAATGGCGGACGCAGAATTACTTCTAGAGGAAGTCTCTACCTACCTTAAAGAGCAGGATGTAGAGTACGTCCGTTCCGCCATTGAATTTAGTCGAGTCGCGCATCAAGGGCAGATGCGCCATTCCGGCGACCCTTATGTCACACATCCTATCGCTGTCGCAAGGATACTCACCCCTCTACACCTAGATGTACAAGCGATCATCGCCGCCTTATTGCACGATGTTATCGAGGACACCCCCGTTACGGCTGCGGAAGTAGCAGAACGTTTCGGCCTTCCTGTAGCGGAGCTGGTTGAAGGCCTGAGCAAGCTGGACAAGATTCATTTTGAGACACGCGAAGACGCACAGGCTGAGAACTTTCGTAAGATGTTGCTGGCGATGGCGCGTGATGTGCGTGTCATTCTCATCAAGCTGGCAGACCGCCTACACAATATGCGTACCTTGGGTTCGATGTCGCGCGAGAAGTGTGAACGCATCGCCAGCGAGACCATGGAGATTTACGCCCCTATCGCCAACCGGCTGGGGCTGAACGATATCCACCACGAATTGCAGGATCTAAGCTTCAAGCATCTGCATCCCAACCGTTACACGGTATTGGCGAAGGCACTGAAGGTGGCGCGAGGTAATCGCCGCGAGGTCGTCAACAAGATACTGGATGCGGTGCGGCAACGATTGCAAGATTGGCATATCGAAGCTGATGTAAGCGGACGCGAAAAGAACATCTACAGTATCTACAAGAAGATGCAGATCAAGTCGCTAGCTTTCTCAGAGGTATTGGATATCTATGGCTTTCGTGTATTGGTGAACGACACCAATAGCTGTTACGTCGCCATCGGTGCGCTGCACTCGCTGTTCAACCCTATCCCAGGCAAGTTCAAGGACTACATCGCCATTCCTAAGCTGAACGGTTACCAGTCATTGCATACCACGCTGTTCGGCCCCTTCGGTACTCCGATAGAGGTGCAGATACGCACCCACGAGATGCATAAGATCGCTGATGCTGGTGTGGCGTCACACTGGTTGTATAAGAGCGGCCACGAGTCCATCAACGATTTACATAAGAAGACTCACCAATGGCTGCAAGAGTTGCTGGAGAGCTTGAGCCAGAGTAGCGACTCCGCTGAGTTCCTCGAGCACCTTAAGGTCGATCTCTTCCCTGATGAGGTCTATGTATTCACACCCAAAGGCAAGATACTCTCGCTACCCCGTGGGGCGACGGCAGTGGATTTCGCCTATAGCGTACACACCGATATCGGCAACCGCTGTGTAGCAGTCAAGGTCAATTTCGAACTGGTACCGCTACGCAGCGAGTTGCGTAACGGTGACCGTGTGGAGATCATTACCGCTGCGCATGCCAAGCCTAATCCTGCTTGGCTGAACTATGTCACCACCAGTAAGGCACGCAGTCATATACGCCATTTCCTTAAGACCATGCAGTCGGGTGAATCGGCCCAATTGGGTGAGCGTCTGCTCAATCAGGCATTGGCCTCGCTCAAGGTCAGTCAGCAAGATATAAGCGAAGAGCATTGGCAACGGCTGCTACGTGACACCGGAGTTAAATCACGCCAAGACATGCTGGCCGACATAGGGCTGGGCCGACGTTTAAACATGGTGGTGGCACGCCAACTCGCTTTGATAGGCGAGACTCAGCAGGGAGAGACGATTCCGAATTCGGTCATCACCATACAAGGTACCGAGGGCATGGCCGTTCAGTTTGCTAAGTGCTGCCGTCCTATACCGGGCGACCCTATCATAGGAGTGATCAAGAGCGGCCAAGGTCTGGTGGTGCATACCCATGACTGCCCTACCCTGCGACGCGGCAAGAGCGGCGAGCAATGGTTGGATGTTGCTTGGGACAAAGATATACACCGCAACTTTGTTGTCGCGATCAAACTGCTGGTGGCTAACCAGCGTGGTGTCCTAGCCAAGGTCGCCGCAGCCATCTCTGAGGCTGAATCTAATATCGAGAACGTAAGCTTCCACAATGAAGGTGAATACACCGCCTTGTATTTCACTTTAGAAGTGGGACATCGTATCCACCTCGCCGAGGTGATGCGTAAGTTACGCAAGATACAAGAAGTGGTACGTATCATCCGCGTCAAGAACGCGAGCTAACCCCTGAATTTGACTAATAGCGCCAACATCGCTGACGCTTTATCCAAGGTCTCCTGATACTCCGCATCACATAGTGAGTCGGCGACGATACCGCCCCCCGCCCAACAACGTATCTCACCGTGAGAATAGACTAGAGTTCGTATCGCGATATTGCTATCCATATTGCCATCGAAACCTATGTAACCTATCACCCCGCAATACACACCACGCCGATGCGGCTCCAGCTGCTCGATGATATTCATAGCCCTATGCTTGGGCGCTCCCGTAATGGAGCCACCTGGGAAACAATCACGCAGCACATCCAATGCGCTACAACCCTTTTTCAACACCCCCCTTACGGTGCTGACCAAGTGATGGACATTGGTATAACTTTCCACCTCGAATAACTTGGGAACCACGACTGAACCTGGCTCGCAACTCTTACCCAGATCATTGCGTAGCAAGTCTACGATCATCAGATTCTCTGCCCTATCCTTAGGGTGAGAAGCCAACTCCCTAGCGTAGCGGCTGTCGCTCTCCGCATCGATTCCGCGTGGTCGTGTGCCCTTGATAGGCTTGGTCTCTACTGCTCCGTCTTGCACACTCAGGAAGCGTTCAGGTGATGCGCTCAATATCTGTACGCTCGGAAAGTCCAAAAAAGCCGCATAGGGAGCAGGACTGATCTCGCGAAGATGAAGATAGGCAGCAAATGCATCTCCTGTGGCAGTCGCGCTGAATCTCTGTGCGAGATTGATCTGATAACAATCACCTGATTGTAAATAGGCTTGCACCTGCGCATAGGCTTGCGCATAACGCTCACTATTGAAATTCGACTGTACTTCGCTTTGCACTTGGAAGGGTGTCGTCACTGCCATCAGTGGGGATTTAAGCACTCGCGCTATATCATCCAGCAACTGCCTAGTCTCAGGGAAGCGCAGATGAGAGACCAAACGACATCGCTGCTGCTGATGATCGACCAGCAATGCCCAGTCGTATACGCCAACCATCATCAAGGGTAGTTGCTCTGCATCCACTGCCAGCTCCGGCACCCCCTCCATGCTGCGCGCAAGATCATAGCTCCAGTAGCCAAGCACCCCCCCCGCGAACGGCACGTCTTTTATGGGTGTGACCGGCTCAATCAACTCTGATTTCAACAACTCGAAGGCCTGCACATCCTGAGCATCAATGACTAACGAGTGATGTGGCGCGGCACACAAGATGTCATATCGGGACAAGGCGCAACTATCCAACCAGACCGCCCAATGAAACTTACGCAGTACGGCATAGTACCGTGCGACCTCTACGGTATAAGGCAGATCGATAGAATAGAAACTCAAGGAAATCTTAGCCTCGTCATTTATCACGGATAATGAGTGCATCTAACTCTACGGGGAAAACACATGACCACCATCGTTGCTGTCAGGAAAAATGGTATCGCCACTATCGCGGCAGATACACTCACTACCTTTGGTAACACTAAGCTGCCCTCTCATCTGGATGCATCTCACGACAAGATACTGCATATAGGGGATAGTTATGTGGGGGTATGCGGCAGTGCGGCCCACCATCTTGTTCTGGCTAATCTACTGACCAAAGCAACGAATATACAGCTTAACAGCAAGGCACAGATTTTTGAAACGTTTCGCAAACTGCATCCCATTCTCAAAGAGGAGTGCTATTTAAATCCCAAAGAGGATGAAGAGGATCCCTACGAGTCCAGTCAAATCACAGCACTGATCGCTAATGCCAACGGCATATTCGGCGTCTACTCAATGCGCGAGGTATTCGAGTACACGCAGTACTGGGCGATAGGCTCTGGTCATGAGTTCGCGCTTGGCGCCTTGAGTTACGCATACACACATCTGGATAGCGCGGATTCCATCGCCAATGTAGGAGTAGTTGCGGGTATCGCTCTGGATAAAAACAGCGCAGCTCCCATCACTACTTATAGCGTGGTGATAGCCAAATAAAATTAGGATGCAAAAAGGTAGCCCGAAACGGAACGTTTCTGACGGAAAGAAAACCACCGCACAACGACACAAGTGCAATGAAAAGGGCGCACGCACCGGGTAGTGCGCCAAATTCCCAAGCCTGCTGGATAGGCCCCTTTAGCTTACGCAATCAGGGGCTGTCACCACAGTCCTGATTAGTTCGGCTTACCGATCCCTGGGGTAGGAAAAGGCCATGATGCTGCCGGACGAACAGGTGCTGGCGCAGAAGGAGCCGGAGCTGCCGGTTTGCTAACGACTGGAGCTGGTGCTGCCGGCTTAGCTGCTGCTGGCTTGGCTGCTGGCTTCTTCGCTGCAACTGGCTTCTTGGCTACAACTGCTTTAGGTGCCGCTGGCTTCTTCGCTGCAACTGGCTTCTTGGCTACAACTGCTTTAGGTGCCGCTGGCTTCTTCGCTGCGACTGCCTTTTTAGCTACTGGCTTCTTCGCTGCGACTGCTTTTTTAGCTACTGGCTTCTTCGCTGCGACTGCCTTTTTAGCTGCTGGCTTCTTCGCTGCGACTGCCTTTTTAGCTGCTGGCTTCTTCGCTGCGACTGCCTTTTTAGCTACCGGCTTCTTCGCTGCGACTGCCTTTTTAGCTACCGGCTTCTTCGCTGCGACTGCCTTTTTAGCTACCGGCTTCTTCGCTGCGACTGCCTTTTTAGCTACCGGCTTCTTCGCTGCGA
>JAQTTY010000001.1:0-213854 GCA_028710525.1 Gallionella sp. | reverse complement strand
TCTTCGCTGCGACTGCCTTTTTAGCTACCGGCTTCTTCGCTGCGACTGCCTTTTTAGCTGCTGGCTTCTTCGCTGCGACTGCTTTTTTAGCTACCGGCTTCTTCGCTGCGACTGCCTTTTTAGCTACCGGCTTCTTCGCTGCGACTGCCTTTTTAGCTACCGGCTTCTTCGCTGCGACTGCCTTTTTAGCTACCGGCTTCTTCGCTGCGACTGCCTTTTTAGCTGCTGGCTTCTTCGCTGCGACTGCTTTTTTAGCTACCGGCTTCTTCGCTGCGACTGCCTTTTTAGCTACTGGCTTCTTCGCTGCGACTGCCTTCTTTGCTGCTGGTTTAGTTTTCTTTACTGCTGCCATTTTGCTCTCCTTCGATGAAAGTTAATAAACAACACCTACGACGACTACCCCCAGCCCGCACTCAGCGTCAAGCACGGCCTAAAGCCAAACACCCGATCCAGTCTGCTGCTTGGATCACTAGTCATCAAACCACGATTGATGACGTTGGGTAAACTCTTACTGAACTAATCCCAAGACAATGCACCACCGGTCTGATACTCGGTCACACGTGTCTCAAAGAAGTTCTTCTCTTTCTTCAGGTCTATCATCTCCGCCATCCAAGGGAAGGGATTGGTCGCACCTGGATACAGAATGTCGACACCGATTTGTTGGCAACGACGGTTAGCGATGAAACGCAGATATTCTTTGAACATCGTCGCATTCAGCCCCAACACACCGCGCGGCATAGTGTCTTCCGCATATGCATATTCCAGCTCCACGCCTTTCTGCATCAAGCCGCGTATCTCTTCACGGAACTCGGCGGTCCACAGATGTGGATTCTCCATCTTGATCTGGTTTATAACGTCGACACCGAAGTTCAAGTGCATGGACTCATCACGCAGGATGTATTGATATTGTTCGGCAGCGCCAGTCATCTTATTCTGGCGACCCAAGGCAAGTATCTGCACGAAACCAACATAGAAGAACAAGCCTTCCATGATGCAGGCGAATACGATCAGGCTACGCAACAGATCTTGATCGGCTTGTGGTGTGCCAGTCTTAAATTCTGGGTTGGTCAGCACATCGATGAAGGGCAGCAGGAATTCATCCTTGGCGCGGATGCTCTCCACCTCGTGATACATATTGAAGATCTCGCCGTCATCCAAACCTAGACTTTCGACGATATATTGGTAAGCGTGTGTGTGGATTGCCTCTTCGAATGCTTGGCGCAATAAGTATTGGCGACACTCAGGATTACTGATGTGGCGATAGGTACCCAACACGATGTTATTAGCTGCCAGACTATCTGCTGTACTAAAGAAACCAAGATTGCGTTTGATCAGCAAGCGCTCATCATCCGTCAGACGATCACTTTTCCACAAAGCGATATCGGCGGTCATGTTGACCTCTTGTGGCATCCAATGATTGGCACAGGCAGAAAGATATTTTTCCCAAGCCCATTTGTATTTGAACGGGACCAACTGATTTACGTCCGCGTTGCAATTGATGATGCGCTTATCTTCGACGCGTATACGTCCGGTAGACACTGTCTTTTCCGGTGTCATTGGAACGCTGTTTGTCTTCGATCTCGCTTGTTGTAATTGCATTCCCTGAACATCGTCAAACGTTGATGTGCGCATCATACCTAAAGCCTGCTCGTTAGGTTTAATTTCTTCATCAAAAGTCAACATATTTTTTCTCCTTTGCCTATCGGGTGTTACTACCGATTTTCATTTTCACTTGCACCGACCGAAAGGCTGCGCTAGCAGATTCCGGTCATGCCATTTTTAGCCTTACTGACACGCCTCACATTCAGGGTTATCAATCGAACAGAACTTAGTTTCTTCCACAACGCCACCACCAGTTGGCACTGCATTCAATGCGCCCGCTTTGCCTGTAGACTTCTCTGCAGAAGTCGCACCTAGGGTACGCAGGTAATAAGTGGTCTTCAGGCCGCGCAACCAAGCCAACTTGTAAGTCTCATCCAGCTTGCGGCCGGACACACCTGACATGTAGATATTCAAAGACTGCGCCTGATCGATCCACTTCTGACGACGCGATGCAGCTTCGATCAGCCAGCTAGGTTCAACTTCAAAAGCCGTTGCATACAGGGTGCGCAGCTCGGCGGGAATGCGGTCTATCTTGGCCAGACTGCCGTCGAAATACTTGAGGTCGGAGATCATTACTTCATCCCACAAGCCCAATTGTTTCAGATCGCGCACCAGATGCTCATTCATCACGGTGAATTCGCCAGACAGGTTCGATTTGACGAAGATGTTTTGATAGGTCGGTTCGATACAAGCCGACACACCGATGATGTTGGAGATGGTGGCGGTAGGCGCGATGGCCACACAGTTAGAGTTACGCATACCGTGCTGCTTGATACGGGCGCGCAAGGCATCCCAGTCCATACTTACTGAGGTATCCACCTCTACGTAGCCACCGCGCTCGGTGCGCAGCATGTCCAAGGTATCCTGTGGCAGGATGCCACGATCCCACAAGCTGCCACGATAACTGGCGTAACGACCACGCTGTTCGGCCAACTCAGTGGACGCCCAGTAAGCGAAATAGCACACCGCCTCCATAGAGCGATCAGCGAACTCGACTGCCTCTTGCGAGGAATAAGGGATGCGCAGCTCGTGCAGGCAATCCTGAAAACCCATGATGCCCAGACCAACCGGACGGTGCTTGAGATTGGAGTTACGCGCCTTGGCAACCGCGTAGTAATTGATGTCGATCACGTTATCCAGCATGCGCATCGCGGTATTGATCGTGTTGCGCAGCTTGTCATGATCCAGTTGGCCGAACTTCTCGTGACCTCGAGGATACAAATGCGCCGCCAAGTTGACCGAACCCAGATTACATACCGCGATCTCGCTGTCGTTGGTATTCAACGTAATTTCAGTACACAGATTGGAACTGTGCACCACACCCACGTGCTGCTGGGGTGAACGGATGTTGCAAGGATCCTTGAAGGTGATCCAAGGATGACCTGTTTCGAACAGCATAGTCAAAATCTTGCGCCACAATCCGGCAGCCTGAACACGCTTGAACAACTTCAACTCACCAGTAACTGTCTTAGCTTCGTAGTTGGTATAAGCGCGCTCGAAGTCGGCACCGAACTTGTCGTGCAGGTCGATTGCGTCATTAGGTGAGAACAATGTCCACTCGCCACCTTCCATGACGCGCTTCATGAATAGGTCAGGAATCCAGTTAGCGGTATTCATATCATGGGTACGGCGACGATCATCACCGGTATTCTTGCGCAGATCCAAGAACTCCTCGATATCCAAGTGCCAAGTCTCCAGATAAGCACACACCGCGCCCTTACGCTTGCCGCCTTGGTTAACAGCAACAGCCGTATCGTTCACCACCTTCAGGAACGGCACCACGCCTTGAGACTGGCCGTTAGTACCCTTGATGTGGGCGCCCAGTGCGCGCACCGGCGTCCAGTCATTGCCCAAACCACCAGCAAACTTGGCCAGCAGTGCGTTCTCTTTGATGGCCTCATAGATGCCATCCAGATCGTCCGCCACGGTGGTCAGATAGCAAGATGACAGCTGTGAACGCAACGAACCAGAGTTAAACAATGTTGGGGTGGAGCTCATAAAATCGAAGCTGGACAGCAAGCGATAGAAGTCAACTGCACGCGCTTCTCGGTCAATCTCATTCAAGGCCAAGCCCATCGCCACGCGCATAAAGAAGGCCTGTGGTAATTCGATACGCTTCTGTTCGATATGCAGGAAGTAGCGGTCATACAAAGTCTGCAGACCCAGGTAACCGAACTGCAGGTCACGTTGCGCATCCAACTCCTTACCCAAACGCTGCAGGTCATATTGTGCCAAGCGCACGTCCAGCAACTCGGCAGCAACAGCTTGCTTGATGTATCTGGGGAAATAGTCGGCGTAGTGTGTCGACATATCGGCTTGAGTGACATCCTCACCCAGCACTTCGCTACAGAAGCTGTTCAGTAACAAGCGGGCTGTCACGAAATCGTAAGCGGGTTCTTTTTCGATCAAAGAACGTGCAGACAAGATCAGACATTTATCAACTTCATGCTGAGGCACACCATCGTATAGATCTTTCAGGGTCAATTTGATGACCGCTGCGGCATCAACCACATCTCCCAATCCCACACAGGCAGATTGCACCACCGTGGCGAGACGCTCCATATCTAGTGGGGTGACACTACCGTCGGCATGCTTGACGTTGATGACTTGGGTTGGCTCCAGATGTTTGGCCTTGGCGCGCGAGCGAGAGCGCTCTTCGCGATACAACACATAGGCGCGCGCCACATCGTGCTCACCCGAACGCATCAGACCCAGCTCTACCTGATCTTGGATGTCTTCGATATGCATCGTTCCGCCATGCGGCATGCGACGCAACATGGCACTCACCACAGCAGCGGTCAGCTGTTCAACCATCTCACGCACTCGCGCAGACGCAGCACCTTGACCGCCGGTTACCGCGATAAATGCCTTAGTGAGTGCCACCGCGATCTTGGATGGCTCAAAGGACACCACCGCACCGTTGCGGCGTATCACTTTGTATTGGTCCAACTGGGCTGCGGTGTTAGTAGAAGAGATCACGGAATCTGTCATTTTCTGGCTGGGTATCTGAGAGGATTTAACGCTTTCGGTAGCGGCTTGCAGCATGGACTTCTCCCTATAAGGTTAGCTGTTGTGGAATTGGGCGATTTTCACTGAAACCACTATATATAGTATTTTTTTTCAGCGGGCGCGCTAATTGTAGTGGTGTGAGATTTTATTGCAACAAAAAAAACGGCCTAGATAATTAGGCCGTTCTTCTAAATAGGAATTTTTTTCAGGACAAACTGGTGAGAAATCTAAGCCAGTCGAAATAGGGACCCGGATCGGTCTTGCGTTGCGGTGCGATGTCACTATGCCCTGCGATGCCCAGTGAGCCAAAGTGGTCGCGTAACAACAGCGTGAGTTCGCGCAGACGCTGATATTGCACTTCGGTAAACGGCACCGTATCACTACCCTCCAGTTCCACGCCTAGTGAGTAGTCATTGCACTTTTCCGTTCCCTGCCAACACGAAGCACCCGCATGCCAAGCGCGCTGCGCACAAGACACGAACTGTATGACCTGACCGTCGCGGCGTATAAAGAAGTGGGCGGAGACCTGCAGCCCTGCGATGGTGCGGTAGTAAGGATGCTCGTCAGGGTCTAGGGTATTGGTGAACAACTGCTGAACACCTGGCCCGCCAAACTGCTCGGGAGGCAGGCTGATATTATGTACCACCAGCAAAGAGACCTTGCCGCCGGTGCGCTCGTCATGATTTGGCGAAGGCATATGCGCGATGCCACCCACCCAACCCTGCTCATCAACTTTCATCATCATCGCCTTCCGGAGCCTTGATACCCAGACGTTCCATGCGGTAGCGCATGGTACGGAAAGTCAGCCCCAGCAACTTGGCCGCGGCGGTGCGATTGAAATGCGTCTTATCTAAGGCTACCAACAAGGCTTGTCGTTCGACCTGATCCAGATACTCAGTTAAAGAGTAACGGCCACTGGGCAAAGCACCCGTACCTGCGTTAGATTCACTCTCAACTGGGGCTAACTGCAAGTCCTGCTCAGTGATAAGCCCATCCGAACACAGTGCTAGTGCACGTTCAATCACGTTCTCTAGTTCACGCACATTACCGGGGAAGGAATAGCCGCATAACAACCGTAATGCGCCATCAGAAAAACATGCTGCAGTTAGGCCGCGCAGACGTTCCAAAGTCTGAAGAGCAATGCCACCGATATCTTCGCGCAACTCGCGCAACGGCGGCATATTGATGGGAATGACATTCAGGCGGTAGTAGAGATCCTGACGAAACTTACCTTGTTTGACACGCTCCGCAAGGTCGTTATGGGTCGCACTGATGATACGCACATCGACTGCATCCTCGCTGGTCGCACCGACCTTGCGCACCCGCTTCTCTTGGATGACGCGCAGCAATTTAACTTGCATCGCCAAAGGTAGATCGGCCACCTCGTCTAGGAATAGGGTGCCACCGTGGGCGGCTTGAAAGAATCCATCTCTATCCTTGTCGGCACCGGTGAACGCACCCTTCTTGTAACCGAAGAATTCGCTCTCCATCAAATTTTCGGGGATGGCCCCGCAGTTCACCGCGATAAGCGGTTGATCACGGCGTGAACCGCTATGGACGATTAGACGCGCGGCCAACTCCTTACCACTACCCGACTCTCCGCTGATATGCACGGGTGCCTGACTACGCGCCACGCGCTCAATCAAGTCGCGCACCTTCTGCATGGCTGGGGAGTCGCCTATCAGTCCTCTGTCCTTATTGCCAGCCACCTGCGGCAAACTCAGTGCCGCTTTGACCAGACTACGCAACTGATCCAGCGCCACCGGCTTGGCCAGATAATCGAATGCCCCAGCCTTCAGCACATGGATGGCGTTCTCCATATTGCCGTGTGCGGTAATAACTGCCACCGGCACATCTAAGTTCTGCTGGGTGATGTACTGCACCACCTCTAATCCATCGCCGTCAGGCATACGCATATCGGTGAGACACAGGTCGTAACGACGCTCCGCCAATTTGGCCAGCGCTTCACCTACGTTACTCGCCTTGTCCACACGCAGCCCCATCTTGAGCAGCGTCATCTCCAACAACTCTAGGATGTCCTGTTCATCATCCACCAACAGGACGCGCGGCGCCTTGCCTGACTTGTCATGTTGCGTTGCCATGTGTCCCTCCAAAAGTGATACGGAAGCAGGCGCCATCATGCCCCTCACGTTTGCGGTATTCCAATTTTGCGCCATTCGCTGCACACAACTCCTTGGCGATATACAGGCCTAGGCCCGTACCTTGTGCAGCCGTAGTAAAGAATGGCTCGAATAGACGAGCACTATTTTCCTCTGCGACCCCCGGACCATCATCTTGCACATCCAACGACACCGTACCATCATCATCGAGCAACATCAGCATCAAGCTGCCAGTCTGGCGTTGTCCGTAACGCAGCGCATTACTGCACAGATTCCATAACACTTGGCGCAGATGACCACGATCAAAAGCCACGGGCACGACCCCTTCGGCCAGCAACACCATCAGCCCGTCATCCAATTTCCCTGCACGGATGAACTCGTCCACAAATGTGTGTAAAGCTTCATGCAGATCGAACTGCTCAATCTGGGCTCGGTCGCGTCGGTTGAGCTGCATGACATCGTGCACGATACGATTGATACGCTGGGTATTGTCCAGAACGATCTGCAACAACCGCCGCTGCTGAGCATCAACCTCGCCTTCCTGCATCAACTCAGTGGCATAGCTGATGGCAGACAGGGGATTACGCACCTCGTGCGCTATGTTGGCCGTCAACCTACCCAGCGCTGCCAACTTGATTTGTTGAGCTTCAGCCTGCACGCGCTGCATGTCTTCCAGAAAGATCACCGCGCCATGCACCGAGTCTCGTTCCACTGCCACAAAACGTAGACGCGCTTGCATGCCCATATCAAGCTGCATAGTCTCGCGACTATTGCTGCCATTATTCTTCCAGATAGCATATTGCCCATACACCATGGGGAAGGTATCGGACAGGGTCTCGCCACTCTGATGGTTGTGATGCAGCAGGCGCGCTGCACTAGGGTTCATCTGCATGATGCTGCCGTTCGAGTCGACTACGATCACCCCGTCCTGCATATCGCGCATCACCAGTCGATTGGCCTCTGACATACTGATTAGATCACGCCCGCGCCGCTGCGCCAACAACTGGCTGTCCACCGCGTACTTAGCCAGACTGTGCGCCATCCAGGCGACCGCAAAATAGGCCATGCACTGCAAGCCAACCTGCAAGAACTGTGCGGCGGGAATATCGTCATGCAGTACCGCATAAGCATGCGTCAGCAGGGTGGAGATACTCGCCAGCGCAGCGAAGAACAGCGTGATGCGACCTCGGCTGACAAGACCTGCCGCCGCCAAAGAGATCAACAATAACAGCCCGATGTTGCTCTGCACACCACCACTGGCATAGGACAATATCGGCAGCACGAGGATGTCGCCACACACTTGCATGGCTAGCTGCCAGGTGAAACGGGGGCGGCGCAGACGCAGTAGGATGAAGGACAGCACTACGCCGGCCAAATAGATCACACTCGCGCTGAAGAACAGCAACAGGTCAGCAACCTCGAGTCCCAAGCGTTTGCTCAACACTCCACCCAGCACCACGAACAGTATCGCAAGTACTAATCTATAGATGTTGTAATAGCGCAGGGAGCGCCAGTAGTCTGCAGAGTATTGGGTGCTGGGTGTGGACATCAAAACACCCCGCCTAGGAAATCAGCCCCGATATGCATCACGGTGAGCCGCACAACAGAAGTTCCTACCCTGCCCCTGCACACCCTCGCTCTTGGGCACGTGTACACCGCATTGTGCGCAGACCACCATATCTTCGGTTTTACTCGGCGCATCGACATGAGGCTCGACAGAGTTTTTGCGATAGGCGCGCAGCAGGAGATAGACCAAGCCAGCGATTGCAGCAAAGAACAATATACGGCTCATAGTTATCTCCTTAATGCGGTGCGAACCTGATCAAAAATCAGAATTCTCGATTGGCCGCAAAGTGCGCCAAGTCCAACAGGCATTGCTTGTATTGCGAATCAGGCAGAACGGTAAGTGCAGCACAGGCCACCTCAGTCTCGCGCATGGCCATCTGACGGGTGTGATCAAGCGCACCTGTAGCATGGATGATCTCTAGCACCGCGCCGAACTGTTCCACATTGCCGTTCTCGATCGCCTCGCGCACCACCGCAGCCTGCTCGGCTGTGCCATGTTGCATCGCATAGATCAACGGTAGCGTGGGCTTACCCTCAGCCAAGTCATCACCCAGATGCTTGCCGGTCTTCGCCTCTTCAGCCGAATAATCCAACACGTCATCCACCAACTGGAAAGCTGTTCCTAGATGCATACCGTAGATCGCAGCAGCTTCCTGCTCAGCCGCACTGGTCTTGCCCAATATCGCCCCTAAACGCATGGCGGCTTCAAATAGCTTGGCAGTCTTGCAATGGATGACGCGCATATAGTTGGCGGTATCCACATCAGCATCGTGGCAGTTGAGCAACTGCAGCACTTCACCCTCGGCGATCAGATTGGTCGCATCGGCTAAGGTCTGCATCACGCTCATCTCGCCCGCTTCCATCATCATCTGGAAAGCGCGGGAATATAAGAAGTCGCCTACCAACACACTGGCGGCATTGCCGAACAGCGCACTAGCGGTCGCTTTGCCGCGGCGCAAATCAGACTCGTCGACCACATCATCGTGCAGTAGCGTTGCGGTATGGATGAACTCCACCACCGCAGCTAGATTGTGCTGCTGCTTACCCTGATAGCCGAAGGCGTTCGCCGACAACACCACCAGCGCAGGGCGCAGGCGTTTGCCACCCCCGCCTATGATGTACTCGGCGATCTGATTGACCAACACCACTTCCGAGTGCAAGCGTGTGCGTATGACTTGATCGACTGCAGCCATATCGTCTGCAAGCAATTTTTTGAAGTTATCTAAAAACACGTTCTATCCTGATCTTTCATGCACTGTGGTTGTGCGCGATTTTTTGTGGCGCGCATTGTCTCACAAATTATCTATGCATTCCCTGCCGCCATCGGAGCAGCCTTAATCGCGGTTTCGCGCTGACGCAACACCGCGCCTATGCCTATGCCCAGCAGGCTAAGCGCCAGCACATAGTGGGCTGGCGCCATATGATCCAGCGGCAGCAGCATACTTACCATGACCGGCGTCAAGCCGCCGAACACCGCATACGCCATGTTGTAGGAGAAGGACAGACCGGAGAAACGCACCACCGGCGGAAAGGCCATCACCGCCGTGCTGGGCACCACGCCTATCACCCCAACGCAGAATCCGCTGATCGCATAGGCTATATATATATGTTGTGGTGCAGCGGCCATCTGCATATAGAAACCCATCGCACTCAGCCCCAGCAAGGCGCAACCCACCATCAACACCCGCCCAGGGCCATAGCGATCCGCCAGCGCGCCGTACACGACGCAGCCCAAGCTCAGAAACAGCGTAGCGATACTATTGGCCTGCAAGGCGGTGGTCGCGGGGATGGCATACAGCTTTTGGATCAGCGTAGGCGTCATCAATATCATTACGATGATGGCCGCCGACAACAGCCAAGTCATCAGCATGGTCAGCGCGATAGCAGGGCGATGCGCGCGTATCACCTGCTTGAGCGGCAACTCGTCGGCCAACTCTTGGCGCGCCTGCATCTCCTTGAACACTGGCGTCTCATGCAGCCACTGACGTAGCCACACCGAGATGAAGCCGAACACCCCGCCTATGATAAAGGGTACGCGCCAGCCGGATTCCAGCAGTTCCGCGGGGCTATAGGACTGATTCACCGCCGTCGCAACCAAGGAACCCAGCAGGATGCCGCCGGTGAGTCCAGCGGTCAGCGTACCGCAGGCAAAACCCACATGACGTGCTGGCACATGCTCGGAAACAAATACCCAAGCACCCGGCACCTCGCCCCCTATCGCCGCACCCTGCATCACGCGCATCACCAACAGCAGGATGGGCGCCCATATGCCTATGCTGGCGTAGGTGGGCATCAGACCAATAGCGAAAGTAGGCACCGACATCAAAAAGATACTGAGGGTGAACATCTTCTTACGGCCCAACAGGTCGCCGAAGTGCGCCATCACGATACCGCCTAGCGGCCGCGCCAAGTAACCGGCCGCGAAGATGCCGAAGGTCTGCACCTGACGCAGCCATTCCGGCATATCGGCAGGAAAAAATAACTTGCCGATGACCACGGCAAAGAACACGAAGATGATGAAGTCGTAAAACTCCAGCGCCCCACCCAAAGCGGCCAGCGCGAGCGTGCGGTAATCACGACGGGACAATGAGGACATAAGACTTTCCTAGATGGATATATTTAGAACAGCTGAAAATTGTAGGCGAAAGCGGCTATTTGTCCTAGCTACACCTTCATCAGAAGAGCAACCCTGCGCCGCTAAAAATTAAAAATGAATACGCATTTGTCATTTATCCGGTTATCGGTATAATGCGCGACTTCGCGAATCAGCCGCATCGTTCGTGAATGTAGAAAATGGCCTGGTAGCTCAGTCGGTAGAGCAGAGGATTGAAAATCCTTGTGTCGGTGGTTCGATTCCGCCCCGGGCCACCAAATTCAGTGTGCTAACGCGCACTTTCGCGCAGAGTCTCTGCCGCGATAAACCCAAAGGCTTGCTAACCATTAGCGAGCCTTTTTGCATTGTGGCAAAAGAAAGCAGTGAACACGATATGAACGAATCCGCCGAATCCTATAGCACGCCCGTGGCCAGCTCCGAGGGCATCGTCCGCGAAGTCAGCCGCCGCCGTACCTTCGCGATTATCTCTCACCCCGACGCGGGTAAGACCACGCTCACCGAAAAGCTGTTGCTATTCGGCGGCGCGATCCAGATGGCAGGTACGGTCAAGGCGCGTAAGAGCGGCCGCCATGCGACCTCAGACTGGCTGGAGATCGAAAAACAGCGCGGCATTTCTGTTGCCAGTTCGGTGATGCAGTTCACCTACGACGATTGCGTCATCAACCTGCTCGACACCCCAGGTCACCAAGATTTCTCCGAAGACACCTACCGCGTGTTGACAGCCGTGGATGCTGCCGTGATGGTGGTGGACGCCGCCAAAGGTGTCGAAGCCCAGACCATCAAACTGCTGGAAGTGTGCCGCTTGCGCAACACGCCCATCATCACCTTCATCAACAAGATGGACCGTGAAGTGCGCGACCCGCTGGAAGTGCTGGACGAGATTGAATCAGTACTCAAGATCAAATGCGCGCCGGTGACCTGGCCTATCGGCATGGGTAAACGCTTCCGTGGCGTATATCACCTGCTCAATGACGAAGTGCTGCGCTTCATCCCCGGCGAAGAAAAAGCCGGCCAAGACGTGGAAGTGTTACGTGGTGCGGACATCGAACAGATGGCCAAAGAAGCACCCATGGAAATGCAGACCATGCGCGACGAGACCGAGCTGGTAATGGGCGCGGGTGCATCCTTCGATCTGGACGAGTTCCTCAAAGGTCAACAATCACCCGTGTTCTTTGGCTCAGGTGTGAACAACTTCGGTGTGCGCGAAATCCTGCAAGCACTGGTGGATTGGGCACCCTCCCCGCTGCCACGCGAGACTGACAAGCGCATGGTGCAGCCCACCGAAGCAGCGTTCACCGGCTTCGTATTCAAGATCCAAGCCAATATGGACCCCAACCACCGCGACCGCATCGCCTTTATGCGCGTGTGCTCAGGCCAGTACAGCTCAGGCATGAAGGTCAAACACCGCCGCACCGGCAAAGACATGAAGCTCGCCAATGCGGTGACATTTATGGCCAACGAACGCTCGCGCTTGGACGAGGCTTTTGCTGGCGACATCATCGGCGTGCACAACCACGGCCAATTACAGATTGGCGACGTACTCACCGAAGGCGAAGCGCTGACTTTTAAAGGCATCCCCTATTTCGCACCCGAGCTATTCAGCCGCGCGCGCCTGCGCGACCCAATGAAAGCCAAGCAATTGGAAAAGGGTTTGCGCCAATTAGGTGAAGAAGGCGCGGTGCAAGTATTCGCGCCCTTGGTCGACAACACCCTGCTGATCGGTGCGGTCGGACAGTTGCAATTTGAAGTCGTGGAACACCGCCTCAAGGCCGAGTACAACGTCGACGCCGTATTCGAACGCGCTGGCATCCACACGGCACGCTGGGTACATTGCAACGACGCCGCGCACATGGCCGAGTTCGTCAAAGCTAACATCAACCGCCTAGCCAAAGACGTGGACGGCAACTACGCCTACCTCGCAGACACAGGAGTTAACCTTAGACTGGCTCAAGAGCGCTGGCCCAAAGTGCAGTTCTTTGCGACCCGCGAGCACGGACAGCAACTGAGCTAAAGTAATATGCAGCAAAACAAAAAGGCTAGTCGCGAGACTAGCCTTTTTTATATCCAACGAGGCATTTGGCTTTTAAAGCCCCCTGAGCGCCGCCGAGAAAAATGACTGGGGAGCGGAGCTTTAGGCGAGGACTGTCTGAGCCCGCAGGGCGAGTTCCGCAGCCCCGCTCACTAGGCACTTTTCTCGGGTACCCGAAGGGCGGTAAACCGGGGTCGCCTTTTCTTTGGTTACTTTCTTTTTGGCGAAGCAAAAGAAAGTAACTCGATGAAACAACTAAGCAGTGTCTAAGCCAGCAAACTACGCTGACTAAGTCACTGCTAATAGCTGTCGGGCTACCCCCGACAAACGCTAGAAGCTCGCCACTAAGTCAACATAGCGATGCGACTAAAACCAACCCCCATCCTCACCTTCCCCCTAAAAAGGGGAAGGCTACCCACAAGGGAGAGGAAATCACTTACCCATATTCAACATCAAATGGTTGACGCGCTTCACGAAGCCAGCGGGATCATCCAGCTGACCACCTTCCGCCAACAGCGCTTGCTCGAACAACACCGCTGCCCAATCGTCGAAATGCTGTTGCTCACTGTTGAGACGTTGCACCACCGGATGACTGGCGTTGATCTCTAGGATAGGCAGACTGGTCGGCACTTTCTGACCGGCTGCTTTGAGCATGCGCATCATATTGGCGTTCATGTCGTTGTCATCCGCCACCAGACACGCTGGTGAGTCGGTCAAACGATGGGTGACGCGTACTTCTTTGACGCGCTTGTCCAAGCTGGTCTTGATCTTGTCCAGCAAGTCTTTATGGTCGCTGGCCTGCTTTTCCTGCTCTTGCTTTTCGGCTTCGTCTTCCAAGCTACCCAGATCGAGGCCACCCTTGGCGACCGACACCAATTCTTTGCCTGAAAACTCTGGCAAAGAACCGACTACCCATTCGTCCACGCGGTCAGTCAACAGCAACACTTCTATGCCCTTTTTGCGGAACACTTCCAGATGCGGGCTGTTCTTAGCCGCGTTGAAGGTTTCAGCAGTGATGTAGTAGATTTTGTCCTGGCCTTCTTTCATGCGCGCCACATAATCAGCGAAGGAGACAGTCTGCTCTTCTGTATCGCTATGGGTAGAAGCAAAGCGCAGCAAGCCGGCGATTTTCTCTTGGTTGGCATGATCCTGACCTACGCCTTCTTTCAACACGCGACCGAACTGCTCCCAGAACGTGACGAACTTGTCTTTGTCGTTCGCAGCCATGTCAGATATCAGCGCCAATACCCTGCTGGTACAGCCTTTGCGGATGGCTTCGATATCTTTGGACTCTTGCAGAATCTCGCGTGATACGTTCAAAGGCAAATCGCTGGAATCGACGATACCGCGCACGAAGCGCAAGTACGGTGGCAGCAATTGTTCGGCGTCGTCCATGATGAACACGCGGCGCACATACAGCTTGATGCCGTGGCGAGCATTGTGATCCCACATATCGAACGGTGCACGAGCTGGCAGATACAACAACTGTGTGTATTCCTGACGACCTTCGACGCGTGCATGCGTCCAAGCCAATGGGTCTTCGTAATCGTGGCCCACGTGTTTGTAGAAAGCTTTGTACTCGTCTTCAGTGATGTCGTTCTTAGCGCGCGCCCACAAGGCAGAAGCCTGATTGACGGTCTCATCCTCGGCGGTCAGCACTTGCGCGCCGTCTTTCCATTCTTCCTTCTTCATCACGATAGGTTGGACGATATGGTCAGAATATTTATGCACGATGGAGCGCAGCTTGTGGCCGCTCAATAAATCACCTTGATCGTCGCGCAGATGCAACGTAATGGAGGTGCCTCGTTCGGCTAGCTCGGCCATCTCGATAGTGAATTCACCACCACCATCGGATTCCCACACCACGCCCTGCGCGGCATTTTCACCGGCACGACGCGAACGCACGGTGACCTTGTCGGCCACGATAAAGGCTGAATAGAAACCCACCCCAAACTGACCGATCAGGCCAGCGTCTTTTTGTTGATCGCCGCTCAGCTTGGAGAAGAACTCACGTGTACCGGACTTCGCAATGGTGCCGAGGTGGTTAATGATCTCGTCGCGGTTCATACCGATACCGTTATCGGTGATGGTCAGCGTCTTGGCTGCCGCGTCATAGGCGATGCGGATCTTTAGTTCGGAATCGTTCTCGAACAAAGCATCGTTGTGCAAAGCCTCGAAGCGCAATTTGTCGCAGGCATCTGAGGCATTCGAGACCAGTTCGCGCAGGAATATCTCGCGGTTGGAATACAGGGAATGGATCATCAGTTGCAGCAGTTGTTTGACTTCCGTCTGGAAGCCCATCGTTTCGCGATTCACAGTAGCGCTTTGTGTCATTACGAGTCCTTTCTAGGGTTGTTTGGCGGGATTTGTCCGGCTGAGGAGGAGAATGGGGGCGAGTCTGCGGATTTCAAGCCCCGTTTGGGACTTGAATCAAAAGCGCGATTTAAATCGGTAGATTAACGGTCCAGATAGCGGCGGCAAGCCGCGCGCATCAACTGCAGCTGCGAAGAGAAGTTGCGGCAGCCGTGGCAGAACAGCAGGTGCAGTCGCAAAGAAAGACGCTCGCGCAGCGAGATGTCACGGTCTTGCGCCTGTGACATCAGTTCCGATGCTTGTTTGCAGTTCAACATCACGCCTCCTTCTTGCCAAACCAGTGCAGCTCCAGACATTCCCGCAAGGCCAGACGCGCACGGTGCAGCACTACCCAACAGTTAGTCGTGGTAATGGACAGTTCCTTACAAATCTCTTCGGTAGACATGTCCATGAACTCGCGCATCATAAAAGCACGCGCGCTGGCCAGCGGCATACGCTCGGAGCAAAACTCGAACATCTCCCAGAATTTCTGATTCTCAAAGGTCTGCGTGGGATTGGCCCAAGTCTGCGGCGGACTCACCCAATGCCCAGTGTCGTCGAAGGACTCGCTGGAGATGTTCTCCAGCGGATCGCTCTCGTCATCCTCGCCACTTAGCTCGGTGATGCGCGCCTGCTTACGGCGCAGGTCCAATATCTTATGTTTGAGTATGCCCACCAACCAGGTGCGCAGCGCCGAACGCTCGTCGAAGCGCGCCTTGCCTTCCAGGGCAGCCAGCAAGGTCTCCTGCACCACATCATCTGCCAAATGCGGGTCGCGCAATTGCAGCATGGCATAACGCAACAGGTAGTCACGCTGTTCGTGCAGGGCGGCTTGCAGTTCGTTAGGGTCGTTGACGCTCATGACATAGGTGAGGGTGCTTTAAGTGGGGTCGATGCTAGCACATGACTATTTCTCTCCTCTCGCGTATCTCCAAATAATATTTTGTAAGGTCTGCAAAAGTGGCGCGACTAAGCATCGACAGGCAGCGCTTGTCTTACCTCAACCTATTAGGAGATACATCATGAACAAAACCGATCTGACTATTCGTACTGCCGTTGCCGGCCTGCTGGCACTGGGCCTCGCCGCCAATAGCACTGCCGCTTTCGCCGCTAAAGCCGACATGGAGAAATGTGCCGGCATCGTCAAAGCTGGGCAGAACGATTGCGCTTCCGCAGGTAACGCTTGCGCAGGCCACACCACCAAGGACAACGAGCCTAGCGCTTGGATCGCCGTTCCCAAAGGCACTTGCGCGAAGATTTCCGGTGGCATGTTGGTCGCCAAGATGGACGACGGCAAGATGGATGCAATGAAGAAATGATAAGGCCAGTCCCCACCCCTAGCTTGCATCAGACTTCCGCCGCCTTGGCGGGAGTCGGGGTGGGGCTGCGCACCCCGCATCACCCCCAATTCCTCAGCAAGCGCCCTGACGTGGCCTGGCTGGAAGTACATAGCGAGAATTTTTTTGACGACGGTCCCGGTATAGACGTGCTGGAACGTCTGCGCGCCGACTATCCCATCAGCCTGCATGGCGTGGGCTTATCACTAGGCTGCGCCGACCGTCTCGACCTCGCACATTTGGCGCACTTGCGCCGCTTGGCGGATCGCATCGCCCCGCAACTGATGTCTGAACATCTATGCTGGGGCGCGCTAGGCGAGCGCCACCTCAACGACCTGTTGCCTCTACCTTATAGCCATGAGGCACTGACACTGATGTGCGAACGCATCGATGCCGCGCAGAACGCGCTGGGACGCACCCTGCTGATCGAGAACGTGTCCAGCTATCTGCGCTGGCAGCAGGAGGAATACAGCGAGTGGGACTTTATCGCGACCATGGCACAACGCACTGGCTGCGGCCTATTAGTAGACGTGAACAACATCTATGTCAGCGCCATCAATCACGGCTTCGATGCGCACACTTATCTGGCCGCCCTACCCGCCGCGAGTGTGGGCGAGCTGCATCTGGCCGGACACGAGTCGCAACAAGACTGCCTTATCGACACACATAGTCGCCCTGTATGTGAGTCAGTTTGGGATTTGTACCGCGAGGCTTTGAGACTTTACGGCGCGCGCCCTACCTTGATCGAGTGGGACAACGACATCCCGCCGCTAGACGTGTTGCTGGGTGAAGCCGCCACCGCACGAAAGATATTGGAGCAGCACCATGCCTAGCCTGAGCGAACAACAACGCAACTTTGCCTCCGCACTTTTCGACAATAGCAACGCGGTCGAACCTCTGTTGTGCGCCACGCGGCACGGCACGGTCGCGTCTGGTCTGGCTATCTACCGCAACAACGTCTATAGCAATTACCGCAACAATTTGTCCCATAGTTATCCGGTGTTGGAACGGCTGGTAGGCGCAGATTATTTCCGTCTGCTCAGTGATGAATACATCACCGCCACGCCGTCGTTAAGCGGCGATGTGCGCGACTACGGCGCGAGCTACCCCGATTTCTTACAAACCCATCGAGTCTCAACCCAGTTGCCCTATCTACCCGATGTAGCCAGACTGGAATGGTTATGCAAACACGTGCTGGCACGTGCGCGCTCCGCCCCGCCCGACCTCGGTTTTTTCCAGACGCTAAACAGTGATCGCTATCCCGACCTGCACGTACAACTCAACCATGCCAGCGCGCTACTGATGTCGCCCTATCCGGCGTTGCGCATCTGGCAGGTCAACCAGCCCAACTATATCGGCGACGAGACGATAGACCTAAACATGGGCGAGTCACACATGTTGGTGTTGCGCCATCAGGACACGGTCAGCGTGCTGGATTTGGGGGCGGCCGAATTCGTCTTTTTGTCCCAGCTCCGGCAAGACCAATGCTGGGGCGATGCCCTGTTAGCCGCACAAGAGATAAGGCCCGACTTCGATCTGGGTAGTTGTTTGTTGCGTCACGTCAACAACGGCGCAATCAGCCGCTTTATCATCTGAGGAGAAATCATGTCAGCCATGCAACGCATCCCCCACCTCTACCTTAGCGCCATCACCCTACTAGAAAGCTACCTCACCCCCTTGTTCGGGCTAGGCATACGCGGCTATCTGGCTTGGGTGTTCTTCCGCTCTGGCCTGACCAAGATACAGAGTTGGGACAGCACACTGTGGTTGTTCGAAAACGAATACAGCGTGCCCTATCTGCCGCCCGAGCTCGCCGCGTGGATGGCCACCGCGACCGAACTGACCCTGCCGGTGTTCATCTTGTTGGGCTTAGGTAGCCGCGTCGCCGCTACAGTGCTTTTCTTGTTCAACGCCATCGCCGTCATCTCTTACCCCGATCTGGATATAGGCGCGGTGCGCCAGCACTATCTGTGGGGTGCGCTGATGCTGGTACTGGTATTCCACGGTGCAGGAAAGCTGTCGCTGGACACACTATTTAAACGCCGTTGCCAGTAAATCATTCCCCTGTGCCGATTGATGCCTTTCTCTAGTTGAGGCAAGATGCGCCCCTCAAATATTCCCTCCCCCTCGCAGGGGGAGGGCTAGGGTGGGGGTGATACGCGTGAGTACCCAACACTAATCAACCCCCATCCCAACCTTCCCCCTGCGAGGGGGAAGGAATACATCATCAATTTGCGGGTAATTAAGAAAGAGTCATATGGGCGCACAGTGGAAGGCCAGACATAAAGAAATCGCAGCGAACGCTAAAGGAAAAATCTTCGGCAAGCTGTCCAAGGAAATCATGGTGGCCGCGCGCGGCGGTGCCGATCCTGATTCCAATTCACGCTTGCGCCTCGTGGTTGAACAAGCCAAAAAAGTGTCTATGCCTAAGGAGACTCTGGAGCGCGCCATCAAAAAAGGCGCGGGCCTGCTGGACGGCGGTGCGACGCTGGAACGCCTGATCTACGAGGGCTTCGCGCCACACAAAGTGCCGGTCATCGTTGAATGTTTGACCGACAATGTGAACCGCACCTACCCCAATATCCGCGTACTGTTCCGCAAAGGTCAACTGGGCGCATCAGGTTCGGTGGCTTGGGACTTCGACCATGTGGGCATGATAGAAGCGACGCCCGTCAACAAAGACAGCGATGCTGAAGTCGCCGCCATCGAAGCGGGGGCACAGGATCTTGAGCCCAGCGAAGAAGGCGCGACGCTGTTCATCACCGACATCACCGATCTCGATGCAGTGTGCAAAGCCCTGCCCAACTTCGGCTTCACCGTGGTATCCGCGCAGATCGGCTATCGCCCTAAGAACGCCGTGAAGCTCAACGATGAACAACGCGCTGAAGTGGAAGAGTTCCTCGAAGCGATCGACGGTGACGATGATGTGCAGAACGTCTATGTAGGTTTGGCAGACTAAGTCCTGCTAACACCCGCCGGGCGCGCAACAAGAGGTGTATCCTGCTTGCCGCCCGGTGTTGCACTCGCAACGCTGTGGCACTATCGAAAGGATCATCCTGTGAGTGCCGCTTCCAAGACCAAAGAATTACTCGACGTACTCAGTGCCGCTTGCGCACGCCAGTTCAACTTCAACCCACGCCGCGTCAACGAAGACATGCGCTATGTCGGTAAAGAGACCGCAGGCAAAGACATCGTCCATGTATTCCGTGATGTGAGCACGCATTCACAGATCGTGTTGCGCGGCACCTTCGCGACCTTGCGTGAAAGTCAGGGCGAGAAACCGCATTGGAGCGCCGCGGAACAAGCTCACTACAAGTGCAGCGATGCCGAGATGGAGGCCGAAGTTGCGGCCAAGCAAGCCGAATTGGACTACACCCACAGCAGCGCTTTCTATCAGGCACACAAAGAACATCTGTTGTCGCACTACAAAGAAAGCCCTGCCTATAAAGAAGGCATGCCCAGCATGCACGCCGCAGCCAAGGCCTTGATCGCCACATTGAGCGAGTCACAGGACGCACAACTAACTGCCTTCGCCGCCAAGACCCTGAACAAAGATGCAGACCATCTGACGCATCTGTTGCTGGCGAGCTGCCATCTCGATATCGAAGCACAACACTAATCCGTGCCATCATGCCCAACCAGCCCTCTCACTCACGTGATGCTTGGCTAGGCGTGACCTTTGCGCTATTGGCAGCGGTAGGTTTCTCGGGCAAAGCTATCTTGGTCAAGCTGGCCTATCTAGACCATGTCGATGCCATCACCCTGCTCGCCTTGCGCATGGTGTTCGCTGTGCCGTTCTTTATCGCCGTCGCAGTTTGGATACAGCGGCAGCATGCCGAACCCCTCAACCGTCACGATAAGTTACTGATCTTAGTGTTGGGGCTGATCGGTTATTACCTGTCTAGCTTGTTGGATTTTCTTGGTCTGCAGTACATCTCGGCCGGATTGGAGCGCTTGATCCTGTTCCTTTATCCGACCATGACCGTGATCCTCGCGGCCTTCATCTACAAGCGTCCCATCGGGCGCAAAGTCTTAATAGCGATGGCCTTGAGCTATGCCGGTATCGCGTTGGTGTTCTTGCATGATGTGGGGATGAAGCAGGGCGGCAGCGTCGTATTGGGTGCAACACTGGTATTCGCCAGCACCTTGTCGTATTCGACTTATCTGGTGGGCGTGGGCCATGCAGTACAACGCATAGGCACGACGCGCTTCACCGCTTACGCGATGATGGTGGCAAGTGCCGCCAGTTTGTTGCAGTTCTTTGTAATGCGCCCGCTGAGCGCGCTAGACTTACCTTGGCACGTGTATGAATTGTCCATCGCGATGGCGATCTTCTCCACCGTGTTGCCAGTTTTTCTACTCTCTTACGCGATACGCCGCATAGGCTCAGGCAGCGCCTCGCTGATCGGCTCGGTAGGCCCGATCAGCACCATCTATATGGCATATCTCTTTCTTGGTGAGAGCATCACGGTGTTGCAGATCGCGGGTTCCGCGCTGGTATTGTGCGGCGTGCTCATCATCAGCATGAACAGCCGCAAAGTGAGTTGAAGTTAAACGCTTAAGGGCGGCACTTGTAGAGTGCGTAAGTGCGGTTACCCAAGGCTGCCGAATCCCCTTTGACGATGGTATCTGCGCCCACCTCGATCGCATCATTAACCGCCAACTGATACAGATTAGCTTCCACATCGACTGCATCGCGCACCACCGGACCTACCTTGGCCAGCGCACTCACCGTAGTCTTGCCTTTGGACTGACAAGCCCCAATCTGATTAGCCTCGGCGAGCGAAACACGCTCCGAACCCTTGCGTACTTCTATCATGCTGCTGGCACACGCGGCCAACGCCACACACGCCAATACGGCGACCCATAACCCTTTGCTAGCTTGCATAACTACTCCTCTGAACGATGTAAATTCGGCGCTGAGTGTACTGCATCCCTGTGACGGCTCTGCAACTCGCGACGTTTATTTTTGATTCTTTGCGCGTAACGGAGCCAGCAAATCAGACAGCCCGTTGTGATCGAGTTCGTGCATCAAGGCCAGCAGCTTGCCAATCTCGCCGGGCGGGAAGCCTTTGCGTGCAAACCAATTGAGATAGTTGCCGGGCAGGTCAGCGATAAAGTGGCCCTGATATTTGCCGAACGGCATGCGCTGCGTGAGCAGCTTTTCCAGATGCGCGCCTTTCATTTCTTCGCGGCTACGGGCGCCCATTGCGCTGAAAGCACGCGGTCTGGCCGCTCTTCTTCCAATTGCAGCAGATACGGGCAATCGTGTTTGTGGATGGTGATGCCGCGGTATTGCGTGATGTAAGCCGCGATGGTGTCGCTCAAACAAGGCTTACAACACTGCGCGGTCTTGGTCATCAGATTGCCCACCCCGCCCACGGTAAGCGGCGCCTGATCGAGATGTTCACCCGCAGTACGCGTCTGCACTGGAACGATGATGGTTTTGTTAGGCGATGCCGCTTGTATCGCCTGCGCGATGCGGCGCTGGGTAACGGTGTTGCGCCCCAAGGCTGCCAACATATCTTCCAGTTTATTGAAGCCCAGTTTCTGCGCGAGTCGCTCCTGATTGATATCGTGGACGCCTTGGCGGTGCAACTCTTTATCCAGCAATATCCTGCCTTGCGCGGCACTATCGGAAACATTCTGACTATTGAACCAGCTGCGCACCTTGGAGCGCGCACGTGAGCTTTGTAAAAAACCCAGTGTAGGGTTCAGCCAGTCACGGCTGGGCGCGCCCTGCTTGGTGGTAAGTATCTCGACGCGCTGACCATTCTGCAGCTTGGTATTGAGTGACACGATGTTGCCATTGACCTTGGCGCCACGGGTGCGATGGCCGAGGTCGGTGTGCAGCGTATAGGCGAAGTCCACTGGCGTCGCGCCACTGGGTAGATCGATGACCTTGCCTTGCGGCGTGAACACATAGACCTGGTCCTTGAACATCTCGTTCTTGAATTGGTCACGCAGGTCATCCTGCTTAGCGACGTCGGACTTCCATTCCAAGATCTGGCGCAACCAAACGATCTGCTCATCAAACTTGCTGTCCGATTTCGCACCTTCCTTGTAGCGCCAATGTGCGGCCACGCCCAACTCGGAAGCATCGTGCATCTCGTGTGTGCGTATCTGCACCTCTACTGCCAAGTCACGAGGGCCGATCACGGCAGTGTGCAAGGATCGATAGTTGTTGCTCTTAGGCCGCGCGATATAGTCGTCGAACTCGCTGGCGATGGGCGACCACATGGCCTGCACCACGCCCAGCGCGGCATAGCAATCTTTGATGCTGTCGACCAAGATACGCACCGCACGCACGTCGTAGAGCTGGTCGAAATCCAGCTTCTTGCGCTTCATCTTATTGATGATGCTATAGATGTGTTTGGGGCGACCGGTCACTTCGCCCTCTATACCCGCCTTGTGCAATTCCTCGCGCAAGTGCTCCAACACCGTAGCGATATAGTCCTGTCTGTCCACACGGCGCTCATCCAGTAGCTTGGCCACCTTCTTATACAGCTCGGGCTCCAGATAACGTATCGATAAGTCTTCCAATTCCCACTTCAGTTGCCACACGCCGAGACGGTTCGCCAGCGGCGCGAAGATGCTCCGTGTTTCATGTGCGATACGCTGCTGATGTTCGGGGTCGGCACCAGACAAAGTGCGTAAGGTCTGAGTACGTAGCGCGAGACGAATCAACACCACGCGGATGTCTTCCACCATCGCCAGCAACATCTTGCGCAAACTCTCTAACTGCTCGCTACCAGCGGGATCGTTGCTGGAATCCGGCATCTCGCTGAACTGGCGTATCTGTTCCATGCGCGAGATACCCAACACCAACATACGTACCGTAGTGCCGAACTGCGCCTGCAACTGTTCAGACCAATCGACCTGATAGTTAGGCACACCATGCAGGATGGCGGCGGTGAGCGTCTCCGCATCCATATTCAAAGTGAGCAGGATAGAAGCGGCGCCCAGCGCGTGTTGCAACAGCGGCGTGCCGGTCATTTCCACCATCTCGCCGTAGAGCGGCGCGGCATAGATGATGGCGCGCGAGATCGTCTCCACCTCGGCAGGTGTGAAAACACCGCCTAGCTTTTCTAGCCATGCGGCGGTGTCATTGGGGTCGTGTGCGACTGCGTGATGAACTGAAACCATCACGCATTATCGCATCACAGTCGGATATTTAAGCAACTGAATAGCGTGCTCATCCTGCCCTTACTTTACATATAGCGTTGGGAACACACGCTGCAAAGCTTTCAGCTTGGGCATATCGTGAAACACGATATAAGGTTGAGTAGGATGCAGCGCCAGATAATTTTGGTGATGCGCCTCAGCTGGGTAGAACTGTTGCAGTGGCACCACTTGCGTGACGATGGGCGAGGCGTAGATATGCTTGTCACTCAGCGTCTTGATTGCAGCCTCGGCCTGCAGCATCTGTTCCGGTGTGGTGGTGAAGATCGCTGAACGATACTGGCTACCCACATCAGGCCCTTGGCGATTCAGCTGCGTGGGGTCATGCGCCACGCTAAAGAACACCTGCAACAACTGCTGATAGCTCACCTGCGCTGGGTCATAACTCACCCGCACCACTTCGGCGTGGCCGGTATCGCCCTCACTCACCATCTCGTAATGCGCCGTGTTCGCCGTGCCACCGGAATAACCCGACACCACTTCGTTCACCCCTTTGACATGCTTGTACACCGCATCCACGCCCCAGAAACAGCCGCCCGCGAACACCGCTATCTGCGTCGCAGCTAAGCTGATGTTGGCGACTCCCAGACCCAAAAGCAGGGTCAGACTTAGTAATGATCTTTTCATATTGCTCTCCTTCATTTCGACACAATGTATTTTCATTTACTCAATTCCTTCCCCCTCTCAGGGGGAAGGTTAGGATGAGGGTCGATGCGGCTGATATCCCTCGTCTATACCCCATCCCTGGCGTATGTTGTTGGCAGCTCTTGCTGCCTTACAACTACGGACATGCCCCTTGCGGGTAAGCCCTCCCCCTTGCAGGGGTGAGGGAATAGGCAGTTCAACCAAACGTAAACGCATACCCTTCTGCGCCACTATCAAAAAACTCGATACGGAACACATGCTCGCCCAACTCGCCGGGCAGTCGTATCAATTGATACAGACGTTGCTCAGTGATCATTCCGCGACCCTGAGCATCGATGTCCGACCCATGCGCGTCAGCAGGCGCCTTGCCATCCAACGTCACTTTGTAACGCAGCGGCTGCCCACTCTGAGTGCCCAACACCAGATGCAGATCGCGGCCATAGAAGCGGTAGCTGATCGCGCCACGCTTACCGTGCAGCACAGCAACTTGCTCAGCCACTAACCAGTCGCCCTCCAGCGCCCAGTCGTTACGCTTGAGAGTTTGAGGTGTGCTGTAGTGCTGCACCGCATCTGACTTCAAGGCTTCAGGTGAGACCAGATGCGCGAGTTTCGCGTAACCCAGATAGGTCTCGGGAGAGCGACCGTAATCACCAGACGAAGCCGCGGTCGCGCCCTCACCTTGCACCGCGACGAGCGCACCATCGCCCGCCGCCTTGCCGCCATTCGCCTCTTGCAACAAGCCCATGATGGCCTGCTCGGTCTCAGCGTATTTGCCCTCACCGAAATGCTGTTCGCGTACCCTGCCCTGCGCGTCGATCAAATAATGCGCGGGCCAATATTCGTTCTGATACGCGTTCCAGATCGCGAAGTCGTTATCCATCGCCACCGGATATTTGATACCTAACTCAGCGACCGCCTTGCGCACATTGCGCTCGTCCTTCTCAAAGGCGAACTCGGGCGCATGTACGCCGATGATGACCAAGCCCTGCGCGCGATATTTCTCGTCCCAGGCTTTTAGATAAGGCAGTGTGCGCAAACAGTTGATGCAGGAGTAAGTCCAGAAATCCACCATCACTACTTTGCCGCGCAACTCACTCAGTTGCAGCGGCGGCGAGTTCAGCCATTGCGTCGCACCCTGCACTTCCGGCGCGATGCGTAACGCCTGCTTAGGCTTAGCGGGCTGCGCCAGATTGGCGATCAACTTCTGCTCCGTGTTCGCGGTGCTGAGGAAAGTGAACTGCGCGAGGAAGCGTGTATCCCAGCCCAACGCGATGACGATCACGCCCGCCACCACCAACACACCCAAGCCGCGTCGCAACCACTCTTCTGCGCCCAGCCCACGTTTCATCATGGCGAACACGCGCCCCCCTGCCAGCAGCGCCAAGCCCAGCGAAGTCGCTGCACCCGCAGCGAAGGCCAACAGCAGGAAAGCGCTATGCAAGTTCGCGCCTTGTAGCGCCGCACCCGCCAACACCAAGCCCAAGATCGGCCCCGCACACGGTGCCCACAAGAAGCCCACTGCCACACCTAACAACAGCGAACCTTGGATACTGGCTTGCTGGTCGGCACGCGCCTGCAAGCGACCGCCCAAGGCAACGAAGGGACGCATCATGCGTTCCGACAAAGCGGGGAACAGCAGCGCCAAACCCAGCACCAGCAACAAGGCTAGCGCGGCATAGCGTCCGTATTGATTAAGCGCCACCAACCACGCCCCGCCCACCGCTGCCAGACTCGCCAGCACCGTGAAGGTCGCTGCCATACCGATCAACACCGGCAGACTGCTGCGTCGGAACGACTGCCCAGAACGCGCAAAGATAAAGGGCAACACCGGCAGCACACAGGGGCTGAAGATGGTGAGCATGCCGCCCAAATAAGCTAAAAGAAAAATCAACATGAGGTTAGTCCGATATTCATAAAGTCAAAAGCAAACCAGTCCACGAAAGACACGAAAAGCACGAAATAAAAAACACAAGCTAATTAGGCGCAGGTTAAGTTGCGGAAATCACTTCGACAAGCTGAGGGCGAACGGACTTACTCAGGCCCACCTAAATATTTTTTCGCCTTTTTTCGTGCTTTTCGTGTCTTTCGTGGACATGGGTTTTAGTTTTTCGTGGTCATAGGTTTTAAGCTTTCCCATACGCCACAAACCGCATCGCCACTGCATTCATGCAGTAGCGCAGCCCTGTCGGTTTGGGGCCGTCGTCGAATACGTGGCCCAGATGTGCGTCGCACAAAGCGCAGCGCACTTCGGTGCGCACCATGCCGAACAAACGGTCTTCGATGTTGCGCACGTTCTCGGCGGCGATGGGTTGCCAGAAGCTAGGCCAACCTGTGCCGGAGTCATATTTGGTTTTGGCGTCGAACAGCGCGTTGTCGCAACACACGCAGCGATACAAGCCCGGCGCATGGTTGTCGTAACCGGGCTGCGAAAAGGCGCGCTCAGTGCCTTGCTCACGAGTGACGTTATAGGCCAGCGGTGTGAGCGTGCGCTTCCACTCCGCGTCTTTGTTCACCTTGGGCAAGGTCGCTCGCCCTAAGGCTTTGCCAGCGTCTGAATACTGCATGATGCTGACCATCGCGGTGGCCGACCAAGACGGCAGCGCGTAAGCCAGCGACAATGACGAAACGACTTGTAAGAATTTTCTACGTTGCATGATTTGTGTCCTCCTGCGCCTTAGTCGCGTGAGACCACGATACCTTACACAGGGTTGCAAAAAAACCGCGCAGCAAAAAGGGCCTGCATCGCTGCAGGCCCCTTTAGTGATGCTGGCTAAGGAATTAAGCCGTCTTGTTGCCGAACAAACCGCTCAAGCCTGCCAACAACTGTTGCGACACATCGCCTTGAGCCGGAACTTGGCCGTTCGGGGTCAGCTTATCGATCACCTGTGGCAACAACTGCGACAACTGGTTGGTGGCGTCCGCGCTGTTGAAACCGAATTTCGCCGCAATGTCCTGCAAGCCGGTCGAACTCAGCATCGACTGGATCTGTTCTGCAGACACGGGCAGGTTCTTGCCGGTGCTCACCCAAGAAGCCACTTGCTCGCCCAGACCGCCTTGCGAGAACTTCTCCACCAAACCGGACAAGCCGCCGATCTTGGGGTCGTTCATCATGCCCATCACGGATTCCAGCAGATTGCCCTGCGCGCCTGATGCTGCGCCAGTCTGATTACCGATTGCATTTGCGATACTGTCAAAAATACTCATGTTGATTCTCCTGTGGTTATTGGATTTTAGAAACGACACATCGGGTTAGCGCTTGCCGACCCGGACGGCATGATACCCAATTCGGGTTCTTTAGGAAGTGGGTTTGCGGTAAGCTACGCCCCTTTCCGAACCACCCTTAGAGAACCCGCAAAATGGCACAAGGTCAATATGTAATGTCCATGCTCCGTGTGAGCAAGATCGTCCCCCCTAAACGTCAGATCATCAAAGACATCTCGCTGAGTTTCTTCCCCGGCGCCAAGATCGGCCTACTGGGTCTGAACGGCTCAGGTAAGTCCACGGTGCTGCGCATCATGGCGAATCAGGACAAAGAATATGACGGCGAGGTGCAACACCTGCCCAACATCAAGATCGGCTATCTGGAACAAGAGCCCAAGCTCGACCCGACCAAGACCGTGCGCCAAGAAGTCGAATCCGCGCTGGGCGAAGTGATGCAAGCGCAGCAAAAGCTGGACGAGGTGTACGCCGCCTATGCCGAAGAAGATGCTGACTTCGACGCACTCGCTGCCGAGCAAGCGCGCTTAGAGAACATCATCGCCGCCTCTGGCTCCGATGCTGAACACCAAATGGAAATCGCCGCCGATGCGCTGCGTCTGCCTGAGTGGGATGCCGTAATCCAAAACCTCTCTGGTGGTGAGAAGCGCCGCGTGGCGCTATGCAAACTGCTGCTGGAAAAACCCGACATGCTGTTGTTGGACGAGCCAACCAACCATCTGGACGCGGAATCTGTGGAATGGCTGGAACAATTCTTAGTGCGCTTCCCCGGCACCGTAGTGGCCGTCACCCATGATCGCTACTTCCTCGACAACGCCGCTGAATGGATACTCGAACTAGACCGTGGCCACGGCATTCCTTGGAAGGGCAACTACTCCAGCTGGCTGGAACAAAAGGGCGAGCGTCTAGCAACCGAACAGAAGCAACTCGATGCGCATTCAAAAGCAATGAAGCAAGAATTGGAATGGGTACGCCAGAATCCAAAAGCGCGCCAGGCCAAATCCAAAGCGCGTATCGCACGCTTCGAAGAACTGAACTCGCAAGAACACCAAGCGCGTAACGAAACCCAAGAGATCTTCATCCCCGTGGGCGAACGTCTGGGTAACGAAGTTATCGAATTTGAGAACGTCAGCAAAGCCTATGGCGACCGTCTGCTCATCGACAACCTCAGCTTCAAGATTCCGGCTGGCGCGATTGTCGGCATCATCGGCCCGAACGGCGCGGGTAAATCCACCCTGTTCCGCATGATCACCGGCAAAGAAACACCAGACAGCGGCACTTTGAAGATCGGCCAGACCGTCAAGATTGCGCACATCGACCAAGCGCGTGACTCGCTGCAGAACGACAAGACCGTGTTCGAAGCCATCTCCGGCGGCAACGAGATACTGACCGTAGGCAAATACGAAACCCCTGCGCGCGCCTACATCGGCCGCTTCAACTTCAAGGGCGGCGACCAAACTAAACTGGTTGGCCAACTCTCCGGTGGTGAGCGTGGCCGTCTGCACTTGGCACAAACACTGATCGCGGGCGGCAACGTACTGCTGCTGGACGAACCATCCAACGATCTGGACGTCGAAACCTTGCGTGCCTTGGAAGATGCCTTGCTAGAGTTCGCCGGCTGCGTCGCCGTCATCTCCCACGATCGCTGGTTCCTAGACCGCATCGCCACCCACATCCTCGCCTGTGAAGGTGATTCCAAGTGGACGTTCTTTGACGGCAACTATCAGGAATACGAAGCGGATAAGAAGATGCGTTTGGGTGAGGAAGGCGCGAAGCCTAAGCGAATTCGTTATAAGCCGATTAGTCGGTAATGAAATGCCCGTTTGTTCTGAACTGGCCGATCGGGAGCACATTGTCTTTCTGGTTACCCTGAGGAATGACATTGTGAACGCAGTCGCAAAGATAAAATGGGCGCTCATATGGAATCAGGGATGGTAAAACCGTTATTTTCAAAATTGGTTCTGTCTTTGGGCTCTCTAAGAGATGCTATCTCTGCATTCCGACTACGCCATTCCGCTAAATGGAGTGTTGCGCAGCGCAGCGCACTAGTGCTGCTCCCAATCATGTTCCTAATCGGCGATTACATCTGCTTTCCAGCTCTTGTTGAAAATCGGATGTTGACTGAGAACGTCGGCATAACTTCTATTGTTAAAAATCAGGTTGTTCACCTTGGAACAATTAAAGCCCACGACGTTACCGTCGCAATCGATAAAGTCGATAACGACAACTATTTGAATTATGTAAAAGGCGATTCCAACGCTCTCGTTATCCCGCTTTACGTCTACGAAGGTTCAGATGAATCGACGATAGGTACTTTGGGACAGGCGGTGTTGGCAAAATTGATGCAGGTTTCGCTTGACGATGCTAGAGAACTGCGGGATTTGTTTGATCAAATTAATGGCCGATCTCCTGGTGACGTTCTTGAGCTGGTTCTGCACATTCCTCAAGAACAGTATGCTCGGTTTCCAATCAAGCATCTTTTTGTGCTTCTGATCGGTCATGGAGAATCTAGAAAAAATGATGGTTTGATATCAAAAGGGATTTCCGACATTCTGTTAAGAGCTGAGGAAAAGAATGTGTCGTCACTGATTCTTCCCTGCCTTGGATACAACTGGGCAGACAAAAACTCTATATCGTTTGAAGGGTGTTTCGCTCCTGTATTCAAATCACTGCCTAGTGGAAGTGCACCTAGCGATATCTATTTATCGCTATACACCGATTGGCCGACATTCGTCTTGGAGCGGGCTAGTGTGTCCCTGAGTCGGGTATGGAAGAGCAGTTATCAACAGGCTAACTACGGCTCCACTTCGCTTCCCTATCGAGGCAATTTGCGATTAACCCTAATTCTTCTTTCCATGAGCCTCTTTGTATGTTCCTTCGCGGCCCCACTGACTATAAAGAACTTTCTGATTATCGCGGTCGGATACATTGGGTTCGCGGTCGGATCTGGCAGTATTGTCGATTCCTTTACGCAGGGACACGACGCCTCAGTTCAGTTTGTAGCCCGGGCACTTGTGTTGGTTATTTTGGCTCTTGGATTTCGCCATTTTGTCCGTTGGGATCCAAAAGAAATCTTTAGCAAGGGCGGGGGGCGGTAACGTGATGGCTACAGTAGGCGTATCCTCTCTACCAATACAACTTGCATCCAGATTGGTGCTAGATTCGGTGTCATATAGCAGTCCGCTTCCTCCTTGGGTTGAGGGGATAGAAACATTAACAATTGATTACGCAGCTAGAGAAAGATGGATAGCTCAGAAGGCAGTACAGTATCTAAACGGAAGGAAACCGAGCCCCTCTTTTAGGATAATGGTCCCTAATAATGCTGGAACTCAAAAGAAACCGTGGATCATTCCATCGGTGAATGATCAAATTCTCCTTCAAGTTGTCGCATCATCGCTGGCCGAAAGAATTGAGGGGGTGGTCGACCCGGAGCGGGTTTTTAGTTATAGATACAATACCGACCCCAATCGCTTGCAGCTAACTGACAGTCAAATTAGTTCGTGGAGCAGATTTCAAAACGAAACCCAACTACTGTTGCGTAAATATCCATATGTCCTCCAGATTGATCTCGAGGGGGCGTTCCGGAGCATCGATCAAATCCGTTTTTTTGAGTTCTTTGATAATCTTTTTCCGGGATCAGTCGAGGTTGATATCCTCAAAATTCTAATTAGTTCGTTCAGTAAGCCTGATCAAGGGCTGCCGTTAATAAACGACTCACTCTTCTTTCTCGGGAATGCCTATTTAAGCAGAATCGATAGCGCCATCAGGAATTACACGACCAATTTCATTAGATTTGTGGATGATTACAGAATATTCGGGGCATCACAGGAACAACTCGAAGAGGTTCTGACGGGCGTGAGTCGGGAGCTCCAAAAAATAGGTTTTAAAATTAACTCGTCGAAGTTGAAGATGGGCAGCAGCGAGGAGTACCTTGAGGCAATCGCCAAAGCAAAATATGCATCTACCAAAGGACCTGAAAATAGCTACATTTCTGCCGCTGTAGTCTTTGACGATGTTGTTAAGCCAGAACTGATGGTGGAATTAGTCGCTCGAGCTGTTGAGAATCCAGATAAGTACATGAATGAGGGCTATGGCCGACTTATTCTTGGTGCGATAAGGCGAATGCGCTTGAACAATGAAGTGGCGTTGATGAAAAACTACAACATGTCGCCACTGCTGGATGAGTATCGTAATTTGCTATCAGGCAAAACTGAAATCATAAATAAGGCGATAGAACTCTTACATGAATATGCTCATAAAGAAGATGAAGCTTGGCGAACGGTATGGATAATTTTTGTTATGCATGACGTCCAATCCAGCAGATTAGAGAAAGTGGTGAGAGCGATACAGAAAAATGACAGCACACCTCCTATAGTTCGGCTATGGGCAAGCAGGCTCTGGTCTCGCGAGACGAAGATGGCAGCTGGAATGGTCGAGGAATTACATGACATCAACTATTTGGACGCGGGGAAAAGGTTCGAGGGGAGGCGTTCGACATGAAACGACGAGGGTTCTTAAAACTTCTGGTCCTCGGCCTTGGTAGTGTCGCCATACTATCCATTCGGCGATGGAATGGCGGAGAAGACCTGCCTGCGGCCTCATTCTTTGTTGCGGGCGTGCGCTTTAATACCTTGTCTGAAGATATTGCAGCGGGGGATCGAGTTGAAATTAAGCGGGAGTCATGGCGTGGCGAGAGGAGTTATGGGATTTACGCCAAAAATGGCGAGCGCATCGGTTATGTTCCACGGACTCTAATTTCATCAATCGATAGTCCGGATAATCACAACTGGCTGTTGGAATCTGTGGATCGCCATACCGTGCCGTGGAGGCAGTACAAAATAACTCGTTGCTAACTAGTAATTAAAGGGGCTAGGCTCGAATTAAATTCCGCCGCCACGTTTTAGCCAAAGGTACAGCTAATGGGGGGCATCACATTTGATATGAACCAAATCTCTCTCGGAGTTTAAGCATGCTAAAGAAAGTGTTACTCCCCGCCGCCTTATTCTTCGCCATCGCCCCCTTCGCTGTAGCGGCAGAGCAGGCGAACAATTGCAAGCTCAAGGGTGGTTCGATGGTGTTGCTGGCGGCTGATTCCTGCGTGATGGAAGGCGGCGCGGTGGTCTCTGCGGTTGTTGCTCCTGTGATTTCTATACCAAGTATTCAGTTGTCTGCCGATCCTAAGTTGGCCGCCGCACAACGCACGGTCGCCGAGTTGTTGATGAAGCCGGTGGTGGATAAGAATCTGAAGAAGCGCACGCCGGAGGAGATCGAGCGGACGGTTAAGTTCGATGGTTGCCGTTTGTTGGTGGAAGAGTATATGCAGATCGAACACGGCAATGCCTTTGCTGGGCGCAAGCATTTCAAGGTCAGTTCGTCGGTGGATATGCAAAAGGTCAGTCGCGCTGCATTCGGCGAGTTGGGCAAGGTGACTTCGTATGGTGGCGGCTTGGAGACGTATGCCATCTACTTCGAGCTGGGGATAGTGGGGATAGCGATGGGGATAGGGTCAGACTCGAATTAACTGCGTGTTGGATTAGAAGGAGTTCATGAACACCTCGGCACACTCCAAACGCATCGTCATCATCGCCGGCCCGAACGGCGCAGGAAAGACGACTTTTGCACGTGAGTTTTTGCCGACGGATGCGGAGTTGCCCAACTTTGTTAATGCGGATTTGATTGCTGCTGGACTATCACCCTTTGCCCCTGATTTGGCCGCATTCAAAGCAGGTCGAATCATGCTGGAGACGATTGCGGACTATGTGCAGCGTGTCGAAAGTTTTTCTTATGAGACGACGCTTTCCGATTTGACTTACGCACGAATGATTCCGCTCTGGCGTGCTTCTGGTTATTTAGTGAAATTATTTTTCTTATCGTTGCCTAATACCGAGATGGCTTTGGAGCGAGTGGCAACCCGTGTGATTCAGGGTGGACACAATGTTCCTGAAGAAGTGATTCGTCGTAGCTTCCTACATGGCATCGAAAATTTCGAGCGTTACAAGTTGCTGGTAGATAGCTGGCAGCTATATGATAATTCGGGCGCACCTACTGTATTGCTAGATGAAGGACAAAACAAATGAAAGCACCTATCTCACACTTGAAAGACCCCGACATGCAAAAAGCTCCGCAAGCTTTGCTACGCGCTTCCGAAAAAGCGCGTCTACTCGCTGAACAAACCGGCACGACTTTCGTGGTGCGCAAAGTAGCCACCATCGCGACTGCTAAACGTAAGTAGAATGCCGAAATCAAAAAGGATACGACCATGCAAGCAATCGAATTCGTTAGCAAAGCACATGATGGTGTGGTGGACTTACCACGCGAGCATCAAGGTTGGAACGGCAAGAACGTGCGGGTGATTTTGTTGGAGGCACTAAACGAAGCTGTCAAGCGCACTCCACATTTCAAAGCCGCCACCATCGCAACACGCGGCTACCGCTTTAACCGCGACGCTGCAAATGAGCGGTAAAACTTTTCTCGACACCAATGTCGTAATGTATCTCTATTCCGCAGACGAACCAGAGAAGCAAGCTGTGGCGTTGGCACTTATCGAACAAAATAATGTCATCATCAGCACACAAGTATTGAGCGAACTTGCCAACACATTAAGCCGTAAATTCAAACTCTCTTTTGATGTTGTCGCACAAGCCGTTGCGGAAGTTCGCGATGCTTGCAGCGTTGTTCCTGTCATGCCGGACACCATTGCGCAGGCACTCGCCTTAGCGCAGAAATATCGCTACTCGTATTACGACAGCTTGATTCTCGCGACAGCTTTGGCAGCGGGATGCGACACGCTGATGAGCGAAGATATGCAACACGGTCAAGTCATCGAAAACGCGCTCGAAATACACAACCCGTTTGCCAAACAAGCATAATTACGCCATGGCGAACACAAAGACGAAAAGCAAAATTCTCGATGCGGTACATCACTGAAAAATAGGGTGAAAAATAGGGGACAGACCACGATTTCCTAGAAGTTGATAGCAACTCAAGGGGGCAGCATGGCAATGGTAGTGCGGTGATACAGAGTTGCTTCCTTGCCGTACCAATAGAGAATGGAAGAAATGAAAGCTCCCGTTTCGCATCTGAAGAACTCAACTCTTTCAAAAGCTCCGCAAGCTTTGCTGCGTGCGTCCGACAAAGCGCGCCTACTCGCCGAGCAAACCGGCACCACTTTCGTTGTACGCAAACCCACAGCAGCTAATACTCAGAAAAAATAAAACACCTGCAAAGCTGCCTGCTACACAAGCCTTTACTCATCGCCCGCAAGGGCGATGTTCACTCCAGAGGCACCAGAAACTTCCTAAAGAAATCAATGCCGCTCGCCCACGGTCAGCGAGCGGCCATTGTCTGCCGGTTTTAATTCCAGCAACCAAGGCACGGCCATTTCTGCCCAAGTTTCTGCGGTCGGAAAATGCGCCGCTTCGACGCCAAACGAGGTGCGCAACATATCGGTGTTGATGATGCCGGGGTTCAGCGGGATGGCTGCCATGCCTTTGGGCAGTTCCTGTGCGAGCGATTTGCTCAGTCCTTCGATGGCCCATTTTGTGGCGCAATAGGGCGCGACCTCTCTATCGGTGGAACGCCCCCAGCCTGAGCTAAAATTGACGATCACGCCATGCTTATTCGCCACCATAGCCGGGACGAAATGGCGTATCACATTCGCCACGCCTTTGATGTTCACGTCGATGACGGTAGCGAATTCAGCGGCCGGTACTTTCCACAGCGGGGCGTTGCGGTTGACGACCGCCGCGTTGTTCAACAGCAGATCGGGCGGCCCAGCATCTTGCAAACATTGCTCGGCCCACTCGCGCACCGCATCGTCATCAGCCACATCCACCACGCTGAAGCTGTGTTCGGGGCCGTGCTGAGCGGTAAGTTCTCGCACCGCTTGCGCCGACCGTCCGCAGCCCAACACGCGATGTCCGAGCCGGATAAACTCCTCCGCCATGGCCCGCCCCAGTCCGCGGCTGACGCCGGTAATCACCACCACCTTTGCACTCATAACGTTCACCTTCATAAAATCGATCTGCGGCAGTTTAAAAGATGGTGTGCGATATGCAAAAGGAAAGCCTCGCTATTTCGGGCGCTGCTTTCAGCGATAACGGGCATGCTATGCTTTCGACGTTTGCACGACCGCACCATGACACCGCTAACACTCTCCCCCATGAAGGAGCTAGAAATGAATGTGATACAACGCAGCCTCATCGCACTGACCGCTTTGCTTTTGCTCGGCTGCGGCCCTAAGGATGATCAATTTATCGATGTCAAAACGGCTGCTGCGCAACAAGCTGCTGGCGGCTTGCTGTTGGATATTCGTGAGGCCGACGATTACAAAGAGTTCCACGCGCCCAACACGACCAACATTCCGTTTGGACGCATGAAGTACAACTTGGCAGAATTAGAACCGTACAAAGGTAAGACCATCATGGTGATCGACCATGCCGAACAACGCGCTCCCCGCGCTTGGGAGTTGCTTAAAAAATCTGGCTTTGGCCCTGTACTGGTGGTGCGTGGCGGAATGGCCGAATGGAAAGCCGCCGGCCTGCCTGTCGAGAAGCTGGATATGCAGCAGCCACCTCCATGACCTCTTGCAACTAATTTGCATCGCAATAATTTTCTACCAATCTCTCCTAATCACAAAAAAGGATTTCCAAGATGATACTTTCCAACATTGAGACGATACCCGGCAGAACGGTGGTCAAACATCTGGGCTTGGTCAATGGCAGCACGGTGCGGGCTAAACATGCGGGGCGCGACATCATGGCCTCGCTTAAAAATATCTTTGGTGGCGAGCTCAAGGGCTATACCGAGTTGTTGCAAGAGTCACGCGAGGAAGCGATCAGCCGTATGGTCGAGCAAGCCGAATCCATAGGCGCGAACGCGGTTGTGAATGTGCGCTTCTCAACGTCCTCCATCGCCGCAGGTGCAGCCGAGTTGTTCGCCTATGGCACTGCTGTCGTGTTGGAGTAGGTCATGCCTATAGATCTCATCGTATTCTTGGTGTTACTCGCCTCGGGTTACATCTTTGGCCAAGCGGCTGAGAAGCGTCATTACAAATCGATCTTCGAGCGTGAGAAGGCCCTGCACGGTATCTTGTGTTCTAGCGAGCGCCACTTGCCCGAGATGGGAAATGTGGAAGGCACGCTAGTCAGTGGCAGCGTGGTGATCTCCATCGACTACTTCAAACGCTTCGTTGCAGGTCTGCGCAATCTGTTCGGCGGGCGCATCAGCGCTTACGAGTCTTTGCTGGATCGCGCTCGGCGCGAGGCGATCTTGCGCATGAAGGCGGAAGCCGGGGCCTATGGTGCATCGAGTGTCTGGAATATCCGTCTGGAAACTTCATCGATCTACAAAAACACTCAAGGCAGTATCGGCTCAGTCGAAGTCCTTGCCTACGGTACCGCGATCAAGTTCCGCTAGAGCATGGCGCTTTACGAAAACCCTGAAATCCCCGAAGGGATCAATGTCACAGCAGAACATCCGCTGAAGGACTTTGTGCTGTTGCTGCTGGCGGCGACGGGGATACTGCTGGCGGCGGTGTTGGCACTTTCGCTATTGGCGGGCTATCTGGTGCGCTATGTGCCGTTTGCCCAAGAGCAAGCATTAGCGTCCCGCCTGAGCACTGAGTTTCAAAGAGCGAACAGTGACGCTTCCAAGCAGAAGCAAGCATACCTGCAAGCGCTCGCGAACCGACTAGCCGCCAACATGGACTTGCCCAAGGACATGAGCATCACTGTGCATTATTCGACAGATAAGACGGTGAATGCGATGGCGACCTTGGGTGGCAACATCATCATCTTTCAGGGCTTGATCGATGTGCTGCCCAACGAAAATGCCTTGGCCATGGTGATGGCTCACGAGATCGCCCACGTTCGTAACCGTCACCCCATCGTTGCGCTGGGCCGCGGCTTTGCAGTTCTGCTAGCGATCAGCAGCCTGACCGGGGTCGGTGACGAGTTGATGCAGCGATGGGTCAGCAATATGAGCATGATCACGCTGTTCTCTTTCAGCCGCAGCCAAGAGCACGAGGCAGATGTGGATGCACTGCAGGCGCTGCTAAAAACGTATGGCCACGTAGAAGGGGCGGCTGCCTTCTTCGAATACGCGGCAAAGCAACCGCGCCTTGAGCTTACCCAGCTGCTCAGCACCCACCCCGGCCTAGAAGATCGCGTAGCGCAGATCCAACAGTTCGCTCAGGAGCATGATGCGGCGGGGAAACATGAGTTACGCGCACTGCCCGACTTTATAATGTTGCACGAACCTCAAGCGCCAGCCACAGCCACTTGCGATTAACTAATCTCGACTTGAAATTACTTGGCACTGAGCTACTGCGCCCTTGGAAGCTCTGCACCCTTGCTATCGGCATCGTGCTACTGATTTGGGGCGCGGACTATTTCACCACGCCTGATTGGGACATCCCCATCAGTTTCATCATGGCGTTTTTTACCTATCTCAGTGCAGGTTGGTCTATGCATGTCCTAGTGGAGCGACGCTGGCGAGATTTCCCGCTGATGCTCTTGACGACTTGGTGGGCTGTGGATGGTTGCTACGCGCTGTACTGGGGAATCAAAGACCCGATGGTGTTGGAATATATGCGGGCAGCGAATGCACCTGCCTCGTTAAGTCTTTATTTGATGTGCGGTCTGGTGTGGTTCTGGAACGGCTCGCTGAAGGAGCTATTTGTACGACTTAAAAAAATCTGTGGTCATTGCCCCCGATAGGCAATGACCATTGGGCGATGACAGAACGCCCATCGCCCAAACACTTTTAGTTTCGGCCCGCCATCACACCACCATCCACATCCCAGATTGCACCTGTCACCCAACTTGCATCTTCGCTCAGCAAGAAGTCGATTGTCTTTGCTACATCTTCAGGCGTGCCTATCCTGCCGATCGGGTGGAAGCTATTGAATGATGCGAGTGCCTCATCTATCTGGCTCTTATCGATAAAAGCCTCGTAGATAGGTGTCTTGACCACGGCTGGCGACACTGCATTTACACGTATGTTGCTATCGGCCAATTCCATTGCCATGTGTTGCGTAAGCGCATGCAAGCCGGCTTTGGCCATCGAGTATGCCGAGGAAGGCGTAGCCTTGATCGCCTGCTTCGCCCACATCGAGCCGATATTCACGATAGCGCCGCCGCCATTTGCAGCCATGTTCTTGGCCACCGCTTGGGAAATGAAATAAGTGGCCTTGTTCAGGTCTAGGTAAGTGTCATAGTCCTTATGAGTATGTTCTAAGAAAGGCGTGGGCTTAAAGTAGCCCGCCGCATTGACCAGATATTTGATGTGGCGACCATGATCTTTGGTAAACCTGACGACGCGTTGCACGTCCGCTTCCAAATAAAGATTCGCATGTAAGGTCTCGACATTACCTTCTGGGGATAGCACCTCTTGGGCTGCTTCTAGCTTGTCTATGGATGAGCCAACGATGATGGCGGTTATGTTACGCTTGAGCAGTTGTTTAGCCGTTGCGAGACCCATGCCACTGGAACCGCCTACGATTAACGCTACGGGTTGATTGCTGTGTTTCATTTGTGTTCTCCACTGTTGTTGGTAAGGCCGCGCAGTCTAGGGAGAACGGCTCACGCAGGTAAGCAGGCACAATTCGGTACGGTAGTTACCTGTCGGTACATATTTATGAATAGAAAAGAAAAAATATTTTCCAGAAAATCTGCCCCAGAGCGCAGCGCACGTATGGTCGAGTCTATCTACGGCTGCAAATGGTCGCTTACGGTGTATACGCTGTTAGCAAATGACATCAATCGGCCCGGCGAGATGGTTCGCAACGTGGAGGGTCTATCCACTAAGGTGCTCAATGAGTGTCTGCGCAAGAATGTCGAGTTTGGCATCATCGAACGCATCGCTTTTAACGAAGTCCCGCCTAGGGTCGAATATGTGGTGACGCCCTTCGGCAAGAAGTTCATACGGGTACTCGATGAACTGGAAAAGTTACAGGACGAGATCTCCGCTTAGGTGCTGCCGAAATTTAACGAAAATATTCGGAACGATGTAATAAACTCTGCACCGCAGAACCGTCCATAATCCGTTCGCATCACGATCCACTTTTAAAAATTTTTTAGTTATCCATTTGTATAAGGCAGAGCACCAAATGAAGAGCATCTTCCAAGTCGTATTACTCACTATCGCTGTCGCGCCACTAGCGACCGTATCAGCTGCAGAGCAGATGAATAACTGCAGGTTGCGCGCTGGCTCTATGGTGATGCTTAGCCCTGAAGCTTGCGTACTGGAAGGCGGTATCGTCACTACGGCTGCGGCGGCTTTGCCTGCTGTGACTGCGGTCACCTTGAATCTCTCTGCCGAGCCTAAGCTGGCCGATGCGCAGCGCGCGGTGGCCAATCTGCTGGCCAAGCCGGTGGTGGATATGGATATGAAGAAGCGCATCCCTGAGCGTATCGAGCGCTCGGTGAAGTTCGACGGTTGCCGCATGGCAGTAGAAGAGAACATCGACGTCGATCACGGCAATCTCTTTTCTTCCCGTATAAGTTTCAAGGTCAGCTCAACTATCGATCTGCGCAATATCGCCAACGATGCTTACAGCGTGTTGGGCAAAGTCACCTCTTATGGAGGTGGACTGAAGTCGTATCCCGTATCCTTCGTAGAGAAACATAGTGATGCGAACAACATTGCGATATCGATATCGGAACAAAAAGAAGACGGTGCTAGGAAATATGAGCTGCATTCTTCCAGTGCGTATTGGGATGCACCAAATGCGGACTTGTGGATGGCAGACAAGTACGGTTATCCAAAAAGTGACGGTCCAGATAACGCCGAGACCAGCAAGATCAGAGTGTTGTACTTTATGAGCAACCATGAAGAAGCTGCAGCGCTGAAGAAGGCATTCGACGATTTACATGCGCTGTGCATGCGGTGACGAGCGGCGCCATTTTTCAGTAGAATCGGGCCCGCCCTATAGATAAAAGTAATAAGAGGAGTAAGTGATGAGTGAAGTGGCAGATTTCAAAGTCGTTAGAAATTCAACCGTGGGTTCACAGCTCACCGAAGAGAAGGCGATCTTGCTGGCCGAAAAGATGGGCGTGCGTCACCTCAAAGATGGCGAGTTGCTGGTGAAGGAAGGTGCCACCGACAATACGCTGTTCGTGCTCGCACAAGGTAAGCTGACTGTTACCAGCAAAGATGCCATGGGCGCAGATAGCATCGTCTACAACATGAAGGAAGGCGAATGCGCCGGAACACGTGCCTTCGTAGAGCAAACACCACGCAAGGCGACGCTACGTGCAGTGGGCGCAGCTACGGTCTATACCCTCACCCCTAAAGACTTCGAAGCTTTGCTGGACGCACAACCACGCGTTGCTTTCCGTGTGATGCAGGCGCTATTCCATGTGACTCACTCCAACCTCTCCCGCATGAATCAGGAGACCAAAGAGCTGTCGAACTACATCAACAAGACACAAGGCCGCTACTAAGCCCTGCTTTTTAGCCACAAAAAAGAGCCGCGAGATACGCGGCTCTTTTCATTTCTACAGAGGACGATTTACACGACCATATTAAGGTCTTCAGTATAGGGCTTGCTGGGGTATTGGAAGGAGATCGGGCCTTCCGCCTTTGCGTCCAAGAACTGGCGCACATACGGGTCCTGCGAATCCAGCATCTCTTTGACTTCGCCTTTAGCCACGACACTACCGAGGTGCAGGAAGTAGATGTAATCGACAATCTTGAGTGACTCGGCCAAGTCATAGGTCACTACCACTGAAGTAGTGCCCAGCGCGTCGTTCAGCTTGCGGATGAGGTTGGCGATGGTATTGAGCGAGATCGGATCGAGACCGGCGAAAGGTTCGTCGTAGATGATTAGTTCTGGGTCGGTCGCAATGGCGCGTGCTAAAGCCACGCGGCGCTCCATACCGCCGGACAATTCACTAGGCATCAAATCACGTGCGTTGCGCAGACCCACCGCATGTAGCTTCATCAAGACCAAATCGCGTATCAACTCTTCCGGCATCTGCGTATGCTCGCGCAGCGGAAACGCCATGTTGTCGTATACCGACATATCGGTGAACAGGCCGCTGACCTGAAACATCATGCCCATCTGCAAACGGATTTTGTATAGCTCGGTATTGCTCAAGCCGCTCAGCGACTGGCCCTTGAACTTCACACTGCCCTTGGAGGGCGAGAGCTGGCCGGTGAAGTGTTTCAGCAGCGTGGATTTCCCACTACCGCTGGCCCCCATGATGCCGACAATCTTGCCGCGCGGAATAGTGAGATTGATACCCTTTAGCACCTCGCGGGCACCGTAGGAGTGATGCAGGTCTTTGACTTCGATCAGGTTATCCATAGTCCGATAGATTGGTTATTGAGTGCAGCACGGATTGTTGCATGGCGCAGCGATTCGTTAAAGAAGAATCATTGCTGCCAAAACCGACTAAAGGTCATCCTGCATGCAGTCTCAAGACCTTAGAATAACTTCTTAAACCTTATCGCCACCATATTTTTCTGGCTGGAAGTACTCATATCGCGCCGCCAATCCAACTGTATGGTGTGTGTACTATCAATGAATTTAGATTGCGTAAAGTTCAGCGAGTTGTAATGCGCGCCGGTTTCTATCTGGCTGTTATTTCTGCTCAAAGAAAGCAGTGATTTCATATCCCAGACTTCACGCAAGATCAGCCCGGCCTCGATATTGGTGTAAAGGAATCCATTTCTTCCAGTACTTCCGGCTCCGCCCCCTGCCAATACATATAGATCGATGTCATCGTAGATACGCTTGCTCCTGCCCACCGCGCCACCCAGGACCATAGCCTGAGTCGATGTCAGACTATTAGTCAATTGCTGTTCGATGGCGATGTGGAAACGGCTAGAAAGCCCACCGGTGATTTCGTCATAAGGTACGAGCGAGGTCATATCGAAGATGGTTAAGTGATCCAGCTGCGTCTTCCCGCTGCGTAGCGAGGTTTTGATCGCAACATCAAATAACTGCAAATTACTTTCACTGGCATAACTACGATTGTCATCTTTCAGCGTATGCGAAACCGGCAACATACCGAGCACCAGCGATGCGCCGCTGCTGTCGTATTGAGTGGCTAACGACACCTGGCTTTCCTTGGGTGTATAGCGCGGGTTGTAACGGCTCGTGGATTCGAGTGACATCTCAGGATAACGCGCTGCTTTGATCTGAGTGTATGTACGCTCGTTGTCCTGCCAGCGTGCTTTATCCAGCTCACCTGCAAGATAAGCATACTGGTTGTAGGCGCGCGCCAACTCCAAGCGTATGAATGCGTACTCGGTTCCAGCCTGAGCAGAGTTATCTGCAAACGCTCCTTGTTTGACTTGTTGCACGATTGCGCGCCGCTCTTCTGTGCTGACCTGATTCGAGAGCGCCGCAAACAGCCAACGACTAGGTGTGGTGACGCGGGTGTCAGCTATCAATCCTGCTGCATCCGCATTTCTTATAAGCTCTTTCGGGGTCACCCAAACGTCATTGGCTATAGGCTTACCGGAGAGCGAGAGGATGAAGTTGATCAGCGTCGCGCAATTGTAACTATGGAAATAATAGGTGAGCTTGGCTTGCTTGAGTTCGAGGATATGCAAGCGTATCAACTCTCTATGGAATGCGTCCAAGTTGAGTTGGTATTCCCATACGTTGCGTTGTTCCTCGTCTACATAGCGTTGCTGCTTTTCAGCATAGGGGGAAAGACTGAAGTAACCCTGCTTACCTACGACCAGACTATCGAACAGTAGCTTGGGGATATTGTAAGTATTTGCATCCGTATAGAACGAGATGGCATGACTCACCACTTGGCCTTGATCATTCTTGCCGCTGAATTTTAAGAATGCGTGCCCCAGCATACTTGATGGCTGCGAGATCATCTCACTGGCGAACACCAGCGAGATCTCGTCCAACGGGGCTTTCTTGCGGAACTCCGCAATATCCGGACAACTATCTAGGGCTAGCGCGGGCGCATTCAGTTGTTGCTTCAACCAATAATAACGAGCTGGGAAGCGACACACATTCTTGCTTGCTCCTTGATACAAAAAATCTATGGTTGCCTGCATCTCGCGCTCGACTGAAAAATCTGGCGAGCTAAGCAGAAAATCTTTATCGGTGATATTTGCATGTCCATTTTCGGCATGCAGCAGACCCGACCAAACAGGCGCTTGGTACATCTTCGCGGACTGGGCAGCAAGCTTTAGGCGCTCGGCCACCTCGGCACTATCTGGCGCGCCGAATACTGCTCCGCTTATCGGCAACAGCAAAAAAAAGGCGGCAATCAAGCCGCCCTTCTTGAAACGTCTTACAAAATGCATTACTTCTTGCAGGAGATAACCACGCTATCGCTATAGCGCCACATCTTATCTGTAGAGTAATCGGTTGTAGAACCGAAAGAACCGCCACTCAGAATGTTGATGAAGAATTTAGAGTCTACAGATTTCTCGGCAACTGTTTCCTTAGCGCAACCTTCAGTTTCAGTCACGAAGACTTTGTTCTTGTTCTCACGAGTCAGATTCACTACGCCTGGTGCTGTGAATGGCTGGCCGTTTACGGTTCCCTTGATTGCGTCACCGGTAGAGGAAGAAACATTCACGGCTTGAGTCTTATCATTGAGAATAGAAGCACAACCTGAAAGTGTTGCTACAACGAGCAACGCGCCTACGTAAGTTAATTTCATTTTTGATCCCTGACTTGTCGATTGAAGATTGCCTATCGCCAAATTAATATTGGTGGCGGGCGGGTTTATACGGAAATCACAAACCGCACGCAATCGGACTTTCCTTAGATTTGGACTAGGGATTTCCTTGGGCGCAAATATTCTCAATTGTAAAACAGGCTACTACACGCGGGGCATCATCATGGATATGAAAAAAATAAATTCGGGAAAGCTGCGCGCTATCGGCTATGACGCACGTGAGCGTGTGTTGCAGGTGCAGCTCGATAACGGCCAGACGTTGCAATACAAAGGCGTGGGCGAAGACTTGTGGCGGCGGCTAAGCAGTTCCGGCGCGGCTTGGAGCTTTTACCGCGACAACATCGAGGAGGAGTTCAGCGGGCAACGCGTCAGCGCCAGTGCGCCTGCAAGCAAGAACCCATTGGACGATCTGTTCGGCGGCTCCTGAACGCCAAAAATATATTTCACCTGCTTTAACCCCGTTTCACATTTCCCCACGTTTATAGCTGACATGTCCCGCAGATTCGCGGGGCTAGCCGATCAACAGACGATGAACCGCGAGGATGATATGAAACCCAATTCCCCTACCCTGCTACTGACTTGCTTGCTGTCACTGAGTGCGTGTGTGAACCACGAGCAGAGCCAGATAAGCGCGCAGACCAATCTACCCACCAGCATCGACGTGCCTGTCGCAACGGTGAACGCACCGACTGCGATCAGCGTGCCTCCCGCCGAATATGAGATCAAAACTAAGCGCGACCGTGTCTCGGCGCAGGGCGCGCTGCTGAAAGATGCGCGTGCCAACTACGCGCCAGCGATGAAGATGATGGAGGCTGGCAAAGCTGCGAGCATCTACCCTAGCACCGTCGCGCCCGCGCCCAACTATGTGCAGCAACAAGATCGTGAGCGTTACGGTGTGATTGCGGAGAACCCCATCAAGCTGGTCGCCGAAGCACCGGTCTCTACATTCAGCATCGATGTCGATACCGGTTCGTATTCCAATGTGCGCCGCATGTTGCACGCAGGAAGCTTGCCGCCCGCCGATTCGGTGCGCGTGGAAGAATTGATCAACTACTTCCCTTACGACTACGCCTTGCCCAAGGGGGATGCACCATTTGCCGTGCATACCGAGATCGCGCCAGCGCCTTGGAATCCACAACACGCGCTGTTGCGCATCGGCATCAAGGGTCAGGACATCGCCAAGACCAATTTGCCACCAGCCAATCTGGTATTCCTCGTGGATGTATCCGGCTCTATGGGCTCGGCCGACAAACTACCACTGCTGAAATCTTCCCTCGCGCTGTTAGTGAAGCAACTGCGTGCGCAAGACCATGTGTCGCTAGTGACCTATGCCTCGGGTACACGTGTAGTGTTGGAACCGACACCTGGCAATCATCAAGCGCGCATCTTGGCCGCTTTGGATGAGCTGACTGCCGGTGGCTCTACGGCTGGCGCAGCGGGTATCACGCTGGCATACGACATGGCTCAACAGGGTTATATCAAGGGCGGCATCAATCGCATCATGTTGGCGACAGATGGTGACTTCAATGTGGGCATCACTAACTTCGATGCGCTGAAAGGCATGGCGGCGGAGAAGCGCAAAGGCGGCGTGTCGCTCTCGACCTTGGGCTTTGGCACGGGCAATTACAACGAGCAGCTGATGGAGCAATTGGCCGATGCGGGCAACGGCAACTACAGCTATATCGACACGCTCAACGAGGGCCAGAAGGTGTTGGTGAACGAGATGACTTCCACGCTGGCGACCATCGCCAAGGATGTGAAGATACAGCTTGAGTTCAACCCCGATGCGGTGAGTGAATATCGCTTGATCGGCTATGAGAATCGCATGCTCAAACGCGAAGACTTTAACAACGACAAGGTGGATGCAGGCGAAGTCGGCGCGGGCCATACCGTCACCGCGCTGTATGAGCTGACACTCAAAGGTGCACCTGGCAGCGTAGATGCGCTGCGCTATGCCAAGGAGCTGAACAAAACCGTAGCCAAAAGCGACGAGTTAGCCTATCTGCGCTTACGCTACAAAGCACCTGATGGCGAGGTGTCGCGCTTGGCACAATGGCCGCTGTATCGTCAGGACATCAAGAGCAACATCGCACAGGCCTCATCCGAGTTCCGCTTCGCTACCGCAGTCGCAGCCTTCGGTCAGCAGTTACGTGGCGGCACGCATACCGGCGCTATGGATTACGCGGCCATCGCCCAACTGGCTAACGAAGCACGCGGCACTGATCGCTACGGCTATCGCGGTGAGTTCCTGAGATTGGTGGATCTGGCGCAGTCGCTCTCGACGCATACACCGGTCGCGATGGATAGCATTCCTGCTGCACAGTAGCCATCTGCTCCCCTATACTCCCGCCTCATGAATAATGAGGTGGCCGACGAGAGTTTGATGGAACGCTATCGTGACGGGGATGCAGGGGCTTTCGATGTCCTGTATCACCGCCACAAGGGCGGGCTATACCGCTACCTGTTGCGGCTGGTGAAGAACCAAAGTCTGGCGGATGAGTTGTTCCAAGAAGTGTGGAGCAATCTCATCCGCAGTCGCGAGCGCTATCAGCCCAGCGCGAAGTTCAGCACCTTTCTATACCAGATCGCGCACCACCGTGTGATAGACCATATCCGCCAGACGCCCGAAGCTGCGCTGTCGCTGGATGCAGAGAACGATGAGGGTGACAGTCTGGTGCAACAACTGCCCGCTGCGTCTGACGATGAGCCTGATGAACAAGTGGCGCGCAAGCGTGTGATAGAGACTATCGTCAACGCCGTGGCTGCGCTGCCCGCCGTGCAACGCGAAGCTTTCCTGCTGCGCGAAGAGGCCGACATGTCACTCGAGGAGATTGCCGCCGCAACCGGCGTGAACACTGAGACGGCCAAGAGCCGATTGCGCTACGCGGTCGCCAAGTTGCGCGATGGATTGAGAGGTCTGCGATGAGTAGGGATAAAGAGTTGGATGACTATCTGAAAGGCGGGAGCGAGCTGTCGCGCGCCTATGCCGACGCGGATGACATCGCGCCACCCGCTCATCTAGATGCCGCCATCCTCGCCCAAGCGCATAGAGCCGTTTATGCGCGACCTGCTGTCGTGCCGAAACGTCGCTGGGCCATGCCGCTGGGTTTGGTCGCTACCGTGTTCATCATGGTGATGGCTGGCTTACAACTGCCCGCGATGATGAAAGACGACGCACTGATGCAAGCACCGCAAGTCGCGAGCGTGGCGATGGAACGTAACCTGCCTATGCCCACCAGCGTCGCGCCCGAGCCAGTTACTCAAGCAGAATCCAAGCTACGCGCACGCAAAACCGAAACGACAAACGAAACCAGCAAGAAGATGGCTGCAGCAACCTATGCCAAACAGGATGCAGACAAAGTGGCTATGGCAGCAGCACCTGTCGCAGCACCGGCACCGGCAGCGCCCAGTGTGGCTATGTCCGACCTAGCCGATCTGCGCAGCACAGCGAAGATCAATGAAGTCGCGGCTTTGGAAGAACGTCAGGCCATGGCTAGCGGACAAGTCAGCGCGGCTCCCGCAGCGCGCATGGCCGCCACACCTGTGATTGCCGACCAGCTGCTCAAAGCTAAGGATGCGACACTCAACCCCGAGGATTGGCTGAAACAGATCAAAGCATTGCAACAAGTGGACAAACTAGAAGAAGCCAAGAAAGAACTGGTCGCATTCAAGAAACGCTACCCCGACTATCAGATACCCAAGGCGATGGAGATGCCTTAAGGCGTAATATTCAACCGACTTTGTCTTTTACTCGCACCCGATTAGAATGACCGTATTCGAACCTTATTCGGTGACCTAATATGCAAGAGCAGATCATCAGCCTGACCGACTTCAAGACCTCCGCCAGTCGCTTGCTACAAGAGACACGCGGCGGTGCAAACATCATCCTGACGCAGAACGGTTCGGCCAGCGCCGTCGTTCAGGACTACGCGACCTATCGTGCCCAGCAACAAGCCTTTTTGATGTTGAAGATGATGGTGCAAGGCGAAGCCGATGCACGCAAGGAACAGGTCACCCCGCAAGGCAAAGTGTTTGACTCGCTGCGCGCCAGCTTGCTGAAACAACAGAAACAACGTGGCTAACAAAACCTATCAAGTGGCGTGGACGCACACGGCACAGCAAGATCTGACCGAGATCATCGATTTCATCGCGCAGGACAATCTCGAAGATGCACTGCATGTCTTGGACAGACTGCAAGCCAAAGCTCAACTGCTGGCGACTTTGCCGAATCGAGGGCGCGTCGTTCCCGAACTATTGGACACCGGCATCTCGCAATATCGCGAACTCAACAGTGCGCCCTGGCGCATCATCTACCGCGTCGAAAATCATCGCGTTTTGGTCATGGCCGTACTTGATAGTCGGCGCGAATTACAAACGATATTGCTGGGCCGCATGGCTCGCTAATTACTCTGCAGTAAATAGTTCAGGGGGAAACATGGATAACGACGAACACCTGAAACAACTCGATGCCCGCATCGCGGCGATAGAAGCGTGGATACATAACAACGCTTCGCCACAGGCCAAACGCGCCGCTGCACCAGCAGCTCCTGAGCCGATCACACGCACTGCGCCACCACCCTCTTCTCCACCGTTGGCGCGCAAGGCCTTCGTGTCTAGCGCACCATCCTTCCCCGTAACTAATCTGCTTGGTTGGGCGGGCGCGACGGCGTTGGTGATGGCCTCGGTGTATCTGGTGATGTTGGCCATAGACGCAGGTTGGCTCACGCCGCTGCGACAAGTGCTGCTGGCGATGTTGGGCGGCGCGGTGTGTATAGGCGCGGGGCTGTTGCTGCGCGAGAAAGACATGCATTACGCCAGCCTGCTACCGGCGACCGGCATCGTGGTGCTGTTCCTTGCACTGTATGGCGCGCACAACTACTACCACCTACTCGGCACCACTGCCGCCGGTGCGGGCATCATGGCCGTGTGTCTACTCGCGTTATGGTTGAACCGTTTATTCATGAGCGAGATGTATGCATTGTTCGCGGTGCTGGGCTCGTACACTGCGCCGCTGTTCCTCGGTGACCATAGCTACAGCATTACCGATCTCATCCTCTACTTCGCTTGCTGGAGTGTGCTGTTCTCGGTGTTCGCACTATGGGTGCGCGAGCGCGCCGTGTATATGCTGGCGATGTATCTGGCGCTGGTGATCTTCGATGTGATGTGGAGTGCCACGATGCGCGATGCTTGGCTGGAAGCGCTGGTGTTCCAGACCGTGCACTTCGCCATCTTCGTCACCGCCGCCACACTATTCAGCTTGCGCATCGAGAATATGTCGGAGCGCACCGCCTACGCGCATATCCCAGCCTTGGTGCTGTTCTATTTCGTCCAATATCACATACTCGATACACATGTTCCCGCCATCGCACCTTGGGTCGCGGTGGGCAGCGCGGCGGTGTTGCTGGCCTGCTACTTCATCGTCTATCGCGTGCTGAAACGCGACCTGAGCGGCGGACGCATCCTGCTCAGCTCGTATGTCGCCTTGGTGTTGGTGCATGCCGTGTATGTCGAATCGGTTTCGGCGCACTGGGCACCTTGGGTAGGGCTGCTAGTCGTGCCGTTACTAGGTGCCTACGCCTATGTACGCGGCGATGCCAAAGCCCCGGGCACACCGCTGTGGCTGGCCGTGGCGCTGATCTTCCTCGCTAATTATTTCCGCCTGCTAGTGGGCGATGCGTTGCCCCATGACAACAACGTAGCCGCGCATCAACTACTGGGCCTGTGCTACGCGGCCGAGTTGTATCTGGGTTTCCATCTATTGCGCGACCGTGTCGGCATGAAAGAGTTGGCGAGGATCGCGCTGTATGCGGGACATATCGCGCTGATGGCCTGGGCGATGCAACTGTTCGACAACCGCTTCTTGGTCTCACTGAGCTGGGGCGTGCTGGCCTTAGGCTGTTTGATGCTGTCTCTCAAATTCCGCGACAAGATACTCGGCCAATCATCCTTGCTGATCTTCGCTGCCTCGATATTCAAAGCCCTGCTCTACGACATCGCCCTCGCTACCCCGCTGATACGCATCGCCAGCTTGGCCGTACTGGGCGCAAGCCTGTACCTTGGTGGATGGCTGTATAAGAAAGTGTCGGCATTGGAAGAGAGTTGATAGATGATATTGCGGCATACTACCGAAGGACTCAAATCGGCCAGAACCGGACATCCAAATATATAGGCTGGATGTAGGCCATTAGGCATATTGTCCCGCCGCAAGGGCGAGATTGCGTGTGAGCATGAATCTATTTCAAGATAAATACGATACTGCCCTCTTTAGTTGCAAAGGATTTTCTATGTGTAAATTTTTAGGTTATCTGGAATTTGCTGTTGAGCTATTTCCTACTAAGCGCAGCTCAAGGGATTCAATTTGATAAGCTTCACGCCCCCGAAGTTACCGTAGACATACTGGACCGTACCAACTCTGCACCTTAAATTCTAAATGGAGGAAAGTTATGACAGATGATGAGTATCCAGTTTTTAATACAGGCCAACCTGAGGAAGTGCTGCCAGAATTTGTCATTTCGCTGATTGGTGAATTAATTAGGCTCATTGATGTGCAGTCAGTGTGTTTCCCTTTCAACAATAGCGAAGTCTGGCGCGTGCTGGTTAAAGAGCAAGTGCACCGTTCTCATCTATCAAATTTACACAAGCAGGTAGCGTTCACACTCTCCGGGCCCGAAACTGGCCTCTCTTTCGATCCTGGCGATTGGGGTGGGGAAGTTCATATTCCTTACATGGGGGTGCGCATGGGGGATCTGTTTGTATTGCCTGAATGGCATAACGTTTTTCTTGAAAAGGTTGAGCGCAAAGGAGACCGAGCTAAGCTTGGTGACATTGTTTCTTACGGAGGCAATATTCCAGAAGAAGGTTTGTCTTGCCATTACCTTCTACTTCAACGTGATCTTGGTGAATTAAGTTTTGCTCACCGTCATATTGTTGGGGGCGGCTGGTTTTTATATGAATCCAATAAGGCGTATGTAAAAACAAATGCGATTTTCGGAATGGGGCTGGGCGAATGAGTGCGACTAATGATACAGAGTGCCCTTACTGCAATGGCGATGGACATCATCGCAATATGATTTGCATTAAGTGTGATGGGACTGGCAAGTACAAACCTGCCTCCTCAAGGCATAAACCCAAAGAATCTGGAGCTAATAAATTTGCTGCGATATGGGTTGGCTTTATTCTAGTTATCTTGCTTTTTGTCATTGCATCGGCTTATCTAAATGAGCACCGCCTCGAACAGACGGCTATAAAAATAATATTCAGCTCGGTAGCGTGGCTGTTTATATTTAAAACCGCTCAAGTGATTTGGTCGAATTCCAAGCTACCCCCACAAGATAGATTGGTTTTAGTTGATCCGAATTCATCAGCCTTAAAAAATATTCTTATTCTTTCAGTTATGATCATAGCGGCTACTATCACAATTTTGTGGGCCACTCTTCCTATTAAATGGTTTATTAACTTTATAGGGTAGAGGGTATGCGGCCTATGAATTACTTTTCGAAAGGTGACTAATGAAGCCAGCTTATCAAGAAATTCTTGGCGTCAATCTTGCAGCTTTTATTTTGCTTATGTGGATAACACCAGCCATTGCGGGTAACTATCGCAACGAGGCTGAAAAAATGGAGGTGGAGCGTGAATTGTTGCAGTCCGCTGAAATTCTTAACAAGAATCTTCCAAAGATGTATAGCGCTGACTTAAGAGGTGATAGCGTTTCTGGTGAAAATGGCGAATTCCATTACCGTTACACGTTCGTAAATAGTTCAGTTGACGAGATTGACGTAGATGCCTTTAACGCCAAAACACGTCCAGACTTGCTAAATAACTTATGCACGAATAGCAGCATGGAAGCGGCCAGGAGATTTAAAATTCCCATGCTTTATGATTACTTCGACAAAAATGGCGAGAAATTCACATCGATCAGGATTTCATCGGGCGAATGTATCGCATCGCCCCCCGCAATATCTAATTCAGCAGGAATTTCTAAAGGTGTTTTGCAAGCAGGTGTTGGCGGTTTTGGAGCGGTAATACTTATTCTCGTGGGTGGGGCTGCAATCTTTGTGATTCAAAAAGTTCGCACAAAATTATTTAGGAAGAATGATGGGATTACTCAGGCAGGCAAGATGGCTTATTCAAATGGCTTGCAAAAAGAAGATAACCCCTATGACGATGACCAAGAAGTAATGAAAGCTGCTTGGTTTAAAGGATGGGAACTTGGCAAAGCTTCCAGAGAAAATTGGACAAGTAATCTGCGCAAGTAAACAACCAAGCATCCAACTCCTGATTTTCTAGCTAACGAGGTCTGCATCGCAATTGTTTTCAGCAACGACCGCTATGGGTTAGTAAGAGACACCCAATCGCATGATTTTTTCAAATTGAACTGCGGCTACTGACCACACGTAATCCACCGCACCTAGCTCAGCACCAACTCTTCAACACCGACCGTTGCTGCACTCAGCACTTCCCCATAAAAATCCAACATACGTTCGGCTTGTTTGGCAGCGGACCAAGTGTGGGCGTAGTCGCGGCCTGCCGCACCGAGTTGCGCGCGAGCTTCGGGGTCGTGCAGTAGCTTGACGACTTTGGCGGCGAACTCGGTCTCTTCTTCAGGTGCAATCCACACACCTTCGCCTTCGCGCAGCACTTCTAGTGTGCCTAGCTCGGCGGTCGATACCACCGCCGTGCCTTGCGCCATTGCTTCTAGCAGCACCAGACCTTGGGTCTCGGTGCGTGAGGAGAATACGAAGATGTCGGCAGAGTGATAACAGCTGTTGAGCTCGTTCTCTCTATCTAGATAGCCGATGAATTGCACGTTGTCGCTCAAGCCTAGTTCTACGCTAGCGTGCGCCAGACTTTTCTGCGCTGGGCCTTCGCCGGTGATGACTAACAATATTTCGGGGATGACCTTGCGCACTTGCACCAGCATCTTGAGCAAGAAGCCGATGTTCTTTTCGTGTGCCACACGCCCGACGAACAGCAGCATGGGGCGGTCTTGCACGATGTGATATTTCTCGCGGAACCACGCTCTATCGCCTAGCTCGAAACTGGCCGCTTCTATGCCGGTGGAGATGACTTCCGAGCGCGTCACGATGCCGTAATCGCACAGCACTTTTTGCATGGGCTGGGTGGGCACGATCATGCCGTGCAAGCTATTACCCTGATGGCGCGAGAATCGTTTCGCCAGCGAGCGCATCACTTGCTTGGGCACCAACGGAATGTAGTGGTAGAGGTATTCCTCGAAGAAGGTGTGATAGGTCTCCACGCAGGGTATGCCCAGCTTACGTGCCAGCTTGGTGCCTAGGTAATGCGCAACGAAGGGCGTCTGCACATGGATGAGGTCGTAGTTCTCTGCGCGCAAGCGTTCTACTTGTTTCATCACGGCACGAAAACTCATCAAGCGATCTTCTGGGTCCAAGGGGATAGCGCTGGCGGGGATACGCACGATGTCGCTCTCGTCGGCGCTGACCGACTGATAGTCAGGCGCGATCAGATGCACAGTGTGGCCGAGCAGACGCAGGTTATGCCTGAAAGTCTGAATGGAAGTGGACACGCCGTTGACGCGCGGGAAATAGACATCGGAGAGAAACAGTATCTTCATAATAATTTTTTAGACGGTGAGTTCGGCTTCGGTTTCAGTTTCGATTGCTTTCGGCTTAGGTAAATTGAGCGGCTGGGTCTGTTGTGCAACGCCCCAATGGATCAACTCCATGCGCCCGTCCGGATGCTCGACGATAGCGGTGCAGCTATCCACCCAATCGCCGCAATTGATATAGGTGAGGCCGTCTACCTCTTTGATGGCAGGCCAATGGATATGGCCACAGATGGCGCCATCCATGCCCAGTTCACGTGCGTGATGCATGACCGCATCCTCAAAATTGAAGATGAAGTTCACTGCGGTCTTGATCTTGCGTTTGGCGTAACCGGCCAACGACCAATAGCCGTGTATCTTAAAAGTACGGCGCAGCCAAGACAGGTAGATATTGATGCGCACCAGCAGGTTGTAAGCCATGTCGCCGAGGATAGCGACCCATTTGTAATGCATGGTGACCTGATCGAACTCGTCGCCGTGCAGCAACAGATATTTACGCCCGTCCGCCGCAGTGTGGATATATTCGTGCACCACCATGACATCGCCGAACGAAGTGCCGACATATTCGCGCATCGCTTCGTCGTGGTTACCCGGAATGAAGAACACCTTCTCCCCATGGCGCGCGCGGCGCAGCATCTTCTGCACGAAGGTGTTCTGCGCCGGCGTCCAACTCACGCCACCACGACTCATCGACCACAGATCGACGATGTCGCCGAGCAGGAACACATATTCCGAGGAATAGTTCTTCATGAAGTCCAACAGATTCTCGGCTTGGCATGCCTTGGTGCCCAGATGGATGTCGGAGAGGAAGATAGAACGAACTTGATGCGTGTTCATAGCAACCCTCCGAGATGCGCGAGGTAGCCGCTTGTTGGCGATGGGGTATTAGTTGCGATGATTTGGATGGCGTTCATGCGCGCAGCTTGGCAGCGTAATATTTCATGCTGATTGCGGATTTATTTCGCCGCTGCAACAATCCGCCGCGCTCGCCCGCCATCCTCATTTAGAATGAGTGCCTCGAAAAACCGTAGCGAGCAGCTTGAGTGCAAGGCGCACGGAGCGGAGCGATTGAGACATATCGAGGAGATAGGCGATGAGTGAGCACCGCGCAACGCCGCAATCGAGTCGCGCAGTAGGTTTTTCGAGGTACTCAGAATTTTTCACCCCAACAATCGCAAACCCCATGAGAACCCTGCACCCCACCATCGTCTGGTCACACTTCGCCACTTTGTGCGAAACCCCTCGCCCCTCTTATAAAGAAGCCGCCTTGAAAGCCAAGCTCAGCGCTTGGGCAGCTGAACACGGCATCGCGGCACGCGAGGATGCGGTAGGTAATCTGATCCTGAGCAAAGCCTCCAGCCCCGGTTGCGAGCAGCAGCCCGGCGTGATCCTGCAAGGCCATCTCGACATGGTGTGCCAGGCCAACTCGGGCACCGTGCACGACTTCGAGCGTGATGCGATAAGCACCGTGGTGCGCGATGGCTGGCTGATCGCCGCGAACACCACCTTGGGTGCGGACAACGGCATAGGTGTGGCGCTGGCATTGGCCGCCCTCGAAGCACCGGGCTTGGTGCATCCGCCGCTAGAAGTGTTGCTCACCATCAATGAAGAATCCGGCATGGATGGCGCGCGCGGTCTGACGGCGGGAGAGTTGCAAGGCAAGACCCTCATCAATCTGGATACTGAAGAGTGGGGGCACTTCTATCTGGGCTGTGCGGGTGGTGTGGACGTCGAGGTGCGTATGAGCTGTGCATCCGTTCGTGGTGAGCTTGTCGAACCATGTACGGATGCCGACATGCCCCCTTCGACAAGCTCAGGGCGAACGGAGGACTTATTTGAGCGCATCCCCGAGGACTACGCGCTGCTGCGCTTCGATGTGAGCGGTCTGCGCGGCGGACATTCCGGCATCGACATTCATCAAGGACGTGGCAACGCCATCAAGCTGTTGGCCGAAGCACTGCGCGACCTGAGCGCGCATAGCGATGTGCGACTGATAGAGCTGAGCGGCGGCACCGCGCGCAACGCCATCCCGCGCGAAGCTTATGCGCTGTGCGCCTTACCTATTGCTGTTGCGGCCAGCATAGATGAGTGGGTAAAGCATCGGCATGAGTCATGGCAGACACGCTATGCAGCGGTGGACGCAAAAGTAACATTCGCTGCCGATCACCTTCCCCATATAAGGGGGAAGGATGGGATGGGGGTAGCACAGCTGAGCACCGAGGACTCCACCCCCTCCCTAGCCCTCCCTGAAGAAACTACTAGCCATTCGACTAAGTCCGCAAGCGGACAAGTCGCTGGTTACCTCCTAGGGGGAGGGTATGCGTTAACAATTGAAGCAAGTGACCGCATCCTCGCCTTCCTAGATACCTCTCTTAACGGGGTGAATAGCATGAGTGCCGACTTCGATGGCGTCACCGACACTTCATCGAATCTAGGTGTGGTGGGTCTGCACGAGGGCAAGTTCAAGGCCACCTTCAAAGTGCGCTCGCTGCACGACGCACGTGCGACGACTCTGGCAGACAAACTGGTCAGCTACGCGAAAACTTACGAGCTGCAAGCGTGGACAGACGGCGCGTATCCGGGCTGGACACCCAACCCAGCGTCGCCTTTGCTGGCATTGTGCCAACAGGTATACAACACCCGCTACGGCCAACCCGCCGGACTGCAAGTGATCCATGCCGGTCTGGAGTGCGGCCTGCTCGCCGCCAGTCATCCGCATCTGGACATGATCTCTTTCGGCCCCGACATCAGCGGCGCACATGCACCCGGCGAACGTGTGGAGATCGCATCGGTAGCTCGGTGCTGGGAGTTGCTGCAAGATATTTTGCAGGCACTGGCACGCAAGTGAAGCACTCGCTGTAACACACTCAAACGCCGTGCGCGGTTACTATGCGGCACGTTTAACCCCCAACATCACACGCGAGCACGTTTATGAGCACTCAAGAGACCTTCATCCCCAGCAAAGACGCTTCGCTGGAATCTTCAATCCGCACGCTGCACGGCAAGCTGGAGGCACTTGGCTTCCATGTGGTCGAGCGTTCTTGGCTGAACGAGATCGAGAACATCTGGTCGGTGCATGTCACCGACAGCGACTGCACACGCTTGTTCAGTAATGGCAAGGGCGGCTCAGAGTTGGCAGCACGTGCGAGTGCGCTGGGTGAGTTCTTTGAGCGACTCGGCACCAATTATTTCTGGACGCATTTTTATCTAGGCAAGACCATCAGCCATAGCGACTTCGTACATTATCCAAATGAACGTTGGTTACCGGTACATAGTGATAACTGGCCGTCTGAGTTGCTCACGGCCCGACTGCAAGACTTCTATAACCCTGAGCAAGCCGTCGCGGCCAGCCAGTTGATCGACTTAAATTCCGGTAACGCCGAACGCGGCATCTGTGCGATTCCCTATCAGCGCTTGCGCGACGACAAGACCGTGTTGTTCCCGGTGAACGTGATCGGTAATCTGTATGTGAGCAACGGCATGTCGGCGGGTAACACCATGATGGAAGCGCGCACACAGGCGCTGGCCGAAATCTTCGAACGCGACATCAAATTCCGCATCATCCGCGAAGCCATCTGTCTGCCCGATGTACCTGAAGAAGTCATCGCGCGTTATCCGCGCATCGCTGCGGGCATCAAAGGTCTGCGTGCTGCGGGCTATGGCATCTTGGTCAAAGATGCTTCGCTGGGTGGCAAATATCCGGTAATGAACGTGACGCTGCTGCACCCCGAAGACCAAGGCTGCTTCGCCAGTTTCGGCGCGCATCCGCGCTTCGAAGTGGCACTGGAACGCGCACTAACAGAGTTGCTGCAAGGTCGCGCGCTGGATACGCTCAAGGATTTCCCCGCACCCGGCTTAGACATGGAAGAGATCACCGATGCGCAGAATCTGGAGATCCACTTCGTCGATTCCAGCGGTGTCATCAGCTGGGAATTTTTGCGCGACACACCCGATTTAGAATTTGTAGATTGGAACTTTGGCACCACTACAGAGGAAGACTATCGCTGGTGCTGCGATGCCATCCACGCCAGCGGTCACGACATCTATGTCGCCGACTTCACCCATCTGGATGTCTACACTTGCCGCATCTTCGTGCCTGGCATGTCGGAGATTTACCCCATAGAAGAACTGCAATGGCAGAACAACACCGTGGGTAATCTGGTGCGTCCTGCGTTGTTGCGCTTGCAGGAATTGAGCGAAGAGGAATGCGACGACTTGCTCGACACCATCCTCGATCTGGACCTCGCCGACAACCTCGCGGTGACCACACTGATCGGTTTGGCTGCCGATGCCAACACACCCTGGGCGACCTTGCGTGTGGGCGAACTCAAGACGCTGCTATCTATCGCCGTGGGTGATGAAGAAGGTATCTTGCAAGGCTGCACTTGGATCGCGCAGCTAGGCCATCTGCCAGAGGCCCGTGCTCGCGTGTATCGCTGCATCTCGCAACTGGTACAACTGGATGCCGATTCCAAAGCTGGCAGCAGCGATGCCTATGCGGCTAATCTGGAGCTGATGTTCGGCACCGAGACCACAGCCCTCGCCGACCGCTTACTCAGCGGGGAAGAGCAGTTCTTCGGCTTGGTGAACTTGGGGGAGGACATGCAAGGCAGCGATATGCATACCCGCTTGCTTGCCGCCTACATGAAGGTACGTGCCACTTACGCGTAAGGACTAATGGCAAACAAAAAGGACTGTTGAAAATCTGCTTAGTCTGACTTTCAATCAGTCATGCCTCCATATTGGAGTACCCGAAAGCGGACGCAGCATCACTGTGCTTTCGGGCGTGTGGCGATCAAACTTGCGACTACGCTGGCGCCAATCAGCACCGCAACTATAGCTAGAGAGGCGGACACTGGCACGTGATACCACGGCGCAACAAGCATCTTTGCACCAATAAAAGTGAGCACCATTGCGAGACCGTATTTCAGCAGATGAAAGCGATCAGCCACATCGGCAAGTAGAAAATACAGCGCACGCAAGCCCATGATCGCAAAGATGTTGGAAGTAAAAACGACAAATGGGTCTGTGGTGATTGCGAATATGGCTGGAATTGAGTCCACTGCAAATATCAAGTCCGAGACTTCGATCAGGATTAGCACCAGAAACAAAGGCGTGAAATAACGCACCCCATTATTCTGAACGCAGAATTTCTCGCCATGATCGCCATCTGAAATTCGCAGATGACGGCGCGCGAATTTCAGCACAGGGTTCTTCGCAAGGTCTGGTGTTTTTTCCGCCATGACCAGCATACGCATGCCGGTCACAACTAGGAATGCACCGAAAATATAGAGTACCCAGGAAAATTCGCGCACTATCCATGCACCAGCCAAAATCATTATGGCCCGCATTACAATGGCACCAAGTACACCATAGATCAGTACCCGTCGTTGGTATTCGGCGGCGACATGAAAGGACGAGAATATAAGCAGGAAGATGAAGACATTGTCTACCGACAATGATTTTTCAATCAGATAACCGGTGAGGAATTCCAGCGCTTTGCGGTTAGCGATCTCTTGACCTACCGTGCTGCTGAGATACCACCATAGGCCAGCGTTGAATGCGAGCGCAAGACTGACCCATACCAGCGACCAAAGGGCGGCTTCCTTGACTCCTACTTTATGAGCCTTATTACCACCGAACACGAATAAGTCTAGTACCAACATGACGAGCACAAAGACTATAAAAGCACTCCACATCCATGGTTCGGCGACAGAAATTTCAGAAATCATGTTGCTCTCAAAGTTATTAGAAAAATAATCCGACTACCAATTTGATTCGCAATCGACACTCATCTGAAACTCAGCTAATTTGGCGAAGCCAAATTTCTAGCTGCAATACAAGCAGTCGTGGACAGAGACTATGAGCCGATTGCCGCAGTCTACCCATCAATTCTTATCGCCGCAAAGCAGTCATTCAACAGCAAATCCATATGCCCAAATTAATTACGTTCACCCAGTCATCACTTAACCACGAGCGGGGGCAGAACTTCGTTAGGTAATGCTGCACGCCTCGGCGAAACTTAAACGCGGCGCACGCGGATAGATACCTTTCACATCACCGTAGCCTAGGTTGCACAGGAAGTTAGATTTATAGGTAGTGCCAGCGAAGAACAACTCGTCCACCTTGGCATTATCGAAGCCCGACATCGGGCCGCAATCTAGGCCAAGTGCACGTGCTGCAAGTATCAGATAAGCGCCCTGCAAAGTACCGTTGCGAAAGGCGGTGATGTCGGCCAACGCGGCGTTGCCGGCGAACATATCGCGCGCTTTCGGATTAGGCGGGAATAGCTTGGGTAGTTGCTCGAAGAAGCGTGTGTCATACGCGATGATGGCGGTGACCGGTGCGGCCATGCTCTTGGCGCGGTTGCCTTCCATTAGTGCGGTATCCAGCTTGGCTTTGGCGTCTGCGGATTTGACGAACACGATGCGTGCCGGACTGCAGTTCATCGAGGTCGGCGCCCAACGCAGATTGTCATAGAGTCGCTGCAGCAACTCATCCGCTACTGGCTTGTCCTGCCAAGCATTGAGCGTGTGCGCTTGCAGAAATAGTTGATCGAGGGCGGCTTGCGGTAGGGGCTGATGACTCATGCGACTCTCCTTGAAGATTTAGAGACAGCGATACAGAGCCACAAGTTTATACCCGATACAGGTAAAAGGTTCTATGCTGCGCGGACTGCAAACCGGAGACGTCATGCTAAGACTCACTCGCACCTTGAACGCTAAAGACAGCACAGACCTTGCCGCCATCTTCAAGCAGGAATTGGCGCAGTTGGGTCGTGACTATCTGCCTTTGCAGCAGGCGCTGCGTCACGGCAGCAGTGTGCTGGACACGCCACTCACGGTGCTGATGCATGAGGCGCATAGCAGCGATCAACAGCTGCACATCCGAGCCGGCATCTTCTATCAGAGTGTGACCGCAGGTTGCAGTTGCGCCGATGACCCCACGCCGCTCAACGAACATACCGAATACTGCGAAGTGCAAGTGCTTATCGACACGAGAGATGCGCGTGCTAGCGTAATGCTGGTGGAGGAATGATGGCCGTCCTGCATGTCATCGCACCGATCTTTTTGCTTATCCTGTTGGGCGCAGTGATGCGTCGTTGGTTTGGTTTGCATCTGGATTTCTGGCCGCAGTTGGACAAGCTAATCTACTACGTGTTCTTTCCCGCCCTGCTATTCAATTCGCTATCGCACTTCCAGCTCGATCTGGGCGCGGCCTCGCCCATGATGGCAGTGGCGGCGCTGTACATGTGCGCGGGTATCGCACTGGGTTATGTAGCGCGCTACTTCATAGACGCACCGCCCAAGGTCTACGCCGCCAGCTTCCAATCTTCGTTCCGTTTCAATAGCTATGTGGGGCTGGCGATCGCAGGCGGTATGCACGGTCATGACGGCCTTGCCGCCATCGGTCTGTTGATGGGCTTTATGGTGCCCGCCGCCAACGTCGCATCCGTACTGATGCTGGCCAAACATAGCGAGAGTCATTGGCTGCGCGAGATCTTGCTCAACCCGCTTATCCTCGCCACCGCAGGTGGCATCAGCTTTAGCCTCGCTGGACTGAGTCTGCCCACAGTACTCAACAGCACGCTAGCCATGTTGTCGCAGGCCTCACTCCCTATGGGTTTGATCGCGGTGGGTGCTGGACTGCGCCTGCACGGCTTGCACAGTCAGCGCGCCACACTCTGGTATGGCGTGACCATCAAGCTAATGGTGTTGCCAGCCATCGCCTGGGGCTTGGCACTCGCCTTCAATCTGAGCGGCGTGTACTTCGATACGGTGGTGTTGATGGCCGCCTTGCCGGTTTCAACCGTCGCCTATGTGTTAGCCAAACGCATGGGCGGCGACGGCGACACCATCGCAGCACAGGTGATGCTCAGCACGCTGCTGGCAGCTATCACCTTGCCGCTGTGGTTACTACTGATGCATAGCTGAGGGCTCTAATCGGCAGCTATAATCTAGCGCGAACTCTAGAACAAAGCCAAACATGTCCATCGAAAAAATATACAAGCTCAGCGTCAGTAAATTCATCGTTGTCTACACCTTAAGTTCTTTGCTGCTATCGGTCATCATGGCCGGCGTCTATATGCTTTACTTACATTACTCGGGAGACGAGCAACAAGGTTTGGCTATCCTTAGAAAAGCGCTGGCCGTCGCTTTCTCTACCGGCGGCGTAGAGGGTACGGTGCAGAGCCACGACTATTCCAGCCTGCTATTCATCCTGTTCGTGCTGCACTCCATGTTGCTGCTGCTAATCAGCATGCTGCTGCAAGGCTTCATCACCGCTCGCATCATCAAACCTAAAACACATCTTCGAGTATCCACCAATGCAACCTTGCACCCGCGCTACGGTGCCGAGGGACATCAGGCCCCACATTTGCTTTTTCGTCTGCTCAATGCTGGCTCGACCGAACTGTTATCGCTTTCACTACGCGCCTATCTAGTCGTAAAGGAGAAAGACGAGCTGGGAGAAGTACGCAGTCTTTACTACTTTCCCATCCCAAATATCGATCCTGCAGACATTCCTTTCATCGAACCGATGAATGTATGGAAGGTCGCTGTGCCGCTAGAGCATCTGAGTAACTCTTATGTCAGGAATTTCGCCATACAACCACATCTTACTAGTGGCACCTTGAAGGGTGAGCGACGCATAGAATTATTAGTTTCCGGCGTAGAGGGTGCCTCCTCCTCATCCTTTATGCAGACCTTCTCACTGTCGCTGGAAGCCGACGAGCAGCATCCAGTGGACGGTTTCTATTGCGGTGATTTCGATTCGCTGCCGCCCGTACTGGCTAAGGGGGATGCTACACACATCGAGCGCCGCCACAGGCTGGGAGTCGAGGCGTGTTCGGATTGCGCCTTCAGAGCAGACTGCCGTTACTTGCGTAGCCCCGTCCTTCACGCCAAAAACGATTAGGGGGCAAAACCCGTCCTTTTTTGTTACTTATGTTTTGGCCTGATTGGCTATGCTGGTATGGCGTGCCGATTCGGCATGAAACTGGATACGTATAAGTCAGTGGCCACTCCCAACAAACAATCAGAACTGAGCGACTTGATTGCGATGAAGCTCGGCATAGGTGATGTCCTGCAACTGCAGGACTACAGTGCCGAGAAGAATCGTCATTACGTCAAGCTGATGGGCTTTCTGAACAAGAAGAGCGTCTTAGTCTCGCACCCCATGCACGAAGACAAGCTGCTGTTTGTGAAAAAGGGCGAAAGTTTTCTGGTGCGTGGCTTCTCCGGCACCAAGACCTACGATTTCAGCAGCGATGTCATCAACGTCTGCCTTGCCCCTTATCCCTATCTACACCTTTCCTTTCCCGCACAAATCAATGCCGTGAGCATGCGCAGCGCGATGCGCATCAAGATACGACTGGTGTGCAGCATCAAACACAAAGACGCGGAGCGGCCCCTGACCGCCACCATAGATGACATGAGCATCTCGGGCGCACGCATCCAATCCAAATTGCCTATAGGCAAGATCGGTGACGAAATAGAAGTGAGCTTCCGCATCCCGCTGGACGGCGTGGATCAACTGCTGATGGTGCCCGCCATCATCCGCAACCAGAGCAAAGACCCTGAATCGGTTGGCGAGGCGAATCAAGTGACGGGTCTGGAATTCGTGCAGAGTGAAGGCAACGAGCGGAACGTGTTGCAGTACTTCATCTACAAAAATCTGGCAGAAAGCTGATGCTTAAGCGTATCAAAGTCAAAGATGTGAAACTGGGCATGCATATCCATGAAGTGAATGGCGCATGGATGGGCAAGCCCGACTGGCGTGTCAGCTGTTTGATAGACAAACCCGAAGACCTAAAAAAACTTCAGTCCAGCTCGTTGAGTGAGATCTGGATAGATACCGACAAAGGCATAGACATGGACGGCAGCGATGCGGCACAGCCACAGCTCTACGCCACCATCGCCACGCCCAAACCGGCACCTATACCTGCCACTCCCAGCGTGATTGCTGAGCTACCCCAGCCTGTTGCTCCTATCGTTCCAGAGCCCCCGCAACCCGAGCCAACGCGGGAACTAGCACCCGAACCAGTCGCGCCACATCCGCCTGAAGCAAAGACCCCAGCACCGCCTAAGGTCAACATTGCTCAAGAGGCGGCTCGTGCAGTAAAGATCTGCGCTCATGCAAAAGGGGCGGTGACCTCGATGTTCCATGAAGCACGTATGGGCAAGGCATTGAGTGGCAACGATGCGCTCGAAGTCGTAGAAGAGATATCCAGTTCCGTGTTACGCAACCCCGGCGCGATCATCAGTTTGGCGCGCCTCAAAGACAAAGACGATTACACCTATATGCACTCGGTGGCGGTTTGTGCGCTGATGGTTGCGCTGGCGCGGCAACTGAATCTGAACACCGAAGAAATTCGTCAAGCGGGCTTGGCAGGACTGGTGCATGACATCGGCAAGATGATGATGCCGATGGACGTACTCAACAAACCGGGCAAGCTCACCAATGAGGAGTTCGACATCATCAAGGGTCACCCAGAAGCTGGACACAAGCTTTTGCTAGATGGCGAGAACATCAACCGGATCGCATTGGATGTCTGTCTGCACCATCACGAGAAAACCAATGGCAGCGGTTATCCCAAGGGCCTGAAGGGTGATGAAATCAGCCTGTACGCTAAGATGGGCGCGGTTTGCGATGTGTATGATGCCATCACTTCAAACCGCCCCTACAAGAGCGGTTGGGAGCCGTCCGAGTCTCTGCGCAAGATGGCGGAGTGGGGTGACGGACATTTCGACAAAGTGGTGTTCGATGCCTTCGTGAAGAGCATAGGCATCTATCCCATAGGCTCATTGGTTAGATTGCAATCGCAACGTTTGGCAGTGGTGATAGAGCAATCACCACAATCGCTGCTCACGCCCATCGTGAAAGTATTCTTCTCCATCAAATCGGACTATCGCATCCCGCCTGAGTTATTAGATCTCTCCAAGCCCTATTGCCGCGACAAGATATTGACGCACGAATCTCCAGAAAAATGGGGTATCAAGGATATACAGGAACTGTGGAGCGGCATCCCCGCTTGATGCGGGAACGCTCCGATTAGGACTTGCTGGGCGCGCCGCCCACCTTCGCTTGCTTGGCCATGAAATTCTGCGCCATGGTGTGGAACAAGGGTGTCTTACATATCAGTCGAGAACAGATCTTGGCGATAAAGGCTGCAGCCATCAGCGGCAACACCATCTCGTGGTTATCTATCATCTCCATCACGATGACAAACGCGGTAATGGGCGCTTGAGTGACCCCAGCAAAATACGCCACCATGCACAAGGTGATGGTCGCCCCCACTGGCACGTTATGGATGAAATGGGCAAGGTTCACACCTATCCCTGCCCCAGTAGATAATGAAGGTGCCATCACCCCGCCGGGAATACCACTCACATAGGACAGCAAGGTCGCCGCCAACTTTAAGATGCCATAGCTCTCCGGCAACACAGCATTGCCATCCAGTAATGATTTCGCTTCGCTATAACCGCTACCGTACGTGGTACTGCCAGAAGCTAGACCGACCAAAGCCAGCAGCAGACCGCAATAGAAAGCAAACCACACCGGCTTGGCGCGCATCCATGTACCCATGCGCCCAACCAAGCCCTTGTTCACTTCGATCAGCGCACGACTGAACGCACCGCCCAGCAAACCACCCACTACGCCGCAGACGATAACCACGCTCCATTCGCGGCCAAAGGCCAGCGATTCAGAGGTATGACCAAAATAGGAATAGTTACCCAGCATGGCCAGCGAAGTGATACCGGCGATGATCACCGTCATCAAGATGGTGGAGCTGTTGTGCTCCTCGAAAGAACGACTCATCTCCTCGATGGCAAATACGATACCGGCCAGCGGTGTGTTGAACGCCGCCGCCACACCTGCCGCCGCACCGGCGAGGATCAGCCCTTTTTCTAGGTCATGTTTGGGGAAGCGCGCGAGATTGCCCAAGCTGTGCATGATGGCTGCGCCGATCTGTACCGTTGGACCTTCGCGGCCTACTGACGCGCCACATAGCAGACCGAATATGGTGAGAATAACCTTGCCAACCGCGACGCGTAGCGACAACACGCTATTGCGGATACGGCTACTTTCTTTGGGGTCAAGCGCAGCGATGGTCTGCGGGATACCGCTGCCTTCCGAACCGGGGAAGTAGCGGCGTGTAGCGAGGACGATTAATACCAAACCCAGCGGTGTGATGATCAAACTCAGATAGGGCGACATTGCGAGCAGCTTGTGAAACAGTCCATTGGCCTGTTCGCAAGCCAATGCAAATAGTATCGCCATCACGCCTACGGCGATTGCCCCGCACCAGAACACCAACCTGCGCTTCCAGTCGACCACCAGTTCGCTTTCCCAATTGATCTCGCGCACGAACTGCCGCAAACTGACCAGGGCTACACACGATTGGTGGTATATCTCCGAGCAAATCTGCTTGATCGATTTAAACATCCTAGAACCTATAGTTCAGACCAGTGAGCAGCATGGTATCACTGCGTTTCACGCCAGGCTGTACATCCGTGTTGTACTTGTAATGCCAGCCTAAACTCAGACCGACGTTCTTGGTCAGTGTCACCACCAGACTGGAGTCGAATATGCCGCGATACTGCCCACTGGCGCGCAGATTGGTATAGAGACTCAATTTCTGCTTGAACTGCACCGTCTCGCTAAGCTTATGCGACGACTCTTCGCCCGTTAGCAACTCGGCGGTGTTCTTAATCACGCCGCCCTGAAAATTTGAACGCGTGTAGGCCCAACCTGCCAAAACATCGAATGTCGTATCGCTATCCTGTATCACATGGTGACCTAAACCGGTACCGAGAGTGGAGCGTAGCGTCAGCTTGGCGATACTGTCACGTTCCAACTCCCCCAAGCCAAAGCTGAAGGTATTGACCGACAAATTATGGTCATAGCGCACACCACCGCGCGCTTTATCGTTATTGGTCACGCCCTGACTCTTGCCATAGGTGGAAGCGAGATAAACCGACCATTTGTCGATTGCGTTTGCCTTGGAGAGGTCAACGTTCGTTGAGAGGATGGAGCTATTCGTGTTGCCGTTGGACTTGGAGAAGGCGATGGTACTGTTGCCATGCCAGATGTCATCTAGATCTGCCGCTATAGCTGGATTACTCGCCAACACACTGCAGAGACTCAATACATATATCTTCGTGCTATTCAAAACCTGTGATTACTCCTATCTCATCGGTCGGTGCAACATGCTCCTACCAAATTACTACTGATCCGGAATTTCTTCCTGCAATGCATGCGATACGACCACACCCTCGGCTTCGAACTTTGCCAAAGCAGCCTCGCGAGTTTCCGGCGTCTCCAAACTGATGCGTCCCAGCATCCCGCTGCGATACTCGGTGAGCAGTATCATCGCCGCCTTCTCGATATCCAACTCGCCTTGTCGTCCTTTGCTCTTGAGCAGACAGCCACGCTTCTTCGCGATGGCTTCGACCAAACCTATGCCGTCCATGTCTGCCAGCGACACTTTGTATCGCGCCACTAGCAGATCCGGATAACGCGCCAGCAAGATATCGCCCAAGAAGGCCGCAACCTCTTCGTCTATCGTGGCGTTGCGGCCGATTGCATGGATTGCTGCCAACATCAAACCATCGCTGGGATTTTCAATCTTGGGCCACAACAGTCCGGGCGAATCGGTCAGCGACATATGGTCGTTGAGCGCATGCTTTTGCTGCGACTTAGTCACCGCAGGCTCGTCGCCCACATTCGCGACACGACGCTTGAGCAAGGTATTCATCAGCGTGGACTTGCCCACGTTAGGAATGCCCATGATCATCATGCGCAAGGGCTTGTGACTATCGTTGCGATGCGGCGCGAGTGGCGCGCACAGATTAGGCACGCGTGCCGCGTCACTAGCGTTCTTGCAACTCAACGCCACTGCCTTTACGCCCGGCATCTTGTTGTAATGACTCAACCAAGCCTGCGTCGCCAGTGGGTCGGCCAGATCAGCCTTGTTCAACACCTTGAGACAAGGGCGCTGCCGATGCAAACGCAGCTCTTCTATCATGGGATTACGACTCGCCTCAGGCGCGCGCGCATCCAGCACCTCGATGATCACATCGGTGAATTCCATCGTCTCGGCCGCCTTGTTGCGTGCCGAGTTCATGTGTCCGGGGAACCACTGGATAGCCATTTTGGAAACCTCTAAAAATTCATTTTTGCGAGCATCCACGGCGTGGATTGCCTGCTTGGTACATTTCGGGCGAATCTCGGTGTCGCGTTTTTGGCACCGACTAACCTAAAGGTAAGTCTCACCGCAACTCCGTTGTCGCTCATTCCTAGCCTATCAATCTGATATGTCCGCGTCATTCGCTGCGCGGCTCCTTGCGCTTCATCCCGAAATTCTGGATTTTGAGAGGCTTTCAAGGTTTGCATGGCATTGGGGAAGGGCGGATTTTAACCGCTACGCGGGTGTAAGTCCCAGCTTCTTATGCCGCAAAAGAGAAAGGGGCTTGCGCCCCTTTCTCTTTTTGACTGCTGTATCGCTTAGTTCTTTACGACTACATCATTCTCGATCTTGACCTTCTGGCCGTTCACCAGCATAGGGTCGGTCACTTGGCTGAGCGTGCGCTCGCTGCCGTCTTCCATCCTCACCACGATGTCATAACGCTTGGTCTTCTTGGCGTTCTTCTCGATGGCATTGCCAGCGAACGCGCCGCCAACGACACCGACTACTGTGGCGACATCCTTACCGCGACCATCGCCAACCTGATTACCAACCAGTCCACCAACCACTGCACCGGCGACACCGCCCAGACCGGAGCCTTTACCTGCCACTTCAACCACGTTCACCGCCACTACTTCGCCGCAGTTAGAGCAGATAGGTTTCAGCACGGCTACAGGCTCAGCCTTGGCAGGTGCTGTATGTACGACTGGTTTGGGCTTGGGAGTCGGCGCGGTTTTATGTACGACGGGTGCTGGTGCTGGCGCAGGAGCTGGCTCAACCACTACTGGCGCTGGTGCTGCGGCTGGAGCGACAACGGGTGAAGATGCTGCGTTTTGTGCTGCCACTTGGGCGCGCTCTTGTTCCAGTGCGATCTTCACTTGCGCGGCGATCTCTTCGGAAGAAGGCTTTTGTGAGCAGGCGGACACACCCAACAGGGTGATCAATACCAGCGCGGAAGTTTTTTGCATGACGTTCATGTTGTTATCTTTCTAAGCAAATAGTTATGGGGGAATTGCGGCGCGGATTATACGATGCGCTGGGTTCAGACCGGTTTGAGCAGGGCAAGTTCCGCATCACCCAGATAACACCATTCACCCACGGCTAGCTTGAGGTCGTCCAGCTTGAGTAAGCCTATCTGAGCGCGCCGCAAAGATACGCAATGGTTGCCCGCCGCGACCAACATGCGTTTCACCTGATGGTATTTGCCTTCTGCCAGCACGATCTCGATTTCGTGTTCGGCCAACTGGCGGCAACTCACCGCGGTCAACGTCTCGGGTTCGTCGGTCAACTTCACGCCTTTGAGCAACTGCTCGACCAGCGCCGCAGTGACCGGCTCGTGCGTGGTCGCGACATAGATCTTGGGCACATGATGCTTGGGTGATGATTGTCTATGGATAAAGGGGCCATCGTCCGACATCAGCAGCAAACCGGTAGTGTCGTGATCTAGCCGCCCGACCGGTTGCACGTCGCGCCGGTCGAACTGCTCAGGCAATAACTTAAGCACGCCGGGGTGATGGCTGGCCTTGCGCGAACACTCATAGTTAGAGGGTTTGTTCAGGGCGATATAGACACGCTCGCGATACGGCCATGCCTCGCCATACACAGTGAGTTGCAGGCCATCCGTCGCCACGCGTGCACCGCTATCAGTGACGACCGCGCCGTTGACGCACACCTCGCCGTCTTCTATCAATTCGGCACACCATTTGCGTGTGCCGAAACCTTGGGATTGCAGGATTTTGTCTAGGGGTAATGTTTTGCTCATAGGGCGGACTTTAACAGAGCGGGACGTTTTCAAAAAACGCTGCAGACGGACGCACTTTCGACAATAATCCGCAGCCCTCTTTCCCGCCGCGCGCAGATGTCACCCTCCTTCGCATTTTTCATCGTCATTCTGATCTGGTCGACCACGCCATTGGCCATCAAATGGAGCGCAGAAGGCGCGGGCTTTAGCTTCGCGGTGTTGTCGCGCATGGCGTTGGGGCTGCTAATTTGTGTGGCCTTGCTGGCGCTGCTGCGCATCCGTCCGCATCTGCATAAACGCGCCCTGCACAGCTATGTAGCCAGCGGCACCAGCATGGCAGGGACGATGATCTTGGCTTACTGGTCTTCGCAATACGTCAGCTCGGGGATGATCTCGCTGCTGTTCGGCTTGTCGCCGCTCATCACCAGCTTGGGTGCGGCACTATGGCTCAAAGAAGAATCGCTCACACTTAACAAACTGGCGGGCATGCTGTTAGGGCTAGCCGGCTTGCTGCTGGTGTTCCGTGGCGGGCTGGCGGTAGGCGCGGCCTGGGGCTTAGTCGCGCTATTCATCGCAGTGGTGATGCAGGCGCTAGGCTTGGTGTGGATCAAGAAGATAGGCGACGACAGCCCACCGCTGGCCACCACCTGCGGCTCACTCTTGGTCGCCTTCCCTTTTTTCTTACTGGCTTGGTGGTTATTCGATGGTCATATACCGCAAGACATTGCGCCGCGCGCCTTGGGCGCTATCGTGTATCTGGGCAGCGTGGGTTCGGTGCTGGGATTTTTGCTCTACTACTATCTCATCAAACACATGGACACGGGCCGTGTCGCGCTGATCAATCTGATCACGCCGGTACTGGCGATGTTACTTGGCCACACGCTCAACAACGAGGCGGTATTGCCTCAAGTGTGGATAGGTGCGAGCTTGATCTTGCTGGGACTAGCCACACATCGCTGGGGCGTGCAGTTGTTCCAGCGCAGCAGCGTTTGACGCGACACTGTCACAGCGTTAGTGTGAGTCACCGCAGTTCAAATAGCACACTGTCATGAATAAACACACCGCCGGACATAGCACCCTCGCACTCAAGAGCCGCAGTGATATCAAAGCACGTGCGCTGCTGCTGGGCGACCGTCTCGACCTCAAACAATTCAAGCTCACTGAATGCCTATCCACCACGCCCTTGACGGTGCAAGTGGATGCAGCCGGTGGTATCGCGGTGCTGTTCCGCTACGGCGTGGTGGTGCTGTTCGGCGTGGCGGTAGCCGACGAGTCGCGCTTCATCGAAGCGCTGCGCCCTTCACTCAGCAATGCCTATGCAACACCCGAGGTTGAGGAATTGGACATCCATTGCGACTTGAACAACATCGGCATACAGAGCGGGACAGTGTCACTGGATAGCGTGTCGCTGGAGAAACTGCAGATCATCGCCGATGCGCTGAGCAAGAATCTGGTGTTGAGCTTGTATGAGAAGAAAGTGGCGGGCGAGTTCGACAAGATAGAGCCGCTGGCTCAGGAGTTGGCTACGCACGGCAAGGTGAGTGCCAGTAACAAGAAGCTACTTTCCAAGATCGGCAATATGCTACTCATCGAACATCGCATGGTGGGACGCGCTGAGATAGGCGACAAACCTGAGACGCTATGGAACTTCCCTCATCTAGGCGGCTTGTATGCGAGCTTGGAAGATGAGTTCGAATTGAACGAACGTCAGGCCGCGTTGAACCGTAAACTGGGCCTCATCTCGGACACTGCACAAACGCTTTCGGACGTGTGGGACAACAAGCAGTTGCACAAGCTGGAGTGGTATGTGATCTTGCTCATCCTGTTTGAGATCTTGCTCAGCCTGTATGAACGGATGGACAAGTGGTTGGGCTGAAACCTGAAGGCTAGCGATCACCCGAGCTGATACTGTACTCGATCAAATTTACTGGATCGTGCGAGTAGGGCTCTCCTAGACTGATCGTGCCCGATCCAAGCAAGTTCATCTCGTCTTTATTCAAGGAGTGGATATCACCCTCCTTGGTGCGTACATAGGTTGAATTGGTACTTTGGTCTATCAGCGTGAACTTGTCCGATTGCAACTCGATACGCGCATGTTCACGCGACACATATTCGCCCACCATATAGATATCACAATACTTCTCACGACCTAAAATCACCGAGCGCCTGTCATTGTTCACCACCACGGTCTTGCCTTGGTAACGCAAGATCAGCACGTTGTTGCTGGGAGAGGGTTTGCGAAATGAGGGCGTGCCGACACGAGTGATGATCATGTCTTCCGGTTCCCACATCACCACGAAGATCTCAAAGAAACCTTGTTTTTGAGTGAACTCGGCGCGCATCACTTGGTTCAACTGGCTGCGCAGGCCCGGCGGCAGATTATTCACGGCAGGCAGCGTGGTCATGATCTGGTCGGCGCGGGTGATGGACATCACGCGTGCAGCGGCGTTGACGGTATCGCCCGAGATTTCGCCATCCTCGCAGGTCACCTCACCATAATGGAAACCGATGCGCACTTTGACCGTTTGGTCGTCATCGTAAATACCGCGCGCGATGGCGCGTTGCATAGAGCAGGCCGCATTCATCGCGACCTCAGCATTTGGGAAGGTACACAACACCTCATCGCCCACGCTGCGGATCACCAGCCCTTTGTACTTGGTGACCTCGGCCCCTAGGTCGAGGACGAACTGCGCGATGACACGTTTGGCGCGCTCTTCTCCAAGTTTCTCGTAGAGCGCGGTACTACCGCACATATCTGCGAATAGCACGGCAAGTGTGGCTTGGCTTTGTGTCATGACAATTATCCTCAGCACATGTAATACAGGACATCCAGACTAGGATGCGTTTGGCGAGAAGTTACACTGAACATAAATACTACGCAATGCCGCCACACTCGGCATCTGTGGACATAAACACACCTAGCTTGCAGCTGCCACTGACAAGATCAACCCTTAAAATCACCATCTAGGTAATACCAGCGTCCATCCTCGCGCACGAAGCGACTGAGCTCGTGCAAGCGATAGGCGCGACCCGCGACCTTGTAGCGCGCCACGAATTCCACCGTGGCCTGTTCGGGCGATTGCACCTCGTGACGCTTGATCTCTAGGCCCAACCATTTGCTATTGTCAGCGAGTAGCTCCAGCTTTTCTGGGCGCGTGCTGACATGCCAAGTGGCGAGCAGATAGTCTTCTAGTTTCAATACATAAGCGCTGTAACGTGAGCGCATCAACGCCTGCGCATCGGGTGCAGCCGCACCCTGATGATAAGGCGCGCAACACGTTGCATAGTCTTTAGCACCACAGGGACAAGCTGCCATCACATACCCTCGCGAAAACTGCCCTGCAACACTTCGGGCGACACTTCCAACATACCCGCATCGCTAGTCAACATCAGATGGCGTGACTGTATCGAGCACTGGATAGCCATATTGCGCGCCGCCCATGCGGCCAACGCCAAGGTGTCGGCCGGAGCGAGTTTGAGCACAGTGAGGTTGTGCAAGCGCTGCAATTTATCTTTGTTATCGCGCCACCAGATATCGGCGGAACGACCATAGATGATGAGCACCACTTGCTCGGAGCGTCCGCTGGCTTTACGCAGGATGCGCTCATCTGGCAGACCGACGTTGATCCAGTTCTGTATCGCGCCGGTCAAGTCTTTGCACCACAGGTCAGGTTCATCATCTGAGGTCATGGCTTGCGCGAAGGTCAGGTATTCCTCGGCATATAGGGCGAAGGCGAGCAAGCGCACCATCATGCGCTCGTCGGTCTCGGAAGGATGTCGCGCCAGCGTAAGCGTGTGATCGGCATAGTAGTTGCGATCCATATCCGCGATCTGCAGCGTGGCTTTGTGTACGGTAGCTTTGATGGCCATAGGAGATACTGAGTGATTTTTTCGAGCGCGCATTCTAAGCGATAGCCGTACCTAGCCCGAAAAAATCAGGTTCCAAGGACTCCCCAGCCCTTGTGCGGCGTGTAAAATGGCGCGCTGGAACACATGAAACTTCGATAACTGCTCACAGGGAAATAGCTCATGCAAACCGTCACCGTCGCCACCACTCCCTTCAACGATCAAAAACCCGGCACCTCGGGTCTGCGCAAACGAGTCACCGCTTTCCAGAAACCGCACTACCTAGAAAATTTCGTTCAATCTATCTTCGACAGCATCTCCGCACCCAAAGACGCCACGCTGGTGCTGGGCGGCGACGGGCGTTACTACAACAAGGAAGCGATACAGACCATCTTGAAGATGGCAGCGGCCAACGGCTTCGCACGCGTGCTGGTGGGTAAAGACGGCATCCTCTCTACGCCGGCGGCATCCTGCGTGATCCGCAAGTACAAGACCTACGGCGGCATCATACTTTCTGCCAGCCATAATCCCGGCGGCCCAGACGGCGACTTCGGTATCAAATACAACGGTAGCAACGGCGGCCCAGCAACTGAGACCGTCACCGATGCGATCTTTGCGGTGAGCAAGAGCATCTCGCAATATCGCAGTGTGAGTGCACCCGATGTGGACTTGGGCAAACTGGGTGACCAGAAGGTAGGAACGATGACGGTGTCGGTGATAGATCCGGTCAGCGACTACGCCGATCTGATGGAGTCGCTGTTCGATTTCGCCGCGATACGTGCGCTGCTGGCGAGCGGCTTCCGCATCAAGTTCGACGCGATGCATGCCGTCACCGGCCCGTATGCCAGCGAGATCTTCCTCAAGCGTCTGGGCGCGCCAGCGAACAGTGTGATGAACGCGGTGCCGCTGCCTGACTTTGGCAACGGCCATCCTGACCCCAACCTCACTTATGCGCACGAGTTGGTCGAGATCCTGTACGGCGCGGATGCGCCAGATTTCGGCGCAGCATCTGACGGTGACGGCGACCGCAACATGATCTTGGGCAAGCATTTCTTCGTCAATCCCTCCGACAGTCTTGCCATGATCGCGGCCAATGCCAAACTGGCACCTGGCTACAAGGCAGGCTTGGCGGGCATCGCGCGCTCTATGCCGACCAGTGCGGCGGCGGACCGTGTGGCAAAAGTGCTGGGCATTCCCTGCTACGAGACACCGACCGGCTGGAAGTTCTTCGGCAATCTAATGGATGCTGGCAAGGTCACGCTGTGCGGCGAAGAGAGCTTCGGCACTGGCTCGGATCACGTACGTGAGAAAGATGGTCTATGGGCAGTGTTGTTCTGGCTCAACATCGTCGCGGCACGCAAACAATCCGTGGAAGACATCGCGTTGCAACACTGGGCGCAGTTCGGTCGCAATGTGTATTCGCGCCACGACTACGAAGGCATCCCCACCGATGCCGCCAACGCCATGATGAAGTTGCTCAAAGATGGCTTCACCACTCTGCCCGGCAAGAAATTCGGCAGCTACACCGTGGCGATGTGCGATGACTTCAGCTACACCGACCCGATCGACAACAGCGTCAGCACCGGCCAAGGCATACGTATCATCTTCACCGATGGTTCGCGCATCGTGTTCCGTTTGTCTGGCACTGGCACCGAAGGCGCAACCTTGCGCATCTATCTGGAAGCTTACGAACCTGACGTGAGTAAACACAAATTAGATGCACAAGTCGCGTTGGGCGAACTGATAGGCATCGCACTACAACTGACCGAGTTGCGCAGCCGCACCGGTCGCGAAGCTCCAACAGTCATTACTTAAAACATAAAAACTTTTGTCCACAAAAAGCACGAAATAACACGAACAAAACCAAATCGGGTTCATTCATTTGTAAGCTGCCACAAACTAGAACTTGTTGTGTTTTACTTTCGTGCTTTTCGTGTCTTTAGTGGACAAGTTTTTTACTTCATATCCGCGCTTATTAAGGAGAACCTAATGGCCACTAAATTCATCATCCAGACACCCGATGCTCCCGCCGCTATCGGCACTTATTCACAAGCCGTGCGTATGGATAACACCGTTTACCTATCAGGTCAGATCGGCCTTGACCCCACCAATATGCAGATGGTTGAAGGTATCGAAGCGCAAATCCATCGCGTGTTCCAAAACCTGCGTGCCGTAGCCGATGCTGCGGGTGGCAGCCTCAACGATATGGTCAAACTCAATATCTTCCTTACCGACCTAGCTCACTTCGCCAAGGTCAACGAGATCATGGCAACTTATTTCCACCAGCCTTATCCAGCTCGCGCCGCTGTCGGCGTGGCCTCCTTGCCACGCGACGCACTGGTTGAGGCGGATGGTGTACTCGTTCTGCAATATTGAGCACACCTGCAAAAATCACACCGGCGACCTTAGCCAAGCTCGCCAAGCTGGGTGTGCATCATCGCAGCGAGTTGCTTTTACATCTGCCCTTGCGCTACGAAGATGAGACCAGCATCGTCACTATAGACTCGCTACAGCCCGGCGAGACCTTGCAAGTCCAGGGCATCATCACCCATAACGAAGTGGCTTTCCGTCCACGCCGCACCTTAGTGTGTCGGCTGCAGGACGAAACGGGCGAGTTGTATCTACGCTTTCTGAATTTCTATCCCAGCCAACAACAGCAACTCGCGGTGGGCCAAGCGATCCGCGCGCTAGGCGAGGCGCGTATGGGCTATTACGGCATGGAGATGGTGCATCCCAAATGCCGCGTCGCGAACGAGGCCACGCCACTCAGTACCAGCCTTACCCCTATCTATCCGACCACCGCCGGACTCGCGCAACCTATCTTGCGCAAGCTCATCCTCAACGCGCTGGAAGTGTTGCCGCTCAACGACACACTACCCGAGGCTGTGGTGCAAGAGCTGCAGCTTGCCGACTTTGCATCGAGCATCAAGTTGCTGCACAACCCCAGTCCAGATGTCTCGGCCACGCAGTTAGAAGAACGCAATCACGCTGCTTGGCAACGCATCAAATTCGATGAGCTGTTGGCGCAACAACTTTCTATGCGCGTGCATCACCGCGAACGTGGCAAACGAATCGCACCTAAGTTAGTCGCTAAGAAGAATCTCGTCCCGCAATTGCTTAAGGCCCTGCCCTACCGACTAACCCATGCGCAACAAAAAGTGCTAAGCGAGATCGCGCACGACATCGCGCTAGGTCACCCCATGCAGCGCCTGTTGCTTGGTGATGTGGGCAGCGGTAAAACTGTGGTCGCTGCACTAGCCGCGCTGCAAGCCATAGAGAACGGCTATCAGGTGGCGTTCATGGCCCCCACCGAGATCCTCGCCGAACAGCACTATCTAAAGCTTTGCGAATGGCTGACACCCTTAGGTCTGACGCCAGTATGGCTATCGGGTAGCTTGAAGAAGAAGGATAAGACACAGGCGATTACACATATCGCAGACGGCACCACACAGATCGCGGTTGGCACCCATGCGCTGTTTCAAGCCAGTGTCGAATTCAAAAAACTGGGGCTGGTCATCGTCGATGAGCAGCACAAATTCGGCGTGCAACAAAGGCTGGCTTTGCGCAGCAAGGGCAAAGCAAAGTCTCAACCTCTTCATTCAAGTGCCGCAACAAATAATAGCTCCAACCCCCTCCCTAACCCTCCCCCTGAAATGGGGAGGGAAGCGTCCCCTTCCCCCTCGCAGTGGGGGAGAGCGCAGCGAGGGGGCAACGGGGATGGGGGTAATTCGCATGAACCACATCAACTGATGATGAGCGCCACGCCCATCCCGCGCACACTGGCGATGAGTTATTACGCCGATCTGGATGTATCGGTGATAGATGAATTGCCGCCGGGACGTACACCCATCGTCACCAAGCTGGTGAGTGATGCCCGACGTGATGAGGTGTGCGCACGTGTGCTGAGTGCCTGTGCTGCGGGTGCTCAAGTGTATTGGGTGTGCCCACTCATCGAAGAGTCAGAGACGCTAGAGTTGCAGAACGCGTTAGAGACCTACGAGACCTTGCGCACGACTTTTCCCGAGCTGCGTGTTGGTCTGGTGCATGGTCGTTTAGATAATGTGAGCAAAGCCGCCGCGATGGCTGACTTCAAATCCGGCGCGACTCAGTTGCTGGTCGCCACAACCGTCATCGAGGTCGGCGTGGATGTGCCCAATGCTAGCCTGATGATCATCGAACATGCCGAACGTATGGGACTGGCGCAGCTCCATCAGCTTCGTGGGCGTGTTGGGCGCGGCGCAGCACAGAGCACTTGCATCTTGATGTTCCAGCAGCCGCTCTCCGAGCTGGCACGCGCACGACTTAAAGTGATCTTCGAGAACACCGATGGCTTCGTCATCGCACAACAAGACTTACAATTACGCGGCCCCGGCGAGTTGCTGGGTGCGCGCCAGAGCGGCGTAGCAATGCTGCGTTTCGCCGACCTGACGATGGACGAGGACTTATTGGAACAAGCGCGCAGTGTGGCAGACCGCTTGCTGCAACATCATCCCGATGCCGCACGCGCGCATCTGCAACGCTGGATGGCTAACAAACACGATTATCTGCATGTGTAGATCATGAAGCGACACGACTGGCCCAGATTTCTGCCCCAACTTCCCGCAGGCTTCGCACCGTGGATGCACGACCACGGCTCCTTGACGCGGCACATCCAACAGCGCTGCAAGCAGTTCTCTGTCGTGCCGGTACGGCATGGGCTGGCGCGCATCGCATATGACGAATCCAGCGTACTAGGGCTGACCGCGCGTAGTCATGCCTATTCACGCGAGGTCTATCTGCATGCCGACGGACTACCCGTGGTGTTCGCCCATAGCACTTGCGCCGCTGAACATCTAAGTGGCGCTTGGCAGGCCATGAGCGGCTTGGGAAATCGCTCACTGGGCAGTTTGCTATTCACCCATCCACTGGTACGACGGCAGCCCTTGCACTATCTTGCACTGCGCCCGCATCACCCGCTCTATCAGCGCGCCGCAACAGTGCTTAGTACTACACCGACTGTGCTGTATGCACGACGCTCGCTATTCCATCTACATGGGGCGCCGCTACTAGTCACCGAAGTATTCTTGCCGCGCATCCTCGCGCTGAAATAAGGCGACGCAGGTTAGAATATCCGCATGAATATCCAAGCACGTCTCAGCCTCTATTACCGCCTCACCCGCCTCGACAAACCCATAGGCATACTCCTCTTGCTCTGGCCCACGCTGTGGGCTGTGTGGCTAGCAGGCGCAGGGCATCCCAGCCTACTCATCTTGGGCATCTTCGTATTCGGTACGGTGCTGATGCGCTCGGCGGGCTGCGTCATCAATGACTATGCTGACCGCCACATCGACAAACATGTCAAGCGCACCCAAGCACGCCCTATCACCAGTGGTCTAGTCGCGCCGCGCGAGGCGCTCTATCTTGCGGCGGGTCTAGCCATCGCCGCACTGCTGTTGATATTGCCGCTGAATCGACTGACCTTATTGCTCTCCATCCCTGCGGTGTTTTTGGCGGCCAGCTATCCCTTTTCCAAACGCTTCTTCGCTATCCCGCAGGCCTATCTGGGCATCGCTTTCGGCTTCGGCATCCCCATGGCCTATGCCGCCACGCTGGGCAACGTGCCGGCTGTCGCTTGGGTATTGCTACTGGCGAATGTGTTCTGGTGTATCGCCTACGACACCGAGTACGCGATGGTGGATAGGGACGACGACATCCATCTCGGCATCCACTCCTCTGCTTTGTTATTCGGGCGTTATGACGTGTTGGCCGTGATGGCTTGCTACGCCATGGCACTCGTGCTGCTGGCCCTAGCGGGACTGATGTCTGGTATGGGCTTGTGGTATTTCCTAGGATTGATCGCAGCCGAAGGCATAGCCGCTTATCACTTTCTCCTGATTCGAGGCCGCCAGCGCGAACGTTGTTTCAAAGCTTTCCTACACAACAACTGGTTCGGCGCGGCCGTGTTTGCTGGAATCGTGATCGACTATCTGCTTCGCTAATCACAACTCATATTCGAATTGCATCCTATAGGTATGGTTCGGTGCTGCTGCGCTTATGCCGAATAACGCTGCGATATTGAAATTGATGTTGTGCTCTCCCAGTGTAGGGATCTGACCGAATAGCAGCAAACCTGCCCTGTGATTTTGCTGCGCACGCGCAGCCCATTTATTCCATTGCCCCATCTCGCCCATGCCCTGCAGACCGAAGCCGAATGTGCTGCGCCATTGGTACTTGCTCTGCCACTGGTAGCCGATGTTGGTGACGTAAGGCACACCTTGTTCGTCTGCCTGTCCGAAGGCACGCTCGAACAAGACATTACCGTTCAACTGTAACTTTTCGTAGTGCTTCTCCAGCAAGGGGCCAAAGCGGATCTCATTCGGCCCTTTACCGCGTATCGGTGTCTCCAGCTCGACCACGAAACCCATGTCCACGGGGTAAGTGCCTGCTTCGTCCAACTGGAACTTATTTTCCCACTCTGCCAGCGTGAGTCCCTGCTGGGCTGATTCGTGCTTGATGCTCAAGCCGGTGAACCACTGCTCAGTCACGCCATACCCCACGCCCACACTGACATCGTTGCGCCCCTGAACGGAACCCGGACGATTCGAACCGTAATTCACATCCAACTCCCACTCTCCTTTTTCGACCTTAGGTGTAAACACATAATCGGCCGGCCCGGCCAGAACAGTTGCCGCATGTAACATCGAGAAGAGCACTACGCCTGCCATCATTTTCTGCTTATTCACTATCTACCCTCCGCCTCAAAGATTGCGAATGATAGTTATTCTCATTTGCGAATGCAAACGATTACTTATAAAATGCGCACACTCATCAACAGGCCACGCCATACCGACCACACCATGCATAAACCGGAACATCTGAAGAATGCTGGATTAAAGACCACTCTGCCGCGCCTTAAAGTCTTACAACTATTTGAGGACGGCACGGAACGACATCTCAGTGCCGAGGAGGTTTATAAGTTACTGAGTGACGCGGGAGAGCTCGTTAGCTTGGCAACGGTATATCGCGTGCTGACGCAGTTCCAACAAGCGGGTTTGTTAGTGCAACATCATTTCGATAGCGGAAGATCGGTGTTCGAATTGAATAGCGGCAAGCACCACGACCACATCGTGTGCCAACAATGCGGACATGTGGAAGAGTTCTACGATGCGACGATAGAAAAACGTCAGGAGAAGATCGCTGCGGAACACGGCTTTGTGATCGACGAACACGCGCTGTACATCTACGCGAGTTGCACCAAGCAACCCTGCCCGAATAAGAAATAGCGCTAGCTAAAGCTACAAGGCTGGCATGACTGTCTGAATATCTAAAGAAGCGGTCCACGAAAGACACGAAAAGCACGAAATCATTCAAGCGAAGATCGGCTGAGTTTAGTTTGCCGTGTCTTTGTTGTGTTCGTGATTTTAGTGTCTTTCGTGGAAAACGCCTTTGACCTTTACTCTCTATATCTTTCTCACCGCACGATAAGCGGCATATTGTTTTGAACTTTCCAGATTGATCAGCTTGTCGTCGGCACGCACGCCGAACCGGTTGGGGAAAGCGCCATCCATCCAGCGCAATATCGGTTGTATCTCACGCCGCTCCGTCGCACTCTCCGCCTCGTCCATCTCATACACTCCCAAGCCCTGTTCTATCGCCTGCAGATAGATATCTGAGTCGCTGATACTGGTGAGGAAAGGCAACCTGAGCGAATTCAAAAAGCGCTCCAACGTGGCATAGGGCGTGGCATTGCGATTGCGCACTCGATTCGCTGCGACTGCGATCTTGGCCTTGGCGGTGATCGCGCCGCCAACTAGGTATAGGTCTTTGATGAAATCGGCAGTAGCGTGAATATCGATGGGGGAAGGTGCAACGGGGATGACGATGTAATTCGACCTACGCACCAACTCCTTCAGCAATAGACCACTCGCCCCAGCAGGCGCATCAATGACTAGTACTTCAGTATCTACCGGTATCCAACTGTGCTTGCTATGTAGCGCCATGCCCCCTTTTGCTGGGGCGGCGTTCGCCCCGTGTATAGGATGTCTGTCGGCTGGCCGAGCCTTCAACCAGTGCAGACTCGAACCCTGCGGATCGTAATCCATGATGGCGGTGCGATAGTCTTTGCTGGCATAGTAGCTGGCAAGGTTGGTGGTCAGCGTGGTCTTGCCTGAACCTCCCTTGGAGTTGATCACTAAGACCGTCATCATCGCTCTGCACTCGCTAAGTTACGCTTTCCTTGCAACACACAGCCGCGTCTCATTCTTCTAGCAGACTGCGCAACATCCAAACGGATTTTTGGTTCCGACATCACGCGGCAAACAACGCCGCATGAGTCTCCACCGAAAGAATGGGAGATTGCTGTGGCAGTCATAGACACGAGTTACTCTTCTAGCAGACTGCGCAACATCCACGCATTCTTTTCATGCACTTCCATGCGGGAGGAGAGCAGGTCTACCGTGGGCTGATCGCCTGCTTTCTCGGCGATGGGCAAAATCTCGCGTGCGGTACGCACCACGGCCTCCTGTCCTTCAACCAACTGGCGGATCATCTCTTTGGCCTTGGGCACGCCATCAGCATCCTTGATCGAAGTCAATGCGGCGAATTGTGCATAACTGCCGGGGGCAGGATGACCCAAGGCACGGATACGTTCCGCGATTAGATCGACGGCCATCCAAATCTCGTTGTACTGCGTCATGAACATCAGATGCAGCGTCTGGAACATAGGGCCGGTGACGTTCCAATGGAAATTGTGGGTCTTGAGGTAAAGGGTGTAGCTGTCCGCCAGCATACGCGACAGACCATCGGCGACTTTTTTGCGATCTTTTTCTGGGATACCGATGTTGATGACGTTCTTGGCCATGACAATCTCCTTTGCAAAGTGGAGCCGTACTGTAACGCCCATGGACTAATTTTTCTACTACACTCCGCGCATGGATACCCAGCCCTATCAGAGTAATCGCTGGCTGCAACGCAGCTACAGCCTTATCGCACCGCTCTATGACATGGTGATCGCCCGCGCACTGCTCGCACCGCGCAGACGCTCACTCTCCGCTTTACCTACCGAGCATCCCGCCCATGTCTTGATCAGCGGCGTCGGCACCGGTCTAGACTTACCGCTCTTACCCACGTTGCATCGCTACACAGCTTTGGATTTCAATGCCGCCATGTTGGCGCGCGCCAAGCCACGTGCCGCCAAACTAGAACTCGCATTGACGCTGGGCGATAGCATGTCACTGCCTTATGCCGATGCGAGCTTCGACCATGTGCTGCTGCATCTCATCCTCGCCGTGGTGCCTGAGCCACAACGCTGTCTGCACGAAGCTGCACGTGTGTTGCGTCCGAGTGGCACCATCATCGTGTTCGATAAATTCTTGCAGCCACAGCAGAACGCTTGGTTGAGACGCGCTCTCACGCCCGTGTCGCGCCGCATCGCGACGCGCATGGATGTGGTTTTCGAGGAAGTATTGGCAACGGTGCCTAACTTGAGTGTGGTGAGCGATGAGCCGCTCTATGCCAATGGCTGGTTTCGCGGCATCGTGTTGCGCAAGGATCACACAAGCTAAAACTATCTGGGGATACGTATCTCGTGTTCGCCGAAACGCCCTTGATCTGCCTTGGTATGACAGGTGCCGCAGTTGGACGCGCTCTTGATTTTGGGATTGCGCCAGGTGCGTGGTGACACTTCGTCTTCATGCTCATCTAGGAACCAACTGGTTTGCGAGATACGGATGATGGGCTGACCGTTGTTTGCTGTCTCGGCGCGACCTTTGCCTTGATTCTGCAACAGGTTACTCAACTCGCGCTGCGTTGCTTTGTCCAAACTAGCATCTGAGCCAAAGTGTTTATTGAGATTATCCATCAGTGCGCGCCAAGATTCTGCGGGCAGCATATTGGGCGGATAAACGATGTGGCAGGAGCCACACTCTTCTTTCAATTGTTTGTTCTGGATGTTGCTGGCATGACGCTGATTCTCTAGCTTGCTGTGCTCATGCTGTTCGTGGCGTTCATGACGCTCATCTTCGTCATCGTCGTCATGCGCCTGTGCCAGCGTCGCGCCTAGGCACAGCGCCAACACCAGCGCGGAAAAAGTTAGGTAGGCTTTCCTGTCGTTCTTGCTCATCTCGCTCGCTCCTGTCATCAGCCATCGCATCGGGGTTGCCGTCGTCAGCATCGCCTGAGGTTCGGCACCCGCACCTTGATGCCTGCCGCGCAGTGCGGCAAGCGCAGGCATTGTACTGCGTGCCGGGTGCGGTACGCATGTCACGCGCCACACCCGCACAGAATTGACCCTTATCGGGAAGGGGCTGATGGCTTAGAATGCACGCCTTTCAATTTCATCACCTAGGAATGACTATGACGCACAGAGTCCCCGCTACTTCACCGCACGCGCAACGCGCCCATCAACTGGTGTGCGAATTGCAGCAGCGTTTTGTGGCCCAGCTCGACGCGATCAGCGCGCGCTTCGGCGACAACCGCGCCTACGCACCCTTCGAATGGTTGCGCGATGCAGGACGCCACGGCGGCGGTGTGCGTTACATGGCGACCGACAGCCGCGTCTACAACCGCGCCTCGGTGAACACCTCGCAGGTGCAATACGACGACGATGCCGCCAAGGCGCTCGCTTCCGCCTCGGCCATCTCCACCATCATCCATCCGGTGAACCCGCTCGCACCCTCGGTGCACATCCACATCAGCTGGACAGAAATGAAAACGGGCGGCGGCTACTGGCGCATGATGGCCGACCTCAATCCGTCCATCCCTTATGAGGCCGACACGGCGCAGTTCAAGCAATGCCTGCAACAGACTGCCGGCGTGCACTATGCCGAAGGGGCCGCACAGGGCGACCGCTATTTCAACATCCCAGTGCTGGGCCGCACGCGCGGCGTGACGCATTTCTATCTGGAGAACTACAGCAGCGGCGACTTCGAGGCCGACTTCGCGCTGGCGCACAAACTGGGCTGCGCCGCCATCGACACCTACATCAAGCTGCTGGACAACGCCCTCGCCACTCGCACCGCGCCCACCCCAGCCGATGCGGCGCAGCAGCTCGCCTACCACACGCTGTACTTCTTCCAGGTGCTGACGCTGGACCGGGGCACCACCTCGGGCCTGTTGGTGCACGACGAAAACGACGTGGGGATATTGGCCTCGCTGCCCGCGCACATCGATCGCGACCTGCTCGCGTCCTGGCAGGACAAGATGCCCGAACCGCAGGATAGGCTACTGGCCAGCATGGTCGCTTGCCTGCCGCAAGCTCAGCCCTGCCCGGTGGAAGACGAGACCAAACGCGCGCTTGCGCAAGCCCTGCGCAAGCATTACCGCGCCCATCCTGCCGCGATCGACATGCAGGCCAGCGGCTACAGCACCCCGCCCACCGTCGCGAACCATCGTTAAGCGCCGCGCCCGCTACCCGATAGCTCGCGCGCTCCCTGCGCGGCCGCTCTCAACAGGCGCGGCTGACGGCGCACGACAGATTCCCCTAGGGGTTCAGCCCGCTAACGCAACACCCAGCCGCTCGCCCAGTCGCGTATCGTCGATGGCTGTTTACGTTTTCCCACCCGGCCGCGCAACACCTGCACACGCTCGCCGAACAAACGCCGGCACTCGCCATAGGTCTTGGCAGGATGGCAACCGCTGCGGTTGGCACTGGTGGAGACCAGCGCACTGCCCGTCCCCCGGCATAACGCCCGCGCCAAAGGATGCGCGGTGAAGCGCACCGCCAGCGTATCGTGCCGACCGCGCAACCAGCGCGGACAGGAGGCACGCACCGGCATCAGATAAGTGACGGCCTGCGCGCCGTCCGCTTGCAGCCTGGCCTGCTCGGCCAAGGTGAGCGGCTTGAGATAAGCCTCCACCTGCCGGAAGTCGGACGCGATCAGGATCAGACCCTTGTGCTGCGCACGCTGCTTGAGCCGCAGGATGCGCCGCACCGCGCGCGGGTCGCGCGGATCGCAACCCAGGCCGTAACAAGACTCGGTAGGGTAAGCGATCAAGCCACCTTGTTTCAGGTGGCTGGCAAGGGTGCGAAACGAGGCAGGTTGTTTGGTCAATTTATAAATACTGTCGCCCTGATAGCCAGCCGCTTGCACCGTACTTTGGTGCTTAGCGGAATGGCTAGTTGTGTCATCAGCCTGTCGAAGGGTGGTTCGACCAGCTCACCACGAACGGAAATTGGTAATTATTTTTTGCGATTGATGGCGCGGTAACCGATGTCATGCCGCATCTGCGCACCATCGAAATGGATATGTTCCGCCACTTCATATGCGCGCTTCTGCGCCAACTTGACCATATCGCCCAGCGCTACCACACACAACACGCGACCGCCACTGGTGACGACTTTGCCATCTAGCATCTTGGTACCCGCATGGAACACATGAGCATCATCCGTAGCTTTAGGCAGACCGGTGATGGCATCGCCGGCACGCGGTGTGTCGGGATAATTGGCTGCCGCCATCACTACGCCCAGTGCAGTACGTCTATCCCACTCAGCTTCAACCTTGTCCAAGGTGCCCGCAATGGCGTGCTCGACGATGACCGCGAAGTCACTCTTCAAACGCATCATGATAGGTTGCGTCTCGGGATCGCCCATGCGGCAGTTGAACTCCAGCACCTTGATGCTGCCATCCGGCGAGACCATCAGTCCCGCATACAGGAAGCCAGTGAAGGTGATTCCTTCGCTTTCCATACCGTGCACGGTAGGCATAATGACTTCGCGCAACGCACGGGCATGCACATCAGGCGTCACTACTGGAGCAGGAGAATACGCGCCCATGCCGCCAGTGTTGGGGCCTTGATCGCCATCCTGCAAACGTTTGTGATCCTGGCTGCTGGCCATCGCCAACACATTCTTGCCATCCACCATCACAATGAAACTGGCTTCTTCACCGGCAAGGAACTCTTCCACCACCACGCGCGCGCCGGCATCGCCCAGCTTGTTGTCCGACAACATCATGTCGATGGCGTCAAAGGCTTCCTGATTACTCATCGCCACGACTACACCCTTGCCAGCAGCCAGACCATCGGCCTTGACCACGATAGGCGCGCCATGTTTTTCAACATAGGCTTTGGCAGGGGCAATCGCGCTGAACGTTTCAAAGAACGCGGTAGGGATGTTGTGGCGCGTCATAAAACGCTTGGCGAAATCTTTGGAAGATTCCAGCTGCGCCGCCGCTTTGGTCGGGCCGAAGATCCTCAAGCCCGCAGCGCGGAAAGCATCCACAACACCCGCCGCCAACGGCGCTTCTGGGCCGACCACGGTCATATAGATATCTTCGCGTTGCGCGAAGGCGATCAGCTCGGGTATCGCGGTGATCGCGACATTCTCCAGACCATCTTCCAAGGCCGTACCCGCATTACCGGGCGCAACAAAAACTTTCTGCACCTTAGCGCCCTGCGCCAAACGCCAAGCCAGTGCGTGTTCGCGACCACCGTTACCTATGACTAGTATCTTCATGTTTATATTCTCTGCAATTTGCAGAGAAGGGGAAAGAGCGAAGGGTGAAGGGTAAAATCGGAGCACTAAGCTCTCTTCCCTCCTCCCTTTTTCCTTCCCCCTTCCCCGATGTTAGTGTCGGAAATGACGATAGCCGGTCAGCACCATCGCAATGCCATGCTCGTCCGCTGCTGCGATGACTTCATCGTCGCGCATAGAACCACCAGGTTGCACCACGGCCTTCGCACCAGCTTCAGCCAATACGTCCAGACCGTCGCGGAACGGGAAGAAGGCATCCGAAGCGACTACGGAACCGACCAGACTCAGGCCTGCGTTCTGCGCTTTGATAGCGGCGATTTTGGTGCTATCGACGCGACTCATCTGGCCCGCGCCCACGCCTAAAGTCTGTCCACCTTTGCAGAACACGATGGCGTTGGACTTCACGTATTTCGCCACGCGCCAGGCGAACAACAGGTCTAGCAGTTGCTCTTTGCTTGGCTGAGTCTTGGTCACAACTTTGAATTGCGACGCTTGCACATTGAGGATGTCCGGAGTCTGCACCAGCAAACCACCACCCACGCGCTTCATGTCGTATTGGTTGTGCGCATCCGACAGCGGCACCACCAACACGCGCACGTTCTGCTTTGCGGCGGTGACTTTCAACGCAGCTTCAGAGGCGCTCGGCGCGATGATGAGTTCGACGAATTGATTCGCGGTGATCTGTGTTGCGGTCTCGGCATCCAGCTCGCGGTTGAAAGCGATGATGCCGCCGAAAGCTGAAGTGGTGTCTGTCGCGTAAGCCAGTTTGTAAGCGTTCAGCGGAGTGTCAGCGATGGCCACACCGCAAGGGTTAGCGTGCTTAACGATGACGCAGGCGGGTTGATCGAAGGTCTTGACCAATTCCCAAGTCGCGTCGGCATCGCCGATGTTGTTGTAGGACAACTCTTTGCCCTGCACCTGAGTGTAGTTGGCGATGCTGCCCGCCAACGGAGTCAGGTCGCGGTAGAACGCCGCCTTCTGGTGTGGGTTCTCGCCGTAGCGCATTTCCTGCACCTTGGCGAAGTTGAAATTGATCTGCGCTGGGAATTCAGACTTCTTACCGTCGCTGCCTATCGTGGTCAGATAGTTGCTGATCGCAGCATCGTAAGCGGCAGTATGCGAGAACGCCTTCTTCATCAGATCGAAGCGGGTCGCATCAGATACCGCGCAGCCGTTGGTCTGCATCTCGGCCAACACATCGGCGTAGTCGATAGGATCGGTGACGATCGCAACGTGGCCATGATTTTTGGCAGCAGCACGCACCATGGTCGGGCCACCGATATCGATGTTCTCGATGGCGTCTTCCAAAGAGCAATTAGGCTTAGCGATAGTCGCCGCGAAAGGATAGAGATTCACCACCACCAGATCGATGGTCGGGATGTTGTGCTTGGCCAAGGTGGCGACATGCTCAGGCAGATCGCGACGCGCCAAGATACCCGCGTGAACCTTGGGTTGCAGCGTCTTGACGCGGCCATCTAGCATCTCAGGGAAGCCGGTGTAGTCTGCAACTTCCATACAGGGAACGCCGTTATCGGACAGCAGCTTAGCCGTACCGCCAGTGGACAATATCTTGACGCCCAGAGCGTGCAGCCCTTTTGCGAATTCCAAAACGCCGGATTTGTCCGACACGCTGATGAGTGCTTGTTTGATGGCCATGATGACTTCCAATAAAAATAAATTCGTTAATCTAGCTTTCCCTCCCCCATGCAGGGGGAGGGCTGAGGAGGGGGCAGAAGTGCCGAAACTGTTGCAGCTTTTACCCCCATCCCGACCTTCCCTCTTGGAGGGGGAAGGAGTTTTGTGTTGTTTATTCGATGCCGTGGTTGAGCATTTTCTTGCGCAGCGTGTTGCGATTGATGCCCAACATCTGCGAGGCATGCGTCTGGTTGCCACCGACGTGTTCCAGCACCATCTCTAACAGGGGCTTCTCCACACATTGCATCACCATGTCGTACAACTCGCAGCACGGGTCTTCGCCATCCAGATCGCGGAAATATTCTTTGAGTGCCTTGCGCACATAGCGCGCCATGTCGTTCTCATTGATCGCTACGCATTCACTCATGTCCCTGTCCTTCCAGATAGTGCAGGTGCTTCCCACGCTGCGCTTGCTCCATAAAAAATTCTTCTACCGCCGCCATTTGGTCATCCACCGTTTCTAGACGATTCATGCTGTGACGGAAGGTCGCGGATCCGACCAAACCCTTGGTGTACCAAGAGATGTGTTTGCGCGCCACGCGCAGTCCGCTGTATTCACCATAAAAGTCGTACAAATCACGCACGTGCTCCACCAAGACGCGATGGATCTCGCCAACTTCTGGTGGAGGCAGGTGTTCACCGGTCTTAAGGAAGTGTTCGATCTCGCGGAACAACCAAGGGCGCCCCTGTGCGGCACGTCCTATCATCACCGCGTCCGCACCTGAATACTCCAGTACATGCTTGGCCTTCTCTGGCGTGGTGATGTCGCCGTTGGCGATGATGGGGATGCGCACTGCATCTTTTACGGCACGTATGGTGTCGTACTCGGCATCACCTGTGTAAGCGCAGGCGCGAGTACGGCCGTGGATAGCGAGCGCCTGTATGCCGGCGTCCTCGGCAATCTTGGCGATGGTCACGGCATTGCGGTTCGACTTATCCCAACCGGTGCGTATCTTCAAGGTCACGGGCACATTCACCGCGCCGACCACTGCATCCAGCAGCGTCTTGACCAGTGGCTCGTTCTGCAACAATGCGGAGCCAGCCATCACATTGCATATCTTCTTGGCTGGGCAGCCCATATTGATGTCGATGATCTGCGCGCCATGATCCACATTGTGCTTAGCCGCGAGGGCTAGCATCTTGGGGTCTGCACCCACGATCTGTACCGAGATCGGATCGACCTCGCCCTCATGATTAGCGCGGCGCAAAGTCTTCTCGGAACCATAGAGCAGGGAATTAGAAGCCACCATCTCGCTTACGGCCATACCTGCGCCCATGCGCTTGCACAACATGCGGAAAGGCCTGTCCGTCACCCCAGCCATAGGGGCGACGATCAGATTATTCTTCAATTCATATGGGCCGATACGCATGTTAAATCCGTTGTCTGAGCGGGTCGCAGCGTCACTTCTTGTGCCTCATCCTAATAAAACGAATTTAAATAATGAGGGGAGCATTTTGCGAAGGGGGGCGATTATAAAGCAAGCGGACAGGATGGGGGGAACTCGCTTAGAATCCACGCCTATGCAAAATCCATCACACTTTGATGTCGTCATCGTCGGCGGCGGCTTGGTCGGCGCCAGTTTGGCTGCGGCGCTGGCAAACAGCGGACTGTCTCTGGCTTTAATTGAAAGTCAGCCCACACCAACCGCCGATACCGCTTGGGACAGCCGCATCTATGCCATCAGCCCAGGCAGCCGTGCCTTTCTGCAAGATTGCGGCGCGTGGGCTTTGCTCGATCCTAAACGAGTGGCTGCAGTGGAAGAGATGCGCGTGTTCGGTGATCGCGACGCGCAGATCGAATTCAGTGCTTATCAGATGGGCGTACCTGAGCTAGCTTGCATACTGGAAAACCGTGCATTGCATATCGCGCTGTGGCAGAAGCTAGCGACTCAAGACAACCTCACCCTGCTACATCCAGCACGCTGCCAGTCCCTAGCGTTGGGAGCGGCAGCAGCCACTCTCACCCTACAGGACGGTAACAGCCTAAGCGCCAATTTGATCGTGGGCAGCGATGGACGCGACTCTTGGGTCAGGCAGCAAGCCGGCCTCTCTGCTGCACCCACCGACTATGAACAACATGGAGTGGTCGCCAACTTCCGCTGTACCGTGCCACATCGCGGCATCGCCCATCAATGGTTCCAAGCTGACGGCATCTTGGCGCTCTTGCCTTTACCAGACCAGCAAGTCTCTATGGTGTGGTCAGTCAGCCCACAGCGTGCTGCCGAATTACGCGCTATGCCGCACGAGCAACTGTGTGCCGAAGTCGGCGTAGCTTCACTGCATACCTTAGGTGAACTAAGCGTCATCACACCAGCCGCCTCTTTCCCCTTGCGACTGCTGACGCTGGACCATATCAGCACGCCGCGTGTCGCCCTGATAGGTGATGCCGCACACAATATGCATCCACTGGCTGGACAAGGTGTGAATACCGGCTTCCGCGATGCGCGGCAATTAGCTTCACTGTTGATGGGTAGAGGGGGTCAGAACGACGTGGGTGATGCTGGCTTGCTGCGCCGCTACGACCGTAAGCGCCGTGAGGACATACTCTCCATGCAGTCCACCACTTACGGTTTGAAGAATCTCTTCAACAACGAACACCCCTTACTGGGCGAGCTGCGCAACACTGGTCTGAATATAGTGAACCGCATAACGCCACTGAAGAAGCTATTGATGCGACATGCTCTAAACTGAGCGGCACTAGGATTTAGCTGAATTTCAGTTGCAACCCCACACGCGCACTACGCAACTTTTACCGCCTAACAACATGCACTCCGTCATCGCGCGATTCTGGGCTGCATGTGCTGTATCTGCCGCCCCCCAACCGCTGATGCTCGATCGTATCGATTCATCGATGACATAAGCACCACAGCCTTTTTCAAAACGCAGCACGATCTGGCAACCTATACCGCAACGGTTCAAAGCCGCTGTAGCGGCCAGATCACTGTTCGCCATAGCGACTGCCCAACCATAGGTTCCGCCAGGATTGCCGCTGATAGCAAGGGCACCTGCAGCCAGCGCACTGCCTGTCATGCCGCACAACGTCAATCCAAATATCAGCCCACTCCACTGCAACCATGACTTAGCCTTCATCGCTTACTCCTTGAATGCCGTGCGTTACAAGTTTACTGGTTTAAAGTCTGTGTATATTTGCAACGTATAGCGCTTCTACTTTAGTCCGCGCCCAAGGTGTGCGGCGCAGAAATTTTAGGCTCGAATTTATAGAGGGATCGTGGGTGAAACAGCGCACTGGAATTGCATCTCCCATCGCCACCCAGCCTAGTTTTTCGGAGAGTCTCGTGACCATCATCTCCAATGTCACACCATCCAAATTTGGGCGCTTATTTGTCACAGCAATACTCGCCATGCGACCAGCACATAGCGCTCCAACACATACAACAGGCCGAATACGACCAACATCAACGCGCTGAAACGTATCACCTGCCAAGCGAAACGGTAATATTTCTGATCACGCGTAAGGAGATACATGGCGCCGCTAAACACCACTAACAGTGCCACGACGACGAGAGCGAAACGCAGAATCAACATGGTTGACCTCTATTTTGATGCGCGCTGTAGCTGAGCGTAGATGCTCCGTTCAAGCGGTCTGCATCTGCAGTTGCAGAAAGGCGGGAGCTTCCTCTGCCGTATCGAATGTGACGTACTCCCAAGCTTCGGCGTCGGCCATTAATTCACGCAACAGGGCGTTGTTCAAAGCATGTCCTGATTTGAAACCCGAGAAAGCGCCTATCACCGGATGCCCGGTCATATACAAGTCGCCGATCGCATCCAGCACCTTGTGTTTCACGAACTCGTCTTCGAAACGCAAGCCATCTGGATTCAGCACGCGGTAGTCATCCATCACGATAGCGTTGTCTAGACTGCCCCCTAAGGCCAAGCCCTGCGAGCGCATGAACTCCACGTCTTGCATGAAACCGAAGGTGCGCGCACGACTGATGTCACGCACATAGGAGTGCTCGCCCAGATCGACCACCACGTGCTGCTTAGAATTTGCGAACACGGGATGGGTGAAGTTGATAGTGAAGGTCAGCTTGTAGCCGTCAAACGGGTCGAAGCGTACCCATTTGTCACCATGCTGGACTTGCACCGTCTTCTTAACGCGGATGAATTTTTTGGCCGCCGATTGTTCGACGATGCCGGCCGACTGCAGCAGGAAGATAAAGGTCCCCGCACTACCGTCCATAATGGGCACTTCCGCGCTATCCAAATCGATATAGATATTGTCTATGCCGAGACCCGAGAGCGCAGACATCAGATGTTCGACCGTGGCCACGCGCACGCTATTTTGTTCCATACAGGTGGACAAGCGCGTGTCATGCACCAACTCGGCGGTCACGCGTATCTGCTCGACCGGCTTCTGGTCGACGCGACAGAACACGATACCGGTGTTGTTCGGCGCAGGACGTAATCCCAGCGTGACTTTCTCGCCGCTGTGCAAGCCTACGCCTGTCACTTTCACAGATGTCTTGATAGTGCGTTGTTTGACCATGGTCGTGAGTCTCACTCAATTGATGGGCGGATTTTATCACAGCCCTCAGGCTGACCTACTGCAACGGCCCGCCATGCTTACGCGATAGCGGCCAACGTCGTAGCGGGTTTAGTCTGCCTGCTTACGCAAGAAGGATGGGATGTCCAGCGTATCCATCCCAGATTTTTCCATCGCATCGATAGTCTCGCGGCGACCACGACGCATCACAGCGGGGGTATCCAACTCGTTGTAATTCACGCTGCTGCTGACCATATGATTATCGGTACCGGTGCGTTGATATACATCTTCACCGCGGTACACGACTTCAGGTTTTGGTTGTCTACGTGCCACAGGTGCACCTAAACCGGTTGCAACCACAGTCACACGCAACTCATCGCCCATCGCATCATCGAACACCGAACCGACGATCACGGTCGCTTCTTCGGCGGCGAACTGCACGCACTCCATCACGTCATCGATTTCCTTCAACTTGAGTCGGCTAGATGAAGTGATGTTAACCAACACGCCACGTGCACCCGACATGTCCACGTCTTCTAGCAAAGGACTAGCGATGGCGCGTTCTGCGGCTACACGTGCGCGATCTGGACCTGACGCGATGGCTGAGCCCATCATCGCCATGCCGTTTTCAGACATCACAGTGCGTACATCTGCAAAATCGACGTTGATCAACCCTGGCACATTAATCACTTCAGCGATACCGGCTACCGCACCTTGCAACACACCGTTTGCTGCCTTGAATGCTTCAGGAACAGTGATGTCATCACCCAGCACTTCCATCAGCTTGGAGTTAGGTACGATGATCAAGGAATCCACATACTCACCCAAGGCTTCGATACCTGCTTTGGCATAGCGCATGCGATTACCTTCGTAGGCGAAGGGCTTAGTCACAACGGCCACAGTCAGGATGTCTAACTCTTTGGCGATCTGCGCGATGATAGGTGCAGCGCCCGTTCCAGTGCCACCACCCATACCTGCAGTGATAAACACCATATTGGCACCTTCTATCATCTCTCTGATGCGGTCACGATCTTCTTCTGCTGCAGCCTGACCTACGGAAGGTTTTGCACCTGCGCCCAGACCTTTGGTGATGTTGCTACCGATCTGCAACTGGGTGCGCGCTTTGCTGCGTTTAAGTGCCTGTGCATCAGTGTTGATGACGATGAATTCCACGCCCATCACACCCTGTTCGATCATGTGGTCAACTGCGTTACCACCGCAACCACCCACACCGATCACCTTGATAACTGCTTCCTGACTCTGCGCTTCCAAAATTTCAAATGACATGACCGTCTCCTCAATAAACAAAAATTAAAACCTAAGAACCAACTCTCTAACGCTAAAAATTACCCTGGAACCATGCTTTCATCCTGCTCAGAACATCTCCAAAAGAATTCGTCTGCATACGCGTCTCCTCGTCACGTTGATGATGTTCCATGCCATACAGCATCAAACCAACACAGGTGGACATACGCGGTGTCTTCACCACGTCGGACAGCCCACCCACATATTTCGGTATTCCTAAGCGCACCGGCAGATGGAAGATCTCCTCACCCAGTTCCACCATGCCCTGCATGGCGCTGCTGCCGCCGGTGATGACGATGCCCGAGGAAAGCAACTCTTCGAAGCCGCTACGTCGCAATTCAGCCTGCACCAAGGAATACAGCTCCTCGACACGCGGCTCTATCACTTCAGCTAAGGTCTGGCGCGACAACATACGTGGCCCGCGCTCACCCACACCTGGCACCTCGATCTCACCTTCGTCCGCCAACTGGCGCAATGCGCAACCGTGCTTAACCTTGATGTCTTCTGCATCTTGCGTAGGGGTACGCAAGGCCATTGCGATGTCGTTGGTGATTTGATCACCAGCGATGGGAATGACTGCGGTATGACGTATCGCACCGCCAGTAAACACCGCGATGTCGGTGGTGCCGCCGCCGATATCGACGATGCACACTCCTAGCTCCATCTCGTCTTCTTCCAAGATGGCTTTGCTCGACGCCAAGGGTTGCAATATCAGTTCATGCACTTCCAGACCACAGCGGTGTATGCACTTCATGATGTTCTGTACCGCTGCCACCGCGCCACTCACGATGTGCACTTCCACATCCAGACGCATGCCGCTCATTCCCAATGGTTTCTTGATACCGTCTTGGCCATCTATGCTGAATTCCTGCTCCAAGATATGCAGGATCTGCTGATCGCCGGGCAGGCTGATAGAGCTAGCGGTCTCGATGACGCGTTCGATGTCAGCCTTGGTCACCTCCTTCTCTTTGATCTTCACCATGCCGCGCGAATTGGTGCTACGGATATGGCTGCCCGCGATGCCGGTGTAGACCTCATGTATCTTGCAGTCGGCCATCAGCTCGGCTTCCTCCAACGCACGTTGGATGGCGGACACGGTGGCATCGATGTTCACCACCATGCCCTTCTTCATCCCCGAGGATGCGTGCATACCCATGCCTATGACTTCGAGGGTTCCGTCCAATTTGACTTCGCCCACGATCGCCACGATCTTGGATGTACCGATATCCAGACCGACGACTAGGTTCTTGTTCTCTCTGTTTCTGCTCATCGCTCGCTCTCCGCTGCTCGCCCGTTAACTCTGTCTACTCGACCCACTTACCGCAAACCCGTTGCGATAGCGCATATCCACTGTCTTCACTTCGCCCTGCATACTTGCCAGACCATAGGGATAGACCGCTACAAATTTTCCCAACCGTTGTTGCATCTGCTCGCTACCCAGCTCCACCACCATGCCGTTGTCTAACTTCAACTGCCATGCGTGCCTAGGCGACTCCACCAATTTTTTGATATGCAACCCTACCTGCGCTAACTGCGTGCTGTACTGCGCAAACTGTTGCGTCACCAAAGACGCATCACCTGCTTGTCCGACAAAACTAGGCATATCCGCATCACTGTCGGCGCTGAACACCTCGCCCTGCTTGTTCACCAACTCTTCTTCGTTCCAGTACGCCAAGGCCTGATGTTCTTCTATCTCTACACTCAGACGATCCGGAAACTCGCGTCGAATCTGTACCCCGCGCACCCACGGCAACTTCTCCAATTCACTACGCAATCGCTCGATATCCACGGTAAGAAAGTTCCCCTGCACCCCTTCACGCACCACCTGCAACACTTCTGCCTCGTCTACCTGCTCGGGTACCGTCTGCAGGCTCACCAGATGCAGGGGCAACAACTGCGGCAAGTGCACCAGATAGTGCGCCGCGCCGTACACCACCAACATCAGGCTCAGCGCGAACAACGCGGTGCTGGTGTTGCGCAACAGTGTGGGTTCATCCCACATAAATCCCTCTCTCTAACTCTCTCCCGCAAGCGGGAGAAAGAACAAACGTGAAAATCATTTGTTAATCTCCGCTAACTCCAATACTTGCACCACCAATTGCTCGAAACTGATGCCAGCATTGCGTGCTGCCATCGGCACTAGACTATGGTCTGTCATCCCAGGCGAAGTGTTCGCCTCCAGCACATATGGCTTGCCATCCGTGCTCATCAAAAAGTCCACACGCCCCCAACCCTGTCCACCTATCAGTGCGAAGGCTTGCTTAGCCAATGCCTGCATCTCCGCTTCTTGCTCAACGCTCAGTCCGCAAGGGCATAAGTAACGAGTATCGTCGCTCAGGTACTTGGCATCGAAATCGTAGAACTCGTTAGCAGGGATGATGCGTATCACAGGCAACGCCGTATCACCCAAGATCGCAGCGGTATATTCCCCGCCACCAACGAAGCTCTCGGCGATCACCAGACTGTCGTGCTGTACCGCTTCCGCATAGGCGGTCGCCAAACCTTCCACCGTCTTGACCTTGCTGATGCCCACACTGGAACCTTCACAGGCTGGCTTCACGAACAAAGGCAGACCCAGTTCGCGTACTACCGTCGCGGCATCAAAATTCGCTTGCAGCATCTGATATTTGGGTATGGGTAGACCGGCTGCGCTCCACACCAATTTGCTGCGCCATTTGTCCATCCCCAGCGCCGAAGCCATCACACCGCTGCCGGTATAAGGGATACCCATCAATTCCAACGCGCCCTGCACTGTGCCGTCCTCGCCGTAGCGTCCATGCAAAGCGATAAAGACGCGGTCATAGCCCTGTTCTTTCAATTCGTGAATATCGTTGCTGGCCGGATCGAATGCATGTGCATCCACACCTGCACGTCGCAGCGCCGCCAATACCGCTGCGCCACTCTTCAGCGAAACTTCGCGCTCTGCGGACTTACCGCCAAACAACACGGCAACCTTGCCAAATCGAGATGTATTCTTTTCAGTCATTTTGCTTTTGCTCACCAATTATTCTTACTTCGGGATGCAGCTCCACCCCTGTCTGTGCTGCGACAGTCGCGCGCACTTCCTCTATCAAATTCTCTATATCCGCTGCACTCGCACCGCCGATATTGACGATGAAGTTGGCATGCTTCTCCGACACCTGAGCGCCGCCTATGCGTTTGCCTTTCAAGCCACAACTTTCTATCAATCGTGCCGCATGATCGCCAACCGGATTGCGGAACACCGAACCCGCATTGGGCAGATTGAGCGGCTGTGAGGCGATGCGCTTACTCAATAATTCTTTGATCTCTTGCCGCGCGATTTCACCATCACCATTTTCAAAATGCAGGGTCGCGGAAACAAAGAATTCCTCAACTCCTTGCGCTAGCTGCTTGACGCTTCGATAGCCTATTTCGTACTCCGATACTTTGCGGCGCAGCAATTCACCTTGGCGCGTCATCACTTGCACTTCGTCCACATGCTGCCAAGTCTCGCTGCCATAACAGCCGGCGTTCATCGCCAACATCCCGCCCATCGTGCCGGGTATACCTGCGAAGAAGGCACCGCCGTGCAGATCGTTGTTGGCGGTATAGCGCGCTAACTTGGCACCCGGCACACCCGCTTCCACATACACACTGCCGTCTTTATTTCTTTGCAACTCTTTAAGCGCGCCATGCAACAGCACCACCGTGCCGCGCAATCCGCCATCTCGCACCAATAGATTGCTACCCAAACCCACGATATGGAGTGGCTCGTCTGCAGCCACCCCTCTCAGAAAGGCTTGCAAGTCGGCCAGATCGGCCGGTTGGTAGAGACGCTCGGCCACCCCACCAGCACGCCAGCTGGTGTGTCTGCTCATGGCGACTTGGTGAAGCATCTCACCCCGCAATGGACAGTCAGTAAATAGGGATGGCTCGTTCATATTCATCTTTGTTTCGCTTGTACCAACAGGGATGGCACATTACCCACCGACCCTGCGCCCATGGTCACCACCACATCACCGTCACGCGCCATGGTCATGATGGCCTGCGGCATATCCGCGACCTGCTCCACAAACACTGCAGCACTTTGTCCTGCCACACGCAGCGCCTGCATCAGCGCGCGCCCGTCGGCCGCCACGATGGGCGCTTCACCTGCGGCATACACCTCGTTTAGCACTAGCGCGTCTACGCTGCACAGCACTTTCACGAAATCGTCAAACACATCACGGGTACGGGTGTAGCGATGCGGTTGGAAAGCCAGCACTAATCTCTTCTCAGGGAAGGCACCGCGCACTGCTGCAAGTGTCGCTGCCATCTCTACTGGGTGATGACCGTAATCGTCTATCAGCGTGAAGCTGCCACCTTCTGGCAATGCAACTTCACCGTAGCGCTGGAAGCGTCGGCCCACACCCTCGAATTCGGCTAGTGCCGCAACGATAGCCTCGTGAGACACACCCACTTCTAAGGCCACTGCGATTGCTGCTAAGGAGTTCAGCACGTTGTGTACACCGGGCAGATTGAGCGTGATATCCAAGTCCTTAGGTGTGCCGTTCTGACGACATTGCACGGTGTAGCGCATACGCCCACCTTCGTGGCGCACATCTATCGCACGTATCTGTGCACCCTCACTCAAACCGTAAGTGCAGACCGGCTTGCTGATACGCGGCAAAATCTCGCGGATGTTGGCGTCATCCACACACACCATGGCCATACCGTAGAACGGCAGATGCTCGACGAACTCAACAAAGGCCTGCTTCAACTTATTGAAGTCGTGCCCGTAGGTCTCCATATGGTCGGCATCGATATTGGTGATGACCGCCAAGATGGGTTGCAGATAGAGGAAGGAGGCATCGGACTCATCCGCTTCTGCGACGATGAAATCACTTTGTCCTAGACGTGCATTGGTGCCGCTGCTGTTTAACCTACCGCCGATGACAAAAGTCGGATCGAGGCCACCTTTGGCTAGGATGCTGGCGGTCAGTGACGTAGTAGTGGTCTTGCCGTGTGTACCCGCCACCGCGATGCCCTGACGCAAACGCATCAGTTCCGCCAACATCATGGCGCGTGGCACCACGGGGATGCGACGTTCACGCGCAGCCACAACTTCAGGGTTGTCAGCTTTGACCGCAGTGGACACCACTACGGCATCGACATCACTTAGATTCTCTAGCGCATGACCACGATAGATGGTCGCACCCAATTGCTTGAGACGTTGCGTCGCCGCGTTCTCCGCCAAATCAGACCCGCTGACTTGGTAGCCCGAATTGAGCAGCACCTCGGCGATACCGTTCATGCCCGAACCGCCTATGCCTATGAAATGTAAATGTTTGACTTTGTGTTTCATTTTAAAACCCCCTAGTCCACGAAATACACGAAAACACACGAACATAAACTCTGCATGTACGTGAGAATTCATTCGTGCTTTTCGTGTCTTTCGTGGAAAAGTTTTTTATCTTTTTCATACCAATTCCTCACACACCTTGGCCACGCTCATCGCGGCCTCTGGCTTGGCAAGTGAACGTGCTAGCACGGCCATCGCCAATAATTTTTCTCTATTCAATCCTTGCAACTGAGCGGCAAGCTTCTGGGGATCCAACTCCGTCTGCGGCAACAAGATGGCCGCGCCTTTGTCGCTTAGAAACTTTGCGTTATAGGTCTGGTGATCATCCACTGCATGCGGGAATGGGATGAGAATGCTGGCCACACCCGCCGCCGCCAGCTCTGCCACTGTCAGCGCACCAGATCGGCAGATCACCACATCAGCCTGCGCATACTGTTTTTCCATATCATCTAAGAAGGGCCTCACTGTGGCGCTCACGCCTACACTGACATACAGCGCTTGTACTGCTGCGTGATGCTGCTTGCCAGTCTGATGCACTACCTCGGGTCGCTCTGCCTCGCTCATCAAAGCCAGCGCCTTGGGTATGGCGCTATTGAGCGCTTGCGCACCCAAACTGCCGCCCACCACCAGCACCTGCAATTTCCCGCTGCGTGCGGCATAGCGCTGCTGCGGCTCCTCTAGTGCGGCAATGCTGGTGCGCACTGGATTGCCGCACCACTGCGCATCGGGAAGCACATCGGGAAAGCCGCTCAATACGCGCGTGGCGATCTTGGCTAACACCTTGTTGCTCAAGCCAGCGATGGAGTTCTGCTCGTGTATCACCAGTTCGCGCATCATCATGCGTGCCACCAACCCGCCAGGGAAGGTGATATAGCCACCCATACCCAGCACCACATCGGGATGACAACGTCGCATCACTTGCGCGCTCTGACGCATCGCGACGAAAAGATTCCAAGGCAGCATCAATTTGCGCATCAGCCCTTTTCCGCGCAGTCCAGAGAACTGCACCAACTCCAACGCATAGCCCAACTTGGGTACCAGCTCAGACTCCATACTGTTAGGCGCACCTAACCAAACCACTTGCCAGCCCTTTTCGCGCAAAATGTCCGCGACAGCGACCGCAGGAAAGATATGCCCTCCCGTACCTCCGGCCATAATCAATATCGACTTAGCCATATGTCACCTCTACATCGGGGATATCTTCGGTGCAGGCTAATGTGAGCATCGCGAACGTTAAGCGCGCAGCGCGGCCGTAACCAATGATGTGACCGCCGGTTCCGCCAGCCATAACGAGTAGTGTCTTACTCATACCGGCATCCCCCGCGCCACGCGGCGATTCTCGTAATCGACTCGCAACAGCACTGCGGCTGCGATGCAGTTCACCACGATGCCGCTACCACCGAAGCTTAAGAAGGGCAGGGTCAGCCCCTTGGTCGGCAGCACACCCATATTCACGCCGATATTGATCATGGCTTGCACGCCTATCCAAATGCCTATGCCCTGTGCGACCAGTGCGGAGTAGTTGCGCTCTAGGAAGGCTGCATGACGACCAATTTGGAATGCTCGCACCACGACTAGTGCGAACAGCGCTAGCACTGCCGTTACGCCAACCAAGCCCAGTTCTTCCGCAATCACCGCCATCAAAAAGTCGGTATGCGCTTCCGGCAGATAAAATAGTTTTTCCACACTCGCACCCAAACCTACGCCCAACCATTCACCACGTCCGAAGGCAATCAAGGAGTGACTGAGTTGATAGCCTTTGCCATAGGCATCGGCCCATGGATCCATAAAGCCGATTACACGTTGCATACGGTAAGGCGACGAGACGATGAGCGCGGCGAATGCCACGGGTAGCGCCATCAACAATAAGATGAAGACTTTTAGATTGAAACCGCCCAGCCACAACGTGCAGAAAGCGATAGAGAAGATCACCACGAAGGCACCCATATCGGGCTCCAACAGCAACAAACTACCGACCACCGCCATCACGGCGAACATGGGCAGGAATGATTTAGTGAATAGATGCCCTACATTGCCTTTGCGCACAGTGAAGTCTGCGGCATACAGCACAGCGAATAACTTCATCAGTTCCGATGGTTGCAGATTGATGATCCACAAAGACAGCCAGCGGCGACTACCATTCACTTCCTTACCGATATGCGGGATCAACACCAGCACTAGCATCACTCCACCGATTAGGAACAAGGGCATGGCAAAGTTCTGCCACATCTGTACCGGCACCTGAAACACGAACAAACCGGCGATGACGCCCACCAAGATGAACACACCGTGGCGCATCAGGTAATAGCTGGGATTGTTGCCAGTGAATCTGCTCGCTTCGGCCGTTGCGATGGATGAGGAGTAGACCATCACCAGACCGATTGCCAACAGACCGATAAATGCCCAGATCAGCAGCTCATCGAAGTTCGCCAAAGAGGGGCGGCTACGCGTCTTGATCAACGAGACCATGCGCCCTCCTCTTGCAGTGTCTGAACAGCGGCGATGAAGACCTGCGCTCTATGCTCGTAGTTACGGAACATATCGAAGCTGGCGCACGCCGGCGATAACAATACGGCATCGCCAGTCTTTGCTAACGCGCTAGCACGCTGCACGGCGTCTTCCATGTCAGCAGCGCGCACTACCTCTACACCACAATCCTGCAAGGCTTTTTCGATGACTTTCGCATCGCGCCCTATCAGCACCGCTGCACGAGCGTGGTCTCTTACTGCCGCATGCAGCGGACTGAAATCTTGTCCTTTGCCTTCGCCACCTAAGATCACTACCGCACGCTTGCCCAAACCTTTCAGAGCCGCTTCGGTCGCGCCCACGTTGGTGCCTTTGGAGTCGTCGTAGTAGGTGATGCCGGCGATTTCAGCCACTTTTTCCACTCGGTGCGGCAAGCCCTTAAAGCTGCGCAAGCCTGCTAACAGGACTTCCATATCCAAATCTATCGCCCGGCAAAGCGCGAGAGCCGCAAGTGCGTTCGCAACGTTATGCAAACCGCTCACTTGCAACTCACTCGCGGCCATCAAGCGGCGCTCGCCCTGCATCAGCCAAATCTCATCATTTGCATGACTGATACCGAAATCCTGTTGGCGCTGCGGCGCGTTCAAGCCAAAGCTCACTAGTGCTGCATCTTTGCGCGTCATCGAAATACTGCGCACATCGTCACGGTTCAATAGCTGTACTTTGCAACCGACCAGCACTCTGGCTTTAGCGGCCGCATAAGCATCCATACCCTCGTAACGATCCAGATGATCTTCGGTGACATTTAGCACAGTCGCCGCATCCGGCTGCAGAGTTGCAGTGGTCTCCAACTGGAAGCTGGACAGTTCCAACACCCACACCTCAGGTTGATTCGCACCGCGTCGTATCATCACATCCAATACCGCAGGCGAGATGTTGCCCGCCGCTACTGCATCTTTGCCTGCATAGCCGCACAGGTGCGCAACCATGGAAGTTACCGTGGTCTTGCCGTTCGCGCCGGTGATAGCCAACACTTTCGGTCTGTGTTGCTGATGATGCAGATGCATGGCCAGCAATTCGATATCACCTACCACGGGCACACCGCGATTTACCGCACGCGTCACTTCAGTTTCTGCCAGCGCTACACCTGGACTGATCGCAATCAGGTCTATACCCTCGAACAGACCGGTCGTGAACGGCCCGCAGAATATTTGCTCAAGCGACACATACTTCGCTGCCTCCGACACACCGGCAGGTGCAGTGCGACTATCCGCGGCGCGCAGCTGCGCACCCTGCGCGCTGAGATAGCGCAGCATGGAAAGTCCGGTCTCACCGAGACCAAGCACCAATACCGTTTTGTCCTTGAGTTCCATCATCTAAGTTTCAGCGTCGCTAGACCAATGAGCACTAACAGCATCGTGATAATCCAGAACCTGACGACGACCTGGGTCTCTTTCCAGCCTTTCTGTTCGAAGTGATGATGCAGCGGCGCCATCAGTAGGATGCGTTTGCCAGTGCCGAATTTCTTCTTGGTGTACTTGAACCAAGACACTTGCAACATCACCGACACCGCCTCCACCACGAACACCCCACCCATGATGAACAGCACCAACTCCTGACGGATGATGACTGCGACCGTACCGAGTGCCGCGCCCAAGGCCAGCGCACCTACGTCTCCCATAAACACTTCTGCCGGATAGGCGTTGAACCACAAGAAGGCTAGACCTGCACCAGCAATCGCTGCGCAGAACACGGCTAGCTCGCCCGCCCCCGGTATGGAGGGCTCACCCAGATATTTAGAGAACTCTGCATGGCCTGCCACATAGGCGAAGATCGCCAGCGCGCTCGCCACCATCACAGTCGGCATGATGGCCAAACCATCTAAGCCATCGGTGAGGTTCACCGCATTGCTGGTGCCGACAATGACTAGATACACCAGCACGATGAATCCGACTGCGCCCAGCGGGAACACTAGATGCTTGAAAAAGGGCACGATGAGCTCGGTGTGTGCAGGCAAGCTGGCGTGGTGCCAGAGGAAGAAGCCCACCGCCAGCGCGATCAACGACTGCCAGAACATCTTGGCCTTGGCCGACAGACCGTCTGGGTTGCGGTGTACCACCTTGCGGTAATCATCTACCCAGCCGATTGCGCCCACGCCCATGGTGGTCAACAGCACCACCCATACATAGGAGTTGTGCAGATCACCCCATAGCAAGGTAGAGATCGCTACTGAAGTAAGGATGAGCGCGCCGCCCATCGTTGGCGTACCGGCCTTGATCAGATGAGTCTGCGGGCCATCACTGCGTACAGACTGCCCAATCTTCATCGAAGCCAGTTTGCGTATCATCCAGGGGCCAACCATAAAGGAGATGATTAACGAGGTCATCGCCGCCATCATGGCACGCAGGGTGATGTAATTGAACACACTGAAGGTGCGTACGTCCTCTGCCAACCACTGAGCTAATGCGAGCAGCATGTGGCCTCCTTGTCTGTCGCACAGGCTTGCACGACGCGTTCCATTTTCATAAAGCGTGACCCTTTCACCAGCACAGTGGTTTGTGCGTCCAATTCTTCTAGCAGCGCTGCATTCAAGTCTTCTACCTGCGTGTAGTGCTGCGCACCGGCACCGAACTCGCTTGCTGCAACTGCACTCATCTTGCCCAGTGCATAGAGTTTCTCTATGCCAGCTGCTTTCGCTGCCTGCCCCAACTCCCTATGCATGGACAATGCGTCCTCGCCCAATTCGCCCATATCACCCAACACAAAGATGCGCTTGCCAGTCGCCTCAGCCAACACCTGAATTGCGGCGCGCATAGAGGCTGGGTTGGCGTTATAGGTATCGTCTATCAGCGTCGCACCGCGCTGTCCCTGCTTGCGCTGCAAGCGACCAGCAACGCCGCCGAACTCAGCAAGTGCAGCGGCGATAACGGCGAGCGGGATATCAAGTGCAAGTGCAGCGCTGGCTGCTGCCAAGGCGTTGCGCACGTTATGTATGCCAGGCACTTGTAAATCTAACTGCAACATACCTTGTGGCGTATCGACACGGACCAAGCTGCCATATTTTTGTGCTTGGCTAGTGCCATGCACTGCGGCAGGCGCGTCCAATGCAAAATCGATGATGCGATTTGAGCCGGCCAGTTCGCGCCACAGATTTGCATGTGCATCATCGGCATTGATGATGGCGATGCCTTTACCATCTAGCCCAGCGAAGATCTCGCCCTTAGCTTGTGCCACGCCTGCTATTGAGCCTAGTCCTTGTAGATGTGCACCACTGGCATTGTTCACCAGCGCCACCTGAGGCAAAGCCAGACGCGTCAGATAATCGATCTCGCCGAAATGATTCATGCCCATCTCGATCACCGCGTATCGGTGTTGCGCATTCAGTTGCAGCAGAGTGAGCGGCATGCCGATATCGTTGTTGAAGTTGCCCTTGGTCGCTAACACTGCAGCCTCGCTACCTACAGCCATACGCAAGATAGCAGCTAGCATTTCTTTGACCGTGGTCTTGCCATTGCTGCCGGTGATCGCCACCAATGGGATGACGAACTGACTACGCCAGTAAGAAGCCAGCTTGCCCAAGGCGATACGAGTGTCATCGACCAACAACAGTGTGGACAGATTGCCGTGTACGGCACTGTCGTAGCTGGCGCGGTTCATCACCGCTGCCACCGCACCACCCTGCAGAGAGACAGCCACGTATGCCGCACCATCGAAATTCTCGCCACGCAATGCAATGAACAAGTCACCGCTCTGTATCTTGCGGCTGTCGGTGTTCACCTGCGCAAAAGCAACATCTTTACCTACTAAGGTAGCGTCCAACGCCGCGATGATTTTGGACAAGCGCATCATGCTCGCACCTCCAGAGGCCAATGCTGCAAAGCATGTTGCGCGACATCGATATCGCTGAACGCATGTTTCACGCCCGCTACTTCCTGATATTGCTCATGCCCCTTACCCGCGATCAGCACGGTGTCGCCGGGTTGCGCATGCGCGATGGCGGAATAGATCGCAGCGGCACGGTCGACTATGACTTGATGCTTATCATCGCGCATGCCTGCGGTGATCTGATCGATGATGGCGACAGGATCTTCGTCACGAGGATTGTCGCTGGTGACGATGCTGCGGTCAGCCAAACGCGCTGCCGCCTTGCCCATTAGCGGACGTTTACCGGTATCGCGATTGCCACCACAGCCGAACACACAGACCAGACTGCCGCCCTTGGTTTGCATCATCTCTCGCAAGGTATGCAGTACTTTCTCCAGCGCATCCGGCGTATGCGCGTAATCCACGATGACAGTAGGTAATGCCTTGCCTCCCAAGCGTTGCATGCGTCCTGCTACAGCTTGTACATGTGCGAGTGACTCGACCGCTACTTCCAGCGCGATGTCGCTGACTAACAATACCGCCAATACCCCGAGCAAGTTTTCCGCATTGAAGCGCCCGACCAAATGACTTTCCAGTCGCGCCGTGCCCCAGCTACTGTGTATGCCCAGACTCAGCCCCGTGTCCGTCATCTGCAACAGATGGCCGTATACCATACGCAAGTTCAAGTCCTGCGCTCGCTTTAAAGCCGCATCGCTCAGTCCGTAAGCGATGACTTCTACGCCTTCCCTTTGCAGCGACTCTGCCCATTCAGAACCGGTCGCGTCGTCGAGATTCAACACCGCATAACGTAACGTATTCACGTCGAAGAACTTACGCTTGCTCGCCGCGTAACTCGCCATATCGCCGTGATAATCAAGATGGTCGCGGCTGAGATTGGTCATCAGTGCGACATCGAAGCGCACGCCGTCGATACGCCCTTGGTCTAGCGCATGCGAAGACACTTCCATCGCCATCGCCTTCGCCCCCTCGCGCAGATATCCTGCGCAGAGTTTGTGTACCTGTATCGCCTCCGGTGTGGTGTTTGCTGTTTCCTGCAATGCGCCTATATGGCCGTTGCCTATGGTGCCGATCAGTGCGCAGCTACGATGCGCATCGCTCAGTGCCTGCGCGATCCAGTGCGTGGTGGAAGTCTTGCCATTAGTACCGGTCACACCCACCATCCACAACTTTTCGGTAGGTTTGCCATACACCACATCGGCAAGATCACCGGTCTTGCGACGCAAATCTTGCACCGCCAGATGCGGCAACTGCCATTGCGCATCCCACTCGAAATTGCCCGCCTCGTAGATCACCGCATTCGCGCCCTGCGCGATAGCCGCAGCGATATGTTGACGCCCGTCATTCTTCTCACCTGGGAAGGCCACGAAGGTGTCACCCGCTTTTATCAAGCGACTATCGGTGACGAGCTGTGTAATACGCACTTGCAGTGCTGCAAGTTTTGCATGAGGGAAGCTAGTCTGGAGTATGGATGCCTTATTCATCACGCCTCCTCCCTGATGAAATCGGCGGGTGGCGTGATGACGTTATCCATAGGCGCATCGTTGGGCACGTTGAGCATATGTAGGGTGGCACCGACGATCTGACTGAACACCGGCGCCGCTACCTGCCCACCGTAATATTCCTTGCCGGAAGGCTCATCTATCATCACCGCGACGATGATGCGCGGCGCTGAGGCAGGTGCGAATCCCACAAATGAGGCTACGTATTTGTTCACATAGTGCGCGCCCGACAATTTATGCGCGGTGCCGGTCTTGCCGCCTACGCGATAACCTGCGACCTGCGCCAACGGTGCGGTACCTTCCACAGAAACAACTGTCTCCAGCATCTCTCGCAAGGATTTGGCCGTCTGTTCAGACATCACCCTCACACCTGCGGGCTGCGCATCCAACTTCAACAATGAGATAGGTTTGAGTTCGCCGTTATCCGTGAACACGGTATAAGCACGTGCCAGCTGCAACAAGTTCACAGAGATTCCGTGCCCATAAGCCATCGTGGCTTGCTCGATAGGACGCCAAGTCTTCGCGTCGCGCAATTTGCCCGCAGCCTCACCTGGAAAATCACTACCAGTGTGTGCACCGAAACCATCATCAGACAGAGCCTGCCACATCACTTTGGGCTCCATCATCAGCGCCATCTTAGCTACACCAACGTTACTGGATTTCTGTATTACACCTGTGACTGTCAGATAAGCCTCAGGATGGCTATCGTGTATCACGCGTCCGCCCACGGTGTAGACACCGTGCTCAGTATTGATAAGGGTATTTGGGTGCACTTTACCGTTCTCTATCGCCGCGGCAACTGTGAAAGGCTTGAGCGTAGAGCCTGGCTCAAACAGATCGGCCACAGCACGATTGCGCATCTGATGAGCCTTCACCTTGCTGCGATTGTTAGGATTGAAGCTAGGATAGTTGGCGAGCGCCAACACCTCACCAGTTCGCGCATCAAGCACCACAACGGAGCCCGCTTTAGCGTGGTGTTTCTCTACAGCAGCTTGCAACTCTCTATATGCCAGATACTGTATCTTGCTATCCACACTAAGGATCACATCACTACCCGGCTTGGGTGCGCGTAAACTCGCTACATCTTCCACGATATGGCCGCGTCTGTCTTTGATGACACGCTGACTACCGGGTTTGCCGCTTAATCTATCCTGCAGGCTCAGCTCCAGCCCTTCCTGACCATTATCATCTTGCCCAGTGAATCCGAGCAGTTGCGCTGCCACCTCACCCGATGGATAGTAGCGACGATACTCTGGCTGCAAGGACACCCCCGGCACGTTCAGACTTTTGACTTGCTCGGCAAGCTCAGGTGGTATTTGACGCTTGAGGTAGACGAAATCGCGCGAGCTGTCGAACATCTGGCGACGCACGTCGAACTCCTTCATCTGCAACACTACTGCCAATTGTCTAACTTGCTGATTAGTCGCCTCCACATCAAGCGGACTCGCCCATACCGACTGTACCGGGGTACTTACTGCCATTGGCTCACCATTGCGGTCACGAACCATGCCGCGATGCGCGCTGACCTCGATCACGCGGCTATAACGTGCGTTACCTTGACCTTGCAAGAAGTCATTGTGTATCCCTTGCAGATACACACCGCGACCAAACAGTCCAAGCAAACCTGCAACCATAGCAACGAACAACACAGACGCACGCCAGCCAGGCAGTATTGCCGGCTTCGTTGCAGCTCTGTTGTGTGCGTATTTCATGGTTATTGTTTTGCTCCGCTCATACAGTTATTTCCTCGGATCCACCACGGGTGGATCGCTTGAATAACGCTCTACTCGTATGTATCTCACTTGCTCATTTTTGGGTCGCTGCATCTGCAGATGTTGTCCGGCTATCTTCTCTATACGTGCCGGCGCTGCCCAAGTACTCTGTTCTAATTGCAACTGTCCCCACTCCACTTCCATCTGCTGCGCCTTCGATTTCTCTTGCTGCAAGGCCAAAAAGGACTTGCGTGCCTGATGTTGCGAAGTCACCACACTCAATGAAGCCAACACCACGACGACCAATAACAGCGCATTGAGTAAGCGACCACTAAGCGGCATGACTACGCTCCGCCACGCGCATCACCGCACTGCGGGCACGCGGATTCGCTGTCAATTCATCTTTCCCTGCCTTGATCGCCTTGCCCACTAGCGTCACCCGACCCTGCGGCACTTCGCTGGCACGTATCGGCACATTACGAGGCAATTTGTCGCCCTCGGCCATATCACGCATGAAGTGCTTCACGATACGATCCTCTAGTGAATGAAAGCTGATCACCGCCAATCTGCCGCCTGGTTTCAGATGCGTGACGCATTCTGGCAATATCCCCTCGAGCTCCGCGAGCTCTTGGTTGATATAAATCCGTATAGCCTGAAAGGTACGAGTCGCCGGATTTTGCCCAGCCTCACGGGTACGTACTGTTTGACTAACCAACTCGACGAGTTTCCTCGTTGTGTCGATAGGTTCAACTGTGCGCGCAGCAGCAACCGCTCTTGCAATCTGCTTAGCAAACCGTTCTTCGCCGTAATCACGTATCACCTCCGCCAGAAAACTCTCATCCACCGTTGCCAACCATTGCGCAGCTGTCGGCCCCTTGCTTACATCCATGCGCATATCCAGCGGCGCATCGAATCTGAAACTGAAACCTCTTGCCGCTTCATCCAACTGCGGTGACGACACCCCTAGGTCCAGCAGAATCCCATCCACCTGACTCACACCAAGTTCGCGCAATACCCCAGCCAGATCCATAAAGCCGCGATGCACAATCTGGAAGCGCGGGTCCGACCATTGCTCACCTACCGCAATCGCAGCGGGATCTTTATCCAGTGCGATCAAGCGACCTTTTGGGCCTAAAGACTGCAGGATCTTTGCACTATGTCCGCCACGGCCAAATGTGCCATCTACATACACACCGTCCGCCCGTATCGCCAAAGCCTCGACCGCCTCATGCAATAACACCGTGGTGTGAACCAGCACCTCACTCATGACCAAGCTGCTCGCTCAAACTTGCACGCCACGCGCTGTCGCGCATCACAAGGAGAAGCCCTCGAGCTCGTCCGGCAGATCACCCACCATCAGCGATAGCGATGCCGCCTGTTGCACCTGCCACTTTGCTTCGTCCCACAATTCGAATTTGCTCCCCTGACCAACTAGCATCACGCGCTTGTCTAGCGCAGCGTAGTTACGCAGATTAGGAGAGATGAGTACGCGGCCCGCGTTGTCCATCTGCACATCTTCAGCATTACCGACCAGCAGACGTTGCAGGGCACGACTCTTTTGATTGAATGACGACAACTTATTCAGCTTTTCACTGATAGGCTGCCAGACGTTTTGCGGATAGACCAATAGGCATCCGTCCACATCAGCGGTAAACACCAGACTACCAGCACACTCAGAAAGCAGCACATCGCGATGCTTGGCGGGTATCGCCAGCCTGCCCTTGCTATCCAAATTAAGTTGCACCGCTCCCTGGAACATTTCCATAAACTCCACTAATACCCACTTTTTACCACTTAAACCCACTATATTCAAAATATTGCATGAGGTCAAGCGCGAAAAGAGCTTTTTTCTTTTCAAGACAAGGAGTTAGCGCGACAAGTTAAAGAAAATAAAATGTTCTTAAAAAGCAATGGATTGCAGAAATAAGCTAAAGTTGTTTGTAACGAAGTGACTAGATATTTGGGGAGTGGGGAGTGGGGAGTGGGGAGTGGGGAGTGGGGAGTGGGGAGTGGGCATCGACTTTCGACTAAGGCACGAGGTGCCGTCCCACTTTCTACTATGTATGAATAAGGTGAAGCTAGCCGATAAGCCGGGTTCTGTCGTGGACAGTCATTCCTCTAGGCGTTTCGTTACCTGACGCTCAAGCGACCTACCCGCTGACGACGCGAGCAACGTCATAGTCAGCCTATTTGATCTTGCTCCGGATGGGGTTTACCCTGCCACTGATGTTGCCACCAGCGCGGTGAGCTCTTACCTCGCCATTTCAACCTTACCTGTTCCCTTTCAATCATCGCAGTAGCTTGCGCTACCACTCATCACAGCAGCTTACGCTACTGCTCTTCTTGAAAGACTTTGTCGCTCTTGCGAGCGACAAAGTCGAGTCATCGGCGGTATATTTTCTGTGGCACTTTCCATCGCCTCACGGCGTCCGGTCGTTAACCGGCATCCTGCTCTATGGAGCCCGGACTTTCCTCCCCGCACTTCGTGCAGGGAGAAAAATCCGAGTTTCCCCGCACTTTGGCTTCGGCATAATTTGCTTGCGCAAATTAGCCTACACCGCAACCTGCTCGCTTGCGCGATGGGGTTGTCCTCCCCGCATATACATGCGCGGCGACTGCCTAGCCAGCTTCGGCGCGGATTCTACACCAGAGGAATGAGTACTTCGGACTAAATCTATTTGCCTTGCAATGCTTGCCCAGTCTTTTCCAAGGCTTTGCCGCTTTGCTGCAATGTCTCATTACCCAAACGCTTAAATTGATCAGCCAAGGTATCCTGAGCAAAGGGATTGGACAGCAAAGGCCGGTCACGTCCAATGTTCACGCCTAGCGCCATGCCGATCAACAATCCGACCAGCGCACTCAATGCTATCCATTTGAACTGTCTCATCTCAACCTCCTAGTGCAGTCATCAATTGCAAGCAATCGCTCACAACTCACTGAGCTGCATGTTCACGCCCAATGCTTTCCACTGCTTAGCTTCGTCACGCAGCGCCGATTCGGTCAAAGGATTCTGCTCTAACCACCCCTTGCCCAACTTCAGATAGAACTTCGTGCCGCTGAACATACATTTGATCTCTGGCAGCGCGATGTCGCTACGGTTGCGGTAGAACAACGCGGCCAAGCGCAGACTCATAACCAGCACGATATCAGCCTCGTTAGTCAGCACGCCCTGCAACTTCTTCATGCTGCCGCGATGCGCTAAGGCCAGCAAGCTCATGCGTGCTTGTTCCTTTTTGGAAAACCCAGGCATATCAGCGTTCGCGAGGATATAAGCCGTGTGCTTGTGGTAACCGCTGTGCGCGACGCGTATTCCTATGCCATGCAGACTGGCGACCCAAGCCAACAACTGCATATCGGCCTCATGCTCTTCAGTACCAAAGAACTGCATCGCGAGCTGAAGCGAAAGCTTGACCACGCGAGCTACCTGCTTCGCATCCACGTGATAACGGCGCATAAACTGATTCACGGTGGCTTCACGCATATCGTTATGCGTAAAACGACCCAACAAGTCATACAGCACGCCTTCGCGCAAAGCTCCCTGGGCCGGACGCATACTCTCTATATCTAACTCGCAAAATGCCGCGTACATGATGGCAAAACCACCCGGCAACACAGGCAGGCGCTCCGGCTTTAGTCCTAAAAGCTCCAAGCGGTTCGCACTGCCCGCCTTTAGCAACTGCGTACGCAGCATCTCGAGTCCATCACGGGTGATGCCACTTTCGCTATAGCCGTTCTGTTCTAGGATGTCACACAACACTCGCGCGCTGCCGGAGGAGCCTAGCGCCACGTCCCAATGTCCGCGCTTGTATTCCGAAACGATGGTCTGCAACTCGGCACGCGCAGCCAGTTCGGCTTGCTTGAGATTAGCTTTATGCACTTCGCCGTCAGGGAAGTACTGGTTACTGAAACTGACGCAGCCCATGTACAGACTTTCCAGCTTGATAGGCTCCAAGGCAGTACCGATGATGAACTCGGTAGACCCTCCGCCGATATCTATCACCATGCGGCGCTCTTTGGTTTGGGGTAAACCTTGCGCCACACCTTTGTAGATCAGACGCGCCTCTTCACGGCCAACAATGACATCGATAGGAAAACCTAAAGCCGCTTCCGCCTGAATCAAAAATTCCGGTGCATTCTTCGCCACGCGCAATGAATTAGTGCCGACCGCGCGCACTGCCTCAATAGGCATGTCACGCAGGCGTTCACCAAAGCGCTGCAAGCAAGCAAGGGCGCGCTGTTGAGATGCTTTATCTAGGAGTTTTTCCGGCGTAAGACCTGCGGCAAGGCGTACCGACTCGCGCAAGCCATCCAGCATATAGAGTTGATCATTCTCAACCTTGGCGACCTGCAGTCGAAAACTATTCGACCCCAGATCAACAGCGGCAAGAAAAGAAAGGGGCTGCACTATTGCTGCACTTCTCGCTCGATCTCATCCACAGTGACGTGACGCACGTCGCGCCCTTTCACCATATAGATGACATATTCAGCCATGTTCTGTGCATGGTCACCGATACGCTCGATCGCCTTAGCGACAAACAATATCTCCAGCGCGGTCGAGATGGTACGGGGATCTTCCATCATGAAAGTGATGAGATAACGCATGATGCCGCGAAACTCTTCGTCCACCTGATCGTCTTGGCGAACAACTTGCGCAGCCATGACCACATCCAAACGAGCGAAAGCATCTAACGCTTTGCGCAACATATCCACTGCGATCTCAGATGCGCGCTCGATCTCGTGATAGCGTGGCTTAGACAGCACATTCTTTTGCGACAACATCTTCGCCATACGTGCGATCTTTTCGGCTTCGTCGCCAATACGCTCCAGATCAGTGATGGTTTTGACCACTGTCATGATCAAACGCAAATCGCCGGCAGTCGGCTGACGACGCGCAATCATCTGACTGCAAGCCTCGTCTATTTTCACTTCCATTGCATTGACGCGATGATCTTCAGCGATCACGCGAGTCATCAGATTGACATCGCTCTTAACCAAAGACTCGACCGCGCTCTTGATCTGACTCTCCACCAGACCACCCATCTGCAGCACGCTAGCGCGGATAGATTCCAGCTCCGTATCGAACTGTTTAGAGATGTGATCATTACTGGACATAGCAATTCCTTAGTTGAAGCAAACGAGTAGCTTGCGGTGCGAGTGTTAAATTTTAATGACAGGCGAACATTAAGTTCGCCGATTCTTAGCTTATACGGTGTAGGTTTTCACGCCTTCGGGTGTACCCAACAACAGCACATCAGCGCCGCGGCGAGCAAACAAACCATTAGTCACCACCCCAGCGATATGATCCAAGGCAGATTCCAATTCCACCGGATTCATGATCTGCAAACCGTGCACATCTAAAATGATATTACCATTATCTGTGGTAAAACCTTCGCGCAATTTCGGCTGACCACCGAGGGCTACCAAAGCACGCGCCACCGAGCTGCGCGCCATAGGAATGACTTCAATCGGCAAGGGGAATTTACCCAGCACGTCAACCAGCTTGCTGGCATCACAGACACAGATGAACTTCTTGCTGCAGGAAGCCACGATCTTTTCACGCGTCAGCGCACCGCCACCGCCCTTGACCATATGCAGATGACGCGTGATCTCGTCCGCGCCGTCCACATACACCGGCATCTCACCAGCGTCGTTCAAAGACAACACCTCGATGCCATGACCTTGCAAACGCTTCGCCGAAGCTTCGGAACTAGCGACCGCGCCACGGATCTTGTGTTTGATCAGCGCCAACTCATCGATGAAGAAATTGGCAGTAGAGCCCGTACCTACACCCACGATGCAATCTGCAGGTACATATTCGATGGCAGCCTTGGCTACCGCGCGCTTCAGATCATCTTGACTCAACATGGATTCACTCACCTATCAGAAATATAAACAATGCTCGGATTATTGCAGGAATTATTGGCTTTGTCGCACAGGCTGGCAAAAATCACTCGACCAATACCCCTTGCACGCGACACTACTGCAAGCCATTCTTCTTGTGAACACACAAATCCAAAATATGGCTAATACCGTGAATTTTTACGTATATGCTAGAATCCGCGCCTTAAGTTTGCGCCCACCCGCCACCCACCATAGGTTTATCGATGTTAAAACATATCAACTCAGCCTCCGCTCTTACTGCGGCGGTTTTTTTGTTCACCTGCGGCCTCTCCAATGCCGAGACGACAGGCGCAACCGCTACTAGCGGCGGCACTAGTTCGAACGCTGGTGCCGGCCTTACATTGTCCTCATCGCTTTCGAGCCCTAATCTTACAAGTAGCAATATGCCTTCGGTAACGGCAGACGCGGCCAATTCTAATTCTGCTGAAAACAACGCAGCACAAGAAACAGTCACTGGCATAGATGAATCACTTGTGCCCAGTCAGTTCCAAACTTTCATTGCGAACTCAACGGGTATCAAGCTGGAAATGTATGGCTACAAATTCTTTAACAAAGCCCCGTCGACATTTGCCCCTCTCACCGGAACTTCAGTCCCGGCCGACTATGTCATCGGCGCAGGCGATGAGCTGGTCGTACAAATATGGGGGCAAGTAGAGGCAACTGCCAGCGTCATAGTGGATCGCGGCGGCATGATCAACCTCCCCAAAGTCGGGCCTGTAAGCGTGGTAGGTGTGCGTTATCAAGACCTGCAGAGTCACTTAAAGTCAGCCATTGGGCGCATCTATCGCAATTTCGAGCTGGATGTTTCGCTGGGCAGACTTAAGGCCTTGCAAATCTATGTTGTAGGACATGCACGTAAACCCGGCAGCTATACGATAGGTTCGCTGAGCACCTTGGTGAATGCGCTGATTGCATCGGGCGGCCCATCGAGCAACGGTTCGATACGCAACATCCAATTAAAGCGTGGCGGCAAAGTCATCAGTGACTTCGATATGTATGATCTGCTGCTTAAGGGCGACAAATCGAAAGACGTACAACTGATCAGTGGCGACGTCATCTATATTCCCCCTGTCGGCCCCATGGCCGCCATCACTGGCAGTGTTGGAACACCAGCCATCTATGAATTGAAAGGCAAAGAGTCTCTTAAAGACCTGCTGCAACTTGCTGGTGGCTTAACCAACACAGCATCTGGCAAAACAGTAGCCATCGAGCGCATCCAAGATCGTTCGGCCCGCAAAGTGGATGAATTCGAATTAAACGAAACTGGTCTGGCAAAGCAGATACAAGATGCAGACTTGGTAACCGTGTACTCCGTATCCGCACGTTTCGACAACGCAATTACACTGCGCGGCAACCTCGCCATACCCGGACGCCATCCTTGGAAAGAAGGAATGCGTATCAGTGACATCATCCAAGATAAAGAGTCACTAATAACGGATGGTTATTGGCTAAAACAAAATCAATCCGCCAGCGTTGACGTAGCCAGCAGTAATGGGTTGCGCAATGAGGTTAAGCGTTCAGCAGAAGAAATCAACTGGGACTACGCGGTTGTGGAGCGCATGAATCCGGCTGACCTAACCACCAACCTAATTCCATTCAACTTAGGCAAGGCAGTAATAGAGCATGACCCCACCCAAAATCTGATTTTAAAAGCTGGCGACATCATCACCGTCTTTTCCAAGACAGACATTGGCGTCTCTATAGCCAGCAAAACAGCCTATGTACGATTAGAAGGCGAATTCAATAGTCCCGGCGTTTACCAAGTTCAGCCTGGAGAAACCTTGCGCACACTGGTTGCAAGAATAGGTGGCGTAACTTCACATAGCTATATGTTCGCCAGCGAGTTCACCAGAGAATCCACACGCAAGATACAGCAACAACGACTAGATGAGCTCATCCTGCAAATGGAACAAGACATACAACGCAATTCAGCACAATCTGCCACTACAGCGTTATCACAGCAAGACGTAGCTGCCGCACAATCTACATCTAAGGCACAACAAGCGATGCTTACTAAAATGAAAGCCATCAAGGCAACTGGCCGCGTCGTTTTCGAGATTCCCGAAGACTCCGTCAGCCAAGATGATCTGCCTGATTTGGCACTAGAAGATGGCGACGTATTACGTATCCCGCCCAAGCCTTCGACTATCGTGGTAATAGGCAATGTCTACAATCAAAGCGCATTTATCTTCAAAGACGGCATGAACGTTAACGACTACCTGAAAAAATCCGGCGGCCCAACATCGAACGGCAACGAGGACGAGGTCTACCTGATTCGTGCAGATGGCACTGTATTCAGCAAGAAGCAAGAAGGCTGGCTAAACAGCTTCTCCGGCAAAGACGCGCTTCCCGGCGACACCATCATCGTTCCAGAGCAGCTTGAGAAATATAGCTTCACAAAAGACCTAAAGGACTGGACACAAATCTTCTATCAATTCGCTTTAGGCGCTGCTGGCGGCAAAGCTGCCAAGATGTGGTGATAGATATGGATGACAACAAGCCAAACGAATCATCAACCATGATCAAGGATGAAGAGATCAACTTGATGGAAGTGCTTTTAGCGATTGCAAAACATAATCGCTTGATTGCAAAAATCACCCTTGGTGCTGCTGTCGCCTCAGTCGCGGCAGCATTACTCATGACCAACATCTACACCGGCAAGACAGTCTTCCTCCCACCCGCACAAGACACCTCATTCGCAGGCATGCTGATGGGCCAACTTTCCGGCTTGGGTGGCGCTGGCGGGGCGGCGGGCGGCTTAAGTGCAGCGCTCGGCCTAAAAAACCCAAACGATATCTACGTTGGGATGTTGCAAAGCAACACCGTGGCGGACCGCTTAATATCCCGCTTCAAATTGTCGGAACGATATGAAACCGCCACATTGACGGACACCCGAAACCAATTAGCGGGTAAAACCAAAGTCACCGCAGGCAAAGACGGATTGATCGTGGTTGAGTTTGATGATGAAGATGCGAAATTCGCTGCCGACATGGCTAATGCTTACGTTGAGGAATTAAGTTTACTTAGCCAAAGTTTGGCGCTAACAGATGCTGCGCAACGTAGTCAATTCTTTGAGAAGCAATTAAAGAGCGCCAAAGAGGGGCTCAAAAATGCAGAAGATGCACTTAAAGACACGCAAGAGAAATCAGGTCTAATCTCGCTAGATGCACAAGGCAAAGGCATCATCGAGGCGGTCGCCAACCTCAGGGCGCAGATCGCAAGCAAAGAAGTCGAGATCGCATCGATGCGCGCTTTTGCGACTGAACAGAACCCTGACTATCGACAAGCACGTGCCATTCTCGCTTCGCTCAATGCGCAACTTGCCAAAGCCGAGAAGAGCGGCAATGGCGATCAAGGTGGCGTGATGATTCCTACGGGGCAACTCCCTGAGGCGGGTTTGGAGTATGTCCGCAAGCTTCGTGATGTGAAATATTACGAGAAACTTTTTGAATTGATGACGCAGCAAACCACCCTTGCCAAAATCGACATGTCGAAAGAGCCGACCTCGATTCAAGTGATAGATAAAGCCATCACGCCGGACAAAAAATCTAAGCCCAAGCGTGCGCTGATAGTAATCATGACTACCTTCATGGCTGCGCTACTTGGTATCTTCGTGGCAGTCGCCAAAGAACTTGGCGGCAATAAAAAGCAAGACCCACTCTTTGCCGAACGCATGGGTTTGCTCAAGCGCTACTTGAAGACCGGAAAATGAACGTGACGCTACTAGATGAAGTCGCACATATCGCGCGCATGGCAGGCCAAGCCATCATGGCCGTCTACAACGGCAGTGATCTAGGCGTTACCAGTAAAGCCGACGACTCACCGCTGACGCTGGCCGATCTTGCCGCACACAAGGTCATCGTCGCTGGCTTGGAAAAGCTTGAGGTCACCTACCCCATTTTGTCCGAGGAAGCCGCCGGCATCGAATATGCCGAGCGCAGCACGTGGTCACGCTACTGGCTGGTAGACCCATTGGACGGCACTAAAGAATTTATCAAGCGCAACGGCGAGTTCACCGTCAACATCGCCCTGATCGAAAACGGAGCGCCCATATTGGGTGTGGTCTATGCCCCAGTACTCGACCTCTGCTACTTCGGCAGCACCGCTGGCGGCGCATACCTACAGCGCGGGCAAGAAGCTGCACAGCCAATCTTAGCAATGGCGGCACGACCAGGCGAGAAGGTCAAAGTGGTTGCAAGCCGTTCTCATGCAGATCAGCGCACACATGCGCTACTCGAAAGACTGGGCGAACACGAATGCATCAGCATGGGTAGCTCGCTAAAACTATGCCTGGTCGCGCAAGGTGCCGCCCACTTCTACCCACGCCTGGGCCCGACCATGGAGTGGGACACCGCAGCAGCACATGCCGTCGTTCGCGCAGCCGGCGGCCGTGTATGTACTAGTGACGGAAAAGAACTGCAATACAACAAAGCGAACCTACTCAACCCCGAATTCTTCGTACTCGCGAATAGCGACCAACGCCTGATCGGCTATATCAACCAATAACAACATCGATCCCCATGACACAATCTTCCACTCCCCCAGCCTCCAGCAACGTCGTATGGCATAACGCCACCGTCACCCGCGCACGCCGCGAAGCGCAAAACCAACATAAAGGCGCAATCGTTTGGTTTACCGGCTTATCTGGTGCAGGGAAGTCCACGTTGGCACACGCCGTAGAAGAAGCCCTGCACCAACAAGGGTGTCGAACCTTCGTATTGGATGGCGACAACGTGCGTCACGGATTGTGTGGCGACCTGAGCTTTTCTTCGGCAGACCGCATCGAGAACATCCGTCGCGTTGGCGAAGTGGCCAAATTATTTATGGAGGCTGGTGTCATCGTTCTTACCGCGTTCATCTCTCCATTCAGAGCAGATCGCGAGCGCGTAAGGGGCATGGTAGGTCATGGCGAGTTCGTCGAAGTCTATTGCAACAGCCCGATAGAAGTTTGTGAGACTCGTGATGTCAAAGGCCTTTATAAAAAAGCGCGCGCCGGTGTAATCTCAGATTTTACTGGCATCTCGTCTCCGTATGAGGCACCAGACAATCCAGAACTCACCGTAAACACCGGAGCCGCGACACTAGACAATTGCGTGGCAGACACATTGGAAGCGATGCGCAAACGCGGCATCCTGCAACGCTCCCTTTAGACTACGTCTAGTTTAGGTAAATGATAGGCGGCGGAGACAGTAAACTACCAACAGATTTCCACCATTACCCATAAATTCAACTGCTGGTGTCGCAGACACCTCTCATACAGCAGCAAACATCGAGACAATCAGAGTGCAAGCACGGGATACCTCATGCCATCAAATATAGCCAACCGGCTGACTCGATTGCGTCCTATGCTTTTGCTCCAGTTATCCATAGGACTGGGCATACTCTTCAACTTCGCCAAAGAGATGCAGTTCGCCTACATCTACGGCACTAACCAAGAGATAGAAGTATTTCGAATTGCCTTTGGCATACCGTATGCACTATTCCAAAGCTTTGGCACCATCTTGGTTGGGATCTTGATGCCGATTTACCTCAAGCGTAAAGAGCTGGATGCCGAAACATTCCCTACGATCACCGCCCAGACCCAACTGTTTCTGCTCATCGTCTTTATCGTCGGCATCGCTTCCTACTCCCTGCAGGCCGACCTGCTTGCCCCTGGCTACACCGGCGAATTAAGAAACAAACTCGAAGTCGAGATTGCACTGTGCTGGCTATTCTACTTACTCGTCACGCAGACCTTCCCAATTCGACTTTATTTGCAGTCCGTCAACCGAACACAACTGGTCGCCTCAACCAGCTTGATTATCGCGCTGACCACCATCGGCGTCGTGGGCCTAGACATCTATCTGTACCACGCACCGACAAAATGGCTGCTGATTATTGCCAGCCTGATCTCCGGCGCGGTCGTTCTGGGCGTCTATATCTATCAGGGTAAGAAACTCGGGCTTCCTTCGATGGGCTTGAAGTATCACCGACTGACCACATACAAAAAGGACCCGATATATCTTGCCCTCCTGCTGGGCTTTCTGATGATCTTTCTGAACATGTCGCAGCGCATCATCGACCGCGCATTCGCAAGTACGCAGACCAGCGGCACCGTGGGCAGCTTAGAGTATGCGTACAACATCTATACGGCGCTCGGCTTGCTTATAGGGACGACTGCGGTATTACTCCTCAACAAAGGCATCGCACAAAGATTCCATACCGCCCCCGGCACGGCCGAATTCAAATGGCTGGTACGTAAGATAATGCCGATACTCGTCATCTCCAGCCTGATTGCCGCGCTAGCCTCGCTCTATTCGAACGAATTGATTGCGCTGATCTATGAGCATGGACACTTCAACAAAGCGGATACCGCCATCACCAGCGAGATATTCTTCTACCTGATGTGGTCGTTTCCCTTTATGGTGTTATCGATGATTTTGATGCAGGTGATGTTCGCCGTAGATGCAACGAAAATATTGATACTCTTCGCACTGATTAAATTGACGACCAAGTATTTGGTCATCAATTGGACCTCAAATTTTGAATATGGCATGTATGGACTGAGTAACACGGGTAGCGAATTTTTGTCTTGCTTTTTATTCTTCGCTTTTCTGACTTACAAACTTAATCCAATGAGAAGTGCACCGCGCTAATAATCATGAGTGCTAATTCAAATCTGTTTCTTACTATATTAGGGTTACTTACTCAACAGCCCGAGCCGCCCCTTCATTCTGCTTTGCTGGAGAATTAATTGTGTGGCCCTACATCGTAGTTTTCATGATTGTTTGGTTAGCCGCTTTTGAAGAGTATGTCTTCAAAAGCAGAAAGCTGTACCCAATTTCAGCAATCACATTCCTTCTCTTTTGCGCCCTTAGATTTGAGACTGGTTATGACTGGCCGCAATACAAAGAAATTTTTTACTCGCTACCCGAAATTTACAATTCAAGCCTTCTAGAACTACTGACCCTGTCATTCTTATATGGCAAAGAACCTTTATACATAATCTACACGTCACTCTTAAAGTCACTTACTAATGAATTTCAAATATTGATATTTTTATCATCATTGTTTCAGGTGGCTGTATTTACACTTTTCCTTCGGCGAGTGACAACTTACAGAGCTACCGTATTCGCTGCTACAGTTACATGGGTTGTGTTCACACTTTACTTTTCAGTAATAAGACAAGCGATGGCAGTGAGTTTTTTCATGCTATTTCTTTTAGCCTACCATGACAAAAAACACATTAAAGCGATTGCATATGGCTTAGCCGCCATGATGTTTCATTACTCTGCAATTCTCTACTTTATCTTCTTTGCCTTCGCCCTTTCCAACCCGTCAAAACGTACACTAGCCGTACTAATCGGCATAGGTGCAGTTCTTGCCGTTGGTGGACAAGCCGCGCCTTCAGTCTTTGAATTAGTAGGGAATTTGATACCTATTGAGTTTATAACTAACAAATTGGCATGGTATGTAGAGCAGGATGCCCCATCAAATATCCTCGAAAAAGCATATTCAGTTATATTTGCAACCGTAATGGGTGCTATTTTATTGAATGTGAAAAATGCAAACCTATTGGGCATTCGAAAAATAGTTTATGTATTTGCAATGCTGCTAATAGTGTTCCAATTAGCCTTCCTTGATTTTCCATTGATGAGGAACCGCGTTCAATACATCTCCTTGCCCTTCGTTTATATTTTCTTCTTTGAGTACTTTGAAAGCAAAAGAATATTGATTCGTTCCATCGTAATTACCAGCCTTTTCAGTGTGACCTTTCTATACTTCATACTATTTTTGAGCAAAGATTCATCACTGCCATTTGTACCGTACCAAGGTTACATTCACTATGTCCTTACTGATGATAAGGGCGATGGTTTAAAACGAGTCGAGTCTGTAGTTATGGATAGGTTTGGGAAGTAATCAAGGCTGAAGGATATATTTCTAACTATTTCAACTAGATTGAAATCTAGTTATTTTGCAAAGTTAAGTCGCTCACCAAAAAATGGTGTTTCTCCGTCACTGGCCAAGGGGGTTGCAGATAGAGTTAGGTTCTCAAAGTAACCCTTCACATGTCCTCCCACACTTGGCAATGAAATCGCACTGGCGCTATACCCACTAAATAGAGTGGATCTAACGGAAACAGCCGAGCCCTTGATTAGAATAATTGAATGCTCTTTATTGCTAGCAGCATCAGCAAAATACCCGTTATCTACCACAATCCCCACTGATGCAGCGGCCCCAGCTCCAACACGAATATCAAACTGACCATTCTGTTCGAAATATGTGTTTATAAATGAGACACTGCGATTGTTATTAAATAGTTCTACGCCAATTTTATTTCCTTCAATAGCAGTACCAATGAACGTAACACCTGCCACACTGTCTGCGAAAATTGCCTGACCATTTTGTTGAATCTCACCACCTATAAATTGTATTGCATTCGCCGAAACACGGCCATGTGGGCCTCGCTTCATATTTAATCCAACTCCGGCACAGTTCCTTAAATTAAGGTTGGTATTGGTAATCAGGTAAGCATTCGAGAATTCTATGCAATCACCAGTAGAACCACTTACGTATAAATTTTCCGTATAACCACGTATTGCTCCCTTATTCGCACCTAGAGCATCATCTCCAGTTAAACGAACTGTTGCACCTACCGTCCCAATACGCATTACTTGAAAGTCTCGTAACGACCAGTAATCGACATGGCCGCCCTGCGCCAAACCGGAAACCACCAGTGCCGCCCCATCTAGTTTTATCAAAGACCCAAAGCCTTCACCTTTGATGGTTGTCTTAGCTTTTACTAGCAAGTCCTCCTTTGCCAAATAAGTCCCTGCCGGTATATATAAAGTTCGACCCATTGCTTCATCCAATGCTGACTGAAGTGCCTTAGTATCATCCGCAACCCCATCACCAATTGCTCCAAAAGTCTTCACGTTAATTACCGTAGCATTCGGCTGTAATGCTGCTGCCTCTCCTAATACCGGCACAAAGAGGAATAAGACTTGCAGTGTGTATAACGAGATGCGCAGTACAGCGCGACCAAATGCATTCTTGTAGGCCAACATATTTAATGCCCTTTCGTTAAACAAATATCTTCTGATGCCCAAACCATTGGCGGGCACTTGATACGCACAGTGTCTCAGGCTACTCGACTTGATACTGACTTGCTGGCACCCGAATCACGCCCAGCTTCGTCGCTAAACTTTCCAGTTCTTGGATATCCGTTTTGTGCGACTGGCGGTACAACTCACCATTTTGCCGAATCGCAAGGAGCTGTGATCCAATGTTTTGCACCGTCAGCTTCACGCCAAAGTCTTCTGCCAATCTGCCTCCCGAAGGCGCTGTGCCTAGCATACGATCAAGCAGTAACTCTCCGGCTCGGGTTGTATAGTGGGATGAATCAAGATACCAGCGCATGAGGTGCTCTCTATCATCCAATGGAGGCACTTCCTCTGTGGTGATAGCGTTGTAGCCACTGAAGTCCCACAAAGGATAGCTCTGACGCCCCGCGCGCTTTGCCTCCTCTGCATTCATGTCTACGAGTTCACGCTTCCACGCTTCCCATTCATCCCATAGCCCCGCCAGCCTCAACATCTCCCATTGCCGCGCGTGCGAAGGGGAGATGAGCAGTTTCACCGTGATCTCCCGGTGGTACGCAAAACGGAGCAACTCTCTGAGTTCATCTAGCGGTGTGCGCTTACCTTCAGCGCTATGGATGGCGAACTTGCATTTCGGTGGCCGGCAATAATGTCTTGTCAGATAGCCTCGCTCGCTGGCAAGCATCAGTTTGCGGTTGCCCTGTGTGCGCGCATAGTCGTCGTCCATCATGCGCCAGCCTTGTGCCGTCCATGCATCCCCCGCTTGGACACGTGGTTTGATGCTGGATAACAGTGCATCGGCTAGGGTGCTGGCCGAGATCGCCAGCTGCCATTTCCTCTCGGGTGCATAGTTGTCGACATCCAAATCTGCAGGCTCGACGAAGTTGGCATTCGAAACGAAGAAATCCAAACCGATGATATAACTGGGCGGTTTGGAGCCGGTAGAGGTGTGTTCGAATAATTGCCTTGTCTCTCGGTAGGGCTGGTTTGACATGGCCAGATTCAGGGCTTTTCCATACGAACTTAAATGGCGCGGGTCCAGCCCGATGTCGCTGCGCGATGTCCCGAGTATCACAATATCCGCCGGCATACCCGCCAAGCCTACCGTCTTGAAGATACGCTCATGGCGGGCGATCGCTGGCTTGCGCACTACGGCATCATCCTGCCAGCCGAGACAGTCGAGGCAATAGGGATCGACCCACAGGTTAATCGCGACGAATGTGATGAATGCGAGCATCGTCACTATGCACATCTGTATGAAGTGTTTACGCATGCTCAAAATTGGAAATAGATGAATTCGCTCATCCGATTCAAGGACATCAGCGAGATTGCGAAGATCAGACCAAACAGCCAAGCATGCTTACGGGTGGGTGCCCACAGGATATGCGTCCGCACTGGATGCGGATTGTCGAGGGGCGGCCCAAGCTGGGAGATGTCTTCGTAAACCGGCTGATATGCCCGGAACATCTGCCGCACATTGGGGAGCTGGGTTGCTATCAGGAGGGCGAGACCGAGGTTCAGGAAGATATCGGTATTGTTCAATTTTGGGTTCAGCGGATGCGCGCCATCGAATTTCAACCAGCCTGGGTCTGACATAACGCTCAAGCTAGGTTGCAGCGATGCAGGGAGCGACAGTCCATTGAGCCCCATCATGCCGCGTAGCATGTCGAGGGCAACGCCCACATCCGCCGCACGGAAGAATACCCAGCCGATTACCACGGCGATGAACGTCAGCGCCCATGCAAAGAACGATGCGACCCTGCCTCCATCGCCCCACCCCAGTTCTTGCTTGATAGCGCGCCAGGCATGATTCACGATGAGGTAACCTCCATGCAGTGCGCCCCAAACCACAAAGGTCCAGTTCGCTCCGTGCCATAGCCCACCCAACAACATCGTGACCATCAAATTGATGTGGCGCCGCTGACTGCCGCGTCGATTGCCTCCCAGCGGGATATATAGATAATCACGCAAAAAACGGGATAGAGTGATATGCCAATTTTTCCAAAATTCGATGATGCTGGTCGATTTGTATGGCGTGTTAAAGTTCACGGGCAAACGGATATTGAACATCAGAGAAATACCGACCGCCATATCCGAATATGCCGAGAAGTCGAAATATAGTTGCATCGTGTAAGCCAACGCCCCTATCCATGACTCGAGCAACATCGGTTGGCCACCTGCGGCGACCGCATCGAAGATCGGTGTTGCGAACCCAGATAAGTTGTCCGCGATCAGCACTTTCTTGGCCAATCCCAACACGAAGATACTTGCACCAACGGTGATGTTGGTCCAATCCGGCAAGTTGGCTTTTGCGCTGGAAAATTGCGGCATCATCTCCTTGTGATGCAGGACTGGACCGGCGATCAAATGCGGGAAATAGGTCACAAAGAGCAAGTAGTGAACGAAGTCTCTATCATTGACCTTGCCCTGTAAGGTGTCGACCAGATAGGCGATCTGCGTAAAGGTGAAGAAAGATATCCCAAGCGGCAGGATAACGCCTTGGACAGTGAATCCCACCCCAAATAGATTCGAAACATTCTCAGCCAGAAAATAGGCGTATTTGTAATACCCCAAGAGTAAGAGATCAACCGCAATTGCGAGTGCTAATAAGCCTTTAGCTAAAGTCATCCTAGCAAGAGCTTGACTCCGGAATATGGAAAGGCTGGCCGTATAGTTGAATATGACCGAAATCAAGAGCAGCGATACGAATCTTGTATCCCACCACCCATAAAAAATCAGCGAAGCGAGTGTCAACCAGACCATGGCTCCATAGCGCCTATCTGTTCCGAACAGGAAATATCCTGCCAAAACGATGGGCAGGAAAATCAATATAAATGTGTAGGAATTGAATAACATCGACGTGATATTACATTTTGTGAGTTAAATACGCAGTTTGAGCTTAAGTTGAAATTCTAACGGGACTAAAGAGCTTTCCCAATACCTCCTTGATTCTGTGAATTTTTATGAACTTCAAACGAGTAACCCTTTCAACCTTCAAGTATAATGCCTAGCTTCAAATCTTCTCGGCAGAATTAAATTATGTTCGCAGGCAAAAAACTTCTTATCACCGGCGGGACCGGCTCATTCGGCAACGCTGTCCTCAAGCGCTTCCTAGATACCGATATCGAAGAGATACGCATCTTCAGCCGCGATGAGAAAAAGCAAGACGATATGCGTAAGCGCTATAACAATCCCAAGTTGAAATTCTATATTGGTGATGTGCGCGACTATCAGTCTGTTCTGAACGCGGTGCGCGGTGTCGATTACATCTATCACGCTGCCGCGTTGAAGCAAGTGCCCTCTTGCGAATTCCACCCACTGGAAGCAGTCAAGACTAATGTTCTCGGGACTGAGAATGTCCTTGAAGCGGCCATCACCAGCGGTGTCGCACGCGTGGTCTGTCTGAGCACAGACAAGGCGGTTTATCCGATCAATGCGATGGGTATTTCCAAGGCAATGATGGAGAAGGTTATCGTGGCGAAATCGCGCGGAAGTGACAAAACGATTATCAGTGCCACCCGTTACGGCAATGTGATGGCCTCGCGCGGCTCGGTTATTCCTTTGTTCGTCGATCAGATTCGCGCTGGCAAGCCCATCACCATCACTGACCCAAACATGACGCGCTTTATGATGACGCTCAATGATGCGGTCGATCTGGTGCTCTATGCGTTTGAACATGCCAAGCCCGGCGAGATCTTCATTCAGAAAGCGCCTGCGGCAACGATAGAGACATTGGCGAAAGCACTGACACAGATGATGGGCAAACCGGAACATGAGATACGCGTCATCGGTACGCGTCATGGTGAAAAGCTGTATGAAGCGCTGTTGAGCCGCGAAGAGATGGTTGCCGCACAAGACCTCGGTGGTTATTACCGAGTGCCGCCTGATCTGCGCGACCTGAACTACGGCAAGTTCGTCGAGCAAGGCGAAGTAGGTATCTCGGAAGCCGTTGATTACAACTCGCACAATACCCAACGACTCGATGTCGAAGGTATGAAGGCCTTGCTGATGAAGCTGACCTTTATGGCTGCTGTAGTGCGTGGCGAAGTCGTGGATATGGAAGAGTGATATGAAGGTATTGGTCACTGGGTCACAAGGCTTCATCGGCAAGAATCTACTCGTGCATCTGCGCGAGCAGGGTATCGAAGCGCTTGAGTTCACGCGCGACTCAGCCTTAAGTGAGTTACCCAGCGCGCTCGAAGCGGTAGATTTCGTCTTTCACCTCGCTGGTGTGAATCGTCCTAAGGAGGTCACAGAATTTGCGCTCGGCAACAGCGGCCTGACTGAAAGTCTTTGTGCGGCGATACGCGCCAGTGGTCGTAAGATCCCTGTGCTGTACACATCCTCTATCCAAGCAGTGGCCGATAATCCTTACGGTGCGAGTAAGTTCGCTGCGGAAGAAGCGTTGATCTCGCTTGAAAATGAAACCGGCTCGCCAGTGTATCTATACCGTTTGCCCAATGTCTTTGGCAAATGGAGCAAACCGAATTACAACTCTGCGGTTGCGACTTTCTGCAACAACATCGCAAATGATCTGCCAATCCAGGTCAACGACCCCGCCGCCAAAGTACGCTTGGTTTACGTCGATGATGTGGTCAGTGATTTCTTGCTGCAGATGCGTGCGCTCCCTAGCGGCGTGGTGCGCCCTGAAGTGTCACCGTGCTATGAGACCACAGTGGGCGAATTGGCCGAGCAAATCAGAGCCTTTAAGAATGGGCGCGAGACGATGTTTACTGAGCGAGTCGGCTCAGGCCTGACCCGCGCTCTACACGCCACTTATCTAAGCTTTCTGCGCCCTGAGCAATTCTCTTACACACTAACCGCACATGCAGACCAACGCGGTCGCTTTGTCGAAATGCTCAAGACTGAAGATTCCGGGCAATTCTCTTTCTTCACTGCGCACCCTGGCATCACTCGTGGCGGACATTATCACCACACTAAGAATGAGAAATTCCTAGTGATACAAGGTAAGGCACGTTTCGGCTTCCGCCATATTGTCACGGGTGAAACTTATGAGCTTTACACCCAGAGCGATAAACCGGAAGTAGTTGAGACCGTGCCTGGTTGGTCACATGACATCACTAATATCGGTGATAACGAAATGATCGTGATGCTTTGGGCGAATGAGATATTCGACCGCCAACATCCCGACACCGTCACATACAAGGTCTGATGATGAAAAAATTAAAAGTACTTTCCGTTGTGGGCACACGCCCTGAAATCATCCGTCTGTCACGTGTACTGGCGCGCTTGGATGAACATTGCGAACATATTCTGGTGCATACCGGACAGAACTACGACTACGAATTGAACCAAGTGTTCTTCGATGATCTGGGTGTACGCAAACCCGATCACTTCCTAAATAGTGCCGCTAATAGTTCAGGCGCTGCACACACCATAGGCAACCTGATCATCGCAGTCGATCAGGTGCTGGCCGAGGTTCAACCAGACGCAATGCTGGTGTTGGGCGATACCAATAGCTGCTTATCGGTGATCCCCGCTAAGCGCCGCAAGATTCCAATCTTCCACATGGAAGCGGGTAATCGCTGTTTCGATATGCGTGTTCCAGAAGAAACCAATCGCCGCATCGTCGACCACACTGCGGATGTCAATCTGACTTACAGCACCATCGCGCGTGACTATTTGCTGCGCGAGGGGATGTCCCCCGATCTGGTCATCAAAACAGGCAGCCCGATGTTTGAGGTGTTGACACACTATCGTCCGAATATCGACGCATCCGATGTGTTGTCACGCTTGAAGCTGGAAGAGGGCAAGTATTTTGTGGTCAGCGCGCACCGTGAAGAGAATATTGAGTCGCCTCAGACTTTCGCGAAACTGGTGGATGTGCTCAACAGCATTGCGGCAGACTATGGCTTGCCGGTCATCGTGTCCACGCATCCACGCACACAAAAACGTATCGATGCGACCGGCGCGAAGTTTCACCCAAACGTGCAGCTGCTCAAACCGCTGGGCTTCCACGACTACGTGAAACTACAACTCTCCGCTCGCGCAGTGATCTCCGACAGCGGCACGATCAATGAAGAATCTTCCATCTTGAATTTCCCTGCACTCAATCTGCGCGAGGCACACGAGCGTCCAGAAGGCATGGAAGAGGCTGCGGTAATGATGGTCGGATTAGAGGTGGATCGTGTACGCCAAGGTTTGGCGATTCTCGCCACACAGCCACGCGGAGCCGAACGCTCTTTGCGTCTAGTCGCTGACTACAGCATGCCGAATGTGTCAGATAAGGTGCTGCGCATCATCCACAGTTATACCGACTATGTGAAACGCGTGGTTTGGAAGCAGTACTAAACCGCTAGACATGAATCAGAACACTACAAATATCGCGCTCCCGCCGTTGCGCATTTTGGCCATCCATCGTTACTTTTGGCCAGACACGCCCCCTTATGCCTCCATGCTTAGAGCGATTGCTTGCCGCTGGGCAAGTGAAGGCCATCAGGTTGAAGTGTTCTCAACACAGCCATCCTATAAAGCTGATGCGGCGATTCCGCGCCAACCCTCGGTCCAACAGATGGATGGCTTTAATGTAAAGCGTATCGATTTGAGGTCGGAGGCGGGAAAACCGCTCATCAGACTGTGGAATGTCTTGTCATTCTCGCTATCGATATTGGCCCATGTCGCTCGGCAACCTCGCTTCAACGTAATCATGATTTCCACCTCACCGCCGGTCATCAGCGGACTGGTGGCGCGTCTGGCAGCCAAGATTTCCGGTGCGCGTTTGGTCTATCACTGCATGGACATCCACCCTGAAATCGGGCGTATATCGGGCGAATTTAAGCATCCGACAATTTTCTCTTTCCTGCGCCGCATCGATATTTCCACCTGTCGCTCAGCGGCTAGAGTCGTGGTGCTATCGCAGGATATGGAGCGCGCCATACGTGCTCGTCCGGGCGCGGAGGCTAGCAAAATTTCCATAATCAATAATTTCAGTATTCCTACTTACGATCAAGAGTCTGCTGTGGTTTCACCTGAATTCGCCAAGCAAGCCAATATGTTTCGCGTGATATTTGCCGGCAATTTGGGACGATTCCAAGGTCTGGAATCCTTTATTGATGCGATGACTTTGCTAAAAGATCGTAGCGATATCGAGTTGGTCTTTATGGGTGGCGGTAGGGCGTGCAAAGAATTGGTGAGCCGAGCTGATGCGGCACAGCTGAACAACATCCGCTTCTTCCCACACCAATCTGTTGCAACCGCAAAGGCAATCATTTCCGAAGCCGATTTATGTGTCGTCAGTCTGTTGCCCAAGATTATTCAGTATGCCTATCCAAGCAAGACGATGGCTTATCTGGAAGAGGGCAGACCGCTACTCGTATCGGTGGAGCTGGAAAGCGCGCTCGCCGCGACTGTCCAGCACGAAAATCTAGGTATAGCCGTTACACCCGGGGACGTGGCAGGCATTGCTGACGCAATCAAGAAGTTGGCGGACGACCGTGCGGCATGGGCACAAATGCAAATCAATGCGTCTGAGCGAGGCGTTGCGCTCTTTTCCGAAAAATCCACGCTCGATCTTTGGTCTGGCTTAATAAATGAATTGCAACAGGAGAGTATCAATCATGTATGAAAAAGTAGTCATTATTGGCGCACCCCGTTCGGGTACGAATATGCTCAGGGATCTGCTGGAAGAGCTACCTGGTGTAGGCACTTGGCCTTGCGACGAAATCAATTACATCTGGCGTCACGGCAATGTGCGCTTCCCTTCCGATGAGTTCACGCCGGAGATGGCCACACCCGCCATCAAGCGCTACATACAGGCTCAATTCGACAGTTACGCGCATGGCCACAACTTAAATGTCCTCGTCGAAAAGACTTGCGCTAACTCGCTACGAGTAGGTTTTGTAAATGAAGTTGTGCCTGATGCTAAGTACATCTTCATCGTGCGTGACGGTCTCGATGCGGTCGGATCGGCCATGTTGCGCTGGAAAGCAGAACTGGACATCCCGTACCTGATGAAAAAAGTACGCTATGTGCCTCCTACCGACCTTCCCTATTACGGGCTGCGGTATTTCTGGCATCGCGTCTACCGTGTTTTTTCAGGTGAGAAACGTCTAGCGATCTGGGGCCCAGTATTGAGCGACATGAAATCCATCCTACAGAAGCACAAACTAGACGAAGCTTGTGCACTGCAGTGGGCAGTTTGCGTAGATGCTGCAGAGCAAGCATTCAGCCGCATACCAGAAGAGCGTGTTCTGCGCGTCAAATATGAGGACTTTGTTCGCAACCCTGTTGCAGAATTTGCCAAGGTCGCTCAATTCGTAGGCAAAGAGATGAGCCCTGAGTTTGAGAAAACATTGCTTGCCAGTGTCTCTGCGTCCAGTGTCGGTAAAGGCCGTGCTCAATTAGGTTCTGCTGACATCGAACGCTTGACCCCATTGGTTCAGTCCACCCTGTCACGTTATGGCTACTGAGCACACCTTGGCTGGCCTGTCTGTCACAGACGCGTTCGTCAAAAGAACGTTTGACATCTTGGTGTCCGCAACAGGGCTGATGTTCACTTGGTGGATAATTGTTTTGGCTGCTATCGCTGCGACGTTAGATACCAGAAAGAACGGCTTTTTCCTGCAACAACGAGTGGGTCGAAACGCAAAACTGTTCACTGTTATCAAGATCAGAACGATGCGTCAGGTGCAGGGTGTAGATACGACTGTGACTACCGCTAATGATGCCCGCATTACAGCGCTTGGGCGAATCCTGCGCAAGACCAAGATCGATGAGCTGCCTCAACTTATCAATGTCTTGTTCGGGCAAATGAGTTTTGTCGGCCCCCGCCCGGATGTCCCGAGTTTTGCCGATAAGCTCGCTGGGAATGATAGGCTGATGTTGACCATACGCCCCGGTATAACAGGGCCGGCGACTCTAAAATACAGGGATGAGGAGACACTACTCGCGGCACAAGCCGACCCTACCCAATACAATCTGGAAGTCATTTGGCCCGACAAGGTTAGATTGAATTGTGAGTACGTTCTACACTGGCGTTTCTGGATGGATTTAGAGATGATTTGGTGTACGGTTTCTGGAAAGAGGTTTGATGCCTAAATTACTGATTATCGGTGCTGGCGGTCATGGCAAAGCGGTTGCCGACGCAGCGCTTGAGTCAGGTCTTTGGCAGGAGATTTGCTTCTTGGATGATGCTTGGCCCAACAAAGCAGTAAATGGTATCTGGAACATCGTTGGAAATATAAGCCAGATGGCTGACTGGGCGACAAAATGTTCTGCTGCCGTAGTTGCACTGGGCAATAATCACTTGCGCATGGAGCTACAACAGCAACTAATTGACTCTGGGCACAGTATCGCCTCTATCATTCACCCATCCGCTCAAGTCAGCCGTCATACGCAAATTGGGGCTGGCTCGGTAGTACTGGCAAACTGCGTGATCAGTGTGGGTGTGGTGATAGGCAAGGCTGCAATCATCAACACCGCAGCCACAATTGGTCATGATAGTCACCTAGCAGATGCGGTGCATATAGCTCCCGGCTCTCATTTAGGCGGAGATGTCTCGATAGGTGACTTTTCTTGGGTCGGGATAGGTAGCGTGATACGCCATGGCATCAGAGTAGGAAGTAACGTAGTGCTAACACCTGGAGAAGTTGTGACCAACAATATTGATGACCACTCCATGCCTTAGCAAACATCAAGCTCACATATTAGACAATTAAATAATTACTCAGGAGTTCGTCGTGTTAAATACCCCATTCTCTCCTTGGCCCTCATTCACCACCAAGGAATCTGATGCAGTCCGTGATGTGATGCTCTCAAACAAAGTCAATTACTGGACTGGGAACGAGGGGCGCCTCTTTGAGCAGGAGTTCGCAGGATGGCTGGATTGCGAACACGCCATCGCGCTAGCGAATGGCACCGTGGCACTAGATCTGGCGCTGCATGCTCTGGATATTGGTGCAGGCGATGAAGTAATCGTTACGCCGCGAACTTTCTTGGCATCGGTTAGCTGCATCGTCAATGCTAGGGCAACGCCAGTCTTTGCCGATGTAGATGCGAACAGTCAGAACATCACGGCTGAGACGATCCGTAAAGTACTGTCCCCAAAAACAAAGGCGATCATTTGCGTTCATCTGGCAGGCTTACCTTGCGAGATGGATGAGATCATGGCTTTGGCGAACGAGCGTGGGATTTATGTCATCGAAGATTGCGCTCAAGCTCACGGTGCGCGCTACAAGGGGCGCGCGGTCGGCACTATCGGACATATCAATGCCTGGTCGTTCTGCCAAGACAAGATCATGACCACCGGCGGCGAAGGTGGCATGGTAACAACGAATGACCGCGCGCTCTGGAAGAAGATGTGGTCTTACAAGGATCATGGTAAGTGTTTCGACGCCGTGCACAATCGCCAGCACCCTGCTGGGTTTCGCTGGTTGCATGACAGCTTCGGCACAAACTTCCGCATCACGGAATTACAGTCTGTTATTGGTCGAGTGCAATTGAGTTATATGCCCGACTGGCATCTCGCACGTAAGAAAAACGCAGAAAAAATCATGTCCACTGCTAAAGAATGTTCGGCGTTGCGCGTTCCGGAATTCTCACCAGAAATTGAGCATGCTTGGTACAAAGCCTATGTATTCGTTCGTCCTGAAAAGCTTGCACCAGATTGGTCTCGCGACAAAGTAATAGAGGCGATTACTGCACGCGGTGTGCCTTGCTATGTAGGTTCCTGCTCTGAGGTCTATTTAGAAAAGGCATTCGACGGCACTGGCTGGCGCCCTGAATCCAGATTGCCAGTCGCGAAGGAGCTGGGCGAAACCAGTCTGATGTTTTTAGTACATCCAACATTACAGGATTTTGAGATTGATAAAGCTTGTGCAGTTATTAAAGAAGTTATGCAACTCGCTACTGTGAGCCGCTAACGCTATGCGCAATCTCTTCGACAATCTATCTAGGCAATCTAAACGCCTAATCATGGTGGCATCGGACGCGACGCTGCTTCCTTTGGCGCTATGGTTGGCAGTTGCTTTGCGCATGGGAGATTGGGTGCCCGCATTTCCGGACTTCTATCTACTCATTCTGCTCGCTCCTGTGGTCGCGATTCCTGTCTTCGTGAAGCTGGGTTTATATCGTGCTATCACGCGCTATGTCGAAGATAAGGTATTGATAACCATCGTGCAGGGGGTCACCCTGTCGGTGATACTACTGGTATTTATCGCGGTCGTGTTGCTCCGCATTGAAGGCCTACCGCGCTCGGCCATGCTGATCTATTGGTGCATCGCGCTGATTTATATCGCGGGCAGTCGCATGCTTGCGAGAGCCTATCTCAGAAGTTACAACCCGCAAGGCAAGATCAACAGGCAGGCGGTAGCCATCTATGGCGCAGGCAAGTCTGGCGTGAAATTGGCTGCCGCGCTTAATACCGGTTGCCACTTCAGTGTGGTCGCTTTTATTGATGACAATGTCGAATTACAAGGTAGTCAGATATCGGGCGTTAATGTCTTTGCACCAAAATCGCTTGCCAAACTGTTTGAGCAACGATCTCCTAAAGCCGTGCTGTTAGCGATTCCTTCAGCCAGCCGCAAGCGTCGCAGCGAGATTATTGCTGAACTCGGAAAATATTCGGTGCCCGTGAAATCCATCCCCAGCATGACGGAGTTGATGAATGGCCAAGCAAAGTTAGATGAGATCCGTGAAGTTGAGATTGAAGACTTGTTGGGTAGGGATGCCGTACAACCTGTGGCTACGCTATTGACTAGATGTATCAAAGGTAAATCGGTCATGGTGACGGGCGCTGGTGGCTCGATAGGGTCAGAACTGAGTCGTCAAATTTTGGCACTCCAACCTACGCACTTGGTGCTGTTCGAGAAATCAGAATTTGACCTGTATCAGATCGAGCAAGAATTAAATGCGACTAATGCCGCCCTAGGTGGGATGGTAAAGATCATATCCATTTTGGGTTCTGTGACACATCAACATCGCGTTGAGAGAGTGCTGCAAGCATTTGGGGTACAGACCGTCTACCACGCGGCCGCCTATAAGCACGTTCCGCTGGTCGAACATAACTTAATAGAAGGCGTGATCAACAACGTGTTCGGCACATGGCGCACGGCAGCGGCAGCGAAGAACACCGGCGTTGAGACCTTTGTCCTCGTATCTACCGATAAGGCGGTACGCCCCACCAATGTGATGGGTGCCAGCAAACGTTTTTCCGAGTTGGTCTTGCAGGCGTTTGCCCGCGAGGACAATAAGACTCGCTATTGCATGGTCCGCTTCGGCAATGTATTGGGTTCCTCCGGCTCTGTTGTGCCTTTGTTCAAGAAGCAAATCGCACATGGTGGCCCCATCACGGTCACTCACCCAGAGATCACGCGTTACTTCATGACGATACCCGAAGCTGCCGGGCTTGTGCTGCAAGCTGGATCGATGGGAAAAGGCGGTGATGTGTTTGTGCTGGATATGGGTGCTTCTGTAAAGATTGTCGATCTGGCTCGCCGTATGATCAAACTAAGCGGTTTATCTGTTCGGGATGTGTCCAATCCAGAGGGTGATATCGCGATTGAGTTCAGCGGACTCCGTCCCGGCGAAAAATTGTACGAGGAGCTCCTCATAGGCGACAACGTATTGGGCACAGAACATCCTTTGATCATGCGTGCGGAGGAAGTCGAACTGCCCTGGACTGTATTGCAAGAAAAACTACAGATAGTCGATTTGGCTTGTCATCAGTTCGACTGCGAGGCTGTGCGTAAAGTATTGCTTGAAGTGGTGGATGGTTATGCACCAACAAGCGGCATTTGTGACCATGTATGGGAAGCGCGCCGTGACCATCAATAACCAATCTTTAAGCACGCGCTTCTAATGGACCTCATATTTTTTCTAAGGCATCTCGGGTTTGCATGGGCAATCTTATGTGTCTCTGCCTTGGGGACTTGGCTGCTGATACGCCACCTTAAAGCTTTTGATGTGCCGAATGAACGCTCCTCACACACAAAAGTTACCCCTAGGGGGGGTGGCATCGCCATCGTCGCGGCATTCTTGGTCGGCATCTCTATGATTCATTACATAGGCGACAAGTCACCGATTTCCACTACCTATTTCGTGGGATTTTTAGGCGCCTCTTTTTTGATTGCTGCTCTGTCGTTCTATGACGATTTCAAACAGCTCTCCTTCAAAATCAAACTGGTTGCACATGTACTTGCCATCCTTGTGATGATGCTGTCAGGAATCGTAATGTATATTCCTGCTCTACCCTTCCTCGGCGAGATACATTTAGGCTGGTGGGCCTATCCGCTGACTTTTATATGGGTATTGGGCTTGACCAACTCCTACAATTTTATCGACGGCATAGACGGTATCGCCGCTAGTTCTGCTGTTATTGCAGCATTGTTCTTTTCCTATATCACCTACCATCAGGGCAGCCTGTTTATCTATCTGACCTCACTGGTACTGGCAGCTGCAACTTTAGGCTTCCTAGTATTCAATTGGTCACCCGCAAAGATATTCATGGGTGATGTGGGCAGTACCTTTCTCGGCTTCACTTTTGCGGTGATCGCAATTATTGCTGCCAGGTACGACCACTCGCATACTTCCTTCTTTGTAATGCCATTATTGTTGTTCCATTTCATCTTCGATACGGCATACACCTTTACGCGACGGTTACTTGCGGGAGATCATGTTTTCACCGCTCACCGCACGCATCTTTACCAGCTACTGAATCGCACCGGATATACGCACAAACAAGTTACCTTGATCTACTCGGGTATGGCGATGGCCCAAGGATTTTCAGCAATATGGATGATCGACAATCTGGGCGAGAGCAGGCTGTTGATGTACTTACTCTTCTTGATTGCATACAGTGCATTTGCAATTTATGTGATGCGCAGAACCAAAGCTCATGGCATCACCTTATAGCTTGCTAGGAATCAGCAATCTTTTTGATGTTCATAGTTCAGCCATGGGTCGTACTATAGGAAGCGACTACTCAAATATGTACAATCGCCTAAAACTACATTCGCAACTCTGCCAAATATACTTATGAAGATCGCTATCGCCGGTACCGGTTATGTCGGGTTATCCAATGCCATGCTGCTTGCGCAGCACAATCAGGTCGTTGCGCTGGACATCATCGCCGAGAAGGTGGCGATGCTGAACCGCAAAGAGTCCCCCATCGTGGATGCCGAAATCGAAAATTTTCTGAACAACAAAAAGCTCGATTTCACCGCGACCACCGACAAGCAGACTGCCTATGCTGGCGCAGACTATGTAATTATCTCTACACCTACCGATTACGACCCCGAGACCAATTACTTCAACACCAAGTCCATTGAGTCTGTGATACGTGATGTCATGGCCATCAATCCGCTAGCGGTGATGATTATCAAATCCACCGTGCCGGTCGGCTATACCGCCAAGGCCCGCGAGCAATTCAATTGCCCGAACTTGATTTTCTCGCCGGAGTTTCTGCGTGAGGGCCGCGCACTATACGACAACCTGCATCCTTCCCGCATCGTCGTAGGTGAAAGATCCAAGCGCGCTGAAGTATTTGCCGACCTACTCAAGCAAGGTGCCGCCAAGCAGGACATTGCCACTTTATTTACCGATTCGACCGAGGCCGAGGCGATCAAGCTGTTCGCCAACACATTCTTGGCGATGCGCGTGGCCTACTTCAACGAACTGGACACTTATGCAGCCACGCACGGACTCGATACCAAGCAGATCATCCAGGGGGTGAGTCTAGACCCGCGCATCGGAGACCACTACAACAATCCTTCCTTCGGTTACGGCGGCTACTGCTTACCAAAGGACACCAAGCAACTGCTGGCCAACTATCAGGATGTACCGCAAAACCTTATCCACGCAATCGTGGATGCGAACACGACCCGCAAAGATTTCGTTGCGGCCAGCATCCTCAAACGTAATCCTAAGGTGGTGGGCATACATCGCTTGATCATGAAAAGTGGCTCTGACAACTTCCGAGCGTCCAGCATCCAGGGCATCATGAAACGCATCAAAGCTAAAGGTATAGAGGTGATCGTCTATGAGCCGGAACTGAAGGAAGCAGAGTTCTTCCATTCGCGTGTAGTGAACGATCTAGCGAAGTTCAAAAAAGAAGCGGACGTCATCGTAGCGAACCGTATTACCGATGACATCCGTGATGTGATGGAAAAAATCTACAGTCGCGATTTGTTCGGCAAGGACTAGCTGGGAAGGGGGTGCCCCTGTAGTGTCTCGGTGGTGTGTGAAATACTCCAATGACCGCACCACCTTAGTCGAATAGCTCTGCCTCAGCCAGAGGCTTTGCATTTGTGTCGGCAGAAGATAGCGTAGGCCGATAGCCTGACAACTGCCAATCTATCGCCAATTCAGGGTCGTTCCATAAAAGGCTATGCTGTTGCTCCTGATGCCAATATTTGGTGGCTTTATATAGCACATCCGCCGTGTCCGATAAAGCGACGAAGCCATGCGCAAAGCCGGGGGGTATCCAGACCATGCGCTTATTCTCTGCGGACAATTCGACTGATATATGTTGAGAGAACGTTGGGGAAGACCTACGAATATCGACGGAGACATTCAGCACACGGCCTTGCGCGACACGCACTAACTTACCCTGTGCTAAGGGATACTGGTAATGCAAACCACGCACCACATGCTTCTTCGAATGTGAGTGATTATCCTGCACGAAATTGACCTGCGCACCGACAAGTTCGTTGAATACTCGTTGATTGAAACTTTCGAAAAAATACCCTCTATGATCGCTATGTACCTTAGGCTCAAGGATCTTCAACCCCGACAGTTTTGTAGCAATAGCGATCAATTTCGCCCCGCAGATTCACGCAAGACTTGTATCAAGTACTCTCCGTAACCACTCTTCATCAGTGGGACCGCCAACTTCTCCAACTCAGTTGCGCCGATATAACCCTTGAAGTAAGCCACCTCTTCGGGGCAGGCGATCTTCAACCCCTGTCTATTTTCTATCGTCTGTATGAAAGTGCTAGCTTCCAGCAAAGAGGCATGCGTACCGGTATCCAACCATGCATAGCCACGCCCCATCATCTCTACCGACAGCTGGCCTTGCTCTAGATAGATACGATTCACATCGGTGATCTCCAGTTCGCCGCGTGGCGAAAGTTTGAGGTCACGTGCGATATCGATGACCTGATTGTCGTAAAAATACAGGCCTGTGACGGCGAAACTGGACTTGGGCTTAAGCGGCTTCTCCTCCAACGAAATGGCTTTGCCGGATTTGTCGAACTCGACTACGCCGTAGCGCTCTGGGTCGCGCACATGGTAAGCAAATACCGAGGCTCCCGATTGCTGCTGCGATGCGCTTGCCAGCTGTTTATGCAGCAAGTTGCCGTAAAAGATGTTGTCGCCTAATACCAATGCCGAAGGATCGTTACCAACAAAATCCTTGCCGATGATGAAGGCCTGTGCCAAACCATCCGGCGAAGGCTGCACTGCGTATTGCAAGTTCATTCCCCAAGCGCTGCCGTCACCTAACAACTGTTGGAAGCGCGATGTGTCTTGTGGGGTGGAGATGATCAGAATGTCCTGTATACCAGCCAGCATCAGCGTGCTAAGCGGGTAGTAGATCATCGGCTTGTCGTACACCGGCAAAAGCTGTTTGGATACCGCCAAGGTCACAGGATGCAAGCGTGTACCGGAGCCGCCGGCGAGGATGATGCCTTTACGTTTTTTGGTAAGTGGTGAGGGGTTAGTGGTGAGTGTCATTGCGTGCTCCATTTCTTGTGTAATCCGGATAGTAATCTGCCAACTCGATCTGTTGCTGCAAAAGCCTCATGCTCTCTCGATGAACTCCAGCATCACTGCGAGTTGTAACTGTGTATCTAATTCTGTACTGAGTATAGACGAAGGGGCTGCAAGGAAATCGCGTGCGATTCCGACAACCATCCCTCCTCCTTTCAGGGGGAGGGATAGGGTGGGGGTAATAACCCCAACTCCTCCACCCCCATCCTAAGGCCCCTCGATTCGCTCTCCCCCTCTGCAAGGTGAAGGAGCGTGCTCTATTCATATGTTATTCATGGGGCGGTTTTTATTACGCACTCACTACTTCCCACTCTCCAGCACTTCAATGAGCATACGGGTGACACCAACTTGCCAATCAGGCAAGGTCAAACCGAAAGTGTGTTGCAACTTGCCGGTGTCGAGTCGGGAATTGTGTGGGCGTTTGGCTGGCGTAGGGAAGGCGCTGGTTGCGACAGCCTCTATCGCGTCTTGCGAAACCTTGATAGGCACACCACGTGCACGTGCATACGCGATAACCGTGCTGGCGTATTCGTGCCAAGTGGTGACGCCACCGGCCACTAAATGATAGGTACCAGCCACTTCAGGTTTCTGCATGGCTACACGCAATGTATGCGCAGTGATGTCTGCCAACAGATCCGCCCCAGTAGGCGCGCCGAACTGGTCGGCGATGACTTTCATGCTGTCGCGCTCTTGCGCCAAACGTAGCATGGTCTTGGCAAAATTTCCGCCACGTGCGCCATAGACCCAACTGGTGCGGAAGATCAGGTGCTTGCAGCCCGATGCGACGATGGCGCGCTCGCCTTCCAGTTTGGTCGCACCATAGACGCTCAACGGTGCAGTCGCATCGTCCTCGCGCCAGGGACGTTTGCCCGCGCCGTCGAATACATAATCGGTGGAGTAATGCACCAGCCATGCACCCAAGCGCTGCGCTTCTTGCGCTAACACTTGTGGTGCCAGTGCATTGATGGTGCGCGCCAAATCGGGTTCACTCTCAGCCTTATCGACCGCAGTATGGGCAGCAGCATTGACGATGATATCGGGCGCGACCTTGCGCACCGTCTCGGCCAATCCGGCCAAGTTGGTGAAGTCACCACATAGCGGGGCGCTATCGAAATCTAGGGCGACCAACTCACCCAGCGGGGCGAGACTACGTTGCAGCTCCCAACCAACTTGTCCGCCTTTACCTAACAGCAATATCTTCATCTAGGTTCCACTTCAAGAATTCAGACCGTTCGTGTTGAGCTTGTCGAAACATCGACAATCACACTGCCTTCGACAAGCTCAGGCCGAACGGCTGTTGTGACGCAATAAGGATCAAGCGCGCTCAGCGTAGTTCTTCTCTACCCACTGGCGGTAGTTGCCGGACAGGACGTTGTTCACCCAATCTTGATTGTCCAAATACCACTGCACGGTCTTGCGTATGCCGGTATCGAAAGTCTCAGCCGGCTTCCAGCCCAGTTCGCGCTCTAGCTTGCGTGCATCGATGGCATAACGGCGGTCGTGACCAGGACGGTCGGTGACGAAGGTGATCTGTTCGCTGTAAGACTTGCCATCGGCCTTGGGACGCAACTCATCCAACAGTCCGCATACGGTGTGCACGATGTCGAGGTTAGCCTTTTCATTCCAGCCGCCCACGTTGTAGACCTCGCCCAACTTGCCCTTTTCCAAGACTCGACGAATAGCGCTGCAATGGTCTTTGACATACAGCCAATCACGTATCTGCTGACCGTCGCCGTACACCGGCAGATTTTTGCCCGCTAAGGCATTTACGATCATCAGCGGGATGAGCTTTTCGGGGAAGTGGTAAGGGCCGTAATTGTTGGAGCAGTTTGTGGTCAGCACGGGCAGGCCATAGGTATGGTGGTAAGCGCGTACCAGATGGTCACTGGCCGCTTTGCTTGCCGAGTACGGGCTATTCGGCTCATAGCGGTGTGTCTCGGTAAAGGCTGGCTCATCCTTACTCAAAGAGCCATACACCTCATCAGTTGAGACGTGTAGGAAACGGAAGTCAGTCTTAGCCGCGCCGTTCAGGCCGTTCCAGTAAGCACGAACCGCTTCCAGCAGATGGAAGGTGCCGACGATGTTGGTCTGGATGAAATCTTCAGGGCCGTGTATGGAGCGATCCACATGACTCTCGGCTGCGAAATTGATCACAGCACGCGGTTGATGTTCCGCGAGTAACTTGGTGACCAGCTTGGCATCACCGATGTCGCCCTGTACGAAGATATGACGTGGGTTGTCCTTGAGTGTAGCGAGGCTTTCTAGGTTGCCCGCATAAGTCAGCTTATCCAGTGTCAACACGGTTTCGTTGTGCAAAGCACACCAGTCCAACACAAAATTTGCACCTATGAAACCTGCACTACCCGTCACTATGATCATATCGTTCTGCGCCCAGAGACAGTATCAGCTGTCGATTAAGAGGCAGGATTATAGGTGATGCTAGGCAAAATCACGAATCAACAAGAATGGCAATACCGGCCGAAATATGCATTTTTACTTGAGTGCTTTAGGGTGACTTAATTATTCGGTTAGAATGCGCGTTCGAACTTTTAGCCCTATTACAATCAACCTCGAGAGGAAACGCCATGTACCAGATCGCACCTTCCATTTTGTCCGCCAATTTTGCCAAGCTCGGCGAGGAAGTCGATGACGTACTCGCGTCCGGCGCGGATATCGTCCACTTCGACGTGATGGACAACCATTACGTGCCTAACCTGACGATAGGCCCTTTGGTCTGCGAAGCACTGCGTAAGCATGGCGTGACTGCTGATATCGACGTGCATCTGATGGTCAAGCCTGTGGATCGCATCATCCCTGACTTCGCCAAAGCAGGCGCAACTTACATCACTTTCCATCCAGAAGCTTCTGAGCACATCGACCGTACCATCGGCCTGATCAAAGAAAGCGGTTGTAAAGCCGGCTTGGTATTCAATCCTTCCACTCCGCTGGAAATCTTGGAATACACCTTGCCTAAACTGGACATGGTGCTTTTGATGTCCGTCAACCCTGGTTTCGGTGGTCAGAAGTTCATTCCGCATGTGCTGGATAAGGCACGCAAGGTACGCAAGATGATAGACGCGGGTGGTTATAAATGCCGCCTAGAGATCGACGGTGGCGTGGGCCCAGCCAACATTCGCGAAGTCGCGGCTGCCGGTGTCGATACTTTCGTAGCGGGCTCAGCGATCTTCAGCAAGCGCAACACCAATGACAAGAACCGTTACAACTCCATCGTCGCTGAAATGCGTGCCGAGTTGGCCAAGGTAAAGTGATGCGCCGCGCTGCACTTCTACTCCCCTGCCTCGCCTTAGTCGCTTGCGACCGTATCACTGGCGAGGCGACTCAGAAGATCCTCGATGCGGAAGCGATAGGTTATGCCTGTCGCGTCTCTATAAAGACGCCCGAAGATTGCATGAAAGAGAACGAGGCGCAGAGTCCTTCCAGTATCTTGGATGGCTGGAAGCAAGCGGACAAGGACATCAGCAAAAAGACCTTAGACCCGCATATGGGCAAAGGAAAACCTTCTGATGAGAATGACGATGCGGCAAGCAACGAGGCCGCATCGGAAGTCGTTGCAGCCCCCCAGGTGACCAGTGAAGCACCTAGCAAGACCGAAACTACAAAAAAGACAACTCACTAGAGGATAGATATGACTGACAACGTGCAACGCTACACCCCACCCGTGGCTGTCTCAGCCATCGTCATCGATTTGGACGGCACATTGCTGCACACCGCTCCGCAATTATCCGAAGCCGCCAACCGCATGTTGCGCGACATGGATTACGCACCTGTCTCTCAAGAATTGCTGGCCAGCTACATCGGCAACGGTATCAGTTGGCTGGTCAAACGCGCCCTCACCGGCGATATGCACGCCACTCCTGATGCGGCCTTGTATGACCACGCGCTGCCTATCTTTGAAAAGCATTACACCGAGCTGTTGCTGGAAAGCAAAACTTTCGATGGCGTGATCGAAGGTCTGGACGCGATGGTACTGGCTGGCTATCCGCTGGGCTGCATCACTAATAAAGTAGAGCGTTACACCACTCCCTTGTTGAAGGGCTTGGGCTTGAGCAAATACTTCAAAATCGTACTGGCGGGCGATACTTTGCCCGAGAAGAAACCACACCCCATGCCTTTGCTGCATGCGGCCAAATTCTTCGGCGTGCCTATCGAAAAGTTGCTGCTGATCGGTGACTCCTTGAACGACACTCTGGCGGCACGTGCTGCTGGTTGCCCAGTGTTCTGCGTACCTTACGGCTACAACCACGGCGAACCTGTTGAGACTTTGGACCTGGACGCTGTTATCCCTAACTTGCCGGCTGCATTGCCGTTGATGAAACGTATCTGAATATGAACGACCTCCTGTATCCGAACACTAGTTGGCGATGGTGAAGCACTCGGGCGCGCACTAGCACGCCCATGTTTCATCTGGGCTCAATGCCCACACCAATACCGAACTGACTCTGGAGGTTTTTCATGCTGCACCCTATCACCGAACAACAATTCAACACCCTCGCGCAACAAGGCTATAACCGTATCCCGCTGGTCACCGAGACCTTCGCTGATCTTGATACCCCCTTATCGCTGTATCTAAAACTCGCCAATAAACCTTTTTCCTACTTGCTCGAATCCGTGCAGGGCGGCGAACGCTTCGGCCGCTATTCCTTTATCGGCTTACCCGCCGATACCCATATTTCGGTACGTGGCAAGCAGGTCACGCTGAACGAGCGCGGCGCGATCAGCACCGTACAAGTTGACAACCCGCTGGACTACATCGAGCAATATCAAGCGCGCTTCAAGGTCGCGCCTTTGTCTGGCTTGCCACGCTTCACTGGCGGACTGGCCGGCTACTTCGGTTACGACACGGTGCGCTATATCGAACCGCGTCTGGCCAAGACCGAGAAGAAAGACGTCATCGGCACACCCGACATCCTGCTGATGCTGACCGAGCAACTGGCCGTGATAGACAACCTGTCCGGCAAGCTGACTTTCATTGTGTATGCTGACCCTGCACAGGACGACGCTTACGCCTTGGCGCGCGAGCGCATGCGTGAATTGATCGGCATGCTGCGTCTACCGGTGAACATTCCTTACGCACCGCCCGCCAAAGCGGTGGCAGCAGTGTCTGAGTTTGGCGAGGTCGCTTTCAAGGCTGCGGTAGAGAAGTCCAAGCACTACATCTTCGACGGCGACATCATGCAAGTGGTGCTGTCACAGCGCATGTCGCAGCCCTTCCCCGCACAACCGCTGTCGTTATACCGCGCGCTGCGCAGCATCAATCCTTCGCCTTATATGTTCTATTACGACATGGGCGATCATCATGTGGTCGGTTCTTCGCCGGAAATCTTGGCGCGCTTAGAAAACGATGTCGTCACCGTGCGACCTATCGCCGGCACCCGTCCGCGCGGCAAGGATGTGCAGCACGATGCGGCCTTGGCTGAAGAATTATTAGCCGACCCCAAAGAGCTGGCGGAACATCTGATGCTCATCGATCTGGGTCGCAACGATATCGGCCGCGTAGCCCAACATGGCACGGTGAAGCTCACCGACAAGATGGTCATCGAGCGTTACTCGCACGTGATGCACATCGTCTCCAACGTCGAGGCGAAGTTGCAGCAAGGACTGAGCGCGATGGATGTGCTCAAGGCCACCTTCCCCGCTGGCACGGTGAGCGGTGCTGCCAAGGTGCGCGCCATGGAGATCATCGATGAACTCGAGCCTACTAAGCGCGGCATCTACGCGGGTGCGGTCGGCTATCTCGGCTTCAACGGCGACATGGATGTCGCCATCGCCCTGCGCACCGCCGTGGTGAAAGACCAAGTCCTGTACGTGCAAGCGGGTGCCGGCATCGTCGCCGACTCCGTGCCCGAAAGCGAATGGCAGGAGACGCAGAATAAAGCGCGTGCCGTGTTGCGCGCAGCCGAGATGGTGCTGGACGGTCTGGATGCAGAAGTGCATCGCTAAACTTGAATTCGTGCAGCGATTCGATTGCCTCCTCGCCCGCTTGCGGGAGAGGCATGAGGAAAGGGAGACGCGCAAGTCAAGAACCATAGCATCTTCACGATATGGTTCTTGACACCATAAACCTGCCGCCCCGATAATCGCACCATGAACTCCAAAGCCACGTTGCTTTATCGTGAAAAACGCAGCTACGCGGGTGGGATTATCGAGATGATAATCTGGCAAGTACCTGAACCTGTTCCTCCCTCCGAACACCCGTACAAATATCGTTTTGTATTTGTACCGGACAATCAACGTTTAGTCGGTTATGACAACGAGCGCGGCAAGGGTGATCACAAACATATTGACGATCTGGAAGTACGCTACCAGTTTGTTAACGAAGCTCAGTTGCTGGAAGATTTTTGGCGCGACGTACAGGAGGCAACAAAATGAAATCAGAGAATCCTATCTTGCATCTGACCGTTGGCGAACCTATCGCTGCCAGTTTTGCGCGCGCCGCCGCTGCAATGCGTGCAGCTAATCAAGGCAAGCCCCTCACTCCCTATTTCGGCGTGGCTTTTGAGGATGTCGGCACGCTGTTTTCAGTGTTCACTCCCAAGCGCTGGGAATTGATAGGTGCGCTACGAGAAGGCGGCGCAATGTCCATCGCAGAGCTCGCACGAGTACTCAAGCGTGACTACAAGAACGTATATAACGATTGCGAACGACTGATCGAATGGACTGCCATAGAAAAGGACGCGAACGGTTTGATTTATGCTCCATACAACGAGATCATTGTTGACATGAAATTACCCGATAGGCACGCAGCTTGATTTTCTCTAACTCTCTCCTACATCGTTGATTCATGCTGCGTCTAAGTGAAATAAAACTGCCACTCGCCCATAGCGAAAACGAACTAGCTGCCGCCATTCTGGCGCGCTTGGCTATTCCTGCAGAGCAACTCATTTCCTACCTTGTATTTAAGCGTGGGGTGGATGCGCGCAAGAAAAACCATATCCTGTACAGCTACACATTGGATGTGACGGTGAACGATGAAGCTGCGGTGCTGGCGCGCTTCAACAACGACCCTCACACCAAGCTCGCGCCCGACACTTCCTACCATTTCGTCGCACAAGCGCCGCAAGGGTTAAGCGAGCGGCCCATCGTCATCGGCATGGGGCCAGCAGGACTGTTCGCTGGATTGTTGCTGGCCCAGATGGGTTTCCGCCCGCTGATCTTGGAGCGCGGCAAGGCGGTGCGTGAACGCACCCAAGACACTTGGGGCTTGTGGCGCAAAGGCGTGCTCAACCCAGAATCTAACGTGCAGTTCGGCGAAGGTGGCGCGGGCACATTCTCGGATGGAAAACTGTATAGCCAGATCAAAGACCCGCGCTTTCTGAGCCGCAAGGTGCTGGACGAATTCGTCAAAGCGGGTGCACCTGATGAGATATTGTACGAAAGTCATCCGCATATCGGCACCTTCAAGCTGGTCGGCATGGTGGAGAAGATGCGCGCCAGCATACAGGCGCTAGGCGGCGAGATACGCTTCCAGAGCCGCGTCACCGACATCGTGCTGGATGATGGCCAAGTACAAGGGGTGGTGCTGGACAACGGCGAGCAGCTTGCTACCCAACATCTCGTGCTCGCGATCGGCCATAGCGCGCGCGACACTTTCGAGATGATCCACAAGCGCGGCATCTATATCGAAGCCAAACCCTTCTCCATCGGCTTCCGCATCGAACATCCGCAGACGTTGATAGACCGCGCGCGCTACGGCGGCAATGCGGGCAACCCACAGCTGGGCGCAGCGGACTACAAGCTGGTGTACCACGCCAGCAACGGTCGCTCGGTGTACAGCTTCTGCATGTGCCCAGGCGGCACAGTGGTGGCGGCGACTTCGGAACCCGGCCGTGTGGTGACCAACGGCATGAGCCAGTATTCACGCAACGAGCGCAACGCCAATGCCGGCATCGTGGTGGGCATCACGCCCGAGGTAGATTATCCGGGCGACCCGTTGGCGGGGATGGAGTTCCAGCGACGCTGGGAGTCTCGTGCCTATGAATTAGGCGGCGCGACCTATCAGGCACCTGGACAACTGGTCGGCGACTTTCTCGCTGGACGACCCTCGACTAAGTTTGGCGCGGTACAGCCTTCTTACACACCGGGCGTGCATCTCACCGACCTTGCCACCGCCCTGCCCGACTATGCCATCGCCGCGATACGCGAGGCGTTGCCCGCCTTCGCCAAACAGATACACGGCTTCGATATGGCCGACGCAGTGCTGACCGGCGTGGAGACTCGCACCTCGTCACCGATACGCATCAAGCGCAACAAAGACGACTACCAGAGCATCAACACTCAGGGGCTATACCCCACTGGGGAAGGTGCAGGCTATGCGGGCGGGATATTGTCGGCTGCGGTGGATGGCATAGAGGTCGCCGAAGCAGTCGCGTTAAGTATGATGCGAGGCTAGGATTACATAACACCGTTCGCCCTGAGCTTGTCGAAGGGTTGAACGTTCATGCTTCGACAAGCTCAGCACGAACGGTTGGCTTGTTGGTGCATTTACTTTTGTGAGAAATTTATGCTGTTAATGATCGACAACTACGACTCCTTTACCTACAACCTAGTGCAATATTTTGCCGAGCTAGGTGCGGATGTCGTCGTGCATCGCAACGACGAGATCACCGTCGAGCAAATCACCAAGTTGAATCCGCAACATCTGGTGGTGTCACCCGGTCCTTGCACGCCCAATGAGGCTGGCATTTCGGTAGCGGCGATCAAACACTTCGCAGGCAAGATTCCTTTGCTAGGCGTGTGTCTGGGTCATCAAAGCATAGGTCAGGCTTTTGGCGGCAACATCATCCATGCCAAGACTTTGATGCACGGTAAGACCTCGCAGATCCATCATCACAGCAACAGCGTGTTCACCGGATTGCCTGATCCTTTCACCGCAACGCGCTATCACTCGCTGGTGATCGAAAGAGAGTCGCTGCCAGATTGTTTGGAAGTCACCGCCTGGACGGATGATGGCGAGATCATGGGCGTGCGTCACAAGACACTGGCGGTGCACGGCGTGCAGTTCCATCCCGAGTCCATCCTCACCGAGCATGGTCACGACATGCTGAAAAATTTCTTGGAGGGCAAGCCATGATCACGCCGCAACAAGCACTGGTTCGTTTGATAGAACAACGTGAGATCTTCTACGACGAGATGCTTTCGCTGATGCGCCAGATTATGGGCGGCGAAGTCTCTCCCACCATGATCGCTGCCATCTTGGTCGGCCTGCGTGTAAAAAAGGAAACCATAGGCGAGATCTCTGCGGCAGCTTTTGTGATGCGCGAGTTCTCCACCAAAGTACCTGTGACCAAACGTCAACATCTGGTCGATACCTGTGGCACCGGCGGCGATGCCGCGCACACCTTCAACATCTCTACTGCCAGTGCCTTTGTCGCTTCGGCAGCGGGCGCACGTGTCGCCAAACATGGCGGGCGTTCTGTGTCGTCTACCTGCGGCTCAGCCGATGTATTGGAAGCTTTAGGCGTGAACCTCAATCTCACGCCCGCGCAAGTCGGGCTGAGTGTGGACCAAATCGGCATAGGCTTTATGTTCGCGCCTAATTTCCACGGTGCGATGAAGCATGCCGCCCCCGTGCGCAAAGAATTAGGCGTGCGCACCATCTTCAACGTACTAGGCCCGCTCACCAATCCTGCCGGTGCCGACAATCAGGTGATGGGCGTGTTCCATCCTGATCTGGTCGGCATACAGGCGCGCGTGTTGCAACGCTTGGGCAGCCAGCATGTACTGGTGGTGAATGGTTGTGATGGACTGGATGAAATCACCATCAGCGGCCCGACTTCTGTGGCTGAGCTGAAAGACGGCAATATCAGCGAATACAGCGTGCAGCCTGCTGACTTCGGCCTGCAAACAGCATCCTTGGACAGCATACGGGTACAGACCAAAGAAGCCGCCGTCGCCATGCTGCGTTCTGTACTCGACAATCAGCCCGGCACCGCGCGCGACATCGTGCAGTTGAATGCTGGTGCGGCCATCTATGCTGCTGGACTGAGCGACAGCTTAGCCTCGGGTGTTAAACGTGCGGCCGAAGTCATTGCCAGCGGTGCGGCGAAAGCCAAGCTCGCTGAGTTGATACAATTCAGCAATAAAGCTCATGCATGATGCTGACCTGCTAAAATCCGCAACTTACTAAATTCGTAATATCCACGACCGGAGAATTTTTATGCTCGCACCTATCCCGCTACGCGACGTCCCTCACACCAACATCTTCCGCAAAGGCGATGTCTTCGTGCTGTTCGGCGAACTGTTCGGACGCGGTTATGCCAATGGCCTAATCAACGAGGCACGCAAAGCGGGCATGACCATCATAGGCGTGACTGTAGGTAGACGTGACGACGACAATGTCTTGCGCGCCCTGACACCTGAAGAATTGAGCGCCGCCGAAGCTAACCTAGGTGGCCGTATCATCAACGTCCCCTTGATGGCAGGTTTTGAGTTGGACGCACCAGCCGGTACCCCCACCCCCACCTCCATGGTCGCTGAGATGACGCTCAAGACCTGGCAAGACGATAAGTTGGATTGGGCACATATCGAGCAGTGCCGCGAAGTCGGCATCAAGCGCTTCAAGGATTCCGTCGCGCAGACGATGGCGCAGCTGGACAGCATGATCCCCAATGGCAGCAATGTATTCTTTGCTCACACCATGGCGGGCGGCATCCCCAAGGCTAAAGTATTCTTGGCGATTGCCAACCGCGTGTACAAAGGTCGTGGTGAGCGCTTCCTGTCTTCTAGCGCTTTACTGGAAAGCGATCTGGGCAAACTCATTCTGATGAACTTCGACGAAGTCACTGCCAATACTTTCCAGCATCTCATCGATGGCAGCGCAACGATCCGCGCGCGTTTGGAAAAGACGGGTGGCCAAGTGCGTTACTCCGCCTACGGCTATCACGGCACCGAGATTCTCATCGACGATCAATATCAGTGGCAAACCTACACCAGCTATACCCAAGGCAAAGCCAAGATGAAGCTGGAGCACATCGCGGAAGCCGCATGGCAGCGCGGTATCAAAGCCACGGTCTACAACTGCCCTGAGATACGCACCAACTCGTCTGACATCTTCGTCGGGGTAGAGCTATCACTATTCCCACTGCTGAATGCCTTGAAGAAGGAGAACGGCGGCGCTTGGGCCGAATCACAATGGCAAGCTTGTCGCGCCGTGTTGCAACCTGAATTCACACTGGAAGGTCTGTTACACAAGATAGACGTCTACAACGCCAGCGACGTGATGAAGAGCTTCCGCAACTTTGCCGCATGGCCTATGCCCAACACCGCTGCATTGGCGGATGTGATGATCGGTACCTCGGAGGAGATCACCAAGATGCATACCAGCCGCGAAGCGTTGGTCACAGACATTCTTAGCGCACTGGTACTGGAAGGTACCGGTCCACTGATGTTTTATGAGACCTCTAATCCGGCTGGTCCTGTGTTGTGGTTGAGCCACGATGTGATTGCAAAACAACTGAACCAACTGCACAACTAATTCAGTTAGCGCGATAAAAAAGGCCTGCCGAGTCACCTCGGCAGGCCTTTTGTCATCTAGCGGCGCGCTTAGTAGTCGGTATACCCCTTCTCACCCGGCGTGTAGAAAGTGCTGAAATCCGGCGCCGTCAGTTCTGCTCCGCTCTGCAGCTTGACAACCAGATTCGGGTTGGAGATGAAGGGACGACCAAAGGCGACTAAATCACCGCGCTTGGCATCCAGATCAGCCTGGGCACGCGCGGCATCATAGCCTCCCGACATGATGTACGCGCCTTTGAACGTCTCACGTAGCTTGGCTTTCAAAGTTGCGCTCACTGCAGGCGCACCCATGGAGCTGTGATCGACGATATGGATATAGGCCAGTCCTAACTTGCTCAGTTCCACGATCAGCGCTTGGTACAAAGCATCGGTCTCAGCATCCGCCACCATGTCATTGAACGCACCATAGGGTGAGAGGCGCATACCGATACGTTCTGCACCGATAGCAGCGACCGCCGCCTTGGCCACCTCGACCGCAAAGCGGATGCGGTTCGCCACACTCCCGCCCCACTGGTCGGTGCGCTGGTTAGATGCCGTATTGAGGAACTGGTCGATCAGATAACCGTTCGCACCATGCAACTCCACACCGTCGAAACCGGCCTTGATGGCGTTACTACATGCCGTCGCGTATTCCGCGATGGTGTGGGCGATGTCCGCCTCTGTCATCGCTATTGGAGGCGTATAGGGCTGCATGCTCTTGCTGTCGGTCCATATCTCACCTGTCATCGCGACAGCAGACGGAGCCAACACCTTGCTACCAGCTGGCATGTTCTCAACTTGGCAAACGCGACCGCAATGCATCAATTGCACAAAAATCTTGCTGCCGGCCTGATGCACCGCATTAGTCACAGCGCGCCAACCCTGCACTTGCGCATCAGAATAGATGCCAGGGATGCGCGCATAACCAATACCGTTAGGTGAAGGCGAAGTACCCTCGGTGATGATAAGACCGGCACCGGCGCGCTGGCTGTAATACTTGACCATCAGCGCGTTCGGCACATTATCAGTGGCGCGTGAGCGGGTCAGCGGCGACATGACGATAGGGTTCTTGAGTTGCAACTTGCCCAATGAAGTAGGATTAAAAAGTGATGTGCTCATAGCGTTTCCTTTAGTAAGTTCGAATCTTTGTAAACTACGTTAAGCCAAGCGGCCATTCCTAAAATCATCAATCGCATCGTGTATCTGTTCCTGCGTGTTCATCACGAAGGGGCCGTACTGCACAATCTCTTCGTTGAGCGGCTTACCCGCAACAAGGATAAGTCGCGTGTCTTGTGATGCACTCAACGTCACGCCATCCGCATCCGCTCTGTTTTCCAATATACCCATACGCTGTACCGCAACTGCGCTGCCATTCACCTCCACCACACCGCGATAGACATAGATGAAGGCGTTATGTGTGGCGGGAATAGCTGTAGCAAACTCAGTTCCAGCGGGCATATGGATATCCAGATACAGCGGCTCAGTATGTTCCCGATTTACCGCACCGGACACGCCATTGCTCTCTCCTGCGATCACACGAACCGTCACACCTGCATCGGTTGTGTATTCAGGAATATCAGTGCTGGGAATATCGCGATACCAAGGCTCTATCATCTTGCGTTGCGAGGGCAGATTGAGCCAGAGCTGGAACCCCTCCATGACACCGTCCTCCTGTTCGGGTATCTCGGAATGAATCACCCCGCGTCCCGCCGTCATCCACTGCACACCGCCGTTCTGCAACAGTCCTTCATGGCCCGCACTATCACGGTGACGCATGCGCCCCGAAAGCATATAGGTAATGGTCTCGAAACCACGATGCGGATGGTCGGGAAAACCGGCGATATAGTCGTCTGGGTCGTCGCTACCGAAAGCGTCCAGCATCAAATAAGGATCGAGGCGGCGTTGCAGCTTGCCGGTGAGTACGCGGGTCAATTTGACGCCAGCGCCATCCGAAGTCGCGATGCCGGTGACGAGGCGCTCGATGCCGCGCGACTGGCGCAGCGTTTTCGTAGTGATGGTTTGCATGATTGGCACTCCAAATTTATGTTGATGGAGGCATCATATGCGCCTCGAAAAAATAGATAAAGCCTACAAAACTGGATAGACTATCCCATATATGGAACAAAAAGACCTCTCCGCTGATGACCTGATTCTGTTCGCCACCATCGTGGAACAGGAGACCTTGGTGAGTGCCGCAGAATTTCTCGGCATGCCCAAGGCCACCGTGTCGCGGCGATTGGCAAAACTGGAGGCAGCTTTGGGGCAACGTCTGCTGCTGCGCACCACACGACGCTTGTCGCTCACCGAGTTCGGCACTACTTTTCTGGACCACTGTCGACGTGTTGCCGAGGAAGTGGGCGTGGTGCGCGACTTCGTGCAAAGCCAGGAACTACGACCGCGCGGGCGCTTGCGCGTCTCCATGCCCGGCGACTACGCCAAGCAGAACTTTTCGCGCGCCATCGCCACCTTCATCGAGGCCTACCCCGAGATACAGCTAGATTTAGACTTGAGCACGCGTCGTGTAGATCTGATCGCCGAGCGCTACGATCTGGCTATACGTATGGGCAAGCTAGCTGACGACTCCAGCATGGTGGCGCGCAAGATCGACGAGCAGAGCTTTGGCCTGTACGCCAGCCCCATCTATCTCGCACTTCATCCACAACTGCAACATCCGGAGCAGTTACAACAGCACCACACGGTACGTTTGCTTTCGGCGCGAGGAAGCGCGGCAGCGTGGAAATTGCTGCGCGACAAAGAGGTCTGGGAAGGCGTGCCACCGGGCCGACTCTCGGTCAGCTCGCCCGATATGGTGCAGCAACTGGTGTTGAATGGCGCGGGCATAGGCGCATTACCTGACCGCTTCGCACGGGCCGATGTGCAAGCCAAACGCTTGGTAAGGGTGTTAGCTGACTGGTGTTTCCCACCCGTACCCGCTTGGGCGGTGATGCCGATGCGGCGCTATTTGCCAATCAAGACCCGTGTGTTTTTGGAGCACATAGAGCGCCACATAGAAAAGGGTTAAGGCAGCGCTGCGCTCACCGTTGGGTAAAGTAGCCGCACCTTCAACTCTTGCTTCATACGCATATTACTCAAGCGGCGCGACTCGTTCATAAACGACCACATCATCGGCGACACCTGCGCCTGCACTTGGGCGCGCGGCAAGCGCGGTGGACGCGGCAGGTGAAACGCATCTGCCACCGCATCGAAGTAATCTCCCATCTTCATCTCGTCATCGTCGGTGCTGTGATACACGCGGTTGGCTAGTCCGTGGCGCAAGGTAGCAAGGATGATGCGCGCCAGATCATCAGCATGGATATGGTTGCTATAGCTATCTTCACTCGCGACGATAGCCGGCGCTCCGGCACGCAATCTATCCAAAGGCAATCGGTCATGCGCGTAGATGCCGGGCACGCGCAATATGCTAGCTCGCACGCCGTTATCGGCTGCCCAAGCGCGCACTTGCTGCTCGGCATCGACACGGCGCAAGGCGCGCGGATTGTGTGCCGCCAGCGGCGTGGTCTCACTCACCCATGCACCGCCTTGATCACCATACACACCACTGGTGCTGATATAAACCAACTGTTTCGGCAATGTCGAAATTGATAACGCGGCCAATAGATTACGTGTGCGACTATCGTGCATCCCACTATTGGGTGGCGGGGCGAGATGCAGCACGATGTCGGCAATGCCGGCGATACGCTGCAGGCTGCGACGCTTATCCATATCCCCCAAGATAGGCGTGACACCTGCCGCGCGCAGCGCAGGGGCACGAGATGAATCGCGTATCAGTGCGTACAAACGATAGTTGGGACGCAATAGCGGGATGGTGCGCATCGCCACGTCACCGCAACCCACGATGAGAATACTTTTCATAAATTATCTGGATACCAAGATGCGCCGGATTATGCTGTAAAATCCTACCCTTTGCGAAAACAGAATCACTGCCATGACCTTCAATACCACCCTCACCCCCAGCGGCCACCTGTTCCCCATCGAGGCACACGAGACCATCTTGGAAGCCGCGATCAAGCATGGTTACACCCTGCCCTATAGCTGCCGCGACGGCGTGTGCGGCGCGTGTAAAGGCAAGGTGTTGCAAGGCGAGGTCGATCACGGCAAGTTTCAAGAGAGCACGCTGACCGAAGCGGAACGCGCCGCCGGCATGACATTATTCTGTTGCGCAAAACCCAAGTCCGATCTCAATCTTGAGTGTCGTGAAGTTAATGCAGTGAAAGACATCCCAGTAAAGACCATGCCTTGCCGCGTGCAATCCATGACCAAGCGCGCCGACGATGTGATGGTGTTGCAACTCAAATTGCCCGCCAACGAACGTCTGCAATTCCTTGCTGGACAATACATCGATATCCTCATCAAGGATCATAAGCCACGCAGCTTCTCACTTGCGAATGCGCCGCACAATGACGAGTTTTTGGAACTACATATTCGCAACATCGTCGGCGGCGAGTTCACCAAACATGTATTTGAGGTGATGAAGGAACGCGACATCCTGCGCTTCAAAGGCCCGCTGGGTACCTTCTTCCTGCGTGAGGATTCTGACAAGCCTATTTTGTTCGTTGCCAGTGGTACTGGTTTCGCGCCCATCAAAGCCATCATCGAACACGCGCTGTACATCGGCGTGAAACGCCCCATGCATTTCTACTGGGGCGCACGCAAACTGTCCGATCTGTACATGCTGGATATGGCCAAACAGTGGGAAGCGGCAGGCATCAAATTCACACCAGTATTGTCCGATGCCATCCCTGAAGACAACTGGACTGGTCGTAGCGGCTTTGTACACAAGGCGGTGATGGAAGATTACGCGGATATGTCCAAGCATGAGGTCTATGCCTGCGGTGCACCCATCGTGGTAGAGGCAGCACACACCGACTTCACTGGCCAGTGCGGTCTGCTCAACGAGAACTTCTACTCGGACGCTTTCACCTTCGCGCCCAAGAGCTGATCACTCCTTGGGAGTGAGGCGCATCTCGCCGTTGTCCTGCTCGATACGGAAACGTTGCAGCACATTCATGCCCAACAGCGGTTGATTGAGATTAGGCGCCATAAAAGCTGGCACGTCCCTGAGCAGATAAGGGCCGATCTTGAGTTTGGAGATGATGCCCATGCAGGCGCTGGATGAACCGTTCGCTGTCTGCACCTTGATCTGCTCGGTGCAAGACATGTTCGCCATATAGGCTAAGTCACGCGGCAAGGAAATGGCGGATGCACCGGTATCAACAATGAAATTCAGCGGCTTGCCATTCACTGCACCGGTGACCATATAGTGACCGTTGCCCTGTTGGCGCAACACCAACGCCTGTTTAGCTTTGGGCTCCGCTCCAGGCTCCTGCTCCACCGTCATCTCACGTGTCGCCCATGAAGACACCGATTGATCAGTGCGCGCACATGGTGAGGCCTGATAGCGCATCTGCCCCTGCGCATCTTTACATTTATGCACCACATCTGCGTTAGCAGGCACAACATAAAGTCCTGCAAACAACACTGCCAAACTAATAATTGTTTTCATGTCTACCTCGTCTATGCTGCGGCTGGATCGCGCAACGCCAATGCGAGCTGATGAAAATGATAGGTCTGCTCGGACTTGCCAAGACGCTCAGACAATAGTGCCAGTGCGGTATAGGCCGCATAACTGGGCGATACAGATATGCTGCGCTCCAGATAGCTCTGCGCCTTAGCCCAAAGCTGTTGTTGCATGCATAACTTACCGAGTGCGAGCAACAGACCCACATCTTTCGGATGGTGCACCAACCAGTTCTCAGCGTGGGCTATGGATTCACTGAGATCACTACTAAGGTTATCTCCATATAAGCTCACCAGCTCACTATCCCACTGTACATCTAGGCTGTTCGCAATCACCTTTTGTGCGAGCGCGTAGTCGGCAAACTTGAGTAACGCACGCGCCGCTGTCACAGCGACCTTGGTACGGCGCAAATATTCGGCGGGTATGCGCTGCACTAGCTCCGCCAGCGCTACAACACTCTGCTGCGCACGCAAACTTTCGAGATATGCCTGCTGACGCAGTTGTGCGGCGACCGTCATATCTATCGCTTGTCGCGCTTCCAATTGCTGGACAATATCCAACACCTCGCCCCAGTGTCCCGCCTGCTGCTGCGCTTTTAGCTCCAACGACAAAGCGCCCAAGTGGCTCTTAACTCCCGTGGCACGCAGGGCCTGCAAGGCGTCCAATGCCGCCTGAGGTTCATGTTGATCGAGCATAAAGCGCGTCGTCGCCATCAAGCGCATAGTGCTGTCACCCACATCCTTGCCTTGGGCCAAGTTCAGATATTCATCGCGCTTTTGATATTCATGCAACTCATGAGCAGAACTTGCAGCAAGTATGGAATGTAAAGAAGAAGCCTCGCCCAGCTCCATGGCATGCACAGCAGCTTTTTCTGCAGCGGCATAGCGCCCTTCAAAATAGGCGTTCAGCGCGGTATTGAGCAGTGCCTGACTCTTCTCATGTTCGCGCTGCTCACGATAGCGTCTCGCCTTGCCAGGCAAGCCCGCCGCCGCCATCACCACCTGCACCAGACTGTAAACCGCCAGCAAGGTCAGCAAGGAGAGGACGACGAACAATGTCAGCGACATGTCGATGCGGTAGGGCGGATAAACCAGCAACACATAGGCGGGGTTGTGCGCGGTACTGCTGATGACCACCGCCACTGCGAACGAGACCAACAACCAAGCTAAGTATTTCATCTACCTGTCCTAGTAGGTAAAGCAAGGTCATTCTTGGGCTCGCGACTCATGCGGTAGCTGCGTACCTGATTGAGACTGTCGTTGATGTCGGGCAACTCGATGTTGATATTCGCCGCGCCCAATTTTTTCAGACTGGCCATCATGTGTGCACCGTTACCGCTCTTCACATCGAAGTAGCTACCCAGCCAATCTTGCACCGTGTGGATCTCATGCTTGAAGGACACTTCGTCGCGCGACATCAGATCCATACGCGCCAAGGACAGACGCAACTTGAGGTTTTCGCGCAGGAAAAATTCCTGTTCGGGCGGCAATAACGGTAGCTCGATTTTGCCGGTGTTCTGAATATGCACCAGCTGCTTCAGCTCTTGCCAGATCTCGCGCCACAACTTCCGCCATGAACTCTCGTCACCCGCCGGCTTAGCCTCCGGCGTTGCCTCACCGCTTGCACGCTCCTGATAGATCATCGGCAACTCTTGAGCCTCTGAGATCAAGGTGTCGAGCTGCATACTCATACCCGACACATCCACATTAGGCAGTGCTCGCAACTTATCCATATCCAGACTTATCGCTTTACGCAGACCGTTCAAGGATGGTCTAGCCATGCGCTGCAGCCGTGCGTCGGCGGTCTGCATGGCGATCAGCGCGGCTTTGACATTCGAGGAAAGTTGCAGTTGCTGGTTGGCGCTCATCAACAGCTGCTCGACCTCGGCCAGCGCCATCTCGTCGCGACTGCTGGAGAGGTCGTTATACAAAGCTTCCAGTGCTGCACGCTGCCCTTGCGATTCCGCGTAACGGGTCTCCAATAAAGTCAGCTTGGCAGCCATCTCGCGATTGTCTTCTTGCGTCTTGGCCAACATCACACTGTTAGCCTTATTGCTACCATCCATCTCAGCAATCTTCTTGGCCAGTTGTTCTTGCATCACATTGATATCCTGATGCGCCGCCAGCCATTGCCAGACGAAGATCACCACCAGTACGGCCAAGGTAAGCTGAGTCAGACTCGCGCCTGCCACTGCATGCAGCAGACCATGTTTGGCTGGTACGGGTGTATCCGATTCGCTCATAAGAACCCTTTCGTGTCGCGCCATGCTATCAGACTCGTCAGCAAACCGTCATCGCCAGCACCGCTCAGTATCACTTCGCGCCAGCCTAAGCGAGTGGCCGACTCAGCGATACGTGGATGGGGGACGAACATGGGCAATGCCAACAGGCTGTCCCCACCCTCTTGCAGGGGCTGGGCTAGAACGGGGGTAGAAACTGAGTCGTTCATCAGCATTACCCCCATCCTATCCTTCCCCCTGTATGGCGGAAGGGAATGATTAAGCATTTCTCGCAAATGGCCGAGCGCCTCACTACTGGTCACAGTCAACACTTCAGGCTTCAGACACAACAGCTCTTCTAGTGTCTTGCGAGTCTTACTGCGCTGATAGCAGGTGGCATATTCCACCGTTGCACCGCGCGCCCTAAGCGTGTCGGCCAACAACTCACGTCCACCGTCGCCGCGCAGGATCATCACACGCTTACCAGTCATCTGCGCCAGTTCCGGCATGGCCAATAAACCTTCACTGTCGCTGCGCTCAGACGGCACGATCACCTGTGACACACCTGCTGCACGCAAGGCACGCGCACTACCCGCACCCACCGTCGCGACTTGTGCAGGCAAAGATGCGCCAGCCGCAGCGATAGCAGCCATGCCGTAACTCACTGCATTCGGACTGATGAAGATAGCTAGGTCGAATTCGTTTAGTCGCTGCAGCTGCGCATGCAAACTAGCGGCCTCTGCGACAGGCGCAATATCCAATAGGGGAAATGGAAGAGGAATGCCACCTGCCGCGCTGATCGCAGACGTCAACCCCTCGGCCTGATCTTGAGGCCGGGTGACCAACACTTGCAATCCATTTAGCGGGGAGCGTGTCATTGAGTGTCAGGTAGGACGCTGACGCGCCTTGCCTGCATAGATGATCAGATCAAAGCGCCAAGGCAGCTAGAATCTCATCTGCACCCTGCGCGCGCAGCGCATCGGCGATCTGATTTCCCAGTGCTTCAGGTTGTTGGATACTGCCAGTCGCTTCGGCACGCATCATGCGCGCACCATCTGGGCTGGCGACGAAGCCGCGCATATACAGCTGACCGTTCTTGACTTGTGCGAAACCGCCCAAAGGTACTTGGCAACTGCCGCCCAGCGAGCGGCTCATGGCACGCTCTGCCCAGACACAGGCAGCGGAATCATCGTGATGCAGAGCTTGCAAGCAGGCGATCACATCGGCGCGATCAGAACGGCACTCTATGCCCAACGCCCCCTGACCGACTGCTGGCAGACTGTCTTCGCTGGCGATGACGTTGCGGATACGCGCACCCAGTCCCAGACGCTTCAAACCTGCAGCTGCCAAAATGATGGCAGCGTATTGACCTTCATCCAGCTTGCGCAAACGAGTCTGCACATTGCCGCGCAAGGGCTGGATATCGAGATGCGGGAAGCGCGCGCGCAACTGACTTTCGCGACGCAAACTAGAAGTACCCACCACGCTACCTGCAGGCAGGTCTGCGAGGTTCTCATATTTATTCGAGACGAAAGCGTCGAGCGGGTCTTCGCGCTCACCAATGGCGGCGAGCACAAAACCTTCCGGCATATTCATCGGCACATCCTTGAGCGAATGTACGGCCAAGTCTGCCCTACCATCTTCCAAGGCGGTCTCTAGCTCTTTCACGAACAAGCCTTTGCCTCCGATTTTGGACAGTGTCACATCAAGAATCTGATCACCTTGAGTGGTCATACCGAGGATACTGACTTCGGTTTGTGGATATAATGCACGCAGCCTGTCCTGTATATGGTGTGCTTGCCACATCGCTAAAGCGCTTTCGCGTGAAGCGATGACCAATCGGGATGGGGGGGTTGTAATGACCTGACTCATGACACTTCCTGAACTGTTGATTTGAATTTGCGCGGCATTCTAACATAGGGTGCCCCGCCCTTTTGTGCCGAGAACGTGATGAACCTTTTATCTGCCACTACCGATATCTCCTCTAAAGACCTGCCACTGCGCGAAGATGTACGCCTGCTAGGTCGCATCCTCGGCGAAACGCTGCGCGAACAGGAAGGCGATGCATCCTTCGAACTGATCGAGAATGTACGCCGCGCTGCGGTGCGCTTTCGCAAAACGCAGGATGAGCGCGATCGCTTGCAGCTCGAACAGACACTGGATGCCCTGACCCCCAGCGACACGCTAGTCGTGGTACGCGCTTTCAACTACTTCTCACAACTCTCCAATATCGCGGAAGATTTGCATCACAACCGCCGCCATCGCGCCCACCTCAAGGCAGAGTCTCCAGCCAAGTCTGGCAGCCTACAACTGGCGCTAGACCGACTCGAAGAGAGTCATATAGACGCGCATGAGCTGCAGGCTTTTCTGGACAAAGCCATCATCTCACCCGTACTAACCGCGCATCCAACGGAAGTACAACGCAAAAGCATCTTGGATTGCCAACTGATTATCTCCAATCTGCTTTCCAATCGCGACCGCGTTGAAATGACACCGGACGAATTGGCCGAGAACGAAGAAGCGTTGCATCGTTTTGTACTCATCCTGTGGCAGACCCGCATGTTGCGCACCTCTAAACTGACCGTTAGCGACGAGATCAAGAATGGCCTAGAGTTCTACCGCTACACCTACCTAAGTGAGATTCCAAAAATCTACGCCAATCTGGAAAAGCAGTTGGAAGCGCGCTTTGACAAGGATATGAAGTTGCCACCGCTGTTGCGCGTGGGCAGCTGGATAGGTGGCGACCGTGATGGCAACCCTTTCGTCACGCACGAGGTGATGCAGGACGCATTACGCCAGCACTCTTCCTTGGCATTTGAACATTACCTGAGTGAAGTCCATCTATTAGGTACCCGTCTGAGCCTCACTGATCGTCTGATTGGCATGAGTGATGAGCTGCATGCATTCGCAGAAAGCTCACCAGATCAAGCTGCCGAGCGCAAAGACGAGCCCTATCGCCGTGCACTGATTCTCATCTATTCGCGCCTTTCTGCTACCAGCAAGCTGCTAGGCAATGAAATCGCGCAGCTGCGTCCCTTGGACGAAAATGCCAAGCCTTATGCATCACCGGAGGAATTCATCGCTGAGCTAGACATCCTCATCGATTCGCTATTCAGGCATGGCGCGGTGTATCTAGCGCGCGGCCGCTTAGCTAATCTGCGTCGCGCTGCAGAAGTATTTGGTTTCCATCTAGCCCCACTGGACATGCGCCAGCACAGCGCGATATTGGAGCAGACTGTCAGCGAGTTGCTGGGCACGGGCGAGGCATACAGCGCATTGAGTGAAGCCGAGAAGCGCAAAGTATTGTTGGCCGCATTACAAGCCGGCATACCGCTGATGGGCGCTTTGGACGGTTATACCGACACAGCTCAAACCGAATTGCGCATCATGCAGACTGCCGCACAGATTCAGCAACGTTTCGGCCGTGAAGCGCTGCCCAATCACATTATCTCCAAGACCGATGCGGTCAGCGACATGCTGGAACTGGCCCTGATGCTGCAACAGGTTGATCTGCTTGAGCAGGGCTCTAAGCCCGCACTGCATATCAACATCATTCCGCTGTTCGAGACCATAGAAGACTTGCGCGGTTGCGGCCCTATCATGGATGAGCTGTTCTCCATACCTTACTACCGTGATCTGCTCAAGAGTCGTGGCAACACTCAAGAAGTGATGCTGGGTTACTCAGACAGTAACAAGGACGGTGGCTATCTGACTGCCAACTGGGAGCTGTACAAAGCCGAAGTGGTACTGGTCGAGATTTTCGCCAAACATGGTATCGAGCTGCGTCTGTTCCATGGTCGTGGCGGCACCGTTGGCCGTGGCGGCGGTCCTAGCTACGATGCCATCTTGGCGCAGCCTCCCGGCAGCGTGAACGGACAGATCCGTATCACCGAGCAGGGCGAGGTGATTTCCAGTAAGTATTCCAACCCCGAGATCGGCAGACGTAATCTAGAGACCATGATCGCGGCGACCTTCGAGGCCTCATTGCTCGACCATCCACACCATGCCGACGGCAATCCTGAATTCATGCGCATCATGGAAGAGCTGAGTCTTAAAGCCTTTGCTGCCTATCGCAAGCTGGTCTACGAGACACCGGGCTTCACAGAGTATTTCTTTACCGCGACGCCGATACGGGAGATCGCCGAACTCAACATCGGCAGCCGCCCTTCGTCACGTAAACCGTCTAATCGTATCGAAGATCTGCGCGCCATCCCTTGGGTATTTAGCTGGGGACTGACACGTACACTGTTGCCAGGCTGGTTAGGCTACGGCAGTGCGGTCAAAGAATTTATCGCCGAAGAAGGCGAGGCCGGTCTCAAACAACTGCGTGCCATGTACAAGAATTGGCCATTCTTCCGAGGCCTGATGTCCAATATGGACATGGTGTTGTCCAAGACCGATATGGGTATCGCGGAGAGCTATTCAGAATTGGTAGATGACGTAGAACTGCGTGAGCGTATCTTCGGTGCCATCAACGCCGAGTGGGAGATTACGATAGAGATGTTGTTCAAGGTCACTGGCAACACCAAACTGCTGCAGGACAATCCCGCTTTCGCACGCAGTTTGCTGACCCGTACGCCGTATATCGATCCACTCAACCACTTGCAGGTTGCGTTGTTGTTGCGCCATCGTGCGGGCGATAACGATGAGAAGGTGAAGCGTGCGATCCATCTGACGATTAACGGTATAGCCACCGGCTTGCGTAATAGTGGCTAGAAGCTGTTACGTGACTCGATTGCGGTGTCGCGCGGTACTTGCCACCGTCGCCTACCCACAGGGAATGTCTCGGCGTCTGCGTTCCGTGCTCTGTGCACTCGATCCCCTCGCTACGCTTCTATAAATTAAAAATACATATGGTGAAACGAAGAAGGCTCGAGATTACTCGAGCCTTCTTCGTTTTTAGTGCAGCAATACTTAGCTGCGATAACTGGCGTTGATCTTCACATAGTCGTAAGAGAAGTCACAGGTCCACAACGTTGCATTCACTGCGCCGCGATTCAGTACCACGCGTATGGTGATGTCACTCTGTTGCATCACGCGCTGACCATCTTCCTCCTGATAACTCGCCGCACGACCGCCGTGTTCAGCGACTAACACGTCGTCCAGATAGACCTTGAGCTTCTCTACATCCAGATCGCTCACACCCGCATATCCAATTGCGGCAAGGATACGGCCTAAATTTGGATCGGAAGCAAAGAACGCGGTCTTAACTAAGGGGGAATGAGCGATGGCATAGCCTATCTTCTTACACTCCTCTTCATTCATGCCACCTTCCATCTTGATGGTGATGAACTTGGTCGCACCTTCGCCGTCACGCACGATAGCTTGCGCCAGATAAGTAGCGACCTCAGTCACCGCGGCCAACATCTGTGTATAGACTTTGCTATCAGCAGAGACGATCTCCGCCGCGCCAGACTTGCCAGTTGCAATCAGCATCAAAGCATCATTGGTGGAGGTGTCGCCATCCACGGTGATGCAGTTGAAAGAACGGTTGCAGGAGGCACTCACCATCTGCTGCAGCAAGGGTTGTGTAATAGAGGCATCGGTGGCGATATAGCCCAGCATGGTCGCCATATTGGGATGGATCATGCCCGATCCTTTGGCTATGCCGGTGATCGTCACCGTCACGCCGTCGATTACGACCTGTTTGGAAATAGCTTTGGCGACGATATCCGTGGTCATGATGGCGTGTGCCGCGTCATACCAGTTGTCGGTTTTAACATTGGCAACCGCGGCAGGCAGACCCGCGGCTATCTTAGCGATAGGCAGCGGCTCCATGATCACACCGGTGGAGTAGGGCAAAATCTGATTGGCTTTGCAGCCCAACAATCCAGCTAGCGCAGCACAGCTGGCGCGCGCATCTTTCATGCCCTGCTCACCCGTGCCCGCATTCGCATTCCCAGTGTTGACCAGCAAAGCGCGTATACCATCTGTATGCGCAAGATGCTCCTTCGCAACAGTAACTGGTGCGGCGCAGAATCGGTTAGTTGTGAACACACCTGCTACGCGAGTACCTTGACTCAAAAGCATGACCAGCAGGTCTTTACGGTCGGCACGTTTGATACCAGCTTCCGCGATACCCAAAGAAACGCCCGCAACGGGCAACAGTTGTGCCGCAACGGGCGAAGTCAGATTCACAGGCATGTGAGCTTCCTAGTAGTAAGACTATCCGCCCAGCAAAGGGCGGAGGAGGATGTTAGTAACGACCCTTAGAGCCGAAGATATAATTACTCATCTCTACAGCTTGCATATTCATACGGCGCACAATGCCGTGCACATTACGCACCACGCCGCGCATCACGCGATACATGATCATGGGATGACTGTTGATGAGGGTCTCGAAGCGTTTGCGTTCTAGGCTCAACACTTGCGTGTCACCCATCGCGCACAAAGTAGCGCTGATATGAGAAGCCGCTCCGCCGACGAAGGTGATGATGCCTGCCAGGTCGCCAGGTCGCAGCACGTGGATGGAGGATATCTCACCGCTGTTCTGTATCTTCACTTCTATTTCGCCCTTGGCGAGGATGAAGAGATTGTCATGACCTTCTTCGCCAGGCTTGGTGATCTGCTCACCCGCCTTATAGCTCTTCACTTCAAACAGACCTGCAAGGATCTGCACTTCTGCGTCGCTCAATTCTTCAGTTATCGTCGAAGTACGCAGCGTATCAATCACTAATGACATCACATTCTCCCTTATCAAATTAACTTAATTTGCCGTGGCATTGCTTGTATTTTTTCCCCGAGCCGCAGGGACATGGATCGTTGCGTCCGATCTTCTCACCTGCGCGTACGAAGGGTGCGGCCTCTTCAGTTTCTGCTGAAGGATTAGCCAGCGCCTCTTCGTAATCGGCGTGATGATACTGCACATTTTCCGGTGCAGGTGGCGCTTCTACATCGGCCACATCTTGTTCGCTACGCACCTGCACACTCATCAGCACCTGCGTCACTTCCAACTTAATGGCTTCCAGCATGGACGCGAACAACTCGAAAGCTTCACGCTTGTATTCTTGTTTAGGGTTCTTCTGCGCATAACCGCGCAGATGTATACCTTGACGCAAATGATCTAACGCCGCCAGATGTTCACGCCAATGCTGATCCAGACTCTGCAGCATGATGGCGCGTTCATAGTGATGCATGTTATCCGCGCCAACCAGATCGACCTTGGCCTGATAGAGTTGCTGTGCGGTCTCGCGCACACGTGCGCCCACGCCAGCCAAATCCAATTCTTTCTCGTTCGCCAACCATAAGACTACCGGCACATCCAAAGCGAAGTCGGACGCCAATGTCTTTTCGAGAGCCGGTGCATCCCATTGCTCTTCCATACTACCAGGTGGCAAATGCAGGTCGACCGCGCTTTCCAGTACACCTTCACGCATCGCGGAGATCGTCTCGGTGATGTCGGCACTTTCTAACAACTCGGTGCGCTGCTGATAGATGACTTTGCGCTGTTCGTTAGCGACGTCGTCATACTCCAATATCTGCTTACGCATATCGTAGTTGCGCGCCTCGACTTTGCGCTGCGCGTTCTCAATGGCGCGTGTCACCCAGCTGTGCTCGATCGCCTCACCTTCCGGCAACTTGAACTTATTCATGATGGCGGTAACACGATCTGAAGCGAAGATGCGTAACAGCGGATCCTCAAGAGACAGATAGAAACGACTGGAACCCGCATCGCCCTGACGACCAGCACGACCGCGCAATTGATTATCCACACGACGCGACTCGTGACGTTCTGTACCGATGATGTGCAGACCGCCGCTGGCGAGGACCTGCTGATGCACCAGCGCCCAAGCGGTCTTCATGTCGGCGATGCGCTCCAATTTGGCGGCTTCACTCAATGCCTCGTCCGCACGCACTAGCTCGATCTGCTTTTCAATATTGCCGCCCAGCACGATATCGGTACCGCGACCTGCCATATTGGTGGCGATAGTCACAGCCTTGGGGCTACCTGCCTGAGCGATGATCTCCGCTTCGCGTGCATGCTGCTTGGCGTTCAATACCTCATGTGGCAGACCTTCCTTTTCCAGATAACTAGCCAGCAGCTCAGAGTTTTCGATTGAGGTGGTACCCACCAGCACAGGCTGACCGCGCTCGTAGCACTCTTTGATGTCGGTGATCACTGCAAGATACTTCTCTTTCGCAGTAAGGTAGACCTTGTCCATCATGTCCTTGCGGATGGTAGGACGGTTAGGCGGAATGATGACGGTTTCTAAGCTGTAGATCTGCTGGAACTCGTATGCCTCTGTGTCAGCCGTGCCGGTCATGCCGCTCAAACGGTTGTACATACGGAAATAGTTCTGGAAGGTGATGGAGGCCAATGTCTGGTTCTCCTTCTGCACTACCACGCCCTCTTTCGCTTCCACGGCTTGATGCAAACCATCAGACCAGCGTCGACCTGACATCAGACGGCCGGTGAACTCATCCACGATCACCACTTCATTGTTCTGCACTACGTAGTGCTGATCACGCAGGAACAGATTATGTGCGCGCAGCGCCGCATACAAATGGTGTATCAAAGAGATATTAGCCGGATCATAAAGACTACCGCCCTCCGGCAATAAGCCTGCATTGGTCAACAACTGCTCGGCATGCTCATGACCGACTTCACTCAATAAAATCTGCTGGGACTTTTCGTCCACCGAGAAATCTCCGGGACTCTCCTCATCTTTTTGCTTGCGCAACTGCGGTGCCAATTTATTCATGACCGCGTAGATCGCCACATCATCTTCGGCCTGACCAGAAATAATCAAAGGTGTGCGCGCCTCATCGATCAAGATGGAGTCGACTTCGTCGACGATGGCGAAATTCAAGCCGCGCTGGAAGCGCTCTTCGCGCTGCGTCGCCATGTTGTCGCGCAGATAGTCGAAACCGAATTCGTTATTGGTACCGTAAGTGATGTCGGAGGCATAGGCCGCCTGCTTGTCGCGCGGGTCCATCTGCGACAGGATCACGCCCACCGAAAGACCTAGGAAGCGATACAGCGTACCCATCCAAGCAGCGTCGCGGCTAGCCAGATAATCGTTGACCGTGACCACATGCACACCACGACCGGAAATCGCATTCAGATAAGCCGGTAGCGTCGCCATCAAAGTCTTACCTTCACCGGTGCGCATCTCAGCAATCTTGCCATAGTGCAAGGCCATGCCACCTATCAGCTGCACATCATAATGGCGCATGCCCAAGATGCGGCGACTGCCTTCACGCACCACGGCGAAAGCCTCGGGCAACAGGTTATCCAGAGATTCGCCGTTTGCGGAACGCTGCTTGAGGCTCTCGGTCCGCTCACGCAACTGGTCGTCGCTAAGCTTGCCGATTTCGGCTTCAAGCTTATTGATGATGATGACGGTAGCGCGATACTGCTTAAGCAAGCGGTCATTACGGCTACCAAAGATACTTTTAAGCACAGTGGAAATCATGTTTTCGTTTTCTTGACCACAAATAAAAAAGGTGAGGCACGTCCATCACCTCACCCTAGTACAAAATCATTAAACTTTAACTAGCTGCGTTCTTCAAGAAACGCACGGGATTCTGGGCGCTGCCTTTATAGCGGACTTCAAAATGCAAGTGATTGCCCGTAGAGCGTCCGGTACTGCCAACTTCGGCGATCTTGTCACCACGCCTGACTACTTGCCCCACCTTCACAAATACTTTGGAAGCATGTGCATAGCGCGTGATGATGTCGTTGCCGTGTTCTATCTCGACCATATTACCATAGCTAGGGTGCATATCCGCATACGACACGACACCGCCCGCCGAAGCATAGATAGGAGTACCTTCGGGCACCACGTAATCTACGCCTTCATGCATCGCGCTCTGGCCCGTGAAAGGATCTACCCGCCAACCGAAATTTGAAGAGTACCAACCGTCTTTGACCGGCGCTACCGAGGGTAATAATTTCTGGCTCAGCTGATTCTGCATCAGCATGGTCTGCAAAGCGGAAAGTTTGTCCCCTCTATCGCTGACGACATGGGTAAGGCTATCGAGCTGCTGTTGCAAATCACCTACTAGAATCTGGGAAGACGAACTGGTGATTAGCGGACCACCTTGTGCGGAAGGCTTGTCGAAGGAGAACTCAGCTGGGTTCATGCCGGTGATCTTAGCCAGTCGACCACCCAAGGCATCCAGACGCTGCATCTGCGCCTGCATCTGACCTACCTGTGCAGCCATAGCCTGCAAACTGGCTTGCAAATAAGCCTGCTGCTTCTGCAACTCAACCTCGCGGCTACTCATCAGCACGGCCCTTGCGGCATCGCCTAAGCTTTGAGGCGCGAAGCGCAACAGCACATTCTGCAAAGCAGAAGCGAACACCATAGTCAGCATTACCAGCAACAACAACACTAGGGCGATCTGCTTGCCGCCTAGCGTAATGCTGCGTGTCTTTGCCATACCATGCGAAACTAGAATAATATTCATCACCACCACTCCTTCCATTACCGTGACGACTCAGCGTGACACTCGCCCTCAAGACCTTACTTAACGACAGTGTCGAACTGCGCGCCCTCATCGGCAAAGCACAGAACTTATGTACCCTGCAGCAACTGTTTACCGCTGTCGCCCCATCCAATCTCATTCCGTATTGTCAGGTGACAAGCTTGGAACAGGGCACCCTCACCATCGTGACTGGCAACGCCATCATCGCCGCAAAGCTGCGTCAATTGGCACCGCAAGTAGTAGTCGATATGCAAAAAGGGGGAAGTCAGGTTAGCGGAATACGTGTAAAGGTGCAAGTTTCGTACCCCCAGCCAGAACGGCCCAAAGCCCCGCGGCGACTGAGCCCCAAGGTGCAGGACACGCTGATTAGCTTCGGCGAAGCACTAGAAGACTCACCACTAAAAGACGCGATACGCAAACTCAGCAACAAGCGCTAAGCCTGACGGGACGGGGCCTTGCGTGCCCAATCACCGCCAACAACGCACTCACATCAAATCTTACGTAGAACTTCCAGACCACCCATATAGGGACGCAGGACCTCAGGAATCAGCACGCTACCATCCGCCTGCTGGTAGTTTTCCAGTATCGCCACCAAAGTACGACCCACTGCCAAACCTGAACCATTCAGGGTATGCAGCAGCTCGGGCTTGCCTTGCGCGTTGCGGAAGCGCGCTTGCATACGACGCGCTTGGAAGGCTTCAAAGTTCGAGCAGGAAGATATCTCGCGATAGGTGTCCTGCGCGGGCAACCATACTTCGATGTCGTAGGTGGTAGAGGACGAGAAGCCGATATCACCGCTACACAACTTGACCACACGGTAATGCAGACCCAGCTTTTTCAGGATGGTTTCAGCATGGCCTAGCAATTCTTCAAGTGCGGCAAAAGATGTCTCTGGGTGCACCATCTGTACTAACTCGACTTTGTCGAACTGATGCTGACGGATCATGCCGCGCGTATCGCGCCCAGCTGAACCGGCCTCGGAACGGAAGCACGGCGTATGCGCCACGAACTTCAACGGTAACTTTTCTAGCGCCACGATCTCGTCACGCACCATATTGGTTACTGGCACTTCAGCTGTGGGAATCAAATAAAAATTCTTTTGCTGTCCTTCAAACGAGCTTGCGCCTGTACTCTGAATTTTCGCTACTTCAACGGCATTTTGTTCTGGCAAACCAAATGGAACCTTGAATAAGTCTTCCTCGAACTTGGGCAGCTGGCCTGTGCCACGCATCGATGCTGCATTCACGAGATAAGGCACATAAGTCTCGGTATAGCCGTGCTGGTCGGTATGCGTATCCAGCATGAATTGCGCGAGCGCACGATGCAAACGCGCCAAGCCACCCGTGAGCAATGAGAAACGCGCGCCCGAGATCTTGGTGGCCGTCTCGAAATCTAAACCACCTACGCCTTCGCCCAGACTGACGTGATCCTGTACCGCAAAATCAAAACTCGGCTTGCTGCCGACTTTGCGCACTTCCACGTTATCCGCTTCGGACGCGCCTACCGGTACGCTCTCGTGCGGCAAATTGGGCAACACTTCCAGTAATGCTTGTAATTCGGCCAGCACACCACTCAGCTGCGTCTCAGCCTGTTTCAGTTCGTCACCCAAGTTCGCAACTTCGGCCAAAATGGCAGTGACATCTTCGCCTTTCGATTTGGCAAAACCGATCTGCTTGGAACTAGCGTTGCGCTTAGCTTGCAGCTCTTGCGTGCGCACTTGTATGGTCTTGCGCTCGGCTTCTAAGCGCTCGAACTTTGCTGTATCCAGCACGAAGCCGCGTGTCGCCAGACGTGTCGCCACTGCGGCCAGATCGTTACGTAAATTCTGTATATCTAACATGTCCTACCTATCGCACTTTCTTCAATACATAAATGATGACTTCACCGTAGTACGGTACTACACCACGCATCTCAGCCGGCAATTTGCGGGTGAAGAAGGGACGGAACAACTCACTGATGAAGTTCTTGCCGTGCAAGCGATTCACCGCCACCTCCACGATCTCCAAACCAGCTTTACGCAACGCGCCGCGCATAAAGGTCATGTCCACCGGCAGCAAATGCCAAGCCATCTTCTGCTCTGTCGTCATAGGACGGAAGTATTTATGGTAACCGTGCACATAGGTGGAGCGGCGTGAACGGTAACTATCCACATTGGGTGTGGACAAGAACACCAAGCCGCCCAGCTTGACCACGCGTGCACATTCGCGCGTAAACATCGATGGGTTTTCCAGATGTTCAATGCCCTCGATAGAGATCATCGCATCCAGTTCACCATCGGCGAAGGGCAAAGGCAGATTGGCATCCGCCAACACGCGTTTATCCTTGTCGAAATAGAAAGGCTCAACTGCCTCCAGATCGACCGCCGCCACATCCATGCCCAATTGCGCGAGACGCGCTGAGAATGAACCCGCACCGCAGGGTAGATCGGCGACCTTCTTGCCTTTGCCTTCGGGCAGATACTGGCGCACCAGTTCGAATACACGCTTATGCGTATTGGGTGCAGCAGCATGTTCTGGCCACTGATCGGTATTGGTCTGATATTCGCTCATCACTGCATCCTTATTTTTTAGTCTTGGTGTTGCGTGCCGCCTCATCCAGTTCGCGCAGGTGGGCGAGCTTTTCGGCAATCTTGCCTTCCAGCCCACGATCAGTAGGCTGATAGAAACTTACTTCCGGCATATCGTCCGGCAGATAGCGCTCGCCTGCTGCATAAGCGCCAGCCTCATCATGCGCGTAACGGTATTCCTTGCCGTAATCGAGCTGCTTCATCAGCTTAGTGGGCGCGTTACGCAGATGTAGCGGCACTTCGCGCGACCCATCTTTTGCCACCCAAGCGCGCGCGGCATTATACGCGACATAGCCAGCATTAGATTTGGGCGCGCAGGCCAGATACAACACCGCCTGTGCCAATGCCAACTCGCCTTCAGGCGAGCCCAGCCGTTCATAGGTTTGTGCCGCATCGTTGCATATTTGCAAGGCACGCGGATCGGCCAGCCCTATGTCCTCCCAGGCCATACGCACGATGCGCCGCGCCATGTAACGTGCGTCCGCGCCACCGTCCAACATGCGCACCAACCAGTAAAGCGCCGCATCTGGATTAGAGCCACGCACTGATTTGTGCAGCGCGGATATCTGGTCATAGAAAGCTTCGCCGCCCTTGTCGAAACGGCGCAGCTTCTGCGCCAAGGCATTGTCCAAGAAATCATTATCGACTTCGGCAACGCCTGCGGTCTGCGCCGCCGTATGGATCTGCTCCAGTACATTGAGCAAACGCCGTGCGTCGCCGTCGGCATATCCGATGACACGCTCGCGAGCAGATGCATCAAAAGCCAAGTCCTGCATCTCCTGCTGCTGCACACGCTCAAACAAGGTGCCCAACTCATCCTGCGACAGCGACTGCAACACATACACCTGAGCCCGCGACAGCAACGCGTTGTTCACTTCGAAGGAAGGGTTCTCGGTGGTCGCGCCTATGAAGGTGACCAAACCCTGCTCGACATAAGGCAGAAATGCATCCTGCTGGGACTTGTTGAAACGATGCACCTCGTCGACGAACAAGATGGTATGTCGGCCAGACTGTTGCAAGGTCTGCTGCGCTTGGGAAATGGACTCGCGTATATCCTTCACACCAGATAACACCGCTGACAAGGGCATGAACTCGGCATCGAATGCCTGCGCCATCAGACGCGCCAGCGTGGTCTTACCCACGCCAGGCGGCCCCCACAAGATCATCGAATGCAAGCGCCCAGACTGGAAGGCCAGACGCAATGGCCTACCGGCACCGAGTAGATGGGACTGCCCTATGACCTCATCGATATGCTTGGGGCGCAGCCGCTCGGCGAGCGGCGCGGCGGGCTGTACTGGTGGGAACAGATCGTCCATCACTCACCTAATATATCGGCGTCTTTGGGTGGCGTGAACTTGAATTGCTGTGCGGGGAACTTAGGGTTGTGCTTCATATTCGTAAAACGCAACACGGTCTTATGACCAAAAGCATCATTCAATTCCATGGCCACCAGATCGCCTTGCGGGCTAAAGCCCATCAATATCTTCTCGAAGCTAGTCTCCGAAGATTTGGGGGTAGCTTGCAGCCAATCCTCTTGGCCATCGCGCCCGAGCACTTCCTGAAGATTGAAGCCACGCTCGATCTCGTTACTACCCGAAAGCAATGCAGCCGGGCTACTACCTAGTGCCGCATCTAGTTTCTTTACCGTGACTTGATTTAAGTCGGCGTCATATAACCAGAACCTAGCACCATCACCGATGATGAGTTGCTCGTACGGCTTGATGTAAGTCCAGCGAAATTTGCCTGGTCGCTGGAACTGCATCACGCCCGATGCGCTCTGCACGCGTTTGCCGCTTTGATCCAACACCTCTTGAGTGAAGTCGGCCTGTGCAGAGCGTGTAGCAGAGATGAAACCTTTGAGCTTGTCTATGGCGCCCGCTTGCACCTGCGTTGCGCACATCAAAAGTCCAAGTCCGATTAAAAATTTTCTTAACATGTTGATACCTAGAAGTTGGGAAGAAAGAAGCGTAAATGGAGTAGGGGAAGTGCAGTACGCGACCACCCTTCCCCCTTGCCCATTTATCCTTCTCTGTTGTTTGGAGCCAATATCTCGCGATTACCGTTGCTCTGCATAGCGGAGACTAGTCCGGCGGATTCCATCTGTTCAACTAAACGCGCGGCGCGGTTATAGCCTATGCGAAGATTACGTTGCACCAGCGAGATGGAAGCGCGGCGCGATTTGAGCACCACTTCCACTGCTTGATCGTAGAGCGGATCGGCCTCAGAGCCTAGCGCTGCGCCGCCTGCCCCACCGACCTCGCCGCCTTCGCCACCTTCCTCCAAGGAATTGAGTACGCCATCGATATAGAGTGGCTCACCCAACGACTTCAAGTATTCAGCGATGCGATGCACTTCCTGATCGGAGACGAAAGCGCCGTGCACACGCTGTGGATAGCCAGTGCCAGGCGGCAGATACAGCATATCGCCCTGCCCCAGCAACGCTTCCGCGCCCATCTGATCGAGTATGGTGCGCGAATCAATCTTGCTCGAAACCTGAAACGCCATGCGTGTCGGCACGTTGGCCTTGATCAAGCCGGTGATGACATCCACCGAGGGACGTTGCGTCGCGAGTACCAGATGGATACCCGAGGCGCGAGCCTTCTGCGCCAGACGCGCGATCAGCTCTTCTATCTTCTTACCCACCACCATCATCAAGTCGGCCAATTCGTCTATGAACACCACCAGCAGATACATCTCATCAAGCGGCTCAGGTGACTCAGGCGTGAGGCTGAAGGGATTAGTGAGCGGCGTACCTGCTTTGAGAGCGTCGCGCAATTTCTGGTTGTAGCCGGCAATGTTGCGCACCCCAAAGTGCGACATCAAGCGATAGCGCTTATCCATCTCCTGCACACACCAGTTCAGTCCCGATGCGGCTTGGCGCATATCGGTGACCACCGGTGCAATGAGATGCGGGATACCTTCGTACACCGACAACTCCAACATCTTGGGATCGATCAGCAGCATGCGTACTTGTTGCGGCGTGGCCTTGTAGATGATGCTCAAGATCATCGCGTTGATACCCACAGATTTACCCGAACCGGTCGTACCCGCCACCAGCACATGAGGCATCTTTGCCAAATCGGCCACTACCGGCTTGCCGGAGATGTCTTTGCCCATCGCGATGGTGAGCATAGAACCCATATCGGCATATACCTGCGAGCTCAGTATCTCGGAGAGTTGCACCATCTGGCGCTTGGCATTGGGTAACTCCAGCGCCATATAGGCCTTGCCGGGGATGGTCTCGACCAAGCGTATGCTCACCACCGACAAGGCTCGTGCCAGATCCTTGACCAGATTGGTGATCTGACTGCCCTTCACGCCGACTGCTGGGTCGATCTCGTAACGCGTGATGACTGGGCCTGGATAAGCACCCACTACTTTTACTTCCACGCCAAAATCCTTGAGCTTGCGTTCTATCAGACGCGAGGTGAACTCCAGCGCCTCAGGGGTGGCACTCTCTACCTGCTTCACCGCACTATCCAGCAGGTGTAGCGGGGGCAAAGGAGAGTCGGGTATCTCAGCGAACAGCTGGGTCTGTTTCTCTTGTATCACGCGCTCAGACTTGGGCACATCCACCACGGCCATCTCGATATGGATAGGCTGATGGTCTTCTACGCGCTTCTTCTCCTCTTCCACTACGGCGGTGCGCTGCGTCTTGGCCTGTAAGCCTATGCGCTTATCCTGACGAGTCTGCCATGTCGTTCGCGCCCAGATGAAAGCGGTCTCCAAACGCGCACCCAGACTGTCCACCAGACGCAACCAAGACAAACCACTGAACAAGCTGAAACTGCTGGCGAAGAGCGCCAACAACAATAGCGTTGCGCCGGTAAAACCGAACCAACGGGAGCACAGATCGCCCAACACTACGCCCGCCATACCACCCGGCACGAGCGGCAGTGTGACTTGCATACTGTAGAGACGTATCGCTTCGAGTGCACTGCTGGAGAGCAGTACGAGTGCAAAACCGGTTGCGCTGACCCAGGCAGTGCGACGGTCAAATAGGCTGTCGCTACGCAGGTTGCGATAACCTGCCCACACCCTTTGCAACATCAGCCCCACCCACCACCATGCGGACACGCCGAAAAGATAGAACAGTAGATCGGATAGATAAGCCCCCAGCACGCCGCCCGGATTGTGCGTGGCCGCTCCGGTACCGCTATGCGACCAAGCGGGGTCACTGTGTTGATAACCGAACAGGACCACTGTGAGATATAAGGCGCAGGCGACGAACAGTATCCAGCGCGACTCGCGCAGCAATACGAACAACTTGTTCCCCACCTGATCCCTAGCCATCTGAGCCATTACGCTGCACCGATCAGGCCGAGTTGTTCAGCTACTCTTACCGCTTCCATACGGCTGTTGACGCGCAACACTTGGTAGACGGCGGCCACGTGTATTTTCACCGTACCTTCAGCCAGACTCACCGCTTGAGCGATCTGCTTGTTGCTCATGCCTTCGGCCAAATGGGTGAGCACCTGCATCTGCCGTGCGGTCAATCCGTATTCATTGGTATTCATGCTGCGCTTATCCACACGATCGGAATTCATGCTGTTGGGCTGTGGAGGTTGCTGCATCATCTGCGGCGGCACATACACACCACCTGCCAAGACCAGATTCAGTGCACTCAACATCACAGGCGCGCTGGAACTCTTGCACACGAAGCCCATCGCCCCGTGACTCATCACCTTCTCCATATTGATACGTCCATCTTCACCCGACACGACGACAACAGGAATATGTGGAAAGCGCTGATGGAAAAACTTCACCGAGATTGGCCCTTCGCTGCCGGGCATATTCAGATCGAGCAAAGCTAGGTCTAAATCAGGATGCAACTCAGCTTGTTTCAGCGCATCTGGAAAATTGCTCGCCTCGAAGATTTCCACGTGTTCCGGCAGCTGCTGCAATACATAGCGCATCCCCTCTCGAAACAGGCTGTGATCGTCGACCAATAGTATCTTCATGTTCTACTCCTTAAGATTCAGGCTTTTACTTGCGCGGGAATCATAACATCCACAGCTTGCAGCGGAACCACTAAACTAAAACAGCTGCCCGCACCGTCATTAGAACGTACCGCCACCTTGCATCCCAGCAAGTTGGATAAACGCAGCACGATGGCCAAGCCCAAGCCTAGACCGTTTTTTCGATCACGTTGGGTATTGCCGACCTGGTAATACTCTTCAAAGATACGCGACAGATGATGCTCGGCGATGCCTATGCCTGTGTCGCAGATATCGATATTCACGCTGCCGTCCATCGCCGTACTTACAACCGTGATTTCGCCACGCTCGGTATAGCGTATGGCGTTCGTGATGAGATTACGCAAGATGCGTTCCAACAACATCGGGTCAGTCTTCAAAACCCCTTGGTAAGGAGCGATGTATAAATTGATGTTCTTCGCCTGAGCGGTCCAAGTGAACTCCGCCGCCATGCGATCCAGCACATGTTGCAGCGAGACGTCCTGATAGCGCGGCTCTACCACCCCAGCGTCCAAGCGCGAAATATCGAGTAAGGCATCAAACATCTCGCCCAATACATCTACCGAAGTCTCCACCTGACGCATCAGTTCGCCGCCCTGCGTGCCTTGCACATGCGGCTTGAGCGCCTCGACGAACATGGTCAGCGCATGCATGGGCTGACGCAGATCGTGACTGGCTGCGGCGAGGAATTTTGACTTGGAGACGTTGGCTAACTCGGCTTGCATCTGGGCGCGCTCCGCACGTTGTTTCTCTATCGTCAGTTGCTGCACGAGCTGTTCGTTCTCCAGCGTACGCGACAAGGACAGTTCGAAAGTCTCAGCCAACTCACGACCAGCGTTCAACACATAGAGCAGATAGACCATCAACAATCCTGCCAGAATCAAATGAGGATAATCGCCCACCCAAGCATTAGCGACCATCACCGGCAAAATAAGAAAAGAGACGAAGATATAAAGCGCAGGCGGGAAAACGGGATTGGTTGTGATCGCGCCCGCCGCTACACCCAGCACCACGCAGGTGAGTATGGCCTGATAGGCGAGATCGCCAGGCACGAACAGCAATATGCCGCCTGCCCCCCAAGTTCCGCCGACCAAGGTCACCAAGATCAGCAGGCGTTTACGCCAAGCTTGGCACTCTTCCAGCGTGTGCGTATTGTCCCAGTAACGCCACAGTGTCAGCGCCTCTACCGTATACCAAGTGAGCATCGCCCCCACCCAGGTGAGCAGGACCGGATGCGAGACCTTCTCCCACATCAGCGCCAACACACCCAGCACAACTAAGACACGCGCCACAATCATCAGCGGATAAGTGCGCAAACGAGTACGTATCTGCTCAGCACGAATGGGCAGATTCTCCTCGTTGATCTCAAACAGGATCTGTGAACTGAACAACTTAGACATCAGCACCCCTTGGACCTAGCACACTATGCGCGAGACATCGGTGCAGTCACGTTTATTTCAATGTAATGCCAACAATAGGTGCACATCCTGCGCCAGCCACTCAGAGCTTTGTCCGTATGGCGCAATCAAGCGCACCTTGCCATTTGTGTCGATGATATAGACACCCGCAGTATGATCGACGTTGTAACCCGTCTTACTAGCCTGTTTGCTATAACTCACCCCAAAGGTCTTGGTGACTTGCGCCGTGGTCGCCACATCTCCCCATAGACCAAGAAAACTCGCATCAAACGCGGGCACATACTGCGCCAGCAGCGCCGGCGTGTCGCGTTCAGGATCGACTGTGACAAACAGCACCTGCACCTTGGCGGCCTCTTCCTTGTCGAGCATACGTAAAGCCAGCGTGATGTCAGCCATGGTGGTCGGGCACACATCAGGACAATGCATATAGCCAAAGAACATCAGCACCACCTTGCCGCGAAAATCCGCCAGCGTGCGCATCTTACCGTTATGGTCGACCAATTTGAAATCTGCCTGCGCATATTTACCGGTCACGTCGTTGGCATGGAAAGGCGAAGGGAGCTTGGGTTCTTCACAACCACTCATGCACAGCGCTAGAAAATTCAAAACCACTAAGCCAGACAAGGCGCGCGATAAAAATCGACGCGCCGTATATGTTTTATATACAAGCAAGATTTTTTGAGCGCAACGCCGTATGGCGACGGGGTTTTGGATTTTACGCAGCCACATGACATGCCCCCGCCCAACCGTTGACATAGAAGGTGTAGCCGACTTTGATAAGTCCATACACACCAAAGCCTGCGACCAGTAGTCCTGCGGTCATGCGCACTGGACGGGATTGCACCCAAGCTTGAACTTTCTCCCAGAACAAACCTATCAGTAGGAGATTAGGCAATGTCCCTAAACCAAAAGCCAACATGGTCAACGCGCCTTGCTGCGCATGACCGCTGGCTAGCGCGGTGAGCAATACGCTATACACCAGTCCGCAGGGCAACCAGCCCCACAAGATGCCGAGTTTGAAGGCGCGCAAAGGCGTGCTGACTGGGAACAGACTACGTGTGAGCGGTTGTATGCGCTGCCACAGTCCGCGCCCCACACCTTCGATGCGGCGTACTAAATGGCCTATCCCCGCCAGATACATTCCCAACGCGACCAGCATGAAGCTGGATAAGGCGAACAGCAGATGTTGTATCGGCACTTGATCGCGCATCAACAGGCCGGCTTGACCTATTGCTCCCACCAGAGCGCCAGCGACGCTGTAACTGGTGATGCGCCCTGTGCTGTAGGCGAGATGGAAGGGCCAGCGTGCACCCTCTTTGGGTAACTGAGTAGTAAGTATGCCGACTAGACTGCCGCACATGCCCAAACAATGCACCCCGCCCAATAGGCCGACGAAGAATACGGCGTAGATGCTGAAATCTGTCATTAGATAACCAAAAAGTAGGGATACGAATTTAACGCGGCACTAATGATGCCATATCCAGACTGGCGGCGACATAACGCGCGTCCGGTTGCAGCTGGTAGGGCACCACGCCCAACAGCGGTGCTGAGATACGTTTTTGCAAGGTGGCGATATTCTCATCGCGCAACGCCATCTGCTCATCCACGCAGTTCGCCACCCAGCCCGCCAACTTTAGTCCGCGTGCGTGTATGGCCTGCACAGTCAGCAAAGCGTGGTTCAAACACCCTAGACGCAGCCCCACGACCAACACCACAGGCAAGTTCAGTGCGGCAGCCAGATCACCACCATTTTGCTGCTCATTGAGTGGCAAGATAAAACCGCCCGCACCTTCCACCACCACCACATCGGCCAGAGCCGAAAGTTCTGTGTAGGAGCGCAAGATGCGGGGTAGCTCTATAGTCTCGCCCTGTAAACGTGCAGCTAAGTGTGGTGCTGCGGCGGTCGGGTAGCGATAGGGATTCATCAGCGTATCGGCCACTTGCACGTTACTAGCCGCCTGCAAGGCCGTCACATCGCAATAACTGCCATCTGATTCGCAACCTGCCGCCACCGGCTTCATCCCGACCACGCGCTTACCCTGCAGCGCGTAAGCATGCAGCAGCGCGGCGCTGATCAGGGTCTTGCCTATATTAGTATCAGTGCCGGTAACGAACAGACTCATCGCGTCTTCTTGAAATCCGTCTTGATGATGGCGCGCCCATCGGCGAGCTTTTTGGGTTGCGGCTTCCAAGCGTGGCCATAGATGACCTCATAGGTGGCGGGCAGTTTGCCGTCGTGGCGCAAGGCTTCGTAATTCTCCACTAGTGATTTCCACGCGTTCTTACCCATCAGACCTTGACCACGTCCAGCCGTGGCGTTATTCGCCCCTATCGCTTTGAGATCGTGCAATACGGAACGCACATCGTCATACGTCAGGGTGAGATATTCCATATCCATCACTGGCTCGGCAAAACCGCCGTGCGACAACATATCGCCGATGTCATGCATGTCGGCGAAGCGATTCAGATGATTGTGTGCATCCACGCCATGAAATGCCTGACGTAGCTCTTTAAGTGTGTCAGGGCCGAAGGTACTGAACATCAGCAGGCCTTCCACTTTGAGCACGCGATGCAGATCGACGATGGTGGTAGGTAGATCGTTGCACCATTGCACCGCCAGATTCGACCACACCATATCCAAGCTATTCGAGGCGATAGGTAAAGCCTCCACGTCGGCACACAACATCGCGGCATTTTGGCTACTGAACAGTTTCTGCCACCAACCGGTCTGTCCGCGTGCGGTATGCAGCATGCCGATAGCGATGTCCAAAGAGATCATTTGCGCGGAAGGATATTTCGCCATCAACTGGCGCGTCCCCCAACCTGTGCCGCTGCCCACATCTAGCACGCGCTGGGGTTGCAGCTTGATATATTCCAAGCGCTCCAGCATGCGACTGCATACCTCACGCTGTAGCACTGCGGTCGCGTCATATGCCGTGGCTGCGCGACTAAAAGCGCGACGGACCTGCTTCTTATCTATCTCAAATTCATTCATGCAAAAAATTCTTCAACTGTTCAATAAAGTGTTCGGGGTGAGACATGAAGGGCGCATGGGCTGCGCCTTTAATGCCCGCTAATCGTGCGTTAGGCAGCGTGCTTGCGAGATACTCAGAAGCGGCCAGCGGCGTGAGCGTATCACGCTCACCGGCAATCACCAGCGTGGGCTGGACGATGTCTGCCAGTACTGCACGCTGATCGCTGTCGCGCAGTATGTCTAGGCCGGCTTGTAATGCTGCCAACTCAGGCTCGCCACGACTGAATAAGGCGTTGCGCAAGTTCGCCAACAACTCACGTTCGTTATCACTACCGCGCACCTGTAAAGCTAAGAAACGGCGCAAGGTCAGCGTATAGTTCTCCGTTAAGGATGCCGCAAAACCCGCCAAGGTGTCGGCTGCCATGGCACAGGTCCAATCCTCCTGCTGAACGAAACATGGCGTACTAGAGATCAGCACCAAGCGCTGTATCTGCTGCGGATGCAGCGTCGCCCAACGCAGGGCGATCTGTCCGCCCAAAGACCAGCCGCAGACGATCAACGGTTCTGGAAATTGTGCCGCTAACTGCGCGACGATCTGATCAATCGGCGAGTGGGAAGTCGGAAGTGGTAAGTGCGTGCCGCGCTCCGACTTCCCACTTTCCACCTCTTGCTTCCCAGAAAAACCATGTCCCGGCAAGTCCACCACGTGCACGCAATTGTCTTGCGCTAGCGCTGCAACTACTCCGCCCCACATGCCACCATGCATGCCCCAGCCGTGGATGAGTAACAGCGGCGCGCCGCTGCCTTGGGTCTCAACGTGCAAGTCAGTCATCTATCACCCCACTAGATAGTTTCGTCTTGCACGTTTCCCTCTCCTCAATCCTCTCCCGCAAGCGGGCGAGGAGGCAAGCGTCTCGCTGCGCGACCTTTGGATCACTGTGCAAGTTCATGCAAAGCCTCTATCAATCGCTGCACGTCTGCTTGCGTATGAGCGGCAGACAAGGTGATGCGCAAGCGCGCTGTGCCCTGCGGAACGGTGGGAGGGCGTATCGCCGCGACCCAGATACCGCGCTCTCTCAAACTCAGACTCAGCTGCAAGGCCTGTTGATTCTCACCTATGAGCAAAGGTTGTATCGCGGTATCCGAGGGCATCAGCGACCAGGGCAAACCTGTCAGTCCGTCACGTAATTGCGCGATGAGCTTAATTAGATGAGCGCGTCTATCTTCCCCTTCTGCTATCAAGCGCAAGCTCTCAGCAAGTGCGACCGACAAGGCTGGTGGCGAGGCAGTGGTATAGACGTAACTACGCGCGTGATTGACCAGCGTATCTATCACCACCTGTTCGGCGGCAACGAACGCACCCGACACCCCAGCGGCCTTGCCCAAAGTTGCCATATAGATGATGCGTGGTGAATCCAATTTAAAATGAGACAACGAACCCCGCCCCTGCTCACCCAACACGCCAAATCCGTGCGCGTCATCAACTAGCATCCATGCATCGTGTCGTTCGCACAGCGCCAGCATCTCGCGCAGGGGTGCGATGTCACCATCCATGCTGAACACTGTATCGGTGATGATGAGTTTGCGACCTGAGGTGGTCTGCGCCAACTGCGTGGCCAGTTGCGCCATGTCGCCGTGGCGATAGCGCTTCACTTGCGCGCGCGACAACAACATCGCATCGTTCAACGAGGAATGATTGAGCTTGTCGGCAAAGACCGTGTCGTCCTTGCCCACCAAAGCCTGCACCACGCCCAGATTGGCCATATAACCAGTCGAGAACAACAGTGCAGCTGGCTTACTGACAAACTCTGCGAGTTGTATTTCGAGTTGATGATGCGGCGCAAAATGTCCGCTCACCAGATGCGCTGCCCCCGCACCCACCCCCCATTGCTGAGCGCCTTGCTGTAGGGCGACGGTCAGCTGCGGATGCTCGGCAAGACCTAAATAGTCATTGCTGCAGAAGGCTAGGTAGGATTCACCATCGACCACGATATGAGGTGACTGTGGGGTTTCCAAAGTACGGCGGGTACGCAACAGACCTGCAGCCTTGCGTTCGTCCAGCTCGCGCTGCAGTACAGAGAATGACATTGCTACTACTGTAGTCCTACTCAGTGTCTGTCCGTAAACGGATACATACCCAATTTATCGAGCAATGCACGATCACGTTCAGCTTCCGGATTACCCGTAGTTAGAAGTTGTTCACCGTAGAAGATAGAATTCGCACCAGCCAAGAAACACAAGGTCTGCACAGCATCGCTCATCTGCTGGCGACCTGCGGAAAGACGCACGCGTGCTTTAGGCATGGTGATGCGCGAAACTGCGATAGTGCGTACGAAATCCAGCGGGTCGAGATCAGCAACATCGGCCAGCGGCGTGCCTTCCACTTTCACCAGATTATTGATAGGCACACTTTCGGGATACGGTTCCATATTGGCCAGCTGCGCGACCAAACCAGCACGTTGTGTCAGGTTCTCACCCATACCGACGATACCGCCACTGCATACATGCATGCCGGCCTTGCGCACGCGCTCCAGCGTATCTAGGCGATCCTGATAATCACGGGTGCTGATGATGTCGCCATAGAATTCCGGCGCGGTATCGATATTGTGGTTGTAGTAATCCAGTCCAGCTTCTTGCAATTGCTGCGTCTGCACATCATTCAGCATACCCAAGGTGGCGCAGGTCTCCATACCCAGTCCGCGCACCGCCTTGACCATCTCGACCACGGCCTCCATGTCTCCCTCGCTCGGCTCACGCCAAGCCGCGCCCATGCAAAAACGGTTCGCGCCTTGATCTTGTGCGGCCTTGGCAGCCTTGACCACTTCTTCCACTTCGAGCATCTTGCGATTCTCAACACCGGTACTATGGAAGGCCGACTGGGGGCAATAGCCGCAATCTTCTGAGCAGCCGCCGGTCTTGATCGACAGCAGGGTAGAAAGTTGTACCGCATTGGCATCGAAATGTTCGCGGTGAACTTGTTGCGCTTGGTACATCAGGTCAGCAAAGGGGAGTTTAAACAAGGCTTCCACATCCTCTACGCTCCAGCGTTGTGGCGCGGTACTGCGTTTGACGGGACGGATAAATTCTATGGTCTGGGTGTTCATGGTTTTGCGTACTCGCTATGATAGGGCAACGCAGCATCATCCTTGAAAGGACAAGAACTTGTCAATTTTAGGTGACGGTATTTTAGACATGCGCTCAATTATTAAGCGGGCTCTACCTGCGCAGCCCTGTGTGCTGTGCGGCCAGATGAGCCATGCAGGGCTGTGGTGCGAAGATTGTGAGCGTGCGCTCCCTTATCTGCATGGTCTTGTCTGTGCAGGGTGCGCGCTACCCATCCCTAGTGGCACGCATTGCGGACTGTGCTTGAGTCACCCGCACCGTTTCACCCGCTGTACGGCTTTGTGTGCTTATACCTTTCCTTGGGATAAGTTAATCCAGCAACTAAAGTTCGGCGCCAACCTTGCGTTGGCAGATGCTTTCGCAATCAAACTTTCCGAGCGCATAGACAAGTCTAGGTTACCCGACCTTGTGATTGCTATGCCCTTGCACCCCAACAGGCTGAGCGAACGCGGCTATAACCAATCAGTTCTGCTGGCACAAGAGTTAGCCCTTGCTTGCGGTGTAGCGTTCGCCCCGCAAGCATGCCGTCGCGTACGCGACACCGCTGCCCAATCGTCACTTGCTTACAAACATAGACGTAAAAACATGCGCAACGCCTTTGTCTGCGATATCGATCTAAACGGGAAAAGGATAGCGTTGGTCGATGACGTGCTGACCAGCGGTGCCAGCTTGGATGCACTTGCTGAGGCCGTAATCAAACGTGGCGCGCTCGAAGTAGAAGCCTGGGTAGTAGCACGTACTGTGCGTAACGCAGGCTAACGTCTATTCAGGATGGCGGTTACTCAATCGTATCACTTCACTCAGACTGGTCTGGCCCTGTTGTGCCATCCTCAGTGCCTGCTCAGTAAGACGTTTACCTTGCAGTTGTTTTGTCGCCTCTAAGATATAGGGGCTGGCGCTATCTTGCGCAGCGGCATCGACCAAAGACTGGCGCATCTCTAGCAACTCGAACACTGCGATACGCCCATGGAAGCCTGTGCCGTGACACTGGACACAGCCCTTGCCATGTTTGACCACACCCAGTTGGTCTGCGCTAAGGCCTTCCATACTCAACCAGGCCAACTCTTGATGCGTCAGGGTATGCACTGCGCCGCAATGACCGCAGACTCTACGTAATAGATGTTGGGCGAGTACCGCTTGGACTGCTGACGCTGCCATGAAACGAGGTAAGCCATTTTCATTGAATTGGCACAGGGCACTCGCTGCATCGTATCCGTTTATAGCGGCAAATACCTTTTTGCCGTCAAAGGCCGCATGCAAAGCGCTTCGTACCACGTTGCCGTTGGGCATTTCATGCAACACCAGCACATCCGGATCCTGATGGAGTGCCGCATCTACTGCAGTGGCAAAATCTAAGCCCCCCAACCCATCCACTTGCACTTGGTAGAGCCTTGGATCTTGGTGCTCAATAGGGTCTTCCACACTGATGATCTTGAGGTTAGCGGCATCTAATTCTGCCAAAGCGGCGAGTAAGGTCGTGCTCTTGCCGCTGCCGGCAGGACCTGTGAGTAACAACATCCCTTTACCCCTAGACAATATCTCGCGCAGGCGCGCCACCATGAGCTCAGGCATGCCCAAGTTTTCAAGTGTAGTGCGCAGCTCATCTTGAGCTGATAGATGCAGCACCATGGACTCGCCTTTGCCTACGGGGCAAACAGAGACGCGTACATCGACAGCACGTTCACCGACACGCGCTTGGAATCTTCCTGCCAAGGGCAAGCGCTTCTCCACAATATCCAGTTCAGCCATCAGCTTGAGCCGTAGCGCAACCCCTTCTGTGACTTTATAGGGGAGCTCAATCCCACTCACTAGCACGCCGTCCACGCGTAAACGATGGCTGTATGTTTTGTCATGTCGTTCGATATGGATGTCCGACGCGCGCTCACGCAAGGCTGTTTCGAGTAGGGCTTGTATCTGTTTGCTGATAGAGACTTCAGGTGCAGATTCAGATTGATCGCTCATGGTCGTGGTGTTTTGCACTTGGCCTGGCATATCCCTGCGCGCGTACATCTGCCCGCCTATATCATCAGTACGTCTATAGCCACGGTCTATACTTTCCAGCACTTGTCCTTCGGTAACGACCACCACATTAATCTCGCGCTTAAGCAGACGTGCAATCTCATCGAAGGCAGATTGATCCGTTGGGTCAGCCATGCCAACGGTGATCACTTCATCTCGACTATCCAATACGATGGAACGATAACGTCTAGCCTGATCTTCGGGCAGGAGACGCACTAAATCGGAATCAAGTTTGTAGCGCTTTAGGTCGATGAAGGCGATATTGAATTGCTTAGCCAGTGCCTCAGATATCTGCACCTCGCTGATGAACTTATTTTCCACCAGCAAACGTCCCAGCCGACGACCACTGCCCTTTTGTTGGGCGAGTGCCAACTCCAACTGTTCTTGGGTGATGAGTTGAGCACTGACTAACAAATCGCCTAAGCGAATTTTCTCTGGCCGCGCCATAATGCCCCCTGATTGATTATTCTTCTGCCTTCCGAATCGCTTGAACGTTAGACGTTTTTAGCCTGACTGACAAGATATACCGAGCCACTGCCATGTTCCACGTCATTCTGTACCAACCCGAGATTCCCCCCAATACTGGCAATATCATCCGCTTGTGTGCCAATACCGGCTGCCAATTGCATCTGATTGCGCCGCTGGGATTCACCTTGGAAGATAAGCAACTAGTACGCGCAGGGCTTGATTACCACGAGTTCGCCACACTAAAGGTCTATGAAAATCTGGCTAGTTGTCTGCAGCAATTCGATGGCTCGCGCGTATTTGCTCTCACCACCAAAGGCTCTCAGCCCTTCCACGAATTGAACTTTCAATCGGGGGATGCTTTTATGTTTGGCCCTGAGAGCCGAGGGCTGCCTGCAGAAGTGTTGGCTAGTCTTGGAGATGGGCAGCGCGTGCGATTACCCATGCTACCTAACAATCGCAGTCTGAATCTTTCCAATACAGTCGCGGTGGCGGTGTTTGAAGCTTGGCGGCAATGCGACTTTAAGGGTGCCAGTGCTCACTAGCAGTTTTGAGAAGGGATTGGTGTCCGAGCTATATCTCGGAGTTGGGTATCCGGTTCAATAATTCAGCCAACATCTCGCTGACCGAAACTTGTTCGTACACCACGCGATAGACCGCCTCGCAAATCGGCATGTCAACACCCAAGCGCTGCGCCATTTGATGCACCTCACGCACGGTATAAACACCTTCGGCCACATGACCGAGCCTATGCAGTATTTCTGGCAGCGTGTGTTGTTGCGCCAACAACAAGCCGACTTGACGGTTACGTGACAAATCTCCCGTACAAGTCAGGATAAGATCCCCAGCTCCTGACAGACCTCCCAGTGTCTCGGCACGCCCGCCCAGCTTCACACCTAATCTAGCCACCTCGACCAAGCCGCGCGTGATCAATGCGGCGCGCGCGTTGTAGCCTAGGCCCAAACCGTCACAGATACCGGCAGCGATTGCCAGCACGTTCTTGACCGCGCCTCCGACCTCCACCCCCACCACGTCATTACTAGCGTAGACACGCAAACGAGCGTGATGCAAAGCTTGTGCCGTATTGCGGGCAAAGTCTTCGTCCATGGAAGCTAGCGTCAGGGCGGTCGGCAGGCTACGCGCCACTTCCTGCGCAAAACTCGGACCTGACAATACGCCGCGTGGGAATGCGGCGGGTAACTCAGCTTCGACCACCTGATGCGGCAACAAGCCTGTTCCGGCTTCGAACCCTTTACATAACCAGACCACGCCGCATGGCTGAGGCAACTGGGCAACATGATGCAGCGCATCGCGCAGCCCCGACACTGGAACGGCCAAGATGATCAACTCGGCGCCTTGCAGCGCGATTGAAATATCTGCAGTGAGGATCAATCGAGAGGGCAGTTTGATTTCGGCGAGATAGCGTTTGTTGGCACCTTTGGAGCGCATCTCGGAGATGAGCTCAGCATTACGCGCCCAAAGTGTCACATGGTGGTGTGCGGAGAGATTGACGGCAATCGCCGTCCCCCAAGCACCAGCTCCCATTACCGTGATCTTCATCTCAATCGCCCCATACGTCGCTGTGCTGTACATAGCCCAACACGCCATCTTGATGCCGCACCTTGAGCCATCCAGTCCCTGTATTCTCCAGTACTTCCAATGCGACCTGCTGGCGCACTTGCAAGACACTGGTCGAGGCAAAATCAGCTGCTCTGCGAATATCTACGATGGGCGCAACCGCATAGACATAGCGTTTGAAGGACATATCGCCCTTCTCCACCCAATACAGCGCTCCCGAACGGTCTCGCACCTTAACCCAAGTATCCAAACTCACGACCGTCTCGAACGGCATGTAGCGATTTACGACGAACAACTTTTTTGCATGAGCCGATGGAGCGTCATAAAGAATGGCATGAGCCGAGGAGACTGACATAAATTCAACCGCCTGCGCGGCACCACCCGCCAGCAGGCTGGCGAAGAGCATAAAACAGCGCAGTAAGGTCGAACGTGTCATTTAGTGTGTGGTCGCTGCCGCAGCTTGCGCCTGTTGTTGCTTGTTCTGCTGGTATAGAACATCGAAGTTGATAGGGTTGAGCATCACTGGCGCAAATCCACCGCGCACCGACACATCTGACACGACTTCGCGCAGATAGGGGAACAGGATATTGGGGCACATCACAGCAAGGATAGGCTCTATCTCTTCATCAGCTACGTTGCGCACTTGGAAGATACCGGCCTGTTTGGCTTCGATCAAAAACATCACCTTCTCGCCCAGCTTAGCAGTCACCGTAGTAGTCACTGTCACTTCGAACACACCTTGCTCTATTGCCGCAGCTTGGCTATGTAACTGCACATCGATCTGCGGGCTTTCGCGCTCTAGGAATATCTGCGGTGCGTGAGGAATCTCCAAAGAGATATCCTTCACATATATCTTGTCCATACTGAATACGGGTTGATTCTGCGCTGCTTCGGTCATGTTGCTTTCCTTTTTATTTAGCCAAGAGTGTAGTCAATTTACCCGCGCGATCTAACGCGGCTAAATCATCATAGCCACCCACATGCTCTTCATCTATATAGATCTGCGGAACGGTGCGTCTCCCAGTGCGCTCCATCATCTGGACACGCAACTCAGGCTGCAAATCTACTCGGATCTTTTCAATCTCTGTCACACCCTTACGATGCAGCAGTTGTTCCGCACGTATGCAATAAGGGCAAACCGCCGTACTGTACATCAACACTTTGGCCATGCTCATTTCACCGTAGGCAATTTGCCTGATTGCCAAGCCGTCATACCGCCTGCCATATTGTAGGCCTGGGTATAACCAGCCTTGCTTAACAGCGCACATGCATTACCGGAGCGGTTACCGCTGCGACATACCACCACCATAGGTTGATCGCGGTATTTCTCCAGTTCGCCTATGCGTTCTTTGAGTTTACCTAAAGGGATGAGCTTGGCGTTCAGTACATGACCAGCCGCAAATTCGGCTGGCTCACGCACATCGAGGACGACTGCATTCTTATGGTTGATCATCTGTAAGGCCGCTGTGGTGTCGACCTCTTGAATGCCGCGTATACGATTACCGACAAATGACCAGATCAACATCAGACCACTGAATACAGCGATAGATATAGGGAAAAAATTACTTGATACGAACTGCACGGGCGATCTCCTGTTCCTGTTGAACCGCGAATTCTAGCAGAGCCGAAAAATGTGCGGGGTCGTTCTCGGCTAAACGCATTAACAAATTGCGTGCATTGGGATTATTTGGGTATGAGTAGAGCGCCTGAGTTAAAACTACTTTTGCTTCCGCCAGCTCTCCAGCCTCGGCAAGCATATAGGCTTGGCGATACACAGCCTCCGCACTGGGTATGTAATGCAACGTATTGGTGTTGAATACAAGCTTCTGCTTAAGATTTCGCTCATCCACACTCATCGTGTTACCGATATACATATCCACCAAAGGTAACATCAGCCAGCTTTTATCCCTAATTGCTACGAGATTTTTCCAATAGAGTTGTGCGGACTCCGCCCCTGCCCCTACTGGCATTATCAGTGCAGTCTTGACCTGCAGATAGCTATATTTCAGATGCGCTAGCACGACAGCGCCCGTCAGTATCACTGCCGTCATCGCTACCCGACCCACTCTGGGCATATCCAACTTAAAACTGGTTTCATCAGCCAAACCCAGCAAGAAAGCGATGATGCTCAGGAAATAGACATACCAAAGTGGATATTCTAATAATCCATGTATGGTAATCACCGCAATCAGTGCATAACACCACCAATGCGACGCACTGCGCTTCGCATCACGTAGACCATAAGCCCACCCCCCCATGATGACCAACAAAGGAAGCAAGCCTGCCAATCCGGTCTCTGCAGCCAACTGTAGTACTACGTTATGGGCATTGTTGTACAGACCTGTAACATGGCTAGCTGGGAACAATGGCTGTAGCGTTAAGTGTTGATAGGCGAACTGCCCGAAGCCCGCCCCCAGCAACGGGAATCGCATGAACATCTGCACAGATTCCTGCCACAACTGCAAACGGATATACCCACTGGTATCACTCGTACGCAAGGAGGTGGTATCGACAACATTGCCAGCATGCGGCGCGATCTGCACCAACCAATGCATCATCAGATAGCTGACGATGATCGCAATCGAATAGCTCAGCAACGGGGATAAAGAGCGATCCTTGTAGCGCATCCATGCAGCAAGTACGAGCATCGCGATAAGGTATAGCCAGGATGTTCTAGAGCCGCTTAAAGTCATAACAAACAGCAAAGGCAAAGCAAGCAAGATCACAGATGTCATGCCGAGTTTGCGTTTCTGGTACAGCAAACCCAGCGAAGCTATCCCTAATGAAATGTAGTTCGCATAGTGATTGGGTTGAGCGATATTTCCATATAGTCCGGGGCCGATCTTGCGAACGATGACGCTATCGAACCAGCTGTGCACCGCAAAGTGTTGCAGCACACCTATTGCCGCACACACCTCAGCACCAAACAGCAATGCAATGGCCAAGCAAAGTGTGACTGTATCCATACCCAGATCGCGTCGTAGCCAAGCACCAAGCAACATCATCTGCGCCGCGAATAGCAGATACAGGATGTACAGCATGCCTTGTTCTGCATAGATGATCTTACCCACCGTGATTTGTAGTACAGCAACCACAATCAAGGTCACGGGGAGTAACACCACCCCCGGCAGCTGCGCAGATTTCCAATAGTCCTTGCCTGCCAACGTCGCCATAGCGAGCACACCAAACAATACCGCCCACCACTCCTGATCGAATGTGGTGAGCGGATACTCATGTCGGTAATGCAGAAAAGGCAAGACCCACATCAGCCCGACTAGGGCCAAACTGATGTGGGTCTTGCGTAGTGCGGTGTAGCTATTTTTTAGCAAGTGCCGCTCTTGATACCAAACTTGGACAGGATGCCTGTCAGCGGGCAGATCTGAGTAAAACCACTTTGGAACAGATTCAGACCAACGAAAGCAGTAAAGAGCAGGAAATACTCACTAACAAACACTGGACTAGCTTGCACCCCCAGCGACAAGGACAACATCACAAAGAAACCGGCGACGATACGGACGATACGTTCTGCATTCATATTGCTACTCCTGATTTGATAGATTGGATTTTACGGGATTTTTTTGTACAAAGTTGCGTAATACAGCACGGGAATCACCACCAGCGTCAACACGGTGGAGACCAAGATACCGAAGATCAAGGACAGCGCTAGGCCATTGAAGATAGGATCATCGAGGATGAACAATGCTCCTAACATGGCGGCCAAGCCGGTCAATATAATGGGTTTAGCACGCGCACTGGCAGCTGCGATAACGGCATGCTGCAAATCAACTCCGTCTCTTATCTGTAGATTCACAAAGTCGACCAACAGGATAGAGTTCCGCACGATGATACCGGCCAACGCAATCATGCCTATCATGGAAGTCGCCGTGAATTGCGAGCCGAACAACGCGTGACCGGGCATCACGCCTATGATGGTGAGCGGGATAGGCGCCATGATGATAAGCGGCACCACATAGGACTTGAATTGCGCCACGACTAATAGATAGATCAGAATCAGGCCCACACCGTAGGCGATGCCCATATCGCGGAAGGTCTCAAAAGTCACTTGCCATTCACCGTCCCACTTCAGTGCATAACCTGCATAGGGGTCGCTAGGCTGATTGAAGTAATAGCTCTCCAACTTGCCGCCCTGCTCCAGGGTCTCGCCACTTAACTTGCTATTGATGTCGAACATGCCGTACAGCGGGCTATCCAATTTGCCAGCCATATCACCGAACACATAGACAACCGGCAGCAGATCCTTGTGATAGATGGGGTAATCGCGCTGCATCTTGACGACCTGTACGACCTCGGAAAGCGGCACTAACACACCATCACGTGCTCGCACTTTCATCTTAAGTACTTCATCGATATTGCCACGATGATCGGCTGGAAGCCCGATGCGCACCGGCGGTGCATACTTTGCGTTCACATCATGCAAGGAAGTGACGTTCTGTCCGCTCAGCGCCACGCTGATGGCATCCACAATCTCGTTGGATGAAACGCCAAGCAGTGCCGCTTTGCTTTGCAACACACGCAACATCATCTTAGGCGCCGCCTCAGTGACACTGTCGTCTATCCCGACGATATCTTGGGTCTTGCCGAACTGCTCGCGCACCTTGCCTGCAACTTTGCGCGCACCTTCGTAATCCGGACCATAGATTTCGGCCACGATAGGTGACATCACCGGCGGACCGGGTGGTACTTCTACTACCTTGATCTTGGCACCCCATTGCGCAGCGATCTTCTGCATAGGCTCAAGCACTGCCGTTGCGATTTGGTGACTACTGCGACTGCGATTATGTTTGTCGCGGAGATTCACCTGCACATCGCCTTGCTCGGCTGAGCTGCGCAAATAGTATTGGCGCACCAGTCCATTGAAGTTGATAGGTGATGCAGTACCCGCATAGGCTTCGTAATCGGTCACTTCCGGCACAGTCGCCAGATACGCGCCGATATCGTGCAGCACGCCGCTGGTTTGTTCTAAGGCCGTGCCAGTAGGCATATCCACCACAATCTGGAACTCAGATTTATTGTCGAAGGGCAACATCTTTAGGATGACTAATTTCACGACGCCTAATGAAACCGCCAGCATCAGTCCCACCAAGATTCCCAACCACAGCTTGCGACGTGCCGATTTGCCGTGCACCCCGTTCAGGAACGGTGTCAGACGTTTGCGGAAGAAGCGGCTAAGCATCGTGTCGCGCTCATCTTTGATTTCCTCGTGATGCGCACCGGCGAACTTCAACACCAACCAAGGTGTAATGATGAAAGCGACCGCTAGAGAAATGAGCATACCCATGCTGGCATTGATCGGTATAGGGCTCATGTAGGGGCCCATCAAACCGCTGACGAACGCCATAGGCAGCAAGGCCGCAATCACCGTGAAAGTCGCGAGGATAGTTGGACTACCCACTTCATCCACTGCTTCAGGGATGATCTCGGACAAGGATTGATGGGTCGCCAGCGCACGACGACGATGGATGTTTTCTACCACCACGATGGCGTCATCAACCAAGATACCAATGGAGAATATCAGGGCGAATAGCGACACGCGATTCAACGTGAAACCCCATGCCCAAGAGGCGAACAGTGTCGCTGCCAGTGTCAACATCACCGCGATGCCGACCACCAATGCTTCGCGCTTACCCATGGTCAGCCAAACCAGCAATACCACCGCGGCCGTGGCAAAGAGTAGCTTTTTGATCAGCTTCATCGCCTTGTCATTGGCTGTCTCACCGTAGTTGCGCGTTGTGCTGACCTGCACGTCAGACGGGATCACGCTGCCTTTTAGTTCAGCTACACGCGCCAGCAAATTGTCTGCAACATCGACCGCGTTCGCGCCCGGCTTCTTGCTGATTGCTATCGTCACCGCGGTGAATTCACCCTTGGCCTTAATATTCTTGTCAGCTGCAGCAGGTCCCGTGCCCATCCACACATAACTGGAAGGCTGATCCGCACCGTCTTTGACATCTGCGACATCACGCAGAAATACTGGCTTGTTGTCGGATACGCCGACCACCAGTTGTTTCACATCCATGGCGTTGGCGAGGAAGCTACCGGTCTGCACCAGTACTTCACGATTATCCTGCGCCAACATGCCTGCGTTCTCGGAGACGTTAGAGCCTTGTAGCACCTGTCGCACGTCCTGCATGGTGAGCTGATAAGCGTTCAGGCTTTCTGGGTTGAGCAACACGCGCACCATACGTTGAGTCGCACCCAGCGTCGTAACTTCACGCGTACCGGGGACGCGCTTTAGTTCGTTCTCTATGGCATGTGCCACCTGAGTCAACTCCACACTGCCACCGGCAGATTGTTCGCGCCACAGGGTAAGACCAACGATAGGCACATCATCGATGCCTTTAGCTTTGATAATGGGCTGCGCCACGCCCAAGGTGGGAGGCAACCAATCCGAGTGCGAATGCACCACGTCATATAACTTCACCAGCGATGGCACATGCTCCTGCCCCACTTTGAATTGCACTGTGATCACAGCCATACCGGGCTGTGCCACCGAATACACATGGTCAACACCGGCGATCTGTGACAACACCTGCTCAGCAGGAGTTGCGACCGTCTGTGCGACATCTTTTGCTGAAGCACCTGGGTAGGCGATCATCACGTTTGCCATCGTCACATTGATCTGTGGCTCTTCCTCACGTGGTGTGACCAAAACCGCGAACACACCTAACAGCACTGCGACCAACGCTAACAGCGGTGTCATCTGTGAGTGTAAAAACTGTTTGGCGATACGTCCTGAGATTCCCATGGCTACTTTCCTAAAACTTAATGCTGCTTCAAAAATGTAAAGGGATAGAGCGACGCATGTCTGACACTATCCCCGTGCATCTTGCTACTGGTGCTTACTTCAGCTTGGTGATGCCCATCGCATTCATGGTCAACTTCTCGTACATAGGCTCGGAAGTACCGCGCTTCATCTTACGGATGAAGTACTTCTCGAATGCGATCTTGGCCACGTGTACCCACTTACCAGACGACACCCAGTTGACGTTGCGTGGAGGAATCTGCGGCAAAGCCACAAAGGCCATACCCGTGTCGCCAAAATCAGCCAAGCACACAGTATTCCAAGTCGCCTTGCTAGTCGGTGGATTGCCGATCAGTTCAGAGTGGATATTATGCGCAGTCGCAGTAACCATAGACTCGATCATGTAGCCAGTCTTAGGCGTACCGATAGGCACAGGTGTCTTTTCCACAGGCGGGATGGCGATACACACGCCGACCGCGTAGACGTTCTTGAACTTAGGATTACGCTGATGCTCATCCACGATGATAAAGCCGCGAGGATTGGTCAGACCTTCGATACCGAACACCGCATCCACACCCTTGAACGCTGGCAACATCATGCTGTAAGCAAATGGCACTTCATGCTTCTGTTTTTCCTTGCCCATATCGTCGAACTCGGTGACGAACATCTTGCCTTCTTCGATACGATCCACTTTGGCATTACAAATCCACTTGATGTGCTTCTCGCGCATCGCAGATTCCAGCAAGCCCTTGGAGTCACCCACACCACCCAGACCGAGGTGGCCGATGTATGGTTCGGAAGTTACGAAGGTCATAGGCACCTCATGACGGATACGGCGGCGACGTAAGTCGGTCTCGATCGTAAACGCATATTCGTAGGCTGGGCCGAAGCATGATGCACCCTGCACCGCACCGATCACGATCGGGCCGGGTTCTTTAGCAAAGCGATCCCACATATCATGTGACTTCATCGCATGGTCCACGTGGCAGACTGAATGCGTAAAACCGCCATGTGGGCCTAGACCTTCGATTTCGTCGAATGCCAGCTTCGGACCGGTTGCGATAACCAGAAAATCGTAATCGACCAATGAGCCATCGTTCAATTCCAAGCGATTGTTCTCGGGGTGTACACGCTTCACACCGGTAGAGATGAAGTTGATGCCCTTGCGTTCCAGATAAGGACGCACGCCGAATTCGATATCTTCACGGTCGCGCCATTTCACGCCCACCCAAGGATTGGAAGGGACGAAGTGGAAATTCTCTGTGTTCGAGATCACCGTCACCTTATCCGCCTTGCGGATCTTTTCTTTCATCTCATACGCCATCGGCATGCCGCCGATGCCCGCGCCCATAATTACGATATGTGCCATTGTTCTACTCTCCCAAGTTTGATTAGCTACCCTGTTTACTGCCTGCCCACCATGCCGGCTTTAACTGGATCAAGAGCGACTCGCTCTCCTGCATTTAATCCCGCTAATACTTCTACGCCACCATCTGTACTCGTTTCGCCCAGTCTTACCTGACGCAACGTCGTCGCCCCATTTGCATCAACCACATACACTGCAACCACTTCGCTACGGCGCAACACCGCGCTGGCCGGAACCATCAATTTCTTAACCTTGCCCACCACGAAATGAGCGCGCACGAACATGCCGGGATAGATGCCTTCCTCGTTCGCTGGCAGATAGATGCGTGCCTCGGTGCCGTGGGTACGTGCATCCGCAAGCGGCTGAACCTTGGTGCTTGCAGCCTTGATATAACGGTTCAATGTAGGTAACTCCACCATCACTTCGGGCTTCTTGCCGATTTCGGCCAATTTGTATTGCGGCACACTCACGATGACGCGCATCTCGGAAGGATCGAAGCCTGTCATCAAGGGCTTACCTGGCATCACCATCTCGCCTACTTCTACATGTCGAGCTGCTACCACACCACCATAAGGTGCAATGACTGTCGTATATGCATGGGTCAGGCTGGCTTGATTCGCGCCTGCGGTACTGGCCGCAGCCTGACCGACTGCCACCTGATAGTCAGCTTGTGCCTTATCCAAGGCGGCTTGGCTGATGAACTTCTGCGCAAACATCTGCTTGGCGCGTTCATAGGTAGATTTGGCGTTCTGTAAACTAGCCTGAGCTTGCGCCTGTTGCGCCTGACTACCTGCCAATGCCTGGGCCGCTTCGCGCTCATCGATACGCAATATCATCTGGCCGGGCTTCACGCGATCGCCCACATCGAACAGGATCTCTTTGACGCGGCCGGATATCTGCGCGGACACGGTCGATGACCGCGTCGCCTCTACCAGACCTTCAGCGGTATACGTCTGCGCAACCTCGCGATACTCCACTGGCGCCACCGCCAAAGACTCAGCTTGCGCACCCAGCGCAACGCCCAGCAGACCATAAACCATCCATGTGATCTTCATATATTCAACCCCAAATTCATCAATACAATGTATTAGAATATACTAATACATATGCCAAAACAACAACTTTTCAGTTGCTGCAGAAAACCTCGCGCATCAATCCCACTAGCTTCAAGGTGCGCGGGTCGTTGATGCGGTAGTAGACGAAATTGGCTTCTTTACGCGTCGCCAACACACCCTTGTCACGCAATATGGCAAGGTGCTGAGAGATATTGCTTTGTGAAGTACCAACATGCTCGACGATGTCCTGCACACTCACTTCTTGGTCGCCTAGCAGACATAAGATGCGCAATCGCAAAGGATGCGCCATGGCCTTGATCGCCTGTGCGGCCTGCTGGATATCTTGTTCACGATCTATCACTGGATATTGCATATAAACCTCTGTGCTTAAAAATTAGTGTCGAAATCGGCTAAAATAGCGCACTCGAAATTATCGATCACTAATATTAGTTTACCTGATGAACATCACTCCTGTTTTACTGATTATCTTGGACGGCTTCGGCTATCGTGAAGACACCGATTACAACGCCATCGCCGCCGCGCACAAACCCAATTGGGACGGGCTGTGGCGCGACCACCCCCACACCCTGATCAACGCTTCGGAGAAATCTGTGGGCTTACCCACAAATCAGATGGGTAACTCCGAGGTTGGTCATCTCAACATCGGTGCGGGCCGCGTGGTCTATCAAGACATCAGTCGTATCGACGTGGAGATAGAAGAAGGTCAGTTCTTCGTGAACCCCGCCTTGCGCGGCGCGATCAAGACCGCACAAGACAACGGTAGCGCACTGCACATCATGGGGCTGCTCTCGGCCGGGGGCGTACACAGCCACGAGAACCACATCTACGCGATGCTGGAGATGGCGGCCAAAGCAGGCCTGAAAAAAATCTATCTGCACGCTTTCCTAGATGGTCGCGACACGCCACCTAAGAGTGCGGGCCCTTCTTTGCTTGCGCTGCAAACGCTGTGCGACAAGTTAGGCGTGGGACAGATCGCCACCGTAACGGGTCGCTTCTTCGCTATGGACAGAGACAACCGCTGGGAACGCGTCGTTACTGCCTATGATGTCATTACTCAAGGCGTAGGCGCATTTAGCGCGACCTCGGCGCAAGAAGCATTGGAGCAAGCCTATGCGCGCGGCGAGAACGACGAGTTCGTGCAAGCCACCAGCGTCACCCCCTCAGGACAAAAGGCGATACGTATGAATGACGGCGACACGCTGATATTCATGAACTTCCGTGCCGACCGTGCGCGCGAGATCACTCGCGCACTGTGCGATACCAACTTCGACGACTTCGCCCGCAAGTATTTCCCCAAGCTGGCCAACGTCACTACCTTGAGCAGCTACGGCGAGGACTTCAAGCAACCCTGCGCCTATCGCGCCGAGTCCATCCACAACACTCTAGGCGAGTACTTATCCAATCTCAAACTCAAGCAACTGCGTATCGCCGAGACCGAGAAGTACGCGCATGTGACCTACTTTATGAACGGCGGTAAGGAACAACCCTATCCCGGTGAAGACCGCATTCTCGTGCCGTCCCCAAAAGTGGCGACCTATGATCTTCAGCCCGAGATGAGTGCCTATGAAGTGACCGACAAGCTGGTGGAAGCCATCTTGTCACGTCAATACCAGAACATCATTTGTAACTATGCTAACGGTGACATGGTCGGCCACAGCGGCGACATGGCCGCAGCGACCAAGGCCATCGAAACGCTGGACGTGTGTATCGGTCGCGTGGTCGAAGCCATGAAATCTATAGGCGGCGAAGTCATCCTCACTGCCGACCATGGCAATGCCGAGCAGATGATAGATCACTCCACCCATCAAGCTCATACCGCTCACACTTTGAATTTGGTGCCCTTCGTCTATGTCGGCCGCCCAGCCAAAGTGGCCGGCACCGGAGCCTTGCGCGATCTTGCGCCCACCCTGCTCTATATGATGGGTCTGCCCAAACCGGAAGAGATGACTGGTCATAGCCTGATCGATTTCCAGTGACACGACTGCTGCGCTCCAGCCTTCTTTTTATGACACTACTGGCTTTGGCCGGTAGCGTGCAGGCCGGACAGCAGGAGGAATTGGAGAATCTGCGCTCACGCATCGCAGAGATGCAGCGTGACATGGACAAGACTAGCGAGTCCAAGGCCGAGGCGGCCGATGCCTTGCGCGAATCGGAACGTGCTATCAGCGACGTCAATCGCAAACTCGCGGCTATCTCAACTGAACAGCGCATCGCCGACAACAAGCTCAACATACTGCAATCACAACAACAGCAACTCTCTACCAGCATGGCCGGTCAGCAGGTATTGCTGGGACGCTTGCTCTACCAGCAATACCTAGGCGGGCAACAGGAATATGCCAAGCTGTTGCTGAGCAATCAGGATCCCAATCAGGTCGCGCGCGATGTGCAGTATTACCGCTACATCGCTCGCAATCGTGCTAACTGGCTCAACAACATGCGCGCCAACCTGCGCAAAATCAACGCACTCAGCGAGTCGACCCGCGAGCAACGCAGCGAACTCGCCACGCTACAGTCTGAACAGAAGTCGCAACAACAGTCTCTGCAGCAACGCCAGCAACAACGCCAGCAGATGCTGAAGAAGATATCTTTGCAGCTGCGCAGCCAGCGCCGCGAGATACACAGGCTACAGCGCGATGAGAACCGCCTCGCACAATTGGTGGAACAGATCACCAAGATGCTGGCGCAACCCAAATCCAAGTCCATCTTCCGCAATGACAAGTTGCCTGATAACCGCTACGACGGCCGACCCTTCGACAAACTCAAAGGCAAACTCACCATCCCAGTTCGCGGCGACATCACCAATCGCTTTGGCGATACTCGTCCCGACAGCACCGTGCAATGGAAAGGTATCTTTGTGCGCGCCGCAACCGGCCAGCCAGTCAAGGCGATCGCCGCTGGTCGGGTAGTGTTCGCCGACTGGCTGCGCGGCTTCGGCAACCTTCTTATCATCGATCACGGCAAGGGCTATATGAGCTTGTACGGCGACAACGAGACACTCTATAAGCAGGTTGGAGACGAGTTGCGCGGCGGAGACACCATTGCAACCGTAGGCAACAGCGGCGGTAATGAAGATTCCGGTTTATACTTTGAACTGCGTCTGCAAAGTAAGCCGCTGGATCCCCTCAAGTGGCTGGCCACGAAATAATCATTAGGATGAAAAGTACATGCGTCGTTTAGAAAAGATAGGCTTGATCGGATTGGGTATGTTCACCGGCGTTGCGCTGACCATACACTTCACTGCGGTCGCGGAGAAAGACTCCGTCATGACCACTTTGCCAGTCGAAGAGTTGCGTGCTTTCTCCGATGTATTCGGTCGCATCAAAAGCGACTACGTGGAGCCTGTCGCCGACAAAACCCTCATCACGCAAGCCATCAACGGCATGGTGAGCGGCTTGGATCCACATTCCGCCTATCTGGATGCAGATGCATTCAAAGAGCTGCAATCCAGCACTCAGGGTGAATTCGGCGGTTTAGGTATAGAAGTCGGCATGGAAGACGGCTTGGTCAAGGTCATCTCCCCTATCGAGGACACACCCGCCTTCATCGCTGGCGTAAAGAGTGGCGATCTGATCATCAAACTGGATGACACACTGGTCAAAGGCCTGAGCCTGAACGATGCAGTTAAGCGTATGCGCGGCAAACCGGGCAGCCAGATCGCCCTGACCATCGTGCGTAAGAACGAGGCCAAACCCCTCATCATCAAAGTTACGCGCGCCGTCATCAAGGTACAGAGCGTGAAAGCCAAGCTGCTAGAGCCCGGCTACGCCTTCGTGCGTATCACCCAGTTCCAAGAGCATACCGGCGAGAACCTTTCTACTTCTTTGCAAAAGCTGTTCAAAGAGAACAAAGGCGAAATGAAAGGTCTGGTACTCGACCTGCGTAACGATCCGGGCGGTCTGCTGACCGGTGCAGTCGGCGTTTCTGCTGCCTTCTTGAACAAAGATGCCTTGGTGGTCTATACCGATGGCCGCACCGATGATGCCAAGATGCGCCTCACCGCTAACCCTGAGAACTACCTACGCAACAGCGGCAAGGACGACTATCTGAAAGATCTGCCCGAAGCTGTGAAGAGCGTGCCTATGGTGGTACTGGTGAACGGTGGCTCAGCCTCCGCATCAGAGATCGTCGCGGGTGCACTGCAAGACCACAAGCGTGCTGTCATCATGGGTACCCAATCATTCGGCAAGGGTTCGGTGCAGACCATCTTACCTTTGGGCAACAATACTGCAGTGAAGCTGACCACAGCGCGTTACTACACCCCTAGTGGTCGTTCCATACAGGCCAAGGGCATCGTGCCGGACATCTTGGTAGAAGATCCGTCCACCAGTGATCTGGAGAACGCTTTCCGCCTGCGCGAGGCTGATTTGGATAAACATCTGACCAATGACACTCAGGCCGAAGACAAGCCGGGCAGCAGACAAGCCGCACCAGTTAAGGACAGCAAAGGTGAAGCAAACAAGGCTGCGCCCGCAGAGTTCGGTTCCAAGAACGATTACCAATTGAATCAAGCGGTGAATCTGCTCAAGGGCATGCAGATACTGCACGGTAGATAAGCGATACACAATGGCGAGGGCATCATGATCAATCCATGTGACATGCAGAAGCAACGCGAACTCGTATTTGCCAGTGAGCCACCAGACCAGGTGGACAAGGCTTACGAGCTGCTGGCTGGGCTGGAGTCATGCAAGGTGCAGCATGGCGACAAGCCTAATACCCTGCTGATCTGCTACAGCCTTGAGGACTACACCATGGCGGGTTTCGAACGCGCCCTGGTGGCACAAGGCTTCGTGCTGGATAACAGCATGATGCATCGCATCGCGCGCCAAGTTGTGCATTACTGCGAAGACACCGAGTTACACAATATGGACGTGCCCGACCATCCCACCAAGAAGCGCGAGAAGGAAATCTTCATCAAGGCCTACGATCAACATCTTCATGGCGACCGTGACGAGACTACCCCCCCCGAACTACGCCACTACAAATGAAGTTTCCGCATGATACTCAGCGCGCCCGCAAAATAATGCGTCGCGCTGTGTGTCTTTGATTCCCTATGAACGACCAACAACTCCTACGCTATAGCCGTCACATCCTGCTCGACGAGATCGGCATCGAAGGACAACAGCGTCTGTTAAACAGTAAAACGCTCATCATTGGACTAGGCGGACTCGGTTCGCCCGCTTCCTTGTATCTGGCCGCCAGCGGTGTGGGACGACTCACACTATGTGACCACGACACCGTAGATATGAGTAATCTGCAACGCCAGATCGCGCACCACAGCAATGCGGTGGGCACGAACAAAGTCGATTCTGCCTGTGCCACGCTGCGCAGCATCAATCCCGAGATCGATTGTGTTCCGCTGGCGATACGCGCCGATGCGGCACGTTTGCATGAACTCATCGCTGCGCACGATGTGGTGCTGGATTGTTCCGACAACTTCGACACACGTTACGCCATCAACCGCGCCTGCCACGCACTGCACAAACCACTAGTATCGGGCGCGGCGATACAGTTCTCCGGCCAAGCCTCGGTGTTCGATTTTCGTAAAATGGACGCACCCTGCTACAACTGCCTCTACCCTGAAGACAGCTTGGCGCAGGAACTGCGCTGTGCCACCACCGGCGTGTTCGCGCCGCTGGTCGGCATCATAGGCACACTGCAAGCCGCCGAGGCTCTCAAGCTATTGCTGGGTATTGATACGGGACTGTCCGGTCGCTTACTCACCGTGGCTGCACTCGATATGCGCATCCGCGACATGAAGCTAAGCCGCGACCCGAGTTGCTCGGTGTGCGGCAAACCTTAATTCCTCTCGCGTGTAAGCCATTTGTAAACTTCGCGCGTTAAGCTAGTCCATAGGCGCAGAACGCTACCGCGTCTGATGCCCTACGAATCGTAGCGAGGGTGATGGCATGAACGACAGCGGCAGACGTAACTTCCTCATCAAACTCACTACAGCATTCGGTGGTGTCGGCGTCGCTGCCACCTGCGTCCCCTTTATCGCCAGCATGGATCCCAGCACCGACGTATTGGCCAGAGCCGAGACCGAAGTCGAGCTGGCCGATATTCCCCCCGGCGGTGTACGCACCGTGGCTTGGCAAGGCAAACCCGTGTTCATCGTGCACCGCACGCCTGAAGAGATACACGCTGCGGCAGCAAGCGATGGCAGCATAGACCCACAGGCTGACAGCAAGCGTGTACAGCAACCCGAATGGCTGGTGGTGGTCGGCGTATGCACCCATATGGGCTGCGTACCCAACAAGGAAGGCCCCGGCTGGATTTGTCATTGCCACGGCAGCGCATACGACGACAGTGGTCGTGTGATACGCGGCCCTGCCCCCAAGAATTTGGAAGTCCCGCCCTACCGCTTCGTCGCGGCAGACAAGATCGTCATCGGCAAAGCCTAGGAGCGACCATGCCTGCACGCATCATGAAATGGATAGACCATCGCTTTCCGCTCACCAACTTCGTTAAGCATGAGCTGACCGGCTACCCTACGCCGCGTAACCTCAGTTACTGGTGGAACTTCGGTTTCCTCGCCGGTTTCGTGCTGGTGCTACAGATTGCCACCGGCATCTTCCTCGCCATGCACTACAAGGCTGATATCGCACTATCCTTTGACTCCATCCAGCACATCATGCGCGACGTAAACTACGGCTGGCTGTTGCGCTATATGCATGCCACCGGCGCATCGGCATTCTTCTTCGTCATCTTCGTGCACATGGCGCGCACTCTTTACTACGGCTCCTACCGTGCGCCGCGCGAACTACTGTGGTGGACGGGGCAAGGCCTGCTGTTGTTACTCATGGCGACTGCCTTCATGGGTTATCTCCTGCCCTGGGGACAGATGTCGTTCTGGGGTGCGACGGTGATCACCAATCTGTTCCGCGCCACGCCCTTTTTTGGTGACCAAGTCGTAGTCTGGCTGCGCGGCGATTACACCGTGGGCGATGCCACGCTGACGCGCTTCTTTGCGCTGCACTATTTATTCCCCTTCATCATTTGCGCTGCTGTAGTCATCCATCTGGTGGCTTTGCACACGGTGAAGAGTAGCAACCCCAGCGGCATAGACCTTGCGGCCAAAGACAACATCCCCTTCCATCCTTATTTCACCGCTAAGGACCTGTACGGTCTAGGCTGGTTCCTCATCATCTATTGCATCTTCGTGTTCTTCCTGCCCGACAGCCTTATCGAGCCGGCCAACAACATCCCGGCCAATCCTATGCAGACGCCGAACCACATCGTGCCCGAATGGTATTTCCTGCCCTTCTACGCCATCCTGCGCTCGGTGCCCGATCTGGTGGGCGGCGTATTAGCGATGGGGTTGTCGGTGATGATGTTCGCCTTTATGCCCATCTTGGATCGCTCGCGTATCCCCGGCGGCGCGCACTACCGTCCCTTCTACCGCTGGCAATTCTTCCTCTTCATCATCGACATGTTGGTGTTGGGCTATGTGGGCTACACCCCGCCTACCGATAGCACGCTGTTACTCGGACAAGTCGCGACGCTGTGCTACTTCGGCTCCTTCTTTATCATCCCCTTTGTGTCGCGTATGGAAGAGCGTTGGCTGATCAAGCGCGGCCTACCACCTGCGGTCATCGAACTGATGGCAGGCGAGGCCGCCGCCATAGAGCGACATAAACAAAGCCACGAGCAGCGCAAGGGAGCTCGATTATGAGCAAGCTGCTGATCGCACTGCTGCTGTGCGCCACCCCGTTGGCTTACGCGCACGAAACCGCCTTGACCAAGGTGGCCGTGCAGACTGACTTACCAACTATGGAGCGCGGCGCAGATACTTTGATGAACAACTGCCACAGTTGCCATAGCCTGAAATACATCAAATACCGCGACCTGATGAAGCTCGGCATCAGCAAACAAAAAGTGGATGGTTGGCGTGGCGAACTCGGTCTAGATACACCGCTACTGGCGCAGATGTCAGAGAGCGATGCGCTGCAATCTTTTGGCACTGCTCCGCCCGACCTGAGCTTGATGACCAAGGCGCGCGACGGCGGGCCTGACTATGTCTACTCTTATCTGCTCGGCTATTACCTGAATGCCTCCGGCGTACCCGGCAACCATATCTTTCCCGAAACCAAGATGCCCGACCCGCTGGGGGTAAGTGGAACCAGCGACCCCGCGCAACTGAACAGCATCAAAGATCAGGCACGCGACATCGTTTCATTTCTAAACTGGGCGGCCGACCCGCAGCAGAGCGCGCGCCTCAGGCTGGGTTATTACGTGATCGGCTATCTGCTGCTGCTCACGTTCCTGCTGTATCTGGTGAAGAACCAGATATGGTCACGATTGGATTAAGACCTTAGGAGGTGTGCCATGGCACTCAGAACTTTGTTCATCTTGCTCGCGTTCTCGCTAGCGGTAACGGCTCATGCCGAAAGCGCGGTCAGCTACAAAAAAGATGTTCGCCCCATCTTGCATGACTACTGCCTGAACTGCCACGAACCCGGTGGGCAAGGTCTAGAGAAGAGCGGGCTGGATATGAGCAGTTATCAAAGTTTGATGAAGGGCACCAAGTTCGGCGCGGTCATCAAACCCGGCGACAGTTTTACCAGCATCTTCATCCAAGTCATAGAAGGCCGCGTCCATCCCTCTATCCGCATGCCTTATGGCATGGCGGGCGGCCTCTCCAAACACAACATCAGCGTACTCAAACGCTGGGTAGATCAGGGTGCTAAAGAGGATTGACTGACTCCCTTGCACTCATCTCGGGATGGTAGACCTGCACATTGTTGCGGCCATCTTCCTTGGCGTAATACATCGCCGTATCGGCGTTTCTGACCAATGACTGCTCGGTGTCACCATGCTCGGGGTAGAGCGCGATACCGGCACTGGATGACAAGGACATGACTTGCCCATCCTCGATGAAAGGCTGATTGAGCACCTCCCGCACCTTCTCTGCCACACCCATCACATCGCTCGCACTTGATACATTCGGCAACAACACCACAAACTCGTCGCCACCGATACGCGCCAATGTATCCGAGGCACGCAGACTGGACTGAATACGCGTTGCAACTTCCTTAAGCACCACATCCCCCATGGCATGACCATATTTGTCATTGATGGGTTTGAACCTATCTAGATCGAGGAACATCACGGCTAACCTTGTGCGATCGCGCTCTGCAAGCGCCAGCGCCTGCTGCAAGCGGTCACTGAACAAGCGTCTGTTCGGCAAATCGGTGAGCGGGTCGTACTGTGCCAAGCGCTGCACCTGCTCCTCCATCGCCTTGCGGTCGGTAATATCGTAGAACCACCCTAGTACCGCAGCCTCGCCGTTATATTCCAGCTGCAGATATGAGGCTAAGGCCCACTTAGTCATATTTCCCAGACTAGGGATACTCAACTCCATCAAGCGATTGGTGATGCGGCGCCCCCGGCCCAACTGTTCCAGCACATATTCATAGTCATGCTGTTGAGCGTAATAGATACGTGGATCGATACCGATCACGGCCTCTGGCGTCATGCCGATGAGCTCGTTATAACTATGATTGGCGAATATCACTGCATGGGTGCGCATACTGGTGATACGCACGGCGATAGGGCTATTCTCGAGTATGAAGTGCAAACGCTCTTCGCTCTGCTTATTCAATTCCTCGATACGCTTGCGCTCTGTAATGTCGACCTTGGCGGCCACATAGTGTGTGATCTTGCCGCTCATATCTTTAACGGGTGCGATGTGCGCATCTTCCCAATAGATCTCACCGTTCTTGCGTTTGTTGATCAGCTCGCCATGCCATGGCTGCCCTGAAGTCAACTTCCCCCACAGCTCCACAAAGGTTTCATTGGGTGTCTGACTGGATTGCAAGATGCGCGGATTCCGCCCTATCGCTTCCTTGCTGGAGTATCCGGTGACTTCGCTGAAACGCGGATTGACGTACTCAATATTGGCTTCGATGCTCGTAATGACCACCGAGATAGGGCTCTGCTCCATTGCGGTATACAGCGTACGTAATTTGCTCTCAGTCGCCAGACGCTCTTTTCTCGACTTGAAGTAGGTATGGCCCCATCCGGCTAGGAAGAGCAGTGCGACGGGCAAGGCGGATAGCATGAGTTTACTTACGTCTGTATTGTGATCCTCATACACACCAAACCATTTTTCATGCAATTTTCCATAAGTCCCTTGAACGCTTGTAATTACCATGGCTTCATTGATTCGATCTAACAGCGGCCGCTGGCCACTTTGCACCGCGAATGAGAATTTCTGTACCACACCCAATTGAGCCAGCAATGCAGCAACATTGTGGATATCCAACTCCTGCAGGGTCAACATCCCGACCAACTTGCTCAGAAGGACAACATCACCCTTGCCTGACGCCAACATACGCATCGCGTCAGCTGCGGTATCTACCAGCACCAACTGCGAAGCTAGGCCCAGCGTGATCGCGTAATCATGCGCCAGATCGCCACGCACCACGATGACGGACTTGTGTGCCAAATCAGCTTCATTATTTATGCTCGTCTCACCCTTGCGCACAAACATCGCACCGTGAACGATCTCATGCGGTACGGTAAAGTCAGCGAATTTGCGACGCTCCTCTGATTGCGCGAGATTGATCAGCACATCGATGTGACCCGCCTTGAACTCATCGAGCAACTGTCCGAAAGGCAGCACGCGTATGCTGTATTTCAATCCCGCTTCAGCAGCGACCGCACGCCATAACTCCACTGTGAAGCCTCCGGCTTCTGCATCTGTCATGCCCGTCGATAAAGGTGGAAAGTTCTGTTCACTACCGACGATGAGCGTGCGCTCTGTTGATTTATTGGGAGCGGTGTCGTTGTTTAGGGAGGTTGCGTGTAGAGGTAAGGTGAAGACCGTAAGGAAGAGGAGTAACAACACGACTGGGAGTGAATATCTATCAGCAAGCCGACGCGAGATACGCTGTCGCTGTGTAGATGCTCCCCTTGTATAGCCGTCGGTTTTCATCATGAGACTCGTAGTCGGCTCTTATTTTCCTACCGATCTGTAAGCCATCCTCCTACGCGCAGGTTACGCCCGCGCACAAGACAAAGCTATCGATTTGCCAACTAAATTTCGCTTAAAAACCCAGTAAATACGTGGGTTATAGGGCCGCCCACCAGAGCCTTAGACGCAGACCGATAGAGGTGGTGTAGCCGACCTCAACGAAGCTTATCCTCCCGTCGGGAGCGATGATGAAGCTGGCCGGTACCGCATGCACACCCCACGCTTTGGAAATGCTTCCATCGCTATCATTGAGCACCGGCAAAGCGATGCCCTGCTCGCGCATATAGCTCGTCACTTGCGCATCGCTGCCACTTTGCATGGCGATAGTGATGGTGTCGCTACGCTCATGCGCGATAGCATCTATGCTGCCTTGCTCGGTGCGACAGATAGGACACCAAGTGGCCCAGAAATGCACCAGCACGGGTCGCTCAGGATGGATGGGAAGTTGATATGGTGTGCCATTCAGCAGCACACCTTGCAGCGTCAGCGCTACACCGCTCACCATGTCGCGCTGTTGCCAAGTGCGTATGCCTACCACCAGCACGATGAAGATCAGTGCGTTGATGGCATAGCCGCGCCACTGCTTGGCGCGACTACTCTGCATGGTCTTTATGGAATTTGGCGATCTGGCGACGGTCACGTTTGGACGGGCGTCCTTTGAATACGAACAACGGTGCATCGACGCGCAGTTGTTCGGCGAGGATGGCGCGCTTCGCTTTACTCTCTTCGGTTTCGCGATAGAGCTTTTGTGCATCAGGCGCGCCGCCGCGTTTATTCGAGATAGCCAACACTTCGATGTCAAACACGAAACGCCCCAAGCGTAGCTCCAACATATCGCCGGGGCCGACCGTCTTGGCGGGCTTGGCGAGCACCGCGTTCACCTTAGCTTTACCGCTCTCCACTGCATCCGCAGCGAGGCTGCGCGTCTTGTAGAAACGCGCAGCCCAGAGCCATTTGTCGATACGCAATTTGCCGTTGTCTTCATTCATGCTCGGATTATATTTGAGTTGAATGAGCTTGGTTTGTACCAGATGCTATTAAACGAACCTCATTGCTAGCCCTTCACTTAAATCCAACGCTGTACTCCCGCTCTACGCCCCTTCCCCCTCTCAGGGGGAAGGTTGGGATGGGGGTGGCAATGTTATCGCCTACAGAAGAAACCAATTTCTACCCCCTCCCTTGGCGTGTGTTGTTAGCAGCTTGCCGCCTTACAACCACGGACATGCCCCTTGCGGGTAGCCCTCCCCCTGCAAGGAGGAGGGGATGTTGCCAGCCACGCTCGCTGAAGCATGTCACTCACGATACGGCGACGTTCTCCACAATATCCGTGCATGAAAATGTGGGTGAGTTGTGGACAAGTACTTATTCGCGATTGCACTCAGCGAGATGCGCGCACTGCTCAATTACTGCACAGCGCCCCGACCATGTTCCGGTGATAAACCCCGATTTCCATTAAACTGCCGACCTTGCGCGCGCTGCGCCCCCTGAAATATTCACAAAGGTTCACGATGTACCCAGTCCATGATGTAGATGCAATCCTCCTGTTATCCCTTGCGGTTGCTGCTAAGCGCCGCCCTGCCGATCTGATCGAGATCGCCACTGCCATCGATATGGCGCAGGAAACGATTCCCTCCGCGAGCAAACTCTCCGACGCCTTCGCGCGCGTGTCCGCTTACGGACTTATCGTTGAAATCGATGGCGGCTATGCACTGTCTGCCGACGCGCAAAAGATGATGGAGAGTCAGCGCAAGAAAGACGACAACGCCAAGCACATCTATCGTCTCAAAGAACATCTGGCCGACTATCACCTAGTTGGTGAACACGTCACGCTCTACATCCAGCCTGAGGTGATCAAGGCGGCAGTGGATGCACACCTCGCTGCGAAGAAGCCCGGCATACGCAATATGCTGATGCCCAAGACCAAAGCCGAGATCGCGCTGAAGAAGCAGCCGTTCAATCCTTTCTACTCGCGTAAGCGCAAGGACTGTGCATGAACGACACCCTCAGCACCGCCTTCACCGATTTGAATCTTGCGCCTGCCATGCAGGCCATCTTGCAGCAGCTCGGCTATACCAGCATGACGCCGATACAGGCGGCCAGTCTGCCTATTACGCTGGCCGGCAAAGACCTGATCGCGCAAGCCAAGACCGGTAGCGGCAAGACTGCCGCCTTCTCGATTCCGCTGCTCACCAATCTCAATCCGCGCCGTTTCGCTGTGCAAGCCATGGTGCTGTGCCCGACGCGTGAACTGGCCGACCAAGTGACGCAAGAACTGCGCCGTTTGGCGCGTGCCGCAGACAACATCAAGATACTCACGCTGTGCGGCGGTTCCACCATGCGCCCACAGATCGCCAGCCTAGAACACGGTGCACACATCGTGGTCGGCACACCCGGCCGCATCATGGACCACATCGAACGCGGCACTTTGAATCTCGACGCGCTCAACACCTTGGTGCTGGACGAAGCGGATCGCATGTTGGACATGGGCTTCGTCGATGCCATGGCGTATGTGGTGCGCAACTGCCCGCGCGAGCGCCAGACCCTGTTGTTCTCGGCCACTTATCCCGAAGGCATCGCACGACTGGCACGCCAGTTCATGCGCGACCCACAGGAAGTTAAGCTGCTAGACCAGCACGAGGAAAGCAAGATACGCCAACGCTTCTACAAGATAGACAACGAGCAACGCTTAGAAGCCGTGCCCATCCTGCTCAAGCACTATCGCCCCGTCAGCACACTGGCGTTTTGCAACACCAAACAACAATGCCGCTCGCTGTTGGAATTGCTGCACGCGCAAGGTATCAATGCGCTGACGCTGAACGGCGACATGGAACAACGCGAGCGCGACCAAGTGCTAATCCAGTTCGCTAACCGCAGTTGCTCAGTGTTGGTTGCAACCGACGTCGCGGCACGTGGTCTGGACATCGCACGACTCGAAGCCGTTATCAATGTCGATGTCACCCCCGACCCCGAAGTGCATGTCCACCGCATCGGTCGTACCGGTCGCGCCGACGAGAACGGCTGGGCGCTCAGCCTGTGCGGCCCTACCGACCGTCACCGCATCATCACCATCGCGCAGATGATGCATATCGAACCCGAGTGGCATGAGCTAAGCGAACTACAAGCCGAAGACGACGAACCGCTAGTCGCACCTATGGTCACGCTACAGATACTCGGTGGCCGTAAAGAGAAGATACGCGCCGGCGACGTGCTGGGCGCACTGACCGGCGACGCGGGCTACAAGAAGGAACAGATCGGCAAGATCAACGTCACCGAGTTCTCCACCTATGTCGCAGTGGATAGACATATCGCACAAGACGCGATGCGCAAGCTTAATGCAGGGAAAGTGAAGGGCAAGACGGTTAGGGTGAGAGCGGTCTAAGGAAATTCCTATCGGAGTTGAGCGTTTGGACTATGGCGGCGTACTGCTGCATCCGATAGAGTCCGTTACTACTGTGGTTCAGCCTTATTCCACGAGCGTTTTCAGCGAGTGCCGTTATTATTTACATAGATGGGGTCACTAGTGTCCGGTTAAAAACGATTCTATGACTCTGGAATCCTTATCTGATGCCGCATTCGGAGATTTTTATAGTGTCTCCGACTTGAACGGCGAACAAGCCTTGGTGCAGTCTGGCAGCTTTGCT
>JAQTTY010000012.1 GCA_028710525.1 Gallionella sp. | reverse complement strand
TATATCGGTGTCTGTTTTTGAGAAAACCCAGCTATCTCAAGCCTTCGCAGGCAGTGGGCAGTTCACAGATCAGACGGATTTTTATAACCAACTAAATTTGTTCGACTTTTAACCGGACACTACTGATACCGAATATGCAAAAATTCAGCGACATCCTCCCTACACTTGCGCCCGCCGATGGTGTGCAGCGCATCAGCCTCAGTCACGCAGATGGTCGTAACGCTGGCGTCATAGAGAATAAACCCGGTAGTCAGGGCTCCATCCGTGTCTATCATCATCTGCAGCAGAAATGGGGCACGCTAGGTAGCGAAGCAGCCCAAGAGGGATTAGCCATCTATGCTGAGCATACTGAGGATGCCAAGCTGAATCCGAGTAAGCATCCCAATATCGATCGACTGTTCGAAATCATCAAAAGTCAGCAAGCGCTGAACATAAAGATAGAACGCTAACAAACACGCTGCGAAGGGGCTGGAATGAAGTCATTTTTAAGAATCATCGCCAAGCTGCTATTCCGAGTGAAGGTGCAAGGTGATCCGCAAGCTTTGCAGGCGCAGAAACTCTTGATTATTGCTAATCACGAATCCTTTCTCGACGGTCTACTGCTGGGCTTGTTCCTGCCGGTAGACCCAGTATTCGTGGTGCATACCGGCATCGCCAAACAATGGTTTTTCAAGCTGATCCTGTCCATGGTTGACTATCTGGCGGTCGATCCACTCAGCCCGATGGCGATGAAGAAAGTGCTTAAGCTGGTCGAGTCCGGTCGGCCGGTGGTGATCTTCCCCGAGGGTCGTATCACTACCACGGGCAATCTGATGAAGGTCTACGAGGGCCCGGCCTTCGTCGCAGCCAAGACGGGTGCGACTTTGGTGCCAGTACGTTTGGATGGTGGCACGCGCAGCTATTTCTCGCGTGTCTCGGGCAAGATGCCCAAGCGATTGTTCCCCAAGATCACCGTATCGATACTTCCCGCCACACGTATTGCCATGCCTGAAGCGGCCACGGCCAAGCTGCGCAGACGCAAGTCGGGCGAAGCGATGCGCGCCGTGATGCAGGAAATGATCTTCGCATCGCAACCCAAACAGACCATATATAGCGCGTTTTTGGATGCAACCGAGATGTTCGGGCGCGACCGCCGTCTGCTCGAAGACATGAAGCAGGTCGAGTACACCTATAAAGACTTGCTCAAGATGGTGCTGATGTTGGGGCGCTTAGTGGCGCGTGCCACTGCACCCAATGAGCGTGTCGGGTTGTTGCTGCCCAACGTTGCGCCTGCACTGAGTCTGATCTTCGGCATGAGCGCCTTGCGCCGCGTGCCCGCCATGCTTAACTACACTGCGGGTACGGATGGTTTGCAGGCGGCATGTGTCGCCGCCGAAATACGCACCATCGTCACTTCGCGTGCCTTTGTCGAACAGGCCAAGCTGGCCGATAAATTGTCTGCCTTGCAAGGTGTGCGCCTGTTATTTCTGGAAGACCTGCGCGAGGGCATAACGCTGACTGATAAATTTTGGCTGGTGCTCTACGCGATGCGATGTCCGCGCGCGGTCGAGCTTGCTGCCGTACCGGATGATCCCGCCGTGGTGTTGTTTACCTCGGGCTCGGAAGGCAAGCCCAAAGGCGTAGTGTTGTCGCATCGTGCGCTGCTCTCCAATATCGCGCAGATAAGGGCGGTGATCGATTTCTCGGTGGAAGACAAAGTACTCAATGCCCTGCCCATCTTCCATTCCTTCGGCCTAACAGCGGGCGCGCTGTTGCCGGTATTGACCGGAGCTAATCTATTTCTTTACCCCAGCCCGTTACACTACCGTGTCATCCCTGAGCTAGCGTACGACCGAGGTTGTACCGTGTTATTTGGCACCAATACCTTCCTCGGCAACTACGCCAAGTTCGCTCATCCCTACGATTTCTATCGTCTGCGTTATGTGATCGCTGGCGCTGAAAAACTCTCCGACGCAGTGCGCGGCATGTGGTTTGAGAAGTTTGGCATCCGTATCTTCGAAGGCTATGGCGCGACCGAAACCGCACCGGTGTTAGCGGTGAACACGCCCATGACCTATCGCACTGGCACGGTGGGCCCGCTATTGCCCGGCATCGAATATCGGCTTGAAACCGTGCCTGGCATAGCGTCTGGTGGTCTACTGCATGTGCGCGGCCCGAACCTGATGTCAGGCTATCTGCGCTATGAACAGCCCGGCCAACTCGAGCGTCCGTCCTCCAGCATGGGCGAGGGCTGGTATAGCACCGGCGATATCGTCAGCTTAGACGAGGATGGTTTCGTCAAGATCGTCGGGCGCGTCAAGCGCTTCGCCAAGTTGGCGGGGGAGATGGTGTCCCTAGAGGTAGTGGAGAAGATGGCTGGACTCGCTTCTCCCACTTTTGCGCATGCAGCCTCTACCCAAGTGGACGCACAACGTGGCGAGACCGTGGTGCTGTTCACCACCGATGCTGCGCTGACTCGTGATGCTATGCAGGCCGTGGCACGCGAGCAAGGTTGGCCTGAACTGGCCGTGCCGCGCAAGCTGGTGCGCGTCGATGCATTGCCGCTATTGGGCACAGGCAAGTTGGATTACGTGACCCTGAAGACTTGGGCGGAGAGTGCCTGATGATGAAAAAAACAGACATGCAGCGACGTCGTTTCTTACAAGGCATGCTGTTCGGTGGCTCAGCACTGGCTGTCAGTACGAGTGCAAGCGCCGGTCTGATAAAAGGCCACTTGCTCAATGCGTGTGGGACGCGCTTGCCGCAACATCTGATGGAGCACCCACTAGTTAAGGCTGCATGGGAGGGAATAGAGTCAACGCGCTGTTGGGATGCACACGCTCATATTGCTGGGACGGGTGACTCGGGTAGCGGTATCTATGCCACGTCCGATATGCGCAGTATCTGGCATCCAATCCAGTTCGCGCAGCATGAGTTCTATTTGAATGCCGCCTGTGCAAATAAAGATGATGTGGATCGCAGCTATGTGACTCGCATGCGACATTTACTGGACGAGATGATGCCCGGCTGCAAGTCTGTGTTGTTTGCCTTTGAACAAGCCCATGATGAAAATGGAAAGGCCTTGCCTGAACATACCGCTTTCCATGTGCCGAATGATTATGCGCGTGATCTGGCGCGACAATACCCTGCTCAATTTGAGTGGGTCTGCTCTATCCATCCTTATCGTCCGGATGCTGTGGCTGTATTGGAAAAAGCAGTGGCGCAGGGCGCGCGTGGCGTTAAGTGGTTGCCACCGGCGATGGGTGTCGATCCAGCCTCACCGCGATGCGATGCTTTCTACAAAGCCATGGCTCGATTAGACGTGCCGTTGATTTGTCATGCCGGAGAGGAGAAGGCCGTGCATGGCATGGGCATGAAAGAGACGGGAAATCCGCTTAAATTAAGGCGAGCATTGGACGCGGGTGTGCGTGTGGTGATTGCACATTGCGCCTCGATAGGTGAAGACATAGACCTGAACCAAGGCGAACATGGCTCACTTGTCTCGAGTTTTAAGTTATTCACGGGGATGATGGAGCAGCCTCAATATAAGGGCCTGCTTTACGGCGATATCTCGGCGGTCACGCAACGCAATCGAGCCCCAGAAGTATTGCGCGCCATCATAGAACATCAGGATTGGCATGATCGTTTGCTGAATGGCAGTGACTATCCGTTACCTGGTGTATTGCCGCTGTTCTCGCCGCGCAAGTTGGCGCAGGTCGGTTTGCTCGATAAAACCACGGTACCAGTGCTAGATGAGATACAGAACTACAACCCACTGCTGTTTGACTTTGTGTTGAAGCGGCATTTGCGTGCTGGAACACAGAAGTTTGCGGACAGTATCTTCCATACAAAAGATTTCTTCATGCGGAGTGCCAAATGAGTGCACAGATGCACCTGCTAAGATCGCGGCGCTTTTTACCTTTCTTTGGCACACAATTCTTTGGTGCTTTTAACGACAATCTGTTCAAGAACGCGCTGGTGGTGTTGCTGACTTTTCAGGCGGCGAGTTGGACCACACTCAAGCCGGAATTATTGGCGAATATGGCGGCTGGCATCTTCATCTTGCCGTTCTTTATTTTCTCGGCCACCGCTGGACAGTTGGCGGATAAATACGACAAGGCGCGACTGGCTAGACTGGTCAAAGTATTGGAGATCGTCATCATGTTGGTGGCCGGCGTGGGGTTTGCGCTGCATAGTCTTGCTGTATTGATGTTCGGTCTATTCCTGTTCGGTGTGCATTCGACTTTGTTCGGGCCGGTGAAATACGCGATCTTGCCGCAGCATCTCAAGGCTGACGAGTTGATCGGCGGTAACGCGCTGGTCGAGGCGGGCACCTTCGTCGCCATCTTGGTTGGCACCATCGCCGGTGCTTTGGTGGCAGGGTTGGAAAACGGACCGCTGTGGATCACGGTGGGTGGGGTGCTGGTGGCGTTGGCGGGTTACCTCGCCAGTCGTGGCATTCCTGCCGCCGCTGCTCCTGCGCCAGAACTACGCATCAACCTGAATCCTTTCACCGAGACTTGGCGCAACATCGGCTTCGCCCGCGAAAACCGCACGGTGTTTCTTTCTATCCTCGGCATCTCTTGGTTTTGGCTATATGGCGCCTTGTTCCTCGCGCAATTTCCTGCCTACGCTAAGAATGTATTGGGCGGATCGGAAACGTCGGTCACGCTGCTGCTAGCAGTGTTTACCGTAGGCATAGGCACGGGTTCGATGCTGTGCGAGCGCATGTCCGGCAAGATGGTTGAGATTGGTCTGGTGCCGTTCGGCTCTATAGGGCTGACGCTGTTTGGTCTGGACCTGACTTGGGCTTCACCTTCAACACCGCATGGCGGAGCCGCGCTGGGTGCGATGGCCTTGCTTGCAGAGCCATCTATGTGGCGCGTGTTGCTCGATCTGCTGGGTTTAGGCTTGTTCGGTGGCTTCTTCATCGTGCCGTTGTATGCCTTGATACAGACACGCAGCCAAGTCGAGCTACGCGCACGTATCATCGCCAGCAACAACATCCTGAACGCGCTGTTTATGGTGGTGGGCGCTTTGGCGGCGGGTGCGTTGTTGAGCAGCGGATTATCGATACCCGCGCTGTTCGGTGTGGCGGCAGTGTGTAATGCGGCAGTGGCGATCTATATCTACAAGCTGGTGCCGGAGTTCTTGCTGCGCTTCGTGGTCTGGATGCTGATACATACGGTATATCGATTGGAGAAGCGTGGCGTCGAAAACATACCAGCGGAAGGCCCTGCGTTATTGATATGCAACCATGTCAGTTATGTGGATGCGCTCATCATCGCTGCGGCAAGTCAGCGGCCGATACGCTTCGTGATGGACCATCGCGTATTTCAGACGCCGGTGCTCTCCTATATTTTCAGGGTTAGCCGTGCCATTCCTATCGCACCTGAGCGCGAGGATGCCGCGATGAAGGCGCAAGCTTTCACAACAGTCGCGGAGGCGTTGGAGCAGGGCGAGTTGGTTGCTATATTCCCCGAGGGTGCTATCGCCAAGAGTCCTGAGCTTGCTGCGTTCAGGCCGGGAGTGACCCAGATAGTCGGCCGCACGCCGGTACCGGTATTGCCTATGGCATTGAGCGGACTGTGGGGCAGCTTCTTCTCCCGTGCGCACGGTGCGGCTATGAGTCGTTGGGGTAGCGTACGACCCTTCAGAAAAGTGGCACTGAATATTGGTGTGGCGGTGCAACCAGCTCAGGTTGAACTCGCGGGGTTGCGCACAACAGTGCTGGAATTGCGCGGTGAAAATCCCTAAAACCCTTATGCTAGGGGCATTTTTGGCAGGTAACTGAGAATGGTTGAGCCCAAGGCGGATGCCTTGATATACTGCTCGGCCTTAGGCTGGTCAAATAATACGAAATCTGGGAGAGGGAATGAACGCCATGGAACAAGCACGCTTTAACATGATCGAGCAGCAGATACGCCCGTGTGATGTATTGGAAGGTCGTATCTTGGATCTGCTCAAGCAAGTCCGTCGCGAACATTTCGTACCCCAAGCACAACGCGCGCTGGCCTTTGTCGATATGGAGATCCCGCTTGGTCACGATACTTCGATGTGGTCGCCCAAGCTGGAAGCGCGAGTGGTGCAAGAGCTGCATCTGAGCCGCGCTGACAAGGTGTTGGAAGTCGGTACTGGCAGCGGCTATCTGACCGCGCTGATGGCTACGCTGGCCGGACATGTGACCTCGGTTGAGATCGTCCCCGAACTAAATGCCATGGCGAAGCAGCATCTGCAGGCCTATCACCGTGACAACATCACGCTGGAAGTCGGCGATGCTGCGCAGGGTTGGGGTAGCAATCAGTATGACGTCATCGTCCTGACTGGCTCTACACCTGTATTGCCAGCAGTTTTCCAGAATAGCCTCAAGGTTGGTGGTCGCATGTTCGCCATCGTGGGCGACGCGCCTGTGATGCAAGCTAGGGTGATCAAATGTGTGTCGGCCGGTGTGTTCGAGACCGTCACCATCATGGAGACCAGCGTCCCTGCATTGCAGAACGCCTCGCAGCCCAAGCGTTTCGTGTTTTAAGCCGCTGTGCGGATTGCGTAATTTGGCGCATCGCTGTAGCATTAGAGAAATCTAATATATTTGCGAGCCCGACATGAAACTCAAATCCACCGCATTCTTCATACTGCTCGCCGCCATCGGCGGTGCGCAGGCTGCCGATCTGCTGGAAACCTACCATGCCGCGCAAGCCAACGATCCTGTGATCGCGTCGGCGTTTGCCGCACAGCAGGCGGGCGAAGAGAAGTCCAGCCAAGGGCGCGCCTTGCTGCTGCCTTCGGTCAATCTCAACGCGAACACCACTTACAACGACACCAACATCCAATATCGTCCCGCTCAGCCACCGTTCTTTACGGGTGGCAACTATCGCTACAACACCCACGGCTACAACGTGAATCTAGTACAGCCTTTGTTTAGGCAGCAAAACTGGATGGCCTACTCGGAATCAGAATTACAGGTCGCTGTCTCTGAAGCGCAGTACAAGGTTGCGGAGCAGGAGTTGGTGATACGTACCGCGCAAGCTTATTTCGATGTATTAATCGCCGAGGATAGCGTGCAACTGGCGCAGGCGCAGAAGGCAGCCATCGTCGAACAACTGGCGCAAGCCAAACGCAATTTCGAAGTGGGCAGTGCCACCATCACCGACACCCATGAAGCACAGGCACGCTATGACTTGACTGGCGCACAAGAGATCGCCGCGCAGAACAATCTGGAAATCAAGCGCCGCGTATTGCAGCAATTGACTAACAGTCTGCCAGGTCACCTCAAGCGTTTGGAGGGCGAACTGAAGCTGGAAATGCCGCAGCCCGCCGATATGGAGAAGTGGATCGCTGACGCACAGAATAGCAATCCGCAACTGGCCATCGCTCAAGCTTATGCACAGCTGGCCGAGAAAGAAGTCGAGCGCAATCGTGGCGGCCATTATCCGACCGTCGATCTGGTTGCCAACTACGGCAAGAACTACGCGACGGGTGGCACCTTCGGTCTGGCCAGCGACACGCGTAACACCAACATCGGCGTGCAATTGAATATGCCTTTGTTCCAGGGTGGAGCGGTCAATTCCAAATGGCGTGAAGCTGAAGCGAATCGTGAACGTGCCCAGCAGGATTTGGAAAGTGCGCGTCGCAATGTGACGCTGCAGACCAGCCTAGCCTATTTCGGCGTCGTCAACGGCATGGCGCAAGTACAAGCTTTGCAGCAGGCGCTGGTGTCCAGCACCAGCGTGTTGGAAGCGACCAAGACCGGCCAAGAAGTCGGCGTGCGTACCAATCTGGATGTGCTTAATGCTCAGCAGCAACTCTACGCGACCCGTCGCGACCTCTATCAGTCCGAATACAACTACCTCGGCAATATGCTCAGACTTAAAGCCGCAGTCGGTAATTTGGACGAAGCGGACCTCGCCAAAGTCAATCAGGCACTCAACTGAGCAGCACCCAAAAGCGTATTTCCACCTCGTCAGTCAGCTGTGCTGCCTCATCGGTAGCCAGATGAGTGCTGCGCGGTTGCCCAATGTTGGGAGAAAAGGTAAGATTCCCGCCCTTTCGCTTTTGTATTTGGTATGGCGGCGCGTGTCGCCATTTTTTTGCTTCAAGATTTAGTGTCATTTAAGAGATTACTGGGGAACGCCGTGAGCAATTCTTCTTTGCCTATGCAGCAAGGTTTATACGATCCGCGCCAAGAGCGCGATGCCTGTGGTGTGGGTTTTGTAGCCCATATCAAGGGACATAAGAGTCATGAGATGGTCAGTCAAGGCTTGCAGATATTGACCAATCTTACGCACCGCGGCGCGGTGGGTGCCGATCCATTAGCGGGTGACGGCGCGGGTATCCTGCTGCAGATTCCCGATGCGTTCTTCCGTAACAAATGCACGGCATCAGGCTTCGCTTTACCAGAGGCAGGTGCTTATGGCGTAGGTATGTTGTTCTTGCCACGTGATGCGTCCGCACGTTCCGCATGCGAGAAGGTTATCGCCGACAAAGTTGCCGCAGAAGGTCAAGTTTTGCTGGGTTGGCGCGATGTGCCGGTAGACAGCTCTATCTTAGGTGAGAGCGTCAAACTGGTTGAGCCTTGTGTGCGTCAGGTATTTATCGGTCGAGGTGTGAACTGCGCAGATCAGGATGCCTTCGAGCGCAAGCTGTTCGTCATTCGCAAGACCATGGAGCACGCCGTGCGCGCATTGGGCGATAAAGCGTCCAAGGGTTTCTACTGCACCGCTATGTCGTCCCGCACCATCGTCTACAAGGGCATGTTGCTGGCCGACCAGGTTGGTACTTACTACCTTGATCTGCAAGACACTAGCGTGGTCAGCGCGCTGGCGCTGGTGCACCAGCGTTTCTCCACCAATACCTTCCCAACTTGGGATCTGGCCCATCCATTCCGCATGATTGCTCACAACGGCGAGATCAATACGGTACGCGGTAACGTCAATTGGATGGCGGCACGTCATGCTGCGATGTCTTCAGAGTTGTTGGGTGAAGACCTAGAAAAACTTTGGCCGCTGATCGTAGATGGTCAGTCCGATTCAGCCTGTTTTGATAACGCCCTTGAATTGCTGGTGGCTGGTGGTTACTCCTTGCCGCACGCGATGATGATCCTGATACCCGAAGCATGGGCAGGCAATCCGCTGATGGACGAAGAACGCCGCGCTTTTTATGAATACCACGCTGCGCTGATGGAGCCATGGGACGGCCCCGCCGCCGTGGCATTTACCGACGGTAAGATGATCGGTGCGACATTGGATCGTAACGGTCTCCGTCCCGCGCGCTATTTGATTACCGATGACGACGTCGTATTGCTGGCATCCGAGATGGGTGTGTTGACTATCCCTCAGCACAAGGTCGTCAAAAAATGGCGCCTACAGCCCGGCAAGATGTTCCTGATCGACATGGAAGCTGGCCGCATCATCGACGACAGCGAACTGAAGAACCAGATCTCAACCGCCAAGCCCTATCGCCAGTGGATAGAGAAGTCTCGTTACTTCTTGGGCGACCTGCCTGAAGTAGTAAACAAACCCGCTATGAATGCTTCTTTGCTGGATAGCCAGCAAGCTTTCGGTTACTCACAAGAGGACGTGAAGTTCATCCTCGCACCTATGGTGAGTGCCGGCGAAGAACCGACTGGCTCTATGGGTACGGATGCAGCGTTGGCGGTGTTGTCCAACAAGAACCGTTCCTTCTACGACTACTTCCAGCAGTTGTTCGCGCAAGTGACCAACCCGCCTATCGACCCTATCCGTGAAGAGATCGTCATGTCTTTGACTTCCTTCATCGGGCCTAAGCCTAATTTGTTGGGCATCAACGACACCGATCCAGCATTGCGTTTGGAAGTGCACCAACCGGTGTTGTCCAACGAGGATATCTCCAAGCTGCGCGGCATCGACGCACTGACGCAAGGTCGCTATCGCTCACAACTGTTGGATATGACTTATCCGGCAGCACAAGGTGCGGCTGGTTGTGAGGCGGCAGTAAAAGCATTGTGCGCCGCCGCCGACAAGGCCGTGGCTGATGGTTACAACGTGCTGATCTTGTCTGACCGTGGTATGTCGGCAGAGCGCGTGGCTATCCCCGCGTTGGTCGCAACTTCTAAGGTGCATCTACATCTGGTGCGTGCGGGTTCCCGTACCAGCACTGGTCTGGTGGTTGACACCGGTTCGGCGCGCGAAGTGCATCATTTCGCGTTGTTGGCAGGTTATGGCGCGGAAGCGGTATGTCCATGGTTGGCATACGAGACCATCGCGGCGATGAAGCTACCCGCTAACGTGGATGTGAAAGAAGCCAAAAAGCGTTTCATCAAGGCGATCGACAAGGGCATGATGAAAGTCATGTCCAAGATGGGTATCTCAACTTACCAATCATATTGTGGTGCACAGATCTTTGAAGCCATCGGTTTGAACGCGGCCTTCGTCGCAGAATTCTTTACCGGTACCGCGACACAAATCGAAGGTATCTCGCTTAAAGAAGTTGCAGAAGAGACCATGCGTACCCATCGCAACGCCTTCGGTAACGACCCCGTGTTGGCGACCATGCTTGAAGCCGGTGGTGAATATGCTTACCGCGTACGCGGCGAAGAGCATATGTGGACGCCTGACACAATCGCCAAGTTGCAGAGCGCGACTCGCACCAACAATGCTGCGACCTACAAGGAATACGCCAAGCTGATCAACGACCAATCCACCAAGCTCAAGACCTTGCGCGGTATGTTTGAGATCAAGCCAGTAGGTACAGCTGTGCCTTTGGCAGAAGTCGATTCAGCTAAAGAAATCGTCAAACGTTTCGTCACCGGTGCGATGTCACTGGGTTCGATCTCGACTGAGGCGCACACCACACTTGCTATTGCGATGAACCGTATTGGCGGCAAATCCAACACCGGTGAAGGTGGTGAGGATGCTGCACGCTTCAAGACCTTCAAAGGTGGCGAGATGTTGTCTGACATCATCGGTAAGAGCCGTATCGAGGCCGACCGTCAGATGTTGCCCGGTGATTCTTTGCGCTCCAAGATCAAGCAAGTTGCATCCGGTCGTTTCGGTGTGACTGCCGAATACCTGAGCAGCGCCGATCAGATCCAGATCAAGATGGCGCAAGGTGCTAAGCCCGGTGAAGGTGGTCAGTTGCCCGGTGGCAAAGTGTCCGAGTACATCGCTAAGTTGCGCTTCTCGGTACCTGGCGTGGGTCTGATCTCACCTCCACCGCATCACGATATCTATTCCATCGAAGATCTGGCGCAGCTGATTCATGATCTGAAGAACGCCAATCCTTCAGCCTCCATCTCGGTCAAGCTGGTGTCCGAAGTGGGGGTCGGTACGGTGGCTGCGGGTGTGTCCAAGGCCAAGGCAGATCACATCGTGGTTTCTGGCTTCGACGGCGGTACCGGCGCTTCACCAGTCTCTTCCATCAAGCATGCGGGTACGCCTTGGGAGCTGGGTCTGGCCGAAGCGCAACAAACCTTGGTTCTGAACAAGCTGCGCGGTCGTATCGCGTTGCAAGTCGATGGTCAGTTGAAGACTGGCCGTGACGTGCTGATCGGCGCCTTGTTGGGTGCGGATGAGTTCGGTTTTGCGACTGCTCCGTTGGTCGTGGAAGGTTGCATCATGATGCGGAAGTGTCATCTGAACACCTGCCCAGTGGGTGTGGCGACGCAAGACCCTGAGCTGCGTAAGAAATTTACTGGCCAGCCCGAGCACGTGGTGAACTACTTCTTCTTCGTTGCAGAAGAAGTGCGTGAACTGATGGCGCAGATGGGTGTGCGCAAGTTTGAAGAACTGATCGGTCGTAGCGACCTACTGGATGTGAAGAACGGTATCGCACATTGGAAGTCGCAAGGCCTAGACTTCTCCAAAGTGTTCTACCAGCCCAATGTCCCCGCCAGCGTGGCACGCCGCAACGCAGGTGGTCAGGACCATGAGTTGGAAAAGGCACTGGACAATAGTCTGATTGCGAAGTCTCAAGACGCATTGAACAATAAGAAGGCTGTCGTCATCGAAAGCAAGATCGGCAACGTGAACCGCACCGTGGGCACGATGTTGTCACACGAAGTTGCCAAGCGTTACGGTCAAGCTGGTTTGCCTACTGACACCATTCAGGTGAAGTTCAGCGGTACCGCCGGTCAAAGTTTCGGCGCATTCCTAGCGCACGGCGTGTCATTCGAATTGCGCGGTGAAGGTAATGACTACGTGGGTAAAGGTTTGTGCGGTGGTCGTATCGCCATCATGCCGCCGAACGAAGCCAAGCTGATCTCACACGAGAACATCATCGTGGGTAACACGGTGATGTACGGCGCGACTTCCGGCGAATGTTATTTCAACGGTGTTGCAGGCGAACGTTTCGCAGTGCGCAACTCTGGTGCCATCGCGGTCGTCGAAGGTCTGGGCGACCACGGTTGTGAGTACATGACTGGCGGTATGGTCATCGTGCTAGGTCTGACAGGACGCAACTTTGCGGCGGGTATGTCGGGCGGTGTAGCTTTTGTGTTGGACGAAGATGGTCAATTCGAGAAGCGTTGCAATCTGTCTATGGTCGCACTGGAGCCTGTGCCGGAAGAACTAGCTGCATTGGATGCAAGCGATGAACTGCCAGAGAGTCACGGTCGAGTGCATTTCAACCATCTCAACAAGGCCGATGAACACGCTCTGCGTGAGCAGATCGAGAAGCATCTGCTGTACACAGGCAGCGAGCGTGCACGCCTGATTTTGGAGAACTGGGCCATCTATCTGCCTAAGTTCACGAAAGTGATGCCGACCGAATATCGTCGCGCACTGCAGGACATCGCCGCGCAAAAAGCTAAAGAACTGGAGGTTGCATAATGGGTAAGCCCACCGGATTTATGGAGTTCGAAAGACTGTCGGAAGAGAATCTGCCAGTTGCCGATCGCCTGAAGAACTACAAAGAGTTCGTGCTGCATCTGACTGATGATCAAGCCAAGGTGCAGGGTGCGCGGTGTATGGATTGCGGCATCCCATTCTGTACTTCGGGTTGCCCCATCAACAACATCATCCCAGACTGGAATGACTTGGTGTACCGAGGCGACTGGCAGAATGCGCTGGACGTGCTGCACTCCACCAACAACTTCCCCGAGTTCACTGGTCGTCTGTGCCCAGCACCCTGTGAAGCGGCTTGCACGCTGAACATCAACAACGACGCGGTGGGCATCAAGTCCATCGAGCACGCCATCATCGACAAAGGTTGGGAAAATGGTTGGGTCATTCCCAAGCCAGCTCAGCACAAGTCAGGCAAGAAGATCGCCGTAGTGGGCTCAGGCCCTGCAGGGCTGGCAGCGGCACAGCAACTGGCGCGTGCTGGTCATGCCGTGACAGTGTTCGAAAAGAACAGCCGCATCGGTGGACTGATGCGTTACGGCATTCCCGACTTCAAGATGGAGAAATCCCACATCGATCGTCGCATGGCGCAGATGGAAGCCGAAGGCGTAACCTTCAAGACCTCCGTGTTCGTCGGTACCGATGGCGACATCGGTGTGAAGAACATGGCGACCACCACCATCACGCCAGCACAACTTGATAAAGAATTCGACGCAGTGATCTTGGCGGGCGGTTCAGAAGCACCTCGCGACCTGCCTGTACCCGGCCGCGAATTGACCGGCATCTATCCCGCGATGGACTTCTTGCCTTTGCAGAATCAAGTGAATGCGGGAGATGTATTGCCTGATCAGATCAGAGCCACAGGCAAGCATGTGGTGGTGATCGGTGGCGGTGATACCGGTTCCGATTGCGTGGGTACCTCGAATCGTCATGGCGCAGTATCCGTGACTCAGTTCGAAGTGATGCCACGTCCTCCTGAAAAAGAAAACAAGTCGCTGGTCTGGCCAAATTGGCCGATGAAGTTGCGTACTTCCAGTTCGCATGAAGAAGGTGCGATTCGTGACTGGTCTGTTTCCACCAAGGCATTCTTGGGTAGCAACGGCAAGCTGGAAAAGCTGTTGTGCGTACGTGTTGAATTCAAGGAAGGCAAGCTGGTAGAAGTGCCTAACACCGAGTTCGAAGTCAAAGCCGATCTGGTGTTCTTGGCGATGGGCTTCGTCAATCCTGTGCAGAAGGTGTTGGATGCCTTCGGTGTAGAGAAGGATGCAAGAAACAACGTCAAAGCGGCGACCGAAGGTGCTAAGGCTTATCACACCAACAAGGCGAAGGTGTTCACTGCGGGCGATATGCGCCGTGGTCAGTCGCTGATCGTTTGGGCGATACGCGAAGGCCGCCAGTGCGCACGTGCAGTGGATGAGTTCCTGATGGGTGCTTCGGTACTGCCACGCTAAAAGTCAAAAACATTAGTCCACGAAAAACACGAAAGGCACGAAAGAAAACCTAGACAAAAACTTTGATAAAGCCGAGTGATTTTGAAATATTTTGGTTTTGCTTTTGTTCGTGGCTTTCGTGTTTTTCGTGGACAGTTTTTGTTTTCAGATTCAGAAATTAAATTCGGATAATAACAATGAATTTCAAGCTTAAGAACGATACCTTTTTACGTGCTCTACTACGCCAACCAACTGAATACACTCCCTTGTGGATGATGCGCCAAGCAGGCCGTTATCTACCTGAATATCGTGCCACACGCAAAGAAGCGGGTAGCTTCCTTGGCCTGTGCAAGAATCCTAACTATGCAACTGAAGTGACGCTGCAACCACTGGAGCGCTTCCCGCTGGATGCGGCCATTTTGTTCTCCGACATCCTGACCATCCCTGATGCGATGGGTCTGGGTCTGTACTTCTCCGAAGGCGAAGGCCCCAAGTTCGAACGCCCGCTTAAGACTGAAGCCGATATCAAGGCACTGCGCCCCGCCAACATCGACAAAGACCTGCGCTATGTGACCGATGCGGTCAGCCAGATTCGCGGTGCTTTGAACGGCAGCGTGCCTTTGATCGGCTTCTCCGGCAGCCCCTTCACGCTGTCTTGCTACATGGTGGAAGGCGGCGGCAGCGACGACTACGCCAAGGTCAAGACCTTGATGTACAACGAGCCTAAGCTCATGCACCACATACTGGAAGTGACCACGATCTCGGTCATCAACTACCTAAACGCGCAGATCGAAGCGGGCGCACAAGCCGTGATGATCTTTGATTCATGGGGCGGCGTGTTGTCGCATGCAGCCTTCCACGAATTCTCACTGCCTTACACCCAACGCATCATCGACGGCCTGATCAAAGAAAAAGACGGCGTGCGCATTCCTTCCATCGTGTTCACCAAAGGTGGCGGTCTGTGGATAGAGAGCATCGCTGACATCGGCTGTGACGCGGTTGGTCTGGATTGGACTATGGACATCGGTATCGCGCGCCAGAAGGTCGGCCACAAGGTTGCTCTGCAAGGTAACCTCGATCCTGTCGTGTTGTTCGCCTCACCTGATGCGATTCGTGGCGAAGTCGAAAAAGTTTTGGGCAGCTACGGTTTCGGCAGCGGCCATGTGTTCAACCTTGGCCACGGTATCTCGCAGCACACCAACCCTGAGCACGCGGCGGCACTGGTACAAGCAGTGCACGAACTGAGCCGCAAGTACCACTAAAAATCATTGTGTAGCTACTGCGCTTGCTGATGCCGCGTCAATAAATAGCTCAAAATCCTCATGTGCTGATTGCACATTCCGGTTTTTCACTATTTCTTTCCTGGCCTCAGCTACGCTCATGACGCTACCCAAAGATTTTGCGTACCAAAGTGCTGACAGTAGCCGCAGGCATCCCCTGCGGCTTTTGCGTTTCTGCGACAATCGCAGCCTTCTTATTAAGTCCTGACTATGTCCATCGTTCGTGTCGCTCTCGATGTCCCACTCGCCACCTTGTTCGATTACACGGTGCAGCCGGGTATGGACATCGAGGTGGGGCAGCGTGTGCTGGTGCCTTTCGGTAAGCGCGAGTTGGTGGGCGTGGTGATGGCTTGCGAGCGCGACACCGAGGTAGAAGCGCAGCGTATCAAGCCGGTCACGCGTGCATTAGACGACTGTGCGCCGCTCTCTGCTGAGTTGCTAAAACTGCTGAATTTCTGCAGTGACTATTACCGCTACCCGATCGGGCAGACCGTGCTGCCCGCTTTGCCGACGCGCTTGCGCAGCGATGAGCCTATCGTCATCAAACCTATCGTGAGTTATCGCTTAAGCGCCAGTGGCGCGGCGTTGGATTTAAACGAGCTACCTAAAAATAAAAAGGTTCAGTTGCTCATTTTGTCTTTGTTGGCGAAGCGTGCGCACACCAAAGCCGAATTGAAAGCGGTGGCGACAACTACGAGCGCGTCTCTAAAAATGCTGGTGAGCGAAGGCTGGGTGGAAGAGTTTGAAACTACTACCCCTACGCGCCCTCTGCCAGAAAGGGTGGCTAGCTCGCACGTATTCAATAACGCACACACCCTGACCAGCGAACAGCAAGCAGCGGTAGATGCAGTCACGCAAGCGCAGGGCTATGGCTGCTTCCTGTTGCACGGCATTACCGGCAGTGGTAAGACCGAGGTCTATGTGCATCTGATGCACCACATATTGCAGCCCTGTCCTGAGCTTGGACGAAGGAGCGGCGGGCAGGTGCTGCTGCTGGTGCCGGAGATCAATCTCACGCCGCAGTTGGAGCAATATTTTGCCAACCGTTTTCCCGATGTGGCGCTGACCAGTCTGCACAGCGGGTTAAGTGAAAAGGCGCGCTTGGAGAACTGGCAGTCGGCACAGAGCGGACAAGCGCGGCTGGTGTTAGGTACACGATTGTCGGTGTTCACCGAACTGCCGGACCTAGCGCTCATCATCGTCGACGAAGAGCATGACAACTCATACAAACAGCAAGACGGGTTGCGCTATTCGGCGCGCGATGTGGCCATCTTCCGTGCCAGTCAGCGCGGCGTGCCCATCGTTTTGGGTTCGGCCACGCCGTCATTAGAGACATACCAGAACGCGCGCACTGGCCGCTACACCATGTTGCCGCTCACCCAGCGTGCGGCTGCGGCGGCACAGTTGCCGGAAGTGCGTTGCGTCAATATCAACCAGACCACTATGCATCACGGTGTCAGCGAGAATCTGTTGCGTGAGATTGCGGCACGTATTGCGCGCCGCGAGCAGAGCCTGATCTTTATCAATCGGCGCGGTTATGCGCCGGTGCTGATGTGCAGCGGCTGCGGTTGGTTGTCGGACTGCAAGCATTGTGCGGGCAAGATGGTGTTGCATCTAAAGGATCAGCGTCTGCGCTGCCATCATTGCGGCTATCAGCTACGCGTACCGCATGCATGTCCGGCTTGCGGCAACGCCGACCTGCATCCAGTCGGCAGCGGTACGCAACGCATCGAAGAGGTGCTGCAAGAACACTTCCCCATCGCCCGTATCCTGCGGGTAGACCGTGATAGCACGCGCAATAAGCGCGCTTGGGAAAGGATGCGAGCGCTGATCCATGCTAACGAGGTCGATATCCTGATCGGCACGCAGATGTTAGCCAAAGGGCATGACTTCCCCGAATTGACGCTGGTGGGTGTGCTCAATCCGGACAGTGCGCTGTATAGCAGTGACTTCCGTGCCGCTGAGAAGCTCTATGCGCAGCTGGCACAAGTGTCGGGACGGGCGGGACGTGCAGATAAATCGGGCAACGTCATTATCCAGACCGCCTTCCCTGATCACCCGCTGTACCGTGCGCTGCAGGCGCATGACTTTGACGGCTATGCCGAAACGCAGCTTGCTGAGCGCGAAATGGCGGGCTTTCCGCCCTATAAATATCAAGCCATGTTGCGTGCCGAGGGCAAGGTGGAGAGCGAGGTCTATGCTTACTTGAACCGTGCGCGCATGGCGGCGGTCGATTTGGGCATGGCGGTTGAGATATTAGGCGTGGTGCCTGCCGCATTAGCGCGTCGAGCCAACCATCTGCGCGCGCAATTGCTGGTGCAAGCGGGTAGCCGAGGCGATCTGCAACGCTTTCTGCGCGCTTGGCAACCCGCACTAGATGGCTTAGCACAGGCAAAATTGCGTTGTTCGCTAGACATCGACCCGCTAGAGTTTTAGAGTGCCGAGTCGCAACAGAAAATTATCATAACTTAACTAAAATCCTCCCATGTCCATACATCGTTACTACACCCTCACCTTGAGCGAGAAGCTGCTCTATACGTCTTTTCTTTTGCTAGTCGGCCTAGGTTATTTGATGGCAACCGCCTACCTTTATGTAACGCATGAGATGAACGACACAAAGCCAGGTTTATCCGTTGAGGACGTGGCGAATAGCTATTACGGAAATCGCAGTGGTACGCGACTAGAAGCGGCCATACGCGGCCCAATGTCTGGTTTTATAAGCGACGATGACCGAGAGTCTATGGTCGCATGGCTTAAAGATGGAGCTGAAGAAGAGCATTACGAACCGAACATCAAGCCTATCTTGACAAAAACTTGTTTGAATTGCCACGTGGCCAGTTCGGGTATGAATTTGCCTGATTTCAGCACTTACCAGGGCATACATAAGTTCGCTGAGGTGGATACCGGAATGTCTATGGCCAGCTTGCTCAAGCTGTCGCATATTCACCTATTCGGAATCAGCATTTTGCTGTTTGTTCTAGGATTTATCTTTATCCAGTGCGAGATCAACGTGCACTTTAAGCGCTTCCTAGTCGTCTCACCTATGTTGGCGGTGTTCGTCGATGTGGCATCTTGGTTTCTGACCAAGTGGGATTCGCATTATGCAATGGTCGTAATTGCAGCCGGTGCGGTGTTGGGTTTTTCCATGGCAGCACAGATACTCATCTCGCTCTACCAGATATGGTTCCTTAAAGCCCCCGCCACGCCTGCACCTCCCCTAAAATGATCGAAAAACTGCAAGCCATCGTCGGCGTAGAACATGTGCTGAGCAGCGAGCAGGCTGCGCCATACCTTAAAGATTGGCGCGGTCGCTATGCGGGTACAGCCGAGGCGGTGGTATTCCCAGTCGATACGGCGCAGGTCGCGGCCGTCGTGACGTTGTGCGCAAAGAAGAAGGTGGCTATCGTCCCGCAGGGTGGGAACACCAGTTTATGTGGCGGCAGCGTGCCTTTGAACGAAGGCCGTCAGGTAGTGGTCAATCTGTCGCGTATGAACAAAATCCTAGACGTGGATGCCAGTAACCACACCATGACAGTCCAGGCCGGATGCACGCTGTTGGCAGTGCGGGCTACAGCAGAATTCCACAACTGTCTGTTTCCGCTAGGTTTGACGGCCATCGCTGAGCATTGCGAGATAGGCGGAAATATCTCCACCAACGCGGGCGGCATCAGCGTATTGCGCTACGGCAGCATGCGCGACATGGTGTTGGGTTTGGAAGTAGTGATGCCTGATGGGCGCATTTGGAATGGTCTGCGCAGTCTGCGCAAAGACAACACCGGTTACGATTTGAAGCAGTTGTTCATCGGCGCGGAAGGCACCTTGGGTATCGTCACGGCAGCTGTATTGAAGCTACAGCCAAGACCACAAACCACAGTCACCGCCATGGTGGCGGTGGGCAATGTCACCTCGGCGACGCGTTTGCTGGAATTGATACGTGAGGGTTGTGGCAATGCGCTGAGTGGATTTGAATTGATGTCACGCAACTGTATAGAGATGGTGCTCAAACATGTTCCCGATGTGGCCGAGCCGTTCGATGCTCAGTACCCATGGTATCTGCTTATCCATTTGTCTGATGTGAGCAAGAGTGTGGTGCAGGACACCTTGCGTAATACCGTCACGACCTTTACTTCGCCGCGCTTCGATTACCAGATCACGGCGGATGCCAAGGTTGCAGAAAAGTGGTGGAAGATACGCCGCAATATCAGCGAGGCGCAGAAGCGTGAAGGCTTAAGTATCAAGCATGATGTCTCGGTGCCGGTGAGCCGCGTTGCACAATTCATATTGCACGCTGATGCTTCACTTAAGAATGCCTATCCTGGCGTGCGTATCTTGGCATTCGGACATATGGGGGATGGCAACATCCATTACAACGTATCGCTGTCCGACAAGCACAAGAATATTCTTTTCATCGCCGCGCAGGAGCACAACGTCAACAAACTGGTTTATGAAGTGATTCGTGAACTGGGCGGTAGCATCAGTGCCGAGCACGGCATAGGCCAACTCAAGCGTGACACCATCCGCGACTACAAAGATCCGGTTGAACTGGAATTGATGCGTACCATCAAGCGCGCTTTGGACCCGCAGGGTTTGATGAATCCAGGGAAAGTGATCTAAAGACTATTCCCACGGCCGCATATCTAGGCTGCCGAGAGTCTTGCCGGATTTTCGACTGACCACGATAGCGATATCTCCGAACCTGGAGCGCAAGGGTATATAGCCAACCTCTGCGTCATTCCAATGACGTTCAGTTATCACCCTATCCAGCTCTGAGACCCGATAAGGATTGTATTTTTTCAGTTCGGAGAGGGATTTGGCTGCACCTGCAAGTTCGGAGAGACGCGGCGGCAGCGCTAGGTAATACTGGGGGAAAAATGGCAGGTCTTTGCCTCCTTGAAAGGCGGCCAACACCACTAGGTTCCGCTCTTGTAAGTTCTCGGGGAGTTCAGTGTAGGCATAGATGGGGCCGGTGAGGGGCAGGGTGCGGAATGCTGGGTCTTTTACCTTGGCAAGATCCGCATCACTCAAATCGCTAGCGAGCACCAGATCAAACGAGCCCTTGCTATAGACGACAAAGGCCGGGCGGGCATGTAACATGACGTTCACCCCGTAGACCAATGCGGAAATTTGAAGCATACCGATAACAGCAAGGTCAAAGCGCAGTTGGCTTAGCTTTTTTGCTGAATTAAAAATTAACAAGGTAACAAGCGGGCCCAGCGTGACATCCACGCCCAGCATGATCATCAAGACTTCGCGTCCACCAGCTGCAGAAAAAAATGGCGGGGCATACCAAAGTGCCAACATCAAAGTAAGGGTGATGAGCGCGATCGTGATGCTGATAGCAAGATGTATCGCAGAAGCTTTCCAGCGTGTCATAAGGATTCGGTATTGAAATAAGAATGTGGTTGAGCGGCTGAGATTATAGTAAAGCCCTAGTGAGGGTTCAATATCTCGGCTCTCTATGCATGGTGACACAGTGTCACGATTTCATTGGGTAGTTTTCAAGGAGAACATCATGGCCGCACAAGCAGAAATCACAAATATGGCATTGTTCTGTGACTTCGAGAACGTGGCGCTGGGGGTGCGTGATGCAAAGTACGCGCAGTTCGATATCCGCAAGGTACTCGAGCGTTTGTTGCTCAAGGGCAGCATCGTGGTCAAGAAGGCTTATTGCGATTGGGATCGTTATAAGGAATTCAAGGCGACGATGCACGAGGCGGCCTTTGAATTGATCGAGATCCCTCATGTGCGCCAGTCCGGCAAGAACTCCGCCGACATCCGCATGGTGGTAGACGCGTTAGACCTTTGCTACACCAAGGCGCACGTCGACACCTTCGTCATCATCAGCGGTGACTCGGATTTCTCCCCACTTGTTTCCAAGCTGCGCGAGAACAACAAATACGTGATCGGCATAGGCGTGAAAGATTCCACTTCGGATCTGCTCAGCGGCAATTGCGATGAGTTCATCTTCTACGATGATTTGGTGCGCGCGCAGGAAGCCAAACAGAAACGCGCGGAGAAAAAAGCGCCACTGAAAGTCGTGGCCGACAAAGCCAAAGCGCCAGCCGTTAAGAAAGAGGATGACAAGCGCCAAGAGGCATTGGACTTCATCGTCGAAACGGTGGAGGCACTGATAGCCGAGCGCGGTACAGATGAGAAGATCTGGGGCTCTATGGTCAAGACCACCATGCAGCGCCGTAAGCCCGGTTTTACCGAATCCAGTTATGGCTATCGCTCCTTCAAAGAACTGGTGGAAGATGCGCAAAAGCACAAGCTCTTGCTGGCGATGCGTGACGAAAAATCTGGGCAATACACCCTACGCTTAGCGGCGAGCGATTAAGCAAACTGCAAGCACTCTCGTGCAGAAATTAGGGTTATTATTTACCCTAAAATTTTCCATTACTTAGCAAACTAAATACGCCCCATGCGCTATCTGACTGACAAGCTACTAGGTCACCAATCGACTTGGCCGAGGCAGCTTATCGTCGCTATTTTGTATGTCCTGCTGGGTCAGCTGATGCACGTTTATCTCTTGCGTCATGGTACGGTCAGCGCTTTCTGGCCGGGCAGCGGGCTCTTGTTGGGTGCCATGCTGTTGGGCGGGCGGCGTTATATCTGGGGGGCGCTGTTGGGTAGTTTTACGCTCAACATCATTGCGAACGATTCCTTGATAGTCATAGTGGGTATCACGGTCGCCAATATTGCGGAACTGTTGTTGGCCTATTGGCTGTTGCGTTGCAAGCAAATGGCGCAAGGCTGCATAGACACTCTGGGCAACTATCTGCGCTTTATCGCATTGGGCGGAGGCCTTGCCAGTCTGGTCGGTGCCCTCTTAGGCGTTTCGTCATTGTGGACCGCGGGATATGTTCCCTCTGCTGAGTATTTTACGAATCTATTGCACTGGTGGATGGGTGACACACTAGGTGTGATTATCATCACGCCCCTGATGCTCGCTTGGCAAGAAGCGGGAATCGCCAAGCTGAGCCGGCAGCAAAAATGGGAAGCGCTATTGTTCAGCCTAGTTGCCATACTGTTGGGGCAGATAGTCTTCGTCGGTTGGCTGTCCGAATATCTGAGTGCCACCCCGAAAAGTTATTGGATCTTCCTATGTGTGGCCTGGGCGGGTTTACGCTTCGGTGCACGAGGCATTACTGCACTGATGTTGCTGTTGGCGATTCAGGCACTCTGGGGGGCATACCAGAAAGTTGGATTTTTCGCACAAGATGTAGAACTGGCGCATCTGGAAAACTATTGGGCCTACATGATCATCGCGTCGGTCATCGGCATGACGGTGGCGACCCACATCGCGGCACTGCGTCATGCCCTAGCCGAGAATAAGCTTAAAGAGGCGGCGCTCAATGCTGCAGCTCATGGTGTAATAATCACCGACCCTATGGCGAAAATAGAGTGGGCCAATCCAGCTTATGTGCACAATTCTGGTTATGCGTTAACGGAAATCCTAGGCCACAAACCCTGCGAACTGGTTAAGTCAGGTCGGCAAGACCAAGCCTTCTACCAGCATCTCTGGAACACCATACTGGGCAAGCAAGAGTGGCGTGGCGAGATGGTCAACCGGCGCAAGGACGGTAGCTTATTCGATGAGGATATGACCATCACACCGATACTGGACGAGCAGGGTGAGATCAAGCATTTTGTCGCCATCGAGCAAGACATCACGGCGCGCAAGCAAGCCGATCTAGCCTTGCTACAGCAGAGCGAGAAAAATCAGGCGCTGCTGCGCAATGCCAGTGACGGTATTCATATCTTGGATATAGAGGGTAACGTCATCGAGGCGAGCGACTCTTTCTGTGCCATGTTGGGCTATAGCCGCGACGAAGTACTCAAGATGAATGTTACGCAATGGGATGAACAGTTCTCTGCCGAGGAGCTTAAGCGGGTCGTGCAAGCTCAATTCGATAGTCCGACGCGTTCCGAATTTGAGACGCGCCACCGGCGCAAGGACGGCACGGTGATCGATGTGGAAGTGAGCGGCAGTCCCATGCAAATGGCAGGCCGCACGGTTTTGTTCAACTCCTCGCGTGATATCAGCGAACGCAAGCGCATCTCGCTGGAATTGCAACAACAGCTACGTTACTCGGATGGCCTGAACCGTCTCTCCAAGACTTTGGTGGAAGAGGATGATGCCGAATTGATTTTGCAACAGACCGTGCAGATCGTTGGTGAGATTTTGGAGGCAGATCGAACTTTGATCTATGACGTTTCCTTCGATATTAAGAAGGTCATCGGATTGAGTGAATGGCTGAATCCTCGCTATCCCGATACCCAGCACTCTAAGGGCATCTATCCTTTGGAAGTTTTTAGCAGTGGCGCGCATCACCTCAATCGCAGCAAGACTTGGTTCACCAGTCATAGTGAAAATATCAATCACTATCTCTTGGCGGACGGTTCGGGTGCTTTTCTGCATACCATCATGAAGATACGCAGCTTGCTCTGGTATCCCTTTGCTTTCACCGAGAATGGTTTCTACTCACTGGTCATCAACCAGATTTATAGCCATAGAGACTGGACGCTGGCTGAAATCGATTTCCTTGATTCGGTCAGTCATATGGTCAGCTTAGAGCTAGAAAGGATAAGGATGACCAAGCAGCGCGAGGAAGCAGAAGCGCGCTTGCGTATCGCCGCCACCGCTTTCGAGTCGCAAGAAGGCATGATGATTACCGATGCCAATAAGCGCTTGCTCCAGGTCAATCGCGCCTTCACCGCCATCACTGGGTATACGCAAAAGGATGTGCTGGGTCAGACGCCGCGCTTACTCAGTTCGGGAAGGCACGGGCCGGAATTCTATCGTGACATGTGGGACGCGATTGCACTCACCGGTACTTGGGAAGGCGAGATTTGGAACAAGCGCAAGAATGGCGAAATCTATCCTGAGCACCTCACCATCACTGCGGTACAGGATGGGGAAGGTCGCATCACCAACTATGTGGGGGCGCTCACCGATAGCACGCAGCGCGAACGGGTGTTGGAACAATTGCGCAACAGTGCCAGCGAGCTAGCGAGGGCCAACGCGCAGATCGAGGAAGAACGCAGTCAGTTGGCAGAGCGGGTAGAGGAACGCACCGCGCAGCTGAAATATGCCAACAAGGCCAAGGACTCTTTCCTCGCCACCATGAGCCACGAGATACGTACCCCGCTGGGGGGCATGTTGGGCATGATGGAGTTGCTAGGCCTTTCGCATCTGGCGGCTGAGCAAAATGAGATGCTCAAGGTGGCTCACCATTCAGGCAAGAGCTTGTTGCGTATCGTCGATGACATCTTGGACTGGTCCAAGATCGAAGCGGGTAAGTTGGAGCTAGCGCCGCAGGCGACCTCGATCGCTGAGGTGCTTAAGTCTGTCACCGATACCTACGCGCAACTAGCCAGCGCCAAAGATGTGCTGCTAGAACATCATATCGATCCGATGTTGGGCGAGGCGCATCTGCTCGATCCGCTACGTGTCTCGCAGATACTCAACAACTTCACCAGCAACGCGATCAAGTTCAGTACGCATGGCAAAGTGACCGTGAGTGCAGTATCGGTTGCGCGCAACAAGGACACTGAGACGGTACGTTTCAGTGTCAGCGACAATGGACTGGGTATCAGCGTCGAGCAGCAGCAGCGTTTGTTCCGTAACTATGCGCAAGGCAGTGCCGAAACCGCGCGGATGTATGGCGGCACCGGCTTGGGCTTGGCCATCTGCCGTAGATTGGCCGATCTGATGAGTGGCAACATCGATATGGAGAGTGAGCTAGGGCGCGGCTCCACCTTTACGCTGACCCTGCGCTTACCACTCGCTGATGGCCAGATAAAGACTGATTGGCATGCACCAGCTGCGCCTGACGCCGAGCAATTGGTCCAGCATGTTGAGGTCGGCCCGTTGCCGGGTGGCCAACACTATAGGGTGTTGGTGATAGACGATCACCCCGTCAATCGCATCGTACTCAAACAACAGTTGGGTCAACTCGGTCTGACCACAGAGGCTGCCGAAGATGGTCAAGCTGGCTTAACACTTTGGCGCAGCAAACAATTCGATCTGATCATTACCGATTGTCATATGCCTGTTATGGATGGTTATGAATTCACGAAAAAGATACGCGAGTTGGAGGGGGCGTCTGCGCATACGCCCATCTTGGCATGGACGGCCAATGTGATGGCCGAGGAAGAGCAGCGTAGCCGCGACGCGGGTATGGACGATGTGCTGACCAAGCCTACTGAGTTGCCGCTGTTGCGAGCTAAGTTGCTGCAATGGTTGCCGCAACTCGGCACGTCACAAGCTGCGACCCCTCTCGATGTGTTGGATGACAACGTGTTGGGGCAGCTGCTACCAACGGTTCAGGCGCGGGCACAGATGTTGCGCGAATTCTTCACACAACATTTGCACGACAGTACGGAGTTGCAAGCTCAGCTTGCTACTAGTGCGGCGGTACAGCTGGCGGAATGCGCGCATCGCATGAAAGGCGCGAGCCGTATGGTAGGTGCGCTGGCCTTGGCGGAAGTCTGTCTGCGCATCGAGCAAGCGGCTAAGCGCAATGATCTGACCGCTGCGGCTGCGCTGATCGATCAAGAACTGCAACGTTGCAATGTCGAGTTCAGCGCAAGGCTGAGTCGTGATGGCGCTGTGGCTTAAGCGCCTAAGTCGCTGAATCCCCGATAGCGAGATGCTATAATCCGCGCCCTTTTTGCCTGTATCGCGTTATGTCTGCCGTATTGAATTTTAAATCTCATCTCACTGATCTGTTCGCGCAAGCCTTGCGCACGGTCGCGCCTGACGCCAGCGTGGAAATCCTGCTGGAACGCCCCAAACAAACCGCGCATGGCGACTATGCTTGCAACCTCGCGATGCAGTTGTCCAAGACCTTGCGCAAGCCACCACGCGACATCGCCAAAGCGTTGATAGATGCACTTCCTGCCTCAGATGTAGTGGGCAAGGTGGAGATCGCGGGTGCGGGTTTCATCAATGTATTCATTACCACGCAAGCTAAGCAAGCCGTGGTGCATGCCGTACTCGCAGCACGCGAGGCCTATGGTCGCAGCACGCTAGGTGCGGGCCGCAAAGTCGGCGTGGAGTTCGTCTCTGCTAACCCCACCGGCCCTTTGCATGTCGGTCATGGTCGCGGTGCGGCGGTGGGCGATTGCCTGTGCAGTTTGTTGGATGCGGCCGGTTGGGATGTGACACGAGAGTTCTACTACAACGACGCGGGTGTGCAGATCGACAACCTGACCTTGTCGGTGCAACTGCGCTGCAAGGGTGTGTCGCCTGACGATGCTTCGTGGCCTGAGTCCGGCTATCGCGGCGACTATATCGCCGACGTGGCACGCGCTTATCTGGCCAAAGAAACCATCGTCTCAGACGATCAGAATGTGACTGGCAAGGGCGATGTAGACGACGCGGAAGCGATACGTCATTTCGCTGTGGCCTATCTGCGCCGTGAGCAGGACTTGGACTTGCGCGCCTTCGGTGTGCAGTTCGATGTGTACTCGCTGGAATCTGCGCTGTATACCGACGGCAAGGTCGCTGCGACTGTGCAGAACCTGATTGCCAGCGGCCACACTTACGAGCAAGACGATGCGCTATGGTTGCGCACCACTGACTTTGGCGACGACAAAGACCGCGTGATGCGCAAGACCGACGGCGGCTATACCTACTTCGTGCCCGACGTGGCCTACCACTTGGACAAATGGCAGCGCGGTTTCAAGCGCGTCATCAACGAGCAGGGCGCCGACCATCATTCCACCATCACCCGCGTGCGCGCTGGTCTGCAAGCACTAGATCAAGGCATCCCGCAGGGTTGGCCGGAATATGTGCTGCATCAGATGGTGACGGTGCTGAAGAACGGTGCCGAGGTGAAGATCTCCAAGCGTGCGGGTAGCTATGTGACGCTGCGCGATCTGATCGAAGAAGTCGGTTGTGACGCCACGCGTTACTTCCTTGCCGCGCGTCATCCCGATACGCAGTTAGTGTTCGATATCGATCTGGCCACTTCTAAGTCGAACGAAAATCCCGTGTATTACATCCAGTATGGCCACGCGCGTATTCATACCGTGTTGGCACAATGGGGCGGCGAGCTAGGAACTTTGGCGGATGCTGATGTCACACTGCTCGACAGTGAATACGAGACGGTGCTGTTGCAGAAGCTGATCGATTACCCGCAACTGATAGAAAGCGCTGCGTATGATCTGGCCCCGCATCAAGTGGCGTTCTATCTGAAAGATTTGGCAGCCGATTTCCACAGCTACTACAATGCCTCGCGCTTCCTAGTCGAGGACGAAGCATTGAAGCTGGCGCGACTGGCTTTGATCGCCGCCACTGCGCAAGTGATGCGCAACGGCTTGGCACTGTTGGGTGTGAGCGCACCCGAGCATATGTAACCTAAAGGACGAAACGTGAGTAGAGAGTCTGGCAAGAGAACAGCTGCCGCAGGCAAGGGCAGCACCATGGCCGTAGGGCTAGTGCTGGGTGTGATCGTCGGTGTGGCGATGGCGGCGGGCTTAGCTTGGTATCTGATGAAGACGCCGGTGCCCTATGTCAGCAAGACTCCCTTGGTGAACCGTGCCGAGGTGGAAGAGAAAATAAAGGCGGCAGCGGCGCAAGTGGTGCAACCCGTACAGGATGCGACCGTAGGCCCAGACGGCAAACCGCGTTTTGAGTTTTACAAGGTGCTGACCGATAAACCGGACAGCGCGGCACTACCCAATGCGACACCCGCTCCCAAAGCAGCAGAGCCGAAACCTACACCTGCGGATAAATTAGCTATGGTCGCCCCTAATAAGCCAGCTACAGTAGTGGATAAGCAGACCTACTTCCTGCAGACAGGTGCTTTCCTCAATGAAGCCGAAGCGGAGAGGATGAAAGCTAATTTGATCTTTGATGGCATGGAAGTAGCTGTGCTGGCAGTGAACACCCCAGACAAAGGTCTGCTGCATAAAGTGCGCGTCGGTCCCTACCAAGGTGCTGACGAAATGAATAGTGTGCGTGCTAAATTGAAACTAAAAGGCATAGCCAGCACTCCAATCCGCAGCCAATGAACCCAGAAATAATTAGAGGAGTTTAATAATGAAGAGTCTTTTTCCCCGTCTGTTGATGATCGCCTCCCTACTACTCGCAGGCGGCGCACACGCTGAAGCGCAACTGGGTCGCGATTACACTTTGCTCGCCACCCCCCAGCCCACTGCGAGCGGCAAGATCGAAGTGTTGGAGTTCTTCTTCTACGAATGCGGTCATTGCTACCACCTGCATCCCTTCCTCTCCAAGTGGGAGAAGACCAAGGCCAGCGATGTAGAGATCAACTTTGTGCCCACCATGTTCCGTTCCTCCACCGAGCCATTGGCACGTACCTATTACGCGCTGCAAGGCATGGGCCAGATCGATCGTATGGACGACCTGATCTACAAGGCTATCCACGAACAGCAGGTCGGTCTGTATGACGTCGACAGCATCGGTGCTTTCCTTGCCAAGAACGGCGTGGACAGGAACGCATTCGTGTCCGCTTATGATTCGTTCAGCGTGTTGAACAAAGTGAATCGTGCCAAGCAGATGATCCTGCCAGGCAACTACAACATCGAAGGCACGCCAACGTTGATCGTTGATGGCCGGTATGTTGTCATCAGCAGGATGCAACCTGCCGACACCATACGCGTACTGGACGAAGTTATCGCCATGGTGCGCAAGTCACGTGGCGCAGCTGCTCCAACCAGCAAAAACAAGAAGCATTAATCAACTGAGATGACCAGCGTTAAGCCTTTGACGCTGGTCATTTCCGGTGCCAGCAGCGGCATCGGTCTCGCGCTGGCACGTCACTATCTGCAACAAGGCGCGCACGTCGCGGCTTATGCCCGACGCAGCGAACTCCTCGCCGCACTCGCGGCCGAATTTCCTCAGCTAGTCTCTATCTACACTTTGGATGTGCGCGACGCCCTTGCACAGCAACAGGCTGCCGCCGACTTCATCGCGCGCGTCGGTGTGCCCGACATTGTCATCGCCAACGCCGGTGTGAGCGTAGGCACGCTCACCGAATACGCCGAGGATATGGACGCCTTCAAGCAGGTGATGGACATCAATGTGCTGGGCATGGTGCAGACCTTCCAGCCTTATGTCGCGGCGATGCGTGCGGCCGCAGCGCGTCTGCCCCCACCTCCATCCTCCCCCGCAAGCGGGGGAGGAGGCGAACGAAAAAATCATTTCACCTTAGTCGGGATTGCCAGTGTGGCGGGCTTCCGTGGCTTACCTGGTGCCGGTGCGTACTCCGCGTCCAAGGCGGCGGCCATCTCTTATTTGGAATCACTACGCGTGGAGCTGCGTGGTAGCGGGGTCAAAGTCACCACCATCTGTCCTGGCTATATCCGCACGCCCATGACTGCGCACAATCCTTATGCCATGCCGTTTATGTTGGAGCCCGAAGTCGCGGCTGCACGTATGGCCCGAGCCATCGCCAAGCAGACCTCGTTCACGGTTATCCCTTGGCAGATGGGGCTGGTCGGGCGCGTACTGAAAGTGTTACCGCGTTGGCTATATGACCTGCTGTTCGCCAACGCGCCGCATAAACCCAGAAAGGGTAGTGGCGATTAAGGTAAGTGGCGCATGCTCTGAGCACCTTTCACCTTTCACCTTTCACCTTTCACCTTTCACCTTTCACCTTTCACCTTTCACTGCTTCATTCATCCAACGGTGTATCTCTAGTCTCGGGCAAGAACAGCAAGCCGACGATAGACGCCATGATCAGCAAACCCACCGGATACCACAGCCCCGCAGTAGGCACGCCTGCGTTGACACTGATCAGGGTGATCATGAACGGTGACAAGCCACCTATCCAACCTGCGCTCAGATTGTGCGGCAGCGCCACGGCGGTGTAGCGCGTGCGGGCGGGAAATAACTCAGCCAAGGTTGCGGTCTGTGGGCCGGTGATGAGCGCCACCGCCATTAGCGGCACGAGCAGCAGTAGGAAGATCATGGTGCTGTTCACTTGTGCGGCATCAGCTTTTTCTGGCCAGCCCGCTTCGCGTAGCGAGGAGGTCAGGGCATCCTTCTGATAGCCTTGCAGCGCGGGAGTTTGCGCGATCTGCACCGAGTCATGGTCGGCGGCTTGCAGCGTGTAGCTCACACCTAACTTGGTCAGCAACTCTTGGTTGCGTTCGCAATCGGTCGCGGCTTTGGTGAAGGGGTTGTAATGACATTCCTTGCCATGCACTACCACCGCGACGTCGCGATTGAAACGCTCTAGTACCGGATTGCCGTAATGCATCAGGCCGTGGAATACCGGCATGATGGTGGCCGCGCCCAGTATCAAGCCAGCGAGTAATACCGGACGTCTGCCGATGCGGTCGGATAGCCAGCCGCAGAACACCGTGAGCGGAATAAGCAGCAGGGTGCTGATCATCACCAAGGTACTGGCACTTTGCGCATCCATCTTCACCACAGTCTTGAGATACACATTGGTGTAGATCTGAGAAGAGAAGAACAGCAGCGAGCCGCCCGCCGAGATACAGAAGAACAACAGCGCCATGCGGCCCAGCGTTTTGCGATTACGGAAGCAGTCGCGCAACGGTGTCTTGGCGATGCCGTGATGTTCGCGCAAACGGGTGAACACCGGCGACTCGTGCATGGCGATACGGCTTTTCATCGAGATGGCCAGCAGCACGGCGGAGAATAGGAAAGGCACGCGCCAGCCCCACTCGTGGAACTCGGCATCGCTCAGCCACATCTGTAGCAACACCACTTGCAAGGTCGAGACCAAGATGCCTAGCGGGCCCATTAGTTGCAGCACGCTGGCATACATGCCGCGCTTGCCGTCGGGCGCATGTTCGGTGAGATACACCGCCGCGCCGCCAATCTCGCCGCCTACCGCGAAGCCTTGCAACAAGCGCAAGAACACCAAGCCCGCTGGTGCCCACATACCGACTTGCGCATAGGTCGGCAATAGTCCAACTAAGAAGGTCGCAACACCCATCAGCAAGATGGTCACGATAAAGATAGGGCGACGTCCGTGTTTGTCACCCAAGGAGCCGAACAGCGCAGCGCCCAAGGGCCGCACCAACATGCCTACGCCAAAGGTCGCGAGGCTGGCCAACATCGCCGCGACAGGATCGTCGGCGGGGAAGAACAACACGCTGAAATAGGTCGCCAGCGTAGCGAAGGTGAGGAAGTCATACCATTCGAGGAACGTGCCGAAACAGGCGGCGAGGGCGACTTTGCGTTGCTGTGAGGTAATGGGTGCTGAAGTAGACATAGGGCATACCGGAATTAAATGCGCGCCGGATTATTGCCCAATCAGCAGATTAAATACAGCGCCTAGACAGCCTCAGAACTGTAACGAGGTGAGAGCGAGCAGTGCACCCAAGGCTGCACCAGCCAACACATCGCTGGGATAGTGCAAGCCCAAGATGGGACGCGACAGTGCGACCAGCAATGCGAACGGTGCGACCACCCACAGCAAGCCGGGATAGTAGGACACCGCGATGATGCTGAAGGCTACGGCGTGCATGGTGTGGCCGGACGGGAAGCTGAACTGGTCCAAGGTCTTGCCCATGCACACGATGGCGGGATAGACGTTGAAGGGGCGCGGACGCAGCGTCTTGCCCTTGATGAACTTGTAGAGCAGTGTGCCCAGTGCCGCGATGGTGAGCATATGCAACACGGCGGGTAAGGCTGCGGCTTGATATTGCAACAGCAGCGCAGCCATCAGCGTGTACCAGAACACACCATCGCCCAAGCGGCTGATAGCGCGGAATAGATTGCGCACCGTGAAGCTGCGGCTCTGTCGATTGCAGAACACGCACAACTCCATGTCCCAGCGGTTAATCCGTTGCAATGGCGATCTCAGGTCGTACATGGTCATCTCCCGGTGCGCGTGCGATGTCGTACAGGACCGCTTCTAGCTGACCGTTGATGTGCTCCCAGGTCAGTGCGCCCACTGTCACACGTGCCGCTTCGCGCAGACGCTGCACACGTGCTTTGTCCGAGATCAATCCTTGCGCCTGCTTGATGAAGGACGCGGTATCACCATAAGGGGCGAGCAGACCATTCACGTCGTGGCGCATGTGTTGATGCGCAGCGGCGTAGTCATAGGCGACGGTGGCGAGACCACTGGCCATCGCTTCTATGGTTACGTTGCCGTAAGTCTCGGTCAGGCTGGGGTAGAGGAAGATGTCGCCGGAAGCATAGTGGCGTGCCAGATCCTCGCCGATCTGCATGCCGCTGAAGATTGCCTCGGGGTGTTGCTTCTGCAGTTCGGCGCGCGCCGGACCGTCGCCGACGATCACCAGCTTGGCTTGCGCATCGACCGCTTGCATCTGTTTGAAGGCGTCGAACACCACGCCCAGATTTTTCTCCGCAGCGATGCGGCTCACTAGTATCACCACCGTGGTGTGCTCATCCGCACCCCAAGCGGCGCGTAACTCGGCATCGCGTTTGTCGGCATTGAACAGCGCGCCATCCACGCCGCGCGCAACTACCAGCACATTCTTGTAACCGTCTTGCTCCAACTCACGTTGCAGCGAGGTGGTCGGTACCAGCGTGCAATCCGCCTTGTTGTGGAAGTGGCGCAGATAGGCTGAGATGGGGCGCTTCAGCAAACCGATGCCGTAGTGCTGGGTGTAGTTCTGGAAATTGGTGTGGAAGTCTGTGCTCACCGGCAGCCCTAGCTTGCGCGCCGCAGACAGAGCCGACCAACCCAGTGGGCCTTCGGTCGCGATGTGCACGATGTCAGGACGTTGCGCGCTCCACAACTTGAGTAACTTGCCCTTAGCTGGCAAGCCAGATTTCAACTCTGGGTAACCAGGGATGGGCATGCCGCTCACCAAGGTCTCGCTGTAGTGGTCAGTGTTAGCAGCGACATCCTGCTTGCCTTGACGCGGGCGCACCATATGGATGTGGTGGCCTTGCTCGCGCAAGCCTTGCACCATGCGGCCCAGCGTGATGGCCACGCCGTTCACTTCGGGGAGGTAGGTTTCGGTCACCAGCGCGATGTTCATGCACGGTGTGGTATTGGATAGAGTTGTATTCATAGTGCACATGCTGAAAGGCGCAGATGAATGTTTGATGAAGGATTTTTGAAGAGTTGGTGACGGTGGTGAGCGTGTACGGAAGCGCAAACGCCTTTATCATGGTGGACGTTCAGCTAAGAGAGATAGAGATGGAACAGCGCGATAAGACAGTCAGTGTGGGACGCAGGACATTGTTGCAAGGCATGGGCATCGCGCTACTGACTCTTGCCCCCGGTATGAAAGCCATCGCCTCAGTGTTCTCTGCGCCAGAGCCTGTGCCGGCAGGTAAGTCGGTCTACCGAGTGCGCGGCAAGGCTTGGGTGAATGGCGAGCGCGTGCACGAAGGCACCGTCATCGGCCCTAACGATACGGTCAAGACTGCGCAGGGCAGCGAGCTTGTGTTCGTGGTCGGCGACCACGCCATGATCTTGCGTGGCGGCAGTCATCTGGTCATCGAGGCCGCCGAAAACTTAGGTGCAGCGCTGATCAGCGGCCTGCGGCTGTTCACCGGCAAGTTGTTGTCCGTGTCACGCAACCCCGGCATGCACATCATCACGCCTAACGCCACCATAGGCGTGCGGGGGACGGGTGTGTATCTGGAAGCTGGGCCGGACAAGACTTATTTCTGCACCTGCTATGGCGAGGTCGATGTGGTCTCTAATGACGACGCGAGCAGCAAGCAGACCGTGGTTTCCAAGCATCACGATATGCCGCTCTATATCTATCGCAATGCGCCGCCGGGGCAGTGCATCTTGCATGCAAATAAAGCTAGCCGCGCCAATCACAGCGACGAAGAGCTGCAGCTAGCCGAAGCGTTGGTCGGCCGTAAGCCGCCCTTCATGACTTAATTAACCCAGCAACACCAAGCCCCACACCACCAGCACATTGACCAAACTGACTAGCACGGCCGAGCTGCCGATGTCCTTGGCGCGCTTGGCGAGGTCGTGGTTATCCAGCGAGATGCGATCGACAGTGGCTTCGATGGCGGAGTTGACCAGTTCGACGATGATGACCAACAGCACGCTAGCGATCATCAAGGCTTTGCCTATGCCGCTCACTGGTAAGAACAACGCCAGTGGAATAAGCACGAAGGCGAGCAGCACTTCCTGACGGAAAGCATCTTCGTGTTTGTAGGCGGCGCGGAAACCGGCCAGTGAATAACCAAAGGCGTTGAGCAAACGACGTAGGCCAGTTTTACCTTTGTAAGGACTTTCGATTTGTTCCATTGCGATCCTGTGTAGTGGTGTGCGACTCAAAAAAAACGCGCACTGGGGAGTGTGCGCGCAGGAGGAGAGAGTTGTTGCTTAAGCTTCGGTACGCATAAAGTGCTTTGCGTATTTTGGGTTCATGCGTGACACCGGCAACAGGATAAACAGGTCAGCGCAGTTGAAGTCAGGATCCCAAGCCGGTTGGCCAGCGATGTATGCGCCTAGACGCAGATAGCCTTTGATCAGCGGTGGGATGTTCACATCCAGATTGCGGTTCAGCGCGTGCAACGGTAGTGGGCAATGTGGGAACACCGTGTATTCGGATGGTGCGGCGTGCAACTCGCGCACCTTGTTGTAGACACTGGCGGCATAGTGACCACCGTCGCCCATGCTGATGCTGGCGCAGCCGATCAGATATTCGTGGCCGTTCTTCATCACATACTCTGCCAGACCACTCCACAATTGGGTGATGGTCGCGCCGTCGCGGAAATCAGGGTGTACGCAAGAGCGGCCCACTTCCACCATGCTGCCGCGCAGGTTGGCCAAACGGGTCATGTCGAATTCTGTCTCGGAGTAGAAACCACCAGCCTTTACAGCCTGCTCAGGTGGCAACATTCGATAGGTGCCGACAACTTTGTCATCGCTGCTGTTACGCACCAGCAAGTGATCGCAATACTCGTCGAAGCGATCCACGTCCAAGCCCAGTTCAGGATGAGGCAGGTTCGCGCCCATCTCTTCGCCGAATACTTTGAAACGGATGCGTTGTGCTTCCTGCACTTCCGCACTGGTGCGGGCGATGCTGGAGGTCAGTTTGTTACGCTTTGCGTGGCCGAGTTCACGTTGTAGATCGAGCATGTTCATCTCCTATCGAGTAAGAGCATGCAATGTAATAAAGGCAGATTTCAGCTCCGTTACGGGAGTGTGAAAGATTAGTGACGCGAACTGGCGAGCTCGCGTTCCAGTGGCGGAGATAACAACAAGCAATGCAGAGAAGGTGTGCAATGGTCTACGTCGTGCAAGGACGGACGTGCCTCTTCATTGAGTGTCATCAAGGAGGCCGCGATGGCCTGATGTGCACATTGTGTAAGGCTGCGGCGATCTGCTGCATCTGTCGCCATAGGTGCGGCAGCCACTAAGCGCACTTGTAGATGGCGCGCACTCAAGATCATCCACATCGATTCGCCGAACGAGATCTCGTCGATATAAGCCGCCGCATCGCTGCGTTGTCCGTAAGCGTCTTGATAACGCAGCGCGATGGCCTGCACCGGCACGCCAGCATCGATAGCCGGTTGTAGCAAAGAGGAATGGAAGTGCGCCACCTGCGCGCCATCGGTGGTGGTGCCTTCGGGGAACACCGCCAGACATTCACCGCGCTTGAGCATTTCCACCAGCTGCACGTTGACGCGTGCCGCAGAGCGCGCCTTGCCGCGTTCGATGAATACGGTCTGCGCGCGTGCGCACAACCACCCGATCACCGGCCAAGTACGCACCTCTGATTTCGCCACGAAGCGCATCGGCACGACCGCGTTGAGCACGAATACATCCAGCCAAGAGATATGGTTGGTCACGATCAGCCCGCTATCCACCGCGTGCAAGGCGTCGTCACTGTCTATCAACAAGCGGATGCCAAGTATGGTGAGCAATTCCTTAGACCAGCTTTGCAAGATACGACGCTGCAAGCTTAGGCTCAGCCACGGGTAGCTCACCGCGATGGCGAGTGCATAAAGGATATGCAGGGCCAGACGGAATGCGCGGAATACGGTGCAGAGATGGTTCAAAGGCGTCCCGCTTAAAGTATGGTGACTGAGGAGAACACCGACAGCGCGCAGAAATATTCCAGCGTGTCGTCTAGGCCACGACTAAATAGCGATGCTGCGATGCCACGGATTTTGCCGTTCACTTGCTTGATGTTACGACGCACTTTGATTTTCATCTCGCTCACCCTCATCGTCTGTTGCTGTAATCGCGTTGTTCCACGAACAAACTATTGCCCTTGGTCTTCTTCGCCATCTTCTTAGCGCTACTCATCGCCGATGAAACTTCATGATGCGAGAGGAATTGGCCGGGGGCGACGTTTAGCGCGCCTAGCGAGACGCTGGTGAGCGGATGAAAGGCGGGTGTGCCGTTGCGTTCTTCGCTGTGGTAACCGCCCGCTGCGATATGTTCTTCGCGGAACAGCAGCGAGGACGCTTGCGCGAAGGAATCTAGCGCGCTCTCGCAACGCTTCTTCCAGTCTTTGCTCTGCATCAGCATGATGAAATCGTCACCGCCCACATGGCCGATAAAATCCAGCTTGGGGTCGCAAGCCCAGCACAACAATCGGCCGGTAAGTTGGATCATCTCGTCGCCCTTGCGATAGCCATAGACATCGTTGAAAGGCTTGAAGTGATCAAGGTCGCAATAGATCGCGGTGAAAGGCGTGCCGGCTTGCAGCAGGCGCTCGATATGCTCGTTGATCGGCACATTGCCGGGCAACTGTGTGAGTGGGTTAGCGTAACGCGCCGCTTCCAACTGCATGCGTGTCAACTCGCGCAGCAGGTCTTGGCCAGAAGCCACGCCGACATAACGGCCTGCTTCAGTGATGATGAAGCCGTCCGCGAAATGACGGCTCTCGGCCTCGGCCATAAAGTAGCTCAGCTCTTCGATCGGCATGCTCTTGTCTACCAGCAGCGGATCGGGGCTCACCATCTCACTGCATGGTTTCTTGCCCAATAGCTCGCGCTGGAAAGGCTTGGCGAAGCGGTCTATGAATTGATAGCGGTTGATCAACCCGATAGGGATGCCGCCCTTCACCACCGGCATCACGCGCAGCGCAGCGTTATGTGTAAAGCGCTCGAACAACACCTCGTTGGGGGTGTCTGGATGCATGGGCTCGATATAGGTGAGCAACTTTTGCGCTGTGGTCTGCGAGCGCTGCATGCTGATCTGGTCGGCGAAGATCGCGATCTTGCATGAGCTCAGGATGCTGCTGGTCGCCGCGTTCGCTACCAATGGTGGGGTGGGGCTGGGGCGCGCGATGAAATAACCCTGACCGTGTGCGATACCGATGTCGCGTATCACGCGCAGCTCGGCCTCCGTCTCTACACCCTCGGCAATCACATGCGTGCCGCAGCTCTCCGCGATGCTCTGTATCGATTTTAAGAATTGTAGCTTGATCGGATCGCGGTCCACGCCCTGCACAAAATGCATATCCACCTTGATATATTCTGGGCGCAGCTCCGACCACAAACGCAAGCTGGAGAACCCCTCGCCTAGATCGTCGATAGCAATCTTGAAGCCCATAGAGCGATAGTGCAGCAAGGCGCTGCGCATCGCCACGAAATCAAAAGTCGGTTGGTTCTCGGTGATCTCAATCACCACCCGCGCCGGGTCCAGTCCAAGTGCGCGCAGATATTCCAACGTCTTGCCGTTCTTGAAACTAGGGTGGGTCAGCGTCTCGGGGCTGACGTTGAGAAACAGATGGCCGGGCAACTCTTGCAACACAAAAGCTTCCAACACCGTCTGCCGCGCCAACATCTCCACTTCCAGCGACAAGCCTTCTTGCCCCGCTGCGCCAAACAGATTGATAGGCGAATGCAAAGGGCTGTCCGCTGGCCCGCGTATCAAGCCCTCGAAGCCAAGGAACTCGCCGGTCTTCATATCAATGATGGGTTGGAACAGCACGCTCAAGCGCCGCTCTTCCAAGATCAGCTCCAGCGGCGTGAGCCGGTCTTGAGTGGCCGGCAGCCCTGACATGCCCGCCATCATGCGTGCGCGATACGGACTGGTACTCGTACTAGCAGATGAAAAAGGCAAGTTGGCGGACATGGCGGCTCCTAAGAAGGGTACTAAGGAGCGGCACGTTAACCCTACGGTGTGACGGGATTATTACAAGCAGGATAGGCTGAGTCGCAAATAGAAAATCGCTAGGGTTCCAAGCGATTTATGGGTTTGTGGGCACAAATCGAAGTATCTGGTCACTTAACATACATGATTTAAATCTAAACTTAGAATGATTCTATTTATGCATAGCATTACGGGCCTTAAAACGTTGAGAATGCATAAGACAATAAAAGTATTATTCACCCGGCAAGGCAATTGCTTCTGTAGCGCGAGCTGCTTTTTGCCCAACAGATACTTGTTCAGCTTTGATTGCCATTTCATCTCCATCTTTCAGTCGAACCCACTCCTGCCAAGGTAATCCGGATGCATCGGAGAAATGAATATAAAACTGCGAACCTAATTTGTCTTTAGCAAATACAAATGGAGAGTTTGCCTTGGGTATATGGTAGATACGTACCAAAATGTACCCGGCATCCTGAAAACTATTTTTAATATCTTCGTCAACAAATACTCGCCCGCCCCTTCTGCGCAAAAATTCACTCCATTCGCTCCCTCTAAATGGGTTATTTGAAAGTGGAACAATATTGAGCGCTCGAACAATTTCTAAAGTAACCTGTAACTCTGTGCCTTCGTCCCTATAAGCATTGCCAATATTTCTAGCTACAAAATCTAAGAGGTAATCTGCTTGTTTGCATTCCGCAAAGTTACCCATGCGTGCCGTATCTTTAATTTCCTCTAGAACTTCCTGATAAACACCACGCATCAGGTCTGGGTAGCCATACTGTTTTGATAACTCATCTAAAATAGTTGCGGATTTGTTGAGTGCATATGCATTTTTTGTTATGTCGCTACTGTTTTCTATAGATCTCTTCCATGCTCGTGCACGGAAAGCACCACGAATGTCGCGAAACCCTTCATTCTCTTGCCAATCCTGAGTTTCACGCAATATGTCGTCATACTTGCCAAGATATAGTTGTGCTAAGTGATAGCCACTGCAGCAATATCTTGCATTTTGCATGTCTGTAATTGAGTTATCCCAACCAGAAAGGTCTTTGATTCGGGAGTAACTATCAAACGAAAGATTGTAGTCGTGCATATTGTGCCCCATACGGCCCAACATTTTTAATGCAGAAATATCTTTAGGTTCAATTTCTATTGCTCGCCGGAGGTCTGACACGGCAGTCAAGTTGTCACCGAGTCGTACGCTAATCTTTGCTGTATAGCGCCATATTACTGACAAATTTTCATACGCACTTCTAAGCTCTCGCAGTCTATTTAGTAGCTTCAAAGCGTCTTCTGGAGTTGATAGTTTGCCTTTCTTGCCAATTACCCGATTTGTTTCATAAAGAACATTTTTTACAACCTCAGGCAAGTCTAATGGGACAAAATCCTCGTGATGCTTTCCGAGATGGGTTTGTAGTTGCTCTGCGCCAGCAGTTACGTCTCTTCTGCGCAATATTCGTTCTTGAATTTCACTACGCAGGGAAATGTCTCTTGGAATAATGAGGAGTAGGTCCCGAATTGCAGGATATAGAGAGTACAACTCTTGTTGCTGACCACTATCTCTAGTTATAAGACTTGTTCGAGCGAGTTCATATACACCCTTTGCCACTAAATCAATGGTGGAGCCGATATTTTCTACCAACTCAATACGAGTTTGAGGATCCTGCAAAAATAAACACTCGAGTACACAAACTGACTCCCTTGAGAGAACCTCTAAAAGGTTTTTATACGAAAAATTTAACACATCGTTTGATGCACAGACAACGGAGTCATCCAAGGTTGAGCCTAGAATATATGAGTCAACGCCGAGTCGAATTGCGAGTGGATTGCAGTGGGTTAACACAACAATTTTGTCTACAGTGGCATCTTGTAAAAGGTCCGACGCATTTCTGCGCGTAGCATATATTTTGGCCAAATGCTTAGCAGTTTGTACCGACAGAGGGCCAATAGGTAGGCAGGTTGCCGAGTTAGTCGTTACTCGGCTTGTTACTAACATTCGCCATTGTATTGGCAGATTAATTTGAAACTCTTCGAAGCTTTCTGGATGGTCACGCAGAATAGTTTCTAGGTTGTCTACAAAAAGCAACAGCTTACTACTAGAGAATTTGTCGACTACGTCCGCAAAGCTATAATCAACTTCATCATCACCGAATATTGCAGGGATTGTTTTTGCAAGTTGGAGTTCAATTTCATTTATTGTTGTAGGTGCATCAAGTTTTACAATTCCTGACGCTGTCAGTTTCTCAAGCTTAAGAGAGATGAAAATTACTGCGTCAAAGATTTGGTGAAATTCAGGGGTTTTGCAGGCCTTGTCTAGTACGTCGATTGCCAAAGCAGTTTTCCCAACGCCACCAGGAGCAACTACAGATATGCAACTTATCCTTGGGTTCTGGAGATATTTATATAAGTCCTTACTTTCTTTAGGGCGCCCAATAAGTCCGGTTATTTCAAAGTCGCTATTTTTTGGAAGGTTGTTCGGAACCAACCATTCTGGAAGATTCATCCACTCATCAGGAGGAGGTGTAATTTTTCCTTCCAAAGCCAATTCCAATGTTGCCGTTACGGAACCAAGACCTAACTGCTGCATGAGGGGGTCGGATGCAATAGATGCAAGTCTGAACCAGTAACATTTGGGAAAGGTTCGGTTTGGATGCGCAATGGCATTTCGAATTAGGAAAAGCGACAACGCGCTACAGAGCTCTTTTAATGCTAACCATTGCCGATAATCAGAGGTGTTGCGACTAATGCGTAAAGCCAGCTGAAAGAGATCTTCAATATAAGTTTCGGCGACTAATTCCGCAGTTGTAGAAATTGTTAGGGATGGTCGCTTTAGTGACACTCGCTCGCTAATTGATTCTGCAATATCATGTATCTGCTCATCAATTTCCGGATTTCTTTCAATTACAACGTTACCCAGAGCTTGCTCTAGACGGAACAACACCATGGCCGATTGAATTCTAAAGTCACTCATATAATTTTCTTTGTATTATTTTCAGAAGTAAGAATCTTGGAAATTTATAATTCCATATGTGAGATTAACTCACTTGATGCAACAAACTAGATAATTGCATAAAGTTGTTTCACGCAAAACTTAATGGCTCATAGGGGTTTAACACCAAAATTGGATACACCTTGGACTTAACCGTCCAATTTATTTCTGCCTAGCCCAAGTAAGCGGTGGTTTATAAACTCAAGCTCGTAATCGTACACAATACTATCGTTTTGAATCAGCCTAATAATATATAGACCTCTTGCAAAAATTCACGCACCTTCTTATCCAACAAGGGTTGTACGGCAGATGGAAAATTTCGCAGCAGCAATCTTGACGAATATGTAGTCCCAAAAAAACAGAGGGCCACTACATCGTAGTGGCCCTCTTCGCATTTCCAACAAGTAAGCAAACTTACTGCTTCACACCCGCGCTACTAAATTTCGCTAAGAAGAAATCGATCAAGCCGGTCAGTACATTGCCATCCACACCGGCGCTGGTTTCGCCTGATACATAGACTTCATTCGCGGCATTGATGGCGAGCGATCTGCCTAGACTGCTGCCATTCACGCCCATTTTGGTATAGAGCTTGAGGCCGTTAAGGTCGTACTTGGTGAGGAAATAGTCTTGCGCGCCGGTGAGTACGTTGCCGTCCAGCCCGCCCGTGGTGTCGCCGGTGATATAGACACTGCCCGCCGCATCGGTGGCAACGTCGTTGCCATGCGTAGTCGCGGCGGCGACACCGAGTTGTTTGGTGTAGAGCTTGGTGCCGATGGCGTTATAGCTGGTGACGAAGAGGTCGTTGGCACCGACAAGTAGGTTGCCGTCCAGCGCGCCATTGGTGTCGCCCGCCACATGCACATTGCCCAGCACGTCTGTCGCCACAGATCTGGCGGTGGTAGTGGCCGCTGCGACGCCGAGTTGTTTGGTGTAGACCTTTGCCCCTGCCGCGTCGAACTTGGTCAGGAAGAAGTCTTGCGTGCCGGTGAGCAGGTTGCCGTCTAGTCCGCCGTTGGTGTTGCCTGATATATAGACATTGGCATTGCCATCCGTGGCGACGGCGGTTGCGCCGGTGCTGGCGGCCGCGACGCCGAGTTGCTTGGTGTAGACCTTCAGGCCGGTGCTGTCGAACTTGGTGAGAAAGAAGTCTTGTGTGCCGGTGAGCGTGTTGCCGTCTAAGCCGCCGTTGGTGTAACCAGATACATAGATATTACCCAGCACATCGGTGGCGACACCTGTGGCGACGGTGTTGGCTGCGGCTACACCCAGTTGCTTTGTGTAGACCTTGAGGCCGGTGCTGTCGAACTTGGTCAGGAAGAAGTCCTGTGTGCCTGTGACGGTGTTGCCGTCTAAGCCATGGCTGGTATGCCCTGCCACATAGACATTGCCACCGGCATCGGTGGCGACCGCGTTGGCGATGGTGATGGATTTGTTCAAGCCCACATAAGGCGCGCCTAGTTGTTTGGTGTAAAGCTTGGTGCCGACCTTGTCGTATTTGCTGAGGAAGAAGTCGGTGCCGCCGGTGAGGGTGTTGCCGTCTAGTCCGACGTTCACGTCACCGGCGACATAGACATTGCCGTTGGCATCGGTGGCGCTACCGTGTTGGCGGATGATGGCGGCAGGTGCGCCCAACTGCTTCGTGCCTATCCAAGGCGCAGACACAGTGATCGCGACGGTGACATTAGTGCCTGCCGCGACATTGAGCGCGTCCTTCACCGAGAACACCATATTGGCGGTGGCGTAAGTGGCGGTGGGTGTGCCGGTCATCAAGCCGGTGGTGGCGCTATAAGCTAAGCCCATCGGCAGCAGGCCGGTGTAGCTATAAGTATAGGGCGGGGTGCCGCCAGCGCCGGTGATGGGCTGATAGCTGGTCATGGGGGTGCCGACCACCAGATTCAAAGTCGGCCCAGCGGGTACGCCAGACGCAGGAACACCAGAGGCTGGAGCAACTGGCGCGGCAGGTAGAGCAGTGCCGCCCGGCAAGACAGGAATGTCTCCGCCATTGCCGCCGCAGGCAACAAGAACGAGGCTGAGCAGCAAGGCTGCAAAGTAGGGTATGCGTTTCATCCGTTTACTTTCTGGTAAGCCCTTCGATTGCAGCGCCGAGATAGGCGATAGGGCAGTGAGCAAGGCCGCCATCCTACACAAAATCGCGACTTACTTCATTGTTGTGTATAGGAATTCACTGTAACGGAGGTGGGGGCTCTAGTGGAACGATGGGCGCAGGCTTGGGGCTGATGAACTTCTCATGCGCCCAATCGACGGCACTGCCTGAAGCCCAAGACACCATAGAGGCCAGCACTATAACGAGCACAGTGCGGGTTAGGCCCCTCGGTAAGTCTTGCTCATCGAAGTAGCGATGCAGATACCAGGCTGCGAAGAAGAACACCACGGTGGAGACGACCAGATTGCCCATGCTGGGTAGCTCGAACATGGTGGCCTCCTAAGGCGTTAGTCCCTACCGCGCGCATCACCCCAGCGCAGGGTGGTGCGGTCATCGCCAATATAATGGGTCTCGCCGGTTCTGTGCTCGACGCAATAGTTGGGCGAGACTATGGTTTCTTCGAACACTTGGTTAGGACTGATGCGGGTGTATTCCAACAAGATGCTGCGTATCACCTTGGAGCCGCTACAGACACGTGAACCGCGTGAGATCCAAGACGGGCCGACGATTTCCGCACCCGCTTCTATGCACACGCTGGAGTCGAGATAGACGGGGCCGACGATCTTGGCGTTGTCCCAATCGATGCGGGTGTTGATGCCTACCCATATGCCAGGTTTGACTTCGCGGCCGGGCATCTGCATCTGTGCCACTTCACCATTCAGTACGCGTTGCAACACGGTCCAGTAGTCGGCGACTTGGCCGATATCGATCCAGTTGAAGAAACGCTTCTGCGCATAGAAAGGCATGCCTTTTTCCGCCAGCATGGGGAACAGGTCGCCACCAATATCGAACACTTTGCCGGACGGAATCAGGTCGATAACTTCAGGTTCGAAGATATAGATACCGGTACTGGCGAACAGCGAGCGTGCTTCTTCTGGCTTTGGTTTTTCTTGGAAGGCGACGATGCGGCCGTCTTTGTCGGTCTCAACCACACCGTAGCTGCTCACATCTTCGCGCGGTACTTCTAGGGTGACCACGGAAGCCATCGCCTTCTTCATGCGGTGCTCGTAGACCGCAGCAGTGAGGTCAAGATCGATCAGCGCATCACCACACAGCACCAAGGTGGTGGTGTCGAAGAAGCCACTGAAGTCTTGTATTTTGCGGATGCCGCCGGCTGAGCCCATGGCTTTTGGGGTGACTTCGCCGTGTTCGTATACACCTTCATAGGAATAGCCGATGTTCACGCCCCAACGACTACCGTTGCCGAAATAGTTCTCAATTTCCTGATGCTTGTGACCGACGTTTACCATGATGTCGGTGATGCCGTAGCGCGCCATGTGTTCGATCAGATACTCCATCACCGGCTTACCCAGAATCGGCATCATGGGCTTAGGCAGATATTTGGTGAGGGGTCTAACGCGAGTGCCCTGCCCGGCGGCAAGAATCATTCCTTTGATCTTTTTCATGTGTGCTTTCGTTCTCGTCCTTGAGTGTTGTACTGGTCTGATGCAGCGAGGATGACCCCTCTACAGACAGCGCCGATCAGCTAAGTTCTGCGCGGCCACTTCGACGATTATACGTTCTGTAGCGATAAAACATCACTGACGTTCCACCAATTTGAACTCAGGAAATCCTTAGTCGCCTTATAACGTGCCCGCCCAGCATAGTGGCTTGATGTTACTTGGATGTTATATTTGCTCGCCTATGAAATACGATTTTGATCAACTCATCTCACGCGAGGACACGGCCAGTCTGAAATTCGACGCGCGCCTCGCCACCTTCGGCCGCACCGATGTGCAGCCTTTGTGGGTGGCGGATATGGATTTTGCTGCGCCGCCCGCCGTGCAACGCGCTTTGGCAGAACGTGCCGCGCATCCCATCTATGGTTACACCGTTTATCCCGATGTGCTGTACGACACGCTCATCGCTTGGCTGGCGGAGCGGCACGGCTGGCAGGTGCAACGCGAGTGGCTGATGTTCTGTCCTGGAGTGGTGCCTTCTTTGCACGCCGCCATCATGGCGCTCAGCCATGCGGGCGAAGGCGTGATCGTTCAGCCGCCGGTGTATGCGCCCTTTCTTTCCGTGGCCGAGATTACCGGACGCAAGTCGCTGCTCAATCCGCTCAAAGAAGTAAACGGCCAATACCATTTCGACTTGGCAGACTTCGAGCGCTGCGCCGCAGGCGGTGCGCGCATCTTGCTGCTGTGTTCTCCGCACAATCCGGTCGGACGCGTGTGGCGCGAGGATGAGTTGCTGGCGTTGTTGGATATCTGCCACCGCTATGCCATCACCGTAATCTCGGACGAGATCCATGCCGATCTGGTATTCGCCGGACATAGGCATGTGCCGCTGGCCAAACTGGCAGGCGACCGCGTCAAAGTCATCACCGCTCTCGCGCCTAGCAAGACTTTCAACATCCCTGGGTTGGGGCTGTCCATGTTGATTGTGCCGGACAAGGTCGACCGCGTTGCCATCGCGCAGGTGTTTGGCATGTTGCATGTCAGCGCCAGTAATCCCTTTAGTATCGCTGCCAGCGTGGCCGCGTATCGCGAAGGTGCGCCTTGGCTAGATGCGTTGTTGGTGTATCTGAAAGGCACGCACGACGCAGTGCACGACTATGCGGCTCAGCATCTGCCCGGCATCAAAGTGGGCGAGGCGCAAGGTACCTATCTGTTGTGGTTGGATTGCCGCGCCTTGGGCATGGACGATGCCGCACTCAAACGCTTCTTTGTGCAGCAAGCAGGACTGGGGCTGAGTCCGGGCAGTGTGTTCGGTGCGCAAGGCTGTGGCTATATGCGTCTGAATATAGGCGCACCGCGCGCCTTAGTTTTGCAAGCCTTGGATAAACTCGCTGCCGCTTTGCGCGCTCGCTAACGCTTGCGCTGTCTGACCACCAGCAATATCCCGCCGAGTATCAGTAGCGAGGCGATCAGCAGATCGCGAGTAAATACTTCGCCGAGTAACACGATGCCGCCGAGTGAGGCCAGCAGCGGTGCGCTCAGTTGTATGGTCGAGGCGGTCATGGCGCGCAACTGTTGCAAAACTTTGTACCACAGCACATAGCCCAAGGCCGAGGTCAGCGCGCCGGACAACACGGCATACACCACGCCGCGTGTGTCCCATGTCATCCAAGGCGAGGCGATCAAGGTCAGCAATAAAGTTAGCGGCACGGCGCGCAAGAAGTTACCCGCAGTCGCGGCCGCTGCATCGGGTTGTCCTTTCCCCCATAGTGAATACATGCCCCAGGCGATACCGCTCAGCAGCATGATGAGCGAATCGAGTAATGACGGCGCTTGCACACCCGGCGATACGAGTATCACCAGTCCAGTGAGCGCCGCAACGAAACCCGCTGTCTGCAACGCGCTCATGCGTTCACCGGCAAGATAGCCGGCCAAGATCATGGTGGCTTGTACCGCGCCAAACAACATCAGCGCGCCCGCGCCGGTGTTGATGCTGCGATAGGCGAACGACAGCGCGGCGGCGTAGATGAACAAGGCCAGCGCGCTACGCCAAGAGCCGTGGCGCAAGGGCGCTTTGTTTTGCAATCGCATTAGGAGCAGCAACATGGCCGCGCCGGCGAGTAATCGCACCGTCGTGAAGCTGGCCGCGTCTATGCTGGTCTGCTTGAGCGCCATGCGGCAGAACACCGAGTTCGCCGCGAAGGCGATCATCGTCAGCGTGGTGAGCAGGGCGAGGCGTAACGCGCTCATGGGAGTATCAGGAACGTTGCGGCAGATGGTGCGGTTCGGTAGCGCGGCGGCTTAGATAGTGCACCTCGAAATAGCCGTCGGCATCGCGCCAAGTGGTCTTGAGATGCCAGCCAGCGGCGCGCGCCAAACGCTGAAACTCTTGCGCGTTATATTTGTAGGAGTTCTCAGTGTGCAGCGATTCGCCCGCCTCGAAGTGGAAAGTCTCGTCGCCTATCGTGATGTTTTGCGCGCAACGGCTGATGAGGTGCATCTCGATACGGCCCAGCCCCGCGTTGTAGTAAGCGTAGTGCTCGAACTGTTCCACATCTAACTCCGCGCCCAGCTCACGCTGCATACGCTCCAGTAGATTGATGTTGAACGCGGCCGTGTGTCCAGCGGCATCGTTGTAAGCGGCATTGAGGATGGCGGGGGATTTTTTGCAGTCCACGCCCAGCAATAGTCCGCCGTCTTCGCCCACCAATGTGGCGACGTGACGCAACAGGGCGACCGCTTCATCTGGATTGCAGTTACCTATAGTGGAACCGGGGAAGAACACCACATGACGACCGCGTCCCTCTACCGATTCGGGCAGCGCAGGCATGCGGGTGTAATCGGCGCACAAGGGATGCATGCGTACCTCGGGATACATCGTTTGCAGGCGAGCTGTACTCTGCAGCAGATGCGGCTCGCAGATATCGATGGGCACATATTCGGCCGCGCTATCCAGATGTTGCAACAGCAGTGGCGTTTTGGTGGCGCTGCCGCTACCTAGCTCGATCAGCACACAATCTTTGCCGATCAGCTCGACCATCTGCGCGCCGTGGCGCTGCAAGATGCCAGTCTCGGTACGGGTTGGGTAATACTCAGGCGTGGTGCAGATCAGGTCGAACAACTGCGAGCCTTGTGCATCGTAAAAGAACTTGGGCGGTATGCTGCGCGGATGCTGGCGCAAGGCCGCACATACCGTGTCTAGGAAATCATTGTCGTCTGCGTCTTGCTGTGTGACTGGTGATTCGCTACGCATCATGCGTCCTCCGCCAGACGCAGACCGGAATACATCCAACGGTCAGCTGCCCGGAAAAAATTTCGATAAGTAGCGCGTAGATGCGCCTCTGGGGTGAGGCAGGAGCCGCCGCGCAACACCCATTGGTCGGACATGAATTTGCCGTTGTATTCGCCCAATGTGCCGGGCAAGGGATGGAAGCCGGGGTAGGCAGTGTAAGGGCTCTGCGTCCATTGCCACAACTCGCCGAACATCTGCGTCAGACCTTGTCCGGTAGCGGCTTGCGCTTGCAGCGTGCCGCTTTCCAAAAAGCTGTCGCTCAGTGCGAGCGATGCCGCGGCATGTTCCCATTCCGCTTCGGTCGGCAGACGTTTGCCCGCCCAACGCGCATAGGCGTCTGCTTCCAGATAGCTCAAGTTTGCGACAGGCTGATGCAAGTCCAAAGGCTGTAAACCGGACAGCGTAAAACGTTGCCAACCATCAGCGTCTTGTTGCCAATACAAAGGTGCGTTCCAGTTGCGCGCTTTGACTTGTTGCCAGCCATCCGACAACCACAACTCTGCGCGTTGGTAGCCACCGTCGGTGATGAAGTCCAGGTATTCACCATTCGTTATCAGGCGATTCGCTAGGCGGAAATCGCGCAGCAGTACTTGATGACGCGGACGCTCGTTATCGAAACAGAAGCCCTCGCCCGCGTGGCCGATGGCGCTGAGGCCGCCGCGATAGGCACTCCAAGTCAGCACGCCCGGAACATTGCCCATTATGTGTACTGGCGCTTGATACGCGGGATGCAAAGGGTTGTGCGCAAGATTGTAGTGCGTGTCCATCAGCAACAATTCCTGATGTTGTATCTCGTGCTCTATACCCAAGGTCACACGGCTCACGATGTCGTGTTCGTGTGCACCGGGAAGCTGGCGCAATAAGTTCCGCATCTCTGCATCCACATGCGCACGATAACGTTTCACTTCGGCCACCGTGGGGCGCGACAACCAGCCGCGCTGCGGTCTGGGGTAGAACGTTCCGGCAGTCTCGTAATAGGAATTGAATAGATGCGCGTAAGCGGGATGGAACACCTGATAGCCCGGCGCGTAAGGGAGCAAGATGAACGTCTCGAAGAACCAAGTGGTATGCGCCAGATGCCATTTAGGTGGGCTGACGAAATCGCTGCTTTGCAGGCCGTAGTCTTCGATCTCTAGGGGCGCGCACAACGCCAGCGTGCGATCGCGCACTGCGGCGAATCGCTCGGACAAACTGGGTGCTTCGTTCGCTGCGTGGGCTTGCAGATGCATAAGCTAGTCTTCCACTTTTACGCCGTGCCAGAAAGCGATATAGCCTTGGATGCGTTCTGCCATCTTGGACGGCTCGGGGTAGTACCATGCCGCGTCTTTGTTCACTTGTCCAGCCACGACCACATCGTGATAGCTGGCGATGCCCTTCCAGACGCAGTGTGTATGCGTGTCGCTGGGACGTAAAAATTCAGTGTTCACCGCCGTGGGTGGGAAATAGACATTACCTTCCACGCGATGGATCTCGCTGGCAGGTGCTTCGGCGATGACTTGGTCGTTCCAGATAGCTCTAGGCATGATGCGCTCCTTATTAAAGGTGAGTGTTCGGATGGGCCTTGCAGTATAGGCCTGCAATGTTTAAGGCAGATTCATGCGGACATGCTTCTCGCTGAGGATGTAGGGCTAATTCTGATTTCAGAGGACATGCCGCGCATCCCCGTCAGTTGAGGGTCTATGTATTAGTCGTCGCAAATGCGCAGAACTTACACAGACGATAGATATATAGAAAGTGGTGTGTATTGCGAAGATGCTATGCACAAGGCGCAGATAAGGAAAGCGCACTGTGGAAGAGGTGCAAGCGCGATGAGCACAGGGAGCCTGTGCTCTACCTTCAAGAAGGATTTAGTGACGCGTCGCGTTGGTGACGACGGGGGCTATTGCAGCGAATAGTTCGGCGGCATCGACCTTGTCAAACTCATAGCTTTGGTTACAGAAATCGCAATGCACTTCTATGCTGGCGCGTTCTGCCAGGATGGAGTCGACTTCTTCTTCGCCCAACATGCGCAACATCTGAACGACTTTCTCGCGTGTGCAGGAGCAATGGAATGTGATTCTTTGCGCTTCGAACAGTCGCACGTCTTCCTCATGATAGAGGCGGTGCAACAACTCTTCGGTGCTGAGCTGCATCAACTCGTCGTCCTTTAAGGTCGCGGCCAACTGGGTGACGCGCGCCCAAGCATCTGCATCGTTGTCGTGCATCTCGGGCATCTTCTGCAACAACATGCCGGACGCGGCGCGCTCATCGGCGGCCAGCCACAGGCGCGTGTCCAGCTGCTCGGAGCGGCTCATATAGTTCTGCAAGATCTCGGCGACCGTGTCGCCTTCCAGTTCGACTATGCCTTGATAAGGTTGGTTACCATTCTTGGGTGCGAGGGTGATGACGAAGCGACCGTTATCGCCGACCAACTCAGGTAGCGTGCCGACTAGCTCGCCTTCCCATTTAGCCGTAGCACGCATCTGCATCTCGCCATCACACTCCACCACCAGCAACTTGATCACGCCGGTGCCTTGTATCTGCAATATCAACGAGCCATCCAGCTTGAGCGTAGCCGCCAGTAAAACAGCGGCGGCAGACAATTCACCCATCAGCTTGTGCATCATGGGTGGATAGTCGTGGCGCTCAAGTACGCTATGCCAAACGGCATCCAGATGTACCCGCTCGCCGCGGATAGGAGTGTTTTCGAAGAGGAAACGATGTAGTGAATCAGGCTGTTTTTTCATGGCGCGCGATGATATCACGCAACGCGGAAAGGCCTGAGCCTATTGGGGTGATACCCATAGAGTAGTCAGGGGTGTAGGACAGAAAAAAGTTTCTCATAAAAGCTGATTGAGTATAATTTTCCCGTCGAGGCAACAAGCTCTACTATCAAGCTTGTGCAGATATAGAAAACGGATGGGCTACGCTGATGCATTTATGCGCTTGCTTAAAAACCTCTTCGGTCTCTCTATTATTGCTGGGTTATTCAGTATCTTTTGCCGCGTCTGAGCAAGGTGAACGGATCTACCAATACGATATGGGGTGTGTGCAGATTGCGGTTTATGAGCAATTGCCAGAGATCATCAATGGGGTGGCAACTAGGCCCGCTCAGCACAAACTCGTGCTCACCTCGATGCAAAAGAATGCGATATTGGACAACGTTAATGTCAATCCTAGCGATGCATACAATATCACCCCCGCGAGCTTAGATTCACCCTTCCCCGAAGGATTTATAGAATTAGAGCGTGTTCCAGGCGGTATCAGTATGGTGGTGTTGGCACAGGATCCCACGCAGCCCTTTAAGTGGCGCTATTCTGCTAAATGTCACAGGGGTGGGGTAGAGGTGCTGCACTTTGATGAGATTAGATCTAGGTCGCCTCACACAGATGTCCAAGATAAGCGCATCGATAAGATATTCTTTGCCAGTAAACCAACCACCAAGCCGTCTCCTTCACCGGAAGTCCAATCTGCAGCTAACGCTAAGCCCCGCAATGAGATTGATAGCATGTTGGCTGGTCTGGGTAGTTCCGTAGCACAGCCGGTACCTGACGCAGCAATCAACACTTCTTTTGCTGATGAGTTGTATAAAGCAGACCGCACACGTCTACGCAATGATCAATTACAACAACTCGCCAGCGCGACAGAGCAGGCTGAGTATCAGCAAACGAGTGCATTGACTGAGGCAAGGCAGATTGCCTCACGGCACCTGAATGAATATCGTGAAGCGCAACGGCGTGAAGCCCAGCGCCGAGCCGAAGAACAAGAACAACAACGCAATAAAGTGAGTGGCGCGGAAATATTTTTTGGCGTCGTTGGCGGTGGTGTCGTTGCTGCGGGTGCTGCACATGCAGGTTTGCCGAATGCTATTGAGTATGGGGTGAGCCATACTGTTAATGCTTTGAATGGTGATGGTAAGAAAATTTACCAAGATGGGCAAAGAGAGATCACCCTCGCTCAGGAGCGGAACCGCCGCGGTGGCACAAATACTTGGGAAGTCGCACAGAACGCCAACCCAAGTTACCAAGCGCAGCGTGCTGCGCCTGTTAAACAGCCCTATAAGTATTATCAATATCAAGACAAATGCGGTAACGGCACACCCATAGACATCAAAATCCCATATCGAACAGACGCCTGCTTAAAGATAAAGATCGAGTTCACCAAAGTGCACGCATGTCATTACGCCGACGAGTTTGCGAGAGTGGAGCGGAATTGCACGCAGTCATGCGGGAACGCAGTATGTGGCGACTAAGTTTATGCATTAGTTATGGAGGATTTTATGACGTCATCTATGTGTATCAAAGCCATTATGAGCGGCGTTAAGGTGATCGCATTACTGTTACTGCTGCAACTCCCATTTTCCTCTGCACATGCAGAGCTGCCGCTGTCCGTGCAAACCGATCTGCTTAAGCATGAGCTGATTACAGCTATCAAAGCGAATGATGCAGTGAAGATCGTCAATACAGTTAGAAAAATGCGCGCAAAAAATATCGACACGGGTAGCGAGGTCTATTTCTATGAAGCGCGCGCTTACTTTGATTTGAAAAACAACTTGGCAGGGGATGTTGCACTTGAGAACTATGTGAAAGAGGCTGGCCCTCAGGGAGCCAACTACCAAGAGGCAATTGCTATGCTGTCTGATCGGCTAGGTAAGCGCGATCAAGAGCAACGTGAGCGCGAGGCGGCCGCAGCACATGCCGCGGAAATACAAAAAAAGTGGTCAGCATTCAATGCGGTTAGCGTCCGTATCGGTAAGATTGAAAGCATCAATACCGATTGGGGGTTCGCCAAAGCAAGTCTGTCTGTTGGGCATATCCCTGATGGCAGTTTCCTTTATATACAAATTTCTCCTGAGAATTATCAGCCAGTCCAACCAGGTAAGCGGGCCGAGAACTACCTCACGCTGACCGGTATAGGTTCAGCGCAATTTCCTATTGGCGCTGCGTTGATGGCAAGTACAGTGCAAGCTCCCTTAAAAGGAGGAAATGCAGAAGGTGCTCGTTCCACTACTTTAAGCGGCGGGGTTAAAGGTGTGCGAGTACTGTCTGTAGCCATAGGTTCTACTGCGGCACGGGCAGGACTTCGTGCCGGAGATATCATCATGGTTTACGGCGAGTTAGTTGTGCACGATGTGAGAGCGTTGAACGCTGCCATTGCTAAGAGGGGCGTCAAAACGACAGTCACCGAGCGTATAGATAGCAATGGCAATCCTGTCGCTAAGGGTCTGCAATCAGCTGGAGTATTTGGAGGATTAGCTGCAGCTATTGGTGCGGAGCGCCATGAGGTCAGAGAACGAGAGATGTCTCAGGAAGAGTTGCTTAAAAAGAGAAATTCCTTGTTTGGTGGTGTAGGAGATAAAGTCAGCATTGGAGTTTGGCGTGAGAATGCTGTTGCTCACATCCAGTTGGAATACGGTCCGTTTGATGCTGAGTTGACCGACTCCAATTAGGATGCATCGTCTTTAAGTGAAATTTTGGAGTGGAGATTGATATGCGATACATGCCCATAGCTATGCTTGTTGCGGCGTCTTTGACAGCTTGTGCTATCCCTTCGAAACCAGTGAGCGTGGATAAAAGTGTTCTACAAGACATCCCGCCTGAAGCGGCGCTGGCTTGGTTGCAACAGGTGCCTAAGAAGAGTGGCGGTATCTGGCATCTTTGCGCATGGACCCCTCAGGGGGTGCGCATCGGTGATGAAGTCGTGGCGGCTAAGGATATGAGGATCAACGTGGTGCAACGCTTGGTCGAAGAAGACTTAAATGGTGGCGTGATTGAGATTGTAAAGAAAAATAATTCCGCTTTGACAACAGCCTTCTCTACCAATGGCAGATGTACTACTTATGAAGTCGAATATTACGGTGCACCTGATATGAATCGAAATGAGCGCATCCGCGCTGATATGGATAAAACGCTTTCGGCATTGGGGGCGTTGGGTGTGGAGCTGGGCGAACTGCCTGAATGAATACTCCTAACGCCCTTGCGGCACCACATCTACTCCCATTGCTTTGAGTGCAGTCAGTGTACGTTCGACGTCGCGCTTTACGGAAGAACAGTCAGTGGGGCCAGAATACTTCGGATCTAAGCTGTAATAAGCAGTACAGCTCCCCTCGCCATTTTTAGGTTTAAGGCCCACACGGCCTGAGCAAGATTGTTGAGGCGTCCCCTCGTTATAGATATGCACGGTGTATTCGTAGTAGCTTTGCAGGCCACTCCCTCCAGGTAATGCTTGGAAGTCTTGCCAAGGACGTATGGGTCTGTCATTTCCAGGTTTTGGGGGCGCTAGAAAAGAGGTGGAGTTCCACTCCTTAGTGATTACGCCATCCTCTGAGTATTTGCATGGTTGCGGGTAAGCTGGAGTGACATGGGCACTCATGTCTTTAGGTGTTTGTTGCAGCCAACCCAGCGCAGCTGCAGCAGGTATATCTGCCGCAACCTCCGTATTGACTGGAATCAGTTTCGCATCCGTTGTGCAAGCAGCGAGTGGCAATACGAAGGCTAAAATACTGAAGGTATGTTTCATCTCGATATCCCCTGTAACGACAAATGATGTGCCTTTTACGCTGTATCTAGTTGCGAGTATGAAGAATGATAACGGACAGTCGGACAAGTTTCCAAGCCACAAGTACAAGCAGATAAGAGAGATAAAGAACTAGCTAGAATGAAAAAAGGGTTAGATCGTATTGATCTAACCCTTTTTCGTGTTGGTGCGCCCGAAGAGATTCGAACTCCTGACCCCTTGGTTCGTAGGCAACTTTTTTGACGCAACTTATTGATTTTATTGACTGCGTGTGCGGCTGGCCGTTGCATCCATGCCCTACAATGCACAACTACGCACTACCGAGTCCCGCAAAAGTCCCGCAATATAATTGCGGTAAATGTAAGTCACAATCCCATCAATCAAATCCGGCGGCATTATCCTACATCCTGAACAAATTTACTACCGCTACAACCAGTTTCGCGCGCTGCTGCATCGCTAGTAGGCTCTTCCAACCTCTTAACCTCGGCTAGCACATCGGGCAGTATCGACATAATGAGATCAATCTCCCTAGGTGAAACCTTATTGAGATTTTCTGTATAGCTGATGTGAATTGAGTGAGTCGACTCAACCCGAGTACGCGTTTTCAAAGTAATGCTTTTTTTGCTAGATAACCTTTGTTCCATAGTGCGCCCCCGTAGCCACTTCCTGCCGAAGTGGTGTGAAATTTTCAAGATATGCTTCCTTCAAGCATATCCCATAAACGTAATAGCACCCGAAGCGCCTCCTAGGGGGCGCCCTCTTCTACCGAACAAATATTTGAACTGTACGGGTGTTCAAATATTTGTGAATGGTTTCAACAAAAAGCATCCCTATCATATTTCGCGCAAGCCAGCGTATTCAAAAATGTGATCGACCAACTGAGCGAAGCGATCCATTGAATGAAAAAACCGGGTTTCCCCGGTTGTTTTGTTATTTCTTCGCGCTTATTTTTGCTTTTTGCGCAGAAATCATTTCAATGACTGGTTTTTCAACCGGCTCCCCATTAAGGAGGGCCAGAACCAGCAAAAAAATCTTTGCCATGTTTTTTCTCCTGCGGCGGCACCGTGCCACCTCGCCCAGCGGCGGCGCCGACCGTGCCGAAGGCGGAGGATGGGAAACAGCGCCCCTCCAGAGGAATGACTGACCACTTGCCTCGAAGAGGTCATTCCAGACGGATAAATGTGCAAACGTTTATGGTCGGGGATGATGGGCAGGCGTGGAGCTTGAGGGGTGCGTCCCATCCGACAGGGCGGCGGCGCTTGGGTGGCACGGTGCTGAAGCGGGAGAATTGGCAAATCGATTTGCGATCTGGCTATCGGGGAGCTGAATAACCAGTCATTGAAATGATTTCGTAGCTAAGCCAACAAAATATTCGAGAAAATAAAACGGGGAAATCGTGCTCAGAATGAGCGCACATGAATCCTACCGACTCAATAATGAAAGGCAGTTGAAGGTGTTGTTTTTGAAGGTGGTGATTGCCCAATCAACTGCGGGTCTATCAAGCAATCACGACCTAGCTTGAAATACACGTTGACGCTTTAGGTCACGGTGTATGTTTTGAACGACTGGCTTGTTGTCTAACGGACTAGATGAACATCTAGTGAAAATTGAAATAGAAAAAACTAATGATCAATGTCCTAGTAGCTTGAGCAAGGCATCAATCGTCAGCTCTTTGCCTCGCCCAGCTTGCAAACATTCAGTGCCGTAATTCAGCGCATAGTTGCCGTGCTGGGTTGCGTCATTATTCACATGGGGCGCGAACTGCCTTTTAAGTGCTGACGCATCACCCGTTGCAGGTCTCCCAATGAGCCGCAACATCATCGCCTCAAAGCATGGCTCGGATTTCAGGACTTGAATCTTCTTTGTCCGTGCTAGCTTTTCAGTCTTAGCATTCCAGTCGGTGTCGGTATCCAGCAGCGCTGCGACCACATCGTAGTCGGCATTAGCTATTTGGCGAGCCGTCCAGTCAACGACATGCAACGCCCCTTTGCCACGTGCATTCTTGATCGTGACTGAAAGCCCGCATCCCCGCTGCACATAAAGATGCTTGAGATGGTTTAAGAACGCTTCCTCGTCGTACCCTTCCCCAACGATCAGCAAGGTGCGCTTTGCTTTCCAGATTGTCATGAACTCCGCCAATCAGAAAACGGGCACAGCGCCGTATGCGCCCGCCATGTATTTGGCGTAATAGTTATCGTCGTTGCGAATACCCTCTACCGCATCCATCCTGCTGGCTGAGCTTTCGCACTCCTCACTCTTCTGCACCAGCATCACCTGTGATTTGTGCACGAGGTTCAACACCTCGACGGCATGGCAAGTGAACAACAGTTGCGCTTGGTGCGGATTGGTTGATGGATTGGCGAACAGATCGAGGATCGGTTCCAGCATGTGCGGGTGCAGGTCATTTTCAAATTCATCAATGACTGCCAAGCCGCCTATTTCCAAGGTTTCAAGTAAGAGCGACAACAGAACGAATGCGCCTTGCGTGCCGCTGGATTCCAGCGCGAACGGCAACTTGAATTCGCCCGCCTTATTTTTATGCCTACCGAATGGCACCCACACCTTTTGGCTTGGCTCCTGCGGGTTGTTCAGCGACAGTTCTTGCAACTCAACACCAGACAAACCCAAGTCCCATGAGGATAGCAATTGCTCCATCCGGGTGCGTTGCTCTGGATGAACTGAGAAATGCTTTGCCGCCACCTGCACATCTTGGCTCCCCATCGGCACACGGCCATACACATTCACATTAGTATTCACATAAGCCGCCGTCATGCGCACCGCCAGCGGCACACCAAATTGCGCAGCCCATGCAATGAGCGAAACATTCGAGCGCACCTTGCGAGCCTCCTGCGCAGCTAAACCAAAGTCCTGTTGCTTAATCACATAAGCATTGGCTTCCGCATCCCAGTCACGGATAAAGACGTAGCTGAAGCGCTCACGCTTCTGATAAAGCGCCTCATGCAGCACTCGCTGTGGCGTGCAACGCAACACATAGCGCCACAGCTTGCCGTCGAAATCCAGCGTGCATTCCAACTCTGTTGGCTCGTCGGTTGCGGCAGCATGTGGCGCTACGGGAATATTTGCTTCAGGAGGGGTTTGGAATGACTGTGAAACGAACCAAGCAATGAACGCCATCGGCTTCAGCAATGCCGTTTTGCCGCTTCCGTTCGGGCCAATCACCGCCATCAACTTGGAAACACGCTCGCCCGTCGGCACCTCTTGCATCCATTCAGTCATGGCTACCTTACGGCTGATAGTCAGATCGACTTCAACACGTTCACGGAAGGACTGAAAGTTTGAGAACGCATAGCTATGCAGCACTTTATTCACCCTTATCTTATATTTTCAACAAATTTATGTTGATATCGCAAACTAACATGAATTAATTTGGTGGGCAAGATATATATGTGTGCCAAGGTGCCAGATGAATCTTCCTCCGCTGACCACCACCCAGATAAACTACGATTCATTCACCTGCCAACTATGGGCCAAAATTCGCCGGATGATGGCTCCTGAAAAATAGCAGCTTGTCAGGTCGGTACTGTTTCTCGATACCATTTGATCTTGAATCCCTCTGGGACTGGCTTGAATGGGTCGCCTTCACTTGGCCAACGCGTTGATCTGCTCTGGAAAGCTCTGAGTTTTTGGATGTCTATTTCAACTACCACGACATGCTCGTTTTCCCCGCCTCGCAACCGGCAAACATCTCTTCCATGGTGTTCTTTTGCTGGCGCTCTTACGCGGCTATCACCGTATTTCCTGTTGTTGACCAAAGCAATGAACGCATGAACATCAAGGCTGGCTGATTCAACTAGCGCAGAGAAGGTTTCTAAATCTTGATTCCAAGACAAGACCATGAGGCAATCGACTGCTCCTTGGGAATTCAGGCGGTGTTGTACGTTTTGAAGCTCGGAACACACCAGCACACCGAAAGCAAACCCCTTATGCAGATAGACAGGTTTAGTGTTACTAGAAAAAGGTGCCCAACTTTTCCCAAAATCCTTAAGTAATGATTGCTCTTCGCCTGGTGCTGGAAGTGTCTTTGGCTGATGTATCTGAACATACGCAGGAAATCCGAGTCGATCATCTGCTAGAACGAGAACCGCTTCGCTGTGGATCAAGCCTTTTGCTTTTTGGTTGTGGTAGTCCAGACCCGCAATCAGGCTGATTCCAGAATCACGGAGTAGTCCGGATACCGTATCGATCCAGCGTTCGGGAAGCGAAAGCTCGGGCATTAATAAATGTGTTGGTCTGGGAAACGCCTGTATAGCTTGGTTGACCAAACATTCAATCCGCCTGTAGCGTGCTCTGGATAAATCAAGGCTGCCGTGTGCCGCTGCTCGCCAGCTATCTTCTGTCGTAAGCAAACTGCTTATGCCCAGTTTGATGGTTTGATGCCTTTCTTTGCTATCCAGTACAGCCAGCTTGAATGGCGCCTCATCTGTGCTTGTTGGGAGATCAACAACTGGAATACTTTCAGCCACAAGCGATTCCCAAACCCATACACCCCTGACAGCACGGACAAAACGCGCCCAGTTTCTGGCCGATTCTTGCCAGCTACAATTGGACTCTGAAAAAACACATTCATCTGGTAGAAATAGTGAAACCTCTTGTGTCGTATAAGGTCGCGTTGGAAATAAGTATGGCAGTAACGATGTGGCAGAGCCATGACCTTCCCCGCTTTCTAGGCAACGCGGGTGAATTCTTGATGTACTTACACCTTGAGAAGCTGCAGACTTTTCCAAGAATAGACACAAATCTGCATGATGAGCATAGTGTCCGTAGAGTTCATCTTCTTGAATATGTCGCGGCCGCTGCCGTTTGGCATCTCGGCGCAGATGATCTTTGTAAGAGACTTTCGCCCAGTCGCTTTCACGAATGGCTTGGGACAGATCGTACAACTCGCTTCGTGTCGATTCGAGTCCCGCAGACTTACAAACGCTGAGCGCGATTTCGGACAGCGGACGAGGTCCGCCATCACGCTGACCCCAGCGCAATGAACGAATGATGGCATCTGCCGCTGAATTGAGTACTCCTCGGCGTACATCATCCCATCCACACGAACTAGTCTTCATGGCCGCATAGCCATTTACCTTGATGGGGGACGAATTTGTGGCGTTTTCGAGGTCACTTAGCGAAGACGTTGCAGATTCAAGCAACCTCTTCGCGCTCGACCAATCCATCAAGGCGACAGCCAATGATAAAAGACGTGGTAGGTAATCGAGATGATCAAAAATCTTGTCAGGGCGGAGAATATGATTGAGCGCGAACTTGTAGAATCGATCCCGTTCATCCTTCCAGTCGTCCTGCCGTAAGTCCCGCGCCAGTGTTTCAACGGAGCGCAACAGAACCGCCCATCCCAACCGTCTCACCGACAGACCGTCAGCCCGCCGAAGGGTATCAGCCTCCTCCGATGCCTGACCTGCCGCCGTAAGCACTTTTGCGGCAGCCATGGATTCCAAGTTGTCGGGTGATGGCATCAGCCGCCGTTCGCTCGATACACTACGAATTTGCGACTCGATGCTGTCGAGTAAATCAAGGCCACCTTGCCCCTGAAGAAAGAATATCTTTTGCTTAGACTGCTGCAATAGCAATGTTGTCTTTCCTTGATAGCCATCAGGAAGTTTCAGCCATATCTCGTTCTTGTCTTTTCCCGTTGCTTTGCTTGGAAAACATTTCGAACGTGCCGACATGAATTCCAAGAGCTTCGGCATACTGTCGATAGTCTCTGGGTCTCGCAGCACAATAAAAATGTCATCCACATACCGCCCGTAGTAAACCGGACTAAGTTGCTGCTCGATTTCGCGATCCAGCCCAACAAGCAAGACATTGGCAACAATCCGAGAAAGGGACAGTCCTATGGGTAGCCCGCCAACCGCCACCTCTGTTGGGTCGCAACCCATTGCGATTAGTTTGTCCCGTGCAGCATTCGACCAAGACACCATTGCATCGGCAAACGCCGAGGTAAAGTCCTGCTCCCATTCTGTCAATTCGATGCCAGCAAAATTAAGGAACTTGCTGTCTGCCATGAAGGCAGGATCAATACGATGGTAATAACTGGTCAAATCCATCGTGATCGCTATGACGGGACGCTCCTCAGACAGTTCGTCTCGAATTGCTTTTAATCCCCGCTCACGCCATTGCCTGTATGGCCCGAAATAGGGCTGAAATGACCCGATAGCTTCGGTGTGATAATTACCGAGGACGCCTTCCGGCAAACCGGGTTCTGGTTTGTATCTGCGCAGACGCGAGCCATAAGCCGACCGAGTGAGTGTTGCATCAAACTTGTGGCCGACTAAATTGATCCATAGCGCGGACAAAACATGCATTTGAACCGAGAACTCGCCAACTAACCGAAATTCTGGTGACAAGTCGTTGTTCTCGCAAAGGTGGAGGAAAGCTCGCTGAGGGTCTGAGAAGAAGCCATGACCTTGCGGCACATATTTCTCGCCATTTTTTGGCTTCGCCCCCAACTTCTTAGCACTTACGCGGGGATTACCGAGATTTTCCTGAAGTATTTTACGTATCTCTCCTGACTGGAGCCGTGTGCGCAATTTATTCAAATTTTCGGGTAATTGCGATTCGTATTCGACGAATTCGCGCGCAACGAAGAGCGAACGTTCGAAGAAACAGTCAGCTTTGGCTTTGCGGAATGCATAAAACAACTCCGATAGCTGGAGGTCGGGCCACGATTCAATCGTGGTTTTTGTCATTTATCTTCTCCCCACACGAGATCCAGAGTGGTCTGGATTTTCTTTTCGAAGCGCTCAATCAGTTCGCGGTTAGCCGCGACCAAGGCTTGCTCGGTTTCGATCTCGGCAGCGATGGTTTGCTGCGTAGCGAGAGGTGGAAGAGGAATTTGAAGCTTCCTGATAAACCCAAGAGAAATAAAGCGTTGAGTCGATCCACTAGCCTGTTGTTCAAAGCGGTTTTGCATCTCGGCTGAGTCGAGAACATCTTTGAGGAATCTGTTATCAACTTGGCAACCTGGTGGAAATTTAATCAAAGCTACATTCTTCACAGCATATTCACGGGATACGTCAGCAATCACGGGATTTCCAATCGTACCTATCATCGGCATCAACAAATCGCCCGCATCTACCTTTGAGCGTTTGTTGATGGCTTCTAGGTCTTCACGGGTGATCAGATTCACGTCGGTAAAATCAATGAAGCCATTCTTCAGGTTCTTCGATGTGATAAGCGGATAGCCTTCGAGAACATATTTCGGGCTGTCATGTGTGCCGTCGCGCACATCGCAAACCTCTCCCATTTCCACCATCGGCCAGTCGGGGTGGATGGGGATGTGGGGGTGGTAGTAGTCGAGGACGGCGCGGGCACCGTTGATGACTTTCTGGTAGCCCTCTATCTCCGCCACAATTTTTTTCTGCACCTCCAGCGGTGGCAGGGGGATTTCAATCGCACTAATCTGTTTTCCCGAGATGTGCTTCACCGTCACGGCGTAAGTTCCGTCTTCGATCTCTTGCAGCCTTTTCGGAATTAGCAGAGCCACATACTCTTTGAGGCAGCCTTTAAATGAGTGAAGTTTTGAAACGCGTTGATTTAGCAGTGCTGGGCCTCCGTTCCAGATTACGGAGTTGAACTCACCATCCATTCCGATGAGCAAGTCGCCGTTCTGAACGAGAAAAGCTGAATCGTATTCACCCGTGTATTTAGTTACAGTGCGATTGGGTTTGATGTCTCTGATACGGATTATCGGAAAGCCAGAGCCTTCATTGAAAAGCTCTGACTTGAAAGGAAAGCCGGATTGGATTTCCAGAAGGTCGCCGAGTGCCTGCGGTGGATAGTGACCGACTGCGGCAACCGTGTCTCGATACCGCTCCCCACTGAGGTTGTAGTCGCCATTTTCGGCAATCTTCTCCTTGGGCACGATCAGCCCGCGAGTGAGCTGAAGTTCGGCGGTGGGCTGCTGGCTGCGCAGTGCTTGCAGGTAAGCGAAAAGTTCGGCCTTGATGTGAGGCAGGTCGTTTTTGTCGAAGGCGCGGCGCTGTGCGCCCAATCCGAAGCCGTCATTTTCAACCTTGAGGAAGGCGATGCTGTCGCTCGTTTTCGCCAGCCGCTTATCCAGAATCAGGATGGATGTCTTCACGCCAGAATAGGGATTGAAGACCCCAGCTGGCAAGGAAATAACGGCGACGAGATGTTTTTCAACCAACAGCTTGCGAAGTGATTTATAGGCGGTCTGGCTTTGAAAGATGATGCCTTCCGGCACCACAATCGCGGCGCGACCATTGGGGCTGAGGTGTTCGGCGATGTAATCGACAAACAGCACCTCGGAACGCGCGGCCTGAATGGAGAAACGTTTGTGCGGTTTTATGCCCCCCTTCGGCGACATAAACGGCGGGTTGGCGAGAATCACATCCGCCGTTTCGTTCCACTTTTCTTCAGAGGTGAGCGTGTCATATTCCACCACATGCGGATCGCTAAAGCCGTGCAGATATAAGTTCACCAGCGACAGGCGCACCATGTCTGGCGAAATATCATAGCCGTGAATGTTTGCAGCGAGATTGGTGCGCTCATCGGGCGTGAGTTGATCGCCCGTGCGTACCTTGGTGTTAGATTTTAGGATGTGCTTCCATGCCGAAATCAAAAAACCTGCCGTGCCACAGGCGGGATCAAGCAGGCTCTCATTCTTCTGCGGGTTCATCACTTCAACCATGAAGTCGATGATGTGGCGCGGGGTGCGGAATTGACCCGCATCGCCTTGACTACCCAGAACCGAGAGCAGATATTCGAACGCATCGCCCAGCTTTTCCGAATGGTCGTAACTGAATACGTCGATTTCTTTCAAGAAGCTGCGTAGCGTTTCTGGATCGCGATACGGCAAATAGGCGTTTTTGAAGATATCGCGAAACAGCGCGGGGATGCCGGGATTCTCCGGCATTTTGGCGATGGCTTCGGCATAGAGATTGAGGGTTTCATGTCCGCCTAAGCCAGAGCGCATCAGTTTTGCCCAGCCATATTTTGCATAGTCGCCGGTAAAGAAGCTGCGCGATCCGCCCAACTCTTCCGCCTCGGCATCCATGTCGTCCATGAACTTGTAAATCAGTGCGATGGTGATCTGCTCTACTTGGGATTTTGGGTCGGGCACTTTGCCGACGAGTATGTCGCGGCAAGAGTCGATACGGCGTTTGGTTTCTGCATCAAGCATTCTGGCTGTTGCTTTCTGTTACATGAATTGATTTAAGGACACGTAATCTTTTACGTATTCGGGAATTTTGTCGCGCCAGTTTGTCGGCACGGCTTTGAAGTCTGCCATGCCGAAACTGGAATTCACGTTCAGCTCGGTGAGGCGTTTATTGTCGATGATGTCGCGTAGGCGGCTATCGGTTGCATACGCCTTGAAGAAGTATTTCAGCGCGACGATTTTGTCTGCCTGCGACTCAATGTCTTCCGTTGAGGCATCAAGCAGGAACTTCTGGAATTCATCTTCCAGCAACTCATCTTTCGCTTTGAAGTAAGGAATCAATCCGAAAACCTTTTCCAGAATCTCGCGCAAGGTAAGGCGACGATCTACGCCAGCCGCACGGCGGAGTTTGTCCAGGTTGTAGAACTCGGAGGGTTTGTCGAACAGATTTTTGGTGACGTAATCAACCGCCTGATCCCATTGCTCGTTTTCGACTTGCCGCTGCAATACGGGATCCGCCTTGACGCTGTTCTCAAAGCCTTCAAAGAACATGCGGTCAATCTTCATGCCTTGTGCGCCTATCGTTTGCTCTGCAAGCAACTTGATCGCATCATCGCCATGATATTCGTATTGATCTAACGGTGGAGGGGGCGGTGGCTGCGTGCTATCCCCTCCTTCACCGGGACGAGGCAGTTTCAGCACTTCGTCGTAATCAAATTCCTCCTCGAAGTATTCGCAATTGGCGAAGAAATCGAACAGTTTGTAATGCACCTTGTCCTGCTTGCCGATTTGCTCTTTCAGCGTTTTATCAAAAAGCTGCTCAAGGAAATTGTGCTTACGTGTGCCACGGCCTTTGATCTGCACAAACTCCGACGGCGAGAAGATTGGGCGCATCAGCCCAAGGTTGAGAATGTCGGGGCAGTCATAGCCCGTGGTCATCATGCCCACGGTGACACAGATTCGCGCTTTGCTCGTTTTGTAACTGTCGATAAAGTTGGTTGAACCAAGCAGATTGTTGTTGGTGAAGTTAATGGTGAACTGCTGGGCATCGGGGATCAGCGAGGTCACTTGCACGGCGAAATCGGACTGATATTTTCCGGGATACAGCGCATTAGCGAGTTCGTTGAGTAGCTGCACCAGCTTAGCCGCGTGATTTTGACTCACGGCGAACACGATGGATTTGCCGAATTCATGGCTTATGGGGTCACACAATCCATTCTTCAGGAATGTCTCGCAGAGCAAGCGGTTGGTCGCATCGGAGAAGAATTTCTTCTCGAAGTCTTTCTGGAAGAAAGTTTCCTCGGCGGCCTCCCCTTCTGCGTTCGGTGCGGCGACGGCATAGCCTTTATCGGAGAGTAATTGTGTGGTGATGTCGGTGCGTGCATCCACCACGACGGGGTTAATCAGGAAGCCGTCGCGCACGCCGTCCAGCAGCGAATACCTATAAGTGGGTTGCCCCGATTCACAACCGAACGTGCGATAGGTGTCGAGCAACAATCTGCGCTCCTGTTCGCGAGGATCGCGGCTGGTCGGTTTGCTGGCATCAAATTTCTTGAGGTAATCGCGCGGGGTGGCGGTCAGGCCGAGTTTGTAGCCGACGAAATACTCAAACACAGCGCGGGCATTGCCACCGATAGATCGATGCGCTTCATCGGAAATCACCAGATCGAAGTCAGTGGGTGAAAATAGCCGCTTGTATTTATCGTTAAACAGCAACGATTGCACCGTAGTCACCAAGATCTCCGCCTTGCGCCATTCGTCGCGGCGCTCTTTGTAAATGACGGAGGTGTAATCGTTTTTGAGGTAGGCAACGAAGGCTTTGTTGGCTTGATCTTCCAGCTCCAGTCGATCTACCAGAAACAGCACGCGGCGAGCATTGCCAGTGCGCAGGAAAAGTTTAATGACAGCGGCGGCAGTGAGCGTCTTTCCGGTGCCCGTTGCCATTTCAAACAGGAAACGGCTTTGCCCTTCCGCGATAGCATCTTGAATCGCCTGCACTGCGCGTTTCTGATAGTCGCGCATGAAGCGCAACCGATTCTTCTCAACAAATGCGGGACGTTCGGCTTCATTCTTCCAGCCTGCTTCGTTGGCATAGCTGGGCATCTGCGTCAGGGCGATGTAGTCCTTGCCAATCAGCTCGGTAATAAGGCGTTGCGGATTGGGCTGGAAGTGATGGTAGCCCTTGACGGAGTCAGGGGACGGGAACCGAGTAATGATGTGCGGGTTGCCCTGCTCCAAATCCCAGAAGTAATGCAGGTTGCCATTGGACAAAATGATAAAGCGGCAGTTTTGCGACTTGGCATACGTGCGAGCCTGCTCTTTGCCAATCAGCGGATTTTTATCTTCGGCTTTTGCTTCCAGCACGATAAGCGGGAAGCCCTGTTCATCAAGCAGCAGAAAGTCGATGAAACCATTTGAGGATGCCTCGAAGTTTTCGCCCAGCGCATCAACAGCCGCCTTGGTCAGCTTGACCTTGGGCTCAAGCACAATGTTGGCTTTGCCTTTTCCATCGTCGAAAAAACTCCACCCTGCTTCTTCAAGCAGCTTGTTGAGTTTGATTCGGGCTTGGGCTTCTTTTGCGGCCATTCTTTTCCCCTGATTTAGAGGGCGCATCCTACCATGAAGGAATATGAGTAAATCTAATCGACGAGTTCAAGATGGACTAATAGCGGCGACATGATCCGCTCAGGAAAAAAGCGTTGCTTGCTTAGCCAGATAAAAGCCGCTGTGCGGCGAATAACAACTCACTACGCGAGCCCCCCATACTTAAATAGATTTGAATTCTCCTAGAATTCAAATCTCAAAATTTCACCTAAGTATGCAACCAGATAATAGGCAAGCCCCGAAGGGACTTGCCTTTAAGAGAATCAATCGCGAATGAAATGAGCTCGAATTATTAAAGATTCCTAATCCTTTACTTCAGCCAAACCGGCTCGTATGGTTTGCACATCGCCGAAGGGTTGCCACCCCTGATTCAGTTTCATGTCAGGGGCTGCCAACCCCAACATGATGACGCAAAACCACCGATGCCAATCGGTGGACTGCGGAAGCCGCGTGCTCGTAATTGAGCTGGCGCGGCATGCAACGAAGCGCTGCGGTTATTACCGCTTCGACTTCAATCGAGGTCCTTTTAATTGAAGGAGATTGGGCGACACGGAAAGGGCTACTTGGGGGATGTGCAGATCATCGCGCGAAACCAAGCTAGTTCGTCAATAAGGGATCGGGAGAATGTGTGGTATGCATTCGATATGACCGACCAGGGGCTGCAAGTAATTGTAGAACCTGTGACCCACACCGGCACTTCTGAGGGTACGGGAAACCGTATCAGGGCTGATGAGCGAGAGTAGATTCAGCCGGCACCTTGTGGCGCAAGCCATGGGGGTCGTTGATAGCTCCGGTGTAACAAGACAGAGGCATCCCGGCAGTGAAAACTGACCGATGTGATGCGCTGGGTAACAACGATGCCTGTATCGATCATAGATCGACAAGCGAGTGGTGTTGAGGATTGTAGGAAGTAAGCGAACCGTTTTGGAATCTTGGGTCGCCGAAAGCCTAATCGTTACTTGCTAACGATGGGTGAGCGGAGTGTCTCCGCAAAATATCATGCAATCTGAGCCGCAGGCTAGTTGTTTGACTTTGTTGACTAACGTGGGAAGCGCTAACGCCGATGAGATTGGTTGGCACCAATCGAGGCTATGCGCGGGAGACTTGGAGAGTAGTAGCAGGCAGCAATGCCGAGCTAGTGCAAATGTGCAGACTCGCTGGATGTGCATTTTGTCGAAAACCAAGAGCAGTTGAAAAAGCGTCTGAAACTGGAATCAGAGTAATGTTGTTGGGGGTGAAATGTTGGCAGCATTTCACCCGCCCGCTTGGCGGCGGGCTATACGACGAATGGCGATAAAGGGGTGCAGTCAATTTGATGCGCAGAGTTAACGAACGCTGTCTATCCCATCATGGGATGGAGCATCGCGCTGATAGCAAGGCGGTCGTCGTGGCACGATGAGGAAGATGAAAATACCCAATGCCGCGAGGAAATATTGGGGGATGTGGACGCAGGCTGAAAACTGCGCGATAGGATTGGCCGATCAATTCCACCCTATGTCAGTTGAATTGTTATTGTGTTGATCGGGCGCAATGACTGGTGAAACTCACCGAAACGGGAAACCGTGTGAAGTAATGCAAATGGAGAATGGCCTGCCAGACTCCGTCCGCCTTCGGGTGGCAAGTAGTACCAAAACCCCGGCGCTTGCGCTGGGGTTTTCTATTCCGAGGCTGAGGGTGTGAAATTAGTCGGATTTGCTTCATTCATGCCAACCAGCTTGCACTCTACCCAAGCTAGCGCAGGATACTGATCTGGCTTAGCTTGCACCAGTTCTAACAGCGGTAATAAATCCACAACCCCGCCAAAATCAATGCGCTCTTCAATCGTATCTTCTGCTACAAGCAGCATCATCAATGCCAGAATCTTTTCTGTTGGCCAATCAGATTTTCGCAAGTTAAGTATCGCTTTTCGAATATTTGTAATCGCGGAATCATTTGCGCGCCTTTGTTCTTTTCGCATGTCTCGGCCGATTTTATTCATTGCCCTATCGGCGGCAACGATGTCCTGATCGCCAAAAAAATCGATGAGGTCAATCATCGGCCCATGCCAACCGCGCATCACTGCGGCATTGGCTAGTTCAATCATGCGCGACATCCCCATTTCTTTTTGTCCTGAGAGGTAGTGCGACAGAAGGTCTGGCTGAATTTCAACATCGGGCTCAAGCGCGGAGGAAAGCTCTTCATGGGTCAAGGCGCTTGAGCGTTTTATCTCTTGCATAAGCTGCATACCCCATGAGGCAGATGCACTTGGTGAGGACGTGACATTGATTTTACTTGGCATATTTCTTCTCGTTGGATGTCCTACCTTTTTTGGACTGGATTTTGTCCCGGACTTTGTCGTGGGCTGAATCTAGCCAAATTCGTACGATTCGGCAATCAAATAACGGAACTGCTGTTATGCAATCGCCAATCATATATACCAACCGATCTATCGTCATGCAGCGCCTGCAGGATGCCATGCGCAATGGCTACACCTCTCATGCTTCTGGAACGACCACTATCGTCAAGCTGAAGAACACGCTCGCAATTTTTGAACACAACTATCTGGCATTCACCGATAAAAACACTCGCGCACGGCGCAAGAGTTGCGGGCTCGGAAACATGGTGACAGTGCTTTGGTATGTGAATGGAAATGTGCGTTGGTGGTTATTGTCCACGCCAGAAAATCAAGGCAAGCATCCAGTTCACTCTGCAGAAAAACTTAAGGATGCTCTGAAACCCGATGAGCGCATCAAGGTTGGTCAATTTGAGCTAGTTCGCTTGCCTAAAGAAGGAACAGACCACAGCAAGCTGACTTGGAGAATAACAACTGAAGCTTTCGAGGATTGGCAAAATTCCGTTGCGGATGTTGTGCGTTCCCGTTCGCATGATCGGATGAGTAGGCTGCTTTACGAGCTATATTCGATGCCCGGATTCAGTGGAATCCGCAAGCAGATTGGCATGCTCGCTAAGCACTACCGTGCCGAGATTAAGCGGGCCGCGCTAAAAAATCCACCTATGCCACCATCGCAACTGTTCTATCTGAGGCGCATAAAGCATACCGGCCTATCTGTGACTGAACTGCTTGCACAAGCATGGCCACATGCTTGCATTAACTCTATTGCAGTTAGCCAACCCAAATCAGCTCCAAACATGGCTAAGGCATCAAGGTAGAAATCATCTTGTGTCCTAGCTGACGTGAGCAATTCAGTGCATTCATACCGAATAGACATCCTGCCGAGAGTGATTCGAGCAAAGGATGCGCCGACTTATCTTGGCATGGATCGCAATCGATTTAATCGTGAAGTTAAGCCACATTTGGTGAGTGTTCCTATCGGCATTCAAGGGGTGGCATATGACAGATTTGACTTGGATACGTGGTGGGAGGTATACAAGAAGCGCAACGGTCAGCCCGGCGCTCTTTTGAAATTGGAAGGAGAAGAGCAATGGGAAAACGAATGCCAGGACTCTACCGTAGGCCGGATAAGCCCGGCGGTATGTGGCACGTTGACAAAATCGTCCACGGTCAACGCATTTGCGAAAGCTGTGGAACGTGCGACGAAGAAGAAGCGCAAAGGTATTTAGTCCGTCGCTTGGAAGAAGTTCGCCAAGCAACAGTATATGGAGTAAGACCCGATCGCATTTTTAGAGTCGCGGCGACAAAGTATCTGAATGACAATCAGCATAAAGCGTCCATAGTTTCGGATGGCTACATGCTGCAGTCATTAGACCCTTTCATCGGGGAATTGCCATTAAGTAAGTTGCACGACGGTACGCTGCAACCGTATATCACTGCCAGACGTGCATCGGGTATCAAGTCGAAGAGTATCAACAACGCCTTGAGCATCGTGCGCAGGATTTTGAATCTGGCATCACGGAAGTGGCGGGATGAGCATGGTCTGACGTGGCTAGGTACTCCGCCACTGATCTCTATGCAGTCCACTCATGATGCACGCAAGCCTTACCCGTTGTCTTGGGAAGAGCAAAGCGGTTTCTTTCGTGAGTTACCCGCGCATCTGGCGAGAATGGCTCTGTTCAAGGTCAATACGGGAACACGTGAGCAGGAAGTTTGCCACCTTAGGTGGGATTGGGAAATCGAGGTGCCCGAGTTGGACACCAGCGTTTTTCTAATTCCAGGAGACTTCGGTGGCCGAACTGAAAACTCAGGCGTGAAAAACGGTGAGGATCGATTGGTTGTGTTGAATGAGGTGGCTCGCTCTGTAGTTGAAAGCTGTAGGGGGAAACATCCAGAGCGCGTTTTTACTTTTGAAGACGAGCCAGTTGGCAGCATCAACAATTCAGCATGGTGTAAAGCGCGGGTCAGAGCGGCGATGAAAATATTCGTCGCGGCTGGCAAAACGATTCCACCCGAGTTGTTGCGTGAAGGTCAGCGAGGTATTTTGATTACCGATGAGTTGAAGCAATTCATGGAGTCTGCCTTGCCGGGTCTTGCCAATGTCCGACCGCACGATCTGAAGCACACTTTTGGCAGGCGTCTCAGAGCTGCAGGCGTTCCACTGGAAACACGGAAGGTACTGCTGGGGCACAAGAATGGTGACATTACTTCGCACTATTCAGCACCTGAGTTGGCTGAGCTACTTGAGGCTGCAAATCGTGTGTGCGGGGGCGAGTCCCGCAAAAGTCCCGCAATGACTTTGCTGAAAAGAAAAATCGCCTAGCGGGTTACGCTAAGCGATTGATCTTACTACTTAATATGGTGCGCCCGAAGAGATTCGAACTCCTTACCCCTTGGTTCGTAGCAAGTTATTGAAGGAATTGGAATAAATCTATATCGGACTTCTTTGAACTGTATTAAACTGATAATACCAAACAAATCAGGCTGTTGTAATGTAGCACGCGACATGCGTTAAGTCCAATACAGTTTAAAGTGATACGATAAAAACCAGCTGCTGGTTTACCCCCTAGTTTACCCCCTGGCAAGTTAAGACGAAGACAATGACTCGATACCCAAAATCCGGAAAAGGTTCTAGATGGACCATCAAAGAGCTAGATGCGATTAAGCCAGAGTGGAAGGGTGACACCTTAAGCGATGGGGATGGCTTGTCGGGAGAAGTTAGGACTTCGGGGGCAGTCTCGATTCATTTTCGCTATGCCTTCAAATGGGAAGGTAAGGTTGCTTGGCACTATTGCGGCTCTTACCCTGCAAACGAGATGATGGGTATACGTGAGGAGCGTAACAAGGCGCGTGATTTGGTTAAGGCTGGCATTGACCCCAGGGCCAATAAGAAGGTTGTCAAAATCGAGGCGCAGGCCGCTATCGATGAAGTTATCCGTGCAGAAGAGCAAAAGCGCACCGCATCTCTCACCTTCAATGACCTCTACCAGTTATGGATCAAGGATGGTGTGAGTCGCAGCGATGGTAACAAATACATTTCTCAGTCGTTCGGTAAACATGCCATGCCCTTACTGGGCGACATAGAGGTGCGACATTTAACCGAGAGCCATTTGCGCGATGTGTACCGTTCAATTATCGCCGCAGGTAAGACAGCCACGGCGGTTGAACTATCGAAGGACATCGGGCAAATGTTGCGCTGGGCTGAAAAGCGTAAGCCTTGGCGCGCTTTATTGATTGACGGCAATCCCGCCGAGCTGGTGGACATCGGGCAAATTGTCCCAAAAGATTACACCAAAGAGCGTAAGCGGCAACTGAGCATTGAAGAAATCGTAAAGCTTCAAACGATATTAAATACCACCGCACTTGATTACGCCGCAGCACAGCAAAAATATGGCACTGAACGTCCGTTGAAAGAAGAAGCGCAGATCGCCTTGTGGCTATGTCTAGGGACGATTTGTCGTATCGGTGAATTGCTGATGACTGAATGGAAGCACGTCAATTTTGAGCAGCGTACATGGTTTATTCCGGCAGAAAACACCAAGGGAGAACGCGGCAGAAAATGTGATCAACTTGTTTATCTATCGGACTTCACACTCGCTCAATTCAAAAAACTCCACGCACTGACAGGAGATAGTGAATGGGCTTTCCCTGCGCGCTACAAAGAGGGGCATGTATGTGAGAAGACCGTCACCAAGCAGGTGGGTGATAGGCAAGTCAAATTCAAGGCGCGTACACGCAAGCTGAAATGCCGAGTTGAGAATAACAGCTTAGTACTCGGTGAAGAGGAGTGGACGCCTCACGATTTGCGCAGAACCGGCGCAACCCTGATGCAGAAATTGAAGGTCAGCCGTGAGGTGATCAATCTTTGTCAGAACCACGTCATCGGCAGCAAAATTGATCGCGTGTATTTGCTAGACGACTACGCCGATGAAAAACGCGAGGCGTGGAGTAAGTTGGGAGTTAGGCTGGAAGCCATACTCAGCACATCCAATTTGAACCGTTAAAAAGTTCAAATCGCATACATTTGCACCTCCAACTACGGCAACAGCGGTAACCCCAGCGCTTTTGTGAGCTTTGCCCCGACTTAATTCCGTCTCAAACTGACCTCTAACCCATCCTAGCTCTGTCTCGAACCTGTCCCAATTTCGTCCTGAACCCTTTCAAATCCACTTTGATTGGAGATACAAAAGTACAGGGCAGGATGCCCGATGTACCCCTTGCGGTGTAATTGAAAACTTGGCCGCTAGATCACTTTGTGCTCGCGCTGACTCAGGGCTGCGCCTCTAGACCCAACCTTAATTTCTTAGTACGGCTCAATTGATTTTGAATAACTGGATCATTGGACGGTGGGTCTCGGGGCGTAGCCCTGAGTGAACTGCAAAGAGTGCGCAGCAATCGCGCTGGACAAAACCTGGATTGGGCCGTTTGGGCCCTATCGGGCATCCTGCCCTGTACTTTTGTATCTCCAATCAAAGTGGATTTGCGATGGATTTGAAATGGATTTAGGACGGATTTGAGATTGGTTTGAAATCCTTTTAAAGAGTCTTTGAAGCGGCTTTGGTACGGTATCAAGTTGCCTTTGCAACGGATTTGCAGTGTTCCAAGGATGCTAAGAGGTGTTCTTTGCGACAATGGTCAAATGGGAGACGACTGGGTGTAACTTTTTTTTGGGCGTGTTTTGGGGGCGTGATTCCATGAAAAATATGGAATCACGCAGTGTTAATTGGGTGTTAATTTAAGTTAATGATTTAATGTAATTAAAGTTCTTCTCCGCTATTGCAAATACGTATAATTCGGTGATCTTTGACACGAGATATTGAGAGAAAAATGAGCAAGTTTTTAATGGGGAAGATTAAAACGATGCCTCATGCGCTTGTCGTCTTAGCCGCTTGTTACACCTTGCCGGAAGACTTATTGGATCGCCATGCGCTGGGTGACTGGGGGGAGCTCAATGCAGATGATAGCCAGCGCAATGAACGAGCCATACGAGATGGTTCCCGTATCTTTTCTGAATACCACTTGGAAGAGGGTTGGACGCTGTGGGTCATAACCGAAGCCGAAGACGAACAAGGTATTCGTAGTCACACTACCGTTTTATTACCCGAAGAATATCCCGACATCCCTTTTACGATGGCGGATATTCGGCGAGAGATGGCATATGAAGAACGACTGGGTGCGCGCAGCCTTCCGACGGATTTAAGCGGAGCGTATGGCTTGTTCCAGCCCCGATGTCAGTGAGCTATGTCTGATAAATTTGGAAGGACACGCTGCTAATTTAGCAGCTCAGACCATCCCTGTTCGCTAGCATGCGAAACACGACAAACTCCCACGAACAACCATTTACAATGTAGCCACTCGCAGGGTTACGTCGGACGTTAAGTAGCAGACGGGCACGAGCGGAAATAATTACACAGGCAAGATGCTCCATGAATGCAGTAGAAATAGAAGAAGCTATATCGGATCTGGCCCTTCAGCCCTTCGACTCGGCTGAGTTTCCATTCGCATTCTTGGCCGCTTTCGGCAATAAGGACACGGCACTCAAGCGCCTGCGTACGGGCAACAACAACGCCTCGGATGTGCTGGATGGCGTGCTTCAGCGCAATAACATCCATATCGCAGTATGCGAAACGGGTAGCGTAGGCGAGACCCTCAAGGCGTTGCGCGCCAGCCCCGCCACCACAAAAGCCAAAGCAAAATTCATCCTCGCCACCGATGGGCAGACCCTTGAGGCCGAAGATTTGGCGGGCAGTGAAACTATTGCCTGTGCCTATACCGACTTCCCCAACCATTTCGGCTTCTTCCTGCCGCTGGCGGGTATATCTACCATCAAGGAGATCAGGGACAACCCCATCGACGTACGTGCTACTGCGCGGCTAAACAAGCTCTACGTCGAATTGCTGAATGAAAATCCAGAATGGGCAAAAGACGAGCGCCGCGCCGACATGAACCACTTTATGGCGCGGCTGGTGTTTTGTTTCTTTGCTGAAGATACCGATATATTCAATGGCGTGGGTCTCTTCACCCAGACCGTCGAGCAGATGAGCGAGCGCGACGGTTCCAATACCCACGAGGTACTGAAAGCCATCTTCCGCGCCATGAACATCAAGGTGGCTGAACGCGGTAATGCAGAGCCACGTTTGCCAAACTGGGCGAATGGATTCCCCTATGTGAATGGCGGCCTGTTTTCTGGTAGCACTGAGGTGCCGCGCTTCACTCGCATGGCACGCACGTATTTGACTCATGCAGGCAACTTGAACTGGCAACAGATCAACCCCGACATCTTCGGCAGCATGATTCAGGCGGTGGCCGACGACGAAGAGCGCGGCGCACTGGGCATGCACTACACCAGCGTGCCCAACATCCTCAAGGTGTTGAATCCCTTATTTCTGGATGACCTGCGCGCCACTTTGAATGATGCTGGCGATAACAAAATCAAACTGCTGAATCTGCGTAAACGCATGGCGCGTATCCGCGTGTTCGATCCCGCCTGCGGTTCGGGAAATTTTCTGGTGATCGCCTACAAACAGATGCGCGAGATCGAGGCGGAAATAAACCGCCGCCGGGATGAATCTAATCAGGGTAGTGAAATTCCGCTGACCAACTTTCGCGGTATCGAGCTGCGCGACTTCCCGGCGGAGATCGCGCGGCTGGCGCTCATCATTGCCGAGTTTCAATGCGACGTGCTGTATCGCGGGCAAAGGGATGCACTGCTGGAGTTCCTGCCACTCTCCAAAGAAAACTGGATCATTTGCGGCAATGCATTGCGGCTAGATTGGTTGAGTATTTGCCCACCTACAGGGACGGGCGTGAAGGTTGTGGCGGATGATTTGTTTGGCACGCCGCTGGATCAAACTGAAATGGATTTTGCGAACGAAGGCGGCGAAACTTATATCTGTGGGAATCCGCCGTATCTGGGGAGTACATGGCAATCTGCCGAGCAAAAAAATGACCTCGAAGCGATTTTCGACCACCGTTGCAAAACGTGGAAATCTTTGGATTATGTGGCAGGCTGGTTTATGAAAGCCGCCGACTACGGCACTCGCACGCCAACCACTGCCGCATTCGTTTCCACCAATTCAATTTGCCAAGGGCAGCAAGTGCCCATTCTCTGGCCGTTGATTTTCAAAACGGGCAATCAAATTAGCTTTGCCCATACCTCGTTCAAATGGGCAAACCTTGCCAGCCACAACGCTGGCGTAACGGTAGTGATTGTGGGAGTGTCGTCGCAAAGTAAAATACCGCGCCGCCTGTATTCCGTAACGGATGACGGTGCAACAATAGAAAAACAAGCAAACTTTATCAACGCCTACTTGGTAGCGGGGGCGGATGTGGTGATTGAAAAATCTACCATTCCCTTAACTGAAATCGCGGAGATGGACTTCGGCTCTAAGCCAGTGGATGGGGGGCATTTATTTCTCAATTTTCAAGAGAAAGAGCAGTTGCTTCAACACTCACCACAAGCAGATATTTTCATCCGTAATTTTTCCAATTCGGAAGAATTCATCAATGGCAAACAACGATTTTGTCTTTGGTTAGATGCGGACAATGCAAAAGAAGCAGCCAAAATTCCTGATATTCAACTGCACATTGATCGAGTTTGCCAAATGCGCTTGGCAAGCCCAAAGAAGCAAACACAACAGGAAGCCGATACACCGTATCGCTTTTCTGAAATTCGTCATCAATCCAGTACGTCCACCATCGTTGTTCCACGGGTTAGCTCTGAAAATCGCCCCTATTTGCCAGTAGGTCTAATTGATGGCAGCACAATCGTTGGCGACCGAAACTTCGCCCTTTACGACGCGCCACTTTGGAATATGGCACTGATCGCCTCGCGCCTGCACTGGGTCTGGATTGGCACAGTCTGCGTGCGGATGCGCACCGATTTTTCATACTCCAACACCCTCGGCTGGAACACCTTCCCCGTCCCCCTGCTCACCGAACAAAACAAAGCCGACCTGACCGCCTGCGCCGAGAACATCCTGCTGGCGCGCGAAGCGCATTTCCCCGCCACCATCGCCGACCTGTACGACCCGGACACCATGCCGGAGAATCTGCGCCATGCCCACGAGCGCAACGACGAGGTGCTGGAGCGTATCTACATCGGTCGCCGTTTCAAGAACGACACCGAGCGGCTGGAAAAGCTGTTTGAGCTTTATACCAAGATGACGGCGGCGGCCAAGGCCGCACCAAAGGCGAAACGGGAGAAGAAAACGCTATGACCACAGAACATACCAATTCATTGTCCGTTTTACCGCTGGCAGAAACCTTGACCGTCGAGTTCAAAAGCGACCGTAAGCGTTTATCCGACAATGATCTGGTCGAGGCGTTGGTGTGTCTGGCTAACGCCGAAGGAGGGGAGCTTTGGCTAGGCGTGGAAGACGATGGTAAGCCTACGGGCTTGCATGAAGAGCACCAAAATCTGGCGGGGTTGTCGGGCTTGGTGGCAGCCAGAACTTCACCCTCATTGCAGGTAACGGTTAGCGCGTTCGACATAGCGGGCATCCGCGTAGCGCAAATCATCGTGCCTAAGTCGAACACTGAAGTGGCGACCATGGCGGGCGTGTATTTGCGCCGCCGTATCAAGCACGATGGCACGCCCGAATGTGTGCCTATGTTGCCGCACGAGCGCATTAGCCGTGCATCGAGCTTTGGTTTGGTCGATGTGTCCGCTCAGCCTGTGGCCGGTTGTACGTTGGATGACTTTGATCCGCTGGAGCGCGAGCGTTTGCGCCAAGCAATACGTCAATACGGTGGTGACCGCGTGCTGCTGGATTTGGACGATGAGGCTCTAGATGGTGCGTTGGGTTTTACCCAACGTCAGCCCGACGGGAGTCGCGTGCCGACGCTCACGGGGCTGCTGTTGCTTGGCCGCGAGGCGGCATTGCAGCAGCGGGTGTCCACGCATGAACTGGCATTCCAGGTGCTTGCACAGCAGGCGGTGCGGTTCAACGAGTTCAGACGATTTCCTCTGCTGAAGGCGTTGGATTGGCTGGAAACGAACTTCCGCCCATATAACCCTGAACAAGAGTTGCAGGTGGGCTTGTTCCGTGTGCCCGTGCCGTTGGTGGATATGGCAGCGTTTCGTGAAGCGGTTGCCAATGCACTGATTCACCGCGACTACCATCGCATGGGTGCGGTGCATGTGCGCTTAGAAGATGAGGCATTGGTCATTAGCAACCCTGGCGGCTTGGTTGATGGGGTGACCTTGGCCAATTTACTGGTGACAGAGCCGCGTCCGCGCAATCGCGCCTTGGCTGATGCGATGAAGCGTATCGGCGTAGTGGAGCGTTCGGGCCGTGGCGTGGATACAATTTATCGCGGTATGCTCAAGTTTGGTCGCCCCGCACCTGATTATGGCCGCACGGATGCACAAAGCGTGGTGTTGCAATTGCACACCGTGCCCGCCGATGTGGCGTTCCGTCGCATGGTGGTGGATATTGAGCGTCAGCGTAATGCGGAGTTGCCGATTGATTCATTGATTGCATTGGGTGCGTTGCGGGAATTCAAACGCTTGACTGCACAGGCATTGGCTTTGAATATCCAGCGTGATACCGCGAGTGCTCAACGCACACTGGAGGCGTTAACTGAAGCTGGATTAGTGGAGGCGCATGGTAATACACGCGGGCGTAGCTACACCTTGTCGGCTTCGGTGTATTCGGTGGTGAGCGACAAGGCTGCGTACACCCGCCAGGTGGGTTTCGGCCCGATTCAGCACGAGCAAATGGTACTCAGCTACATCCGTCAGCACGGGCAGATCAAGCGGGCGGAGGTGATGGATTTATGTCATTTGACAGAGGGACAGGCTAAAGAACTTTTGCGTCGTCTTGTTGTTGCAAAAAAAATCGAGTTGCGCGGGGCGGGGCGGGCTTCGGTCTACGTTGAATTTGCCAGCCCCACTCAAATGTGATGCTTAAAAACGGATGGAATCGGATGGAATCGGATGGAATCGGTTTTAATTAACACACCAAATCACTTTATTTCCCCAGTTGTAAAACCATGAACCCAATGAATTCGCCAAGCAACCCGACCAACACCTACACCGTGCCATCGGTATCCATTTCTACAGCGCACACTGGCGCGTCCAGCAAGGCCAACGCGCTGGGGATGCGTGCCATGCAGGAGCGCGCCTATGCTAAGCGCGGCGAACAATACCTGCTGATTAAATCGCCACCGGCATCGGGAAAGTCCCGTGCGCTGATGTTCATTGCGCTGGATAAACTTAACAACCAAGGGTTACAACAAGCCATCGTTGTAGTGCCGGAGCGTTCCATTGGCGGCAGCTTTGCCGATGAGCCGCTCAGTCAGTATGGATTTGATTGGGATTGGCAGGTCGCGCCGCAGTGGAATCTCTGCAATGCCCCCGGTGTGGATGAGCCGCGCGTGGCCAAGTCCAAGGTGGATGCAGTGCGCAAGTTTTTGGAGAGTGCCGATAAGATTTTGGTTTGCACTCATGCGACTTTTCGCTTCGCGGTGGAAGAATTAGGGGTGCAAGCGTTCGACGATCGCTTGATCGCTATCGACGAGTTCCATCATGTTTCCAGCAATCCGGACAACAAGCTAGGCAGTCAGTTGGGTGCGTTTATCACACGCGACAAGGTGCATATGGTTGCCATGACCGGCTCTTACTTTCGTGGCGACAGCGAGGCCGTGTTGGGGCCAGCGGATGAGGCTAAGTTTGAGACGATCACTTACACCTATTACGAGCAGCTCAACGGCTACCAATGGCTTAAATCGCTGGACATTGGTTACTTTTTCTACACAGGCGCTTACGTTGATGCAATCACCAAGGTGTTAGACCCCGCCTTGAAAACCATCGTGCATATTCCCAATGTGAATGCTCGCGAAAGCCTCAAAGACAAGCAGCGCGAGGTGGATGAAATCATGCACGGCTTGGGTGAGTGGGAAGGCGTTGATCCGACTACCGGCTTTCATTTGGTGACGACCAAAGAGGGCCGCACGCTGAAGGTGGCCGACTTAGTGGATGACAGCGACCCAGCAAGACGTTCCCGCGTGCTCACTGCGTTGAAAGATCCGGTACAGAAAAACAACCGCGACCACGTGGATATCATCATTGCGTTGGGCATGGCGAAGGAAGGCTTCGATTGGATTTGGTGCGAACATGCGCTGACCATCGGCTACCGCAGCAGTTTGACCGAAATCGTGCAGATCATAGGCCGCGCCACCCGTGATGCCGAGGGCAAGGAACGATCACGCTTCACCAATCTGATTGCCGAACCCGCAGCCGAACAAGCTGCCGTCGCCGATGCGGTGAACGATATGCTCAAGGCCATTTCCGCTAGTTTGCTGATGGAACAAGTGCTGGCCCCACGCTATGAGTTCACCCCCAAGAACACCGGCCCGAAAGATGGATTCGATTACGGCGAGGAAGGTTACAAGGTTGGCGGCCACAACATTGGGGTCAATACGGACACTGGCCAAATTCACGTCGAGATCAACGGGCTGGTAACGCCACAAAGCTCTGAGGCTACGCGCATTTGCAAAGAAGATTTGAACGAGGTTGTTACTAGTTTTTTGCAGAATAAAACGGTGTTGGAGCGTGGCCTGTTCGACAAGGAAAATACACTGCCCGAAGAATTGACCCAGTTGCACATGGGCAAGATTGTGCGTGAGCGTTACCCGGAGCTGAGTGACGCCGATCAAGAAGCCATACGCCAACATGCGATTGCGGCGATGAACATTACACAGCAGGCCAAAATGGCGTTGGCTCAGGCCGATGCAAATGGTGGTGGCACGGGTGACAGCACGATTCAAGGCAGTACGGCGTTGCTGGATGGGGTGCGCAAATTTATCAATGTGCGCGACTTGGACATTGACCTAATCGACCGCATCAACCCCTTTGACGCGGCCTATGCAGTGCTGGCGAAAGCAATGGATGAAAAATCGCTGCGCCAAGTGCAGGCCAGCATTGCGGCGAAGAAGGTGAGTATCCCCGAAGACGAAGCCCGTGATTTAGCTAAACGCGCCTTGCAGTTCAAGAACGAGCGCGGTCGTTTGCCGGACATCAATTCAGCCGATGCGTGGGAAAAACGTATGGCTGAAGGCGTGGCTGCTTTTGCACGTTTCCGCGCGCAGATCAAGGCGACGCAGGTGCAGGGAGAAGCCAACAATGGCTGAAATGGACGATGACGAACTGCTGGATGCGCTGGGTGTAGAAGTCTCCCCGCTCAAGGTATCCAGCCGAACTCCAAGAGAAGAACGCATAATTGCGGGCTTTGAGGACATTCTGAGATTTCATCAAGCTCATGGCCGCGCTCCGTTGCATGGCGAAAGTCGTGACATATTTGAACGCTTGTACGCCGTGCGCCTGGATCAGCTTCGCAAGCTGCCGGAAGCCAAAACGCTACTGGCTGAACTGGATGGCCCCGGCCTGTTGTCTGGTGTGGTAGTGGTTCAAACAGATGTGAATGACTTGGATGAAGATGCCTTGTTGGTCGAGTTAGGGATAGGCGCAGATACGGCAGATCTAAACGACATCACTGTGCTGCGGCATGTACGCTCTAGTGTTGAGAAACGTGCAGCGGAAGAAATCGCCGACCATACGCCGTGCGCGGATTTTGACAAATTTCAACCCTTGTTCGAGCGAGTGGAGCTTGAGATTAAAGCGGGACTCCGAAAAATGCTGCGCTTCGGACGCGATGCCAGCATCACCACTGGGAATTACTTTGTCGTTGGCGGGCAGCTTGCGTATGTTGCTGAAATGGGTGAAATGCTCAAAACCCAGAGCGGACATGAGGATGCGCGCTTGCGAGTGATTTACAGCAATGGCACAGAAAGCAATTTGCTGCTGCGCTCTCTACAGCGTGCACTCTACAGGGATGACACTGGCCGCCGCTTAACTGATACGGATATGGGGCCACTGTTTGGCGATGCACCTGAGCCGGACGATATTGCTTCTGGAACCATTTATGTATTGCGTAGCTTGTCCAATCACCCATTCGTTGCCGAGCACCGAGAGCTGATCCACAAGATTGGTGTAACCGGCGGGAAGGTAGATACACGTATTGCTGGTGCTGATAAAGATGCTACTTATCTATTGGCCGACGTAGAGGTGGTTGCCACCTATACGCTCCACAATCTGAATCGCACAAAGCTGGAAAGCATTTTCCATCGCTTGTTCGGCGCAGCACAGCTCGACTTGACCATCGAAGATCGCTTCGGAAATCCGGTCAAACCGAGAGAGTGGTTTCTGGTTCCACTCCATGTGATAGACGACGCGGTTCAGCGTATTCGCGATGGGTCGATTACAGAAGTAGTCTATGACCCGAAGACCGCGCGTCTGGTAGGTTGAACGATTGGATGCCGAGTCCTAAGAGCTTGGTCCGGCATAAGTAAGGTTTTCGCAGTCACAATTTTTCACGCGCCTTCTCTCTGCAAATAGTCTTAATGTCTGTTGCCAGCCCTACATTGTTGAGGCTTGATGCATCAATGATAGCAATCAACTTTGCTTTCTCCCTGCACTTGCTTTTGAGTAGGATTCAGCACTGCAACTTTCATGAGCTATGTATTCAGTAACAAATGGGTCAACCGGCTCCTCTGGATACTGGTTTTGACTTGGCTGATTTGCACTGGACTTTACTAAAGAGTCGCGAGTGCCTTGACGAGCTACTCGCGAGTTAACCGTAACGTCGTCGCATTGGGTTCCAGATTTGCTATTACGCTTTTTGTTTGTGATGGATGAACCAAGCTTACCGCCTAGGCTTTGCCGTAGTTTTCGCTCCTCCAAATGAGCTCGATAGTTTTCTAGTTCGGGGCTGATGATGAAACTGTCAATAATTTGAAAAAACGGCATAACGGCAGTGAGCGATTCGGCCACTTCATTGGCTGACAAGCCCAGCACTTTTGCGAGCTTATCGTGTTCGATGGGCAGTCGAATATTCACCCAGCATTCCAATCTCATCGTAAATAACAAGCCACGATCTCTTAGTGTCATAGTGCGGAATGGCAGTCGTGACAACATGGCGGCGGCATACTCTTGAAATGCTGGGGGCTCCCGATTTTGGCTCATGGTGTTGTACTCATTACTTAGCGGTCTTACGTGCCATTTCAAGTTTAATCACCAACACGCGGATTTCCGCGTCGGATTTTCCAGCAATTCGAGCCGCATTAATGGCAGTCACCTCGGCTGAGGGCCATCCAACTGCTCGGGGACCAAGTCTTACTGGGCTAGTGAAAAGGCCTTGTGAAATTCGAAGGTAATGTGTTGATCGGGAATGACCGGCTTCAGCTGTGACGGCAGGGAGACGCAGGATCTTGTTAGTCATATTCAAATCTCTTTGGTTGTTAGCGAACTTGCTGAGACGAAGTTTGACTGTGCGATTTGTGTGCAAAAACACATTGAGATCAATAGCTGATCTATCCCAGCAATATTGAAATCAATTAGTTACTGGATTTATGTTTGGTTGATTTGCAGGGTACGGTGCGAGGCATTCAGATAAACGCATCTAGGATCAGTCGGTTAGCCATTGAGTGGTTGGGCGAAATAATTCCGCCCAACTTTTTATTTTGCCATGTGCGCACGGATTGTCTCTGCGCTTCGATTTTTAGGATTGTCAGTTTTTGCTATATGGTCTGAGTACCAGACGTCTGACATATTGGGGCGCTTCTGCTTCAAAATTCGGTAAGCCTTTTGCCAAGCCTTGTACATCTCTTGTGTTTCCAATTTTCGTACTTCGCGCTTGATGTTGCTGGGTGAGTGGCGCGTGTTGGAAGCAATGTTAGATTGCTTCATCTTGCCAAATTCTTCAGTCATATTGTTGGGCAATAGACCCCTTTCTTTGGCCGCAGCAAGCCAAGGTATTGAAACCTTTTTGGAAAGTGCTCGCTCAATCCATTCATTCGGTGAAACTGGGCATGTGGATGGGTTGTTGAAAAGTCGAGTAAAGCTTGTGCACCTATCGAAGTACGCTTGCAGCTCATACCCTTCTTCTTTTCTACTTTCATATTCCGCATCATCAGAAAAGTTGCCAGAGTTGTTCACCAACTCAAGACTGTCGGAAAGCTCTCCACCAACAAGCCTGTACTCCCTAGTGGGAGGCTCCGGTATCTGACGCCCACTAAACAGTGTAACTGCCCCTTGCAGGTAACCTAAGTTGGGGTGAGTCTGTGGTGCTATGGTTTTATCAGGATCGATGCCCGAAAGAACTTGTGCTGCATCGTCAAGGGACCACGCATCCATGTTTAGCCAGAACTTGAGTCGCTGCTCCATGCTCTTGTGCAATTCATATGCCGATTTATTCAAGCTCAAATCCAACCTCTTTAGTCCTTTAACTAACTTGCCTCGCACCTAACTATCAAATTCGCATGTATCAACCAGGTTAGAAATGCTGGGTGGGGCACCATCATTTAGGATTCTATCTGACTTAATCGAACGCTTGCATAGTAAGCACCTCTACATCCGCCTTACGGGCGTGTGTAGAAGTAATGCTTGGAACGTTATAAATTTGGAATGCGTTCGCTAGTGTCCATCAGGCGGCTGCTCGGCCATAGCTGCCGATCAGGCTGACCACTTCATGTTTCCAGTGTTCAGCACTTAGCGGTCATAGCACTGCCGCTCAATGTTCAAAGTAATCGGCCTGCCGCAAGCAGCACACCTAAGCGCCTGCAAAAGACGGCTTGAAGGAGGTTACCGGGCTGCCCCAGTTATCTGTAAGATAGAACGTCGCTGGCATTCGGCAATAGGTGAGGCGATGCGCTCTTTGTTTCTGTCTCCGTATTCACGCCGACTTAAGATATTTTCGGTGAACGGCCTGCTATTGCAGGTACCGACACTGGCGCCGACCTCGAACAGAATTAGGAAAATTAAATGGCAAAAAACTACCGTCGCCTGAACCTTTTTATGGCAAAACCTTTAGGGGACGGCCAAGCGTTTGCAGATCTGCTTGCTGATGCACCAGTAGACATCTATCCAATGGCAGATGCCTTGGGTATCGACGGAGTTCTGTACGTGAGGCAGAGCGCGGAGAATAGGCCTAACTGGGGCTCTCTGCTCGACGAGATTGCGGGCCGCGTAATACCGAATTTGGCAAATCGATCGAGTTCTGCGATGCTGTTGCTTCGAGTGGACGGCGACATCTTTGCCTTTGCCTTTGGCTACGGCCGGTATCTGATCGAGCAGTCGCTGTTCGTTCAGGACTTTGGCATCCGCACAGCACTCAACACGCTCGACGACAAATCACTGCGCAGCGTCGACTTGCATACCCTCGAAGACCAACCTGTTCAGAAGAAGTCTCAGGCTGCGCGCGACTCGGAGGTAAGCGTCTTTGGCATCGACATCCTGCGAGATGTTCTTCGCGCTGTGACGGGTGTCCCCAAGCGCGGAGTTGACCTTGTGCAGATCTCCGGCGGAGACGCGACGTTCTCCTTCGGCGCCGAAATGGAAGCCGCGGATTTCCCTAGTTTGGCCCGCCGCATCAAAGGCTACTATGCCAATGACGACTATAAGACGTCCTTCTCGTGGGTGGATAACGTCCGCAAGGTCAAGGACGACGCCTCGGTCGATGCGCTGAACGCGAAGTTGGTTCAAGCCGTCTCCGCGCGCAATCCTGGAATAATGATCACGCTGCCGGAGTTGGGCGCATGGGACTCAATCCTAGGCTTCAGCTTTACGCGGAATAAGGGCGGTGTGCGTCCCGTCATACATTCGGCGGACTATATCGACACCATTCCTGATTTAGCGCAACTAACCATCGACGGCTTGAAGCGCGACCGGCTTTTTGTCCACGACGTCGATGGCAACATTACCGAACACCCCGTGTATCGCTGCATCTACTTCGAAATCATCGATGGTAATAAAACGCAGATCATATTCGATGGTAAGTGGTACGAGGTCGATGCAACATTCATTGGCCGTATTGCAGAGACATTGGACTTGATTCAGATATCAACCCTTACATTTCCGGCAGTCGAAGTGTGGGACGAAGGAGGTAAATCGAAAATTGAGTCCGAGGGCGACTACAACATTCGAGCGGCCGCAGCGTATGGATATTTCCTGCTGGACAAGAAACTCGTCAAGACCGACCGGGCCACATCGTCCATTGAGCTCTGCGATCTCCTGACTCCCGCTAAGCAGTTGGTACACGTAAAGCATCGCAAGGGGGGATCGGCTGGACTAAGCCATCTCTTTGCTCAGGGCGGTGTGGCTGCTGAAATCGTGCTCGGCGACAAATCGTTCCGCAAGAAGGCACGAACAGTGCTTCGCGGGGTAAATCCTGCAGCACGTGATCTCGTGCCTCTGGATAATCTCAAAAGCGCTGACTACGAGATTGTTTTCCTGATCTTGGGGGAGGGCAGCGCGACGCTCAAGCAGAACTTGCCGTTTTTTAGCAAAGTTAACCTGTCGAAGGCTTTCGAAAACCTCACTCAACGTGGATTCCGGGTTTCGATTGCTGGTGCTCCGACGGCACCGCGCGCGATTCCTTGATCAGGAAACCTGCACAAGCGGCAAACGTAGGTTCGCTCCAACATCCACTTCGACCGGACGCTTGCGTAGCTGAAGCCCAATAGCGTCATCTGCCAGAAGTTATTAGGAACCATCGAAACAAGGTGGGACATTGGTGGTGACGTGTCATGTGAGCCATTCAAACCAATAGGAACGCAGCAAAGGACGATAACCGCAAGAATCTAGGGGCGGCTCTGCCTTCCAACGCGGGCTTCTGATCCTTTTTTGACACTCAACGGCTGTGGATTTTCACTTTAAGATGGCGGCATGAATAGCGCTGCTGCCCCCAAGACACGGCGAAGGTTTCGGAAACCTCGTACCAGATGCCGCCTGGGTGACCACCGCCGTGGTTTTCACCCATGCAGGAGCATTCACAATGAAAGCCTGCCGCATTCCAACATGCAGGAGCGCATTTTTGGTGCTCTCGGTACAATGTGAACCACATAGACCTCTTGGTGTCGTCTTAGCGCAAGTTTGATCACGCTGTCGAACCACGCGTCGGCATTTCCCAGGCATTGAACTGCGCACACCATTCGGGTTTGGAGCGTCGACCATCCCGAAGCCACTCCATGCTCCCTTCGGCGAACGGAATACGTGCCAAAACAGGGAGTGGATTACTGCGTTTGAAGATGACCGGAACTTTCCCCTGACGCCAGAGCGCTTTCAACTGCGAGTCGCTCAGATGCTGTGACATGAGGGACTCGACCTCCTAGCTCAGCGTTGCTTGTTGGCTTGGGAGAGGACCGAGGCCGCCAGTTCCTTCGTCTCTTTGGCGTATCGGTCACTGGCCAGAACGCGTGCGGCCATGTCTTCCATCTTAGCCCCGGTCTGTTTGTCGCCACTGCGCTGAGACAGTGCCGAAGCAGCCAGGCTCTTGGCCACTTGCGACGAACCGCTGCTCTGCAGTGTTTCCGACGCCAATCGACCAATTTGTGAAGACGTCTGCTTTGTGTTCTTGGACATCGCTGTTCCTTTCACATCAGGATTTGGAGATGGACCGGAACGGTACCACCTTATTGCCTTGGGGCGGTTGGTCATCAACCGGCCTCTGGGTTGCTTTCAGCCGCGCAAACTCCACGACATTGGTTTTGCCCTGGAAGTAGCCTTCGGGCAATCCGGCGAGAGATTCAACGTCGCCTGCAGCCAGTCCGATGTGTCTCGGGATAGCTTCTAAGGGCATGACCTTCTCTTCAACCAACAAATCAATGGTCCGACGAAGCAGGCGAGGCTGCTCCGGTCGACGATCCTCATCACCGGGTTCCGACTTCGCCCCCCACCGAGCAGAGCGACGCTTGAAAAGCATCAGAGCGCCATCTTCATCCAGCAGCTCAAGAGCCTTTAGCCGCATGATGATTGCCGCCGCAGATACGCCCCAACGGCGCTTCAGCAACAGCAAATCATCCAGAGTCGGTGGCACGCGAACTTCGGTGGAAAACGTTTCGGCTGGCAGCAAAAACGCACCCGCGAAACGATGCGCCTGCTGCTCCATCAGTTTGTGGCGTGCGCTGTCCGTCGTGCGCTGAATGTGACGATGCAAAACAAGATGCCCGATCTCGTGTGCAAGATCGAAACGACTGCGGTACCCATTGTCTTTGTCGGCGGACAGGAGGATGAGCGGCCGCCCCAATGCCTCGCTCCAAGCCGAAAGCCCCTCAATCTGAGCGATGCCAGTTTCTTCCCGGACGAGGATGACCCCAGCACCTTCTACTGCAAGCGCCAAGTCTTGAATCGCCGAACGACCCAAACGCCACAGATCCCGGCATTTGCAGGCAGCTTTCTCGATGTCCTCGGCAGTGATCTCTTCCGGGTTCGTGTAATTGCGAGAGGGCAAATTGACATCGGGGTAGTCAACGTACTCCATCATGGCGGCGGCAACATCCTGGGCCCACTCTAGCCTGGCTTCAAGCATTGCTCGTGCCGCGACGTGTGCAGAAGCATTGCTGCGAAAAAGCGGCAACGACAACTTCGCTCCGGGCGCTCGCGTAAACCATTCCGGAGTCACATTGACCACGCCAGCAAGGCGTTCAAGCGCATCACTCTCGGGAGCTTGCGTTCCTGCACGCCACTTACTAATGGTCGCCGGCGACACATTGACCATTGAGGCCAGCTGGACTTGAGTCAGACGACGGGCCGCAAGAATTTGGCTAAGTCGATCTTTCTGAAATCCTTGTACACCCCCTCTGCTCATGATTTTGTTCCGTCTTTGCCTTGCTGTTTGCCGATGTTTTTCTTCAGCTTCGGCACTGCTAGGTCGTCTTGGCCCGCTGTCGGCTGCTGGTCGTAACGTTTGATGAATGCGTCAATGGGTTCCCGGAAAAGCCAGCCCTGCATGTGGCGATCTGGGACCGCGATTTCAATTGAGACGGGGGTGTCCGGCTGGCTGTGCAGTGATCCTGCAAAGCAGGCCACGATGAATACAACCGCTTGAGATGGCTCCACGTAGCCGGAAAAGAGTCCATGTTGAACCAGTGGCTCGATGGCTGCATTCGCTAGGGACATCTGTTTGCGGGTTTCGCTACGCCGCCCGCTGTTCCATACCCCATACTTAGTGTTGAACCGCGCCAAGGTGAATATCCCAGCCCGACCAGTGACGATCTGATTGCCGCGCAGCGGTGAAGGGGATGCGTCCGCAACGGCGAGTGCGCGATGGAACGACTCATTCATATGGAAGTGGCGCAACTGACCAACCACGCTGGGCAAGTGCCCGTCATCCATCCCTCGCGCTGCGGCATAGGCACGTTGAGCGCCGACCAGCTTGGCTTCTTCGAGGCCCATAACAAGCTCACGCGGGATATTCCTCAAGAGCAGGGCATGGATTGTTTCTTGGTTTGGTGCGGTCATCGGGGACTCCGTTTTGCAATTTCGCCAATTCGGATTATATACGTAAAAAATTTCGCTTAGTGGGTATTTTGCAATATTTAGTACGAGATCTTGGTGTGTGTCAGGAGAGGCTGATGGCCGAGTGGGCCCAGTCGAACATATTCACGCAATTAATTTAGTTTTGAACAGTTCGTCCGCTTGACTATGATTTACAGACAACACGTAATTTAGTATTCCGGCACGTTGATGCTCGTTCAATGAATAGGCATATGCGCTTGCTAGCTCTTGAAGCTTGCCAGGAGTGATTTCCAACAAGCCTTGAGATAGCTGGACGTTGAAAGCAGTAACAAGTGCATCAGGACCTTCTTGCTTCTTGTTGTTCAATGGAAGACCGGATTTGCTTGCTGCGGCTGTTATCTTTTTCAATTCAATGCTCAACTCATTAGGGTCGTCGCCTGAGACCAGAATGTCATCCATATATAGGCTAACAGCAAGACCCTTTCGCTGCTTTAAACGAAACAGATAACGCCCTAATGCACTCTTACTAAGACACATTGATGCAATAATTGGCGATTGAACGAATCCAAATGGCAAAATATATTTTGCTGCTGCTGACTCTGGTAAGCGCACAGTGGATTCAATTGCAATTTCTCTAGCCTGTTCGTAGGGTATGTATTCTTTTAGACCGCGAGTAACCCTGCTTCGATTTATCTGACCAAAAAAGTTTTGAATATCCAGATGAATGAAATAGCTATGTTGAGTATGTTCCCGAAGCGCCCGAACGTGTCCACCCTTTCTTAAATGATAGTAGTGTTCGGGCGCTTTCCAGCAATCTTCAATAAGTTTTTTTACTGCTAGACCTCTGGCAATTGTTTCGTCAGTTGGGACAAACACCCAAGCACCTTCCTTTATTTCGAACTTGGACGTCCACCGTTCACGTAGAGGCATAACGAGTGTTGGGAGAATGATAGTTAAATGCCATGCTCAGAAGTTCCCATATAACCTTCGCTAATTTCGCAATCAAAATAGCAATGTTCAGGTACTTCTGAGCTAGGCGATAATTATTGTCTTTCATAATAACTATCTCCTTATCAAAATATCCGGCGAACCTAGCGCAGAGCGCATGACTATAAAACCAACAAGGAGGCGATATGGCTAATATGTAACATATTGTCCAATCGTCTCATGTACATCACATAGTGACCTTGATAAGGGTAAGCGGAGAGCCGCCTATCGCCGGACAGCTAAAGTCTAATCCTTGGCGGACCTTTTCTCAATAACTATCGCCCGCTTGCTGAAATCAGGGAAAATCCGCTCTAAATCTTGTCAGAGCCTGCAATGCTACATAATCGTTAAGGTCGCGCCTTTTGTCTACTTTGGGGAAGCGAATTCGCGAGACTGATGGGCCGTTGCGGATCGAATGTGTGAGTTCGCCAATGTCCGTTTTGCGGCAACGAATTCGTTAAGAGCTATGACCGGAGTGGCCGAGAACCTGCCTGACTCTTCCTCGGCCTTATGTGGAGCGCTACATATGGCCGAACCGCCGTACTATGGTCTCGTGGGGATTCGCTCTTGTATAGACATAGATGCTTAGCTAGGTTGCACAATAACGAGAATTTCCTGCCCTAGCGTTTTTTGGGTTTACCCCTAAGTTTACCCCTCAAGCGAAAAGCCAAAGAAAAAGGAGTTAAGCAATTTTGCTTAACTCCTTGATTTTATTGGTGCGCCCGAAGAGATTCGAACTCCTGACCCCTTGGTTCGTAGCCAAGTACTCTATCCAGCTGAGCTACGGGCGCGCTTTTGTTGCAGTTGCCTTGGCGGAGAAGGAGGGATTCGAACCCTCGATCCAGGTTTATGCCCGGATGCTCCCTTAGCAGGGGAGTGCCTTCGACCACTCGGCCACCTCTCCGAAGGCCGCGCATACTAATGCAATCGGAGGGTGTGGTCAACAAATAAACGGTTTGGCGGCTATTTATTTGCAAGGGGGCGGATTCTAGTACATTTGTTATTCAACGTCAGCCAGATTTCACCCTAACATTTTACTCGGACTTTATAGGTTGGACTTGAGCGCGAGCTAGGCTGTACTATCGGGTGGTTGCCAGATACACCGGATAGATAGTATGCCTCCCAGTTCACCACTAGGTTTCAGATTCAAAGCACTCGTATTGCTGTGTCTCGTCTCCGGATATGCCGGTGCAGAGACGGAGCAAGATTATCTGCAAGACTTTCCCGTGGTGTTAAGCGCCTCGCGTCTGTCGCAACCGTTATCCGAAGCACCCAATGCCATGACCGTGATAGACCGCAAGATGATTAATGCATCCGGCTTTCGCGTACTGTCTGATGTATTCAATCTAGTGCCGGGCATGTATGTGAGCTATTACAAAGGTTCGCAGCCCATCGTTTCTTACCACGGTTCTACCGACCAATACGCGCGCTCTATGCAAGTGATGATAGATGGACGCAGCGTGTATATGCCCCCCATGGGCACGGTGGATTGGGCTAGTTTGCCGGTGACACTGGATGATATCGAACGCATCGAAGTGATACGCGGCCCAGCCGCCGCGTCTTATGGCGCGAACTCGGTGCATGGCGTGATCAACATCATCACCCGTGATGCAGGCGATGTGCATGGCGTGACGGTGTCGGTACGGCGCGGCAACCGCGGCATCAATGACGTGACCGGTCAATTCGGCAATCACAGCGAGAATTTTGACTATCGTACTACGTTGGCTTATAGCGCAGATAACGGCTATGACGAGCGCACGCCTACCCATCTGCCTAGCTTTTATCAGGCGGATATGAATAACAGCAACGACAGTAACCAAGCGCGCTTGATGAACTATCGCGCCACCTATTACGCCAACCCTGAAAACGATTTCGATATACAGCTGGGCTATAACCGCGACATACAGGGGGTGGGTTTTTGGGATAGCCATGCGCAACTCAATCCAACGCATGACCTCATCGGCGTCGCCAGCTTTCAGCTAGTGAAATGGACTCACCATTTGGAGAACGCCTCAGACTTGAGCGTGCGTTTGTCGCACACGCGCAATGCTTATTGGGAACGCTATCTGGTGCCTACTACAAGTACGCCGGTATATAAGTCACTTGCAGGAGACCGCTCTACCTTAGAGGTCGAACACACCTTGCCTATGACGGAAGCTAACCGGCTGGTGTACGGCTTTGCCACCAGTACCGAACAATCGGCTGATAACGTGTATTTCCCGCTGGCCGGCCAAGCTAGTTTGGTGAACAAACTCAAGATACAGACTAGCCGTATCTTTCTGCATGACGAGATGCGCTTCACGTCTAACTTGCTCGCCAACGTGGGGGGAATGTATGAAAGCGATGGGTGGGGAGGGAAGCAGTTCTCGCCACGCGCTACGCTGAACTATCACGTCACTCCGAATCACACCGTGCGCATAGGTGGCTCGGTGGCTTATCGCACGCCCTCTATGGTCGAGAACACCGGTGTGTCATCAGGGAATTATCAGATCGGTGATCGTTTGGTCTCAGGTCCTATCTCGCTCAATCTGACTCCCGAGAAGATGTTGTCACGGGAAATTGGTTATCTGGGGGAATTCCACGAATGGGATGCCTCACTCGACTTGCGCGTGTTCCAAGACCAGTTTGGCAACAACATCTATCCAACTAATACCGGCTTCAGTAACGGCCTGTCGGGTGTGTATCACGGCGTGGAAACGACCCTCAAGAAGTCATTCGGTGAAGCAGCCAATGTGACCGTCAACTTTGCACGTGAGTACGCATACAGCAACTACACATCGTTGCAGGGCGGCACACTGGACGCATTGGCCCACAGTACGCCCACCAATACCGTTAGCGTGTTGTATGCGCAAGAGTTGGGACATTCTATGTCTTACTCCATCGCCTATTATCAGCAGGGTGGTGCACTCGGTTTCGACCGAGGACCCGCGCTGCCTTCAGGTGATTTCCAGAATCTGCATCGCCGTACCGATATCCGTTTGGCCAAAGGGTTTGGCGATATCGCCGGTCTAGATGGCGACATCGCTTGGGTCGTGCAAAACCTGTTCAAGGACAATTACACCGAATACGTGGCGAGCAATGTGTTCAATCAACGCACTTTCGTCACGCTGACTTTGCATTGGTAAGCTGATGTAGCGACGATTGCAGAGGCGCGTTCGCATCACAGTCGGCATTGATGTTATCTTACGTTCAGTCCGTATCTGAAGAGCGCGCCATGACATTTACCAATCCCCATCCCGAACAGATCAAACAGTTGCTGCATAAGGTCAAGCATGTCGCCGTGCTGGGTTTATCGCCAAATGCTGCACGTCCTAGCTTCCGCGTGGCACGTGGCTTGCAGAGTAAGGGCTACCACATCATCCCAGTGCGGCCCTTGGTCGATGAAGTGTTAGGAGAACGCGCTTACCCCGATCTGGAAAGCCTGCCGCAACGTCCCGACATCGTGGATGTGTTCCGCGCTTCTGAGCATGTGGCGGCTATCGTGGATACTTGCATCAAGTTAGGCATCAAAAATCTGTGGTTGCAGGATGGCGTGATAGACGAAGTTGCCGCGCTGCGCGCGCAACAAGCGGGGATCACCGTGGTGATGGATAGATGTATGTGGCGCGATTGTGTCCAACTGTGTCTGGATGACGAGCCCAATGACTGAGCGCTGTCGTTGCGTCTGGGCCGGCGACGATGCGCTGTATCAGCGCTATCACGATCTGGAGTGGGGTGTGCCGCTGCACGATGATCGCCTGCTTTTCGAGTTTCTCATTTTGGAAGGCGCACAGGCCGGATTGAGTTGGATCACCGTGTTGCGCAAGCGCGAAAATTACCGCAAGGCATTCGACAATTTTGATGCGGTGCGCATCGCCGCGTATGACTCGGCTAAAATAGCGGCGCTATTGCAGGATGCTGGCATCGTGCGTAACAGGCTCAAGGTAAATTCCGCTGTATTGAATGCGCAGAAATTCCTGCAAGTGCAGGCCGAGTTCGGCAGCTTCGACCGCTATGTTTGGCAGTTCGTGGGTGGCAAGACGCTACAGAACAAGCGGCGCAGCATGGCCGATATGCCGGCCAGTACGCCCGAATCAGACGCGATGAGCAAAGATATGAAGCGACGTGGCTTCAAATTCGTCGGCACGACCATCTGCTACGCTTTTATGCAGGCGACCGGCATGGTCAACGACCACACGACTGACTGCTTTAGGCATCAAGAATTAAAGTAATTATCTGCGATGTGCAATCCTTTCCAAATTGAATTTTTGGAGAAGCAGCGCAAGGAGCCGCGCATAACCAGCGACTTGCCAGCTTGCTGGCTTAGTCGAATGGCTAGTTGTTTTATCAACGAATGACGCAGGCATATCAGCGAGATGGACTAGGAGTGAGTTAGCACGTGACACAGCGATGCGCTCAAAAAAACGATTTGGAGAGGTTTGTATGAAATTCACAAAGATGCATGGAGCGGGCAATGATTTCGTGGTGATAGATGGCGTACGCCAATCTATCAATCTGACGCCCGTGCAATTGCGTTTGCTGGCCGACCGTAACTTCGGTGTGGGCTGCGATCAGATCTTGCTGGTGGAAAAATCCTTGATCCAGGAAGCGGATTTCCGTTATCGCATCTTCAATGCGGACGGTGGGGAGGTAGAACAATGCGGCAACGGCGCGCGTTGTTTCGTGCGTTTTGTGCATGAGCAGAAGCTCACCAGCAAACGTGAGATCGTGGTCGAGACCAAGAGCGGCATGATCATGCCGCGTCTGGAAGAGGATGGTCGCGTTACGGTGAATATGGGTGCGCCCATATTCGATCCCGTGCGTATTCCATTCACAGGTGGCACCGAGCAGATCAGCGAGGCGCTAGAAGTGGGCGGCGCGACACTGCATATCAGCGCGCTATCCATGGGTAACCCGCATGCGGTGCAGGTGGTTGAGAATGTAGAGACTGCCGAGGTGTCACGCTTAGGGCCGCTGATCGAGCAGCATGTGCGTTTTCCCAAACGCGTCAATGCGGGCTTCATGCAGATAGTGGATAAGAACAGTATCAAGCTGCGTGTATATGAGCGTGGCACAGGCGAGACGCTCGCTTGTGGCACAGGCGCATGTGCGGCGGCGGTGGCAGGCATCCGTTTAGGCTTGGTGCAAAGTCCGGTGCATGTGCTGACGCGCGGTGGCTCGCTGAGTATCGCTTGGGCAGGGATGGGTGAGCCGGTCTTTCTGACTGGCCCAGCCATTACCGTGTTCCAGGGCGAGATCGCGCTATAGGTGATTCAAGGCTACACGCTGGCGCACAGTGATGGCGTCGCGACATAGGCAATAGATAATTAGGAGTAGAGATGAGAGCTGAAGACGTAGCGCAATATCTGGAAGACAACCCGCAGTTCTTCGAGTCGCACATCGAGACCTTGGTGCGTATCAATGTGCCGCATCCGCATGGTGGCCGCACCATCTCCTTGAGTGAGCGGCAGTTGCTGGCGCTGCGCGAAAAGAACAAAGACTTAGAGAAGAAGCTGCACGATCTGCTGTTGTTCGCAAAAGAAAACGATGCGCTGCAACACAAGGTGCACGAGTTCATCGTGGCGCTGTTCTCAGCGCGCGATCTGGACACACTCAAGGAGATGGTGCCGCATTTGCTAAGTGACATCTTCACTGTGCCGCATACCGTGTTGCGCCTATGGCAGATCAATCCACCCAGCGCCGAGGTGCTGGCTTTCGCGGATGCGCAATCGCAACCGGTTTGTCTGCATCATCCCGCCCACGATACCGCCACTTGGTTCGGCAAGAACTCGGGTGATTTGCGTTCCTACGCCTATCTTCCTTTGCATGCGGGAAGTGACACGGTCGGTGTGTTGGTGTTGGCGAGCTCAGACAAGCAACGCTTCTATCCCGAGATGGGCACGGTGTTTCTGCAGCGCATCGCAGAAGCCGTGGCCAGCGCCTTGCATCCCCATCTAGAGTAATGACCATGCCAGGCACTGAGTCGGATACGACCTCGGCAACAGTGCTGAACGAACGCTATCTGCAAGGCTATCTGGCGTGGTTGCGTTTCGAAAAGCGTTACTCCGAACTGACCGCTGAAAATTATGCGCGCGACTTGCGCCATCTGTTCGAGTTGTCCGGCGAAACGCCGTTGAGCACGCTCAAGGTGCACCAGATACGGCGCTACGTTGCCCAGTTGCACGGGCAAGGTCTGTCGGGCCGCTCGTTGGCGCGCATGCTATCTGCGTGGCGCGGATTCTTTACCTATCTGATGCGCGACCACGGCCATAGCGATAATCCCTGTACTGGATTGCGCGCGCCAAAATCACCCAAGACTCTGCCGCAAGCGCTGTCCCCAGACGAAGCTGGGCGATTGATGGCGATACCCGGTGACGATGCTGAAGCCTTGCGCGACAAGGCCATCGTGGAGTTGCTTTATTCCTCAGGCCTACGACTGGCGGAGCTGGTGAGTATGGAGTTGGCGGACATGCAAGCCTTTCTCGGCAGCGGCGAAGTGCGCGTCACCGGTAAAGGCAACAAGACTCGTATCGTTCCTCTGGGCAGCTTTGCTACCACCGCACTGCAAGCTTGGCTGGCGGTGCGCGATCAACTGGCCTTGGCGGGAGAGACCGCTTTGTTCGTGGGCGCACGTGGCCAGCGCATCTCACCGCGCGTAGTGCAACTGCGCATGAAGCAATGGGGCATCAAGCTGGGTATCACCAGCAATGTGCATCCGCATCTATTGCGCCATTCCTTTGCTACCCATGTGTTGCAGTCCTCCGGCGATCTGCGCGCGGTGCAAGAGATGTTGGGCCATGCCAGCATCTCCACCACGCAGGTCTATACCCATCTCGATTATCAATATCTAAGCAAGATCTACGACGCGGCGCATCCGCGCGCCAAACGCAAACCTTAAGAAGAAACCATGACACAAGAAAAATCCCACAAGCCCCGCACGACCGGGAAGCGCACCGCATCCGGCAAACCAGATTTCCGCAAGCGCACCCGCACACAACAACCCGCCAGTGTGCCGCGCACGTTGAGCCAACCCCGTAGCGGCGATGCTCATGGCGCGCCGACTATCGTGTTGGCCGCAGGTCGTGAGAAGTCGCTGCAGCGTCGTCACCCTTGGGTGTTCTCAGGTGCGATCGCGCATGTGGACGGCCAGCCGGGAAACGGAGAGACCGTCGCAGTGCGTAGTGCTGAGGGCGCTTTTCTAGCGTGGGCGGCTTACAACCCCGGCTCGCAGATCAGCGCGCGGGTATGGTCGTGGCGCGAAGATGAACTTATAGACACCGCCTTTTTCCGCCGCAAGTTGGTCAATGCGCTCGCCGCACGGGATATGCTGGGCATGCTCAAGGAAAGCAGCGGCATGCGTGTCATCCATGCGGAATCAGATGGTTTGCCCGGCCTCATCGTCGATCTGTATGGTGAGGTATTGGTGATGCAGATCGGCAGCGCGGGCGCGGAATATTGGCGCGACACCATCGCCGACATCTTGCAAGAATTGTGTGAGCCTATCTGTATTTACGAACGTTCCGATTCTGATTCGCGTGGTTTAGAAGGCTTGCCAGAACGCAACGGCGTGCTGCGCGGCGTGCTCCCCGAAGCTGTCGAAGTGGTCGAACATGGTCTGCGTTTCAAGGTCGATGTGGCCGATGGACAAAAGACCGGCTTCTATCTGGATCAACGCGACAATCGTCATCTCACTGAACGTTTGGCGCGCGGCAAGAGCGTGCTGAATTGCTTCTGCTATACCGGCGGCTTCTCTCTATATGCCTTGCGCGGCGGTGCTAAGTCGGTTCTATCTATCGATGCTTCTGCCGAAGCATTGGCCATCGCCGAGACTAACCTCGCCAGTAATGGACTCGATGCGAGTGCGGCTGAATGGCAGTGCGATGATGTGTTCCAAGCACTGCGCAAACTGCGCGACCAAGGCCGCAAGTTCGACTTCATCATCCTCGACCCGCCCAAGTTCGCCCCCACCGCCGCCTTCGCCGAGAAAGCCGCACGAGGTTACAAGGACATCAATCTGCTGGGCTTCAAGCTGCTCAATCCCGGCGGCCTGCTCGCCACCTATTCATGCTCAGGCGGCATCAACGAAGAGCTATTCCAGAAGATCATCGCCGGTGCAGCGCTGGATGCAGGCGTAGATGCGCAGATCGTGCATCACCTGCACGAAAGCGCAGATCATCCAGTGTTGCTGAGTTTTCCCGAGGGGGCGTATTTGAAGGGCTTGGTGTTGCGGGTGGCTTCGTAATTTGTAGGCCGTTCGCCCTGAACACCTAAGACCGTTCGTCCTGAGTGCTGTGCATCGCGCGGTGTATCGAAGGATGGGCGAAGCCCGCTAGTCCGAAAAAGCAAAACCGCCGGTGGCAGACCGGCAGCTGGTTACTTTCTTTTGCTTCGCCAAAAAGAAAGTAACCAAAGAAAAGGCGACCCCGGTTTACCGCCCTTCGGGTTCCCTGCGTTGCTCGACTGGTCAGGCGGCTGCGGAACTCGCGCTACGCGCTCAGACAGTCCTCGCCGAAAGCCCCTGACCAGCCTCCGCTACTCGGCGGCGCACAGGGGAATACACTCTGCCCACGAGTCATACAGTGCAAACTAGCTACTATGGTTTATCAAAGGGAAAACACCCCATTGAAGTCCAGGTGCTTTGTGTGAATTCATTTTTGTATCCAACAATAGCTGCAATGAATCTAGCATTAAATCGAGCTAGGCAATCATGGAGTCTCTGATTGTCAAATGAGTGACCAATGGTAGCGTCGTTCCACATTGCTTCGTGCACCAATAATCGACGAGCTTTGCAAATCGCAGAGATTGTATTTTGATCGTACTTCAAGCCTAACTCAGCACAAACCAAATTAAATCTAGCCGGGTGAGAATCAGCTCTTTTCCCATGCATGTCAGCAAACAACTTGTACAGAGCGTCAAAAGTTGTGTATTGCCACAAAAATGAATCCCAGTCCCACTCAAGGCTCTTGGCTCGAGCATATACATAAAGGATATTCACAAACCTTTGCCGCAGCTCCTCTGCCCACATTCGCCAACCAAAATAAGTAAATTCAAGAAAGTGCGCAGCAGTATTCTCAGAAACGATTAGGTTGCTATCACCTATTTTAGTGGGCACACGACCATCGATTCTCCACTCCGAAAATTGCAAACGAGCCCCAAAAAGGAAACTTAGCAAATGTATGAGAACGCCACCATCCTCAAAGTTAACGTTTGTTGCTACAGGATTAGTTATACATAAGGTATGCGTAACTGGTAAGTGATAAACGGTGGCTGGTCTTTGCGTATTTTTTATGCGCTTCGTCGGTTTGCCAGTTTTAGGACTAGCCTCCCAAGTTTGGACTGTAGGGGGATAGAAGAATCCGTCTAAATTTGCAATTGATAGAATTGATTTCACTACTTCTTCGTGATATTCAACCGGCTCGATTGTTACTCCTCCAAACGAGGCACTGAAAGGTATCAGTAAAGCTCCAAATTCACGCGTCACCATTGCAAGCCCCTTTACATCTACGAACTGCAATGTACCGCAGTCAATATATTTTTCCTATTCGTAGCAAGGCAAGAATAGGGAGTCGCAGTCGATTTATTAGCATCTGTATTGGTTTAACACTTCGCAAATAAAAAGGGCTGCTCACGCAGCCCTTTAAACATCACATCACTTGCATTGTGCCGTCAGCAATTCTGGTCGGATGTCTTTGCTGGAGCATTTCCATTCCAGGGTATTGTCGACTAATAACGTCGGTGTGAAGTTGAGGTGTCGTCCTGCTAGTGCGCCTTGTCCTTGCGAGAATTCAACAATCATTTGGCCGGTCTGGGTGTCGTAGTGCATGGTGGCGGCCTCGCTGTCATAGGTGGGCAGGTTGGCTTCTGCGGCTGTATCGGGCAGTTTGCCGTTGGCGATGAAGTAGCGGTCCAGCACTTGGGTGGCGGCCATCGCTTGAGGATACGCTTGGGCGACATGGGCTTTGCCGACATAGCTGGAGTAGGCGGGGATGGCAACGGCGGCGAGTATGCCGATGACGGCGAAGATCAAGATGGTGCCGGCGATCAGCGCGATGACTAGGCCAGTCGAGCTACCTTCGGGGTCATCATCTACCACGGTGGTGGTGCTGATGATGTCGTGCAGCGCTTGTTTACGTTCGGTGAATGGCTGTATCAGATAGCCGATGTAGAAGGTGATGTTGGAGATGCCGTGGGCAAACCAGCGCCCTAAGGCGCGGCCTGTACTCAGGCGATTGCCATCTACATCCAGCACTCTAAGCTTCAACCAGCGTTTGCCTAGGGTGGCGCTATTGGGCCCTGCTTCCATGGAAACGAAGTAGTAGGCGGAAAGGCCAAACATCAGCAAGTAGAACAGCCCAACCATCAATGCGGATTGCATACCCAGCACTAATCCCAATACAACTATGAGTAGTATCGAGGCAAAGCCAACCAGTAGGCCGTCTATGAACAGTGCAGCAAAGCGCTTCCAGAAACCCGCATAGACCAGTTCGGTCGTTTCAGTGGGGGCGAGGCTGGCACCGCAGGCACTGCATTCGGTGGCTACGTATAGATTGTTGGTGCCACATTTTGCACAAATCATTGCTGTACTCCTTGGGTATTTTGATGGCGCTAAAAATTATTTCAAACTTACGAAAGGTTTAACGCCCAGCTTGTTGTGCAGCGCGGGTGCAGCCTCGCGTGCTTCGTCGGCAGTGGCATATGGGCCGATCTGCACGCGCATCAAGCCACCTTTGTGCAACAACACCAGTTGCTTTTGCTTGCTGCCGAGTTTGTGACGCATTTTGCTCAAGAATTGTTTGGCGCTGGCTTCTGTTTGGAAGGCACCCAGTTGCAGATACACGTTCTTCGATTTCGCAGCGCTAGCTGGAGCCGCCGCGATGGGAGCGGGTACTGCACTGGCCGGAGCCGAAGCTGCTGACTCTATAGGGGTAGACACGACGGGAAGCGGCTCGCTATCCACTACCGCGACCGGTGCGACGGGTGTCACGACTGCGTCCGGCACTAGACTCTCCACTTCGACTTCGGCGCTGCCCGCAGCGATCATGTCCAGTTTGCGTGCAGCTGCATAGGATAGGTCGATGATGCGGTCATGCAGGAATGGGCCGCGGTCATTGATGCGTACCACCACCGACTTATGGTTTCTCAGGTTGGTGACGCGCGCATAGCTGGGGATGGGCAGTGTGGGATGGGCGGCGGTCATGGCGTACATGTCGTAGGTCTCGCCTATCGAGGTGCGCTGGCCATGGAACTTTTTGCCATACCAGGAAGCAGTGCCGCTCACCTTGTAATTGCCAACGCTACTGAGCGGCGTGTACTCCTTGCCCAACGCCTTATAGGGCCTGTTGGCATAGCGATGGAAAGGTTCTGCTTTAGGCACGGCATCCGGAGTGTTGTCTATGTCAGTTGGCACATTACCGTCTGGGCCGTCGCCTGCCAGATATCCGCCCGAGGGTGTCGTAGCTGTAGGTGTTGCGGTGCCGCTAGTCTCACGTGCGGGCGTGCTGCCGCAAGCGCTAAGCAAGAGAGCGGAGAGTGTCAGCAGGGCGATATTTCTTTGCATAGTATTTCCTTAAGTCTTGTTGAGCTTTTGATGGGTCTCGATACTCATCAGCATGCCGAAACCCAGTAGCAGGGTGAGCATGGAAGTCCCACCGTAACTGAGTAGCGGGAGAGGTACGCCGACTACCGGCAGGATGCCGCTCACCATGCCCATATTAACGAAGGCATAGGTGGCGAAGGTGAGGGTGATACTGCCAGCCATCAGACGGGTGAAATAGGTCGAGGCACTACCCGTGATCATAAAGCCACGCGTAATCACAAAGCCATACATGGCGAGCAGAATGAGGTTGCCCAAGAATCCGAACTCTTCCGAATAGACGGCGAAGATGAAGTCGGTGGTGCGTTCTGGCAGGAAATCCAAGTGAGTCTGGGTTCCTGCCATATAGCCTTTGCCGATCAAGCCACCCGAACCGACTGCGATCATGCCTTGGATAGTGTGATAACCCTTGCCAAGCGCGTCTTGCGTGGGGTCTAGCAACATCATGATGCGGTGCTTCTGATACTCATGCAGCATATTCCACATGATAGGTGCGCTGGCCAGGCTGGCAACTACCATGCCACCTATGATGCGCCAGCTTAATCCGGCCAAGAACAACACGTAGAAACCGCTCGCTGTGATTAGTAACGCGGTACCTAGATCGGGCTGGCGTGCTATTAATCCTACCGGCACGAGCAGAATGAGGGCGGCAATCAGGTAGTTCTTCCACGTTAACGTGGCTTCATGTTTTTCGAAATACCAAGCCATCATCAGTGGCACGCCGACCTTCATCAATTCTGAGGGTTGTATGGTCGCCACGCCTAGATTGAGCCAGCGTCGTGCGCCATGGCTGATCTCGCCAAACAGGGCCACACCGATGAGCAACAACATGCCGAACAGATAGATAGGTAATGCGGTGCGCATCAGATAGTGCAAGGGCAGATTGGCCACCACCCACATCAGTACCAGGGCGACGAGTATGTTTGCGCCTTGTCCGCCGACGCGCATCCAGTTGCCGTCGCTAGCGCTGTATAACATCAACAGACTGGTGGACATGATCATGCACAGACCCAACATCAGCATCGGGTCGACATGCGTGATGAGGCGTTGCCAAAGCTGTCTCTTAGTCATGGGGAGCATCCTTGTCTTCGGGCACATCGGCCAGCGGGGTCGGTATTTTGCCGAGTAGGTAATAATCCATTACCTTTCGCGCGATAGGTGCTGCCGTGCCACCACCGTGGCCGCCATTTTCGGCCAGTACCACCAGCGCGATTTTGGGTTTGTCGGCGGGCGCGAAGGCGATGAACCAAGCGTGGTCGCGATGGCGCTCATCAATTTTGCTAGCGTCGTACTTCTCGCCTTGCTTCATACCCACCACTTGTGCCGTACCAGTCTTGCCTGCGATCTGGTAGCTAGCACCCGCCGATGCGGCGACAGCCGTACCGCCGGGTTGAGTCACCGCCACCATGGCGCGTTTTACCAACGCTACATCATCAGGATCAAGCTTCATGTTTGCATCTGGCGGGACTGTGATGGCGCGATTCTCGTTTGCGCGTGCGCTGCGTATCTCGCGTACCAGATGAGGTCTGTAACCCACGCCATCATTCGCCAGTGTTGCTACGGCATAAGCTAATTGTATAGGGGTGACTAAGCTATAACCCTGACCGATACCCACGGATACTGTGTCTCCTGCATACCATTTTTGCTTGTAACGACGCATCTTCCATTCTTGCGATGGCAACAGGCCAGAAGATTCGCTCTCGAATTCTCCGTTGTCCAGACGCTTGCCTAGATCGATGCCAGTTTTCTTGCCGAAGCCGAAGCGCGACAAGAAGGTGTAGATGTTGTCTATGCCCAGTTCGGTAGCGAGTCCGTAGTAGTAGGTGTCGCAGGACACCACGATGGACTTGTACAAATCTACCGAGCCATGGCCGCCAGCTTTCCAGTCGCGGTATTGGTGACTACTCCCAGGCAGGGTGAAATAGCCGGGGTCGCTGATGGTGCGGCTAGGAGAGCGTGTCTTATAGAACAGTCCCGCCAGTGCCATGAAAGGTTTGATGGTCGAGCCCGAAGGATATTGGCCGCGCAGTGCACGATTGTTGAGCGGATGATCCGGTGAGTTGTTGAGCTCCTCCCAACTTTGTTCGTCGATGCCATCTATGAATAGACTGGGGTCATAACCGGGTTTACTAACAAAGGCCAGTACCTCGCCATTGGTTGGGTCGATCGCCACCAGCGCGCCACGGTAATTACCGAAAGCTTGCTCAGCGATCTCTTGCAGCTTGGCATCTATGCTCAATACCAAGGTGTTACCCGAGATGGGGGCGGTGCGCGATAGCAAGCGTACCGCGCGGCCGCTGGAGTCCACTTCGACTTGTTCAATGCCGGTGATGCCATGCAACTCGGTTTCATAACTCTGCTCTAGGCCGGTCTTGCCGATGTAGTCAGAGCCGCGATAGTTGGCGGCTAGGTCGTTCTCTTCAAGTTGGTCCACATCGGTCTCGTTGATGCGTCCGATATAGCCGATCAGATGCGAGGCCTTGTCGGCGTACGGATAGTCTCGCAACAGACGCGCCTTGATTTCGACGCCGGGGAAGCGATATTGCTGGGCAGCGAAGCGTGCGACTTCCTCATCAGTGAGGCGATTGCGTATCACTACCGATTCTAGGTTGTGACTTTCGGAAGAGAGCTTCTTAAAACGTTTGCGGTCACGTGCGCCTATAGGTACCAACGTGGCCAACTCGTCTATGGTGGCATCTACATTGGCAACTTTGCTGGGCGAGATTTCCAGTGTGTACCCAGAATAGTTGTGTGCCATCTCCACGCCATTGCGGTCCAGTATCAAGCCACGACTGGGCACGATGGGAACGATAGAGATGCGGTTGTTCTCCGCCAGTGTCTGGTAGTAGTCGTGGCGCAGCAGTTGCAGATAGGCGAAGCGCAGTAGCAGGATTGCCATCAGTACCATCGTAAAACCTATGCTGACCGCTAGACGTAGACGGAAATGGAAGATCTCCCGTAGATGGTTTTTGAGTTCTACGTGGCGCTTCATCGGCTGTCGCGGCCCATACGCAGCTGGCGCAATCCCTGCAGCAACAGACTGAGCGGGATCCACAACAGAGTGGAGGAGATGCAGCCGAGGAAATATCCCCACACCACATCGCCATCGATCAGCCAGTGCATCAATGCGTATACGGTATAGGTGAGTGCGAACAAGCCGAAAACTTGGGTGGTTTGTTGGCGCAAGTCGAACATCTGCAAGCGGCGATGTAACACCACGCCGCCGAATGCCAACAGGGTATAGGTGAGTGCGTGTTGGCCGAACAAGCTGGCATCGGCCACATCAGCAAGTATGCCGACCGCCCACGCCATGCCAATGCCGATGCGCATCGGTTTATGCATGCACCAATAGAGCAAAAACATGGCGACGAAATCGGGACGCAGCATCAGCGCGACGCCTTCCCAAGGCAGGCCGTTCAGCAGCACCGCGATGATGAGGCTGCTGAATATGAAGATATTGCCGACAGGGCGCTGTATCTCAGTCTTGTTGGGATTGTGCAGGGCCATTATTTCTTCCGCTTCGCTTTAGCGTTTTTCGCGTCTTCGACGCTGATCTCGGGCGCGGGCATTTCGGGCAGCTTGGGTTGCGCGGAAAGGATCAGCAGATGTTTATGTCTATCCACACCACCCAGCGGCAAACAGGTGATACGTGCGAAAGGATAGGCGGGGTCGCGCTCGATCTTAGTGACCTTGGCGACTGAGATGCCAGCAGGGTAAGTGCCGTCTATGCCCGAGGTTACTAGCACGTCTCCCTCTTGGATGTCTGAGCTGATGGGCATATACCGCAAGGCCAACTGGCTGGTGTCGCCCGCGCCGAAGACGATGGTGCGCAGACCGTTGCGTAATACTTGTACTGGCACTACATGATCTTTTTCGGTGATCAGCGTGACCTCGGACAACCAAGGGAAGACACGCGTCACTTGACCAACAATGCCGATGTCGTCCATCACAATCTGTCCGGGTTGTACGCTGGCATCCGCGCCCTTGTTGATGACCACCTTGCGTTTAAACAGGTCGCGTTCGCTATAGATGATCTCGGCCAATGTGGTGGTGTAGCTTTCACGTATCGGCAGCGCAACCAGATCGCGTAGCTGTTTGTTCTCCAACTCTAATGCCTGCAGTCGCGCTAGTTGCCCTGCATCGACGACATGCTGGGTCTGCAGATCATGGTTGCTGTTTTTGAGCGTGCTCTGCATGGCAACGTAGTCACCCACGTCGTTCCAGATACGAGCAGGCAAGGTTGCGAGAGATTGTATGGGTGCGACGATTACCGACACGGCACTGCGGGCGGACTCCAGATAACGGTAACGCGCATCCATGAACATCAGCAACAGCGACAAGGTCACGAAAAACACCAGTCTGACGACCGGACTGGGGCCGCGCTGAAAGAATCGGAATGAATGTGTGTTATCTAGCATCGATACGCAGTAGTTTTAAATGGAAAATCGGAAGTGGTGAGTGGGTCTGCGTACGCCCACTTTCTACTGACCACTCTCCGTTTGTATTACTCGGTGGTGAAAATATTGGTCGATGTATCCAAGCTATCCAGTGCGCGACCCGAACCGCGTACCACGCAGGTCAGTGGGTCATCGGCGATCAACACAGGCAGGCCAGTCTCTTCCATCAACATGCGATCCAGATCGCGCAACAGTGCGCCGCCACCAGTCAGTACCATGCCCTTTTTGGCGATGTCTGCACCCAACTCAGGAGGTGTTTGTTCAAGCGCGATCTTCACTGCACTGACGATACTATTGAGCGGCTCGGTCAGTGCTTCGAGAATTTCGTTACTAGAGATGGTGAAGCTACGTGGCACGCCTTCAGCCAGATTGCGGCCAGTGACTTCCATCTCGCGTACTTCAGAGCCTGGGAAAGCAGAACCGATGGTTTTCTTGATTTCTTCAGCAGTGGTCTCGCCAATCAGCATGCCGTAGTTACGACGGATGTAATTGATGATGGCTTCGTCGAACTTGTCGCCGCCCACACGTACCGAACCGGAGTACACCGCGCCACCTAAGGAGATCACGCCTACTTCGGTCGTGCCGCCGCCGATATCGACCACCATAGAGCCAGTCGCTTCCTCAACCGGGAGTCCTGCACCGATCGCAGCCGCCATAGGCTCTTCGATCAGTTCTACGCGGCGCGCACCAGCGTTGATTGCTGATTCGCGGATCGCACGACGTTCCACTTGGGTAGAGCCGCATGGTACGCAGATCACGATACGTGGGCTGGGGCTGAAGATGCCCGCCTTGTAAACTTTGCGAATAAATTGCTTGAGCATTTGCTCGGTGACGGTGAAGTCGGCGATCACGCCGTCCTTCATTGGGCGGATCGCAGTGATGTTGCCAGGTGTACGGCCCAACATCTGTTTTGCACCCAAGCCGACTTGTTGGATTACCTTCTTGCCATTGGGCCCACCTTCTTGGCGTATCGCTACGACCGAGGGCTCATTCAGGACGATACCTTGTCCGCGCAACCAGATCAGCGTGTTGGCTGTACCGAGGTCGATTGCCAGATCGTTAGAAAAATAGCTGTTGAAGAATCCAAACATGATGTGTCCCGTAGTCAAAGAGGTGTGCTGATAAACCCCGATATGATAACCTATTCATCTTATTTCAATAAAGCTTTTGCTATGTCTCTTACCACACAGGATGTACAGAAAATCGCTCGTCTGGCGCGTTTGTCCATGAACGAGTCCGAAATCGAAGCTGCCCGCAGCCAATTGTCGGGCATCTTCGAGCTGATCGCCGAGATGCAAGCGGTCGATACTACGGGTATCGAACCCATGTCCCATGCTCAGGAATTATCGCAACGTCTGCGCGAGGATACGGTCTCCGAACCTGACCAACGCGCAGCATTCCAAGCGATTGCCCCGCAGGTCGAAGATGGCCTCTATCTTGTACCTCAAGTCATTGAATAACCGCACATCTTATACTCGTTATGCTTAATCAAAGTCTGCAACAACAAGGCGACGCACTGCGCGCCAAAACGATCTCTAGCGTCGAACTGACCCAGCTTTATCTGGATCGTATCGCCACGCATAACCCAGTGCTAAATGCCTACGTTACCGTGGAGGGCCACAAGAGTTTGGCTCAAGCGCGTGCCGCTGACGCCATGTTGGCCAACGGCAGCGCTCAGGCGCTGACCGGTATCCCCATCGCGCAGAAGGATATTTTCTGTGCGCAAGGCTGGCGCACCACCTGTGGCTCGAAGATGCTGGATAACTTCATTTCGCCCTACGACGCACACGTCATTACGCAATTCAACGCGGCAGGCGCGGTCAATCTGGGCAAGACCAATATGGACGAGTTCGCAATGGGCTCGTCCAACGAGACTTCGTATTTTGGCCCAGTGCGCAATCCTTGGAATATCAAAGCCGTGCCCGGCGGTAGCTCGGGCGGTGCAGCTTCCGCAGTCGCGGCACGCTTGTGCGCAGCTGCAACAGGTACGGACACCGGCGGTTCGATACGTCAACCTGCTGCCTTGTGTGGCATCACCGGCATCAAGCCGACTTATGGCACGGTGTCACGCTACGGCATGATCGCCTTCGCTTCCAGCTTGGATCAGGCCGGCCCGATGGCACGCAGCGCGGAAGATTGCGCGCTGATGTTGAACGTGATGACCGGTCACGACCCGCGCGATTCCACCAGCTTGGTGCGCGACAAGGAAGATTACACACGTGAGTTGAACAAGCCCTTGGCGGGTCTGCGTATTGGTCTGCCGCGCGAGTTCTTCGCCGAAGGTCTGTCGCAAGACGTGGGTCAGTGTGTGCAAGCCGCCGTCGCCGAATATCAGAAGCTGGGTGCGACCGTGGTGGAAATCAGTCTACCGAATGCGAAATTGGCGGTGCCGGTTTACTACGTGTTGGCACCAGCCGAAGCGTCGAGCAATCTGTCACGTTTCGACGGGGTGCGTTATGGCTATCGCGCACCCGACTACACAGACCTCACCGACATGTACGAGAAGACCCGTGCGCAAGGTTTCGGCGAAGAAGTGAAACGCCGCATCATGATAGGCACGTATGTACTGAGCCACGGTTACTACGATGCGTATTACCTGCAAGCACAGAAGATACGTCGTCTCATCGCGCAAGATTTCGTTGAAGCTTTCAAAAAATGCGACGTCATCATGGGGCCGACCAGCCCGTCCACCGCTTTCAATCTAGGCGAGAAGGGCGACGATCCAGTACAGATGTATTTGTCCGACATCTACACCATCGCGGTAAATCTGGCCGGCTTGCCTGGTATGTCCATCCCTTGCGGCACGGGCGCGAACGGTATGCCGGTCGGCTTGCAGATCATCGGTGACTACTTCAAAGAAGCGCAAATGTTGGGCGTCGCGCATCAATACCAATTGGCGACAGGCTGGCACAGCAGAGCACCTACATTGTGAGGATGACTAGATGAGGCCACCACTAAGCAAACGCTACAGCAATGCACAACTCGAACACATACTCGAGGAGGCGATGATTTACTTGTGTGCATGTCCCGCTCAAGTCGCTGAACAGCTGCTGCAGTTACGCAAGGTGTTCGATTATCAGAATAAATGTATCAGCAAGGGCAGCCAGCTGTCCGAAGTGCATCGCCGTATCTCAGACTCAATTTCCAAAGCGCATGCTGAATTGGAAACATGTCTTACGGATGTGATGCAGTTGGAAGGCTGGGACCCGCAAACTTTGGAAATGCCAGAAGGCCTACGCGAGTTGCGCCAAAAGGCTATGGATCAGGATTAAGTATATGAAATGGGAAATCGTTATCGGGCTGGAAGTCCACACTCAGCTCTCCACCAACACCAAGATCTTTTCCGGCGCTTCGACTGCGTTCGGTTCTGAGCCCAATACCCAAGCGGATGCAGTTAGCATCGCCTTGCCGGGTGTGTTGCCCGTGTTGAACAAGGGCGCAGTGGAACGCGCCATCAAGTTCGGTCTGGCCGTGGGTGCGCATATCGCGCCGCGCTCGGTGTTCGCACGCAAGAATTATTTCTACCCCGATCTGCCCAAGGGTTATCAGATCAGCCAGATGGATCTGCCCGTGGTTGGACAAGGTGCGCTGACCATACAAGTCGAGCCGCTTTCCGGAAATGCCAAACCTTACGAGAAGACTGTGCGCATCACGCGCGCACACTTGGAAGAAGACGCAGGCAAGTCGGTGCACGGTGCGACGCAAAGCATGACCGGCATCGATCTAAACCGTGCCGGTACACCGCTGTTGGAAATCGTTTCTGAGCCGGATATGTGTTCTGCTGCCGAGGCGGTGGCGTATGCCAAAGCTTTGCATTCTGTGGTGCGCTGGATAGGCATCTGCGACGGAAATATGCAGGAAGGCTCGTTCCGTTGCGACGTCAACGTGTCGGTGCGCAAGCCTGGCGAACCGTTGGGTACACGTCGCGAAATCAAGAATCTGAACTCCTTCAAGTTCATGCAACAAGCCATCGACTATGAAGTGCAGTGGCAGATCGACACGCTGGAGAACGGCGGCAAGATTCAGCAAGCCACCATCTTGTTCAATCCGGACACCGGCGAGACGCGCGCGATGCGCAGCAAGGAAGACGCGCACGATTACCGTTATTTCCCTGATCCAGATCTGTTGCCGCTGGACATCACGCCCGCCATGCTGGACGCGGTGCGCAGCACCATGCCTGAGTTGCCCACGACCAAGCGTGAGCGTTACACCGGCAGCTTTGGTCTGTCCGCTTATGACGCGAACAGCCTGACCAGTTCGCGCGAGATGGCCGAATTCTTTGATACTACAGTGGGCATCGTGGGTGGGGCCAATGCCAAGCTCGCCGCCAATTGGATGACGGGCGAAGTGAGCGCACAGCTTAATCGCGATAACTTAGAAATTGCACAATGTCCAATCAGTGCGGCGCAACTAGGCGGCATGTTGGCGCGCATTGCGGATGGAACGATCTCCAATTCTGGTGCCAAAGAAGTGTTCCGTGCCTTGTGGGCTGAAGGCGGCGACGCAGATGCCATCATCGAAGCTAAAGGCTTGAAGCAGGTTTCGGATAGCGGTGCGATTGAAAAGATCATCGATGAAGTCATGGCGGCAAATGCCGACAAGGTCACCGAGTATCGCAGTGGCAAAGACAAGTTGTTCGGCTTCTTCGTTGGTGCGGCGATGAAAGCCAGTCAAGGCAAAGCCAACCCGGCGCAGTTGAATGAGTTGTTGAAGAAAAAGCTGGCGGGTTAAAACTAACATTGATGAAATCTGGTTCCTTCCCCCTTGCAGGGGGAAGGTTAGGATGGGGGTGGATTAGTCGAGACATGACGGTGTCTACCCCCTCCCTAGCCCTCCCCCTGCAAAGGGGAGGGAATCTCTATAAGGAGATGAAAATGTTGCGTACCATCTTTCTAGTTGCATTCTCAACCTTAGTCTTGACCGCCTGCGGCACCAATCCGGTGACGCATAAGACTGAGTTCCAGTTCGTCTCCGAGTCGCGCGAGATTGATATGGGCAAACAGAATTACGCCCCAGCACGTCAGCAGCAGGGGGGTGATTACGTCATCGACCCCGAGTTGACTGCCTATGTGCAAAGCGTGGGCAATAAGTTGGCCGCCGTATCCGACCGCAAACTTCCTTATGAATTCGTCGTGCTCAATGATTCCGTCCCCAACGCTTGGGCGATGCCGGGCGGCAAGATCGCTTTCAATCGTGGACTGCTTTACGAACTGAATTCGGAAGCGGAACTCGCGGCGGTGTTGAGCCACGAGATCGTGCATGCGGCAGCGCGTCACGGTGCCAAGGGCATAGAGACTGGCATGTTATTGCAAGGTGCAACAGTGTTGGCCGGTGCGGCGACACAGAACAAAAATTATGGACATCTGGTAGTGGGTGGTGCTCAACTAAGCTCGCAACTGATCTCCACCAAGTTCGGTCGCGATGATGAATCCGAAGCCGATCACTACGGCATGATCTATATGAAGCGCGCGGGTTATGACCCGACTGCCGCGGTTACCTTGCAGGAGACTTTTGTACGATTAAGCAAAGGTCAGAAGAGCGACTTTATCCAAGGATTGTTCTCTAGCCATCCACCCTCTGATCAGCGCGTGGCCGATAACAAGGCGACGCTTGCCGAGGTGGGGGCGGGCGGTGAATGGGGGCGCGAGATTTACGCAGAAAAAGTTGGCAAGCTGAAAGCCACCGAAGCTGCCTACAAAGATTACGACCAAGGGGTGAAAGTACTGGCGGCGGGCGATCCCAAGAAAGCAGCCGTATTGGCTAAACAGGCTATCGCCATCGAGCCACGGGAAGCACGATTCCAAGAGTTGCTAGGTGACGTTTCGTTAGCCGAAAAGGATAACAAGGGCGCGCTCAGCTATTACGACAAAGCCATCAAGATGCAGCCCGATTATTTCCGCCCGCATGTGCAGAGCGGCATCGCGCTGAATAATCTGGGGCGCAAGGCCGAAGCCGAGAAAGCACTCAATCAAAGTAACGCGCTGTTACCGACCGCCACCAGTCACTTCCTGCTTGGTCAGTTGGCCGAGGGACGCGGCGATGTGAATGCCGCATTGCAGAATTATCAAGTCGCCGCAGGTTCTGCTTCGACCATAGGCCAGTCTTCCACCGCCAGCTATCTGCGTCTGGATCTGCCGCGCAATCCCGCCAAATATCTGCAAGCTGCACCGCAGCTAGACGCGCAAGGCAATCTCTACGCCGTAGTGCACAACCCAACCGCAGTGTCAGTGGAGAACGTGCAGGTCAGAGTCATCAAGCTGAATGCGCAGACGGGTCAAGCGATGGCGCAGACCGCACCGTTGGCCATCACCAGCAAGCTGGCGCCTAATCAGCAAGGCAATGTGCGCGTCAGCGGCGTGCGTCTCAGCTCCCAACAGGAACTGGGTTTATATCGCGTGCAAATCGAAAGTGCGCAAGTGCTCAGATAGAGCAGGAGAACTGTGACGACGCTGTCGTCACAGTGATTCAGAAAGTCACAGGTAGATATTCATCTACGAAATAGTCACCGACAAATTCGCTGAACAGACAGCCATCCACCAATACTTCGCGTGTCAGTTTGTGTGTGTAGTGTTTCATGATGCCACCTCGCTATTCATTCGGCGGTTCAGAAGCATCATCCCCGCACCCTTGGTTTAGTTATCGGCGGGGTGGGAGGATTCTTGAATGGTGAGTGTAGCGGAGAGTGTAGGCAGTCGACGGCAGGTGTATTCGTAGGGTGGGCAATGATTCTTGCGCATCCTTGTACGCTTAATTCGAGTCTGCCCCCAATTCATTCGAGGAATGAAGCAGGAGGCAATGATGCGTGACTAGAAAATCAATTTGACTTGGAAGTCCTTATGGCCGGGTTAGCCCTGCTTACCGATGTGCTTAGCAAGGTGTTCTTCAATTTGTAGCAGCCTCATGACAGGGCACTTAAGATCAGCAGTTTTCGACTTTGCAAACGCGCGCATTTCCAGCATACATTCGCGAAACCGTTCGTTCATCACGAACTCAATGCTGACGCCATAGCTTAATTTTATATTTTGGCCAATAGCTTCGATGTGGCCAAGCTGATTGTACTGTTCCCCGCCATTTCCTTTGACTACGGGACTCCACAGCATGAAGTGTTTTTCGTAATCCGCAAAGTATTTGTTCGCGTATTCAATATCTCTCGAAAATTTTTCGGTCAGTTTTTGGATATTGTTCGGCCTTTTGTCTTTGACGTATTGCAAGCCAGTTGTGAGGTGAATTGCGACCTCACATACGTAGACCTTCTTTCTTTTTAGGTCGATACCAACAACATCTATTTCGCCCTGAGAGTCAACAGTATAGAGGTTCATCTGAGTGAACTCGCACTCACGAATGTATTGCAGATACGACGCAACAAGTTGCTCACCGACGTTGATCATCGCGACTCGTTCCTAAAGGGCTAACGTTAAATAGACACCAATTGTGTCGGATAATCTGAACTTGAATGTCTGACAATCTGAGCAAAAACTTTTAGCCCGTTGATTTTAATAAAAGTGATTTTCACAAATACCCCATCTCACTAGTGTCCGGTTAAGAATCGAATAGATTCAGTTGGTTGCTGAAATCGGTGTTTGTTGCCTCGCCACGGATGCCCTGCAAGGCTTGTTGTATGGGCATTTTCTCGAACAGAGTGACCGACAGA
>JAQTTY010000018.1 GCA_028710525.1 Gallionella sp. | reverse complement strand
GGAAGTTACTCGAAGCAGAATGTAGGTAAACTGATTTCAAATCGGCACCAAAATAAATTGCTCTGTAACCTGCGCCAATACTCAATCTTGGCTCTGGAATTTGTAAGTTAACCGGACACTACTGATTAATAATATTGAAATAATTGTCGCGTATGGGGACTCAACTCTGATCTTGGATCGATTTAGTAAGGCTCAAACTATCCCACCTGAATTTATAAGCATGCGCACGATACTTTATAGTTTTGTTGAGAAAATTAGGGGTGCCCTACATAAACTTTTCTAACATCGTTCGATGCGGTCAGCACCATCAATCGTCAGCCATCATAAATTTTTAACAATAATTTAACTGTGATGAAATGTTCCCTATTCATGATGCATGTCATTACATATCTAGACAACTGCACTCATGAGTCTTTACGCAATAGACCGCGACACTGGCATTTCCCTGTATGCGCAAATCGCCGAAGTATTGGAGCGCGATTATGTGCGGCAGGGTTCTGCTGGCGACAAGCTACCTTCTGAAGGTGAGTTGGCTGCGCGCTTTGGCGTGAATCGACACACCCTGCGCAGAGCAGTTGATGAGTTAATCACGATAGGTCTGCTTGAACGCCAACATGGCGTAGGAATTTTCATTACCGATCAATTGCTGGATTACCGAGTGGGGACAAACACTCGCTTTACTCAAACCCTCACCGATATTGGTATCTCTGCTGATACCAGAGTCATCAGGAAAATGATTGCCCCTGCATCTGTTGGGGTTGCAAGGAATTTGTCGCTTGAAGCCGATGACCATGTGCTGTGGATTGAGACATTGCGTTTGGCTGGTGGCGTTCCATTCTGTGTGATTTCACACTTTCTTCCAGTGCACCCATATAAAGAATTGCTCAGCGAGTATCAGGATGGATCGCTGCATGACGTATTGGCCACGCGCTGTGGAAAGTTGCGTCGAACTGAAAGCCTCGTCACTGCTGTACTGCCCCAAGGTGACGACGCGAAACTTCTTGGCATCACCCAAAACCGCCCTGTACTTAGGGTAAAGAGTTTGAACGTACTTGATTTGGATAATACGCCAGTCGAGTACGCCATCACCCGGTTCCGCGCAGACCGGATCCAACTGCGCATCACCCCCTGAACGTCCGCAACCCGTACTGAAACTCATAGGAGTCTTACTAAATGAAATTTAACAAACTAATACTTTCAACACTGATTGGCGCTTCATTGTTTAGTGCAGCAGGCGTAGCTAGCGCACGTGAGCTGGTACTGGGACTGATCCCTGCAGATAACAACGAAGAAATGATCAAGACATTTGAGCCTATGCGCGCTTATTTGGAAAAGAAACTTGGTCAAAAAGTAAAGATGTTCACTGCAACTGACTACGCTGGTGTTATCGAAGCAATGAAGAAAAAGCGCGTCGATATCGCTTGGTTCGGCCCGCTCTCTTACTACTTGGCTGAACAAGAAGCTGGTGCTGAAGCGTTTGCTGTTGGTATCCGTGAAGGTAGTAACTCTCCTACCTATAAAAGCATCATCGTGACACCTTGTGACAGTGGTATCAAAAGCATCATGGATCTGAAGGGAAAAAGTGTTGCGTTTGTTGACCCAGCATCTACATCAGGTGGCTTGATGCCAACTTACATGGTCAAGCAGGCAACCGGCATGATGCCTCAGCAGTTCTTCGGCAAGTTCACCTATGCAGGTTCACATGATGCAGCCGAATTGGCAGTTAAGAACAAAACTGTTGATGCAGCAGCCGACAACGACATCACTTATCCCAAGATGTTGGAAAAAGGTCTGATCACTAAGGAAAGCAATTGCATCATCGCTGAGTCAACTCCATTGCCAGGTTCTCCATTGGTGTATCGCGGTGATTTGCCTAAGAAGCTGAAGGCAGAAATTCGTGATGCAATTCTGAATGCTGACAAGGAAATCAAGGTTACTGGATACGGCAAGATCAGCCATTACGTTGCTGTCGGTCCTAAGGACTATCAAGCCATACGCGATATGGTTAAAGAGCTGGGCCTGAAAAAAGAACAAATGAAGTAATCGCAACATGACGGTCGACTGCATGGGTAGTCGACCGTTTTTTCCGGAGGTTTTATGAGTCAAATCATCATCAAGGACGTCGCTAAACGCTACGCCAACGGTTTCAATGCGCTAAAGGGCGTAAGTGCCGAGATTCCGGCGGGTTCGTTTACTGTCATCCTCGGCCCATCCGGTGCAGGAAAATCAACGCTACTACGTACCATCAACGGTTTGGAGACACCGACCTCGGGTTCGGTACAAATCGGTCAACAAACGGTGACACATACAAACTTGCGCGAAGTCCGTTCGCAGGTTGGCATGGTGTTCCAACATTTCAATTTGGTCGACCGCCTATCGGTCATGGCCAATGTATTAACAGGACGACTTTCTCATCGTTCTTGGTTGGGTAGTCTTTTCTATCTGTTCCAGCGTGGCGATATGGATATCGCTCACGAAGCGCTGATTCGTGTTGGGCTAACAGATAAAGCATGGAACCGCGCTGACCGTTTATCCGGCGGACAACAGCAACGTGTAGGTATTGCCCGTGCGCTGGCTCAACAGCCGCGCGTCATCCTTGCAGATGAGCCTGTTGCAAGCTTGGATCCTGTTACCAGTGAGGAAATCATGGGTCTGTTGCGCGAGATATGCACGCGTGATGGCATCACAGTCGTCGTCAATCTGCATCAGGTCGAACTAGCCAAGCGTTTCGCCGACCGCGTTATAGGTCTCAATGATGGCTTCGTTGTTTACGACGGTCCCGCCAGTGGTCTGGACCGCGCAACACTCAGCCGTATCTATAACCGTAACGGAGACCAAATCGATGAACAGCTCGAGACTATGCTGGCCTACGCCTAACGGCTTGCCCGCAGTCGCACCGGCCGTCGTGGTCTCAGTTTGCCTGTTGCTGCTGGTGATAAGCGCATCAGCGGTCGAACTCGACCTTGTGCGGCTTATCACCGCAATACCCCGCATGTTCGAATTTGCTAGCCATTTGCTGGTACTGCCAGATTGGGAATATCTGCCGACACTGGGCACGAATATGTTGCAAACGATGGAGATGACTTTTCTTGCTACAAGCATCGCACTGGTCATCAGTTTGCCGCTGGGCGTACTGGCGGCTGTGAATGCAAGTCCACATCCAGTCGTATTTCATGTGACGCGAAATCTACTAACACTGATGCGTGCGCTACCGGAATTAGTATGGGCGCTGGTATTCGTGTCGGCGGTAGGTTTGGGGCCATTGCCAGGTGTCATGGCACTGTCTTTCGTTACCGTAGGTTTCATGGGTAAGTTTTTCGCAGAGAGCATCGAGGTCATCGATGCACGCCAAGTGGAAGGAGTCGCCGCACATGGTGCAGGTTGGCTACAACTACGTACTTTTGCATTTTTTCCACAAGTATTCCCAGACTTCGTAGGTACTGTCATGTACATCCTAGATCACAACCTTCGTGCAGCTGCCATCCTCGGGCTAGTGGGTGCCGGTGGCATTGGTTACGACCTAGTTATGGCGATGCGTATGTTCGATTATGGCCGCCTGCTACCCATCGCACTTTCCATCTATGTGGCAGTGACATTGCTAGATCGCATGTCGGATAAATTCCGTAGGAGGCTGATTTGATGTCGGCAATAGAAACAGTACGTCCGCCATTGCCAAAGAAGCCATTCAACCCTACTCCGGTATGGTTGACAGCTTGGTTAGCACTCTTGTGGCTAATCGTCGTGGACTTGGAGTTGTCGTTCGAAACGTTGCTATATGGTGTTGATGACATCTTCGAATATTTCAGCCGCTACGGTTCGCCTAATTTTGCAGACTTATCTAGATATGTAGAACTGTTGATTCAGACATTGGCCACTGCACTATGGGGCAGTGCACTGGCCTTCGTGGTGGCGGTAGTGCTGGCACCGTTCGCAGCGCGCAACCTGACACCAAACGCGACGGTCTACCGCATCGCTAGGGAAACGCTTAACTTCATGCGTGCTATGCCCGACCTATTGCTGGCACTTATCTTTGTGGCGGCACTAGGACTCGGGCCGCTCCCCGGAGCCCTCGCACTCGGCATCCACACTGCAGGCTTTCTTGGCAAGTTCTTCTCAGAGAGTCTGGAGCGCGTGGATGCTGGCATATATGAGGCCGTCTCAGCCACAGGTGCATCTCGTTTGCAGGTCGTGATGTATGCCGGCTGGCCATCCATTCTGCGCGAGGCGCTTGGTTACACGCTCTATATCTTCGACCGCAATGTACGCATGGCCTCGGTTTTAGGTCTAGTCGGCGCGGGCGGTATAGGCCTAGCGTTGCATGACACATTGCGAATGTTCAATTACGACCAATCAGCGGCTTTGATCATCGTGATTCTTATCACCATCCTAGTCATCGACTACCTATCTACCTGGATTAGAGGAAAGCTCAATTGATGAATATACCGAGAAATAAGTGGCCTTCAGTACTCTGCTCCTTACCGGCAAGTGAAGTAAGGCATCTGGCAAACGTATTGTCGGGTGAACTGGAAGTGCGAGATGTTGCGCTGCCGCACGCAGGACTTGGATTGCTGAACATGCGTGAAGGAGCATTTCAGGAATCCTATTTCATAGGCGAGATACCGGTAGCACGAGCCGAAGTAGTCGTACGCGACACGGCAGGGTATGAGGCGCGCGGCGGAGCCTTGATTGTGGACGACCGCGCGCAACTCGCGCGCGCAATCGCCATCCTTGATGCAGTAATGGCCGGCAAGTTACCAGGTTGGGTCAACGCCATGACGCTAGTACAGCAGGGCTTAGAGGCACACCAACAGAAGCAAACTGAGCGCAAAAAACTGCTGGCAGCGACACGCGTGGATTTCTCGCTGCTAGGACAAGAGGACGACGAAGATGAAGAATGATATGGCAATAGTAGATTCAAACATCTGGGATCCAGCTAAACAACAGAAACTATTCCGCAGCTTGCTGGATGCTTTCAGTTATCCAGGTCGAATCACTCAATGCGCAACAGCCAGCACATCGTCATGGTTCGCATTGCTGAGCACACTGGTTGATGGACAGACCACGCTGGCAGACCCTCATAAGCTAATAGAGGAGTCGCAATGGCCCAAACTTGAAGCGCATCGTGCGTCGCCAGAAGTTGCCGCTTTTGTTGTTGTTGACGGTAGCCGTACACCTGAATTCATGCCTAGCCTTGGGACATTGGAAGCTCCCGAGTACGGAGCAACTTTGATGCTGCGTGTAACGTCTTTGAATGACGCCGGCATCGGAACAATTCGCCTGCAACTAAGTGGCCCTGGTATACAGAAACCCATGATTATCGGTGTGGAGGAGCTGCACGCAGACTGGATCACATCACGTAATGACTGGGTCAGCACCTTTCCGCTTGGTGTTGAGCTGGTGCTGTGTGATGCGAATAGTTTTGTTGCGTTACCGCGTACCACTCTTATCACAGTGGGAGGTGCAGCATGAGTTACGTCGCAATTAAAGGCGGCAAGGCAGCCATAGATGGTGCAGCAGCAGTCACAGACTACCTACGCTGTAAAGGTTCGCTGGATGAACCGCTCACACTGGCGATGATAGAAGAGCAGTTGCGCTTGCTGACTTCACGTGTGATATCCGAAGGCGGTCTGTATCACCCGCGTCTGGCTGCGCTCGCACTCAAACAATTCCAGGGCGACACCTTGGAAGCGGCTTTCGCTTTGCGCGCCTATCGTTCCACCAAGCCGCGCCTGCTCGAATCGCCGGTGCAGGACACAGTCAACATGCGTTGCATCCGCCGCATCTCGTCCGCGTTCAAAGAAGTACCTGGCGGTCAGTATCTCGGCGCGACTTACGACTACGCCTTGCGCCTGTTACAACTCGATCTAGCCAACGAAGATCCTGCAGCATTTAAGAATGTGGCAAAGGCATTTTTACGCAATACGCCCGAGTCCGAACTGCCTGACAACTTCCCGAAGGTGATCGACTCTTTGCGTGCGGAAGGACTGCTGCCACCGGTAGCGCCAAGTCGTGCAGCTGCCTTTGACATCACACGAGACCCGCTGGTGTTCCCAGTGCCGCGCTCTGCTGCACTAGCCACCATGGCACGCGCCGAGACCGGTGGCCTACTGGCGATGGCGTATTCCAACATGCGCGGTTACGGCGACGTACACCCCACAGTGGCGGAACTACGCGTCGGCTATCTGCCGGTAATGTTGCCGCATCCGGTGACAGCCGAGTTGATGGAGGCGGGTGAAGTGCTGGTCACCGAATGCGAAGTGGTAGCGATGTACGAAGGCACCAACGGCGACGAGCTGCCCACCTTCACGCTCGGCTACGGCGCTTGTTTCGGTCACAACGAAGTGAAGGCGATCAGCATGGCCATCCTCGACCGCGCTTTGCAGAAAGGCATGCAAGACGGCCCCACCAATCCTTCGGAAGATCCCGAGTTCGTGTTGCTGCATGTGGACGGTGTGGACTCGATGGGCTTTGCCTCGCATTACAAGATGCCGCACTACGTCACCTTCCAGTCGGACATGGACCGACTGCGCACCACCCAACAGAAGATGCAACAAAAAGAATCGGAGGCGACCACATGAACGCTCATTACGAACTGCCGCTGGAAGATGCAGGCTATTCCTTCGGCTTCCTCGACGAGTACGCCAAGAAGGAAGTGCGCCGCTGCATCCTCAAAGCGATCTCCATCCCGGGTTACCAGACACCTTATGCCTCGCGTGAGATGCCGATGGGTCGTGGCTTCGGAACTGGCGGTCTTCAACTTACCTTGTCGCTGATCGGTGAAGACGACACGCTGAAAGTGATCGACCAAGGATCGGACGATTCGGTCAACGCGGTTAATCTGCGCCAGTTTGTGCAGCTCACCTGTCCCGGGGTCGAGGTCACGGAAAAGACACAGGATGCGACCTTGATCCAATCGCGTCACCGCATCCCGGAAAAGCTGCTCACCGAGCAACAGATACTGGTCTTGCAAGTGCCATATCCCGATGCGCTGGTGGTTGTCGAGCCATCGGAAGCGCGACGCAAAGTCATGCACGGCGAGGCTGATTATTCGCGCCTGTTGGTGAAACTTTACGAGGATGTCGTGCGCTTCGACGAGATCACTATCTCACACCGCTATCCCACACGTATCAACGGCCACTATGTGATTGACCCGTCACCCATCCCGCGCTGGGACGTGCCACGTCTACATCAGTCACCTGCGCTGGTGCTGCTGGGTGCCGGACGCGAGAAGAAGATCTACGCTGTGCCGCCGTACACATTGGCCGAGCCGCTGGTGTTCGATGACATCGCCTTCCGCGTGGAAGATTTTCGCGACGTGAACGGCCAGCGCATCGCTTGCCGTTGCTGCGGTTCGATTGTTAGCTTCTTGGACGAACTCATCGACGATGCAGGCAACGTCACCCATCAATGTTCCGACTCGGCTTATTGCGAGGAAGAACAGGAAACAATCAGCGCGAGGAAGCAAGCATGAGCAACAAGATATTGTCCGTGCGCGGTTTGTCGCGCATCCACGGTGAGCAGTGTCCCTTGTGCATCAGCAGCACAGGGCCGGAAAACGACACCAACATCTGCCCGCACTGCGGCAGTGTGGTCGCCGCGCATGATGTGAACTTCGATCTGTATCGCGGCGAGATCCTCGGCATCATCGGAGAATCCGGCAGCGGCAAGTCGAGTACGGTAAAGATGTTGTATTTCGACGAAACGCCGACGGCGGGCAGCGCGACGTTCTATGACGGCGATGTGCAGCACGACATGTTTGCACTCAACGCAGCGCAACAACGCAGCATGCGTAACAAGCGTTTCGGCATGGTGTATCAGAACCCCCATCTGGGTCTGAATTTCCAGATTTCCGCTGGCGGGAACATCGCCGAGCGTCTGTTGATGAGCGACCTCAAACATTACGGCGAGATTCGCACCCGCGCAGGTGATTTGTTGGTACGTACCGAAGTGGCTCGCGTACGCATGGACCAGAACCCCAAGACTTTCTCCGGCGGTATGCAGCAACGCGTACAAATCGCCAAGGCACTAGCCACGCAACCGCCGCTGCTGTTCCTAGATGAAGTCACCACCGGACTCGATCTGTCGGTGCAAGCCGCCATCCTCGATCTGATCCTAGAGATACAACACGAGCTCGGCACCGCGATGATCGTAGTCACGCACGACTTAGGTGTGATTCGTTTGTTGGCCGGCCGCACGCTGGTGATGAAGCACGGCCGCGTCATCGAGTCCGGCCTCACCGACCAAATCCTTGAAGACCCACAGCACGCATACACCCAGCGGTTAGTGGCTTCTGCATTGTGAGATGACTATGAACGCTATCCTGACTATAGAGAATTACGCCAAGACATTCTGTCTGCACGAACGCAACAAGCTCATCCCCTCCGCCTCGCATGTGAACCTGAGCGTCTATCCAGGCAAGCTCACAGCATTAATCGGGCCGACCGGTGCTGGTAAATCATCGGTACTGAAAGGTGTGTATCGCACTTATCTGCCCAGCGCCGGACGCATGCTGTTCCGCACTGCATCCGGTGAAATCGTCGACCTTGCACAGGCGGACGAACATCTCATACTGGAGCTACGCAAGAGCGAGATCGGTTTCGTCACACAGTTCCTGCATTGCCTGCCGCGCAAGTCCGCGCTGGATGTGGTGGCCGAGCCTTTGTTCGCACGCGGTGTGGAGACCGAAGAAGCACGTGGACGTGCAGCTGATCTGTTGGCGCAACTAGCCGTGCCTTCGCATCTGTGGAACGTCCCGCCCGCCACTTTCTCTGGCGGCGAGAAGCAGCGTGTGAATCTGGCACGCGGCCTGATCGCGCAACCGCGTTTACTGTTGCTGGATGAACCGACCGCCAGTCTCGACCCCGCCACTACCGAACGCGTAGTCGCACATCTCGAAACATTGAAAGGCAGCGGCATCGCTATGCTGGCCATCTTCCACCACCCCGATCTAGTGCGCCGTCTGGCCGACAGTGTCATAGAGCTGTCACCTCCCGTCGCTATCGTTGAACCCGTAGAGGAAATTGCATGAACAATCATTTTTATCTGACCGGCGCGCAAGTTGTGCTGGAGAACGAAACACTGAAAGACGCTGCAGTACTCATCGCAGATGGGAAGATTGTCGCCATCAATCCGGCCAGCAGTGCAGGCGCGCAAGAGATCGACTTACGCGGCCAGACATTGATGCCGGGCATGATCGACCTGCACTGCGATGCGCTGGAAAAAGAAGCCGAGCCGCGCCCCGGTGTGCACTTCCCGTTCGACTTCGCTTGTGCGCAAGCTGACAAACGAAATGCGGCGGCGGGTATTACCACCATCTATCACGCACTTTCTTTTGCAAATGCAGAACTTGGCGTACGCAATAACAATACCGCAGCAGAACTAGCACGTGCCGTACATGCTTGGCAGGAACACGCTCTGGTGGACAACCGAGTGCATGCACGTTACGAGATTACCGACCCAACTGCGCCTGATATCCTGAACGAATTGCTGGGCCTTGATGAGATTCACTTGATGTCCTTTATGGATCACACGCCAGGACAGGGACAGTTCAAGAGTGTCGATGCCTATCGCGATTTTCTGTCGCGCACCTACAAGAAGGATGCGGCGGAGTTTGAAATCCTGCTCGCCAACAAACTGGCTCAAGGTGAAGGTGCTGTGGCACGCATGGAGCAACTGGCACAACATGCGCGCGAACTTGGTATTCCGCTCGCTAGCCACGATGACGATCGTCCAGAAAAGGTTGATGTCGTAAAAAAACTAGGCGTAAGTGTTTCCGAATTTCCAATCAATCTTGAGACGGCTCAGGCAGCTCGTGCGGCTGGACTGGCGACCTTATTTGGCGCTCCCAACATCCTGCGCGGAAAGTCTCAGTCAGGTTCTATGCGCGCATTAGATGCGGTCAAAGAAGGTGTGGCCGATTGTCTGTGTGGCGATTATTCGCCAGCAGCTTTATTGCCCGCTGTGCTGAAGCTACCGGAATTGGCAGGTATCAAGTTGCACGAAGCAGTTGCACTGGTGACCTGTAATCCGGCACGAGCAGTTGGCCTCAAAGATCGTGGTGTAATCGCAGCGGGAAAACGTGCAGACCTATTAGCAGTAAGACACTTGGGTGGGCTACCTCAAGTGTCGCGAGTTTGGTCGGAAGGTTTACAGGTAATGACACTGGCCTTTGATCACGGAGCCTAAGATGAGTGGCGTCCTGCTCTACGTCATAGGCCCATCCGGCAGCGGCAAAGACAGTCTGATGCACTTTGCACGGGAAGCACTAGCTACGAACTCCAGCGTGATGTTCGCGCATCGCTATATCACTCGTCCGCACAATGCGGGGGGTGAGAACCATGTGGAGCTAAGCAACGCCGAGTTTCAGTCCAGAGTCGAACATAAGCTACTTCCTCTACATTGGAATAGCCACGGTCTCCGCTACGGCATCGGATGCGAAGTTAATCATTGGCTTGCCAAAGGCCTCATAGTGATTCTTAACGGATCACGCGCCTATCTGCCACAGGCTACTAGGCATTATCCGGAACTAGTGCCCGTTCTGATTGAGGTATCTGAGTCGGTGTTACGAGAACGTCTGCTTTCAAGAGGACGAGAAGAAGCAAGCGAAATTGAATCACGGTTAAAGCGCGCAGGTGAGTTTGCTTCACTGAAGCACAACAGACTTTTACGCTTCAATAATGACGCTCCTCTGGAGTCAACAGGACCTGCATTCGTCGAACTGATCCGCAGTCAGGAAAAGGTTGCTGCATGCGACTAACTTTTTTAGGGACTGGTTCGGCGGGTGGCGTTCCGCTGTGGGGCTGTGATTGCACGGTATGTACTCGTGCACGTATCGATACCAGTGTCCGGCGGTTGCCAAATTGCGCAGTGCTTGAGGCCGGCGATGTACGTCTACTGATTGATGCGGGTGTCATGGATATCGCTGAACGATTTCCTGCGGGGACTTTGTCTTCAATACTGATTACCCATTTTCACGCCGATCACGTTCAGGGCTTGTTCCATTTACGCTGGGGAACAGGGAGTCTTGATGCTTTTGCACCCCATGATGCAGACGGATGTGCAGACTTGTACAAATACCCGGGCCCACTTAATTTCACTCACCTTTCCAAGTTCGAAACATTTTGCGTAGGCGACGTCCGCATTACCCCGGTACCTTTAGTTCACTCTAAACCTACATTGGGTTACTGCATCGAATATAAAGACGCTAAGCTGGCATATCTGACAGACACCCGCGAACTTCCTCCTGCAACCGTCTCATTCCTGAAAGAGTGGCGACCTCATACAATCTGTTTGGACTGTACCTATCCCCCAGGTGTAGAAGGTAAGCGTAACCACTTTGACTTGAATGAGGCGATAGCTATAGGGGCTGACTACCCAGACAGCAACATGGTGCTAATGCACATCAGTCACCATCTTGATGAATGGTTGATGACTCATCCTACAATAGAGACAGAAAAATTTTCTATCGCACGGGATAGTGAATTCATTGACTGCCCAGAATCGATATGACCCCAGTATTGGCCATCTGTATATCAGTGCTTCTACATGTGTCATGGAATCTACTGACCCGAAGAACACCTAGTGAAGCTAACTTTCTGTGGTGGATAGTTGGCCTTTACGTAATGATTTTCGCACCTTTTACTTTGATGGAATTTTTGCATCATGCTTCACAGTCTCCTGTGCTTTACCTGTGCGTAATCATTAGCGGCACGACAAATGGATTGTATTTTCTAGCCCTAAGAGCCGCATACCATCAAGCACCTGCAAGTGCTGTTTACCCTATGGTGCGCAGTTCGCCATTGCTTATTGCAATCGTTGAAACAACAATATTTGGGCACAGTTTCCCCTTAATATCTTGGGCTGCGATTTTGCTTGCTGCTGTAGGACTTTGGTTGATTGCAACAAGCTCTCATGATGGCATCTCTCGACTTAGCAAGGCGTGGCCTTACGCACTGTTTGCAGCAACTATGACGGTCATTTATAGCCTGGGCGATAAGGTTGCGGCATCAAATATGGACGGTATCAGTAGCGCTATGGGATATGTATGTGTCAATTTTTCAATAAGTTGGATTTTTCTCTGCCTAGAACAAAAGTGGAGAACACAGCGGTGGATTCCTACCAAGACGCCAACAACTATTGCACTGTCGATTGGAACAGTTGGTGTTGGGACTGCCTATGCATTGGTTATTTTTGCTATGCGATGGTTGCCTGCCGCATATGCAGTGACACTCACCAATGCAGGCATCGTATTTACTGTGTTGCTTGGCGTTTTGTGGCTGAAAGAAAAGGTGGGATGGCGCAAACGAGCTATTGGCTCAAGTTTTGTAGTAGCTGGCCTAATTGCAATCGGTTTAAACAGTTAAGAACATCAAGACAGTTGCAGTTGAAAAGGGTTGATAGCTGAATTTCTTCCGAATTGAGAGGAGGAGACTGTCGAACATCAGCTAACTCGTATTCCTGAATGACCGCTGTTGTATATGAAGGGGACTTACCCTTAGCTTGCACGGACAATCATTTAAGGAAACCTCCGATGTCTCCTTTGGTTAAGGGTTGTCGGATGTCAGCCCCTCACGTGCAGCGCGGTCAGGATGCAACAGACCGTTCCGGGCTGACGTCGGGCAACCGCTCCAAGGAAGAAACCGCGTGAGTTACTGATGCACTTTGAACAGCGTGCCGGCTATGGGGATTAGACGGTTTGTACTGCTCGTTGAATCGTCAGTCTGTCTGCTCAGTAAGCTCAGCAGTTTGTTCCGACGCTCATTGACGAGCTGATTAGCCAGAATGTAGAGCTTGCATGCCGGTGTCGTTGAACCGTTATCTCGACACGACACAATGCGGCAGCTTGCCGGTCTGGACCGGCAACACCTTTTAGGGTTGTAAAACACCGTTGCATTCATGGCGGCCCCCGCAGATGAGGCGGTGCGCGTATCGGTAGGATGCGCGCCAGTGTTTCAATCACGCGCATCGCCGCACCGCAGTGGGGGCAGACGAAGGTGGGCTGGACCACTTCACTCGGTGCATCGCTCTCTTTAGGTTCCACCGGCACGACATGCAACAGCTCACGTGCCCGCGCCAGGTTCTCTCGTCGTCCGCCATTGGCGATCAACCCGTAGTGACGGATACGATGGAAACCACTGGGCAAGACATGCAACAGGAAGCGACGCATGAACTCGCCGGTGCCGAGCGTCATCGTCTTGTGTTTCGTGCTTCCCTTAGCGCGGTAGTCCTTCCATTTAAAAGTCACGCCCTGTTCGTCCATCCTGAGGAGTCGGCTGTTCGATATGGCCACCCGATGGGTATAGCGAGACAGATACGCCAGCACGGCTGCCGGCCCTGCGAAGGGACGTTTGGCATACACTACCCATTCGCATTTCCGTAACGGAGCGAGCCAATCTGCAAAGGCGGTTGCCTCACCCAGCGGGACGAAGTCACCGAAGAACTGCAACTGCCCCAGATGATGAGCCCTCTCTAGTTCTTCAAGGAAGCGCCGCCTGAACAACCTCGACAGCACTCGCACCGACAAGAAGAAGCCAGGCTTGCACGCAACCCAACGCTCGCCGTCCAAGGATAGGCCGCCGCCAGGCACAATGCCGTGTACATGGGGATGGTGCGTCAGCGCCGATCCCCATGTGTGCAACACCAGTGTCGTGCCGATGCGCGCGCCCAGATGCTTGGGATCGGCGGCGATGACACGCAGCGTCTCGGCTGCGACTTCAAACAGCATCCGATAGATCACCGTCTTGTTGTAATAAGCGAGCGCACTGATCGGTTCGGGCAAGGTGAACACCACATGGTAATAGTCCACTGGCAGCAGCTCGGTCTGACGCGCTTCGAGCCAACGCTTGGCGGCACTCGCCTGACACTTGGGGCAATGCCGGTTTCGGCAAGAGTTGTAAGCGATCTCGGTCTGCTCACAGGCAGTGCAGCACAGCACATGACCACCCAGTGCCGCGCTGCGGCATTGTTCGATGGCGGACATGACCTTTAGTTGACTCAGGTTCAAGTGACCGGACTGAGCGTGTCGCCAGGCAGGACCGTGGCTGCGGAAGATATCCGCGACCTCCAGTGCAGGGCGTTGCATGACGGCACGCTAATGCGTTGGCAGCACCTCCAGCGGACTGATCACCTCGCGCAGCAAGTCGGTGGCAACCTGAACATAGCGTGCGGTCGTGTCCAACTTACGATGCCCCAGCAATACCTGAATCACGCGGATGTCCACCTTCTGCTCCAGCAAGTGGGTGGCGAAGCTGTGGCGCAAGGTATGCATCGAAACACGCTTGTCGATATGCGCTTCATCCGCTGCAGCGTGTATGGCGCGATTAAGCTGGCGTGAGGTGAGCGGATCGATGGGATCCTGTCCGGGGAACAACCACCCACCTTCGCGCATCTTGCCCTGAGCCTGCGCGTATCGCCACCAATGGCGCAGTTGTTCCAAGAGGACGGGTGAGAGCATGGCATAGCGATCCTTGCTGCCTTTACCTTGTTCGATACGCAACGCCATGCGCTGGCTATCGATATCGCTGACTTTAAGCGCACACACTTCGCTCACGCGGAGTCCTGCGCCGTAGGCGACAGACAATGCCGTTTGATGTTTGAGATTGCTGACAGCGGCCAGCAGCCGCGCTACCTCGTCGCGACTCAGCACCACTGGGAGCTTATGGGGTACCGGTACCGACTGCATCTTGCGCATCAGTTCGGGGCGATCGAGCGTTTGCTCGTATAGGAACTTTAAGCCGCTGAGGGCATTATTGATTGAGACTGCCGAGGTCCCGTGATCGATCAGGTAGAGCTGATAGCTTCGTAGCTCCTCGGCCGTCGCGGTGTCGGGGGATCGCTTCAGGTACGCGGCGAGTTGCCGCACTGAGCGGATATAGCCAATCTGGGTCTTGGGGGATAGTTTGCGCATCCGCATGTCGTCCAGCATGCGTTGACGTAACGGCGAAACGGACGAGGTCGATGCAGTCATGATTCTGCTCCTCTCGATAACCGAGGCGGATTGCCTCAGTTACCAAGTTAGGGAAACAGAACCGCTGTTTCAACACCATCGATCAAACACTGCAAGGAGTTCGGAGCACAACTACCGCGAAGCGGTTTAGTCCTTGGCCGAGAACCTGTCGGACTCTTCATCGGCCTAAAGAGACAGTGGCGATTTGCAAGATTATCCTTCAAATCGATCAGTATCACGGGCTGCATTGCATTCTGAAGCAGTCGTTCCTTATTGGAATTTGGTTTATCTCAAAGTTTGCTCGCTAACCTATACTGTCTGTAAAACTGTTCACTTGTGTCGTCTAATTTCAGTGTACTTTTGGGTCGTAGAAAATAAGTGAAGTTCAAATAAAAACCTGTAGCTCAACTTTTACAGTATTTTTATTTCAAGGCTGGAATAATCAAGCCCTATGAACCCTGACAAATCTGAGCTTTCAGAACGATTCGTAGCTCGGATTAATTCTTTCCGAAGCCCGCGAAATCCTATGCAGCGTACCCTCTGGGTTGCTCTTTCGTGTGGATTTGCCACACTACTGGCTTGGCCCCTACGTGATTCTCTAGATCCCGCCAACACAGCCATGCTTTACCTCTTGGCAGTTGCGCTTATCGCAATGCATGCAGGTCGACACTCCGCCATCATCGCTGCATTTCTAAGTACCGCGCTGCTTGATTTCTTTTTTATTCAGCCAAGGTATTCATTTACGGTTGCTGATGTGCAGTATGTTGTGACTTTAGCTGTCATGCTGGTCATAGCTCTGATAATTGGTAATTTAACTACTGTCCTCAAACGTCAAGCGGCAGCAGCAATTGAACGTGAACTTGAATCGCAAGCACTCTATCAACTTGCCAGTCAACTGGCTGGGGCGACATCCTTGGAAAATGTGGCGATTGCAACGCGTCAATTCTTGCATCGAATGCACAACTGTCACAGTGTGCTATTGCTGGATAATGGCCAGCAGTTAGATTCCGCCGAACCCGGCCATACTTTGACTTCCTCAGTACAATCTATCGTTGCTTTGCACGCACTTAAACATTCGGAAATTAGCTCACTGCCAGACGATGAAGGCTACTGGTTATTTTTGCCACTAACAGGTTCAAGCTATATCCGAGGCGTGCTCGCCATCAATTTCGGCATTATTACTGCCAACACTGTCAGCACTCAACAGTCACTCTATGAAGCAATCGCATCTTTAGTAGCAATTGCGGTTGAGCGATTGCATTTTGTTGAAGTTGCTCAAAGAGCACACATACAAATGATCGATGAACGTTTGCGTAGCGCCATTCTATCTGCGCTGTCACACGACATACGAACGCCACTTACTGTGCTTTACGGCATGGCTGATAACTTGTCATTTGCACAAATACCTGAATCCGTCAGCGAGACTGTTTCTGCAATGCGCGAGCAGGCTTTGCGCTTGAATAACATGGTGTCTAATTTGCTCGATATGGCGAAGTTACACGCTGGAAATATTCAATTAAATCAGGAGTGGCAACCATTGGAAGAGGTAATCGGTGCCAGTATAAAATTGCTAGGTGCCGCATTGAATCAGCATTCAGTGAGAGTCGAATTACCGTCTGACTTGCCATTCTTGAAATTCGACGCGGTGCTTCTGGAACGCGTGTTCTGCAATTTATTGGAGAATGCGGCCAAGTATTCACAGCCGGCATCAATTATTACTATATCTGCGCAGGTAGATGGAGCAAGTGCACATATCTCGATACAGAATTCTGGACCCGGTTTTCCCCCAGATAAGTTAGATAGAGTGTTTGATTTATTTGAACGAGGCAATGCCGAATCAACAGTCCCTGGTGTGGGATTGGGGTTGGCTATTTGTAGCAGCATTATTCAAGCGCATAGTGGAGCTATTTTCGCCAGCAATAGAAATGGAGCGTGCGTCACTTTCACCTTGCCATTGGGAAATCCACCCATCATTGAGTTAGAAAGTGATGAGTAGCTCTGCCATCATCTTGTTAATTGAAGACGAAGCGCAAATACGACGCTTTGTTCGTGCGGCCCTAGAGGCAGAAAATAACTGCGTAGTGGAATGTGGGACACTGGGGCAAAGCATGGCGCTCTTTGAAGAATCGAATCCACAATTGGCAATTCTCGACCTAGGACTACCTGATGGTGAAGGTATCAAGTTCATTCGTGAATTGCGTCTTCGCTCTGAGATGCCAATTTTAGTTTTATCAGCACGATCAGCCGAAGGTGAAAAAATTCGCGCACTGGATGCCGGAGCGGATGATTATTTAACTAAACCCTTCTCTGTCGGCGAACTGCTAGCTCGAGTGCGTGCATTGCTACGGCGCAACAAATTAGACAACGCCACACTCTCAAATACTCATATTTTTGGCGACGTAGAAGTCGATCTCGCACATAGAAAAGTTATCCGTAATGGTCAGCTAATTCACCTGACACCCATTGAATATCGTTTGCTTTGCACCCTAATGGCTAGCACTGGAAAAGTAATGACCTATCGCCAGTTGCTACGTGATATATGGGGAAATTCGCATATCGAAAGTAATCACTATTTGCGCATTTATGTTAGTCATCTAAGGCAAAAATTAGAACACGATCCCGCACAACCCAAACATTTTTTAACTGAAACTGGTATTGGGTACCGGTTCCAATCTTGATTTAAATGGAACATCACATGAGCAAACAACAGCAAGCCAGCACTGGCGTTTTAGCACTCACGGCCCTTGGAATTGTTTATGGCGACATTGGTACCAGTCCCCTTTACGCCTTCAAGGAAGCCTTCGCTGGAACACATGGTTTAACACCAACAGAACCTAATGTTCTTGCTACCTTGTCAGCCTTATTTTGGGCAATGTCGCTCATTATCTCAATCAAATATGTATGGGTGATGCTCAAGTTCGATAATGAGGGTGAAGGGGGGGTGCTAGCCTTGACTGCGTTGGCGAATCGTTCTGCAGTAGGTTCAACCCGGTTGAAGTTACTGATTGTCACTGCAGGTATTTTTGCCGCTGCATTGTTTTACGGTGATGCATTGATTACACCGGCGATTTCAGTACTCTCAGCGGTTGAGGGGATTAGCATTATCACGCCCGCCTTTGAAAAATATGTAATTCCAATAACGGTTGGTGTACTGGCCGGATTATTTTTTATGCAAAGGCATGGTACCAGCACAATGGGAAAATTATTTGGCCCGATTACATTAATTTGGTTTGCTTCGTTATCGATACTGGGCGCAATCAGTATCGCCCAAAATCCTGTTGTATTAAATGCAATAAATCCCATGTATGCCGTCAACTTCGCGCTTGAGCACCCAACTGGAATGTTTTTGCTTTTATCCGCGGTATTCTTAACGTTGACCGGCGGTGAAGCACTCTATGCAGACATGGGACATTTTGGTGCAAAGCCAGTACGCTTGGCTTGGTACGGCCTCGTTTGCCCCTCACTCCTACTTAATTATTTCGGTCAAGGTGCGCTGGTATTGCGTTCGGCTGACGCAATTCAAAATCCGTTTTATTTGCTAGCGCCAGATTGGTTTTTACTGCCGCTGGTAGCACTTGCTACAGCTGCCACTGTGATTGCTTCGCAAGCCACGATTTCTGGTGCTTATTCGATAACGTTGCAGGCGATGCGCATGGGCTATTTGCCGCGACTGTTTATCCAACACACTTCTGACTCGCAACGCGGGCAAATCTATATCCCTGCTGTGAACTGGATGATGTTGTTTGGCGTCATTATTTTGGTTCTTGAGTTCGGTTCATCAGGTGCATTGGCGGGTGCTTATGGCATTGCCGTTTCTTGCACGATGATTATTACCACACTTCTAACGATTTTTATCACGTTCATGATGCCAGGACGAAAACACCTCCTAGCACTTCTAGGATTGACGGTATTCGCACTGCTTGAAGTGATGTTCTTTGGTTCAAATTTAACAAAAATCGCGAGCGGCGGTTGGATGCCGTTATTGCTTGGTGTATGTTTATTTGTGATGCTCTCTACTTGGAAGCGCGGTAGCACATTAGTTGCTGAACAGCGTCGAAAGCTCGACATTCCAATGGCTCAATTTATTTCTGGTGAACAACCCGATGTTCCCCGTGTTCCCGGCACTGCAGTATATCTGACGGCAGATCCAAGCTTTGTCCCCAGTGCGCTGTTTCACAATCTCAAGCATTTCAAAGTGCTGCATGAGCGGACTTTATTCCTACATGTTGTCACGCTTGACGTTCCCTATGTCGAACCTGAGCAAAGACTGACAATCACCAAACTATCAACTGGAATGTATAACGTTGGCTTGCAGTTTGGATTTCGCCAAGAAGTTGATATTCCGCTTGCGTTGAGTGGGCTTAAAACTCATGGTATTGAGTTGGAAGGAATGAGCACAACATTTTTCGTCGCTCGATCAAGTGTGGTGGATGGTCCTGGCGGAATGGCGTCTTGGCGTTGCGCTTTGTTTTCGTGGATGACACGGCAATCAGAAGGTGCAGCTAGCTTCTTTAATTTGCCAGCCAATCAGGTAGTAGAACTCGGAACAATGGTCGTGTTGTGACTTTATATTTAAGGTAGTGGGGGGTATGTTGGCTTTATAAGCTTGGATTTCGTTTCGGAAGCTTCGTCTTGGGTACGATATTTGTCTATCTCCCTTAAACTTTGTGAGAAAGCATTTCGATAGACTGGGAAGTGTCTAGTACATCAGGGGCGACTCAAATAGCACAAATCAGACATGCAGACTCCCTCCAACATTTCAAGCACATATTGGTATTTCGCAATAAGTCACACGTCATAACTTTTACGCCCCGCGTTAAAGCTCATATCAAAAATTCTGCTAAGTAATCAAATTCTTCTTGTTTCACACTCGTCCATCTCCTCTTTAGGATGCGCTCCATCGTGAGGTTCTCACTCACGAGTAAATAAAGGAGCGTTTCGATGTCGGTATTACGAAACATAGAAAGCAATTGCAATACAACAGGTCACCCAGCAGAAATAGATCTCACATTGGTCTCGGCAGGACTGCGCTTGAGTGATGCGCACGCGCGTGTCACGGCAAACGGTGTGGTCTTGTTGTTGCGTCCCATTGAGTTTCGCTTGCTACGACTTTTGATGAGCCAGCCCGAGCGTGTGCATAGTCGCAATTCGATTCTGCAACAGGTTTGGGGACGCAAGGTCGTGGTGGGGGAGCGCACCATCGATGTTCACATCCGACATTTGCGCGTCTTGCTGCAACCTTTCGCAATGGACTGCTGAATTAAGACGCATCCCACTAGAGGTTATAGTTTTTCCACTGAAAAATGATTTAGTTATAGGAGATACACCATGAAATTGAGCAAACTCACCACCGCATTGACCGCCAGTGCACTTGCATTAGTCCTGTCCAGCAACAGCTTCGGCGCAGATATCACCCTACTGAACGTGTCTTACGATCCGACCCGCGAGTTGTATCAAGAGTACAACAATGCCTTCGCCAAATACTGGAAAGCCAAGACTGGCGATAACGTTTCAGTCAAAGCCTCGCACGGCGGTTCGGGCAAGCAAGCCCGCTCCATCATCGACGGCTTGGAGGCTGACGTGGCGACCTTGGCACTTGCAGCCGACATAGATGCCGTACATGACAAAGCCAATCTGATTCCCGCCGACTGGCAATCGCGTCTGAAGCAGAACAGCTCGCCTTACACCTCCACCATTGTGTTGCTGGTGCGCAAAGGCAACCCTAAGAACATCAAAGACTGGAGCGATCTGGTTAAGCCAGGTGTAGCCGTCATCACACCTAACCCTAAGACTTCCGGCGGGGCTCGTTGGAATTATCTGGCTGCATGGGGTTATGCTTTGAAAAACAACAATAACGATCAGTCCAAGGCGCAGGAATTCGTCAGCAAGCTGTACGTTAACGTGCCGGTGCTGGATTCTGGCGCGCGTGGTTCTACTGTGACATTCTCTGAACGCGGTATTGGCGACGTTCTAATCACTTGGGAGAATGAAGCCTATCTGGTGAAGAAGGAGTTTGGCGATGACAAGTTCGACATCGTATTCCCTTCGATTAGCATCCTAGCCGAGCCACCTGTCGCGGTGATTGACAAGTACGTCGACAAACACGGCACGCGTAAAGTTGCCGAAGCCTACCTAGAATATCTCTACTCCCCTGAAGGCCAAGAGATCGCTGCGAAGAATTTTTACCGACCCAGCGATGCAAAGGTAGCCAAGAAGTATGAGAAGCAATTTAAGAAACTGGATCTATCCATCACCATCGATAAAACCTTCGGCGGTTGGGCCAAGACACAAAAAGCTCATTTCGCGGATGGCGGTGTGTTCGACCAAATCTATACCAGAAAATAGGAATCGAGTTGAGCCATTAGCCGCATGAACTTCTCTCCTCCCTGAGTGCAATACTCAGATTTCAGGGGCAGGAAACTGCCCCAATTTTTTTATCTGGTGATTTATTTCTATATTCAAAAATCAGCTATTCAATGCAGTTTTAATTATTTCACGCGGCGAAAACACCTCACTAGACTGCGCGCTTAATAAACAATAGGAATAAGTGATGTCTAGTTTCAAAGCCCATAGCGTATTGCCCGGATTCAATCTGGCACTTGGTTTTACGCTGCTCTATCTCTCCCTGATCGTGCTCATCCCGCTGTCGTCGTTGTTCTTCAAAACGGCGACCCTGGGTTGGGGAGGTTTCTACGATGTCGCCACCAGCGACCGCGTGCTGGCTTCCTTGCGCGTCACCTTCACCACTTCATTTGTCGCGGCCATCGTCAATGCCTTGTTCGGCTTGATCGTCGCTTGGGTGTTGGTGCGTTATAAATTTCCCGGCAAACGCATCATCGATGCACTGGTCGATCTGCCCTTCGCTTTGCCGACTGCCGTCGCAGGCATCACGTTGGCGACGCTGTACGCGCCTAACGGTTGGTTGGGGCAATATTTTGCTGCGCAGGACATCAAGGTGGCATACACCCCGCTGGGTATCGTGGTCGCGTTGACCTTCATCGGTCTGCCCTTCGTGGTGCGTACCGTGCAGCCTGTGTTAGCCGATGTGGAAGCCGAAGTCGAAGAAGCAGCGGCGAGCCTAGGCGCGGGACGCTGGGATGTGTTCCGACGCGTTATCTTCCCTGCCATCTTTCCTGCCTTGCTCACCGGATTCTCATTGGCCTTCGCGCGTGCGATTGGTGAATACGGTTCGGTAATTTTTATCGCGGGCAACATGCCGTACATCTCGGAAATATCGCCGCTGCTCATCGTCGCTAAGTTGGAACAATACGATTACGCGGGAGCGACTGCCATCGCAGTCATCATGTTGTTGCTGTCTTTCAGCCTACTACTGGCCATCAACGCCCTGCAGTGGTGGAGTTCAAATAGAGGAGCGCGCTAATGTCCACACCTACCATCACAAGAAAAATCTCAACGCGGGAATCGACCACCGTGACGTTGCTGCTGATCGGCGTGGCACTTGCTTACCTGCTTCTGTTCTTGGGCTTGCCACTAGTTGCCGTGTTTGTTGAAGCGTTCAAAAAGGGTTGGCAGCTTTACTGGGAAGCCTTGCAAGAGCCGGATGCATGGTCTGCAATAAAGCTGACCTTTATCGCTGCAGCCATAGCGGTTCCTGCCAATCTGGTATTCGGCGTTTCGGCTGCGTGGGCTATCGCCAAGTTCGAGTTCAAAGGTAAAAGTTTGCTCATCACCCTTATCGACCTACCGTTTGCGGTGAGTCCGGTGGTGTCTGGCTTGGTGTATGTGCTGTTATTCGGCGCACAGGGCTGGTTTGGGCCGTGGCTACAAGCGCATGACATCAAGCTGCTCTTCGCCGTACCGGGCATTGTGTTGGCCACCATCTTCGTCACCTTTCCGTTCATCGCACGAGAACTGATTCCACTAATGCAGTCACAAGGTAAGGAGGAAGAGGAGGCAGCGGTGTCGTTGGGTGCTTCAGGTTGGCAGACTTTCTACAAAGTGACCTTGCCCAATATCAAGTGGGGACTGTTGTACGGTGTGATTCTGTGTAACGCCCGCGCCATGGGCGAATTCGGTGCGGTGTCTGTGGTGTCTGGCCACATACGCGGCTTGACCAACACCATGCCGCTACACGTCGAGATTCTTTACAACGAATACAACTTCGTCGCAGCCTTTTCTATCGCCTCGCTGTTGGCTTTGCTGGCAGTGGTGACCTTGCTTATTAAAGCGTTGGTGGAATGGCAGGCGAAACGCAGCGGTGAACCTTTGCATCATGGAGCATAAATAATGAGTATCACGATAGAAAACCTGAACAAGAATTTCGGCAGCTACAAAGCACTCGATAACATTAATCTGGAAGTGAACAGCGGTGAGTTGCTGGCACTGTTAGGCCCATCTGGTTGCGGCAAGACTTCCCTGCTGCGCATCATCGGGGGGATGGAATTGGCCGACTCAGGCAAGCTGCTGTTCCACGGCGAGGACGTGCAGCAACGCGATGCGCGTGAACGCAATGTTGGCTTTGTATTTCAGCATTACGCGCTGTTCCGTCACATGACCGTGTTCGAGAACGTGGCCTTCGGACTTCGAGTCAAGCCCAAGAAAGAGCGCCACAACGAGGCAGAGATCAAACGTCGCGTTCATGAGTTGCTTAATCTGGTGCAACTGGACTTCCTGCATGACCGATATCCTGCACAGCTTTCCGGCGGTCAGCGGCAACGTATCGCTTTGGCGCGCGCCCTCGCAGTCGAACCAAAGATATTGTTGCTGGACGAACCGTTCGGCGCGCTGGATGCACAGGTACGCAAGGAGTTGCGTCGCTGGCTGCGCCGCTTACACGACGAGCTGCACATCACCAGCATCTTCGTCACCCACGATCAGGAGGAAGCACTAGAAGTCGCCGACCGCGTGGTGGTAATGAACAAGGGCAAGATAGAACAGGTCGGCACGCCAGATGAAGTGTATGCCGCACCTGCCACGCCCTTTGTCTATAAGTTTATTGGCAACGTGAATATGTTCCACAGCCGCGACCACGCGCCTTGGGCCGCAGAACACGGCGATGCGGTGGCCTATGTGCGCCCTCACGACATCGACATCAGTCGCATCGCGCAAGACGACACGGCGTTGCCAGTGGAGGTTAAACTGGTGCGCGCCATTGGCTCTATTGTGCGCGTCGAGGTGGCCCTGGATAGCAGCAGCGAGATCATCCAAATCGAACTGAGCCGCGAACGTTTTGATAGCGCGCCGTTGGTTATAGGCGATAAAGTCTTCATCCGGCCGCGCCAGTTCCGCGTGTTTGAATCAGGAGTGTTAAATGAACTTTCAGCAGCTTAGGATCATCCGCGAAGCGGTGCGGTGCAACTTCAATCTCACCGAAGTTGGCAACGCTTTATTCACCTCTCAGTCAGGTGTATCCAAGCACATCAAAGACCTCGAGGACGAATTGGGCGTGGAGCTATTCGTGCGTAAAGGCAAGCGCCTGTTGGGTTTGACTGATCCGGGCCGCGAGTTGCTGGAGATCGTCGAGCGCATATTGCTCGATGCCAACAACATCAAGAATCTGGTCGAGCAATATAGCCATCGCGATGAAGGCCAACTCACTGTGGTCGCCACGCACACGCAAGCACGCTATGCCCTGCCTAAGGTCATCACAGATTTTAAGAAGCGCTTTCCTAAAGTGCATCTCAAGTTGCATCAGGCCGGACCTGCCGAGATTGTCACCTTATTGCTTAGCGGTGAGGCTGACATTGGTGTGGCGACTGAGGCCTTACACGATGTAAAACAACTCGATACTTTTCCTTATTACACCTGGTATCACGCGGTAATCGTCCCTGTGGGGCATCCACTGGAACAGGTACAGCCCCTAACTTTACAGGCACTGGCAGAATATCCCATTGTCACTTATCACGAAGGTTTGACTGGCCGCGCCAAGATAGATCGGGCTTTTGCAACGGCGGGCTTAACACCGGACATCTCTATGTCGGCTTTGGATTCAGACGTTATCAAGACCTATGTGGAGTTGGGACTTGGCATAGGCATCGTGGCTTCGATGTCTTACAACGATGTGAAAGATACTGACTTACGTTTGCTGCAATGTGACCATCTATTCGAAGTGAATACGACCTATATTGCCTTGCGGCGCGGCCATTATCTGCGGAGCTTCGCGTATCGCTTCATCGAGCTGTGCTCACCCAAGTTGGATGAAGCGACCATACGTATGGGACTTGCAAAGCAAAGCCTTTGAAATAAGCCGCAAAATCAGACTCCGTTCATACAACAAGGAGTCTGAAATGGAAAACAGTCAATCCCGCGAACCTTGGAACAAAGGCAAACTGATCGGACAGAAGCCACCCCTGAAGCTCAAGGATATATGGGCCATCCGTATCCATCTGCAACTCGACAAGCGTATTCGTGACTTGGCAATGTTTAACTTGGCCATCGACAGCAAACTGCGAGGGTGTGATCTGGTTAACCTACGAGTTAGAGACGTTGCTCACGGCAATCAGATTTCGTCTCGGGCGATGGTCGTTCAACGAAAGACACAACGGCCAGTGCAATTTGAGCTGACTGAAGACACCAGAAATGCGGTCTCCGCATGGATTTACAAAGCAAGTCTAAAATCAGAGCAGTACCTGTTTCCCAGTCGCCTGAAAAACTCCCTGCATGTTTCAACCCGGCAATACGCTAGGATTGTCCACCGATGGGTCGCCTCTATTGGTCTTGATTCCACAGCCTATGGCACACATACGATGCGCCGAACCAAGGCTACCCTGATTTACCGGCGAACTAAAAACTTGCGGGCAGTGCAACTGCTGCTAGGGCATTCAAAGTTGGAGAGTACGGTGAGGTACTTGGGGATTGAAGTTGACGATGCACTCGAGATTTCCGAACAAACCGAGATTTAACCAATGGGTTTGCGGCTGACCTTCCGGGGTCGGTCACATCCTCTCGCGCCATAGCAATTCAACCTCCAGCTATGGCCGCTTTGGGGTAGCGTGCCACTATGAGTGCAACCGGCCATTAGCCGCCTTTCAGGCTCCACTAACACCGCTGAATCTCAATCGTCGTATGCATGATTTCTTTATGAATTGATAATTTCTGCCGCACATCATCTGGCGTAAGAATTTCACTGTGGGTCACAATGCTAACCGCGCAGGAATAAGCCCCTTTGCCAACGCGCCAAACGTGTAAGTCAGTTATTTTGGTTTCATCAGGATCGTCTTTCATCTCGATGACCTCACGAATTTCATCAACAACAGGATGATCCATCTCCCTGTCCAGTAATACTTTCCCTGTTTCAATCAGCAGGTTCTTTGCCCACGTTGCAACCAGTACAGCACCAACGATGCCCATTACAGGATCAAGCCACGACCAACCATAGAACATACCGCCAACAAGCGCAAAAATGGCAAGGACTGAAGTGGCTGCGTCGGCAATAACGTGTATGTACGCTGACTTCAGGTTCAAGTCATGATGATTGTGATTGTGATCGTGTGAATCATGCTCATGAGGGCGATGGTGGGGATGTCCGTGATCATGATGAGCATTACCGAGAATCATGGCGCAGACAATATTGACCAATAAGCCAATAATTGCCACAACGGCGGCTTCCTGATAGTGGATTGGCTGAGGTGAGAATATCCGTTCAATTGAGCTAAACACCATCATTGCGGCTACGCCGAGGAGGAAGATGGCACTAGCAAATCCTCCGAGAATTTCAATCTTCCATGTACCAAAGGCGAATCTTGGATCTTTGGAGTAGTGGCGTGCTGCCGCGTAAGTATAAGCACTTAATCCAATAGCAAAGGCGTGTGAACTCATGTGCCAGCCATCTGCCAGCAGCGCCATCGAGTTGAACCACCAGCCAGAAAATATCTCCACCACCATCATGGCAGCAGTAATCCACATTACTGCACGGGTACCTTTTTCTGCTGCAGGGTTGCCTTCGTTGAATATATGCTGGTGCTGCCAGCGTGACAGGTCGTGTGTATGCATTACATAATTCCTAAACTTGTTTTCGACTAAAAGCCAAAGTTTTTACCCGCACCAAGCAGACTAGCAATACCAATAATCGCAAAGATGGCGGCTGCAATTGCATGAACAACTCGTACAGGCATTCGCTGAGCAATTTTGTCACCGAGCAGAACAGCAGGGATATTGGCGATCATCATACCCAGAGTTGTACCTGCTACCACATAAAAAAAGGCGTGATATTGAGCTACGAGTGCAATAGTCGCAACTTGGGTTTTATCGCCCATCTCTGCCAGAAAGAATGCGATCAGCGTGGTTCCAAATACGCCATATCGCGCCAGCTTTGCATCGTCCTCATCGAACTTGTCCGGAATCAGTGTCCATATTGCCATGGCGATAAACGACGCACCAAGAACCCATCGCATGGTTTCTGGTGTCATGAGGGATGTAATCCATGCTCCGATGGCACCAGCAAAGGCGTGGTTCGCGATAGTCGCAACCAGAATACCAAGAACAATGGGAATTGGTTTCCGAAACTTCGCCGCAAGGATAAATGCAAGCAACTGGGTTTTATCGCCGATTTCAGCGAGCGCAACAATACCGGTAGAGACGAGAAAAGCTTCCATTTTTATTCCAAGGCCGGACAAGTTACCAATGACCACGCCACTCCTCCGGCCTATATGAAGGCGACGCAATCAATGGTCTTGCCAAGTTCTCAGAACCGCTTACGCCATGACCGAACGGTCAAGTATGTTGACGCAAGCCACTTCTCAACGGAAGGGCGGCTACTCCCCAAAGAGTGACAGGATTCTAGTTGCCCAATAAAAGAAAGTCCATTTCATTATTGCATGGTCAAAGTCCGCAATATGTCGGGAGTGCTACTTGGGCAATGACCGGTATCGGGAAGCGAAAATTCATAGCGGACAAGCAGCCACGGGTTAGCTTGAGACGCTCATACCTATAAAAATCGTCTGAATCCTATGGCTGCTCTCTGCTCAGGAACGGTCATTCAAATTACCCGATTCATTCCCAAGTCCAGCAAAACATCAACGGCCGTTATGGCCGAGAACCCGCCTGCCTCTTCCTCGGCCAAGGACTAAACCGCTTCGCGGTAGTTGTGCTCCGAACTCCTTGCAGTGTTTGATCGATGGTGTTGAAACAGCGGTTCTGTTTCCCTAACTTGGTAACTGAGGCAATCCGCCTCATTCACCA
>JAQTTY010000026.1 GCA_028710525.1 Gallionella sp. | reverse complement strand
AAAACTGTTGCGCACGGTACAGCAACAAATTTGTTGCTGTCAAGCGAAAATTTAGGAGGTACGAAATGGATCTAAAGCTTTTTTTTAAAACCTGAGAAGCGAACGTCACGCTTCGCGTGGTTTTTTTGTTTTGCCTCACCGTGCAGCACTCCGAAAATCTGCATCGTTCCTGATCTGTTCCGCCCAGAACGTGAATCATCCAACAGAAAAAAAAGACCCGCACAGGCTTTGTCCGCTTCGCGGGTGTTTTCTTGCCGAACGTGCGCGCATGCGCGCGATATTGTTTTGTGTGCTTGCGCGTCACCGTGGCAGTGCTCAGACGATGAAACCGTCTTCCGCGCTGGCCGCACCACTGACGCACATTCTTTTTTTTCTGTTGGCCGATGTCACAGGGCGAAACAACTCAGGAGCGAAGCAGATCAGTACGAGGAAGCTCTGCACCGCGAGGAAATCAAAAGCGGGCTCTCAATCTAGGAGTGATGCCATGAACATCAAAAGCACGACATACATGCAGTCCAGCGAATTCAAGGAGCGGCAAGGCTCGTTTGCGTTCTTCTGTGCGCAGGCTTTTGAGTATCTGGTGAATTTCAAGAATGAAGCGTTGAAAGGTTGGATAAACGTATTTAGAAGCCCTGTGGGACGTTTTGAGAACATCACCCTAGCCCTACCCTTCGCCGCACCGTTGAAACACAGCGCATGGATGCGTATGGCGAAGCAGCTGGAATTAAATCTTGCCCATGCGGGCTAGTGCCAAAACCTAATCACAGAATCTGTGATTTACCACATCGCCCGAGCAGATCGCGGCCTGTTCGTATTTTGAAAGCTCGATGTTATCCGAAGTCGACGCACAACCAGATAAAAAAAAACCAAAACGATAATATGCAGTTGGTATAAACCAGCTCGCTCAATTCCGCTACGCGGAATTTGTGAGCGAGCTGGTTTAGTTGTTTGCGCTAAGTGCTGGGTATGCACGATCTGGAGCCCTTCCGTAAGTGTCTAACGGCCATGAGGTGACGAGTACAGTTGTTCCGTTCTTTTTCACACGTACGGCCTCGTTAACCAGTTCTATTTCATATTCAAGATTGCGCAAATCCTCGAATGTCAAAGACTCAGTGCGGTGTTCGCCATCGGCTTTGTAAAAATCGATTCTGCCTATTATTTTTTTTGTTTCGCTATAGATGTATGAAGCCAAACGTGGGCGATTGTCTTTGAGTAGATCTTGAAAATAATCAGCTGGAGCTGGAGCTTGAGTTATTGCAGGTGCAGACACAACGGATGACTGCGCTGCACCTGTCTCGGGTACGGCCACTACTGCCGACTGCGCAACAGTCTGAACGATTATTTTTGCAGGCCTGACCTGTTGCGTTTCCATGCTGTTAGCTTCAGCTGATTTAACTACTTCGACAGGATGGAATAGATTCCAGAGAAAGCCTACAGCGACGAAAAAAACAAACGCAAAGGCAGGAATTCCATATTTCAACGCCGGACGATTCCAGACGTTCGCACGCACGTCCTCGTATGTCTCTTTGTTCTTTGTGTCCTCATCATGGCTTTTGTAAGTGCCGAAATATTTTGCTTCGTATTTACCTTTACCGCTGTTCACCTGGGCGAACTTATCCGGTGATGTTTGTTTGTATAGCTGCCACGAATATTCGAGCGGTTTACCTACCGCATCTTTTTGCACGAAGTAGATTTTTTTATCCACGCGCCTGCGCCATAGAGCGTGTACGTCAGCCAATGCCTGACCCATCAGAACTATGTCGATTCCACGATGGCCGTGTTGTGTGATTAATTCGGTAATTTCAGCTTCAAGGCGGTCGCGTGTGGCTGGGAAAAAATCTTGAACTTCGTCAAACAAGATCAGGCAATCCGTTTTGGCGTACTTCCAAATTTCTTTCGACTTTTCCCAAGGAACGATGATTACTAAAAGTTCGACTTCCTGAACAGGTACGCCCGTTATTTCGGCAATTTTTTCGCAGTTAATACCTTTGATATTTGTTACTACATAACGGCCTTGAAGAATGAAAGGCAACAGGAATTTAACAACAGCCTCATAGGTCTTGCCCGAGCGTGGTAAGCCTTCGTGAAACCAGATTGCCATTTCACCACTGACCGAGAGTTAAGAGCTTGCGAGTAAGGCGGAATATCACGCCAACGCCGACAACAGATATTGCTTGCGGTACGCCTGTTTGCACAAGCAAATAAATCAGCGGCGCAGGTAGTGAAGAAAACAACGGCGTGAATCCATGAGCCATAAAGTCAGGAACAGGTATCACTGAAATTACAGCGGCAACCCCTGTCAAAAGCGCATCAAATATCCATAGAAAAATGTCTTTAAATAGATCGATTATTGCCAAAAAAATTTGCTTGATACCCTCGGCGAACCAACTGAGCAATCCGTCTATTTTGTCACTTAGCCACTGCATAATTTTTCACCTCAGAGAATTGCAATTTTGAAAGCGACGTAGGAAAAGATGAGCAGCAAAACAGCACGAATCCATGGGAATAAATCAGTCAGTACTTGCGAACAGTAAAAGTCGAAACGCAATGAACGACCATATAAACTTGTAGTGTCTGCGACCCACTCAGGGCAAGCACCGGATGAAAGTTGAACCGTGAAAAAACCGGAAATTGATGACATTAATGGAGTTGCGAGGACTGTATTTTTAAAAGAGGTGAGAACCGTGGCTACAGTCTTTGTGCCGTTTAAATCACCAGACTTATATAACTGATCATGCAGAATTTTTGGAGTCTTAACAACCGAATCACCTGTTAAGCAAGAAGGGTCATTAGGGGTAACTGTGCAATCAACTGGGGGCGCGGTACAGGACGGGTCGTTAGGGGTAACTGTGCAATCAACTGGGGGCGCTGTACAGGACGGGTCGTTAGGGGTAACTGTGCAATCAACTGGGGGCGCTGTACAGGACGGGTCGTTAGGGGTGACTGCGCAATCAACACCACCAGTATTTGGTGTTCCATCAGGGTTCAGACCGTGATCAGTGCAGAATTGAGGGTCAGCAAGGCATTGTTGCTGACAAAAATTAGGCTCTGCTACACAGTCTACAGGTGGTGTAGGAGGAACGACGCTAACATTGCCGCCCCCATTAATAGGGGCAGTCGGGCTACATGTTGTTACACCATTGACCGTTAATGCGAACTGTCCTTTTGCAGCACAGGTTGCGACGGTTTCAGATGATGCGTAGGCATTGACGTTATTAACAGAGCAAGAGGTTGTCGCACTGGAATTTGTGAGGGTGTAAAAGGACAGAACGTGTGTCGGGTCTCCGTAAGCAACCATATCGACCGCTGCGGAATATGTGCATCCATTGATGCATACATCAGCAGTTATATCGGAAGCAGGATAACCATCGCCTGAATATTGCCCGTTCAGGACTGGAGCTGATGCGCAATCTGGCTTCCAACATAAATCCTTCGGAGTATCGATGTAAGGCCAGCTCGCATCAGGACAATGCGGAGAGTCTGGACAGGTTGCTGTGTCGGCAACAGTCAACCAACCAGTCGCGGGCGGTGGGTTTGCACAGGCTGAAAAATGCGAAGCCAACGCATATTGGCCGTAGTCGCTCATACACCTGTAATCATAACCAGAAATGAGCGTCACACCGACACGAACCATGGGCGCGTTTAAAGGTTGTGCATTGCAATATTCAGCGGCCGTAGAGTAGGAAAGGCTCGATCCACCATAGCGAATGGTCGGCGGTTTGGTTTTTAAAATTGGTGTAGTAACTGCATTACCTAATGGATTCGGAACAGGCATTTCCTGCAAAGCAAAAGCGGAAGTCGAAAAAATCGCGCTCAGGATCCAGAAGAGAATTTTTGTCATGCGTGAGTAAACCCAACTATCAGCGCGTATGCGCAGAATGTGCCATGAACGAATAGGATGATTAGCCAGAACATGATTGAGATACCACCCCCGCGAAGGAGTGGCAATCTTTTTACTTCCCGAACATCTTGGTGACTTGCGCATAGCCCCAACGCGCGAACGGAGGGCCAACCTTGATGGCGGCGACAGCGGCGATACCGGCAAGGATTGTGGTTGTGTTAATTGCTGCTGTGATGGCGGTGAAGTCCATTTTTTTTCCTACCTTTCTGAAAAGTTGAACAACAAAAATTAGTGATTACGAAACGAATTAATCACTACCCCATAACCCCACGACACCAAATAAATAATGACGGGAGTTGAGAAGCCGAGCATCCACGAAGTCCCAATATCTAGGGTCTTAGGCATGGCGAAAATTTGGGATAAATTGATAGGCGCAGTAAGCGTGTTGCAGTATGAAAAATACACATTGCGGTTATAGGAAACGGGCGGCATCGCATTAGAAATACTGGACTGCATAACGGTTATATTTGCACCGTTAGAACCGTTCGGGGCGATTGCAGTTAGATGGTAAATGTAGCCATTCGACAAATTTGGGAAATACGATGCAAGGCCATCGGTTGCCAGCTGAAGACTTTCATGGCATGCGCCGGCAGACCAGTAACCGACAGCGGCATAAGCATCGACGGGTTGCGTAATTGCAATAAATACAAGCAATGCGAATATCGTGTAGAAAAGTTTTTCAGCCATGATAAGTAGATTGCGAAAAGCTGATTTTTGCACGGAAGCAAAATAGATCGTCAGACCAGCCAGAACATGGCTCGATTCGGCAATCACGGACACAGAAGGCAAGAGCCATGCGGACGCGATGAAGCGGGATTATTTGAATGTTCATCATGCGGCCTTCCAATACCAATCCGGCGCTTGAACTGGCTCAATGTTGATAGTGCGTACTTGACAATTAATTCGCTCAGGGCGCTCATCACTAATATCAATGCCGAACTCTAAAAGAGCTTTACGATGACGATAGAAAGTTGCACGAGAAACCAAAGATTTAACATCTCGACCTTCTAAAAACAAAGCGGCAATAACACGCAGTTGTTGAGGTAGAGATTCAAGAAATTCAGCATCGTTAGATATGGCTTTCATTTGCATAATTGCCTCGTATTCTGCAAATAGTTGGTGAACTGTTCCCATGTCCCACGCCTTTAAAAATTCATTAAAATTAGACCAACCAAGGTCTGAAAGCTCACGCCGTTTGAGTTCCAACTCCATGCGCACAATCCCGTGCTTCAATGCATACTCAAACGCCCTGCCCTCTCCACATCCATGCGCAAGCATTTCATCCGACTTGATATAGAACTTAATCATGTAACGAGTGTTCGACCACCAAACCGACGACTCACCGCCAACGCCTTTTTTTACTCTCGATACATTTTTACCCTGCAAGCCTTTTATGAAAGCACGGGCAGAACTAAGCCCTCCGCATGCATAGTTTTGTGTGAGGTCAACACGTGAAAGGTGGACGAATTCCGATGATGTTCTACCCTCTGAGAAAGCTCGTTCAGAGTGTCCAACAAGTGCCACGACAGGCTGGGGTGTGAAAGTGTGGTTTCTATAATCATCAAGTGAAAAAGTCGGGAGTCCTGCGAATTGCGCAACAGCATTTGCCCGTTGAAATGTTTGGAGCGGGTCAAAATTGAAAAGGTTGTCCTTACGGTTAAGCCGTCCGAAATTGCCGTCAAGAACGACACACGAACCGTCACTTTTAACTCGACAGCTTGTTGAATGGCTACCCTGAACCCTTGCGGCGCGTGTACGCGTAAAAATTGTGTTTGCAGCTCCGTCAAAGGTAACAATAGAGCCGGAATTCTGGGGAGCATGGCTTGGATGGATTTGCCAGATGGACAACCAATCAACGAAAAGGAAGGGTGCATTCATGGCCTCAGTTTTAGCAGATTTGTCTCAAAATGAGACTGAGTGGCTACGTGTTACCCCAGAACAGATAATGCTTGACTGGGGCAAGGGGTTTTTTGCTGCACCTTCGCCACCCAGAAAGGAGGACGGTAAACTGCAAGAAGGCGCAGCAAAAAACCTCTTCAACATGGAAGAGGGTAAACGCAAAAGCGTTTTTTGCGGGTGAAGCATTACTTGATCGGGTCGAGAATCAAACGACCGATGGAAAGCGAATTAAAGTCACCGACGAAGTACGACTTGTCGGAAATCGTGTAATTGCCAATAGCGAACGGCTGTTGACCATCGGCAAGGCCTAATTCGATTTTCGAGGGGAACGGTTCTGGCGTGCCGGTGGAATCGAAGAGGTAAGCCCAGCCGATTTGCTTCTTGATGTTGTACGGTTTACCGGCTTTTGAAACGCCGGATATTTCATTGATGAGGGGAGATTTAATCTCGATGCGTATCATGGCGAACATCCTTTCTGGGTGGAAATTTAAAAAAATGTTGGTGATAAACTCTTTTCCCTGAGACCAACAAACACAGGAGAGTGAAAATGAAATGGCTTGTTCTGACACAATTTGTCGGCATCCTATGCGCACAAATTACATGCGCAATAAAACTGTTGCGCACGGTACAGCAACAAATTTGTTGCTGTCAAGCGAAAATTTAGGAGGTACGAAATGGATCTAAAGCTTTTTTTTAAAACCTGAGAAGCGAACGTCACGCTTCGCGTGGTTTTTTT
>JAQTTY010000025.1 GCA_028710525.1 Gallionella sp. | reverse complement strand
AAAGTGCATCAGTAACTCACGCGGTTTCTTCCTTGGAGCGGTTGCCCGACGTCAGCCCGGAACGGTCTGTTGCATCCTGACCGCGCTGCACGTGAGGGGCTGACATCCGACAACCCTTAACCAAAGCTGCCATGTCCGCTGGACACTTGGTATGGCCGCTATGTAAAGCTGAGCGGTCGTATCAACGACTAGCGCTGACTTCCACTGGGTGTCAAAAACGGAAGTTCGTTAGGGGCTTTAGAAAATGAAAAGCAACGCAGTTATGAGTTCAGTAACGATGAGCCCAAGCCGATTTATATTCAGTCGAATAGATCTTGCCATCACCGCCGAGAAAGGTACTGCTGTAGTAAATCGCGCAGACTGGGCGAGTTTCTCCACGTGAGTCGGATGATTCTACGAGGATGCCAGAAATCCTCTGACGCTCTTGGACTGGAGTGCTTTCATTCAATTCGGGCGCAAAGCCGCCAGGCTGAAGACCTGTAGATGAATATCGGGCTTTCACATCATCAAAAGATTCGCCTACCTTCACGCCTTGGCAAAACGCATTAACTCTATCTTCAACCGACTTTTCATCCGAGCATCCCGATAGCAACAAAGTGCTAAGCATCAATATGCATGAGCGCGAAATCAGAGTCATGAATCACTTTCATTCATATCTTGTTTAAGAATAGTCGCACGCGCCACCAATACTTTGTCGACTCGATTCTTATCCATGTCCATGACTTCGAAGCGGCAAGCAGCAACTTCAAAGTGATCCGTAACCATCGGGACGCGACCAAGCTCATACATGACGAATCCACCTAAGGTGTTAAAGGCATTCTCTTCTTCGCCCGGCAGCTCGTCTTCAATTTCCAATACGGATTTTAGGCGTTCGATAGTAACGCTGCCATCAATCAGCCACGATCCATCTTCACGCATAACAACATCCTGATCTTCGGGAAGATCGGAAGAGGGTAATTCACCGACAATGGAAGTCAGCACATCGGTCAGCGTGACCAGCCCCTGCAATTCACCATACTCATCCACGATCAGCGCACATTGTTGACGTGCTTTGCGGAAGTTCTCCAGCAAGTGCGTGGTCGTCACGCCTTCGGGTACGTACAACGGAGGACGCAAAGATAATTCAACTGCAATGGGTTTGCCGGCCAAGGCATCTTTGAGGATATCCGCCGTGCGCAATATCCCCACGATATGATCCAAGCCATCACGGCAGACGACTATGCGAGTATATGGGCTGTCGGCAATGCGATTGCGAATCTCTGCTTCAGGCTCATCCAAATCGAGCACATAAATGTCGCTCCGATGCGTCATGATTGCACCGATGCGTTGCTCATCTAGTCGCAACACGTTGGAAACGATGGCCTGCTCACTTTCGTGGAACACGCCCGCTTCAGAACCCTGCTCCATCAAAACCTTGATCTCTTCATCAGTGACGGGAGGCTCTTCTTGGCGAACAGCGCCGAGCATACGCAATATGAAAGCCGAAGATGCCGAGAGCGACCAAACCAATGGTTTAGTTATGCGTGAAAGCATATTCATCGGGGGAGCGATTAGCGAAGCTGTCTTTTCAGGAGCTAACAGTCCCAATTGCTTCGGAACAAGCTCACCAATAACAACCGAGAAATAGGTCAATCCGACGACCACGACTGTTAATGCGATACCTCTGGCATAGGGTTCGATCAGAGAAAAATTGGCGAGCCATATAGTCAGCGGATCGGCCAGAGCAGTTTCGCCGATGGCACCGCTCAAGATTCCTACGGTTGTAATGCCGACTTGTACGGTGGAAAGGAAGGTAGAAGGCTCGTTGTGAAGTGCCAGCGCTGACTGAGCACCTGGACTATCGTCATCTGCGAGTTTCTGTAGTCGTGCCTTGCGGGAGGAAACTACGGCGATTTCTGACATCGCCAAAATACCATTAAGAAGAATCAAAAACAGAAGTAAAGCTAAATCCACTACTTTGTCGCCCATCGCCTTCAGGCGTGCGACCCAGGATCAAAAGGGGGTGAATTCTAGCACAGCGGGTATCGGCCTCTACTGTCCCAGATTGGTGGTTACTTCAAGCTGGAAAGTACGGTTTGGCCTGTCCCCAGTTTTCTAGACAGAGAAATTAAGCTCAACAGTATGAACTCTCTACTTCATCCGGCGTGCGATTCCAGACCGCGTCAGCGCATTCTCAGTGGGCGTCCAGTTCATCTTCTTTTTGAGACTTTGGTGGCAGTAAAAACATTCCGGGTTTCTGACGGAAGCGGCTGCCCACACTGCGCAGCAAGATTGGCCAATGAGAAAAAGTAACCTTGCGTGCTTTCATTGCCACGCTGAGTGCTAGGGTGAAGCTGACCATCAAATTAGCCAAACCGATCAGCGCGATGCCTAGTGCAGCTACCAGAAGCTGCTGTGGTTCGACCACAAAATCCAGCCCGACCAACGAAAAACCCAGAAAAGCGGACGAGAAGGTGATGTGCCGGATGTCCACCGGCAGGCCGAACACCACGCCGATGGCGGCCACGCCGCCCAGCATGCAGCCGAAGTAGAAATTACCCGCCAGTGCCCCCAGATTGTTTCCCACATAGTCGGCGACGCGCGATAGCCGCGCCTCGCCCAGCATGCGCTTCAGCCAGCGCAGTTGCTTCAGTCGTTGCGGAATCCGGTTGTAGATGGCGAGGTTGTCATGGTGGCCCGCGATCAGTCCGGACAGGAACAGGCAAACGCCGGCAATCGCGGCGTAGAACACAGACAGGCTGTGGAACGGGTCGATGTCGGCCATCAGGTGTTGGGCTTTTTCGGGTGCGACGAAATGCGCGCCTGTCGCTGCCATGATTCCCCAGGCAATCAGCATGGCCAGTGGTATCACCACCAGCACATTACCCAGAATTGCCGCCAACTGGCTGCGCATCGTTTGCGCGATGATGCCGGTCAGGTTTTCCATGTCGCGGCTATTGCCGTGTTCGCTGATGCTGGCGGCGATGGCCGAGGCCGTCATCGCGGGCTGTTTGGTGGCGATAGTAAAGTGCAGGATATGGATCAGAATAAAGCCCAAACCGTAGTTCAGGCTGAACAACAGTGCCTCGGTCAGCGGCGGCAGGTGTTGCGCCGCGATGAACAGTTTGATCATCGCCATGAAAGCGATGATCAACCCCGCACCCATAGCAGATTTCAGCAGTGCAAAATACTCGGAGCGGGTGCTGGTGATGTAATGCTCGCCGGTGCGACTGGCGTTTTCCGTCACGCGAAGTGCCAGCAGTTCCATGCTATCCCGCCAGTGTTGCCGCACATCGTTCTTGTGGCATTCGCCGCTGACCAGTGTCTTGAACAGGCCCACATACAGGGGGCGCGCACGCTCCCCTGTTTTGTCCTCGCGCAGTGCGGCGAGAATGGCAAGCAGGTATTCCATGCGTTCCAATTGCTGGGTTAGCCGCTGTAACAGGAAGGTAAGGCTGATGCTGGTGCCGGAACGGGATGCGGTGCGCCTTATCCTCTGGATGATTTCAGCACATTGGTCTAGCAATACGCGGATGTGTTTTTCGTCCTGGAATGCAAGCGTGGCGTCTTCCCAAGCCAGCGCGAACTGTTCAAGATATTTGCCGACTTCATCGTTTTGGGTCAGGAAGGGCGAGGCGAATTCTTCCAGTGACGGTTCGTTGCGGACCAGTTCCGGCTCCAAGCCTATGGAAGAGATACGGTAGGACAGCACGCGTACCGCATCCTTAATGCCGCGCACCGGCAGGGGCAGAATGGTTTCCGCTGCTTGCTCATCAAAGCATAGCGCTGTCATCAGTTCCAGCCAGCGAACTTCCGGCACGGCATTGACCCAGACTTCGTCGTCATGGCGTGTGAATATCTGCGCGAAGATGTCTTTCAGATATTGGGGGTTGATCGCCTCGGGCAGTATCTTGTGGCTCACCCGCCGGTATAGCTCCGTGAAAAATCCGGTGCTGGGCAATATTCCCGATTCCACATACAACGACACCGGTCTATGCGTGCCCAGCAATTTGAGCAGTGCTGCGCGCAACGCGGCGCGCAAATCAGGTCGGCGTCCGAGTATGTGGCACAACGCGCCAATCATGTGTTCCGCATGATTGGCCTGCGAGGATTTCGGGGGGCGGATTTTTGCTACGAGCTCGGCGATCAGGGTGATCTCTTCGCCGTTTTCCTGAAGATGGTGTTGCAGCACGGTTTCCATAGACTTTTTTACTTTATACACTTTGAAATCAACATTAGAACGATAGGGGCAGCAACATTATGCGTGCCGAATCAGATGACTTCGACCGACACTCCAAGAACGCGAGCTGATTTGTGCGCAGATAGAGCGGCTGACTCTCATCTTCGCGCTGTATTCTCCTGTCATCCCGCACTGGATTCCAATTTTGGCATTATCCATTTGCGGAACAAGAAAGGAGTGAGCATCGTGGTCACTACGCCCATCAGCACCAGCACGGAAAATAGATCCTGGCCGATAAAGCCCCGTTTATAGGCAATGCTGGCGATAACGAGCTCCATGACACCCCGTCCGTTGAGAATGATGCCGATTCCGAGCGATTGGGGCTGTGGAAGCCGCAGGAGGCGACCGCCAAGCCAGCCGGCGAATATTTTGGTACCGATGGAAACCAACAGCACGACGCCAACGAACCAGAAGGATCCGATGATGCCTATGTCGAACTCAAGGCCCAGATAGGCGAAGAAGACAGGCGCAAGGAAGCCGCCGGTGATTGAACGGAGGGTAAGATCAAGCTCGTGATAGCGCGAGGCCAGGAAGAATTTTCGGTCGATCAGCAAGGCCCCGAAGAATGCACCAATGACGAAATGAAATCCCAGCGCCGCGCTGACCGACCCGAAGGCCAGAACGAAAAGTAGCAGGATGCCGAACAAGGCTTCATTGCCGATCAGCTCGACCAGCTTTTCGGAGGCGCGTTCCAAGTGTATGCCTTTGTCGATCAACTTCTGTATCAGCCAACTGAAGCCGATTATGAAAATGCATAGGACGACCAGCTTCCAGCTTGCGTTGAGAATCGAGAGTCCCACGGCCTGCAGGGATTTCTGTTCGGGAAGGTTCAGGATGACCCCGAGCGCCAGTAGCGCCGCGATGTCATTGAAGATCGCCGTTGCCACCGAATAACGCGCGATGTCGGAATCGAGCAGATCGAAGCTCTGCAGGATACTCACTGTGACGGGAAGCGCCGTGATTGAAACACAGAGACCAAGAAAGACGGTTCGCATCACATCCAGACCAAACGCAGCTCCTACCAGTATGCCGCCTGTCAGCGGTATGACGAAGCCGAGGATTGCGATTACGACGCCCCTCCCTCGCAAAGAATCGATGATTTCCTTGAAATTCATTTCCAGGCCCGCGGACAGGACGATGAGAAAAACCGCGAACTCTGCGATGCCCGAAAGTGCTGCATCCGCTTCGATCAGATGCAAAAGACTGGGCCCAAGGATCACACCGGCCAGCATCTCGCCGACGATGGCGGGCTGGTTGAAACGCCGAAAGATTTGCCCGAGGAGCCGCGCCGCGACGATGAGGATAAGTAGATTGGTCAACAGAGGCATTGGGCAAAACTTCCTTCCTAGTGTAATGAACCGAAAATTCCCCCTCAACTTCGAAGGATCATATCGACCGTGGCATGCAAGCCGCTACGGACTTCGTCAAGGATAGGACCGGAATATTAAACTATCACCCTTAAGGGCTGTCGTTAAAGCTGTATTCGTCGAACAATTTGACTCCGATCAACATACAAGGAGTCTGTCATGGAAACCATTCACAATCCTGAAGCATGGAACAAGGGCAAGCTTATCGGTCAGAAGCCGCCGCTCAAGCCTAAGGACATCTGGGCTATACGTTTTCACCTGCAAAATAGACATGCAATTCGTGATCTGGCCATGTTCAACTTGGCAATCGACAGCAAGCTACGCGGTTGTGATCTTGTCAGCCTGCATGTTCGCGATGTCACTCATGGGAATCAGATTCTCCCTCGGGCAATGATTATCCAGCGAAAAACGCAACGCCCTGTACAGTTTGAACTGACGGAACCAACGCGGACGGCTGTAGCCGCTTGGATTGAGAAGGCGCACCTGCGTAGCGAACAGAGTCTCTTTCCCAGCCGAATCGCAGGGGCATCCCACATCTCCACGCGACAGTATGCTCGACTTGTACATAAATGGATCGAAACGGCTGGATTGGATTCATCGGCATACGGGACACACTCGATGCGGAGAACCAAGGCAACGCTTATCTACAAGCGGACGAAGAATCTGAGGGCTGTTCAGCTACTGCTTGGACATACCAAGCTGGAAAGCACGGTTCGCTATTTAGGCATCGAAGTTGATGATGCATTGGAGATTTCGGAGCAGACTGAAATCTAGACGTATCCTGCGGCTACACATGCATTTCTGTGTGGCCGCTTTGTTACCGATAACAGACTATTCGACGCGTCAATAAAATTGACGGCTTTGGTTAAGGGTTGTCGGATGTCAGCCCCTCACGTGCAGCGCGGTCAGGATGCAACAGACCGTTCCGGGCTGACGTCGGGCAACCGCTCCAAGGAAGAAACCGCGTGAGTTACTGATGCACTTT
>JAQTTY010000011.1 GCA_028710525.1 Gallionella sp. | reverse complement strand
GAAACGGCTCCGCGCCAATGATAGTGTGGTTCTTCCATGCGAAAGTAGGTCATCGTCAGACTCCTTACACAGTAAACCCCCTCTCGGTACCCCCGATGAGGGGGTTTTACTTTTATTGAAGCAAAAAACTGGAGCAGATGGCCTGCTTCTTAGCAGTTAAACTAGCCGCAACCTCAAAAAACAGGATATCGCGATGAGTAACAAAGTGGTCGCAGCATTGTACAAATTCGTAAAGCTAGGTGATTACATCACGCTGCGTGAACCTCTGCAGGCGAGATGCGATGAACTGGATATCACAGGCACTTTGTTGCTGGCGGAAGAAGGCATCAATGGCACGATAGCCGGTACGCGACAGAATATAGACAGTATTTTGCAGTATCTGCGTAGTGATTCGCGTCTAGCGGACTTGCCGCATAAAGAGTCTAGCGCTGAAGGCGAGCCCTTCTATCGCATGAAGGTCAAGCTCAAGAAGGAGATCGTGACGATGGGCGTGGCAGGTATTGATCCAACCGAACTGGTTGGCGAGTACGTTAGGCCTGAGGATTGGAATGCGTTGATCAACGATCCGAGCGTGTTGCTGGTGGATACGAGAAATGACTATGAGGTCGAAGTCGGAACATTCAAGGGCGCTGTGAACCCGCACATCACGACATTCCGTGAGTTTCCGGAGTACGTTAAAAATCATTTCGATCCAAATAAGCAGCCTAAAGTCGCTATGTTCTGCACGGGCGGGATACGATGTGAAAAGGCTTCAGCCTACATGTTGAAAGAAGGATTTGCCAACGTATATCACCTGCAGGGTGGCATTTTAAAGTATCTGGAAAATGTACCGGAAAATCAGAGCCTATGGGAAGGTGAGTGCTTTGTCTTCGATCAACGAGTAGCTGTCGGACAAGGCTTGGAAGCGGGACATTACGAGTTATGCTACGGATGTTCGCGACCGATTTCGGAGGAGCAAAAGGCATCACCAAAATTTGAAGCGGGTATCTCTTGCCCCAATTGCTACGACGGTATGACGGAAGAGAAATTGATGGCTGCACGCGAACGTCAAAAGCAAGTGGAGCTAGCTAAGCAGCGCGGAGAAAAGCATCTAGGTGCAAAACTTGCCAAGCACAAATAAGTTGATGGCGTTAAAGATGACTCTTTCTCGGCGCTAACTTGACGCTTATACCGTCAGTGACAACATCGATGCCTGTGATATCGATGTCTGTCCCAGCAAAGCGGAGCTCGTCAGGCTCGAAGCGGTACAGCGCATTGGTGCGGAGAAACTCTACAAGTACCAGATTCATAGCTGGGCGCAGCAATTCTGCAAAACTGTCATCCTGCATGATCGTGAGGTTGTCAAACTGCGGTTCCTTTAAAAAAATCGCACGTTGATCGGCATCGAATCGCAAAGCGCTCGACATGGTCAGGTTGCCATGCAAAGGAGCGCTCAAGATAGAGTATGCGGAGAACTCGCTATGGATAGCGACACGATTGTGCTCAGTATCGAATCCCAAGGTTGGCATATCTACAGTGACGCTGAACAAGCCGTTACCTAAATCATGTTTGAAGGGAAAAGAGCTCTGTAATTTATTAGTGAGCTTTTGCTGGGTGATCAGGTAATCATGCGGAATCAAAGCGGCACAAGCATTGAGTACACCGAGAGTGCATAACAAAAGCAACTTCCTGAAGTGCTGTCTCACGAAAGTAATCATGCGATCTTGGGCGTCGTACATTGTACATCAGCATTTTGACCGCGCTGACGCAAGGCGTGATCCATCAGTACGATAGCAATCATCGCTTCCGCAATAGGTGTTGCACGTATGCCGACGCACGGATCATGGCGGCCATGAGTCTCGACCATGATGGGGTTGCCACTGCGATCGATGGATCGGCGTGGAATTCGGATGCTGGATGTAGGCTTGATGGCGACATGCGCGATGATGTCTTGTCCGGTGGAGATGCCACCTAAGATGCCGCCGGCATGATTCGAGAGGAAGCCATCGGGAGTCATCTCGTCGCCGTGCTCGCTACCGTGCTGAGTGACGCATGCAAAACCATCGCCTATCTCAACACCCTTAGCTGCGTTGATGCCCATCAATGCGTAAGCGATTTCAGCATCGAGTCTGTCATACACCGGCTCTCCCCAACCTACCGGAACATATTCGGCAACGACCGTCAGTTTCGCACCTATGGAGTCGCCAGATTTGCGTAGCGCATCCATATAACTTTCCAACTGGTCGACATAGTTGGAGTCTGCCACGAAGAAGGGGTTGTCATTCACACCCTCCCAGCTCTTGAAAGGCACTGCTATCTCGCCCAGCTGTGACATATAGCCGCGTATCACGACCCCGTAGCGCTCGTTAAGCCACTTTTTAGCAATCGCGCCAGCAGCTACACGGACAGCTGTCTCGCGTGCTGACGAACGGCCACCCCCGCGGTGGTCGCGGAAGCCATACTTTTGCGTGTAAGTGTAATCGGCATGGCCAGGACGGAAAGTCTCGGCGATATTTCCGTAGTCCTTACTACGCTGGTCTTCATTGCGTATCAGCAGGGCTATAGGTGTACCAGTGGTTTTACCTTCGAAGATGCCGGAAAGGATCTCTACCGTGTCAGATTCACGACGCTGAGTGACGTGACGCGAGGTGCCTGGCTTGCGGCGATCAAGGTCGAGCTGGATATCAGCTTCACACAGCGACAAGCCTGGGGGGCAGCCATCTACGATACAACCTATGGCGGCGCCGTGAGATTCGCCGAATGATGTCACTGTGAACAATGTACCGAGAGTGTTTCCAGACATATATAGACCGCCAAGAATGTGCAAATTTAAGGCGCGCAGTTTAACATAGGCGTCGAAGCGATTTTACGAAGGAGCTGCAAGATGCAAACCATGCTTACGACCTCTGCCGGTGGAATTGATGTCATGCATCTGCGTGACCTAGATGTCCCTGAGGTATTGTCGCCCCTGCATCTGCGCGTGAAGCTCGCCGCAGCGGGTATCAACCCTTTGGATACCAAGCTGCGCATGAAACCCGTCTACTATCCTGACAAACTACCGGCGATACTGGGTTGCGACGGTGCAGGCATCGTGGACGAGATCGGTACTGAAGTGACGCGATTCAAAGTGGGTGATCAGGTTTACTTCAATAATGGTGGCATAGGACTAGATCCTGGTTGCTATGCTGAATACACCACACTGCATGAAGATTGTTGCGCAGCCAAGCCCGCTAACCTGAGTATGCAAGACAGCGCCGCCATTCCTTTGGTATTAATTACTGCATGGGAAGCATTGGTGGAAAAAGCCAATATCCAGCCTGGACAGACCGTACTTATCCACGGTGGCGCCGGTGGAGTGGGCCATATCGCCGTACAACTGGCGCGTCACTTAGGGGCAAAAGTGGCCGTAACCGTGAGCGACGATAAGAAGGCTGCGCTGACAAACTCTTTGGGCGCACACAAGGTCATCAATTACAAAAAACAAAAATTCGTCGATGAAGTGATGTTGTGGACCGGCATGCAAGGAGTGGATGTGGTGCTGGACACTGTCGGTGGTGAGACTTTTACTAAATCGATACAGGCTACCAAGATAGGCGGAAAGATCGTCAGCATCATTGCCACTGCGATGACGCTAGAAGACGCACAGCAGGCACGCCTACGTAACCTCACCATCTGCTACGAGTTAATGCTAACCGCACAGTTGATGAAGATGCACGATCAGCGCATCAGACAGCGCAAGATATTGGAAGAGGGAGCGAAGCTGATCGAGGCCGGCAAGCTGGGCGTATTGGTGTCGCGTCAGCTGCCCTTGATCGAAGTCGGGCAAGCACACAAGCTAATCGAAAAGGGTGGGGTGATGGGCAAGATCATTGTCACCATGGGCCTATTCTCGCTACCGTAATCCGACCTACACTGCAGATGCATATCGTCGACACTCACTGCCATCTAGATGCGGCAGAGTTCGGCGATCAACAAGCCGAAATCGTTATCGAAGCTGTTGCGTGTGACGTACGCACTATCATCATCCCCGCAGTTTCCTACTCCAATTTTTCAGCAGTAAAGGCACTCTGTTTGCGCCATGACAACTGCCTTGCGGCATATGGCATTCATCCATTACTGGTCGGTCAGGCAGAAGAGGGTGATTTGCCTAAGCTCCGAGCGACGCTAGAGCAGGAGCGCGCGGTGGCAGTTGGAGAGATCGGTCTGGACTTCTTCGTGGATAACTACGATAGAGAGCGTCAAGAATACTACTTTGCAGAGCAATTGAAACTAGCGCGCGAGTTCGATCTGCCGGTGTTACTGCATGTGCGGCGCGCGCAAGACACTGTGCTTAAAAATTTAAGACGTATCAAGGTAAACGGCGGTATTGCACATGCATTCAATGGCAGTCGCCAACAGGCTGATGAGTTCATCAAGCTAGGTTTCAAGTTGGGCTTTGGTGGCGCGATGACGCATACACGTGCCTTGCGTATCCGTGAATTGGCAGCAACATTGCCTATGGAAAGTATCGTGTTGGAAACAGACGGACCGGACATCCCACCAGACTTTCTCCCTCGCGGCGTTCCTAATCGGCCGGCAAACTTGCAACGCATCGCAATGACCTTGGCTGAGTTGCGTAGCATGAGTCTTGAAGAAGTCGCTGCCGAGACTACGGCAAATGCAGCTAGCGTGTTACCTATGCTGAGAAAGCGACTGCAGGCTTTATAATCGCGGAATGAAACCTACCCTACCCCCCCAATTTGAACGTACCCAGATATTACTGGGTGACGAAGGTATCGCGATGCTGCGCGATAAACATATCTTTGTGGCTGGTCTTGGCGGCGTCGGCTCCTATTGCACTGAAGCCTTGGCACGCGCAGGCGTAGGACGCTTGACGCTGATGGATCACGACGTGGTTGCGACTAGCAATATAAATCGTCAGTTGCCCGCTTTGCTCTCGACCGTAGGGCAATCCAAAGCAGAACTGATGCGCGCACGTATCGCTGATATCAACCCCGACTGTCAGGTGACGTTGATACGTACTTTCCTCGGGCGCGAGAATGTCCACGAACTGGTTCCGCAAGACTGCGATTACGTCATCGACTGCATAGACTCGATGAATTGCAAAGTCGCCTTAGTGGCTTACAGCCTAGGTCAGGGATACAAGGTAGCATCCAGTATGGGTGCCGGTAATAAGCTTGATCCGACCCGCATCAAGGTGGCGGATATCAGCGAAACCAGCGTATGTGCGTTGGCCAGAGAGATGCGTAAACATCTGCGCGACTTGGGCATAAAACAGGGCGTGCTTACTGTCTACACCGACGAGAACGCCAGACCACCTTTGCCACCGCAACCGGTAGATCGAGGCCGTCCACGCTCAGTAAATGGCACCATCAGCTACATGCCGCCGCTGTTCGGTTTTATGTTAGCTGGGGCAGTGTTGAATCGCTTGTTGTCAAATTCTGCTACTGAAGCTGGCTAGGCTCTCAACCTTCGCGATTACGCATATGCTCTGCGACCTTGGCGAACGCAGCCGAGAGTTCTCTGCGCAAAGTCACATCACCAACAACCTCGTCGAGCGAGCGATTCATGCATAGCAGCCATTGGTCGCGTTCGGAGTTGCCGATGGCGAAAGGTAGATGACGCGCACGTAGTCTAGGGTGGCCATATTCCTCTACGAATAACTGTGGCCCACCCATCCAGCCGGACAGGAATTTGAATAGTTTATCTTCGGCGCTTTGCAAATGTGGCGCATGCATCTTGCGTATGCCATAGGCCTCGGGCAACTCGTCCATGATCTGATAGAAGCGCACCACCAGTGCGCGCACCGTATCAGCTCCACCTATGCGTTCGTAATGTGTATCTTCTTCTGTTGTCATGTTCACCATTCCCTGAATGAAAAACCAAAGCCCAATGTGGTCTGGTAGTGGTTGTAGTCGATCAGTGTCTCACCGAAACCCGAGCTGAGCTGGATGTGGAAGCGCGAAGAGTCACCCGCATTGATGGGCGTGGCCCAATCCAGCTGGCCGTAGCCGCGGTTGTTACTGAGTACTAAGTTGTTGCGCAGCAGCAATGAGATGGCTTGCGATTTGTCGGCAGGCTCCCAACGCAACACCATATCTGCGTGGCCGATATAGTTGGTGATATCAGGGTTGTCATCTCTGGCGATATTCTCCGGTACCCGCCACCACAATCTGCCCATCAGCGAGGTGACGTTGTTCCACTCCCAACCGGTCAAAGCATATAGGCGGTTCCAGCTACGCGATTCGGGCATCGGTCTGCCGTTGGATTGATGTTCCAAGCCTAGATTGACCAGTTTCAGGCCTGATTCGCGCGCGGTACCGAAAGTGGCGATCAACTCAGGCTCATAGTTGGTCTCGCGGAAGGGCGAAGAGTTTTTGGTATTGAACATCTGCCAGTTCGACTGCTGTGTGTACGCGCCCCAAAGACGCAGGGTCTTGAAGCCGAATAAATTGATGTCGCGCTGCGTGCCGATATCAGCTTTAACGCTGATGAGATATTTTGTCTCTAGTGATTGATATGGGTTGGCGACCAGAGTCGCATGCAGCGGGGCCGGTGTATTGGGCTGGTTGTTGAGACTATTGGTTTCGCGCACCATGATGTAGTTTTGGCGATAGGGCTCTAAGCGGCCCAGTTTGCTGTCATCTGTATTATTCAAATCGTCCAGATTCCACACCCGGGTCAGATAGGAGCGGCGCGCCAATTCAGCTTTGATGATGGCCGCTTGCGCAGCTTCATCCTGCATATCCTGATTGAGCAAAGTGCTACTGGGCGGCGCTTGGTCATAGCACTTCAGGCGTGCCGCATCGTCGCTGGGAAAGCGCACTGTGCATGATGAGAGTGGCTCGGCCTGTGATTGTGAGATGAATATGGTCAGCAGTAGGCAGGATAGAGAGAGTGACTTCATCGATGGAACAGTTCGTATCGGGTGCCTCATTCTAACAGCGCAGACTGCGCGGCACTATGTTGACCCTGCCTATAGTCGAGCGCTATATGCCGACCTTGCTCACGACGGGGTCGAGTCCGCCCTCTCAATGCGGTAGAATGCCGCCCTTGCTAAATTTGAGCCCGGACCTGATTCCAAAATGACCGCACGCTTGCGCGAAATCCCCTATAACTACACTTCCTTCTCGGATCGCGAGATCGTTCTGCGCATCTTGGGCGAAGAGGCGTGGCAGATCATCAACACCTTGCGTGAAGAGCGCCGCACCGGCCGCTCAGCGCAGATGCTGTATGAAGTGTTGGGTGATATTTGGGTCGTGACACGTAATCCGTATCTGCAGGATGATCTGCTGGGCAATCGCAAGCGTCGCACCGCATTGGTTGATGCCCTGCGCCACAGATTGCGTGCGATAGAAGCACGTCGTCAAGATAACGAAGTCGTAGCGCGCTTGCTGGCGTTGGCCGCACTCGCTGTCGATGCTTTCGAACAAGAGTTCGAAGAAACTATCGCTTTACGCAAGCGCACGCTCAAAGCGCTCAGTCACCTGACCCGCAAAGACAACATCCAGTTCGATGGCTTGGCGCGCGTATCGCATGTCACTGACGCGACTGACTGGCGCGTCGAATATCCCTTTGTTGTTCTGAATCCCGATACCGAAGCCGAGATTGCCGCGCTGGTGCGTGCCTGTATCGAGCTTAAGCTCACTATCATCCCGCGTGGTGGTGGTACCGGTTATACCGGTGGCGCAGTGCCTTTGGATAAACGCTCGGTGGTGATCAATACCGAGAAGCTGGAATCGATCTCTGCTGTTGAACAGATGGTGCTACCTGGACTGAGCGAGCCTTACGCCACCATCCATTGCGGAGCAGGCGTGGTGACACGCCGCGTGATGGAAGCGGCGGAGCGTAACAAGTTGGTATTCGCAGTCGACCCAACTTCTGCCGATGCTTCTTGCATAGGCGGTAATGTGGCGATGAACGCGGGCGGCAAGAAAGCCGTGTTGTGGGGTACCGCACTGGATAACTTGGTGTCGTGGAAGATGGTCACGCCCGACGGTCTGTGGATGGAAGTGGAACGACTCGACCACAATCTAGGCAAGATACATGACGCACCGAATGCGACTTTCCGCATCACGCGCTATGAGTTGGATGGCAAGACCGCTAGCGGGCCAGTCGAGTTGCTGGTGATACCTGGCAGCGCTTTCCGTAAGGCGGGCCTAGGCAAGGACGTGACCGACAAGTTCTTATCTGGTCTGCCCGGCATACAGAAGGAAGGCTGCGACGGCATCATCACCTCAGCGCGTTTCATTCTGCATCGTGAACATGCGCATACCCGCACGGTCTGTTTGGAATTCTTTGGCCAAGTACATGAAGCCGTACCGGCCATCGTGGAGATCACCAATTACTTTAGCAGCGGCCAGCAGGTTGCATTGTTGGCTGGTCTGGAACATCTGGATGAGCGTTATCTGAAGGCGGTCGGTTATGCGACCAAGGCCAAACGTGGCACGCGTCCCAAGATGGTGTTGGTGGCGGATGTGGTCAGTGACGATGCGGATGCCGCAGCGCAGGCCGCGTCCGAGATCGTGCGTATGGCTAATCTGCGCAGCGGGGAAGGCTTTATTGCCGTGTCCGCCGAAGCGCGCAAGAAGTTCTGGTTGGATCGCGCGCGCACCGCTGCTATCGCCAAACATACCAATGCCTTCAAGATCAACGAAGACGTAGTGATTCCGCTGCCGCGCATGGGTGATTACTGCGATGGTGTCGAGCGCATCAATATCGAATTGTCGTTGCACAACAAGCTCAAGTTCCTCGATGCACTGGATGAATTCTTCGCCGGCGAGTTGCCGCTCTACTACCAAGATGACAAACAGTTGGGTGATGCCGAGCTGCTAGGTACACGTCAACAGGAAGCGCAGAAGTTGCTGGCGCAAGTACGCGAGCGTTGGTTGTGGCTGCAAAACAATCTGGATGCGCAACTGGCCGATTGCCCGTTTGCGCCTCGTGATCATCTTGATGCCAAGACGGTGTTCGATGGCGTGCAGCGTCACTTGTTGCGTGCCTCATGGAAGTTGGAACTGCGCGAGCCGTTGCGTCAATTGTTCAGTGGCAGCACTTATCAGCCGGTGTTGGATCGCTGCACTGCGATACACCAAACTGTGCTCAAAAGTCGTGTGTTCGTGGCGTTGCATATGCATGCTGGCGACGGCAACGTGCACACCAACATCCCAGTCAACTCGGATGACTACGCCATGTTGCAGCAGGCCAACGGTGCGGTTGATCGCATCATGCGCTTGGCCAAAGACTTGGGCGGCGTAATCTCCGGCGAGCATGGTATCGGCATCACCAAGTTCGACTTCCTTGAGCCACACGAGATCAAAGCTTTTACTGATTACAAACTCCGTGTCGATCCCGAAGGTCGTTTTAATAAGGGCAAGCTACTCACTGGCAGCAACCTAGAGCGCGCCTATACCCCCAGCTTTAATTTGATGGAGTTGGAGAGTCTGATCCTAGAGAAGAGTGAGCTAGGCAATATCTCCGACTCGATTAAAGACTGTCTGCGTTGCGGTAAGTGCAAGCCGGTGTGCGCCACCCATGTGCCACGCGCCAATTTGCTCTACTCACCACGCAACAAGATACTCGGTACTTCCTTGCTCATCGAGGCATTCCTCTACGAAGAGCAGACCCGTCGTGGTATTTCGATACAGCATTTCGATGAATTCAACGATGTGGCAGACCACTGTACGGTGTGTCACAAGTGTCTCAACCCTTGCCCAGTGAATATCGATTTCGGCGAAGTGTCGATGGCGATGCGCGACTTTTTGCGCAAGCAAGGCAAAAAGAAATTCAATCCGGTCAGCGCCATCTCTATGGCTTTCCTGAATACCAGCGATCCGCTCACTATCAAGTTGATGCGCAAGGTCACCATAGAGTGGAGCTACAAGCTGCAGCGCACCGTGCATAAAGTTGCCAAGCGTCTCGGTCTGCTTGATGCGCAGCTCAAACATCCGCCGGCAACAGTGGGGCGCGCGCCACTCAAGGCGCAGGTGATCCACTTCATCAACAAGCCTATGCCCGGCAATCTGCCCAAGAAGACCTCGCGTGCTCTGCTGGATATAGAGGACAACGACATCGTCCCTATCATCCGCAATCCGCGCGTCAGCAGCGAGGAGTCCGAGGCGGTGTTCTACTTCCCCGGCTGTGGTTCGGAGCGTCTGTTCGGTCAGGTGGGTCTGGCGACACAGGCGATGCTGTACGAGACGGGCGCTACCACCGTGCTGCCGCCCGGTTATCTGTGCTGTGGTTATCCGCAGAATGCGAGCGGTCTGAAAGATAAGGCTAGCCAGATCACCACCGACAATCGCGTACTGTTCCATCGTGTCGCAAACACGCTCAACTATCTCGATATCAAGACGGTCATCGTGTCGTGCGGTACCTGCATGGACCAGCTACAGAAATACCAGTTCGAGAAGATATTCCCCGGCTGTCGATTGCTCGACATCCATGAGTATCTGTTGGAAAAAGGTGTAAAGCTCAATGGCGTGGAAGGCACGCGCTATATGTATCACGAACCTTGCCACACGCCGATGAAGACCTATAAGTCTATGGATGTGGTGCAGACACTGATGGGCGCGGATGTGAAGCTCAATGAACGCTGCTGTGGTGAGTCGGGTACTTTCGGCGTGGCCACACCAGAGATCGCGACCCAAGTACGCTTCCGCAAAGAGCATGAGATGAAGACGGGTGCGGATGCTTTACGCGCGGATGGTTTTGATGGCGACATCAAGATACTGACTTCGTGTCCAGCTTGCCAGCAGGGCCTGAGCCGCTACAACGATGATGCCGGTACGACCACGGACTATATCGTGGTGGAGATGGCCAAACATCTGTTGGGCGATAACTGGTTGCCTGATTACGTCAACAAAGCTAATAACGGCGGAATAGAGCGAGTGTTGTTATAAAGATGAGTTGTGAACTCTGCATACAAGACGGTGGCACGGTCATCTTCCGCAATGACTTCCTGCGCGTGGTGTTGGTTGAGGACGCCGACTACCCCGGCTTCTGCCGTGTCATCTGCAACACGCATCTCGCCGAGATGACGGATCTGCCTATCGTGCAGCGCAGCGCCATGATGATGACGGTGTGCAAGGTCGAACAGGCGGTGCGTGATGTGATGCACCCTGACAAGATCAATCTGGCCAGCCTCGGAAATATGACACCGCATCTGCATTGGCATATCATCCCGCGCTATGCCAAAGATAAACATTTCCCGCAACCAATTTGGGGCGTGGCACAGCGTGTCGCAAGCCGTGTTGTGCCTGCGGATTGGCGCGACACACTTATCTCCACATTGCGTGAGCGACTAGAACTCCCTCCATGTTGACCTTGCCTCTTGATCCGACCGACGATAGAGCCGCTCCTGTGTTCAAGGATGTGGCGAGTTGTGCGGCTTGGTTGACGCAGTTTCAACTCACCAATCTGCAACAAGCTCATAGTTATCTGCTCACTCAACTCAACGAGTTCAACCGCTTCCCCATGCAGGGCTTGGAGCGTTACCGCACCTTGGAAGCGCTACGTGAGACCGTGGACCACATCCAAGAAGACCTAGCCAAAAAACTGGTCGGCAAAGCGCTGCCGCTGGGTGAGCACGAATTCATGACCTTCATGTCCATCACGCAGATGTGGCAGGCCTTGGTCACCGGCTATCAGCGTTGTCTGCAGGCCTTTCTGGCGGGAGATAAAAAACTTGCAACTATGGGTGCCATGTTGTGCGAACGCTGTTTGCAATACAGTGGGTCGACGATTTTCGAACATATACGCACTGGCTACGAGTGCCACCCCAAGTTCTGGCATCAGCTGCACGACCTATACGCTTTTGCCGAGGAGCAATCCTTACACGAGATCGAGGTGAAAGACGAACTGGAACGTTACTCACTTAGCAGCAGTTGTCGCAGCATGTATCTGAAGACGCTGCTGGCCTGCTACGCGCGCCCTGCTGAGCTGAGTCGCACCCAGTTGAAGCTGTTAGATCGCTGGTTAGTGACTTGGAGCAAGGAGTTGCGCTTAGAGACGCGTTACAGTCTAAGCAAGGGTGATGCACAACCTTTGGCAGTCGATCTGGCGGGTAAGCAGGGCCTGCAAGCCGTGGCCAATACCAGCCATCATGCTCAGATGCGCTACATCCCCATGGTGCCCTTGAGCAAGTTGCTACGCGTCAAGATCATCTTGTTGCAGCAGGGCACCAGTCTGGATCAGGTCGGACTAGGCGATCTGCCCAGCATCTCTGCAGGCATAGAGCTGCTCACTTTCCTGCTCGAATGCTGGTGCGAAGACGACAAGAGTCGTGCTATCACGCGCAACTTGACCAGTAAGCCGGTGCAGTTCGGCTATACCCCGGAAATGATCTTTGCCCTGCTTAATGGCAAGCATGCGATGCCACATAAAGACAGATTGATGCGCAAACAGATCGAGACTTTTGGTCGTGTGCTGGATAGCGCGAACGCGACATTCGAGCCCGAACTGGAAGGTTGGGTGTTGGACGATGAAAGCATGATGGGTGCGAAGCTGACCCGTCATCAACCCGGCCCTGGACGTCTGAACCTGCATCAACTGGTGGCGGTACGCCAAGATGAAAGTCAGCCCTATAAGCTGGGTGCTGTTGCATGGTTACACGTCTCAGTTGGGGGGCTATTGCAGATCGGTGTGGGCTATGTGCCCGGTGTGCCGGAGCCTGTCCATGTGCAACTACCGGGCGGCGTTCCTCAGGCGGCTTTTCTGATGCCCGAAGCAGTGACTTTGCGCACGCCTCCGAGTCTGTTGGTTCCGCGTCAGATATTCCAGCCGGGTGTGATGTTGCAGGTGATACGCGCCAACAATGACAAGATGCATGTGAAGATGGGCATCAGCGTGACGCGCGGTTTCGACTACGAGCGTATCAGTTATACCTAAGCAATCAATGCGCGCTGCGCTTGAGCGGAAATACGATGGAGAAAGTGCTGCCCTTGTTCTCCTCGCTGCTTACCTCTAGTTTTCCTTGATGGCGTATGGCGATGTGTTTGACGATCGCCAATCCCAACCCAGTTCCACCAGTCTCGCGTGAACGGCTACGATCTACGCGATAGAAGCGTTCCGTCAATCTGGGAATATGTTGTGGGGCGATACCGATGCCGCTGTCTTGTACCGAGAACACTGGTTGTTCGCCGCGCTCGGCCCAGCGTATCAAGATAGAACCTCCCGTCGGTGTATATCGTATCGCGTTGCTGACCAGATTGCCGAAGGCGCTGCGCAATTCGCCATAGTTGCCGGTGAGATTGTGCTGGCTAGCGATCTCTAAGGTGATGGGGTGTTTATCGGCACTCAATACCAGCCCGTCTTGGTAGATGGCACGCATCAGCGCCGCGATGTCGACTACCTCTTCGCTGATAGGACTATGGTCGTTCTCTAGGCGCGACAGGGTGAGTAGGTCGGCCACCAGATTATCCATGCGCTTGGTCTGCTCTGCCATCAGGAACAAGGCGCGGCTGATCTGTGCATGGTTGAGGTCATCCATGTCTTGCAGATTCTCCACGAAGCCATTGACCACCGTGAGTGGGGTGCGCAATTCGTGCGACACGTTGGCGACAAAGTCGCGACGCATATTCTCTATACGTTCCAGCTGCGTGATGTCACGGCTGATCATCAGACGTTTGTTGTCACCGTAGTGCACCAGCTTGATGGACAGGCGCAGGTCATCATGGCGCGAGGGCGACATCACGAGTGGGTCGTTGAAATTTCCTTCGTGTAGATACTCGATGAACTCGGGTTGACGCACCAGATAGGTGATGTCTTGCATGATGTCGCGCTGCGGGTTCAGGCCGAAGTGTTCGGCGGCGAGCGGGTTACACCATTCGATACGGTTCACCGAGTTGAGGATCAACACACCGTCCGGCATCGCCGCGGTCGCCATTTCGATATGCTTGAGTTCGGCAGCGAGGTCTAACTTGGTTTGCTGATGGCGCTTCACCATCTTGTATAGGCGCGAGAACGCATCGTCCCAGATTCCGTTGGCTTCGGGTATGGTCTGTAGGTCAGGTTTGACTAACCATTGGCTGAGCTTGTAAAGCTGCCAAGCGTGACGGGACATCAGGTACAGTAGCACTAGGATGAGGTAGATAAGTGCGGCAGTGAGCGAGAAGATCGCCCAGATGAGCAAAGCCGTTATCGCGTTGAATATCACCGGCATGCTGGCTCTGAGCAGAAAATCGAACACTGAGTATCCTCGTTAAGTCACTGAAAATCGGTATCCGCTACCGCGTACCGTCTGGATTAGATTGTCCAGTCCACTAGCCTCTAGTGCTGCACGCAATCGGCGTATATGAACATCCACGGTACGTTCTTCCACGAATACCTGCGTACCCCACACCTGATCGAGCAACTGGGTGCGGCTGTAGACGCGCTCGGTATGGGTCATGAAGAATTGTAACAAACGGAACTCGGTAGGGCCTAGCTCTATGCCATGTCCTTTTGCGGTGACGCGATGCGTAGTAGGTGAAAGCTCCAATCCGCCTATGCTGACGTTCTCTTCCGGCATGATGGGAATGTGGCGGCGCAATACGGCACGGATGCGCGCCATCAACTCGCGTGGCGAGAAGGGCTTGGTGATGTAATCGTCTGCACCCGACTCCAGACCCAGCACCTTGTCGCGTTCGTCGCCGCGCGCAGTCAACATGATGATGGGGATGTCGCAGGTACGTGCATCGGCGCGCAATTGCTTGGCGATCACCACGCCGCTGGTCTCGGGCAACATCCAATCCAATAGGATCAGGTCGGGCGCATGGTCGCGTATCTGCTGCCAGGCGCTGGGCGCGTCCTCGGCGCGCAGGGCGATAAAACCCGCCTGCATGACGTTGAATGCCAACAGCTCGGCGATAGCCGGTTCATCTTCTACGATCAAAATCTTTGCTTGCACGATCACTCCCAAGTCACTCCTCGAAGTTGCCAGCATATGAAGAAATTATGACAGGAGTGTGACACAGAGACGGAATGAACAAAGATACTTTTGCGCCGCTATTACCTATCGGGAGATAACGTGTGCCGCTGTGTGGTATACCACGGGGGCAAAAGCGAGCCTACTAGCATGCCAGCGGTGCTGCAGAGCAAGCCAATCAACTGCGGCGGCCAGTAAGTATCAGGCTGGATGATCTCCATCAATAGCCAGCTGCCCAGACCGAGAACGATGGAAGTCATTGCCCCCTGATTGTTGGCGCGCTTCCAATACAGCCCGAACGCGAGTGGCACAAAGGCCCCGACCAGCGTGACTTTATAGGCGTTCTCCACCATCTGCATGATACTGGAGTCGGAATGCAGTGCCGACCACAACACGATGCAGCCGAAGGTCACCACGATGATGCGCATGGTGCGCAACATCTGCTTGTCGGACATGTTACGCATGGCGAAATGCTTGAGGATGTTCTCGGTGAACATCACCGAAGGCGCAAGTAATGTCGCAGATGCGGTACTCATGATGGCGGACAGCAATGCACCGAAGAACAAAACCTGTGCGAATAGCGGCGTGTGTTCCAGTATCAGCGTAGGCAACACCAGTTGCGAATTGGTCTCTATCAAGCCGCCAAACATCGTGGGATCGATGAGGGTAGCTGAAAGTGCTAGGAACATGGGCACAAATGCGAAGGCGAAATACAGTACGCCGCCCAATACCGAGCCGCGCACCGCAGTCTTTTCATCCTTGGCCGAGGTCATACGCTGGAACACATCCTGTTGCGGGATAGAGCCCAACATCATGGTCAGCCATGCGCCTATGAAGGGTACCCAGTCCTCCCATCCTCCATGAGGAAAGAACGCCAATTTTCCGGTGTCACTGGCGGTCTGTACCACATGTGCCACTCCACCCACCTCGCCACTGATCAAATAGGCGATGAACAACAAGCCTGCCATGATCACCGTCATCTGTACGAAATCCAGTAAGGCCACCGACCACATCCCGCCGAACATCGTATACGCCAACACGATCGCCATCCCTAGCATCATGCCGTGCGGTTCAGACAGCGCGCCGCCTGTAACGATATTGAACACCAGCCCCAGCGCGACTACTTGCGCAGACACCCAGCCCAGATACGAGATCATGATGCAGATAGTCATAATCAGCTCTACCGTGCGATTAAAACGTTGGCGGTAGTAGTCACCTATCGTGAGCAGATTCATGCGGTACAACAGCGGCGCAAAGAACAGCCCCGCGATAATCAGACACATACTTGCGCCAAACGGGTCGGCCACCACGCCGCTCATGCCCTCTTTGACAAAGGTCGCCGAGATGCCCAGCACCGTCTCCGCACCAAACCAGGTGGCAAACACCGTCGCGGTCACGATAGGCAAAGGGAGATTGCGCCCTGCCACTACAAAGTCGCGTGCGTTATGCACTCGTGTGGCCGCATAGATACCTATGCCCACGGAAAGTAGAAGATAAAGACCGACGAACCAGATCAACATGATGTGTAAGGGATAAAAAGACAGCGCGGATTCTAGCAGGGGTGAAGGCTAGGGAAAATGGCAGCCTACATAGGCCAATCCGCTCTTGTATTGAGTCTAAATAGAGGAGGGTGCAGCCTCACTTGTTTTATTCATGAATATTGGTGCACCATGCGCGACTTATGGACACACTCACTAAACTTCGCAGCGGCAAACTTCAAGGCATCAAACGCCTAGATTTGTCGTGCGGACTAACAGAATTCCCGGAAGAGATTTTTCAACTTGCGGACACGTTGGAGATACTCAATCTTTCCGGCAACGCGCTGTCGTCTTTGCCAAACGATTTGCCGCGTCTGCATAAATTGCGCGTGATCTTCTGTTCGGATAATCAGTTCACCGAGGTGCCGGAGGTGTTGGGACGGTGCCCTAATCTGAGCATGGTGGGCTTCAAAGCGAATCAGATAAATACATTCACAGCCTTTGCCATCCCACCCAAATTGCGTTGGCTGATCCTTACCGACAATCAGCTGGAGTCTGTGCCCAAGGAGTTGGGGCGTTGCACGGAGCTACAGAAGTTGATGCTGGCCGGTAATCGTTTACAGCATCTGCCGGATGAATTTGCTGCGTGTACAAAGCTGGAGTTGTTACGCATCTCGGCCAACCGCTTCGAGTCCTTGCCGGAGTGGTTGCTCAAGCTACCGCGACTCGCTTGGTTAGCCTATGCGGGCAATCCCTATAGTGATGCGCACGAACATGCCATCACCGAGATGAGCGACATCCCTTGCATCAATTGGCACGAGCTGGAATTGCAACAGCAATTGGGTGAAGGCGCTTCGGGTGTCATCCATCAGGCGGTGTGGCGTCGTTTTGGCGAAGTGCAAGCGGTAGCGGTGAAGCTATTCAAGGGCGCGCTCACTAGCGATGGTTTGCCGCGTAGCGAGAAGGCTGCCAGTCTTGCCGCGGGTCTGCATCGCAGCTTGGTCGGTGCATCCGGCAAGATCATCGAGCATCCACAGGGTAGCAAGGGACTGGTGATGCCCTTGGTGGAAGCGGGTTACAGCATCCTGGCTGGGCCACCGAGTTTGGAATCCTGCACTCGCGATGTGTATGCGCCGCAGCGTCGCTTCACGTTCAAGGAGCTGTTGCGACTCACCCACGGCGTGGCCGATGCGGTCGCCCATCTGCATCAGCGTGGCATCCTGCATGGCGATCTATATGCGCACAACATCTTGTGTAATGAGCATGGTGATGCCTTGCTGGGCGACTTTGGCGCGGCGACTTTTCTGCCTGAGGAATCGGGTGCATTGCAGCGCATAGAAGTGCGCGCGTTTGGTTGTCTGCTAGAAGAGTTGTTGGAACGCTGCGAACCTGCTGAGACTGAGGCGCTATGGTCTTTGTATCGCCGCTGTGTGCACCCTGATGTGGCGACACGTCCCTTGTTTGCGGAAATCGTCAGCGAATTGGACGGAATGACCCACGCTTCATAACAGGAGCGAGCAAGCTCGCCCCTATCAAGTCAGTCTATTTGATCTTCACTAAACGTTTGGGCAGAGTCTGTGCTTTCGCGACGTCGAAGCGACTATCCATCACTTCACCCAGTTGGGCTAATCGCACATCGGGATGTGGATGCGTCTTGAACAACAAGGCGACGCTGTCTTCAGTCGGTGCGGCGTGACCAATTTCCTGCAATATCTGCGGCAGACCATAGGCGTCATAGCCCGCACGTGATGCCAGCACCACGCCGATGCGGTCGGCTTCGAACTCTGCATCTTTGTCCAGTGAACGCGACACGATCTCTGCGCCACTGCCGATCAAGCCAGCGATCTTGTCATTGCCGCCTACTTGCTTGGATAAAGCCGAGCTGCCCAAGTCCAGCATCTTGCTCTGTTGCAATATCTTGAGATGATGTTTGCGTATCACATGACCGATCTCATGACCTAACACACCGGCTAGTTCAGCCTCATTGGCCAGCAGTTTGTACAGACCACGAGTGATGAAGATATAACCACCCGGTGCGGCGAAGGCATTCAGGTCGTTAGATTCGATCACGCCGAAATGCCAAGCCAAGTCAGGACGCTCACTTTGTGTCGCGACCCAGCGACCGACTTTGTTCACATATTTTTGTAAGGCCGCGTCTTTGACTAGCGGTGCGGCACCAAGCAGATTGCCAGCGATCTGTCGGCCGATAGCGATCTCTTCAGGCTCTGAGTAACCAGTAAGTCCTGCCGCCTGCATAGGGGCTTGGATAGCATCGCGTTTAGCCTTGAGCTCTTGTCCCAAACTTTGCGCATTGCTCAATTCTTTTTGGAAATCGAAGCTGTAGGCATTCGTGGCGCACAGGGTCAGGGCGACGGCCAGTAGTTTCCAAGTGGTCTTCATTTTGCACCTCCGGGTGCGGCAACATAATCGACTTTTCGTGCGACCAATTTTCCCTGCTTGGCAAAGCTTTGCGCATCGCTCTTGCTGCTGCTATACGACTCGGCCAGTGTCACTTGCGCCTCGTCGTATTTCGCGGCCTTCAACTCTTCTTCGTTCAGTCCGCGTATGCCAGTGGTCGCCACGATCTTGCCTGTGCCGGAACGACCTGAGGCCAACGCCGCCAAGGACGAGCCAGACTTGCCGGTGCTGCGTGCCGCGTTGCGCCGTATACTGAGCATGCGCACCCAGCCTTTGCTCTTGGCGGTCTTGATCTGCATCCAGCCACCGGTGCTCTTGAGGATGTCGGCGCGTTCACCTTTGACTAACGTGCCTGCTGACTTTGCATCCTGAAACGGTTCAGCACGTAACGTATCGTTCTTGACGGCCACGCCGCCTTCGACTGCGCTGGCTAATTGTGTGCTCAGCATCAATATGCCCAGCACCAGAGTGAGTCTTTTGATCATGTGTTGCTCCCGTGTTTAGATCGTTGCCATTCCATCAATGCTTCGCCGAACAGTGCGCGCCAACTGTTGCGTGCCTGTGTGCCGCCTGCCACCGTGCCGTGATGGACGTAGCTACTGACATCTTGATCGGCGACAGCGCAGTGTTTGCGCATGATAGTCGTCGTTTGCTGTTGTATCAGGACGATATCTGATTCGATACGGTTCAGGCTGGTGGTATCGTCGGCGGGGCACAGCCAAGAGATCGCCAACATATTCTCGAACAAGTCCCATAGCCCTTTCTGTGGGCCTTTGAGTACCTCTACGCTCTTGTCCTTGCTACCAAGTGCAACCACCCCCAGACGGATCTTCTCACGCACGGAATCGTTCAACACGGCATCACTGCCGCCAAGACGCACCAGCATCAGTACACCGTGCAGCTCGCCCTTGTGTTGCTGTGCGGCGCGCACAGTGTTGTTCTGCAGCGACCTACTGGTGGCGTAGTCGTAGAGTCGCGCGATGGAGAAATAGACCAATCCCAGCGTGACAGGGCCGGTGAGGTTGATATAGGTATTGGTGAGGTTGATGCTCGCGTAGGAGATCCCAAGCAGGATGAATTGCGAGGCACCAAACAAGCGGTCTATCTTGTTACGTCCCGCAGCGCGATAGAAGCCCCAAGCGGTCGCCCAGATCAGCGCAAGCGTCATCAGCAGATAGATGACTTTGGCATCAGGGAAGCGCAGAAAATCGTTGTGCTTGAAGTTGTCTATCGCGGTCGCGAGTATCTCCACCCCGGGGTGGGTGCGGCTCAGCGGTGTGGCTTTGATGTCGAACAGGCTGGGGGCCGTCGACCCTATGATGACGATCTTGCCAGTGAATTCGTCAGCCTTACGCTGCTTCACCTTGCTAGAGAAGTCGCTGTAAACATCGCTGAAACTCACCGAGTGGTAAGTGAATGGCGGCCCGCGCCAATTCAGCAACACCGACGCCGCAGCGGGCTCGGGGTAATGCAGTTGTTGCGCGATACGCAATGGCAGTGAAGGTATCTTCCAGCCATAGTCATCCAGATACACTGGATATTGACGCGCGATGCCGTCTTTGTCGGCGTAGATGTTGTGTGTGCCCAATCGCCCGCCTTGAATAGCCGCATCGAAGTAAGGCAACACCATGGCCACAGTCGCATCGGGCTGCGCGGTATCGGTCGCAACGACACCGGGAATCATGGCAGGCTTGAGCTGACTTAGGCCGTCATCTTCTTGCGCCAGACGCAACATGGGGAAATAGGTATTGTCGGTCTTGGCGATAGCTGCATCAAAATAGGCGTCGCTATCGGGGTTATACACATCAGGGTCGCTGAACAAGATATCGAACACGATGGCTTTGGGATGTTGTGCCTCTATGCCTTCAACGAATTCACCCAGCACTTGGCGCGGCCAAGGCCAGCGCCCGTAGTCTTTGGACATCGCAGCAAGGCTGGCCTCGTTGATATCGACGATGACGATGTCAGGATCGGCGGGAGGAACATGCAAACGATAGCGCACCATCATGTCGAAAGCGCCCTGCTTCATGTTGGCGAACAGATGCAGATAAGCGGTGTCGGCGATGATGAAGACACTAAACAGCGCGGCCAGATAGAGATAGAAGGAAGTCTTCCACTTTTGCGCGAGCCATTCGAACAGCAAACGCATGGCGCGGCGTATCTGGTAGGAAAGTGCGGCGAAGATATTCATAACTGAATACTAGGAAATGAGATGCGCATTATGCTGGAAAAATCCTGTGTCCATGGAGAGAGGAAAAACAATTGTCCACGAAAGACACGAAAAACACGAAAAGCTATTCCCGTTATAACTCATCTCGATAGACTGTATACGGTTGTATTTTTGACTTTGTCTTGTTCGTGATTTTCGTGTCTTTCGTGGACTGATTTTTCCTTTCAAAATTGCAGCCAATAAAAAACCACCCGAAGGTGGTTTTTTATCACGCGAGATTCGCGTAGTAGGTTTTTTTACAGTTCTTTAGCGTGTGCTGCGAGGTACTTTGCAACGCCTTCGGTAGATGCGCCCATACCTGCCTTACCTTTGCTCCAACCTGCTGGGCAGACTTCGCCGTGCTCTTCGTGGAATTGCAAAGCATCGACCATACGCAGCATCTCATCGATGTTACGGCCCAAAGGCAGATCGTTGACCACTTGGTGGCGTACTACGCCAGCTTTGTCGATCAGGAAGGAACCGCGGAACGCCACGCCACCTTCAGCTTCAACGTCGTAGGCTTTGCAGATCTCGTGTTTGATGTCAGCAACCAATGGGTATTTAACTTGGCCGATACCGCCGTTGTTAACGGGTGTGTTCTTCCAAGCCAAATGGGTGAACTGTGAGTCGATGGACACGCCGACGACTTCAACGCCGCGCTTCTTGAACTCGTCCAGACGGTGATCGAAGGCGATCAACTCTGAAGGGCACACGAAGGTGAAGTCCAGTGGATAGAAGAACACAACGGCTGGTTTGCCGGCGATGTGCTTGCGCAGATTGAAGCCTTCGTTGATGTCGTTGTTGCCCATCACTGCGACTGCGTTGAAATCGGGGGCGGGTTTGCCTACTAGAACTGCCATGACTATCTCCTAAGGGTGGGTGGTAACGGGACTGTGCAATTTATCGATTCACCTGCCGCTAGTCAACCTTCTAGCCGACAGGGTTTAGGCCATCGCGGAGAATTGGATGCGGTGTAGTTGAGCGTATACACCGTTCTTGTCCAGCAACTCACGATGTGTGCCGGTCTCGACGATCTCGCCTTTCTGCATCACTACGATACGGTCTACCTTCTCTATGGTGGAGAGTCTATGCGCGATGACCAGTGTGGTGCGGCCTTGCATCAGGGTCTCGAGCGCGGCTTGCACATGGCGCTCGGACTCGGAATCGAGTGCTGAAGTAGCTTCATCCAAGATCAGTATCGGTGCATCTTTGAGAATGGCGCGGGCGATGGCGATACGCTGACGCTGTCCGCCGGATAGTTTTACGCCACGTTCGCCCACTAAGGTGTTCAAGCCTTCGGGCCAATCGTTGATGAATTCCATGGCGTGCGCGGCGGTCGCGGCGGCGATGACCTCGGTTTCGGAGACCTCGCGCTCCTGACCGTAGGCGATGTTGGCCGACAGCGTGTCGTTGAACAACACCACCTCTTGGCTGACCAGTGCGATGTTGGCGCGCAAGCTGCTCAAGGTCAGCTCGTTCAGGTCATGTCCATCCAGTGTGATGCGTCCGCTTAGCGGCAGATAGAAGCGTGGCACCAGATTCGCCAGCGTGCTTTTGCCGCTGCCAGAAGCGCCTACCAGTGCGACAGATTGACCGGCGGGTATGTCCAGGCAGATATCGCGCAAGGCGAGACGAGTCATGTCCGGAGCGGCACCGTCGTCGTTGCGATAGGCGAAATTGAGATGCTCGATATGCAGTTGTCCTGTGGCGCGGCCTATGCTCACCTTGCCGGTATCTGTTTCGCTGTCGGTGTCGAGCAAGGCAAAGATGCTCTCTGCCGCGGCGAGACCGCGCTGCATATGCTCACTCACACCGGTGAGTCGTTTGATAGGGGCGGTCAGCATCAGCATGGCCGCGACGAAAGATAAAAAGCTACCCACGGTGGTGGCATCGGTCTTAGCTTGAGATGTCGCTAGATAGATGATGATGGCCAGTGCCAGTGCTGCAACGAGCTGCACAAGTGGAACGTTGGCAGCAGCAGCAGCAGCTTGCTTCATGGTGTGGCGGCGCATGCCATTGGTTTCGAGAGTGAAGCGTCGCTGTTCGTAGTCTTGGCCGCCGAACAGTTTGACCACTTTGTGCGCGGCGACGCTCTCTTCTATGACCTGGGTGATGTTGCCCATGGCACGTTGCGAATCGCGGCTGGAGTTACGCAGGCTACGATTGATGGTGTGTATGACAATGGCGACCACTGGTGTGATGACCAGCGAAAGTAGAGTGAGTTTCCAATCCAGATAGATCAGCCAACCCAGCAGGCCAGCGATGATGATGGAGTCACGAATGATAACGGTCACGACATTGGTCGCCGCCGCGGTGACCTGCGTTACATCGTAGGTCAGTTTGGAGATGAGATTGCCAGTAGCGTGGTTGTCGTAATAGTGGGTCGGCAGCGTCAGCAGCTTACGGAACATCTCACCGCGCAGGTCCATCACCACTTTGTTGCCTACCCAGCTGATGGAGTAAGCCGCAACGAAGCTGGCGATACCGCGCACCAAAAAGATCAGGATGATAATCAGTGGTGCCCAGCGGATGACGAAATCGTCTTTGTGCACAAAAGTGCCATCCAGCATAGGTTTGAGCAGTGCGGGCAACAAAGGCTCAGTTGCGGCGGCGACAGCAGTCCCAACGATGGAGGCAGCAAATACGCGCCAATAGGGTTTTACGTAGGTAAGGAGGCGGAGATAGAGTTGGGTATTGGTGAGATTCATGGCGCGCACTTTAGCAGAATTCACCGTAACTACGGCAGGTCTAAACTGACCTGCATCATAGGTCTATACCAGGCTGGGCGCGCACACCAGCACGGAAAGCATGCTTGATGTCTTGGATATCGCTCACGGTGTCGGCCATCTGTATCAGACAATCGGGCGCGGCGCGACCGGTGATGACCACATGTTGCATAGGAGGGCGAGCGGCAAGGTCTGCACACACCTGTTCTGCATCCAGATAACCGTAATTGAGCAGATAAGTGAGTTCGTCCAGTACCACCAGATGTAGTGTGGCGTCGCGCAACATGGCTTGCGCCACCTGCCAGCCGCGTTGCGCAGAGGCGATATCAGCAGCTTTGTCTTGCGTGTCCCAAGTGAAACCGTCGCCCAGCACCTGCCATTGCACCCCGGCTTGATTGCCCAGAAATTTCTCTTCGCCGGTGTCGCGGCGGCTCTTGAGGAATTGCGCCACGCCGACTTTGTGACCGTAGCCCAAGGTGCGCGCCACCATGCCGAAGGCGGAGCTGGATTTACCTTTACCATTGCCGGTTAGGATCAGCAGCAAGCCTTTGTCTTGATCGGCTTGCGCGATGGCAGCATCAATCACGGCCTTTTTACGTGCCATGCGCTTCTGGTGTTGCTCTTGCTTGTCTTGCATGGTCATGGCTAGGACGTATTCATTAGCAAAATAAAAAAGCAGGTGCTATTTCAATCAGCACCTGCCATATCGATCAAGCTATCCGGCGAACCCAGCAATGGGCGCTCTGGATTCAGGCTTGCACTGGGCGCTTGGCGTAACTGCTCAGTGCGATCTGTACGATGACAGCGACTGACAGATACATAAAGGCACTGATTTGGTAAGGCAGGAAGTATTGGGCGACGCTGCTTGCGTATTGCGCGAAGCTCATCTCGGCAAAGCGTCCGGAGAATAAGAAGAAGCTGCCGCTGGAGATGAAGAAAGCCACGCTGGTGGCAGCGAATGCGGTGGAGCAGAACACTGCAAGGCTACGCAAAGTATGAGTGTGGTGTGGTGCGTAGTAGCGTCCGGCAAAGAACATCACTGCATAGGTCGGAATCAGGAACCAATAAGCGGGTGAATAACACCAGTCACTCACACCCGCATAATTGAAGGCGGCATAGTCCGATACACCCGCAACTAGCAACAGGATAGGAAATGCCAGCATAGGCAAATAGATACCTGCTAGCAGGAACACAGCCAATGAAGCATCCGGCATATGGGTCAAAGCATCAAAATGATGTGAGCGTGTGGTGGCCATCAAAGCCACCATGGCGGCGAATAGCACTAGGGATTTGTTGATTTTGGTATTCATGTGTTGCGACTCCTCATACTTAGATTTCATAACGCGGTCACCTTATCACAAAGGTGACCGTGTTTCAGCAGGGCTGTAGTGTCAGCCCATACGCAGTGGTCATTGTTGGTAGCTTAGTCCCACAAAGAAGGTGCGGCCAGGCAAGGTGTAAGCATTGAATCTTCCAGGCGTCGCCGTACTGCTAATCGCGTAGTTGTAGTACTTTCTGTCGAACAGATTGTTCACTGCGGCATTGAACTGCCATCCCTGCATCTGGTGCACCAACTTCAGGTCGGTCAATGCGTAACTAGGAATTTTCATACCGAAGTTATTGGCCTCATCGTTCTCCATGAACTGGGTGCCCACGTAGCTAAGTGCCGCGTTTAGTCTGGTCTGATCGGTCACAGACCATGAGGCACCCAAGTTAGCTTTTCTGCTCGCAACGAGTGGAACACGTTTGCCCGAGATATTCACATTCTGATTGAAAGTACCAGACAGGAAACGTGCATCGGTATAACTGTATGCAGCATTCAGGCTGATTTGTGGCAGCGCTTGCCACCTTGCATCCAGTTCCATGCCTTGACGTCTGGATGGAGGAAGATTGGTGTTGCCCACACCGAGACTGAAAGGGTCTAGATGGATCTCGTCGGTGATCTTGTTGCGGAACACTCCGGCGCGCCAATTTCCGGTAGTGAACTTATCTTCGACACCGAACTCGATGCCATCGCTGATCTGCGGATGCAGGAATTGGAACTGGTTGGTGAAGGTGGGGCCGAACTCGTAGACCTCATCGACATTGGCAAAGCGGAAGCTGCGTCCGACCTTGCCGTTCAACGCCAGACCGGAATTCAGCGTATGCCGTAGTCCAAGGTCGTAGGCATTTTTAGTGGCTGAGAAGTTGCCAGCTGGAGCAGCTGAGCTATTCGGGCCGAACGGGCCGGTACCACCAGGGGCCGCGGCATTGAAGACGTCGTTGCCAGCCATGCGGATGCGTTCGTTACGTAATCCCGCCAGCAGCGTGGTTGCCGCAGTTATATGGCTGGTGTTCTGCATATAGACGGCATCGTTGCGCTGTTTCATGCTCACGGTGTTGATAGGTAAGCCTATATTGGCTGCCGCATTCGAAATGCGCTGATGGTAATTCCAGCGATGCATGTCCACGCCGAGCACCAGTGAACTATCTCCCCCGAATTCATGCGGTATGCGTATGCGTGGAGTGAATGAGGTGACCCCAAGGTCGCCGTCTCGGTAGCTGGGGAAGCCACCAAAATTGTAATAGGACTTTTGGTTCTTGTTGCGATTTGCCAAGCCTATGTTCAGGTCGCTCGCCCCCAGTGATTGTTGCCAGTCGAGCGCCACATGGTTGCCATCTCGAGTGGCGTAATCCAAAGGAGTAGAAGTGCCACGCGGGTCGTTGGTAAGCTGGTCTATGCCCAATGAAGGCTGTACCGTACGGGCACCCGGCAAACGGATAGATCGGCTGTCCATACCCAGCTTGAACGAGAGTTCTCCGCTATCGTGCAACCAGCGCATATTGGCCTGCGCGTCGGTCTGATCGTTGCTATTGTTGCTACGGTAGCCATTCGAATGGAATCTGCTAGCAGCAACATCTACTCCAGCAACGCCAGAAAAATAGCCGCCCTTGGCTTGCAGTTCGGTGGTATTAAAGCTGCCTGCTCGCGCTATGATAGAAGTAGAGATTCCCTCATGCGCTGGGGTAAGTGTGATGATGTTGATGACACCTCCGGTCGCACCGTCACCATAAAGTACCGCGCCGCTACCGCGCAGAATCTCTATACGTTCGATGGCGCTGAAGGGTATGGCTGACCACTGGACGCCAGCTAAGTCTGGGTCGGTGATGCGCCTGCCATCTAAAAGTATGAGGGTGTTTTGTCCTGCGGCTGCACCGAAGCCGCGCATATCCACAGTCGCCGAAGCTGCATTGTTGCCAAACAGGTCGCGTGTCGCGATACCTGATCGTTCGGACAGCAGTTCGGGCACGGTACGGGCGCTACTTTGTTTGATCTCTTCCTTAGTGATGACGGTGACATTGATCGGGTTGTTGCTCGATTTGTCATTGAAACGTGTCGCCGTAACGACCACTTCATCGAGGATGGGTTCTTCTGAGTACGCCGCGCTGGGCAGAGTGATCGCACCGAACAGTGCGAGTGTGACGAGTCTTTGCTTCATTTTCTTTTCCTGAGTAGATTCCAGCGTCCCCGCTGGAAGTTCGATATTCAGGAGATACCACGTTTATGTGGAAAACTCAGATTCATGTAGCCGTGTCGGACCGTAAGCTTGGCAAGGTGGTGTTCAATATGGTTGCCGCACTGACTATGAACGAACTGCCACCCGCAGTATCTCCTGTACTTTTGCTTACAGGCCGGTATCCGGGCTCACAAGTTCGAAATGCCGTAGACATCTCGTTGGACATATCGCCTTCCCATGATTGCTCACAGTGGCTATTTGATATGCCCATACTTGCTTACCGTTGCGGGGGCAGCGCAGGTATCTCACCTGCTTCCCGTTTAACTGTGCGATGTGAATCACGCAGCACCTCAAGCGGCGCGCACCTTAACACAGGCGATGGTACTCACCAAGTCTGCGGCGTAATAATTTGCTTGTACAGTATGAGCTTACCATTTGACTTATCAGCACTTTTCAAACTATAGTCCATGCATGGAAAACCAATTGCACGCCTTGGAAACTAAACTTGCCCAACTGATCTCTATCAGTGGTCAGTTGCGTGCAGAGAACCTCAAGTTGCGTCAAGAGTTGGCGCAAGCCCAAAGTACCAACCGTCAATTAGGCGACAAGATGGATATCGCCAAGTTGCGCTTGGAGAAGTTGTTGGTCAACCTGCCGGAAGATGTTGCATGAGTGAAGCGATTAAGACACTAGATATCAAGCTGCTTGATCGTGAGCTACGCGTTGCTTGTCCTGAAGACGAACGTGGCGAATTACTTGATGCCGTCGCGTATCTGGACAAGAAGATGCGCGACATACGTGACGGCGGCAAGGTTGCAAGTGTGGAACGCATCGCACTGATGGCAGCGCTCAACATCACTCACGAGTTACTCAAAACTAAAGTTGGTCGCGGGTTTGACCTCGCTGACTTTGCGCGTAGAATGGACACCATGCAGGCAGCAATCGATGCCGCGATAGCCGAGCAAGATACGCTGTTTTAGAGTTGTCCCCTGCAGTGTTCGACAGATCCATAATTCTTTGAACCAATAAGCTCTGCTTAAGGTTGTGACCTTTAATGTCGCTGTTGTGAATGTCCCTTGTGGATATACCTGATGTGGCTTGGAAGCAACCCTCTTGAACCCAGGTTCAAGATATTGGGTCACCGGCACAGGTGGGGGACTTTTACTTTCAGTGCGACCTTACGAGGTCGCATTTTTTCTTTGTGGGTATAACTTTATGCGCTACTGGTTGATGAAATCAGAACCGGCAGACGTCAGCATAGACGACCTCGCCAGCTTCCCAGAACGAAGCGTCGCTTGGTATGGTGTGCGCAACTATCAGGCGCGCAACTTTATGCGTGATCAGATGAAAGTAGGCGATGGGGTGTTGTTCTACCACTCCAATTGCAAAGTTCCTGGTATCGCGGGAATAGCCAAGGTCAGCAGCGTTGCATATCCAGATGCAACGCAGTTCGATAAGCACAACAAATATTTCGACCCCAAAGCCACTCCCGAGCAACCGCGCTGGTTCAATGTGGATGTGCAGTTGGTACAGAAAATTGAGATCATCCCGCTTGATGAGTTGCGGGCGCACGAGACTTTAGCGAACATGCGTACCCTGCAACGTGGCAACCGTTTGTCCATCACCCCAGTCGATCCGGCGGAGTGGAAGTACATCCTAAAAAATTTGGTGAGCGCATAGGTGGAGTGGTATGTCGCCTACCTAGCCTTGGGGTTGCTGGCGGGTTTTCTCGGCGGCCTGTTCGGTATAGGCGGTGGCACGATATTGGTGCCGCTATTGCTGTGGTTGTTTGAGGCGCAGGGCTTCGCAACCGAGCAAACCATGCATTTAGCATTGGGCACTAGCATGGCCGTGATTCTGTTTACCGCAATGGCGAGCACACGCAAGCATCATCAACACGGTGCCGTGAGATGGAGTGTGGTACGAGGTATCACGCCTGGCATCTTATTAGGAACAGCATTGGGCGCCGCCTGCGCCGCCTATATCCCCGCGCAAGGGCTTAGTCTGGTGTTCGCGATCTTTGTCTATTTTGCTGCCGCACAGATACTGCTGGATATTCGGCCACATGCGGCGCGCGGTCTGCCGAGTGCTACGGGTATGAGTACGATGGGTGTGTTCACCGGATGGCTCAGCAGCTTGGTGTCCATAGGTGGCGGAACGGTGGTGATTCCATTTCTAGTCTGGTGCAACATTCCATTACGTCATGCAATCGGTACAGCTTCTGCCATAGGCTTCTCAGTTGCAATAGGCGGCACCATCGGTTACATCATCATCGGTTGGTCGACTCTGGGACTACCATCAGCGCATCTAGGCTACGTCTACCTGCCCGCTCTACTGTGGGTCGCATCGGCGAGTGTGGGTAGTGCATCACTAGGCGCTAGGATCGCGCACAAGATAGACATCGCCCTGTTGCGCAAGGCCTTCGCGCTGTTACTGTTGGCGCTTGCAACAAAGATGTTACTTAGAGCTCTATCTTGAGGTGGTCATGTTCTGTGCATGTAAAAATATCCCCTGTGCCTAGTTATCTTTTGTAATTGACAAGGTCGAAATCGACCCTGTATAAGTGCAACTGCATTCTTGAGGCACTCGGGAAAGCGTAGGACTTTTAACTTAACTTGTCAGGGAGCGAACATGAAGAAAATCATCACAGTTTTGGCTTTGTCTTTAGCGTTGCCTACTGCTGCTTTTGCAGCTCAGGATAACGTCGGTGGTTGCGGTGCGGGTTCTATGATATTCAAGGGGCAATCCGGTTTGGCACCTCAGATTTTGGCGGTGACGACCAATGGTTCCTCCGGCAATCAGACTTTCGGTATGTCTACAGGTACGCTAGGTTGTAGTCAGGATGGCGCGGTGCATTCCAATATGCGCGCTTCTCTGTTCATCGATAGCAACAAGAAGCAGTTGGCACGTGATATGTCTGTAGGTAGCGGTGAAACTTTGGCATCTTTGTCTCATCTGATTGGTATTGAGTCACAAGATCAAGCAGCGTTTAATCGTGTAGCTAAAGACAATATGGCTCGCATCTTCACCACAGACACTGTTGCTACTGAGCAAGTCGTAGCTTCGTTGCGTGAAGTGCTGGCATCTGATGCGCAACTCTCCCGCTACCAGACCGCGTTGTAATCGTCTCTAGTTCGGAACAAAACCCAGTGGCCTGCCTGCTGGGTTTTTTTATGTACACTCGCTCGAAATGATTTTTTCCGTTCGCTACCTGATTTGCATACTGTTGTTACTACTGCCCCAATTGGCCCTAGCGACAGTTGATGCTGCCTATCTTGCTGAACTGCAGGCTCAAGCACTGCAGTCTCATCTGGCTGAGCGCGTTGAATGGCGGAAATTGATGCACTATCAACCGCGTATGTTCAGTAGTGGATTGCTGGGGCAAGTCGACAGTCCCACATTTTATTTGTCTGCTAACGGCAAGACCGACCCGCAGGGAGAGCTGGATGCGACGCTGTCCAGTTTTTTTTCCGACACCTTAGAGGGCGATAAAGTACAAAACCCGCAATGTGGCTTCATTGCGCGTTACGCCTGGCTGAACTCGCAATTACACTTTGATCCGGCGCGACTGACACCGCGTATTTGCAAACGCTATCAGCAATGGCACGCCGCACTAAATCCCGATCGCTTCACACTGATCTTCGCCTCTGCTTATCTGAATAATCCGTCGTCTATGTACGGCCACACATTCTTGCGTATCGATGCTCAGGATCAGAACGAGCAGACCCGCTTGCTGGCATATGCGGTCAATTTTGCGGCTAACACCAACGAGACCAACGGTCTGGCATTTGCGGTGAATGGTTTGTTCGGCGGTTACCAGGGCGCATTCTCTATGCTCCCTTATTACTCCAAGGTGCGTGAGTACAGCGACTTTGAAAGTCGTGACCTGTGGGAGTATCGACTCGATCTGACTGATGAAGAGATGGATAGAGTATTGCGGCATGCTTGGGAGTTGGGGCCGAACTACTTCGATTACTTCTTCTTTGACGAGAATTGCTCCTACCATCTATTGGGTTTGCTACAAGTGGCACGTCCCGAGTTTGATTTCACCACCCGTTTTCGTTGGGGGGCTATCCCCGCTGACACTGTACGCGTGCTCACGACTTATCCTGGATTGGTGCATGAAGTGGTCTATCGCCCTGCCACAGCCACCACTTTGCGCTACCGATTGGCAAAGATGAATGAGGCGGATAAGGCGAGCGTGCTCGCACTCAGCATGGGCCGCATCACTCCAGAAGCACCCGAACTGCAGACGGTGTCATTGGTACGTCATGCGGCTGTGCTGGAAGCCAGCTTGGATTATGCGGATCACCGCTCAGCGACAAATAAGCATTATGTCGTCGATGCGGAAAAACTGGTCAGAGATATACGCGTCGCGCGTAGCCATCTCGATATCATCTCCGCGCCTGTCGTTCCTCCTGAACCAAACGTAAAACCCGATCAGGGGCATGCCTCTTCACGCTATATCCTCGCTGCAGGACGGCGCGGTATACAGAATTTCCAAGAGTTGCAGTTGCGCGCCACTTACCATGATTTGATGGATGCGGAGGCGGGCTATATACGCGGTGCCCAGATCGATTTTTTCAATATGACCATGCGTCATTACGACCATACGGCGACCCGATTAGAGCGATTCACCCCAGTCGATATCATATCTTTGTCGCCCCGAGATGAATTTTTTCAACCGTGGTCTTGGAAGGTTTCGGGTGGTTGGGAGAGAGTCCGAGGGCCGCAAGGGAATGAGCCCTTGGTAGGAGTGCTAGACGGCGGTATGGGTAGCGCTTGGGCGAGTGACAAGTCACTTAGCTACACACTTATCGATGCAAGCACACGTGTGAACGCTGCTTTAGCAAGAGGCTATGCCTATGGTATGGGTGGCAGTTCAGGTAGTTATCTAGATGCGACACCTGCATGGCGCGTTCACCCCTATGTGCGCGCTATCCGTTATTTTGCTGGGCAACAGGACAGCATGGTGACGCTGGGTGTGCAGCAGCGTGTAGCGTTAGCCAGAGATATGGCGCTACGCGTGGATGTGGCACGCGAGCGGCAGTTGCGCATCTGGGCCAATACGGCAACGGCATCGTTATTGGTTTACTTCTAAGATGAACGCCGTTTCTAGACTGATACTGCTGGCTTGTCTGTGTTGCCTGAGCGCATGCACACAAGTGTTCTTCCAGCCGCACCATAAACTCATCGAGACGCCGGACCGCTACGGAGTCGCGTATCAGAACGAGACTCTGCAAGCCCAAGACGGCACGAAGTTGCATGCTTGGTTCCTTCCTGCGCAAGGCGTTGCCAAAGGAACGATATTATTTTTGCATGGCAATGCCGAGAACATCAGCACCCATTTTCGTAGCGTCATGTGGTTACCCGCGCAAGGTTATAACGTGTTGGCGCTGGATTACCGAGGCTATGGTGCATCGGATGGGCTGCCAACATTGGCTGGGGTGCAACAGGATATCGATGCAGGCTTGCGCCATCTGATGCAGCACCAACAGGTAGACCCGCAACGCATCGTGATATTGGGGCAGAGTTTGGGCGGTTCACTCGCACTTTTCTACAGCGCGCATAGCAACTACCGTCAAAACATTCGTGCCGTCATCAGTGACAGCGCCTTTGCCGATTACCGTTGGGAGGCGCGCGACAGCCTAGCTAAATTCACGCTCACTTGGCCTGTGCAATGGTTGCCTTGGTTGTTGGTAGATAACGATTACGCGCCACGCGATGCGGTGGGGATGATCAGTCCGATACCTTTGCTCATCATCCAGGGAGAGCAAGATGCAGTCGTTGCAATCTATCATGCGCGGCGTTTGTACGAGCGGGCTGGTCAACCTAAAGAGTTGTTACTGGTACCAGATGCGGGACACATTGCGGCCTTTGAAAAACCTGAAGTGCGAGCTCGCGTGGTGAAATTCCTAGAGAGCGCATTAGGTAAGCAGCGCTAAGCTTTGTGTGTCATCCGCCCAGGTAGGCGTGTTGTATGGCATCGCTCGCTAGCAAACTATCCGCATCGTCCGTCAATGTGATCTTCCCGCTTTCCATCACATAGCCGCGGCTGGCCACTTTTAGAGCCAGCTTGGCATTCTGCTCCACCAATAAGATGCTCATACCTTGCGCCGAGATCTCGCTGATGGTCTGAAATATCTTCTGCACCATCAGTGGCGCGAGTCCCATGCTGGGCTCATCTAGCATCAATATCCTAGGGCGGCTCATCAGTGCCCGTGCCATCGCGACCATCTGTTGCTCGCCGCCTGACAATGTGCCTGCTAGTTGTTCCTTGCGTTCATAGAGGCGCGGAAAGAGCTCATACATACGTTGCAGGTCGCTCGCAATCTCAGCTTTGTCGTGTCTGCAGTAAGCACCCATCAGTAGGTTCTCAGCAATGCTCAGGCGCGCGAAGATGCCGCGGCCTTCTGGTACGAGAGCGATACCCCGTTCCACGCGCTGATGTGCGGGCAGATCAAGTAGGCTCCGGCCATCGTAGTCCACCGACCCTGACACGGGTTTAAGTAAACCTGCCAGCATCTTGAGGGTGGTGGTTTTGCCTGCGCCGTTGCTGCCTATGAGTGCGACCAACTCTCCATGGGCGATGTCCAGGGTGATGCCTTTGACCGCGCGTATGCCGCCGTAGCTGATGTGCAGGTCACGGATTTTCAGAATCGCATCAGTCATCGCTAGCTCCGAGGTAGGCAGTGATTACCGCGGGATGGTTGCGTACATTTTCCGGCACGTCCTCGGCGATCTTCTTGCCGTAGTCCAGCACCGCGACCCGGTCGCACAAGCCCATGATAAGTTTTACATCGTGTTCGATGAGTAGCACGGTGATGCCTGTTTCACGTATAGCTTGCAGCAAGGTCTTGAGGCTTTCGGTCTCGGTGGCATTCATGCCGGCGGCAGGCTCATCGAGTGCCAGAAGCAATGGTTCGGTCGCTAATGCGCGCGCGATTTCGAGACGACGTTGCTCGCCGTAGGAGAGATGCTTGGCCAGCGTGTGTGAGGACTTTGCTATGCCCACATAGCGCAACAGTTCTTCCGCGCGTTGCGAGATGGCGCGCTCTTCGTTACGCGTTTTTTTGTTACGGAACAATGCGCCGAACACGCCCGCTTGGGTGCGTACATGGCGACCTATCATCACGTTCTCCAGTGCGCTGAGATTGGCGAACAAGCGGATGTTCTGAAAGGTGCGAGCGATACCAGCTTGCGCTAGCACGTGCGGTTTGCAAGATAGATAGCGGGTTCCGTTAAATTCGAACTGACCGGCACTGGCTTGATACAAGCCAGTGATGACGTTGAATAGCGTGGTCTTGCCCGCACCGTTCGGGCCTATCAGGCCGTAGATTTCACCCCGTCTAATGTGTAAATCAACATCGGATAGCGCACTGAGGCCGCCGAATTGCTTACTGATACCCGAGAGTTGTAAGAGCGTAGTCATACCGTCTCCGCAGTTTCATCGGATTGCAGTTCGCGTTTGCGCAAGCGCGACGGCCAGAGTCCGGCAGGTCTATACAGCATCACCGCAATCAGTGCGAAGCCGAACAGCAGCATGCGTAGGCTTTCCGGATCGATCAAGGTCTTGCCGAACAGGCTTTGCTGGATGGGTACGACGCTGTGGCGCAGTATCTCAGGCAACAGTGCCAAAAGTATCCCGCCCAATATCACGCCCGAGATATTGCCCATGCCGCCCAGCACTACCATGCATAACACCATGATGGATTCCATCAGACTGAAACTCTCTGGGCTGACAAAACCTTGAAAGCCCGCGAATAAGGTACCCGATACGCCGCCGAACATCGCCCCCATCGCGAACGCCAAGAGCTTGAGATTGCGCGTGTTTAGACCCATAGCTGTGGCGGCAACCTCGTCCTCGCGTATCGCCATCCAAGCGCGGCCGATGCGCGACCTTTCCAATCGATGTGATATGAATACCACCACGGCAGTGCAGGTGAGGAATAGATAGAAGTACAGATGCACAGAGGGAAGTGTGATGCCGAATAGGCTTTGCGTGCTGTTCAAAGATACGCCCACGATAGTGATGGGGTCGATGCGACTGATGCCTTGTGGGCCGTTGGTCAGATTGATCGGCGCGTTAAGGTTGTTCATGAAGATGCGGATGATCTCGCCGAAACCCAATGTGACGATGGCCAGATAATCACCGCGCAGGCGCAGGGTGGGCGCGCCCAGCAGTACACCAAATCCTCCCGCCACTAAAGCCGCTAGCGGGAGCACGATGAAAAATGGCAGATGGATGCCCTCGGGAAATACCGTCGGGAATGCCGCCGCCAGATGTGGTGAGCCGGTCAGGGCGTAGCAATACGCGCCCACCGCGAAGAACGCGATATAGCCTAGGTCTAGCAGGCCGGCGTAACCGACCACGATGTTCAGCCCGAGTGCCAACATGATGTAGAGCATGGCAAAATCGACGATACGCACCCAGCCGCGACCCAGTAAGGCATCGGTGACGAAGGGCAGCAGTACCAGTGCCGCGAGCATCAGCCAGAACAGTAATCGCGAGTTGTGTTTAGTGAAGAAATTCATTGTGTAAAATTCTCGCAGAAGCGTAGCGAGCAGCCCGAAGCGCAAGGAGTCGCGCAGCGAACGACGAGACATACCGCATGGGTAGGCGAGGAGTGAGCGAGCACGCGACACAGCGATTTGGGCGCGCAGTAGCTTATGCGAGAATTTTTAAGCGCGTTCCGCAATGCGCTCTCCCAATAGGCCGGATGGTCTGAATACCAGTACTGCAATCAATACAAAGAACGCAAACACGTCTTGATAGTTGCTGCCCAAGAATCCGCCGGTAAGGTCGCCGATATAGCCCGCGCCTAAGCTCTCGATCAGGCCGAGCAGGAGTCCGCCCAGCATTGCTCCACGCAGATTGCCTATGCCGCCCAATACGGCAGCAGTAAAGGCTTTCAGGCCGAGCAAGAAGCCCATGTAGTAGTGCGCCAAGCCATAGTTGGCGCTGACCATCAGGCCTGCGATGGCAGCGAGTGCCGAGCCCAACATGAAGGTGATGGAGATGACACGATTGATGTCTACCCCCATCAGTTGTGCAGCGTGCTGGTTCTCTGCGACCGCGCGCATGGAGCGCCCCAAGCGCGTGTGATTCACAACCCACATCAGCCCAGTCATGATGATAAGTGCCAACAGGATGATGGCGATCTGTATGTCGTTGATGATCGCACCTGCGAAGGTGTGCAAACTATTTTCGAACAAGATGGGGAAGGGATGATATCCGCGCCCCCATATCATCATGGCCAGATTCTGCAGCAGGATGGAGATGCCGATGGCGGTGATGAGCGGTGCCAGACGCGGTGCGTGACGCAAAGGACGATAGGCGACGCGCTCTATGCTGTAACCCAGTGCCATACAACCTATCATTGCGATGACTACACTGATAGGCAAAGCCAGCAAAGGCGAGACATCCCAGCCCAGCAATACTCCGAGTGCAGTAAGACTCAACATCGCGCCCACCATCACCACTTCGCCATGAGCGAAGTTGATTAGGCCGAGTATGCCGTACACCATGGTGTAGCCTAGCGCGACCAAAGCATAGACGCTGCCTTGTACCAAGCCGTTGACGATCTGTTGCAGAAAAATATTCATGGATAGGAAAATAAAAACGACACGGATGCCGTGTCGTTCGTGATATTACAGCATCATCGTATCAATGTGACGCGCCCAGGGTTTCCAGTGCCTGCCATTTGCCTTGTTGCACTTGATACATGGTAATCGCGCCGCCTTGGAGATCGCCCTTGGCATCAAACTGTATTTTGGCCGTCACGCCATCCACACTGATCTTTGCCAGTTCAGGTAAGTATTTTGCAGGTTCGACAGAGTCCGCTTTTTGCATCGCGGCGATCATTACGTTCACTGCGTCATAGCAATACGGCGCGTACAGTTGGATGGGTTGATATTTTGCGACGAAGCGCGTCTCGAACTCTTTGCCCCCGGGCATCTTGCTCAGTGGCACGCCGGGTAGTGTGGCGTAACTGCCTTCTGCAGCATCGCCCGCCAGCTTGATGTATTCGGGTGTATAGCCGCCGTCGCCCATCATGAATTTGACATGGAGTGCTAGAGACTTGATCTGTTTGGACATCGGACCAGCTTGTGGGTCCATACCACCGTAGAACAACAGGTCGGGTTGTTTACCCTTCACTGCGGTCAGCACGGCAGTGAAGTCCACCGCTTTATCGTTGGTGTATTCATGCGCCACGATCTGTGCACCCGCCGCTTCAGCGGCTTTGATGAATTCATCCGCCAGACCTTGCCCATATGCGGTGCGGTCGTCGATCACGGCGATCTTTTTTGCGCCTAGGTTTTTAGCTGCGTACTCACCCAAGACATGGCCTTGTTGTGCGTCGTTAGCCATTACGCGGAACGCGGTCTTGTATCCTTGCGCAGTGTAGCTAACGGCCGTGGCTGAAGGAGATATCTGTACGATGCCATTGTCGCTGTATATCTTGGCGGTGGGGATGGTGGTGCCAGAATTGAGATGGCCGATCACCCCTTTGACGTTATCGTCTACCAACTTTTGCGCCACAATGGTGGCGGTCTTGGGGTCGGCTTGATCGTCCTCGCTGATGAGTTCGAAATGTATCTTGCGCCCACCTATGACGATGCCTTTTGCGTTGGCATCATCGATTGCCATGCGTGTGCCGCTTTCATTATCCTTGCCTATATGCGCTTGGCTGCCAGTGAGTGGCGCAGCTGCTCCGATGCGCACGATCATGTCACCTGTCGCTTTGGCGGTGTCGTTGCCGGACTTGTTGCAACCGGTCAATGCAACGATGGCGGAAATGAACAACAGGGCTGGAGTAGTGCGGAGGGACATGACTGATCCTTATAGAAACGCAATAGCAACGTGCGCCGATTATGCGGATGGGCCGCACAGCTTGTCAATTTATTGGCAATAAAAAAGCCGACTTGCGTCGGCTTTCAAGACTGCAACTTCAGATGGCGATTTAAAGTGCCAAGATGAATTTGACCAGTTCCTTCATATCAGCTTGTTTGGTGCCAGCTGGATCATTTGCTGGCATAGGCATAGAACCCCAAACACCAGAACCGCCCTTGGATACTTTAGTGATCAGCTTGGCTTCAGCAGTAGCATCGCCTTTGTATTTTTCGGCAATGGCTTTCCAAGACGGGCCTACAACTTTTTTGTCGATTGCATGGCAAGCGGTGCAATTGTTCTTTTTCGCTACGGCTGGCATTTCAGTTGCCATAGCGCTACCTGCAACCATCAGACCTGCTGCAACCATCAAACTTACGATAATAGATTTCATGCTTTCCCCACCAATGATTAAAATGAAAGAAGGCAAACTGCCCTCGGCGGGGATTGTAATTAAGCCTTACGAATTTTTGCAACAAAAATAACGCAAAATTAACATTAATTTCGGGAGGATGATAAGCGCCCCTTTCCCGACTATTCTGCGCGACTATTATTTAGTTCATTGGGCGCTAACGGCTTGAAATCATATTAATGAATACAAAAAAGGAGACCCCGCCGAAGCGGGGTCTCCCTTTTAACTAACAGCAGTAATGGCTGATTACATCATGCCGTCCATGCCACCCATACCGCCACCCATACCACCAGCAGCTGGTTTGTCTTCTGGCAGTTCAGCGACCATGCATGCAGTAGTCAACATCAGGCCTGCGATGGAAGCTGCGTTCTGCAAAGCGGTACGTGTCACTTTGGTTGGGTCAACTACGCCCATTTCCAACATATCGGCGTATTCGCCTGTTGCCGCGTTGTAGCCGAAGTTACCTTTGCCTTCCAATACTTTGTTGATAACAACAGCGGCTTCTTCGCCAGCATTGAATACGATAGCGCGCAAAGGCGCTTCCATGGCGCGCAAGACGATAGTGATGCCTGCGTCTTGGTCGTGGTTGTCACCCTTGAGCTTTGCTACAGCAGCCTTAGCGCGCAGCAATGCTACGCCGCCGCCAGGGACGATGCCTTCTTCAACCGCAGCGCGAGTTGCATGCAGTGCGTCTTCCACACGTGCCTTCTTCTCTTTCATCTCAACTTCAGTTGCAGCGCCAACCTTGATTACAGCCACGCCACCGGATAACTTGGCTTTGCGTTCTTGCAGTTTCTCTTTGTCGTAATCGCTGGTGGACTCTACCATCTGTTTGTTGATGGTGACGATACGAGCTTGGATAGCGTCGGTCTTGCCAGCGCCGTCGATGATGATGGTGTTGTCTTTACCCACTTCGATACGCTTAGCTTGGCCCAGATCTTCCAAGGTTGCTTTTTCCAAAGTCAGACCGACTTCTTCAGCGATCACAGTACCGCCAGTCAAGATGGCGATATCTTCCAGCATCGCCTTACGACGATCGCCGAAGCCAGGAGCCTTGACGGCAACTGTCTTCAGGATGCCACGGATGTTGTTAACAACTAGAGTCGCCAGAGCTTCGCCATCCACATCTTCTGCGATAATCAGCAGAGGGCGGCCAGACTTAGCGATTTGTTCCAGGATAGGCAGCAGGTCGCGGATGTTGGAGATCTTCTTGTCATGCAACAAGATGAATGGATTTTCCATCGCAGCGATCTGGCGATCTTGGTTGTTGATGAAGTAAGGTGACAGATAGCCACGGTCGAATTGCATACCTTCTACAACATCAAGCTCATCTTCCAAACCAGTGCCGTCTTCGATCGTGATTACACCTTCTTTGCCGACCTTGTTCATCGCTTCAGCGATCTTTTCGCCAATTACGGTATCGGAGTTAGCTGAGATAGAGCCCACTTGAGCGATCTCTTTGCTGGTGGTGCAAGGCTTAGAGATCTTCTTCAGTTCTTCAACAGCAGCAACGACAGCCTTGTCGATACCGCGCTTCAAATCCATAGGGTTCATGCCAGCGGTAACGAATTTCATACCTTCCATCACGATGGCTTGAGCCAATACGGTCGCAGTAGTTGTACCGTCACCAGCGACATCAGATGTCTTGGAAGCGACTTCCTTGACCATTTGCGCGCCCATGTTCTCGAACTTGTCTTTCAGTTCAATCTCTTTAGCGACAGACACGCCGTCTTTGGTGATGGTAGGAGAGCCGTAGGAACGGTCCAGCACTACGTTACGGCCTTTAGGGCCCAGAGTGACTTTAACTGCATCGGCCAAGATATTTACGCCGACTACCATCTTCGCACGAGCTGCGTCGTGGAACTTTACGTCTTTTGCTGCCATGTTTGTTCTCCTAAAATCTAATAATTGTTATCCAAGTTCAAAGCTAAGGTGAGACTAGGTGGCAGCGAGCTAGCGACGAAGACCGTGCGTACAGCACGGCTAGGAGCGAGCGATGATGCCTACGACGTATCACCAACGATTTGGAGTTGGATTAAGCTTCAACGATGCCGATGATGTCATCTTCGCGCATAGTCATATATTCTTCGCCGTCCATCTTGAAGGTCTGACCAGCATATTTGCCGAACAAAACTGTGTCGCCGACTTTGACATTCATGGCTTGCAACTTGCCGTCATCACCCATCTTGCCGTTGCCAACCGCAACGATTTTGCCTTGGTCAGGCTTTTCAGTAGCAGCATCAGGAATAAAGATACCGGATGCGGTCTTGCGTTCTTCTTCCATGCGTTTAACGATCACGCGATCACTTAAAGGACGAACTTTCATACTGAGGCTCCTAATAGTTTGAGGGGTTAAAAATTGGACGCGGAGTTTAGCACTCTCGACCCGTGAGTGCCAAATTGGGATGTTCTGCTGGATTTCAAGGGGTGAAATGAAAAATAGCTCTGAGCCTATGCTGCAGAGCTATTTGGCGGGGCTGGAATACGGATTTATTCTTTTTCTGGTAAAGCGATTTTGTCGTCGATGCTGAACTGATAGTCCTTGAAGATGTGTTCGGCACTGAGGCTTTGATAAGTACCATCCGCACGTTTATGGGTGGTGTCCTTGAGGCGATAAGTGTAATGGCCGCAGGTCCAGCAATCGTAGTTGCGCATATGGGTGCATAAGCAGGTCTTTTCCATGACCGATATCTTCTTCACATCCGGATTGCGTGCCACTTCTGCGTTATACGCTTCTATGTATTGGCAGTTGCCAGTCGCATCCAGCAGATAACCATAGGCTTCACAGTTGGGTCGTATGCCAGCGCCTATAGAAGGGCTGGTGCTGATCATGCGCATCGGGTAGCCGGTAGGAGAGGTCGTGTTCACTTCCATCTGCTCTTCAGTGGCTTTGAAGTACTCTTGGCGAACCTTTTCGGGGATGCCGCATTCCTTGGCGACAGTAAAGCGTGTCGCGACTTGTACGCCACCGCAGCCCGCTTCCATGAAACTCACTGCGTCGGAGCCTGTGAAGATACCGCCCGCAGCGATAACAGGAATATTCAGATGTTCAGATTGCAGATGTGCGAGCACTTCCTTGGTGATGGTCATCAGGTCGTACTCGGCCCAATCTAGGCCGAAACCCAAGTGACCACCGGCTAATGGACCTTCAACCACGATGAAGTCAGGGAGGCGATCAAGCTTGGCCGTCTTACGCATGAACAATTGCAATGCGCGTACTGATGAAACGATGATGCCCAGTTTGGCATCACGGAAGCGGCGGTTGTCCTTCATCAGTTCGAAGGAGCCCAGATGCAAGCCTGCACTCAGGGTGATGCCGTCTATCCCCGCATCTAGGGCGCCATTCAAACGCACACGCAAAGTTTCGCGCGGCAAGTTCATGGTGAGTTTTTCCATGCAGTTGACGAAGATCATGCCTTCGCCACGCTTGGCTTCCATGGTCTTGCTGACATGCAATCGGGTCGATTCGGCAACCTGTTCAAGGTCGAACTGCACGATGGACTTGTCAGCGATTTCGATATTCAGTTTGTACTGTTTCTGCTTTTCGCTGACGAACTTGGTCTTGTAGCGACGGTCGGTCACAGTAGGCAGCATCGCGTCCGAGATATGGCCAACTCCACCAAGGCGTGCGGCTTCCAGTGCCAGCTCTGCTGTGGAAATGTCCACACCCATGCCGCCTATCATGATAGGAACTACTTGTTGCTTGCCAAAACTCAGGCGGAAATCATCGACACTTTTCATGGAGGTTCTTTCTCGACGGACTGCAAAAATTAAGGAGAGGAGGATGCCACAGATGGCGTAATACTGAAAGTGTATGCCTAGATATTTTGTTGGGCTAGCTCAGGTATGTGCATAAATTACAGTGGCTTGACAGTTTGCTAGGGATATCAATCTTGGCAGGCAGAGAAAAGACGATATGATTAATCCCATGAAATCATTCCCATCAAATAATTCCGATTTGCTTGCACGCAGTCTTTCCGCCGTTTGGCATCCCTGTTCGCAGATGAAGCATTATGAGCACTTCCCCTTGCTGCCAATCTCGCATGGCAAAGGAGTGTGGCTATATGACTATGAAGGGAAACGCTATCTAGATGCGGTCAGCTCTTGGTGGGTGAATCTGTTCGGGCACTGCAACCCAGAGATCAATGCTGCACTGCGCGACCAGCTCGAAACGCTGGAACATGTGATGCTGGCGGGTTTCACACATGCGCCGGTGGTGGAGCTATCAGAACGTTTGCGCACTTTGGCTCCCAAAGGTTTGGGGCATTGCAGCTATGGCTCAGATGGCGCGGCAGCGATAGAGATTGCGCTAAAGATGAGCGCGCACTATTGGCGTAACAGTGGCCATCCGGGAAAGACCTGCTTCATTAGTCTGCAAAACAGCTACCACGGTGAAACCCTGGGTGCGCTGTCCGTCACCGATGTCGCCCTATTTCGCGATGCTTACGGACCGCTGATACGCCAGCAGGCCACGGTGCGCAGCCCCGATAGTCGTCTAGCCCAAGTAGGGGAGACTGCTAATCAATATGCGATGCGTTGTGCTGGTGAGTTGGCCGAGCATCTGCGACGGCACCATGGTCAAGTGGCCGCGTTTATCCTCGAACCTTTGGTACAGGGGGCGGCAGGTATGGCGATGTATCCCCCGATCTATTTGAAGCGAGCACGTGAAATATGCGACGAGTTCGGTGTGCATCTGATTGCCGATGAGATCGCCGTGGGCATGGGGCGTACCGGCACGCTGTTTGCGTGTGAGCAGGCAGACATCACGCCTGATTTCTTGTGTCTGTCCAAGGGCATCACTGGCGGGTATCTACCTTTGTCGGTGGTGATGACCACCGATGAGATTTATCAAGCCTTTTATGCCGATGAGACGGCGCGGGCATTCTTGCATTCACATTCTTACACTGGCAATCCCTTAGCTTGCCGCGCAGCACTCGCGACTTTAGATATCTTCGAGCGCAATGATGTGATTGCGGAGAATGCTCGCAAGGCAAAATATCTGAATGCTGCGGCTGCGCAGTTACGTTCACATCCAGCCGTAAGGAACTGGCGCAACACCGGCATGATTTGGGCTTTTGAGGTCGATAGTCCGCATGCCGATTTTGCACAGCGATGCTATCAACTTGCCCTGCAGCACGAGCTATTGCTGCGACCCATAGGCAAGACCATCTACTTTATGCCGCCCTATGTTATCTCCGAGGAGGAGATCAATCATTTGCTTGGGGCAACCTTGAGTCTGGTACAAGCCGTGAGTTGAGTACGCCGAAATTGAGGTAAGCGATGAATTTTCAAGGTGGCTATAGGGAATTTCGATCAGGCCGTCATGATTCTGTGGCTAGAGAGGTTTCACTATTCTCAATGATAGTGTCATACACGTATAAAATTTAAAGTCTAGAATGCATCTGGCAGTTAGTAGTCTCAGGTTTTCCCCGCATGTCACGATTGAAAGGATAAAAGATGAAAAAGTATCTCGCACTTGCCTCGCTGTTAGCTATGTATGCAGCACCTGTGTATGCACAAGATATGTATGCAGGACTTAAGTTGGGTAGCTCCGGATACGGTTTGGCTTCTACTACAGCTATTGGCGGCTTCGTTGGTTATCACCTGAATTCCATCGACAAGCATTTGTCCATCGAAGGTGAATTTATGAACTTGGGTAGCACGACTTATTTCGGCACTCATCAGAATATCAACTCTTTCGGGGTAAGCGGTATCTATAACTATCCTATTGACCCGAAGTTGTCAGTGTTCGGTAAAGCAGGATTGAATTGGGTGAGCTGGACTTATACCAATCCTAATGGGGCGGGAGTATGGAATGGTACGTACTCGTCCTTTGGCATCAATCTGGGTGCGGGGTTGGATTATAAGATCGATCAGAAATTCACCTTGCGCGGCGGTTATGACACTGACACTTCCTTGCTCTATGCGGCGGGCATGGTCAACTTCTAAGTAGTTATGAAACAAAAGGCCGGACGCTCGTCCGGCCCACTTAATGTTGTATTTTCCCCACAGCGCCATGTAGTTGGCTTGCCTGCAAAGCTAATGCTAGATACGATGCGGCCCTTGTTCGCTATGGCGACTATTCGCAAGAGAATCAAGGAATAATGTGATGAAAAATTCCCTATTAATTATTTTGCTGGCTATTTTTTCAGCAACTGTACATGCCGAAGGACTAGCCTTGACCGGCAAGGTCGGCAGCCTAGGCTTGGGTTTGGAGTTGACCAAGTCTTACTCTGAGGTATTCACTTCCAGACTGGGTTTCAACGCGTTTAACTTTAGTGCTAATACCACACAAGGTACGGTGAACTACGACGCAAAATTGAAATTGCAAAGTATGTCAGCGCTGGCCGACTGGTATCCCATGCAGGGTGCATTTCGTGCGACAGGTGGCTTGTTCTACAACAATAACAAGTTGTCCCTGAATGCCATTCCGACTACGCCCGGCGTCTATTCCATCAATGGTACGCCCTACGCACTGAATAGCCTGCAGAGCGATGTCACGTTCAATACAGTCGCCCCCTATCTTGGTGTGGGCTGGGGAAATCCAGCTGCGCATGGTAAGGGTTGGGGCTTGACCAGTGATTTTGGCGTGTTACTGCAAGGCTCACCTAAAGTGGGTATGACTGCTACTGGGCCCGGTGCTGCTGCCGCACAGCCAGCGATAGATGCTGAGCGTATGCGTCTGCAAGATTCATTGAGGAACTTCAAGTTGTATCCTGTCGCCACGATGGGTATATCTTATCAGTGGTGATTAGCCATACGTTCTGCAGTCCGGTGAACTATTTCCAATAGTCTTGTCTATGGCTAGGTCGTTCGTAAGCTAATCAGCTTGATAGGCGCAGTTTGGGCGAGGCCGTTATTGTTTTATTTAAGGAGTAATCTATGTTGTTACGCAGTTTTGTTTCTATGTCTTTGTTGGCGATGAGTGCCAGTGTGTATGCGGATGCTATCGATATCAATTTGCGTGATACCAGCGCCCAACTGCAATACAAGGCTGCGATGGGTGGCACTAATATGGGTAAGACAGAGTTCAGCATGGGCGCGATCTATACCCAGAAGAACAATTTGCTGGGCGAAGCTGGCATCTTGGTCAAGGATGATATTGGTGGGAATGCGCCTGGCGTAAGTGCCGGTGTGGGCCTGAAAGTCTTGTCTGCGCGCATTAAGCCATTGAATATGAATTCAACCGCGTTGGCTTTGGGCGGCATGGTGCGTTACTCACCACCTGCTGAGCGTCGTTTGGGCTTTGTCGGCCAGTTGTATCTGTCCCCTAACATCATCACCTTCGGTGGAGCTGACCGCTATTTCGAGACAGGCGCGCGTGTCGAGTACGAAATCATTCCTCAGGCGCAGGTCTATCTGGGATATCGCAATATTGCTTTTAATCTGAAGAACACTGGTGTAAATGCAACTTTCGATGAAGGTGTGCATATTGGTGTGCGCATGGCGTTTTAAGCTAGAAAAACTGTTGTGCAAAAGGCCGGATTCGTTCCGGCCTTTTTGTGTGTAGGGCTTGATATAGGTCCGTGGAAATTATCTAGTACTTCAACATAATCGTATTGTGTCCTATATCCTTGCTAGGATTGGGGTGTTGTACTTGGCTGTAGGTGGCACTTAACTAACTTGAGGAAATATCATGAAAAAAATCGCAATCGTAGCTTTATTGTCTGCAATGGTAGCTAGCCCTGCTTGGGCGGATAGCACTGGGAAAATGTATATCGCGGGTGATTTGGGCTCGGCCAGTTTTACTAATGCAAACATTGGATTCTTTGGAGGTGGGCAGGCTACCTTTCCCAATCCGGGCATGATTCGAGTCGCCGGAGGTTTTCACTTTAGTCCCATGATGGCACTTGAAGTTGGCTACACCATGTTTGGGGACTCTATCGTCACTGTTCCCGGTGGCAGTTTTAATTTGCAAGCAAGGTCTTTGCATGTTGCGGCGGTAGGCAGCATACCTGTAAGCCCACAATTCGATCTGACAGGTAAGATTGGTCTGACTAATAACAGTTACAATTTGAAATCAACCGGCAATGCTGTTGTTGTTGCCGGAGCAACATCTTCACAGAGTGACATATTGTTCGGTATAGGCGCTCAACTACACCTCAGCTCCCAAATGACTTTGCGCGCGCAATACGAGAACTATGGCAAGTTCGATAACTTCGCACAGCCATTGTCAGCCTCTACGGTCAGCATCGGTATGGTTCTGAATTTCCAGTAAAAGGAATTCTGTGTATTGAAAAAGCCGGGCTAGCCCGGCTTTTTTGTTGCTGCAATTTTGCTCCAAATTTAGTTGAGTCCAAGCTCGTTCCACATCGCATCTACTTTAGTTTTCACAGCCGCATCCATCACGATGGGTGTACCCCATTCGCGTTGCGTCTCACCTGGAAACTTGTTAGTTGCATCCAACCCCATCTTGCCGCCCAAGCCTGATACTGGGCTGGCGAAATCGAGATAGTCGATGGGGGTGTTCTCAACCAGCAGGGTGTCACGTACCGGATCCATGCGTGTGGTGATCGCCCACATGACTTCTTTCCAATCGCGCACGTCGATGTCGTCATCCACCACGATGATAAATTTGGTGTACATGAACTGGCGCAGAAAACTCCATATGCCGAACATCACCCGTTTGGCGTGCCCTGCGTACTGTTTTTTGATACTGACCACAGCCATGCGGTAAGAGCAACCTTCGGGTGGCAGATAGAAGTCGGCAATTTCCGGAAACTGCTTTTGCAGCAAGGGCACGAACACTTCGTTCAGTGCTACGCCCAACATGGCCGGTTCGTCGGGCGGTTTGCCGGTATAGGTGCTGTGATAGATAGGATCGCGGCGCATGGTGATGCGCTCTATGGTGAAGACGGGGAACTTGTCCTGTTCGTTGTAGTAGCCGGTATGGTCTCCGTATGGCCCTTCTAGTGCCATTTCGTCAGGATGGATCACGCCTTCCAGCACGATCTCGGCGGAAGCCGGCACTTGTAAATCGTTGCCTAGGCATTTGACCAATTCGGTCTTGCTGCCACGCAGCAATCCGGCGAATTGGTATTCACCCAAGCTGTCAGGAACCGGCGTCACCGCCCCCAGTATAGTGGCAGGATCTGCCCCAATCACGACGGTGATAGGAAAGGGTTGCCTAGGATATTTCTTGCAATGGTCGCGAAAATCTAAAGCGCCACCGCGATGCGCTAGCCAGCGCATGATGACTTTATTTGGTGCTATCACCTGTTGCCGATAGATGCCTAAATTCTGGCGCGACTTGTGCGGTCCGCGCGTTACGACCAGTCCCCATGTGATGAGCGGTGCGACATCGCCGGGCCAGCAATGCTGTATGGGGAGCTTGGCTAGATTTACGTCTTTGCCCTCCCAAACGATATCTTGGCAGGGGGCAGACGATAGCACCTTGGGTGACATGGAGAGTACCTGCTTCAATACGGGCCATTTATCCCAGGCATCTTTGAGTCCTTTGGGGGGCTCTGGCTCTTTTAGATAGGCTAGTAATTTTCCTACCTCGCGTAGCGCCGTAACGTTCTCCTCGCCCATGCCCAGAGCGACGCGGCGGGGTGTGCCAAATAGATTGGCGAGGACGGGAATGTTGTGTCCGACGACATTTTCGAACAACAGCGCAGGACCTTGTGCACGTAACACGCGGTCACAGATTTCGGTCATTTCAAGATGGGTGGAGACCGGTGCGGTGATGCGCTTGAGTTCACCGATTTTTTCTAATTGGGCGATGAAGTCACGTAGGTCTTTATATTTCATCAATAGAACCTCGCCTCACCCTCGGGGCGAGTCTTAAAGCGTTTATGTACCCAGAAGTATTGCTCCGGCATCTCCAGCACACGCTGTTCGATGAACTCGTTCATACGTCTAGCATCGGCGATGTCGTCACCACTGGGGTAATTGTCCCAAGCCGGATAGAAGGTCAGCACATATCCTTGAGTGCCTGGCAGCATACGCGTGATGCTGGGTACGACTTTGGCATTGGCCATTTTCGCGATGCGAGGTACGGAGGCCATCGTCGCAGCAGGAACGCCAAAGAAGGGGATGAAAGCGCCATCTTTAATGCCCTGATCTTGGTCGGGCGGATAGATGAAAGGCATGCCAGCACGTAAGCCTTTCAGTATTGGGCGCAGGCCCTGTTGGCGCGAATACAAGAGCTGATTGCCAAAACGTGCGCGCTTTTTCAGTAACAGGTCAGTGAGGTAGAGATTTTTTTGATTGGCATACATGCAAACGGTATTGGTGTGTTGCGCAATCCATTGTCCTCCCGCATCCATACCGACGAAGTGCGGAGTCAACAGGATAGAGGGTTTATCTTTTATGGCATCAAAGTGTTCTATACCTTCTACGCGTATCAGGCTGTTGATGCGTTCGGCGCTACTCCACCACAATATGCAGCGTTCAATCACGCCGCGTGTAAATGCCTTGAAATGCGCACGCACCATTTTCTCTCGCGTTGCATCGTCCATATCGGGGAAGCACAGTCGTAGATTGATGGTCGCGACTCTGCGACGTTCATTCGCCAAATGGAAGAGTAGTGCACCCAAGCCATTGCCCAGTGCGACAAGTATGGGGTAGGGCAGAAAATGTAATAGCCAGAACAGAAATACGCCTAGACGAGTCATCATAAATACTTTGTTGTCTTAATTCTGAGTTGGGGGAGTCACGCCACTTGGTATCTTGTAGCGGTTATAACTCCATAGATATTGAGCCGGTGCGATGGCGATGGTGCGCTCCATTGCCTGATTAATCTGTAGCGGGACAGATTGGGTGAAATCTAAGTCCAGTGGAGTGATACGTAATGTATATCCTTGCCCCTTGGGCAGGCGCTCTGCTGAAACCAGTAAGACTTGTGCGCCACTACTTTGCGCTAATCTGCCGCTCAATGTCATTGTATAGGCTGGGCGATGGAAGAATTCCACCCACTCGCCTTCGCCATTGCCAGGTACTTGGTCGGGCAACAGGCCGATGCCCTCGCCACGTTTCAGCGCCTTGAACAGCAGTCGTACGCCACTAACATCGGCGGGGGCAAGTTTGGATAATCCGCGCGCGCGACCATTGATCATGAAGCGCTCTAACCAAGCTTGCTTAGGTGCGCGATACAGATTGGTCATGGCCGAATGTTTGCCGAAATACAGCCCTACAACTTCGAAACACCCCCAGTGGGGCGTTAACACCATAAGGCCTCGCCCAGCCGATTGTGCTGCTTCGACATGCTCCCAGCCCTCAATGCTGCGAACTGCTGAGTAGACTTGCTCTACGGGCCTACACCATACCCAAGGTAATTCCAGGACACTTTTCCCCGCTTCAGAGATTGTCTGTGCAAGTAGAGCTTGGTATTCGCTTTCCGAGCCATGTAAGCGGGCTGAGCGCAAATTTTCACGCATGCGCTGTGCATAGCTAGAAGAAGCTATATAGATAATGCGCCCGAGTATTGCCCCCAGGCCATGCAGCGCAGGCAGGGGTAAAAAGGATAAAAAGCGAAATAAAGTCGCGAACAAATATGAGGTCATCGGCGGTTGGGCGAACAATTTGCTACAATGCGCGCCTTAAAAATTTTAGTTTGGTTGAATGGGACAGCTATGAGCGAATACTTGTTTACCTCTGAATCGGTATCAGAAGGCCATCCGGATAAGGTTGCGGATCAGATCTCTGATGCGATTTTGGACGCGATTCTAACGCAAGATCCCTATGCGCGCGTAGCTGCTGAGACTTTGACCAATACCGGTCTAGTGGTATTGGCGGGTGAGATCACCACGACTGCAAACGTCGACTACATTCAAGTAGCACGCAATACAATTAAGCGTATCGGTTACGACAACACAGACTACGGTATCGACTACAAAGGTTGCGCAGTATTAGTGGCTTACGATAAGCAGAGTCCGGACATCGCGCAAGGCGTAGATAGAGCTTCGGACGACTTCCTGAATCAGGGCGCCGGCGACCAAGGTTTGATGTTCGGTTATGCCTGTGACGAGACGCCTACCCTGATGCCGTTGGCCATCTATCTTGCGCATCGCGTGGTAGAGCGTCAGGCGCAACTGCGCCACGATGGACGTTTGCCCTGGCTGCGTCCCGATGCGAAGTCGCAGGTCACCATCAAATACGTGGATGGCAAGCCGCACGCTATCGATACCGTGGTGCTGTCTACCCAGCATGCGCCCGAGATGACCCTAGAGCAGATCCGCGAAGCCGCGATCGAAGAGATCATCAAACCGATGCTGCCTAAGGAATTGATGAAGGGCAATATCAAATACTTGGTGAATCCTACTGGTCGTTTCGTTATCGGTGGTCCACAAGGCGATTGCGGTCTGACCGGTCGTAAGATCATCGTTGACACCTATGGTGGTGCAGCTCCCCACGGTGGCGGAGCCTTCTCAGGCAAGGATCCTTCCAAGGTCGATCGTTCCGCAGCGTATGCTGGACGTTACGTGGCTAAAAATATCGTGGCTGCTGGCTTGGCTAGCAAATGCTTGGTGCAGATCTCCTACGCGATTGGCGTGGCTCAGCCTACCAGCGTGATGGTAGACACTTACGGCACAGGCAAGATTTCCAATGAGAAATTGACCGAGTTGGTGTTACGCCATTTTGACCTGCGTCCTAAAGGCATCGTGCAGATGTTGGACTTGCTGCGCCCAGTGTATGAGAACACTGCGGCGTACGGACACTTTGGACGCGAGGAACCCGGTTTCACTTGGGAAAATACCGACAAGGCCTTGGCGTTGCGCGAAGACGCAGCCAAATAATCCAAGAGCTTAACTATGCAACTCTACGCATTCGGCCTTAACCATCAAACCGCACCTTTAGCTGTGCGCGAGCAAGTCGCGTTCAATGCGGATGGGATGGAGAATGCGTTGCGTGATCTAGTGGAAAATGGTGCGGCAAAAGAAGCCGCCATCTTGTCTACGTGTAATCGCATGGAGTTGTATTGCAATTCACCACAGCCGGATCATGCAATAGATTGGTTGGCGCAATATCACCAATTGCCGCGCAAGGATCTGGAGCCGTATCTGTACACCTTGCCGCGCGAATTGGCGGTCAAGCACTCGTTCCGCGTGGCCAGTGGTTTGGACTCTATGGTGTTGGGGGAGCCGCAGATACTCGGGCAGATGAAACAGGCCGTGCGTCAGGCTGAAGATGCCGGTACCTTAGGGTTTCTCCTGCACAAGTTGTTTCAGCGTACCTTCTCGGTTGCCAAGGATGTGCGTACTCAGACCGAGATTGGCGCTAATCTGGTTTCTATGGCAGCCGCAGCAGTGAGATTGGCTGAACGCATCTTCCCTAGCATTAGCGAGCAACGCGTTTTGTTCATTGGTGCGGGCGAGATGATAGAGCTGAACGCGGTGCATTTCGCTGCACGTAGTCCCAAGCACATAACTGTCGCCAACCGCACGCTGGAGCGAGCCCAGACCTTGGCTAGACGTATCAATGGTACGGCTATCACGCTTACTGAGTTGCCTGAGCAATTAGCCCAGCACGACATCATCGTCACCTGTACCGCCAGTCAGTTGCCCATCTTGGGTAAAGGCATGGTGGAGCGCGCACTCAAGGCACGTAAGCACAAGCCATTGTTCATCGTCGACCTTGCTGTGCCGCGCGACGTGGAAGTGGAAGTGGCCGACCTCAATGACGTGTTCCTTTATACCGTGGACGATATCGCCGAGGTGGTCAAAGAAGGTCTGGATGCTCGCCAGAGCGCAGTGAAAGAAGCCGAAGTAATCATAGATTCGGGTGTGTCCGACTTTGTGCACTGGATGGAGTCGCGCGAAGTGGTGCCTACCATACGTGCATTGCGCGATCATGCGGAACGTAGTCGTCGTCAAGAAGTGGAGAAGGCCATGCGTCTGCTGGCTAAGGGTGAATCGCCAGAAAAAGTCTTGGAAGCCATGAGCAGTGGATTGACCAACAAATTCTTGCACGCACCTACACATGCGCTCAATCAGGTACACGGTGGTGACAGGGAACAATTCCTTGAGGTCATACACCGCTTGTATCATTTGCACACCGAAGAATAATGAATCCCAGTATCAGTGCCAAACTTGCTCAATTGAGCGAGCGTTTGTTCGAGGTCAACGAATTGCTCAGTACCGAGCAGGCGACCAAGGACATGGATGTTTTTCGTAAACTGAATCGTGAACGTGCCGAGTTAGAGCCTGTGGTGGAGTTGTATAACGCCTACCAAGCTTGCTTAGCTGATATCGCAACGGCTAAAGAGATGGCTGACGATCCTGAGATGCGCGAATTCGCCGATGCCGAGATTGCGTTTGGTAACGAGCGCTTGGCGCAACTGAGTGCTGAGTTGCAAGTGCAATTGCTCCCCAAAGACCCTAATGATGAGCGCAGTGTGTTCCTAGAAGTGCGAGCGGGAACGGGTGGTGACGAGGCTGCGATATTTGCTGGTGATCTATTTCGTATGTACTCACGCTTCGCCGAACGTAAACGCTGGCAGGTGGAGGTCATCTCGGAAAGTCCTGGCGAAATGGGCGGCTATAAAGAAATCATTGCGCGTATCGTGGGGCAAGGCGCTTATTCGGTATTAAAGTTTGAGTCTGGCGCACATCGCGTGCAGCGCGTTCCTGCCACTGAGACACAGGGTCGCGTACATACCTCCGCTTGCACTGTCGCAATCATGCCGGAAGTAGATGATGTGGACGAAGTGGTGCTTAATTCTGCCGATCTGCGCATCGATACTTTCCGCGCCAGCGGTGCCGGAGGTCAGCACATCAATAAGACCGACTCTGCGGTGCGTATCACCCATATTCCTACTGGGGTGGTGGTGGAGTGCCAAGATGGTCGTTCTCAACACCAGAATAAGGCGCAAGCGATGCGTGTGTTGGCCGCACGTATCATGGACGCTCAAGTGCGTGAACAGAATGCCAAGATTGCCGCTACGCGCAAGAGCTTGGTCGGTAGCGGAGACCGCTCGGAGCGCATCCGTACCTACAACTATCCGCAAGGTCGTATCACCGATCACCGTATCAACCTTACCCTATACAAGATGGATGCCATCATGGAAGGCGATATCTCTGAGCTGACCAGTGCGCTGATGGCCGAACATCAAGCCGAGCAACTCGCTGCTATGGCGGAAGATACGCTGTAAGGCGTATCTTCGTTTAGCGCCCCGCAGGGTATGAGTCACTCTATACAGGACTATATGTTGCAGCATAGCAAGACGCTGCAAGCCACCTTGGGAATAGAGCCCAGCACATCCCGTATCGAAGTCCAATGTTTGTTGCAGGAAGTGCTGCATGTCAATCGCGCCTACTTATACGCTCATGCAGAGCAGGTGCTCAATGCTGTGCAGGATTCAGCATATATGGGCTTGCTGAAACGTCGCATGCAGGGCGAACCTATTGCCTATATCTTGGGTAAACGCGAGTTCTTCGGTCTTGATCTCAAGGTCAGTCCCGCGACCTTGATTCCAAGGCCGGATACGGAGTTACTGGTAGAGCAAGCGTTGCTACGCATTCCGGCGCACCAGACCTGTGCAGTACTTGATTTGGGTACTGGGACGGGTGCAATCGCGCTGAGCATCGCGCACGTCAGACCTCAAGCGCAAGTACTTGCAGTGGATGCTTCTAAAGATGCATTGCAAGTAGCACGCGAAAATAAGCTAGCTTTGGGGTTAAGTAATGTAAGCCTGCTTTTGAGCGACTGGTTCGGTGCCTTGGAGGGGTTGCGCTTTGACGTTATCGTCTCAAATCCACCCTATATCCGGTCCGATGATGTACATCTGAGTCAGGGGGATGTGCGTTTCGAGCCTATGACTGCGCTTGCTTCGGGTGTGGATGGCTTGCGTGATATACGCCAGATTTGCAGCATGTCTATGCAATTTCTTATTCCGGGTGGCTGTTTGATGCTAGAACACGGCTATGATCAAGCTAAGGCAGTGCAGGACATCATGAGCGCTGCCGGCTTCCGCAAGGTATATACAGAGCGTGATCTGGCTGGTGTAGAGCGCGTTACCGGTGGGTATGCTTGACGTAGGCTGTCATATTTCACTACAATTCCCGACCATTTTATTAAGGTAATGCCATGAGTACAGATATACAGAAGCTCATACACGAGCAAGTTACAACCCATCAGGTGGTGTTGTATATGAAAGGAAATCCCAAGTTTCCGCAGTGCGGATTTTCCGCCAATGCCTTGCGCATATTGAGTGCGCTTGGGGTAAAGGAGTTATTTACTGTGGATGTGTTGCAGGATGAAGCTATACGCCAAGGCATCAAAGAGTATGCGAATTGGCCGACCATTCCGCAGTTGTACATCAAAGGCGAATTCGTCGGTGGTTCGGACATCATGACGGAGATGTATCAGAGCGGTGAACTAAAGACGATGTTGGCTAGCTAGTACAAACTATATAGTCATTACGACATATAGGCATTGCGGAGAGTGGCAGATATAGTGCGCCTCGAGTGCTGAAGTCTAGAGTTGGAAACAACTCTCTTTTCATACTCTCCTCCTATTCGGGCAATCGTAAGATTGCCCGCTTTTTTGTCCAGCGTTTATACGCTAGTGGTCGCTTAGTAGTTTGCTAGTGTTGGCTTAGATAGTCGCGGCCTCTAGCAATTGCGGCTTGTACCTGCTTGGGAGCTGTGCCACCGATGTGGTCGCGACTCGCAAGTGAGCCTTCCAAAGATAAGACTTGGTAGATGTCCTGTTCTATCAGTGCAGAGAATTTTTGTAGCTCGGGCAAGCTTATGTCACTAAGGTCGCAGCCACGTTGTTCGGCAAAGCGAACCGCCAGTGCGACAGCCTCATGTGCATCGCGGAAAGGGAGCCCCTTCTTTACCAGATAGTCGGCCAGATCGGTTGCCGTTGCGTAGCCTTGCAATGCGGCATTGCGCATCGCTTCGGGTTTGACTTTGATGCCGGTGATCATGTCGGCATAGATACGCAAGGTCTGATTCAGCGTGTCGACCGTGTCAAAGATTGGCTCTTTATCTTCCTGATTGTCTTTGTTGTAAGCAAGTGGTTGACCCTTCATCAGCGTCAGCAATGCAATTAAATGGCCGTTGACGCGACCAGTCTTGCCGCGCACCAGTTCGGGTACATCAGGGTTCTTCTTTTGCGGCATGATGGAAGAGCCTGTGCAGAATCGATCCGCGATGTCGATGAAGCCGACACGGGGGCTCATCCATAGTATCAACTCTTCCGAGAATCGTGACAGATGCGTCATGATCAAAGCGGCTGCGGCAGTGAATTCGATAGCGAAATCACGATCTGACACAGCATCCAAAGAGTTCTCACATACACCCTCGAACCCAAGCAATTCAGCCACCATTTCGCGTTTGATAGGGTAGCTGGTGCCTGCCAGTGCGGCAGCCCCTAATGGCAAACGATTCACGCGACGGCGTGTGTCTTGCAATCGTTCGGCATCGCGCTTGAGCATCTCAAAATAAGCCATGAGGTGGTGACCAAAGCTTATGGGTTGGGCGACTTGCAGATGGGTGAAACCGGGCATGATAGTCAGCGTGTGCTGTTCGGCTAGGTTCAGTATTGAAGTTTGTAGCGCCGCAATCAGTGCAAGCAACTCATCTATGGCGTGGCGCAAATAGAGGCGCACATCGGTGGCGACCTGATCGTTGCGCGAACGTCCGGTGTGCAGACGCTTGCCTGCATCACCCACCAATGTCGTAAGGCGCTTCTCGATGTTCAGGTGTACGTCTTCCAGATCCAAGGACCAGATGAAAGTGTTAGCAAGCACTTCGTTCTTGATTTGCTCTAGGCCCCGTTGTATATCAGCTAGATCCTGAGTAGAGATGATGTCGCAGTGGCTTAGCATCGCTGCGTGCGCAAGAGAACCTTCGATGTCAAAGAGTGCAAGCTTCTGGTCGAAGCCTACGGATGCGGTGTAACGCTTGACCAATTCCGCCACTGGTTCGGCGAAACGTCCCGACCAAGTGTTTTTATCTTGTATGCTAGTCATCATTTGTCCAAAATCTGCTCGTCACTAGAGCGGTGTACATAAAAAATAAGGCAAAAAACACGAGGATTTTTCGCCATGAATAAGGCGCGCAGTATAAAACAAAATGCCCATCAGGACGTGCTGCCCAACTTTCGTAACTTGGGTGTGATATTGCGCATATTGATGTTGTGCAACGCCATGGCAATCATAAAGGCGTTTGTCGACGCTGTTGACATGGCCGATATGTTGAATCACATATTGCGCATCTCGGCCTTGTTAGCACCTATCCTTTTTACAAGTCTGTTGTTGCTTTGGTTGATACAGCCTTGGCTGAAAAAGTTGAGTTATATGCGCGGGGTGATGGTTATCCATTTGTTGGTGGTAGTCGTAACACTCAGTATTTATAACCTAGGTAGTTTGGTCTACCAGCCCTTTGCAGTGGAGGGTGAGTACTTCGATAGAGTTCAATATGCAATTATCAGCGTGATGGTTTGCACCGTACTGCTGATGTACTTCTATTGGCGAGCACAGATATTGTCGCGCGCCCTGCACGATGCAAGATTGCAAGTGTTGAGGGCGCGTATCCGCCCTCACTTTCTCTTCAACGCCATCAATGCCGTGTTGTCCATCGTCCGAGTGCAACCTAAACAAGCAGAAACCGCATTGGAAGATATGTCGGATCTATTTCGCATGGCGATGGCAGAGGTGAGAGATTTGGTACCGCTCGGGCAGGAGATTGCGCTCACGAAGCAATATCTGGCATTGGAGCAGTTGCGCATGGGCGAACGACTTTCGGTTCACTGGGAATTGGGTGATACACCCATGGATGCCCTAATACCTCCGCTGATGTTGCAACCCTTGCTGGAGAATGCGGTATACCACGGTATCGAGCCTTTGAATCTGGGCGGGCGTATCACCATCAGGTGTAGTTGCTCAGATAAAGAGCTGCATGTACAGGTAGAGAATCCCTATGCCAGTGAAAAGAAGCAAAGTCATTCTGGTAACAAAATGGCGCTACAGAACATACGCGAGAGGTTGGAGTTATTGTTTGATGTCGAGGCGCGCTATCAAGTAGAAAGCACAGTTAATAAATACAAGGTGGAAATTACTTTGCCCTATGTGACGGAGGATGCAGTATGACTATGATAGAACTTGCATTGCGAGTATTCATCGTTGATGACGAGACACCTGCACGTAACCGATTGAGGGAGTTGTTGCATGACTGTAGTGATCAATTGGCTTTAGATATCGTGGGCGAGGCTGCCAATGGTCAAGAGGCATTGGATAAGATGGTCGAGGTTCAAGCCGATGTGGTGTTGATGGATATTCGTATGCCGCAGATGGATGGTATCGAGCTTGCCCAGCATCTGCAGAAGTTGGACAAACCCCCAGTCATTATTTTTACGACCGCATACGACTCGTATGCGATTAAGGCTTTCGAACTGCGCGCGATTGATTACCTGCTTAAACCTATACGACTAGGCCGGCTGTTCGATGCCCTGACGCGTGCGCGTGATGCTGTGCCAATACAGACCGAAGTGTTGCGCGAGCTCTTGCCTGAGCCGCGCAAGCATTTATCAATACACGAGCGAGGCAAGATACATCTGGTTCCCATCGAAGACGTACTCTTCCTAAGAGCTGAGCTTAAATACATTACTGTAAAGACTGCTGAGCGTGAGTATTTGATCGAGGAATCATTGACTGCCTTGGAGAAGGAATTCATTGCCAGATTCGTGCGTATCCACCGTAATTGCATCGTAGCTAAAGAGGCCATTATTGGCTTTCAACGAGGTGGTGATGAGAATGAAAGCGGCTGGATGGTCAAGTTGAAAGATGTTGAAGAATCGTTGCCCATAAGTCGTAGGCAGCAATACTTGGTGAAAGAATTTAAGTAAGCCGCGAAGCGTTAAATTTAGGTTAAGAGCAGCAAGTCGCGCTAAATACCTTAGTTACCTAGTTGGCCAATATTTCCAGTGAAAATCGAATTATATCTTCCGCATCAATGTGGTACGAGGTATAAAAAAATAATTAAAGTTGATGATTTTACATAGGTATATGCGACATTTCGTCGCATTTATTCTTTACTCTCTTGCAATAGGTATGTCATCATTGCCAAGCTTTTTTTAAGCTGTACAGAAGAGATGGGCTTTTGCCTCTAATTATAAGAGTCGAAGCCCGTCGTTTTTTTAACTTGCTCTCGGGAGGAGATACTTGTGGAAGCAACTAATGCGACACCAGTAAAGTACGACATGGATGTGGTCAGATGGTTCACCATCGCGGCTGTCATTTATGGTGTGGTTGGCACGTTCATCGGTGTGTATGTGGCATCGGAGTTGGCGTGGCCGTTTTTGAATTTTGATATCCCTGAAATCACCTTCGGACGTTTGCGTCCACTGCATACCAATGCGGTGATCTTTGCATTCGGCGGCTGTGTATTGATGGCTACAGGCTTTTATATCGTCCAGCGTACCGGCGCGACCAAGCTGTGGAGTAATGGCATGGCGTGGTTCACATTCTGGGGTTGGAATGCGATCATCGTCTGTGCAGTGATCACTTTGCCATTGGGTCTGTCCCAAGGTAAGGAGTACGCTGAGTTGCCATGGTGGGTTGATATCATGATTGCGGTAGTTTGGTTGTCATATGGTCTGAACTATGTCATGACCAATGCGATCCGTAAGACTTCGCACATGTATGTCTCCAACTGGTTCACCATGGGTATGATCGTCATGATCACTTACCTGCACGTGGTAAACAGCATGGCTATCCCTGTGGATTGGGCTACTTCGTACTCCATCTACTCCGGCGTGCAAGATGCGATGATTCAATGGTGGTGGGGTCACAATGCGGTTGGTTTCTACCTGACCGGCGGCTTCCTCGGCATCATGTACTACTTCATTCCTAAGCAATCTGGTCGTCCAGTGTTCTCGTATCGTTTGTCTGTTCTGCACTTCTGGACATTGACTTTCGGTTACGTATGGCTGGGTGCTCACCATCTGCAATACACCGCTTTGCCTGACTGGACTGGTTCCTTGGGTGCGGCTGTTTCCTTGGCGATGATCATCCCTTCATGGGGTGGTGCGATGAACGGTATGATGACTTTGTCCGGTGCATGGGACAAGCTGCGTACTGACTACATCCTGCGCTTCTTGGTTACTGCAATGGCGTTCTACGCAATGTCCACATTCGACGGTCCTGTTATGGCGATCAAGTCTGTGAACGCGTTGTCTCACTACACTGACTGGACAGTTGGTCACGTTCACGCTGGCGCTTTGGGCTGGATGGCAATGATCTCCTTCGGTGCGCTGTACCACATGGTTAAGAAGTTGTGGAACACAGAAATGTACTCTGACCGTCTGGTTAACGTGCACTTCTGGATCTCTCTGATCGGTGCTGTTACATATGTAGTGGCGATGTGGGTCTCCGGGATCATGCAAGGTCTGATGTGGCGTGACTATGATGAATACGGCACTCTGACCTATACCTTCGTTGAATCTGTATCTGCTATGCATCCTTACTATGTAATGCGTGCAGTGGGCGGTGCGATTTTCAACCTGGGCACATGGATCATGTTGTTCAACGTGGTGATGACAGTTCGTCAAGCGAGTGCTGCTCGCGGTACGAGCCCAGTTGCTGCTCGTGCATAAGGGAGAGAAAGACATGTCTGATCACGATCATATTTATTCAACTAAGTTTCAAGACAAAGTAGAACGTAGCACGCTGCTGATGTTCATCATGACTGCGCTGACAGTTGCGGTGGGCGGTATCGTGGAAATCGTGCCTTTGTTCTATCTGCCTAACACCGCGATGTGCCAGAACGATCCTAGCTGTAACAATACGCAGCACAAGGATCTGCAGGGCAACACCATTCCTATGGACAAGATTGTTTGGAATCCAGTCACTTCAGAGCATAAGTCTTTGGCTGAGTGGGTGCCAGGTGATGGAGTTCGTCCTTACACAGCGCTTGAAACAGCAGGTCGCCATGTGTTTATCCGTGAAGGCTGTTTCTTGTGCCATTCACAGATGATTCGTCCATTCCGTGATGAAAAAGATCGTTATGGTCACTACTCCATCGCTGAAGAGTCTATGTACGACCACACTTATCAGTGGGGTTCTAAGCGTACAGGTCCTGATATTGCGCGTCTGGCTGGTAAGTACTCTGATGAGTGGCATCGTAAGCATTTGAAGTATCCACGTGACGTCGTTCCAGAGTCTGTGATGCCTAACTTCTTCTTCTTGGAAAAGAATCCAGTCAATGTCGAGCGTACCGTCAAGACTATGGAAGTGATGACCAAGATGCCTTTCAATCCGGTTCCAACGAGCATCTACACAGCTGACTACATCGCAGCTGCGCCAGAGGCACTGAAAGACAAGACAGAAATGGACGCAGTTATCGCATACCTGCAATCTTTGGGTAATCACGTTAAGTTCGAAGAAGGTGTGAACTATCGTGACTAAACTTATGGATTACCTACATACGGACTGGGCGGCTATGACCCGCAACGACTGGATCGGTGTGACCTTCACTGTACTGGCGTTCGTGGCCATGATCGCGGTCTATATCATGGTGTTCAATCCTAAGAACAAAGATGCATTCGACTCGCAGGCCGATATGGCTTTGCGAGAAGAAGGCGAATACAACAATTCAGGAGATAAAAAATGAGTGATAACCACAACTCTGCTGGTGGCGTACCCACCACAGGGCATATATGGGATGACGATCTGGCTGACTTTACCAATCAACCACCGAAATGGTGGATGTTGGGTCTGACCGCCAGCGCGATCTGGGTCGTAGTGTATTGGTTGATGTATCCAGCTATTCCTTTGGCCATCAACGGTACTTACTTCAAAGGTTTTGGTTTGCCTGGCTCTGGCCAGTGGACTGCGATTAAAGAATTAGCTGAAGATCAAGCTGTTCTTGATGAAGTTCGTAAGCCATACGAAGATAAGTTGAAAGACATGACTCCTGCAGCGATTTTGGCTGATACGAATCTGTCCGAATACGTCGCTCGTTCCGGCAAGGTTTTGTTCAGTGACAACTGTGCTGGATGTCACGGTCAGAACGGCGTAGGTACTTTCCAGACTGGTAAGTTCGCTGAGCGTGAAAAGGGCTATATGGCTCCTATCCTGAACGACGATGACTGGTTGTTTGGTGGCGAAATCAACACTATCCATGAAACTATTATGGGCGGTCGCCAAGGTATGATGACTCCTCACAAGGATATGTTGTCCGAGAAGCAAATCGATGACGTGACACTTTACGTCAAAGCGATGAGCGAGCAGGGCAAGGACAAGGCTGACGCTGATGCTAGTGTTGCTGCCGGTAAGCAAGTATTTGCCGAAAGCGACTGTACAGCTTGCCACGGTGCTGATGCTAAGGGAATGCCTGCAATGGGTTCTGCCAACCTGACCGACAAAATCTGGCGTTTCGACGGCTCTATCGAAGGTATCAAGCAGACCATCACTTACGGTGTCAATGCAGGTGACAACGCTCGTGTTGCTGTTATGCCTAACTTCACAGAAGGCGGTAAGTTGTCTGCGGTGGAAATGAAGAAGTTGGCTGTTTACGTGTACAAGTTTGGTGGTGGTACACCAGAAGCAGCTCCAGCAGCAGAAGCAGCTCCAGCAGCAGCTAACTAATCGTAGGCATTTGACTGTGCGTCTATGGCGCACAGTCTCTTGAAAAGGAGATCGCAATGAAGAATGACTTTGTATTTTGGTCTTTGATGATAGGTACAGCAGGCGCATTTGCTGCGTTTATCGGTGGTTTGCTGTTTTTGTTCATTAACGCAAAAACCAAAAACCGCGGCGACAAGTAATATTGTCGATGTGAGTAAGGAGGAGGCTAGCCCTCCTCCTTTTTCATTGTTGAGTTAAAGGTTGTTTTGTGTGAGCTTCGCAGCATGCTGAACTCAAATGAAACACTCTTTTATAAATTTATAAATCGAACCGAAAAATCGGTCAGAAAAATTTAGGAGCAGGGCATGAATGAACCAGTACGGAAACGCGCCGATGAAGTCGTAGGCGTAACTAGCCTATATACAGAGCATCAGGAGTGGTCGACTAACCTTGGCGATAAGACCATACATGCCAAGCGTATGCCTGGAACTTTTCGAACCATCAAGTATTTCACTGAATCTATCTGGCTGTTCTTTTTTGTAGGCGCTTACCTGCGTTGGGATGGTAAGCAAGCGATGATGCTGGATGTCAACCATCGTCAATTCAATTTTTTCAATATCACCATCCTGCCCCAAGACATCTGGATGGTTTCGTTGTTGTTGCTGATATTGGCAATGACATTATTCGCAGTTACTTCAGTTGCCTCACGCGTGTTTTGCGGATATTTCTGTTTCCAGACTGCTTGGGTAGATCTGTTTACTTGGGTAGAAGAAAAAATTGAGGGCCAACCCAATCAGCGCCACAAGCTGGATGCCGCGCCTTGGACCGCCAATAAGATTGGGAAGAAAACGGTCAAGCATGTGATATGGCTGCTGATTTCATTGCTCACCGGTATCAGTGCCACCGTATGGTTCGAAGATGCCTACCAGTACTGGCATGATCTGATGCACTTCAATCTGACCATTATCGAGTTTTCCACACTTGCGTTGTTTACATTGGGAACCTACGGCTTAGCTGGTTTCTTGCGTGAACAAACCTGCTTGTGGTTGTGCCCCTATGCTCGTATTCAAGCGGTGATGGCAGATTCGCAAACAATATTGCCAGCCTATGATATAGCTCGCGGTGAGCCACGCGGAAAATTGCGTCGTGGTGCGCCCGCAACCGATGCGACACAGGGCGATTGCATCGACTGTTTCCAATGCGTACAGGTCTGTCCTACCGGCGTGGATATCCGTGATGGACAACAATTAGGCTGTATCACTTGCGGTCTGTGTTTGGATGCGTGCGACTCCATTATGGATAAGCTGGGACGGCCACGTGGTTTGATACGCTACGCCTCTTTGGATGAGCTTGAGGGGCGTCCAGTCAAAAAAGTTTACCAACACCCACGTACTTTCGTGTATCTGACTATCCTGTTGGTCGCGCTGGGTGGCATCGTTTGGGGCATGACGCATCTAGGCTCGTTGAAATTGCGTGTCGATCCAGAGCGTCAGCCTTTGTATGTGCGCATGAGCGATGGTTCGATCCAAAACAAATATACCTTCAAGGTGCTGAATAAGACCGACCACGACGTATACGTGGAAGTTAGCGCCCAGTTTGGCATCAAGGATCAAAAATTGATTGGTAATGAGCAACCCAAGTTGCTGACCCATGGTCGCTCAACTGCGTTTACGATTTTCGTGAAGGCGCCAGAAGAAAATATACTCAGCGAAACGACTAAGATTGAATTCCACGTTTCTAATACAGCAGATCCGAGCATGGCTGCTGAGTACACCAGCAAATTTAGTGCACCCAAGCGTTAAGTAGTCAGAGGAAGAATTATGATTTCGCAAAAAAACAAGCAAGGTTGGCGTAACCCTTGGGTATTCCTGTTAATCGCACTGGTGTGTTCCGGTGTGCTGATCAACGCAAGGATGATTTGGAATATGTTGCAACATCCTATGCGTTTGTTGGATGACAACTACACCGTAAAGGATCACAACCGCTACGATGCAAAGTGGTTGCAGGAGCAAGCTGAGCGCTCGACTTTGGGTTGGAAGGCTACCTTGTCCTCACCCCAGCAGCTTCCAAACGATAGTGATGCTAGTCAAGAAATGGCTCGGTTCATTTTGACAGCCAATCCCGCTGAGATAAAACTAGACTTTAAAGACCAGAAGGGCTTACCTATTACCGGAGCGACGATCACCGTTGACGCGCAATCTCCTGGGGATCAATCGTTCGATTTTAAGACCACCTTTAATACCATCTCAGAAGGTCAATATCAGGGCAGCTTGAAGTTTCCAAAAGCAGGAAACTGGGATCTTTTGATACGCGCCGAATTGGATGGACGTCAATTCGATATGGAACAACGTGTCTTCGTTGCCATCCCCAAACCCCAGTAATGCAAGCTAAATGACTCAGCAACACGCAAGTTCGGCTGCTTGCTTTCATTGTGGTCTTGAGATTCCTAGCGAAGCAGATTTTCACAGCAAGTTAGAGGAAGTACAGCGCGACTTCTGTTGCTTCGGTTGCCAGTCGGTATGCGAGGCCATCTTCCAATCCGGTTTGCAAGGCTATTACCAGCGTACCCCGCAGGGTACGCTGCTAGCACCGCCACCCCTCCCTCCCAAAGACCTAGAGATGTATGACCTAGATGAGGTGCAGCAGGACTTCGTCAATTGTCAGGGTGATATTCGCGACACGCATTTGCTCGTTGAGGGAATACATTGCGCGGCCTGTGTCTGGCTTATAGAGCGCGGCATGATGCGTATGGGTGGGGTGCAGACCGCTAATGTGAATCTTGCCGGTAAACGTTTGCATATCCGCTGGGATAATCAACGCGTCAAGCTCTCTACGCTGATAGCCAGTCTTTCTAAGATAGGTTATTCAGGTGTTCCCTATGACCCCGAGGTGGCTGAAGGTGCAATGAAGCGTACTAACCGCGCCTTGTTGTACCGCCTGTTCTTTGCTGGCTTTGCCATGATGAATTTGGCACTGATTTCTATTGCGCTCTATAGCGGTGCAGACCAAGGAAAGTTCCGAGATTTCTTCCAGTGGATGGGTTGCGCATTAGCCACTCCTACGCTGTTGTATTCGGCATATCCATTTTATAAAGGGGCGTGGAGTGGCTTGCGCAATATGCGCCTGACCATGGATTTGCCGATTGCGTTAGGTCTGGCAGTTACTTACTTCTACTCGCTTTACGTAACTATCCGTGGGGGCAGTGCGGGTGAGGTGTATTTCGATACGGTGACCAATCTTACTTTTGTAATATTGGTAGGCCGTTATCTCGAAGGCATGTACCGACATCAGGCCGTAGCGGCGAGCAGTCGCTTGATGGATCTGCAACCGCGTGTGGCTACGCTGATCAAGGACGGTGAAGAATATATCACGCCGATACGTGGCATCAAGGTGGGTGACCATGTGTTGGTTAAGCCGGGATATAAAGTGCCGGTAGATGGCGTAATCATCGAAGGTCATAGCTCGATAGATGAGGCGATGTTAAGCGGTGAGTCGGCACCGGTGAGTAAGTCGGTAGGCATGACAGTATCCACCGGTACCGTGAATGTTAACGGTGCGCTATTGGTAGAGGTGCAGTCCACATTACAGAACACCATGCTAGCCAAGATCATTCGACTGGTTGAGGAGGCACAATCTTCCAAGGCACCTATACAGCGTATCGCTGATTTAATCGTGCCGTGGTTCGTGCTGGTGACGCTGGTGTGTGCAAGCTTTACCTTCTGGCTCTGGCATGGACAAAGTTTCGAGCTTGCCTTGATGGCGGCGACCTCGGTGTTGATCATTACCTGCCCCTGTGCACTAGGGATGGCAACCCCAATGTCTATCGCGGTCGCTTCCGGCTTGGGGGCCAAGCACGGCATCCTCATCAAAAATGGATTAGTGCTGGAGACGCTGTCTAAAGTGACACACTTTGTCTTTGATAAGACCGGTACGCTGACCGAGGGCAAAATGAGCCTAGCGCATAGTTTTACAGCTGCGAATGTCGATGTGCACAACGCACTAAGTATGGCAGCAGCAGTAGAGCGCTATAGCGAACACAGCATCGCTCTTGCAATAGTGAAGGGTGCTGAGCAGCAGGAGTTACATTACCGCGACATAATAGTGAGCGGCTTCCAGGCGACTCCAGGTAGAGGTATCTCTGCCTTCATACAGGACATGGAGATATTTATGGGTAATGCCGACTGGCTGGTGCAGCAGGGCATAACCTTGGATAAAGCACTATTGCAGCAGACACATGAAGCCGAAGCGCAGGCTATGAGTTGTGTGCATTACGCGCAAGCGGGCGTGCATCTGGCGAGCTTTGCCTTAGCAGACCAGTTGCGCGGCGACGCACAACAATTGGTGAACGAGCTTCGCGCAGCAGGTATAGCCATGACCTTGCTGAGTGGTGATCGCCAAGCCGTGGCGGAAGCTATTGCGGCGCAATTGGGCGGCATGGAAGTCATTGCCGAGGTCTTGCCACAGGACAAAGATCAGGTCATACAACGTTTGCAGCAGCAAGGCGCGGTGGTGGCAATGGTAGGAGATGGCATCAACGACGCGCCAGCGCTGATACGAGCCGATGTGGGTATCGCGCTGGGTTCTGGAACGGATGTGTCAGTGGAGAGCGCCGACATCGTGCTAATGCACAACGAGCTGAATAAGGTGCGCCAGGCCACGATGTTGTCACGTCGTACCCTGCGTACCATCAAGCAGAATATCGGACTATCATTCGTCTACAACAGCATCATGGTGCCGTTGGCTGTAATGGGTCATGTGACCCCGCTAGTCGCAGCAATCACCATGCCTATTAGCTCGCTGTTGGTGATAGGCAATGCCTCACGTATAAGAAATTTGTTCAAGGAGTAGCAATATGGATGTCATCTACAGTCTGATACCGAGCATGACCTTCATGGGATTGGTGTTCGTCGCTATCCTGATATGGGCAGTGCGTAACGGCCAATATGAGGATATGGAAGGGAATGCTAGCCGCATCCTCTTGGATGATGATGAAGATGCCTTGTTGGCCCATCAGCCAAAAGAAAAAGCGCATCAGGAAAGTAATCCAGACGCGCCTAAGCAGTAAAACAAATCCTCACAAAGGGGCGCTTTGGGCCCCTTTTCAAACGGCTATTTAGTCGCCGCAACTCCGCTAGCAACCACTAGCTCGCCGTGCTTAAGCAAAGGTGCGCGCAAGCGTTCGAAATCCTTCAGCGGTACATATTGCAACACTGGCTTCTCGCTACCGCTTAGAACTACATCCAAACCATGTTGCGCATATAGCCAGTGTGTCACCCCGCTATCTTTCTCGCGGATACGTTCCGTTGGCTCACCAAAACGCTTGCTGATGATGGTGTCTTCCAGACGTGCAGCAGGTAGATAGGTCAGGCTGTTAATCGGTGTACTGCGTACCACGGCCAAATCATCAGCTGTAAGGGTGATGCGCTTGCCGCTAGGGGTGCTGTTCATACGCAGACCGCGCTCATACATGGCTTGCATCACTTCTTGCGAGAGATCGACAGTCATGGTCATTTTGGCCTTCAAACCATTGAAGTTCACTTCGTCGGTGAAAGCCTCGACCGACATTGGACCTTCAGTGGGCTTGAATAAACTGATCTCAGTCTCAGCTTCATGTTTGTAAGCGTGCGCCGCTTCATCCAACGTAGTCTTGCCCAAGGTGACGCCAAACACTTGTGTGGTCTCGGGTGTGGGATGAGTGATGTTCCAAGGCAAGGTGTCAGGGCTCTGCTTGGCATCTTCTGGTGCTTGTAGCAGCACATACCAAGAAATGAAGAACAGTGCCAACGCACCGATGATGATCTTTTTGTCCATGGGTTAGTTATTTTCCGCAGGTGGTGGATAGTAAGCGATGGCGCCGGGAGGGACTTTTCCATCTTTAGATTGATGTTCGGCATCGAATTCAATTACGACCAGCCCTAGGACCGCCACCATAAACACCAGCCCAAGGATGCTGGCGAAGGCTTTGACTGCAACGCCTTGCAAGCCAATAGCATGACCGCCATAAAAAATTGCCAATGTTAAAGAGCCCAAGATTAGGAACAAGACTAGGAACATTCGGGCACGCTTGGCAGCAAACTGCCAGTGACACCGAACGAACCAAGAGGGCTCGTCCGTTAGAGAGCGCTTCGCTTGGAAAATGATGTAGCCAAGCAGACAGGTAGAAAGCACGACCATCACTATCATGGGGATACTGCTTGCTTTGATCAACGTCAACGACATTAGAAACAAGAAGATGTGATTAACCACCAGATTGAACAGCAGCACTGCATGCAGATGACGCGCACGTTTCCTATCTAAATTACTGCTCAGGATTTCCATCGTTTGTGTCCCTTAGAGATTGGTTGTGAAAAATAAGTCGCGGATAATCCGCTCAGCTGCTGGCGCTGTCAAACTAACTTGACGATTTGAGGAGGGTTTGTAGGCGCGTCATATCAAGTATCTCGATGGAACGAACTTTAACGCTAATCAGGCCTTCATCCTGAAAGTGCGAGAAAGCGCGGCTCACCGTCTCTAGCTTTAATCCCAGATAGCTCCCAATTTCCTGACGCGACATGCGCAGTTGAAATTGGGTAGGAGAAAAACCTCGTGCCGCTAAGCGCTGAGAAAAGTTCAACAAAAAAGCCGCGAGCCTTTCCTCGGCACGCATCGAACCCAGTAACAACATGATGCCTTGGTCGCGCACGATCTCGCGGCTCATGATTTTGTGTAGATGACGCTGTAGGCTGGGCAACTCTCGACTCATGGTTTCCAGTTGGTCAAAGGGTAGGGCGCATACCTCACTGCTTTCCATCGCCACGGCATCGCAGGTGTGTACGTCGGTGCTGATGGCATCCATACCTATGATCTCGCCCGTCATCTGGAAACCCGTGACTTGCTCGCGCCCATCTTCATGCAGCACTTGAGTCTTGAATGAGCCAGAGCGGATCGCGTATAGAGAATGGAAAGGGTCGCCGCTACGGTACAGATAATCACCCCGCGCGTAACCGCGCTTGAGTTGCGTCAAAGAGTTGATACGCTGCATGTCATTACTGCTGATCTCTACAGGCATGCACAACTCGCGCAGATTGCAACTGGAGCAATGAGAGCGCAACTGTGAAACGAGCGGCAATGTTTGTATGACGTTGAGTGCTTTGGTCATGGAGAATGAAAAACCCTAGCGCTAGGCCGGTGATTTAGTAAGCTCAAGGTTGATAGGCCCGTATTTTGACATATATCAAACCTCCGCATGTGGACAACTGGCATAGTGCGGGTCACTTAGTAAAGGACGGACAAGATCATGGCAACAGCACTCGATTTGGATTTGGAACTGATACGCAGACTGGATAAGAACGGTCCGCGCTACACCTCATACCCAACGGCCGACCGTTTCGTCGAGGCCTTTAACGCCGACAGTTACGGTCAGTGGGTGGCTAAGCGTGAAATCGGTGGCATCAGCCGTCCGCTTTCGCTCTACATTCACATCCCATTTTGCAATACGCTTTGTTTCTATTGCGCCTGCAACAAGGTCATCACCAAGGACAAAAGTAAGGCAGCAGAATATGTGGGCTATCTGATCAAAGAAATGGAGATGCAGGCCAACCTGTTGGGCAAAGGCCAAGTCATAGAGCAGCTGCACTTCGGTGGCGGTACGCCCACTTTCTTGAGTGACAGCGAAATACGCGAAGTGATGGAAGCGATACGCGCAAATTTCAAGCTGATAGATAACGGCGAATACTCCATAGAGATCGATCCACGCAAGGTGAGCGACGAGACCATCGCGCTGTTGGGCGCAGCGGGTTTCAACCGTATCAGTGTAGGCGTGCAGGATTTCGACGACGTGGTTCAGCGCGCCGTCAATCGTATCCAAAGCGAAGAGGAGACATTGCGTGTCATCAAGGCTGCACGTGCCAACGGTTTCAAGTCGGTCAGTATCGACCTGATTTATGGCCTGCCCAAGCAGACACTGGAAGGCTTTGGCGTGACCTTGGATAAAGTCATCGCATCCGATCCTGACCGCTTGTCTATCTACAACTACGCGCATATGCCGACCCTGTTCAAGCCACAGCGACGCATCAGCGAGGACGATCTGCCCGAAGCGCAGACCAAGCTGGATATCTTGGGCATGGCTGTGAAGAAGCTTACCGATGCGGGCTATGTGTATATCGGCATGGATCACTTCGCCAAACCAGAGGATGAATTGGCCGTGGCACAGCGCCAAGGTCGTTTGCATCGAAACTTCCAAGGCTATTCCACACATTCGGATTGCGATCTGGTGGCGCTGGGTGTGAGTGCCATAGGCAAGATCGGCCCAACCTATAGCCAGAACTACCGCGACCTAGAGAATTACTACGACGCCTTGGATCGCAACGAGCTACCCATCATGCGCGGACTTGAACTTAATGCCGATGATCTATTACGCCGCGCCATCATCCAAGCCTTGATGTGTCATTTCGAGCTGAGCTATGAGCCGTTCAATACCGCCTATCTGGTGGATTTTGAGCAGTACTTCGCTACTGAAATGCCGGAATTGCAGGAATATGAGCGTGAAGGTTTGTTGGTGATATCGGCGCAGGGTCTGACCGTGACCGCCAAAGGGCGCATGCTGATACGCAATATCTGCATGGTGTTCGACAAGTATTTGCGTACTCGTACCGAGCACGCCAAATACTCCAAGGTAATTTAAACGGGAAGCGTTAAGGGGGAAGGGGTAGTTTGCGACTTTCTCTCCTGCCCCTTAACCCTACGCACTCGCCCTTTCTCGTATAATCCGCGCCTGTGATTTTTGTGAGGCGAGTATGAACAAGATTCTAAAAACTGGGCTCATCACAACCGCGTCAGTGGTGGGTGTGGCAGTGGCTGGTGCGGCCTATCTGGCAGCGACGTTCGACCCCAATGCTTACAAGGCGCAAATCATAAAGGCGGTGCAGGATAGCAAACACCGTACCCTGCATCTTGATGGTGACATCAGCCTTTCCTTCTTCCCCAATATCGGTGTGAATCTGAGCAAGGTCGCACTATCCGAAGCCAATAGTGATAAAGAGTTCGCCGCACTGAATAGTGCGCGTGTCTCGCTGGCGTTGTTGCCCTTGTTCAGCAAACAGATCGTGGTCAACGAAGTGTCATTGAATGGTGTGCGTGCAACCGTCATCAAGCACAAAGACGGCACTAGCAATATCGACGACCTAGTGGCCAAGTCGACCGACACCCAAGCGGCACCGGCCAGTCAGTCAGTGAAGTTAGATATCGCCAAAGTGGTTGTGGCAGATACCGCGTTCTCCTATCAGGATGAGCAGACTGGCGCGCATTACGATATCAAAGATCTACAATTGGAAAGCAGCCGTATCGCTAATGGCGTCCCAGCCAAGATTTCAATGTCAGTCCTAGTGCAGGGCAATCAGCCCAAAGTTGCACTCAAGACTGAGCTGAAAACCACACTCACTTTCGATATCGATAAGCAAAGCTATCAGCTTGCAGGACTAGATATTAAAGTGACAGGCGAGGTGCTGGACATTACCCAGTTGCAAGTGCAGGCGAGTGGTGATGCTAGTGCTGATCTAAAAACACGCGAATTTTTCGCTAAGCAACTTGCCGTCAAAGTGAGTGGTGTGCAGGGCAAGCAGAGTTTCAGCGCTGATCTTTCTGCACCCGATTTGAATTTAAGCAATGACCATTACACCGGTACCAAACTGGTACTGAATGCCAATTTGGAAGCAGCATTCGGCAAATTAATTGCTTCCTTGTCCATCCCAAGCATTTCCGGTTCTGCGCAGGCGTTTAAGATAGATGATGTATTGCTGAATGCGCAACTTGAGCAGGCTGATCAGACCTTCAAGGTTAAATTAAACACACCGCTGGCAGGCAATATGGTCAGCCAGCAGTTTGATCTGAGTAACCTCAATATCGACATGAGTGCTACGGGCGACAAGTTGCCCAACAAGTCCATCAGCAGCACTATGAAGGGCAATGTGCAGTTGAATACCAAGAAGCAGATCGTGCAGGCCAATCTGTCTGGTGGTCTGTTGCAAAGTCAGTTACGCGCAAAGTTGGGTGTGAAGGGTTTTGCTCAGCCGTCTATCTATTTCGATGTAGATGTGGATCAACTCGATGCAGATCTATATTTGCCCAAGAAGACCGCTGAGACGGCAGCACCCACCAACTCGCCGGAACAGCCTTTGGATCTATCTGCATTGCGTACACTTAATCTGGACGGTAGTCTGCGCATAGGCTCGCTCAAAGCGGCTAACGTCAAGGTCAAACAATTACGCATCGATGTGCAAGCACACAAGGGCATCGTTAATGTCAGCCCACTTAGCGCTGAGCTGTATCAGGGTAGTACCAGCGGCAGCATAAACATCAACGCGCAGGCCACACCAGCTATTGTTATCAAGCAGACGCTGACAGGCGTAGATATCGCGCCGCTGGGTAAGGACGCAGCTAACTTCGATACGCTGGAAGGTCACGGAAACATAGCCTTGAACATCAGCATGCAAGGAGACAAGGTCAGTGAGATGAAACGTGCCATGAATGGTACGGCGTCGTTGAGTCTTGTGGATGGTGCAATTAAAGGCATCAACGTCGCGAAGAAGATGCGCGGTGTGAAGAGTATGTTCGGTGCCAAGTCTGATATTCAGACAGCAGACAAAGCCGAGAAGACCGACTTTAGCGAGCTAAAAGCCAGCTTCAAGATCACCAACGGTGTGGCACATAACGATGATCTGTCGATGAAGTCGCCCCTGCTGCGTCTGAGTGGCGCAGGTGACATCAATATTGGCAACGATAGCATCGACTACTTAGCCAAGGCTACGCTGGCTAAGACGCTGGAAGGTCAGGGCGGCGCGGATGCGGTAGGTGGTTTGACTGTGCCCTTGCGTGTGCATGGCCCGTTCACCGATATGAAATACAGTCTGGAGTTCGGTGCGATGGTAAGTGATGGTGCCAAGCAAAAAGTCACTGCGCAAGTGGATGCTGCCAAGGCGGCCGCACAACAAAAACTGGATGCAGAAAAAGCGGCGGCCAAGAGCAAGTTGCAAGATCAACTTAAAGGTGGACTGAAAGGCTTATTCAAATAGTGACAGCGAGTTTTGCGGCACGTCTGATTGCTTGGCAACGTAGTCATGGACGCCACGACCTGCCCTGGCAAGGCGCGGATGCCTATCGTGTGTGGCTATCTGAGATCATGTTGCAGCAAACGCAAGTCGCCACCGTCATCCCTTATTACCAACGTTTCGTTGCGTCATTTCCAGACATCGTGGCGCTTGCCGCTGCGACCGAAGAGCAAGTGTTGGAACACTGGAGCGGCTTGGGATATTACGCCCGAGGTCGTAATCTGCACAAAGCAGCGCGCCTTATCGTCGAGCGCTACCGTGGCGAGTTCCCTAGTGAGTTTGAGCAAATCTTAGAGTTGCCCGGTATAGGTCGTTCCACCGCTGCGGCCATCTGTGCACTGGCCTATCACCAGCATCGTGCCATTTTGGATGGTAACGTTAAGCGTGTGTTGGCACGCTACTGCGGCATCGCTGGTTGGGCCGGCGATAAGCAGATTGAGGCACAACTCTGGCAGCAGGCCGAGAACTTATTGCCCAAAGCCAATGTAGCAATCTACATCCAGGCTCAGATGGATATGGGCGCGACTGTATGCACGCGCAGCAAACCTAAATGTGGCGTATGTCCGGTGCAAACAGATTGCGTCGCATACCAAACTAATCAAGTTGCTCAACTCCCCACTCCGCGTCCGCGCAAAGCCGTGCCGGAGCGTCATGCCACTTTTTTGGTGTTGATGCATGGCCATGACATCCTGCTGGAAAAGCGCCCTGCACAAGGTATCTGGGGCGGGCTATGGTGTTTGCCGCAGTTGGATGATGGAGGAGAGTTGGTCAAGGAATATGTGCAGCGCAATGGTATGAGTGTGAATGAGCGGGCAGAACTTGCTGCGTTCACTCACACCTTCTCGCATTTCAAATTGCACATCACTCCAGTGGTGTTGCATGTGGCGCACAAGCCTCTGCGTGTGCAGGAGGCGGGCAGAGTATGGCTGGATGTTGACGAGGCTTTGCAAGCGGCGATACCTACGCCGGTGAGGATGATGCTGGAGCTGATAAGCCGTTCGACCTGATTAGGTGTGGCCTTCTGGTCTGAAATTTAATGGTAAAACCGCCGGTGGCAGCACGACAAACTTACTCGCCCCACTTCTTCATCAGTGTCTGCTCTACACCCAGATGATCCAATATCCGCGCCACCACGAAATCCACGATGTCTTGCACGCTTTGCGGATGAAGATAGAAGCCGGGGTTGGGCGGCATGATGACGGCGCCGGCTTGGGCGAGTCTGAGCATGTTCTCTAGATGGATGGTGGAGAAGGGCATCTCGCGTGGAGCGAGTATCAGGGTGCGTTTTTCCTTGAGCATCACGTCTGCGGCGCGGCACACTAGATCATCGCTGATGCCGCCAGCGATCTTGCCCAAGGTTCCCATGGTGCAGGGGCAGACCACCATCGCGTCACCGGGGTTGGAGCCTGAGGCCATGGGGGCGTACCAGTCTTGGATGCCAAATACTTTTAGCTCACCGCTGAATTCCCCTAGGCGTTCATGCAGCATTTTCTCTGCATCCTGCGGACGATTCGGCAATACGAAATCCATCTCTTGTTTAGCGAGTATCTGCGCGGCTTGCGTGTAGACCAAGTGCACGCGCGCGCCGCTATTTAGCAGACATTCAAGAAGACGCATGCCATAGGGCAGACCGGATGCACCGGTAAAGGCTAGGGTGATAGTTTTCATGGGGCGATTGTCCACTAAAAACACGAAAAACACGAAAAATTTGTAGGGAAGATTTTGCGTTGTTTTGTTTGTGCCTTTCGTGCTTTTAGTGGGCTAAATTGTTTGTTCTTTTTCCGTAAATCGAGCAGCGATCAAACCGTTGACCGTGCCAAACACGAGTGCGGCCGCAGCGAAAATGGGAATGAGGTAGGCGATGCCGCTGTGCGGGATGAGCCACACATAGACCACGCCCATCTGTCCGGCGATATGGGCGTAAGCAGCCAGTATGCTGTGGCTCACTGGGCCGAACCATCGTGCTGGCAAGTGTTGCGCGAAGGCGAGTATGAGCAGACTGCATAGCGCGCCGGCTAGGCCGAGGAAGAATCCTGGAGAGAGGAAACTGCCGAATAACAGACTACCTGCAACCACACGCAACAACGACACCCAGGCCGCGACGCGCCAGCCGTATCGATGTAGCACGATAAGCGTAACGATATTGGCCAGACCGGGCTTCACGCCGGGCAAGGGCGAGGGGATGGCATTCTCTAAGACGGTCAAGCCGAGGGCCACAGCCGCCATGCGCGCGATATGGTGGTCTTCGGGCGTAGGGTGTAGCAGCACAGAGAAGGGCAGTTTCTCTTCCCCCTTCTTCCCTTCCCGCTGCAGGTTAGTAGTTGAGGCTGTCATATCTTTTATGTTTGCCGGTCAGCTCCACGCTGACCTGATTGGGCAGACACAGCGCGATCTCGCCGGCTTGCTGCAACCAGCCCTGCCTAACGCAATATTGTCTGGGACTGGGGTCCGAGCTGATGCGGGCGCGGCGCTTATCTATGCTGATGATGCTAGTACCCAGGGGGCCGGGTACGGCGATCTCTTGATCTTTGTTGAGTGACACGGTGCTGAAGATCTTGCCGCCACTGCGTATCACGGCTAACTCGGCGGGATCGCCGCTCCACAGTTTGATTGTCAGCAAGACGACAGCGATGCTGCCGCATGTGACGATCAACCAGTCACCTAGTTTGATATAGCCTACGATCAAGGTTTGAATTCGCGGTGGCGCACTAGCACCTGTTGCTCTGATGAGAAGTGCTGGGCGAGCTTTTCGGCGAGAAACACCGAACGATGTTGTCCTCCTGTGCAACCGATGGCAACCGTGAAGTAGCTGCGGTTGTCGGCGATAAAACAGGGTAGCCAGCGGCTGATGAAATCGCGGATGTCGGTGTACATCGCAATCGCTTGTGGGGTGTGCTCAAGGAAATCGATCACGGCTTGATCGCGCCCAGTGAGCGGCTGCAAGAGCGGGTCGTAGTGTGGATTAGGTAGGCAGCGCACATCGAAGACGAAATCGGCATCAAGTGGCAAGCCATGTTTGAAACCAAACGATTCGAACAACAGGGTCAGTTGCGCTCTGTCCACATGGATGAACTCTTTGATCCACAATCGTAAGGAACTGGCACTGACCTCACTGGTATCAATGCGGTGGCCTATACCGTTGATCTCTGCGAGTAGTTCACGTTCGCGTGCTACGCATTCGGGCAGAGTACGGACGCCATCGCTGAGCGGGTGCAAACGGCGCGTTTCGGAGAAGCGTTTGACTAAGGTCTCGCTGTTTGCATCTAGGAAGATCATATGCACGTCCATGGCGTGCTGTTTTACCTCAACCAAGAGTTGCGGCAGGCGCTGTATGCTGTTGGCACTGCGCACATCTATGCTCACAGCGATTTTGCTGTAACCAGCAGTACGCAAGTGCTCTACCAAGGTCGCCAGCAATTCTGCGGGTAGGTTGTCCACGCAGTAATAGCCGCTATCTTCGAGCACCTTGAGTGCCACGCTCTTGCCGGAGCCAGATAGACCACTAATCAGGAACAGTTGCATGGCCGCTCCTTTACCTCTGCATTATCTGGTCGTGACGCGCGACGAACTCGTCCATGGTATTGATGCCGCGTTGTTGCAACACGAAGTTACGTGCTGCCGCTTCTACCAATACTGCCAAGTTACGTCCCGCTACGACGGGGATATTTACTGTGCTGACTTGTACGCCCAGTATCTCTTGATGTGTTGCATTCAGCGGGAGGCGCTCTATCTGTGAAAGGTCGCCACCGGGTGGCCGGTGGAGATGGACGATGAGCTTTAGACTCTTCTTGCGGCGTACCGCAGTCTCGCCGAACATGGTGCGAATGTTGAGTATGCCGAGTCCACGTACCTCCAAGAAGTCACGCAGCAGTTCTGGGCAGCGACCCTCTAGCGTGTCGGGAGCGATGCGATGTAACTCTACGATGTCATCCGCGACTAGGCCGTTGCCGCGCGTGATGAGTTCCAGCCCAAGTTCACTTTTACCCACAGCACTCTCGCCGGTGATCATCACGCCTACCCCCAACACATCGAGGAATACGCCGTGTCGGGTGGTGGAGTCGGCTAATTCTTTGGCTAGATAGTGGCGTACCAGCCACATCAGATGCACGCTGGGCTTGGGTGAGGCGAATAGGGGGATGTGAGTGTCGTTACAGAATGTGATGATCACGTCAGGGATATCGTTCGTTCCCGCAACGATCAAACAGGTAGTGCCAGATTGTGCAATCATATCGAAGGCGGCTTGACGATTAGACTCGCTCAAATCGCGTATGTAGTCGAGTTCGGTCTCACTCAATACCTGTATCCAATTCGGGTGGATTAAGTTGAGATGGCCAATTAAGCCTTTGTTAGAGGCATCCACTTCATCGCTGTCTATGATGTGATCAAGACCATCCTGACCGGCGATGCGGGCTAGTTCTAGTCGCGCTTGTTTGTCCTCAAACAGTTGGCGGATATTGACCTGACTCATGTGTGCACCTTGTGGTGGGAGGAATGTCGCGCGCTACAGGAAGTCAGCTTGCGGTATTCCAATGATAGAAAAGCTGGTGGATGCTGGCGGTGTCGGTGCACGCGTTCAATTTGTTGCGGAACTGGCTGTCGCTGAACATCTGCGCCAACTCTCCCAGTATCTGCAAATGCAGGTCGGTGGCGCGCTCCGGTACTAGGAGTACGAAGATATGGTTCACCGGCATACCGTCGGGTGAGTCGAAAGGAATGGGGTTGCTGGTCTTGACGAAGGCTGCGGTGGCATCGCGCAGCTTTGCGATACGACCATGCGGAATCGCGACTCCTTGACCCAAACCGGTAGAGCCCAGTTTTTCCCGTGCGAATAGGCTATCGAAGACTGTGCTGCGCGCAATCTGCTGGTTGTTTTCGAACAACAGGCCGACGCGTTCGAAGACGCGCTTCTTGCTGCTAGACTCGGTGTCTAACAAGATGTTGTCTGGTAGCAATAGGTTGCTGATTAGGTTCATATCAGACGATCTCAGTATGCAAAAAAACGGGCGGCATTACTGCCGCCCTAAGGTTTATTCTGCTACTGCGATGTGCTTGCCAGATTCGCCGTGGCGATGGTTGGAAAGCTTCTCTTTGTGCTTGATCACTTGACGATCCATGGTGTCTACCAGGGTGTCTATGGCCGCGTAAAGATTTTCATCATCGCATTCCACAAACAGGTCCTTACCGCTCATGTGGACGGTCGCTTCAGCCTTTTGTTTTAGCTTATCGACTGACAAGATGATCTGTACATCGATCACATTATCAAAATGGCGCTTGATCTTGCCGAACTTGCTAGCCGTGTATTCACGGATGGCTGGAGTGATTTCCAAGTGGTGTCCGGTGATATTGAGGTTCATGGTGCGCTCCTTGTTTAGAGTGATTTACGGAGATTCACCGGGAGGATATGCAACGCTTCCCGGTACTTTGCTATGGTACGCCGAGCTACAACTATGCCCTGCTGTGCCAAAATTTCTGACATACGGCTGTCGGTGAGCGGTTTGCGTGTGTCTTCCGCACTGACCAATTGCTTGATCAGTTCGCGTATCGCCGTGGAAGAACAGCTGCCGCCGTTGTCTGTCGCCAGTCCGCTGCCAAAAAAATACTTAAATTCATAGATGCCACGCGGTGTAAGCATGAATTTCTGCGTGGTACTGCGTGATACGGTGGATTCGTGCAACTCCAACTCCTCAGCGATCTCTCTCAGGACTAATGGTCGCATACCTATCGCACCATGTTCCAGAAATTTTTCTTGGCGCTGCACGATGGCCTGTGCAACGCGCAGGATGGTATCGAAGCGCTGCTGCAGATTCTTGATCAACCATTTGGCTTCCTGCAGATGGGTGGAGAGCTGTGAACCATTCTTGTCGTCGCGCTGCTGCAGGATGTTAGCGTAGATCTGGTTGACGCGTAGCTTGGGCATGGCCTCGGTATTCAAACGCGCACGCCATCGTCCCTTATATTTATCCACGACGATATCGGGGATGACATAATCCGCCACTGCGTGGTCAAACTCCGAGCCAGGCTTGGGGTTGAGCACGGCAATCAATTGTTGCGCGGCACGCAGTTCATCATCGTTGCAGCGTAACAACCGCTTGATCTTTGCGAAGTCGTGTGCGGCTACCAATTCGATATGTGAGCAGACTAAGGTGATGGCTAACTCGCGCTGCGGCGTCTCGGCGGGCAGTGCTTTGAGTTGCAGGGCCAAGCATTCGCCCAGATTGCGTGCGGCTAGACCTGGCATGTCTAGATGCTGCAATTGCACCAGTGCGGTCTCTATATCATCCAGTGTGATCTCTAGTTCAGCAGGCAACATGTCCATCAGCTCGGATAGTTCCAAGGTCAGGTAACCGTTGTCATCCAATGCATCTATCAGTAAGCCTATGATCTTGCGGTCATGGTCATCTAACTGAGTGGTCGACAATTGACTGTGCAGATGGTCGCGCAGACTGGCTTGCAATGCGGCTTGTTCGGGAAAGGAATCATCATCCTCGTCACGGACACGACTGGCGGGACTATCGTTCCATTCCTGGATCTCACCGGTCACATTATCATCAGCATGTTCAGATTCGGCTGACGCTTCAGAAGATGGAGAGGCTTCTCCGTTGGCAGTCGAAGTGCTGTTGGTTTCGCCGGTATAGGGGAGTGTTTGGCTGTCTTCAGCCAGTTCCAGCATGGGGTTCTCTTCCAGCATGCGTGAGACTTCTTGCTGCATGTCCTGCGTGGACAATTGCAGCAAGCGTATGGCTTGTTGTAACTGGGGGGTCAGCGTTAGCTGCTGAGATAAGCGTAGTTGGAGTGATGCTTTCATTAACTCTTTTTTGTTCTGGGATTCCTGCAAGTCATAGCTTGAAGTGTTCACCCAGATATACTTTCCTCACGCCCTCATTATAGATGATTTCCTCGGGCTTGCCTTCCGCCATCACAGCACCTGCGTTGATGATATAGGCACGATCACAGATCCCCAATGTCTCGCGCACGTTGTGATCGGTGATGAGCACACCGATGTCGCGTTGCTTGAGGAAGCTGATGATCTTTTGGATATCGATGACTGCGATTGGATCGACACCGGCAAATGGTTCATCCAACAGGATGAAGCGAGGGTTGGTGGCCAGTGCACGAGCGATCTCTACGCGTCTGCGCTCACCACCGGACAGGCTGATGGCGGGGTTGTTGCGGATATGAGTGATGTGCAAGTCTTCCAGCAAACTCTCAAGACGTGCTTGCAATTCGCCGTTACTCAGGCCCTGCAGTTCAAGCACAGCTTGGATGTTTTGCGTCACCGTCAATCGTCTGAAGATCGATGCTTCTTGGGGCAGATAACCCAAGCCCAGACGCGCACGTCTGTGGATAGGCAGATGGGTGATGTTGTGCTCGTCGATGTAGATCTCGCCGCCGTCTGCCGCCACTAGTCCTACTATCATGTAGAAGGAGGTGGTCTTGCCCGCACCGTTGGGGCCGAGCAGACCGACTACCTCGCCACTATGTACACTCAACGAGGCATCTTTCACCACGCTGCGTGAACCATATTTCTTTTGCAGACCGACTGCGCGCAATTCACTCATTTCTTCTCCGCTGGCACGCTGGCTGGTTTGTTAGGCTGAAGCACGGCGCGTACTCGCTGGGGAGGCACACCTCGCACGACCGCGCCTGTGTCGACTTGGAATATCTCGCTTTGCGCGTTATAGATGATGTGCTCGCCGCGAATAAAGTCCTGTTCGCGTTTTAGTCGCGCCTGACCGTAGATGTCTATGGTCTGCTTTTGGGTATCGTATTCGATACGCTCGCCATAACCTTCTACATACTCATTTACGCCTTCGCGTTTTTGCCGGAAACTGGCAGTCGAGCCATACACTAGGCCTATTTTGTTGCCTTGCTTGTCCTCGCTGATGATGATCTTGTCGCCATGCAGCTCTAGTGTGCCCTGAGTGGCTTGCACGTTGCCGGTGAAGATGCTGGTCCGCTCCACGTTATTGATGACAACTTGGTCCGCCTCGATCTGCATGGGCTTGTTGTGGTCGTTTTGTTCCGCCCAACAGAGCGGTACCGCCAAACAGGTGAGTAATGCTAGGCTAGTTTTGCGATAGTGCATTCGAAGCTTTCACTCTTGATAGTAGTTTTAAGGTCTGAGCGCGATTGTCCAGCTCCATTCCCACCGCGCTTAGATGATTCTTGTCTTCTTCAACGGTCACCATGTGCGTGGTTTCCGCGGTCTCTGCATCCGGAATCACTTTCACGTAATCCGTTTTAATGGATAGCTCCCCACGCGATTTGCTTGCTGCACGCACAATCTCCACATCGTCAAATAGTTCGATGACATCTCCCTTGCTGGATAGTGTGCCTTTGAGAGCCGTCATGTTTACGTCTGGCCGTGCGCTAGCAAGGGCGGTGAGGTTAGGCTCGATCAGCTCGGTACTGTCGTCATCGGCGTAATGCACCAGTTGTTTGGCAGACATAAGGAAGCGCGGCGTGCCTTCTAGGTTCAGCGTCACAGCTTGTAGTTGGTCTACTATGGCATCAGGGGTGTGTTGCAGTTTGCGATCACTTGCTTCCGCTTCTGGTTTTGCCTGCTGATCTAACCAGTAGGTCATCGCTAGGATGCCGATCAAAGGCAGGACGGGTAACCAAGTGCGGGCGCGGGCGACGAGGGTCATTTCAGATATTGAGCGAGTTGCGCATCCAGTGTGCCTTGGGCGTGCATAATAAGTTCACAGGCTTCGCGTACTGCACCGTGTCCACCGCGGCGCTGGGTGATATAACTGGCATGTTCGCGCACTAGCTGTGGCGCATCCGGTACGCTTATCGCCAGACCGACGTTGCGCATCACCGGAAGATCGACCACGTCGTCGCCCATGTAGGCGGCGGCATCGCGGGTCAATTTAAGTTTGTTGAGCAGGTCGTTCATGGCGTTGATCTTCTGTTCGACACCTTGGTAGACATGTTCTATCCCCAGATTTTGAGCACGCAGGGTCACGCACTTGGAAGTGCGGCCGGTGATGATCGCGACTTGAACACCGCTGGCCTTGAGTAGCTTGATGCCCAAGCCATCTAGGGTGTTGAAGCGTTTGAATTCATTGCCAGAGTCCGAAAGATAAAGCCCGCCGTCGGTCATGACGCCATCTACGTCGAAGGTGACTAGTTTGATAAGTTTGGCGCGGCTAAGCAGCATGGGGTTCTCCAGTGGGTTAGATGACTTTTGCGTGTAGCAGATCGTGCATATTGAGTGCACCTACCAGACGATTGTTCCCGTCCACCACAAGAATTTGATTGATGTTATGCGTTTCCATCGTCTGTACGGCTTCCACGGCCAGTGCATCAGGGCTGATGCAGCGGGGATGGGCTGACATCACGCTGCGTACTGGCGTGGTGTTGAAGTCCACACTCTTCTGCAGAGTCCGGCGCAGATCGCCGTCGGTATAGATACCGAGCACATGTAGTTCGGCATCCACGATGGCGGTCATGCCCACGCCCTTTTTCGAAATTTCCATGAGCGCATGACTCAGCATCGCGTCCTCGCGTACCGCAGGCAGACGTTCCCCGCTGCGCATCACGTCGCGCACATGGGTGAGCAAGCGCCTACCTAAACTGCCACCAGGGTGGGAGCGAGCAAAATCTTCTTTGCCAAATCCTTTTGCATCCAATAAGGCCACAGCCAGTGCGTCACCAAGGGCGAGTGCTGCTGTAGTGCTCGCAGTCGGCGCCAGCCCCATAGGACAGGCTTCCTTATCAACATGCGCATTGAGATGCACATCGGCCTCCACCCCTAAGCTTGAGTTTGGAAAACCGGTGATGCTGATGAGCTTTGCGCCCTGACGCTTGATAACCGGCACGATGGTCATGAGTTCCTGACTTTCGCCGGAATAAGACAGCGCGATGATGACATCGTCAGAGGTAATCATGCCTAGGTCGCCATGGCTTGCTTCGCCGGGATGGACGAAGTAGGCCGGTGTGCCAGTACTAGACATGGTGGCGGCTATCTTGCGTGCGATGTGGCCGGATTTACCCATACCGCTGACGATGACTCGACCGCGGCAGGACAGGATGAGGTTCAAGGCATGCAAGAAGGTGTCGTCGAGACGCTGGCTGAGTGCGTTGACCGCAGCGGCTTCGATGTTGAGCACTTCGCGTGCAAGGTCGAGCGCGCGGGGGGTTGCGGGTAGAGGTTTATTCATGCGTCGCATTATAACAGCGCAAAAATTGTGCCGTAAAACTTTGCAAATACACGTTCAGTACGGCATCATCAGTCAGGAAATAAATTACTCGCTCGCCCTGATGGACAATTCGCTCTCACTGGTTCTTATCTTGCTCGCCACCGCCGTCGGAGTGGTGGTGCTTTGCCGTATCTTGCGTTTGCCAGTGATGTTGGGTTATTTGACTGTGGGCTTGTTGATTGGCCCGCATGCACTGGCATGGATACCTGAGTCGATCGAGACCCAGCATCTGGCCGAGTTCGGCGTGGTGTTCTTGATGTTCAGTATCGGTCTTGAGTTCAGTCTGACGCGCTTGATGGCGATGAAGCGCACAGTGTTCGGTTTGGGTGGTGCGCAAGTGATCTGCAGCATGTTGCTTGTGATTGCCCTAGCGATGTTGTTTGGCTTGAATTGGCGTGCCGGTCTGGCGCTGGGTGGCGTACTGGCCATGTCTTCTACAGCTATCGTCAGCAAGATGCTGGTGGAACGCGCTGAACTTAATCTGCCCTATGGTAGGCAGATGATGGGTGTGTTGTTGTTTCAGGATTTAGCGGTGGTGCCACTGTTGATTGTTATTCCTGCGTTGGCGACTAATTCCGAAAATCTTTCGTCCACATTGGGATGGGCGATACTAAAAGCAGCAGTGGTTTTGATGGTGCTGCTGGTATTTGGTCAACGCATGATGCGCCAATGGTTCCATATCGTGGCCAGACAAAAATCCTCTGAGCTGTTCATGCTCAATGTGTTGCTCATGACTTTGGGATTGGCTTACCTGACTGAATATGCAGGATTGTCATTAGCGCTGGGTGCTTTCGTGGCAGGCATGCTGATTTCCGAGACCGAATATCGCTATCAGGTTGAGGAAGATATCAAGCCGTTCCGAGATGTCTTGCTCGGATTGTTTTTCGTCACCATAGGTATGAAGTTGGATTTAGGTGCAGTTGTTGGTGATTTGGGCTGGGTGCTGCTGGTTTTGGTGGGCATCATACTGTTCAAAGCAGCGATAGTGACTATGCTGGCCCGACTCTTCGAAGGAGATTGGGGGGTCGCATTGCGTAGCGGTATCGGTCTAGCGCAGGCGGGCGAGTTTGGTTTTGTGTTGTTGACCCTCACCGAGAATGGAAATTTTGTTCAACCCGAGACTCTGCAGATTTGCTTAGCCGCGATGCTGTTGTCTATGCTGGCCGCGCCTTTCCTCATCCAGCATGGTGAGGTCATCGCCAGAAGATTCTCCGCGGCCGAGTGGACCAATCGAGCCATGCAGATGCACCAGATTGCCATACAAAGCATGGGGATGGGCAACAACGCCCATGTCATCATCTGCGGTTACGGCCGTAGCGGTAGTGCCTTGGGCAATTTCTTGGAGCAAGAACATCTGCGATTTATCGCATTGGATCTGGATTCGCGCCGCGTGCGCGAAGCCTCGGCGGCCAAAAAGAGCGTGGTTTACGGGGATGCGGCTAAACGTGAGGTGTTGATGGCGGCGGGCCTGATGCGTGCCAGCGCACTGGTCATCTCCTATACGGATAAGCACTCGGCACTGGCGATACTAAGACATGTGAAAGAGTTGCGCCCGGATCTGCCGGTGGTGGTGCGCACTAATGACGATGTCGATGTTGAAGTCTTGAAGCAAGCAGGCGCTGCCGAAGTGGTGGCCGAGGTGGTGGAGGGCAGTGTGATGCTGGCATCGCAAGTTTTATTGATGGCGGGTGTGCCACTTAATCGCGTAATCAGGCAGATACAAGAAAGTCGTGCCCGTCGTTATGCCGTGTTCAGTGGCTATTTCCGCAATTCAGAAGTGGGTGAAGCCACCGAGCGTTTACAGCCAAGGTTTTTGCGTGTCTACCTTAAGCAGGAACATGCTGCGGTAGGGAAACGCTTACGCGAGATGGGTTTGGATCAGATCAATGTCGAAGTGAATGCGGTGCGTCGTCACGGCGTACGCGACTCCCAGCCTAGCGAGGAGGCCGTCTTGCAAGCCGGTGACGTGTTGGTGTTGTTAGGACTGCCCGAGGCATTGCAGCAGGCCGAACTGTTGTTGCACAAAGGCGTGTAATCATCCGGCTACTTGATCCGGCGATATAAACGATATTGCTCGCTCTTGTCATCCATGCGACTACCTTCCCATATCTTCTTCCACTTTGTACCGTCGAGTACTGGGCTGGAAAGTTTTTTTCCTTGTATGAGACGCAGGTCACAACGTTGTTTGGGGTCGAGTTGGGTATAGATGTCGCCGAAGTAATGCAGCATCGCGCGCTGTCCATTTCCTAGATTCTCGCGTCTTATACAGTTGTATTTCACGGGCATATCTTGCTTGAGTGCCATAACCATGTTGCGATAACTCTTGCCGCTGTCCAGCCAGGGCAGCCATAGCGTCATGGCGAGTATCCAGATCAAAGTCATCCCACTTGCCCAGTTAACCACAGAGCGGCGCATGGAACGACCGACTCGCCATACCAAGACCAGCCACAGGAAAGTGCAGAAGAGTGCAATCACGAACGAGGTGGTGTCCAGACTTGGTACGAAGCTGGGTTGATCATCCTTCAATAGATGCGTGATTTTGGCTTGGTTGTCGAGTAATAGTCCTGCCCAACCCCACCACAGTACGATAGCCAGCAGCGCAAATATCATCAGGCCGAACCAGTCCAGAGCATTGGCGGCACCCCGCTTCAGCATAGATAGCGAAGCAGTTGCCATCAGGGTGATAGGCAGCAACATGGGCAAGGCGAACACTTCCTCGATATTAGGCACAAAACTTAGGGTGAGCAGCATCACACCGAAAGCGACCAGCGGGAGTTGCAGGTCATCTCGTTGTGCCAGTCGTTGCCGCGAGCGCCACACGACCCAGGCTGCCAAGGGCCAAGCAGGCCATGCCAGCCAAGGCAGGTTTTGCAGGTAGTAGAAGGACTCCTTGCCTGGGCCCTTACTCGCATAGTTGAACCAGTGACCGATATTGTGCGTCCAGGCCCAATCTATAAAGAGCTGAGGTGAGTCCAAGTAGAGCATGGCCGGCCATATGGTCAGCCAAGGCAATGCTACGAACAGTGCGATGGACAGACTGCGCAGATAGTTGCGTTGGCGCCAGACTTGGAATAAAGCGGGTAGGGCCGCGGCGATCAGGATGAATAGGACTGGTGCGATAAACCCTTTGGACATAAAGCCTATGCCCACACCCATACCCATCCAGAACCCAGCACGGATGAAACGCTCTTGGCTATGAGCAAAACCGTACAGCATCATGGCGCAACCGCTGAGCAGTGCCAGATCGGTGATCATTTGGTGAGCACGCACCAGCATACCCAAGCAGCCTATTAAGATGATGGCTGCGGCCCAGCCGCGGTTCTCACCATATAACTTGCGTCCAGCCAAGCCCACAAATAGCAGACTCAATGCGCTGTAGAAGCCGCTGGCTAAGCGTGCGCCATCGTGCAAAGGCAGGTAATTGACGAATATTTTGGCGAAGATTGCAGCCGTCCAGTAGAACAATGGCGGCTTATCCATGAAGGGTTCACCCGCTAGGGTGGGCGCCAGCCAATCACCGTTCTGCAGCATCGAATAGATCAAGCCGAAGCTGTAAGCTTCATCGGGTTTCCATGGGTCGTGGCCTATCAGTCCAGTGCCTACCCAGACTAGGCATAAGAGCCCCAGCATCACTGCTTTACCGGGGGAGATGGGGTAGGGGTCGGTCGGTTTGATGAAATACATGCGCTATCTTACTCGACGATCTTGATCAGTTCACCGGCTTTAGGCTCTCCGGCAGGATATTGTGCATTGATCAGGCGCAGATAGTTCTCGGCAGATTTTCCCAATGGGGAGCTGAGCGCGAGTTTTCTATAGGTGTCGCCCTCTTGTGCGCGCACCATATGCAGCTCCAGCGGTTTGGCAAGCTTCGCTTCCGCACCGCTCAGTCGGTGGAAGCTGTGTATGGTAGCCAGCACAACCTCTTGATAGGGCTTGAGTTCAGCCTCGGATTTTGCCTCCGCTTGCAGTAGATAAGCTTGGTCGTTCAAGTAGATAACGGCCAATATCTTGTTCGCACGTGTAGCGATGGCGGCCTTGAGCCCATTGATTTCAAGTGATTCCACCGTGTTGCTGTCGGCACTACGTTTGGCATATTCCTCTGGTGTGCCCTCAGGCTTCTCGTCCAGTTTCATCTGCAATTTAGCTTCACCTTTGGGGCTGATTGCGACTAGAGACTTAGGCAAGTTATGCACCTGCCAGTCAACGGGGAATTGTAGGCCTATACCCAGTGTTGCTTGATAGAAAGCATTGTTACGCAATACGCCCTGATCACTATTGTCATTGAATACCATACCCTCGGTAGCCTGCAGGTATTCATCGTGCCCTTCAACGGGATGGTTGACGGTCTGCTTATCAGCTTCGCCGACCGCCTGTTGTAAGCGAGTGTCATTGTCTGGGTGGCTGGCGAAAAGGCCATGATAACGGCGCGGCTCACGGCCTTCCTGCTTGGCTAATTCCGCGTCCTGTAGCTCCTGATTCTTCAGCACGCCGATGACCTTGATGATGGCCTGTGGATTGTACTCACTGCGCGCAAGATAGTCGGCGCCCAAACGATCTGCCTCTAGCTCATGGTCGCGCCCATAGCCTGACAGCAGTGCACCACCGATAAGGTTGCTGAGATTTTGCCCGCCCATGGTGTTGACCTGTGGCACGAAGATAGAGGCGATGGTCAGTCCAATATTGGTCGCTTGTGCTGCACTTTGTTGGCGCACACCATGACGTGAAGTGACGTGGCCTATCTCATGACCCAATACTGCGGCGAGTTCCGCCTCGCTATTCAAGTAAGCCATGATGCCGCGGGTGATATAGACATACCCCCCCGGTAGGGCGAAGGCGTTAATCTCAGTGGAGTCTAGGACTAGGAAATGATATTGCAGCTCTGGCCTATGACTTTTCTTGGCTAGTTTCTGACCCACACCATTTACGTAGTCCTGCAGTGCCTTGGAGGGATAGACTTGATATTGCTTCTTGACCTGCTCGTCAGCCTGGCGACCGAGAGACAGCTCCTGACTTTCTGACATCATCACGAAGTCGGCATTGCCTGTGACGGGGTTGAGGGCGCAACCCGAAAGGAGGCTAAGTAATAGAGCAATGATGGAGAGCGCGCGCATCACGATTCCTGAGTTGATAGTCCGGCAAATGAAAAAGGCAGCGTAAGCTGCCTTTTTGATGCTGATTTCTTGCGAAGTTCCGCGCGGCCTACCAACTTGAGGTTGGCGAGCAAGGCGGGATAATTACGCAGCAGCCTTGTTGCCGTACTTTTGACGGAACTTGTCGATACGACCAGCAGTATCCATGATCTTTTGTGTGCCAGTGTAGAACGGATGGCATTCGGAGCAAACTTCGACGTTCAGTACAGGCTTAGCGATCACTGATTTAGTCTTGAAGCTATTGCCGCAGCTGCAAGTAACGGAGATTTCTTGGTAATTTGGGTGTGTATCTGGTTTCATTATATTTTCCTTACAAATGGTTTTGTGCGGCTGGTGTACGCACTAGGGGTATTTCACGAAGGGGCGCATTATCCATAAATATAGTGACTTGCGCAAATATATCTGGGAATGAAAAAGCCGGCTTGCGCCGGCTTTTTTGTGTTGCTGTGCTATTACTTGGCGAGACCTAACACAAATTGAACAAGTTCCTTCATGTCGGCTTGCTTAGTACCTGCTGGATCGTTAGCTGGCATAGGCATAGAACCCCAAACACCAGAACCGCCCTTGGATACTTTAGTGATCAGCTTTGCTTCGGCCGATGCATCACCTTTGTACTTTTTAGATATATCCATCCAAGCTGGCCCAACCACCTTCTTGTCAATTGCATGGCAAGCCGTGCAATTGTTTTTCTTCGCGATGGCGGGCATATCTGTTGCCATTGCGCTACCAGCAACCATCAGACCCGCTGCAACCATCATGCTTACGATAATAGATTTCATATTCTCTCCGTGTGTTTTGATTGATTACTTGTGCAACGGGATCATCCCGCCACGCATTTGCTCAATGCCGTAGGAAAATAGGTTCCAGGCTGGCATTCGGAATAACGCGGCGGGTGTCTATCGGGTTGACAAGTTATTTCAAAGACAGAATGAAGCCGACCAAAGCGTGTATGTCAGCATCAGAAACGCGAGGCGAATTAGCAGGCATAGCCATGTTGCCCCATGCACCTTTTCCGCCTTTGGCAACTTTGCCTTCCAGTGCGCTAGGTGCGCCAGCATCGCCGCGATATTTTGTGGCAACATCTCTCCAAGCTGGGCCGACAAGCTTTTTTTCTATTGCGTGGCAAGTCAGACAGCCGCTCTTTTTAGCCAGTTGAAGCGCATCCGCTTCCGCCAGCACCTTTGCATTCTGGGTTTCTGATTTAGCACTTATTGCTGGTGTAGGGACCACTGGAGCAACCTTTTCAATAGCAGCGGCAACCACCTCTACTACAGGGGGAGGTGGTGCCACTGGTGGTGCTACGGGCTGACTTTTGGTGAAGGTTTTGTTGGTTAATTCACTCGGGGGAGTAACGACGGGTGTAAGTACCTTGGTCTTTTCAGGCGTCACGATAACTTCGGATGCGACCTCTACAGTTGCGGCTACGGCAGACGCCACTTCGACTGTAGCTGTTGTATTGGTGGTTGAACTGCCTGGAGGTACAGCCGGGGTTGAAGATTCCGGTTGGCAAGCGCAGAGCATGGCAATCAGTGTGAACGAGCTCAAGTGTAGTTGACGCATATCTTTCTCCTGTCGTGGCAATTGGGCTGACTTATAAACTGGTGGCAGTGTATTCCACGATCAGAGTGTGTTTGTTACCTGCGAGCACAGTTACGACATTGTCGATGGCGTTGACAGACTCTACGCATACCATCTCGCGCCAACCGTCTGGCTGCCCCATATCGCCCATCTTGTTGGCTTTTTCTGTCCAAGGGGTCCAGACCACGGTGGAAAGGCTGCCGGATTTTTTGATGTGGATACGGCGCTTCAAGGGTGCATCATGTATCACGCATTCCGCCGCGCTATTGATATAGACACGATCAACTTCACCGTTGAAGGTGATCGCACCGTCCTGCTTACGCAAATTCGATCCACCAACTTTGTCCCAGTACTCACAACCTTCCAAGCCGGTGACGCTTACTTTGCCGATATCGCTGATCTGTAAGTAGGTGTGCAGAGCTTCGCCGATAACGAAGTCGGAGGTGCCGGTGTTCTCCGTTGTCATCTCCATACGCAAGGTGTCACCGATGATGACGGTGAGGTCTACATTGCAGTCGTGATTCCATTGCGCGCGAGTCTTTTCGCTTTCTTGCAAACGTAAGGTCAAGCGTGTCGCACCGTTAGGCTCGGTGCCTGATTCAATCACGCTCCAAGGCACGGTACGTGCGTAGCCGTGGCCGGGAAAGCTTGATTCAGATGCATGTGCGCCAAACCATGGCCAGCACACGGGTGCTCCCCCGCGTATGGATTTTCCAGCTGCCATCTTGGCATCGCGTGATACCCAGACTACCGGCTTACTTTGACTCCTGGGGTGCCAGCTGATTAAGTGTGCGCCTTGCAGGCACAAGGATGCCGTGGCAAATTTATTGATGAATTCGGCGACCACTAAGCCGCTCGCGTCATCGCGGAAAGAGAGTTGTCCTGCTATGCCGAATTGTTGGTTCAACTGTGCTGCTGTTTTCATGTTTTATCCCTTTATGTGTGAATTTAACGAGGTTCAATCTGAGTGATATCGCGCACTGCCCCTTTATCGGCACTGGTGGTCATCGCAGCGTAAGCGCGCAACGCCACAGATACATGGCGCTCGCGGCTGACAGGTTGCCAAGCTTTATTGCCGCGCGCCAACATCGCAGTGCGCCGCGCAGTCATTTCGGCGTCGCTGATGGCGAGCGTGATGGCGCGATTAGGAATGTCAATATGGATGGTGTCACCTTCGTTTACCAGTGCGATTGCGCCGCCCTGTGCCGCTTCGGGCGAAACGTGGCCTATGCTCAGCCCTGAGGTGCCGCCGGAGAAACGACCGTCGGTGAGTAAGGCGCAGACTTTGCCCATACCTTTAGATTTGAGGTAGGAGGTTGGGTACAGCATCTCTTGCATACCCGGCCCACCTTTGGGGCCTTCGTAACGAATCACCACGACATCGCCCGCCACGATCTGATCAGCGAGGATGGCGGTGACCGCGTCGTCTTGACTTTCGAATACACGTGCGCGACCAGTGAACTTCAAGATGCTTTCATCAACGCCTGCAGTCTTTACGATACAGCCATCCACCGCGATGTTGCCGTGCAACACCGCCAGCCCGCCATCTTGTGAGTACGCATGTGTAGCGTCGCGTATGCAGCCTTTGCTGCGGTCATCGTCCACTGTTGGGTAGAGCATGGATTGTGAGAATGCGATGGTGGTCGGTATCCCCCCTGGGGCGGCGCGGAAGAACTTCTGTACAGCCTCGTCCTTGTTTTGCGTGATGTCCCACTGCTGTATGCCTTGCGCCATGGTCGGGCTATGTACGGTATGCGCTTCGCCATGCAGCAGTTTTGCGCGTAGCAATGCGCCAAGAATCGAGGGAATGCCGCCTGCCCTATGCACGTCTTCCATATGGTATTCGGAAGAAGGGGCGACCTTGCACAAAGTCGGTACATGACGAGACAAGCGATCCATATCTTTCATGGTGAAATCCACGCCCGCCTCATACGCGATGGCCAGCAGATGAAGCACGGTATTGGTCGAGCCACCCATTGCGATGTCCAATGTCATGGCGTTTTCAAAGGCTTTGAAGCTGGCGATGCTGCGCGGCAACACCGTCGCATCATCCTGCTCGTAATAGCGCTTGCACAATTCGACTATGGTACGTCCGGCACGCAAGAACAGTTGTTTGCGTTCTGCATGGGTCGCCACCAGTGAGCCATTGCCGGGCAAGGACAAGCCCAAAGCTTCGGTCAGGCAGTTCATCGAATTGGCCGTGAACATGCCAGAGCATGAGCCGCACGTCGGGCACGCGGAGCGTTCGATGGCTTCCACTTCCTCATCGCTGCATTTGCTGTCCGCGGCAGACACCATCGCGTCGACCAGGTCCAAGCCCTTGGTCTTGCCGCCCCAAGTAACTTTGCCTGCTTCCATCGGGCCGCCGGAAACGAATACCACGGGAATGTTGAGGCGCATCGCGGCCATCAGCATGCCTGGAGTGATCTTGTCGCAGTTGGAGATACACACCAACGCATCGGCACAATGTGCATTGACCATGTACTCCACCGAATCGGCAATCAGATCGCGCGAAGGTAGTGAATACAACATGCCGCTGTGGCCCATCGCGATGCCGTCATCGACAGCGATGGTGTTGAATTCCTTGGCGATGCCACCAGCACGCTCAATCTCGCGTGCGACCAATTGCCCCATGTCTTTAAGGTGCACATGGCCGGGTACGAATTGAGTGAAGGAATTGGCGATGGCGATGATGGGCTTGCCGAAGTCACCTTCGGTCATGCCGGTGGCGCGCCACAGGGCGCGAGCACCGGCCATGTTGCGGCCATGTGTGGAGGTTTTAGAGCGGTAATCTGGCATGATGTCTTCTCGAATGTGAGCGCGCGGGGCGCGAATACAGGATAATTCAGCGCTCGATTCTAACCGATTACATCATGCTCGTTCATCCACAATTCGATCCAGTCGCTATCCACCTCGGCCCATTCGGCATCCATTGGTACGGCCTGATGTATCTCGCCGGATTCATCACCTTTATCTGGTTGGGTCGTAAGCGCATCAAGATACTCGATCATCAGCAGATGAATGCAAAACTGCTGGATGATCTTTTATTCTTCGGCGTTCTGGGGGTGATCATAGGTGGGCGACTCGGAGAAATACTGTTCTATAACCCCGGTTATTATTTCTCCCATCCCCTTAAGATTCTGGCGGTATGGGAGGGCGGAATGTCCTTCCACGGCGGCTTTCTAGGTGTGCTGGTCGCGATGGCGTGGTTCGCACGTCAAAACAAATTGCCTTGGCTGGCGTTGATGGATTTCATCGCGCCCTTAGTACCACCGGGCTTGGGTTTTGGTCGTTTAGGTAATTTCATCAATGGCGAGTTGTGGGGGCGGGTAACCGATGTGCCTTGGGCCATGGTCTTTCCCAAGGTCGATCAATTGCCGCGCCACCCTTCGCAGCTTTATGAAGCGCTATTGGAAGGGCTGACTCTGTTCATCATTTTATGGTGGTATGGCCGCAAGCCACGTCCGGTGGGCGCGGTATCAGGACTCTTCCTGATAGGTTATGGTAGCTTCCGTTTTATAGGTGAATACACCCGTACTCCTGATGATGGCATCTTTGGTCTGATGACCTTTGGCGTAAGCATGGGGCAATGGTTGAGCCTACCTATGGTCATCGCCGGTATCTTCATGATGATGTGGAGTGCGCGTAAGGCTCAAACGGTCTGAAGCCTTGACACCCGCGTCGCGCATGACTGATACTCAAAACAACCTATACGCATTCAGTCATCCTTGAACGATATTCCGCTGTCTACCCTGTTTGGCATTTTGCTGTTATTGCTCGTGCTGAGCGGTTTCTTTTCTGCCTCCGAGACCAGCATGATGGCGATTAATCGCCATCGCCTCAATCACATGCTGCGTAAAGGCAATAAGGCGGCGAAGCTCACCAGTCGTCTGTTGGGTAAGATCGATAAACTGCTGGGCTCGATATTGCTAGGTAACACTCTGCTTAATGTGGCCGCCGCGGCCGTGACCAATATCATCGTGCTCCGTATGTTCGGGCAGGATGATCTGGCAATATTGCTGGGTACGTTGTCTATCACATTCGCCTTGTTAGTCTTCAGCGAAATCATGCCCAAGATCATCGCGGCCAGTTATCCAGAACGCATCGCATTACCTGCAAGTTATGTGCTCACACCCTTGATCACCTTGTTCCATCCTGTCGTTACGGTGGCTGGTGGGATGGTGAAGGGATTCTTGTGGCTGTTGCGCATCAAGATACAGACGGATCAGAGCAAGCAGAAAATGACCATGGAGGAATTGCGCGGCCTAGTGCTGGATGCGGAACACTTCATTCCACGCAAACATCAGAAGATGTTGCTTAATCTAGTCGATCTGGAACGTATCACGGTGAACGATGTGATGGTGCCGCGCAATCAGATCGAGGGCTTGGATATCAATGTAGAGCTCACGCAGCTGCGAGAACAGATCATCACCTGTCATCACACCTTGCTGCCGGTATATGAAGAATCTCCCAGTAATATCATCGGCATCTTGCATGCTAAGCGTGCCTTGACACTTCTGGAAGGCAGTAGCTTCGACCTAGATGAGTTGAAAGATGTCCTTTATGATCCCTATTTCATTCCTTCGGATACCCCGCTGTTGAAACAGCTACAGCAATTTCAGGAAAGGCACGCACGCTTAGGCTTGGTCGTCGATGAATACGGCGAACTATTGGGCTTGGTGACGCTAGAGAATATCTTGGAAGAGATAGTCGGAGAGTTCACTACTCAAGCTCCTAGTCAAACAGGGAAGTATCTGCGCCATGAAGATGGCAGCTTCCTCTTAGAAGGCGGAAGTAGTCTGCGCGAACTCAATCGGAAGCTGGGGTTGCACTTCCCTTTAGATGGGGCAAAGACACTGAATGGCCTGATATTGGATCATCTGGAAGATATACCGGAGGCGGGGACTAGCCTTAAGATATCGGGTTATCCCATGGAGATCATTCAAACCCAAGATAGAGTAGTGAAAGTCGTGCGCATCTTCCCGGTACGATTGAATAAAGATGCATAGCGAGAGTGACTTGGGGTTGGTAATCGTGGTGCCGATTTTGTCTCTAGCTATGCTCTTGATTATCACGGCTTTACATTAGACATAAAGCTCGGCATGATGCCTGCTAAGAATAAGAAGTGAACTGATTGGAGACACTATGGCTGTCGCACAAAGAAATCAAAAACCAAAAGAATTTTCCTATCTGTGGGAAGGCCGTGACAAGACCGGCAAGATAGTCAAGGGTGAGATGCGCGCTCCGGGTGAGATAGTCGTTTCTGCATCCCTGCGCCGTCAGGGCGTCAATGTGGTGAAGGTGAAGCGCCTGCGTACCGGCGGTAAGTCGGTGAGTGAAAAAGATATCACCCTATTCACACGTCAATTGGCCACCATGCTTAAATCTGGCGTGCCCTTGCTGCAGTCGTTTGATATTGTGGGTAAGGGGCATAGCAACCCTGCGGTAGCCAAGTTATTGTTTGACATCAAGACTGAGGTCGAGACGGGTAGCAGTTTGCAGCAGGCTTTCAAGAAGCACCCTTTGTATTTTGACGAGTTGTATTGCAACTTAATCGGTGCCGGTGAGGCTGCTGGTATTCTGGATAGCCTCTTGGATAGATTGGCGACATACAAAGAAAAAATCCAAGCGATTAAAGGCAAGATCAAATCGGCTTTGTTCTATCCGGTTTCTATTATTGCAGTGGCCGTCATCATCACAGCAGTGATCATGATTTTTGTTATCCCAGCGTTCAAAGAGTTGTTCTCTAACTTTGGCGCGGATCTGCCTGGGCCGACTTTGGTCATCATGGCTATGTCAGATTTTGTCGTTGCATGGTGGTGGGCAATATTTGGGATATCAGGCGGCGGGCTATATGCCTTCTTCTATTTATGGAAACGTAGCAAAAAAATGCAAGGCATCATGGATAGGCTATTATTAAGATTGCCAATCTTTGGTGAGCTGATTCGTAAAGCAAGTATCGCGCGCTGGAGTCGCACTCTTTCTACTATGTTTGCGGCGGGTGTGCCGCTGGTAGAGGCTTTTGACTCAGTTGCCGGTGCGGCAGGAAATGCCGTCTATTTCGATGCAACTAAAGCGATACAGCGTGAAGTCACCACAGGTAATAGTTTGACCGTGGCGATGCAGGATACGCAGGTTTTCCCTAGTATGGTCTTACAGATGGTTGCTATTGGCGAGGAGGCGGGTTCTTTGGATGCGATGTTGTCCAAGGTTGCTGATTTCTACGAAGAGGAAGTAGATAATGCCGTCGAGGCGCTTTCCAGCCTGATGGAGCCGATCATCATGGTCGTGCTCGGCACATTGATAGGCGGTATGGTTGTAGCCATGTATCTGCCTATCTTCAAAATGGGTCAAGTGGTTTAAAGAAACATGTACGGCACGTACACCTTGGGGTTGCGTGCCGTTGTCTTTGGTATCTCTGATTACAAACACCTACATTATGAGTCTATTTGAAGTGCTTCAGGCAGTGCCTGCCGCATTCGTTTTGGTGTGTCTGTTCCTAGGCTTGATCGTAGGCAGCTTCCTGAACGTTGTCATCTACCGCTTGCCAAAGATGATGGAGCGAGGCTGGCAACAGCAGTGTGCCGAATTGCGCGGTGAAGAGTTGCAGGAGCAGACCGCTTATAATTTGATGGTGCCACGTTCGGCCTGCCCCAACTGCAAGCACGCGATCTCGGCTTGGGAAAACATCCCCGTTGTCAGCTATCTCATTCTAGGTGGGAAATGCAAAGGGTGTGGTACACATATTTCTTTACGCTACCCACTTGTCGAAGCTTGCACTGGATTGTTGTCAGCCTACGCCGCTTGGCATTTCGGATTTGGTGCGGTCGCTGTAGGCGCCATATTGCTGATTTGGGCCCTGCTCACATTGTCCGCTATCGATTTCGATACGCAATTGTTGCCTGATGACATCACTTTGCCTTTGCTATGGTTAGGTTTGATCTTCAACGCATCCGGAGTATTTACCTCACTGCCAAATGCTGTGTTTGGTGCGGTCTTGGGCTATATGGTTCTGTGGCTCGTGTATTGGTTATTCAAATTGGTGACCGGTAAAGAAGGTATGGGCTACGGCGATTTCAAGTTACTGGCCGCCTTGGGAGCCTGGTTGGGTTGGCAGATGTTGCCACTGATTATTATGCTGTCGTCTCTAGTTGGCGCGATAGTCGGCATAACCTTGATGCTGGCATTACGACGTGGACGCAACGTCCCCATCCCTTTTGGTCCCTATCTGGCAGGGGGGGGATTGATCGCGTTATTTTGGGGTGATGCCTTAACTAGTGCATACCTGAGATTGATGGCGGTGTAATGGGATTGATCGTTGGCCTTACCGGTGGCATAGGTTGCGGCAAGTCTACCGTGGCCAAGTTGCTTAGCCAGCACGGCGCTCAGATCATCGATACCGATTTGATCTCGCATGAACTGACAGGTGTAGGGGGTGCGGCTATCACAGCGATTAACTCTCACTTCGGTTCCGGCTTCATCAATTCGGAAGGAGCGCTGGATCGTGCCAAGATGCGGAATGCCATCTTCTCAGACTCGGACAAGAAGCAGCAGCTCGAGTCGATAATGCATCCTCTTATACTAGCCCGAGTTCGTGAGCAGCTATTGGAGTTTGGATCGCATCCGTATGTCGTGATAGTTGTCCCACTGCTGTTCAATAGCCCGATTTACTTGAAGTTGGTGCAGCGCATCCTAGTCGTGGACTGTAGTGAGCGCCAACAGATAATAAGAGTGATGCAGCGGAGCGGAATGTCGGAAGCGGAAGTCCAAAACATCATATCGCAGCAGACCAGTCGAGATGAGCGTTTACGTCGTGCGGACGACGTGATTAGCAATGAAGGTGATATTGCCGCCCTCGCCACACAGGTGGAACGCTTACATTCAGGCTATATTTTATCGAAATCTTAATTCGGAGATTGACGGGGTCGGGCTATTCAATATATCTTTCGTCGCTAATATTCCTATGTCAATCAATATGGCGACAATCGCGTGATCAGCTACGAGTTTCCTCTAAATGAAAAAGTGCGCACCATGTTGCGGCTTGAGGACTTGTTCGCGCGCATCGCCCATTTCATCGAAGCTGAAACCGATGTGGATCATCATGCAGCATTGGTGACGCTGTTCGAGATACTCGAAGTTGCCAGCCGGTCGGATCTGAAGTCCGAGTTGCTGCAAGAGTTGGAGCGACAGAAGCGAGTGCTGGCGAATCTGCACAATAATCCGGCCATATCCGAGGCGGCACTGGAGGATATCCTCGCCGAGATCGAAAAGGCAGCTGCCGAAGTTTTGGCGTTGAATGGTAAGGTCGGCCAGCATCTACGTGAGAATGAGTGGTTGATGGGTATCAAGCAGCGCGCCTGTATGCCGGGAGGTACCTGCCAGTTCGATCTACCCTCTTATCATTATTGGCAAGAGCAAGTTCCCCAAAAGCGACGTGAGAATATGCAGAAATGGTTAGCGCCACTTTTGCCCTTGAGTAACGCCATCAGCATCTTGCTACGCTTGTTGCGCGAGAGCGGCAAAGTACTGCACTTCACAGCCCACTTGGGTTCATTTCAGCAGATGCAGGGTGGCAGGGTGGCGCAGCTATTACGCGTCAGTCTGAGTCGCCACTTGCCCTGCTTGCCGGAGATCAGCGCCAACAAATACGCTATCAACATCCGCTTCGTAGACGCCAACTATGCCGCCAAGACTACCGTTTACGAATACGACGTCCCGTTTGAATTGACCTTCTGTAGTCTGTCGCAATGAAGCCATCCTCCGCACCAGTCGTGACCTGTCCGCAATGCAAGAAATCTTCAATGTGGGATAGCAAGAACCCTTACCGCCCTTTTTGCTCCGAGCGATGCAAGCTAATCGATTTGGGTAAATGGGCTTCTGAAGAATATCGCGTCGAACAACTGCCAGAGTTGGCGGATTTCCTAGATTCAGATCCACGCCTGACGCAATAGCGCGATGCCGTGCGCGCCGTGTTCTTGCGCGGTGCCTAGGTCGTTCGCTATCAAGCCCCCCAGCGCATATACCGGCAATGTCGTACCGTTGATAATCTCGGCAAACTTCTCCCAACCCAGATGTGCTGCGCCGGGGTGACTGAGCGTAGGTAATACTGGACTCAGCATAGCGAAATCAAATCCTATACGACCCGCATGTGCCAGTTCTGCTTCGTTATGACAAGAAGCAGAACACCATGTCATGTCAGGTCTTTCAGTACACATGAGTAACTGCTTGCCAGTGAAGTGCACGCCGTCTGCGCCGCTTAGCTTTGCCAGTTCAATATCACTATTCACCATCACCAGCGCGCCATAGCGATGTGCCAGACTGACGGCGCGATGGGTGAACTCCAACATCTCGGACGGAGATAGATGCGCTTCTCGTATCTGCACTAATCGCAGCCCCTTGATGAGTGCCTGTTCTAGCCGTTCCAAGAAGACCTCGTTGCCAAGCTCGACAGCATTGCTGATGGCGTACAGCGAGGGTAGTGAGATAGCGCGCAGGATGGGTGCGTTGGCGGGCAATATCGGGCTGACCGTGAGTGCATTAGGAGTCTGCCAACTGAGTTCTTGGCCTTCCATGCCGGCCGGCTCGCCCATCCATTCGTATACTCTGAAAAAGTGCAGCTTTACCGTGGCGTGAGTATAAGTGTAGGTGCGCGTCAACCAAGGGTGGGCGCGGGTTACGGTGATGCCTAGTTCTTCCTGTAATTCACGACACAAGGCTAGGTGCGCAGTTTCTCCCGCTTCCAGTTTGCCGCCAGGAAACTCCCAATAGCCCTCAAAAGCCTTGCCAGCAGGGCGCTGTGCGAGAAGAAAAGTGCCGTCCATGCGCAACAGGACAGCGGCAGCAACTGCGATGATTTTGGTTGATGTCATGGTGGTGATTATTTATGTCGGAAATTCTACTAGGGCTAAGCCAGTTTCTTCTCACTTCGAGGGGGAAGGTGGGAATGTGGTTGTAATAGCTAGATTTCTACCCCCACCCTAGCCCTCCCCCTAAAAGGGGGAGGGGATAGTTAAGCAGATGGATTATTAATTTTAGGCAGGTGTTGCCCACACCAGTCCTTGGCAAATTGACCGGCAACCCTGCCACTGCGAGAACCTCTAGACAGCGACCATTGTAGGCAGGTGCGTCGAACTTCCTCGCTCATGCCCTGCTGCCAGCCGTGATGTTTTAGCCAGTGCGCAGCAACAGACAAGTATTCGTCTTGGCTAAAAGGATAAAACGATATCCACAACCCGAAGCGCTCTGAGAGGGAAACTTTCTCTTCTACACTTTCAGCGGGATGGATCTCGTCGCCTTCATATTTCGTGGCAAGGTTGTCGGACATATAGTCGGGCATCAAGTGGCGACGGTTGGATGTGGCATAGATCAGTAAGTTGTCAGAGAACGCCACCAAGTCGCCGTCAAGTGCCGCCTTGAGCGTCTGATAGCCATCTTCGTCGGCATTGAAGGATAAGTCGTCGCAATAGAGGATGAAGCGCTCCTCACGACCTTGCACCATGCTGATGATAAGCGGCAGATCTATCAAGCCCTGTTTGTCTATTTGGATCACACGCAAGCCTAGTGCGGCATACTCATTCAATAGCGCTTTAACTAAGGAAGATTTCCCCGTGCCGCGCGCACCGCTCAATAGCACGTTGTTAGCCGTGCCGCCGCGCACGAATTGCAGCGTGTTCTGCTGGATGCGCTGTTTCTGGTTATCTATGCCCAACAAGTCTGCCAAGCCTATGCGTTGAAAATTGGCAACGGGGCTCAGTTCACGTTGCAGGTGATTCCAGCGAAAGGCGCTTGCAGCCGACCAGTCAGGTGCAGCAGGTGCCGTAGAGGGTAGGATTTTTTCTAATCGAGTCAGTAGCTCATGCGCGTGACTGATCAGGGTGGAGAAATCGGTAGTGGTCATAGTGGCGCGATTCTAGTGAGTACAACGGAAAAAACAAAGCCCGCTTGAGCGGGCTTTGAATGTCACGCCGGAGTATTTTTTATACACCCATGCAGACTACGTAAGGAGTTGCGTCATCAATTGTGCCTGGTGCGGTCAAAGCAGTCCCACGAGCCCCCTGCTTGAACGCGCGCATACTGCCGCCCGTAAGTGAGCCGTCATCCATTTGGATGTCGAGCTGTTTGGCAAATTTGCCCAAGATTCCGCCAGAGCAAATCACATATGTGCCGTGTAGTGCGGTAGCCGGAGTGAGCGCATAAGCGGGATCAGGATTGTCGGTTCCACCATTGGTAATACCGATTAGGCCGCCGCCAGCATTGGTAGGTAGTAAATCAGTGCCAGTGGTTGGTCCAGTGGCTAAGCCCGCCAAGCGTATGTGTTCCCAAAATAACTGCGTTTCGTCTGCAACTGTTGCGCTATCCCATTTTCCGTTAATTATACCATTCCCCATTGAGCATACTGCTGCGGCACCAGTACACTTTGTCCCTGATACGTGTGTGTCTGGGGATGCGTCGTCGCCAGGCAGAGAGCGAAATTTATCTTGATAGCCATAGATAAATACAGGGATATTGCGGAAATCGGTAGCGAGGTTCTTGACCTTGGCGCTGTTGATCAGCTCTTGACCTTTCAGTACGCCGCCTAGCAGCAGGCCAATAATGACCAGTACGATGGCGATTTCAATTAAGGTAAAGCCGGATTGATTGCGTTTCATGATGTATTCTCCTTGTTATATACGTTTCGCTACATACACAGCAATTGCTGTGCCATTCAATGCCAGTAATAATGCGATGCAAGTTAAATCTATAAATATCAATTATTTGAAAGTAATCTTGCTGGAATTTGGAATGGCAATGGGCCGTGAGATGTGGAATAAAGTGCTGGTTTGTCGAGATTTCAACAGACGGATGATGAAATGCTGACGTTAAATATCAGGAATCGATTGCTTGCTGGGCGCTCCTTGCTCTTGCTGATGTTGCTGTCTTTGCATGCGGTGATGTTGGTCGGGGTCGAGAGCGTATGGGCTCATCCCTTGATGTTGGCGCATCTGGGCTTATTCCTGATCTGGCAGCCACTTTGGCGTGGCGATGGACAAGTCAGCATCCCTGCCTTGGTCTTTATCGCCTTCGCTGCATTGATAGTTTTGTTCACTTTGAACTGGTGGATCATGGCGTTTTGGTTGATCTGTTTGTTTGGGCTGGTAGGCGGACGAGTTTTGGCATTCCGTTCTATTTGGGCCAGAGCCTTCAGTTTGACTCAAATGGTGTACCTGCTGGCCTTGCTGTTGCTTTGGGTGGTACCCAATCTGTTTGCGCCGCAAACCAATACAGAGATAGGTCGTTTGTTGTTGATCTATGTCTTGCCGATGTTGCTCCCTATCTTGGTCTTGTTGCCGGTCGATAGACGCGGTGCAGACACGGCGCAAAGCATAGATTTCTTCTACAGTCTAATGCTGTTCATGCTGCTGGCCTTGGTGGTATTGGGTAGCTTGGCATTTATGACCTTAGCGCATCTCGACTATATCGAAGCCTTGTTGCGCACGCTGTTTCTAATGGGGTTGATACTGTTGGCGCTGGGAGGGTTGTGGAATCCCTTGTTTGGCTTCCATGGTTTGCAGGTGGTGTTCTCGCGCTATCTGCTCAACATCGGCACGCCTTTCGAAGCTTGGTTAGTCAGACTGGCCGATGCTGCGCAACACTCACCGGATGCGGATAGTTACCTTAATGCTGCGACCGCTTTGCTGGCTGATCTGCAATGGATGTCTGGCATCTCATGGCAAACATCCGCAAAGGCGGGGCAATATGGTCAGTTCAGTCCATATGCCGAAGTGATGTATGAGGGTGACCTGCGTTTGACGATATATACCAAGCAGGCATTGAGTCCAACGGTGTTGATGCACGTACGTTTGTTAAGCCAGCTAGTGGGCTATTTCTATCAAGCCAAACAACGCGAACAGACCTTGCGCGACATCACGCGCATGCAGGCTGTGTATGAGACCGGTTCGCGCTTGACGCATGATCTCAAGAATATGCTGCAGTCTTTGCTTTCGTTGGCGTCCATCGCGCAGAACAAGGGGGATCGTGCGCAGCAGTTGCTGCGGCAACAGTTGCCTTTTTTGTCGCAGCGTATCGAGCAGATCATGGTGAAGCTGCAACAACCGCAATCAGAAGAAGATGCTCCGATGCTGGCACTCTCAGCTTGGTGGGATGGCTTGCGCATGCGTAACCAACATCATGAGATCGTCTGGAAAGTGTCGGGGGTGTTGCCGGACAGTAGCATTCCGGCGGCGATGTTCGATTGCGTCTTAGATAATCTATTAGATAACGCGATACGCAAGCAGCAGATGCAGCCTGGGATTCAAATTTGTGTCGAGTTGCATTTGGAGAAAGGCTTGCGCATCAGCGTGTGTGACAACGGCTCAGCTGTACCAGAGGGGGAATTGTCATCATTGCTACATTCGGTGGTTGTATCAAATCAGGGGCTGGGGATAGGTTTATACCAAGCCGCCAAATGGGCGGAGCAGCTTGGCTATCGCTTGATATTGGCGGATAACAAAAATGGAAAAGTGCGTTTTGAGCTGTTGTTAGCGGGAGAGTGACGTTCCTTGGATTTATGTTGTTGCAAAAATACAACGCATACTTAACAAAGTTTTGACATTAGTTTGCTGCCTTCTATACAGTCCGCTCCCAGTGCAGGTAGGGAGGTCTTATCGGCACAAAAGGTTGCAATAAAAAGTCAACTTTAAATCTCAATAATCCGAGGAAAACACAAATGAAGAAAATCGTTCTCTCACTGGCAGGCGTAATGGCCGCAGTAGCATTTGCTCCAGAAGCTTCAGCTTTGCCAGCATTTGCACGTCAAACAGGTATGGCTTGCTCTGCTTGCCACAACCAACACTTCCCGGTTCTGAATGGCTTTGGTCGTGCATTCAAGGCTGCTGGTTACACAATGATGGGCGCGCAAGAAAAAGTAGAAGGCGAACATTTGTCTATCCCTGCAGTAATGAACGCAGCTATCTTGGCTAAAGTTCGTTACCAAAAAGACAACACAGCTAAAGCGCCTGCTGGCGCAGCTTTGAGTCCAGCTGACGGCCAACTGCAATTCGGTGACGAATTCAGTCTGTTCTTCGGTGGTCGCGTAGCTGAAAACATTGGTTTCTTGTTCGAAGGTAACACTGCTGCTGTTGGCGGCGCGTTGTTGGCTGGCTTCAAGCTGCCTATCAACATCGAGACATCTGCGGCTAACTTCATCATTGTTCCATTCACAACCGACGCATTGGATGCTCAATACGGTTATGAATTGTCCAGTGGCGGCGTAATGCGTGCGAACCGTTGGGCTGAGCACCGTCGTGAAACATCTGCTATTCAGTACAACGCTGGCGCTGGTGCTGCAACGGGTGTGACTTTGGCTGCTAAGAACGATATGGGTTTTGCTGCTTACACACGTTTCTCACCTAACTTCGCAATGGGTGCAAACGGTGGTGGTGTACCAACTTACTCTATGGGTTCTAACCTGTTCCGTATCGCTGCTACTCCTGAAGTTGCTGGCTTCTCGCTGGTTACTGGTGTGAGCATGATGAACGGTACTGGCTACGCTGGCGGTGCATTGGTTCCTTCAGTTACTGAACAGACATACTTCGACTTGCAAGCTCAAGGCGCTTTGGGCGACAACGAGTTGAGTATCTACGCTCAATACGCTATCGCTCCTAAGACTGACCCTGTTACTGGCATGATCAATGAGTACAATGCTGGTGGTACTGCTGACCGTAAAGCGTTCACTATCGGTGCTGACTACAGCTTGATTCCTCATGTGTTGCATTTGGGTGGCGCATACCGTAAGGCAAACACTGGTGCAGTTGATCCATTGACATTGGCTAACCTGACTGACAATGCAATCACTGCAACTGTAGTTTACGATCTGGTACAGAACGTTGCGCTGCACATCAACCACAGTGAATACAATGGTTCTTCACGTGCAAATGTGCCATTTGCTCCAGCACAACGTCGCCTGACAACATTTATGTTGGAAGCGGCTTGGTAAGTTAAACTTGCGTAAGATGAATCAGTCGATTTAATCGATTCGTCCATCAAACAATAGTTAAGCTATAGGAACAGGGGAGACTTCGGTCTCCCCTGTTTTTTTGCGTCGGCCATAAACATCTAAAACAGTCGCTGTGGTAAGCTTCGCAGCCTTGAAGTCTTACTGTTTTCACACGTTTATGTCGTCTATCTCCACTCTTGTTAGTCAGCTGGTTCGTCCCGAAATACTTGCGCTAAACGCCTACCATGTGCCGGTGAGCGCAGGCATGGTCAAGCTGGATGCAATGGAGAATCCCTATCAGGTTCCTCAGTCGTTACGCGAAGAGATCGCGGCGGTAGTGAGCGGTGCAGCGATCAATCGCTATCCCGACCCTAATCCTTTGGCGCTCAAGCGCAAGATCGCAGCGTTGCTGCAACTTAAATCCGGCATGTCAGTACTATTGGGCAATGGTTCGGATGAGTTGATCCAGTTGTTGGCGATGGCGGTGAATAAACCCGGCACAACCTTGCTCAGCGTAGAGCCGTCCTTTGTCATGTACAAAATGATCGCGACCTTCCTCGGCATGCGCTATGTAGGTGTGCCGCTGGCACAAGATTTTTCGCTGGATATGAGCGCGATGCTTGCCGCAATCGAGCGCGATAAGCCTGCTTTGATATTTTTGGCATACCCGAACAACCCGACCGGCAATGCGTTCTCTGCTGCGGACATCAAGCAGATCATCGCCGCTGCGCCAAGCTTGGTGGTGGTAGACGAAGCCTATTACGCTTTTGCGGAAGACAGTTTCGTGCCGCATCTGGCCGAGTACCCCAATCTGTTGGTGATGCGCACCTTTTCCAAGCTGGGGATGGCAGGATTGCGTTTGGGATTCTTGGTCGGTAGCGAGCTATGGCTCAATGAACTGGAAAAGTTGCGCTTGCCGTATAATGTCGGTGTTTTGCCGCAGCTGGTCGCAGAAAAACTTTTGGATCATCACGATGTGCTGTTGGCGCAAGCCGAGCAGATCAAACAGGATCGCAGCCTCTTGCTGCAAGAGTTGTCCGCGATTAAAGGCGTTAAGGTTTACCCCAGTTCCGCAAACTTCTTGTTGCTACGCGTGGCGCGGGCCAAGGAGATATTCGAGGGCTTGAAACAGCGCGGTGTGCTGATCAAGAATCTGCATGGCAGTCATCCGATGTTGCAAGATTGTTTGCGCGTCACCGTGGGAACGCCAGAAGAGAATCGAAGATTCTTAGAAGCCTTCAACGAAACTATCACTCAACTCGCATAAGGCGAATAGATATGCGTAGCACTAGCGTTACACGTAACACCCTAGAGACTCAGATCAGTGTAGAGCTGAATCTGGACGGCACAGGCAAGGCCAAGTTCGATACGGGTCTACCTTTCCTCGACCACATGCTGGATCAGATCGCGCGTCATGGTTTGCTGGATATCAGCATCCTCGCCAAAGGCGATCTACACATCGATGCCCACCATACTGTGGAAGATATCGGCATCACGTTGGGTCAAGCGTTCAATCAGGCTGTGGGCGATAAGAAGGGTTTACGCCGCTACGGTCATGCCTATGTGCCGCTTGATGAAGCATTGTCGCGTGTGGTGCTCGATCTTTCCGGTCGTCCGGGCTTGGTGTTCAATTGCAAATTCGTGCGCGGCAACATCGGTCAATTCGATGTTGATTTGTTCCATGAATTCTTCCAAGGCTTCGTCAATCACGCGCTGGTGACTTTGCACATCGACAATCTCGCGGGCAGTAATGCCCATCATCAGGCTGAGACGATCTTCAAAGCATTTGGTCGTGCATTGCGCATGGCATTGGAGCAGGATGCGCGCATGGCGGGCATGATGCCCTCAACTAAAGGCAGTCTGTAAATCAAGATGGTTGATGTCGCGATAGTTGATTACGGCATGGGCAATCTGCGCTCGGTCGAACAGGCCATGCGCAAGGTTGCACCCGATGTCGTAGTGGCAGTTACGGACGATGCCGCTGTCATCGCAGCCGCCAAACGTGTGGTGTTTCCGGGGCAAGGTGCGATGCCTGATTGCATGCGTGAACTGGATGCGCGTGGTCTGCGCACTGCGGTGATGCAGGCCGCGCGTGAGAAGCCCTTCCTAGGTATCTGTATCGGTTTGCAGATGTTGTTCGAGCACAGTGCTGAAGGTGATGTACCTGGTCTAGGTATTTTGCGCGGACAGGTATTGCGTTTTCCGCATGCTGCGCTTGATGCGCATGGTGAGCGCTTGAAAGTGCCGCACATGGGTTGGAATCAAGTGCATCATGCGATGCCAGCACACGCTTTATGGCAGGGCATAGCACAAGACGCGCGCTTCTACTATGTGCATAGCTATTATGTGCAGCCGGTAGATACGAGTGTGATACAAGCGACCAGCGATTACCCTCAGCCTTTTGTGTGCGCGGTCGCGCAAGAAAACTTATTCGCGGTGCAATTCCATCCCGAGAAGAGCCATGCAGCTGGCTTGCAGTTGCTGCAAAATTTTACCCAGTGGAACCCTTAACTCATTAACGTATTGCTATGCTAATTATTCCTGCGATTGATCTGAAAGACGGTAACTGTGTGCGCCTTAAGCAAGGCGAAATGGAGGGCGCGACGGTGTTCTCCGATGACCCCGCAGCAATGGCGAGGCATTGGTTGACCCAAGGCGCGCGTCGTTTGCATCTGGTAGACCTGAACGGCGCTTTCGCCGGCAAGCCCAAAAATGAAGCCGCGGTGCGCAGCATCATCGAAGAAATCGGCATGGAAGTGCCTGTACAGTTGGGTGGTGGTATACGCGACCTCGCTACCATAGAGCGTTATCTCGATCTGGGTGTGACCTACATCATCATCGGCACGGCGGCAGTCAAAGTGCCGGGCTTCTTGCATGAAGCCTGCGATGCTTTCCCTGGCCATATCATGGTTGGCTTGGATGCCAAGGGCGGCAAGGTGGCGGTGGATGGTTGGTCCAAGCTGACCGGACATGACGTGGGTGATTTGGCCAAGCGTTTCGAAGACTACGGCGTTGAAGCCATCATCTATACCGACATCGGTCGCGACGGCATGATGAACGGCGTGAACATCCCCGCTACGGTCGAATTGGCCAGTCCATTGCGTGTGCCTGTCATCGCCAGCGGTGGCATCACCAATCTGGATGATGTGCGCGCTTTAGCTGCTGTTTACAAGGAAGGCATCATCGGTGCAATCACCGGCCGCGCGATCTATGAAGGTTCACTAGATCTGCGCGCCGCACAATTGCTGGCAGATGAATTGACTCCAATCAAACTCTCCACATTGAGCTGATCGCGATGCTCGCCAAACGTATCATTCCCTGTCTGGATGTCACCGCCGGTCGCGTGGTGAAAGGCGTGAGCTTTGTAGAGTTGCGCGATGCGGGTGATCCAGTGGAGATCGCCAAGCGCTATGACGATCAAGGCGCGGATGAACTGACCTTTCTGGATATCACCGCCAGCTCTGACGACAGGGGCATCATCTTCCGCATCATCGAGCAAGTGGCTTCTCAGGTGTTCATCCCGCTGACAGTGGGGGGTGGCGTGCGTGAGGTACAGGACGTGCGCAATCTGCTTAACGCAGGGGCGGATAAGGTCAGCATGAACACCGCTGCCGTGATGAATCCACAACTGGTGGCCGATGCTGCGGCTCGTTACGGCTCACAGTGCATCGTGGTGGCGATCGATGCCAAGCAGGTCGCACCGGGACGCTGGGAAGTTTTCACTCACGGCGGACGTAAAGCGACTGGACTGGATGCGGTTGAATGGGCGAGCAATATGCAGCGCTTGGGCGCGGGTGAGATATTGCTGACCAGTATGGATAAAGATGGTCAGAAGAGCGGCTTCGATCTGGCACTGACCCACGCGGTGACTTCTGCGTTGGAGATACCCGTCATCGCCAGTGGAGGTGTGGGCAATCTGCAGCATCTGGCGGACGGCGTGAAGCAGGGTGGTGCGGATGCGGTGCTGGCGGCGAGTATCTTCCATTTCGGTGAGTACACCGTACAGCAAGCCAAGCGTTATATGGCCGAACAAGGTATAGAAGTCAGACTATGAGCGAAGTGTGGTTGAAAAAAATCAATTGGTCGGACGATGGTCTGGTGCCGGCTATTGCGCAAGATGCGGCTACGGGTCGTGTGCTGATGGTGGCATGGATGAATCGCGAAGCGTTGAAGCTGACTTGGCAGAAGCAGCAGGCAGTATATTGGTCACGCTCGCGCAAGAAGTTGTGGCATAAGGGCGAAGAGTCTGGCCACTTCCAGATTGTCAAAGAGATACGCATGGATTGCGACGCCGATGTCATTCTTTTGCAGATAGTCCAGCAAGGCGGCATCGCCTGCCACACGGGTCGAGAGAGTTGCTTCTTTAGCCGTCTTGAAAGTGGCAAGTGGGTCGAGGTGGATGCGGTGTTGAAGTCGCCCGATGAGATATACAAAAAGTGAGTGACGCACATATGACAGCAGACATTCTGCAACGATTGACCGAGACGCTGGAGGCGCGCAAGCAAGCCGCCCCCGACACCTCCTATGTGGCTAAGTTGTTCTGTAAGGGCGAAGACGCCATCCTGAAGAAGGTGGGCGAGGAAGCCACCGAAGTGGTGTTGGCCAGCAAGTCCGGTGATAAAACGCATCTGGTCTATGAGACCGCTGACCTGTGGTTCCACACGATGGTGTTGCTCGCGCATCACGGATTAAGTTCACAAGATGTGTTGAACGAGTTGGCGCGCCGTGAGGGTCTGTCTGGTATCGTAGAGAAAAATAGCCGAGCGAAGGAGTGATGATGAGTGACTGCCTGTTCTGCAAGATATCGCGTGGCGAAATACCGAGTCGCAAGGTATACGAGGATGACGAGGTGTACGCATTTCACGATATCAATCCCGTCGCGCCAGTGCACTTCATGCTGATACCCAAGCTGCATTTAGATTCTTTGGCGCAAGCCGAGCAACAACATGCCGCGCTTTTGGGAAAGATGATGACACTAGCGCCACGTTTGGCTTTGGAGCAAGGCTTAAGTAATGGCTTCCGTACAGTCATCAATACGGGCAAGGGTGGTGGACAGGAAGTGTTCCATCTGCATATACATATCATCGGTGGCGGCAATATTCCGCCTATGGTGAAGCGAGACTAGTCTTACAAATTTTAAGGGAGAGCAACATGGGTTCATTTAGCATATGGCATTGGTTGATCGTATTGTTGGTCGTGGTGATGATCTTTGGCACCAAGAAGTTGCGTAACATCGGCAGCGATTTGGGTGGCGCAGTTAAGGGCTTCAAGGAAGGCATGAAGACCGAGGATGAGGCAGCCAAGCAGATTAAAGAAGGCAGTCAGACCATAGAAGGCGAAGTGAAAGACAAGAACAGTCACAACGTCTGATAAAAGGACGGTCCTGTACGAGTCATGTTCGAATTCAGTTTCTCTGAGTTGTTGCTAATCATGGTCGTGGCCCTAGTGGTCATCGGGCCGGAGCGCTTGCCTAAAGTTGCGCGAACAATGGGGTTGTTGTGGGGGCGCGCACAACGTTATGTGAATGGCGTCAAAGCCGACATCGAGCGCGACATGGCGATTGCTGAGCTGCGCGAGATGAAGGCCAAGATACAGGCTGAAGCAGAATCCGCGCAGCAGGCTGTGCAGCAACTCGATAGGAATCTGGATGAGCAGGCACGTAAGATCAATGAAGCGGTGGCCCGTCCTGTCCAAGAAGTACAACAGCAAGTCCAATTGCCCCTAGAGCCAGTCAAGACAGATGACTCGGCCACACCTACCTCGCGAACCTGATGAGTACCACTGAAAGCTTTATCGCTCACTTAATCGAGCTGCGTACGCGCTTGATGCATTCGGTGATCGCATTACTCTTGGTCTTTATCGCATTGTTTCCTTGGGCGGCAAATCTCTATTCTTGGTTGGCCCATCCCTTGCTCGCCAAGTTACCCAAGGGTGCGCAGATGATCGCTACAGACGTCACCACCCCCTTCTTCGTGCCACTTAAGGTCGCCATGATGGCGGCGTTCCTGATTGCGCTACCTTACATCCTCTATCAAGTATGGCGCTTCGTCGCTCCCGGATTGTATGCCCACGAAAAACGCTTGGTCTGGCCGTTGATCTTTGCGAGCACTTTGCTGTTTTTCTGTGGCATGGGTTTCGCCTATTTCATCGTATTTCCTGTTGTGTTCGGATTCATCACGGCGAGTGCTCCAGAGGGCGTGGCAGTGATGACGGATATCGACAAGTATCTGAGTTTTGTCTTGGGTATGTTCATGGCATTCGGCATCACCTTTCAAGTGCCGGTCGCCGTTGTGATATTGGTACGTATGGGATGGGTCACGGTAGAGAAGCTACGTGATGTGCGACGTTATGTGATCGTCGGTGCTTTCGTGGTCGGTGCCATCTTTACTCCGCCAGATGTGGTGTCACAGTTTATGTTAGCGATGCCGCTGTGGTTGTTATATGAGGCAGGTATCGTGGTCGCGAACTGGACAGTCAAACCAGCACCAGCTGAAGTTGAAATCAAGCGCTAGAGTCAAATAAAAAACAGCCGCACGATGCGGCTGTTTTTTTATTCGGTGACCAGTTTTACTTGGCTAGGGGCCGCTTACCTATCTTGACCTGCAGAGTCTGCTTTTTGTTGTTATGCACGGTTTCGACAGAAACCACCTTGTTAGGAGGAGTGTTAGCGACGGTCTCCAACATGCTAGACCAATCGGTGATGGCATGACCGTCTATGGCCAGCAAGATATCGCCAGTCATGATGCCCGCTTTTTCGGCGGGGCTGTTGCGGATGACATCTGTCACCAGCACACCGTTGGCATCACCTAACTTGAATGAATCTACCAGCTCAGGCGTAAGTTCCTGTACAGCCGCGCCTATCCAGCCGCGTGTCACCGAACCATGTTGAATGATCTGCTCCATGGTCTTCTTGGCAGTGCTAACGGGGATGGCGAAACCTATCCCTAGTGAGCCGCCATTGGGCGAATAGATGGCACTACTGATGCCGATGAGATTGCCGGTCGCGTCCACAAGTGCGCCACCTGAGTTGCCCGGATTGATGGCAGCATCGGTCTGTATGAAGTTCTCGAAAGTGTTCAGCCCGAGATGGTCACGTTTGAGCGCACTGACGATGCCCATGGTCACAGTCTCGCCGACACCGAAAGGATTACCAATCGCGAGTACGATGTCACCGATATGCGCTTGGTCGGGTTGGGCGAAAGTGATGGCAGGGAGTGCATCAGGTATATCTATCTTGATTACGGCAAGATCTGTTTCGGGATCTGAGCCGATCACATGCGCACTGGACTTCCTGCCATCTGCTAGCGCAACTTCGATCTGATCGGCAGCCTCAACCACATGATGGTTAGTCAAGATGTAGCCGTCAGCACTGACGATTACGCCTGAGCCCAAACTGGAGCTGCTCTGTGGCTCTTCGGGCTGATCCTCGAAGAAGAACTTGAATCTGGGGTCGTCGCGAAAGGGATTGGACGGCGCCTTGATCTCGGTGCGTGTGAAGATATTGACCACGGCGGGCATGGCCTTTTTGGCCGCACCGTTCAGGCTCATGGACGCGGGCAGGGCGGCGCTGGTGTCAGGTGTGCTCTCGTAAAAGGTGACTACGCCGTTGCGTGCGGCATTGGGCAGTAACTCGGGTTTAAGAGTATGGACGATGAACAGTAGCGCCAGCGCTATCGTTACGGTCTGAGAGAATAAGAGCCAATGTTTACGCATGATATGATGGTTTTAACGAAACAAAAGGGATGAATATGCTGCTATCCGAACTGCTCGATTATAACTCAAGCTTGTTGCAAACCAGTCTATACAAGGACTACAGCCCCAATGGCCTGCAGGTCGAAGGAAAAGTAGATGTGCAACGTATCGCAACAGCGGTGACAGCATCGCAAGCGGTGATCGATGCTGCCATAAACTGGGGGGCGGATGCGCTGTTGGTACATCATGGCTATTTCTGGCGCAATGAAGACGCGGCTATCGTAGGTATCAAGAAACGTCGTATCGCAAAACTATTAGCCCATGACGTGAGTCTATTGGCCTATCACTTACCCTTAGATGCGCACGAGACGTTGGGAAACAATGCTCGCTTAGCAGAGATTTTAGGAATTCAATTGAAGAGTCGCAGTGGTGAACAAAAATTGCTGAGTTTAGGCAGTTTGCCAGCAGCGAAAAGCCTCACTGAATTTGCTTTATCGATGGAAAGTAAATTACTAAGAGCGCCTCAGATTATCGCAGGAGACGGTCGAGAGATTAAGATCATCGCATGGTGTACAGGTGGTGCGCAGGGCTATTTTGAGCAAGCAATCGCTCTGGGCGCGGATGCTTATCTGACCGGTGAAATCTCTGAACAAAGTTTTCATCTGGCACAAGAAAGTGGCGTTGCATTCATCGCGGCGGGCCACCACGCCACAGAACGATATGGCATACAGGCATTGGGCGAACATCTGGCCGAACGCTTCCAACTGCAGCACAGCTTTTTCGATCAGGATAATCCGGTCTAAGCTTTGGTTTTGCTGCGCAACTGCTCAAGTGAGATGGTCATGGAGCGAGGCGCAGAACTTAAAGCAGAGTTAGCTTGAGCGATGAGTTTGTCATGGGGGAGCATCAGCCTTTCCAACACCGCCTCTATCTCGCTAAGCAGTACCTCGGGCTTTTGGTGATAACGCAATAGAAAGGATTTACTGCGTGGGTACAGTTTGGTCCACTGCCAAGCCAGAAAGCTTTCATTGTCTTGGTAACCATCTTTCGCAAGTGCTGTGCGCAATGCCGCTACGGCTGGTAGTGCTAGATGCTCGGGGGTGGGTTTGCCGCTCCACATCAATCCAAAATAGATCTGCATCCCTTTACCTAGATTCTGTTGTTCCATCATCGGACGGATATAAACCTGCTGGTCGGTATCGAGATTGCAGTGGAAGCCGACCAAATTATCCAAGGAGTTGCGATCCTCGGTAGACGCAATATGCCACGCTAAACCATGTCGCTTGATCATTCCCGACACATGGCTGGTGAGATCGGACCAAAAGTCGCTGTTAAGGCGCTCTCGTATGAGGTCAGTTTGTTCGGCGACAGAAAGCGCTAAAGGGAGATTCTCAATCTTGGAGAAAAAGTCCAAGACCGCTTGTTCTTCTTTCATTGTAAATCCTTGGTGTAAATAATATGAATATAAGTAAATGCTGTATCTTTATGTCGTAAATGGCTTTTTTAAAGCAAAACTTAATATACTGGGTATCAAGTGTTGACTTTGCATTTAGGACTAGACATTATTCGTGCCGTGTCGCAATGCCTAACTTTACTGCAGGTAGATGAAATTAAGAAAAAATAATGCGCGGCACACCGCTGTAAAAATAATCCGTTTTACTTTCATATCACGTCAAATGCTAATTTCGACGTGGGTTAAATTGTTTGTTGGGGGAGCCACTAACGATGCACCGCTTTATTCGTTTTTCAATCTTGTTGATGGGTTTGTTTGCTGCAAGCAGTAGTTTTTCTGCTGATGTTGCACTCGAGCCATTGACTACCGCCGATGATCTGGGTCCTGCAATTGAACAGCCCATCGAATTCCCTCACAATCGCCACGCAGGTCTGCGCAATCCTAACGATCCTAGCAATAGTGATCCGCTTAAGGGTGGTATGGAGATCGATTGTATGTATTGCCATACATACGCGCGTCGTGGCTCAGTTGCTGGTATTCCGCCACTGCAAAAGTGTATAGGTTGTCACCAGAATATCGAGTCGGTACGCGAGACACCGCGCATCAAGAAGCTCTTTGAATACTGGGAAGCCAAAAAAGCGGTGCCATGGAAAAAAGTCCATGATTTGCCTGACTTCGTGCGCTTCAATCATGAGCGTCATATCAAGCGTTTCGTATTCCAGCAAAACCGTCCTGTGCAAGAAGTTTGCGGTGCGTGTCACGGTGATGTGAAGACCATGACCGTAGCGCGTCGCCAGAAATCATTGGCAATGGGTTGGTGTGTAAGCTGCCACGAGAAAGATCATGTTGTTTCCGTTCCTGGCGGTATGCCGGTCGGTTCGCAAGCATATTGGTATGGCTTCAAGAAGCCAGCGCTGAATAGCGCCGGCGTGGAAGTAGCTAAGGGTCCGAACGACTGTTCGTCCTGCCATTACTAATTTGATGCATGTGCATTTACAGAATTTTTCAGTGAGGTTGTGATGATAGACAACAATTTTGATCGACGTGATTTTCTTAAGGTGTTGGGCTGGGGAGGCGCTGCTGTAGCGTTGTCCGGTTGCGGCAATACCTCTGTGGAAGATGGTAAAGAAACAGTAGTCTCATATGTAGAAGCGGCGGAATATGTAGCCCCTGGTATTTCGGTATATTTCAATTCAACATGTGCGCAATGCGATGCGGGTTGCAGTATCAGTGGTCGTGTTCGTGAAGGTCGTGTACTGAAGTTGGAAGGTAATCCTGACTCAGTGATTAATCGCGGCAAGATGTGCGGTCTGGGTCAAGCAGGCGTGCAGCACCACTACAATCCTGATCGTGTGCGCGAGCCATTGCTGCGCAGCGGTGACCGTGGTGAAGCCATCACTTGGGATAAGGCGTATGCATTGATCGCCGAGAAGCTGAATGGCGTGAGTGGTGATCAGATCGATTTCTTGACAGGCACTGTCAGCGGTCACACCAAGGCGTTGTTAGGTAATTACCTTGAGAGTCTAGGTAGCAAAAATCACTTCGTATATGAAGCGGTCTCTCCTGCGGTGCAACGCGCTGCGAATATGAAGTCATACGGCATGGAGATGCCTCGCTTCAATATCAACAAAGCTAAAGTGGTGCTGTCTTTCGGAGCAGACTTCTTAGGTGCTTGGGTTTCGCCGGTTCACTTCTCGCAGCAATACGCCGAGTTCCGTAAGGGGGTGGATGGCCAGCGTGGTGTGTTGGTGCAGGTTGAGTCTAAGATGACGTTGACAGGCGCGAATGCAGACCGCTGGTTGGTGGTGCGCCCTGGTACTGAAGGTATTCTGGCCATGGGTGTCATCAATGCGCTGGGCGTAGCTGGTCTGTCATTGTCTGCGGATGTTGCTGCGGCAGTAAAACCATACGATAAAGAGCGCGTCAGCAAAGACACCGGTGTTTCAACTGAAAGTTTGGTCAAGTTGGCTGCTTTGTTGAAAGATCGCACGCCTAGTCTGGTGTTGTTGGGTAGCGCCGCTGAAGGATATGCGCACGGTTCTCAGAATGCTGCAGCAATCAACTTGCTCAACCAAGTATTGGGTAACGTGGGTAAGACGCTGGAAGCTTCGGCTGCTGTGCCTTTCCCTCAAATCGCTCCTACTATCGGCAATACAGCTGCGTTGCGTATGGTGAACAACCGTTTGGCTGATGGTCAGATCAAGGTACTGTTCACATACGGCACCAATCCGGTATTTACCGCGCCGTCCGAAATGAAGTTCAAAGAAAATCTGGGTAAGGCGAACTTCCGCGTAGCTTTTGCTCATTATCTTGATGAGACTGCATTGCAAGCTGATTTGGTATTGCCACTAGATTCCGCTTTGGAAGACTGGGGTACTCTGGTCGCTGAATATCAGCCTGAGGGCGTACAGATCAGCGTACAGCAGCCGTTGATGGAAAAATTGCACCCTGAAACGCGCGGCATGGGCGAAATCCTATTGTCCTTGGTTAAGCAGCGTCAGCCTGAATCTTACAAGGCGTTTGATGACTACTACGCTTATTTGCGTACAGCCATGCTGAAGAATAAGAGCGAGTTTGCAAACTCGGCCATGGACGACGATGTGTTCTGGAATGGTGTGTTGAGCGCTGGCATCATCAATGTTGGCGGTAACCTCAATAAGTTGAGCAGCAAGCTTTCAACCAACATCCAATTGCCAGCTCCGGCTGAGCAGGATGCTAAGTATCCATTCACATTGATTCCTAGTGTGACTGCCAATCTGCGCGATGGTCGCCATGCCAACCAGCCTTGGTTGCAGGAGTCTCCAGATCCGTTGACCACTATTGTGTGGGACTCATGGGTTGAGATTCATCCTAAAAAGGCGGCTGAGCTGGGCATCGTTGAAGGCGACATCATTGCCATCGAGTCTAAGAATGGCACCATCAATGCTCAAGCTTATCTGTTCCCAGGTATCCATCCTGATGCAGTGTCCATCCCGCTGGGACGTGGTCATGAAGCTATGGGTCGTTACGCCAAGGGTTACGGTGTGAACCCATTCCAGATTCTGGATCGCGTATTCGACGGCGAGACAGGTGAGTTGGCTATGCACGAGACCAAAGTCAAATTGAGTAAGGTCGGCAAGCGCGTCATCGTGGTTAAGGATGAGGGCTTTGCGGGTGGCGCACAACATGGCAAGAAGATCGCGATGACTAAGTCTAGCGATCAGGTCGATCTTTCGGAGGAGGTCTAAAGTATGTCGGTATCTAACTTATTAGAAAATTGGGCGGAGTTCCGTCATACGCATCCCGTAGATGATGTCCCTCACGATCCATACAAATGGGCGATGAGCATCGATCTGGATGCTTGCTCAGGTTGCAATGCTTGTAGCATCGCTTGTTATGCAGAGAACAACATACCGGTAGTTGGTAAAGATAAGTTCGAACATGGTCAAGTGATGCACTGGATGCGCATAGAGCGCTACTGGCCAGAAGATGGTCGCGAGTTCCCTGATCAAGGTGCGACCTTCCTGCCTATGATGTGTCAGCAATGCGAAGCGGCTCCTTGCGAGACGGTTTGTCCAGTTGGCGCGACCAACCATACGGCGGATGGCCTGAACTCTCAGATTTACAACCGTTGTGTAGGATCACGTTACTGTTCAGCTAACTGCCCATTCAAAGTTCGTTACTTCAATTGGTACGACTACCCAACTACAGAAAATGTCTGGCCTGCTGAGATGACCCAGCAATTGAACCCAGATATCACTTTGCGTGGCAAAGGCGTCATGGAAAAGTGCACATTCTGTGTGCAACGTATCCGCGCCGGTGAACGTGCAGTGAAGAACGAAGGCCGCATTCTGCGTGATGGTGAAGTGCAGACAGCTTGTCAGCAAGTTTGTCCTACTGGCGCCATCACCTTCGGCAATTTGGTCGATCCTGAATCTAAAGTTCATCAGAAGTGGAAAGCTCAGCAAGTCGAGCTGACTGCTGATGAGCAAGAGAAGGACAAAGAAGAAGGCGGTACGGATCTGCGTGGTTATCGCATCTTGGAAGAGCTGCGACCATACCCATCCGTGATGTACATGGAACGCGTGCGCGAAAGCGCGATTTGATTCGCTGTAACTTGTTTAGGGAACGACAATGAAAGACATCCGCGAAGACATCGCTTGGGCAAAGATCAATAAAGACGTGCTCAAAAGTTTGGAGTCACCCCGCAATCTGTATTGGGTGATTGTTATAGGCGCTTTGCTAGTATTTAGCGTGGGAGTAGGTTGTGAAATCTACCAGTACAACGTAGGTATGGGCGTAGCTAATTTGGACAACCCGCATGTTTGGGGTCTGTACATCGCCACCTTCATCTTCTGGATCGGCATGAGCCACTCCGGTACGCTATTGTCAGCAATTTTGCATCTGATGCATGCTGACTGGCGTAAACCTATCTATCGCTTCGCTGAAGCGATGACCACGTTCTCACTGATGACAGCTGGTCTGTTCGTTATGGTTCACTTGGGTCGTTTGTGGCAGTTCTACTACTCTCTGCCTTACCCGAATGATCGTGGTCTGTGGCCTAATTTTCAGTCTCCACTGTTGTGGGACGCGATGGCGATCTTCACTTACTTGAGCTCATCTATTTTGTTCTTGTTCGTGGGTATGATTCCTGATTTGGCGATTTGCCGAGACAACATCCACAGCGGCTGGCGCAAGAAGTTGTACACCGTGCTGGCATTAGGCTGGGAAGGTACTGATCGTCAATGGCGCAATTTTCGCGTCACTTACCTGACTATCGCATGTTTCCTGATTCCTTTAGCGGTATCGGTGCACTCTATCGTGGCTTCGGACTTTGCGATGTCACAACAGCCAGGCTGGCACGTGACTTCCTTCCCTCCATACTTTGTGGCGGGTGCGTTGTACTCAGGTTGTGCGGCGATCATCACGCTGTTCATCATTCTGCGTTACGTGTTCAAGTTCGAAGAGTACATGACACTGCCCATCCTTAAGAAGACCGTGCGTCTGACCTTCGCGATTGCTATGGTGTGGACTTATCTGAACGCGGTGGAGTTCGCGTCGGTATGGTATAGCCATGACATTGCCTCGAAAGACGTGCTGATTCAGAAAGCAACAGGCCCTTATGCGCCTTACTGGTGGGGCATGATCTTCTGCGGCTCGGTAGTTCCTTTGATCCTGGCATTCAAACGTTTCCAAACAAATATTCCTGTGTTGCTGGTGACTTCCTTGTTGCTGAATCTGGGCATGTGGCTGGAGCGTTGGATGATCGTCGCACCTACATATTCACATGGTTACTATCCATGGACATGGGATCACGATCAGTTCCCATCATGGGTACAGTGGGGCATGGTATTCGGTAGCTTCGGTTGGTTCACGCTGCTGTTCATGGTGTTCTGTAAGGTGTTCCCTTCAGTCTCCATGTACGAAGTTAAGGAAATGGTCTATCACCGCAGCTTGGCAAGCAAGAAACTGGAAGTTTCTGGCTCTCAAGAATCAGTAGAAGGAGCACACTAAATGAGCAAACGTCATTTATTGGCTGTATTCAGCAATTTCGATGAAGCTGAAGCAGTCGTCAAAGAGTTGCGCAATACGTCCATCAAGGGCTTCAATGCGAACGACGATTTGGTGGTGAAGTCACCCATCGAGCATCCTGAAGTTGAGGAGTTTTTGGGTGATAAGCCTGTGTACGTGCAGTGGTTCACACTGTTCGGCGCACTGATGGGCGGGTTGTTGGGTTTTTTCCTGATCTCTGGTGCGCAGGCTAACTTCTATGCGCAGATTAAGGGCGGCAAGCCTATCGTTCCATTTCCACCTAACTTCGTGCTGACTTACGAGATGTTCATTTTGGGTGGTGTGTTCATCACCATCTTGGGCTTCTTGATTTGTGCAGGTTTGCCAGCACGTCGCTCCCCTTTGTACACAGCAAAAGTATCTGAAGATCAGATCGCTTTGTTGGTTAAAGCGGACGAAGAATCAGCAAGTGTACTGAAGGCGATCTTTACCAAGCATGAAGCATTAGAAATTCAAGAAGAGGCAGGGAAATGAGAAAATTATCCTTAGCAGTGGCGCTGTTGGTCGCACCAACACTGGCGCAAGCGTGGCCCTGGTCACAAGATATGGCAAATGTAATTTCAATCAAGCCAGGCGAAAGTGTAGATAGCAAACAGGCTGGTATGCAGCCTTTTCCATCGCGCTCAGTACCAGTCAAGGGAACTACTGTATTCGTAAAAGATATGGACGCAGCTCGCAATATGGCCAACCCAGTTGCAGCAAATGAGCAGTCGGTTGCTCAAGGCGAGCAACTTTACAACATCTATTGCACACCTTGCCACGGTCAGTCTGGGACTGGAGATGGTTTGGTTGGAGCCAAGCTGATCATGACACCTTGGAATCTGACCAACAGCAATGACATGCATACCTGGGATCCTAAAGAATATCCAGATGGCTATATCTTTGGCTATATGGCTATGGGTGGCGCTGTGATGCCTAGTTACGCCAATGACCTGTCACCGACCGAGCGTTGGCATGTGGTCAACTATGTGCGTAAGGTCTTGCAAAAAGCTCAGCCAGCAACGGCTGCGGCTCAGGCGAAATAGGAGGCGACAAAATGGAATACAGTAATTGGGCGGTATTGACAGTCAACTTCGTCGTTGTATTGTCGCTGGCTTTGAGTGGTGTGGCATTGTGTTCAGTGCTGCACCTGGTTAACGCTAAATGGCGATTTGAAGTACGTCATCTTGCTGCGTCTTTGTTTGCCTTATTCCCATTGGCATTCGTGTTGTTGATCGTGCTGTTAGTGGGCGGTGAGCATACTTTCCCTTGGTGGAGTGCGCATGATCATGGTGAGTACCACATGCCTGGTTGGTATCAGCCACACTGGCTGATTGCGCGTGAAGTGATAGGCATGTTGTTCATGATGGCGCTGTACTGGATCTTCATCAAGCGTCAGTCAGTAAGCGAGCGTAGCCCTGAAGACGCATTGCGTTTTCACCATGTTGCAACTTGGATTCCATTCTTCTTCGTGCTTTACAGCACCATGGTGGCATGGGACTTTGAGATGACATTGGTTCCTCATTGGCATAGTGCTATCTATGGCCTGCAGCAGTTTGTAAGTAACTTCGGCATGTTCTTGGCTTTCTTGGTGGTTTGGATCTATGTACTGAATACACGCCAACGTTTGCTGCGTCCAGTACCTGAGAAGATCTATAACTACATCGCACAAATGTTGCTGGCTTTCACATTGTTGTGGGTTTACACCTTCTATTCGCAATATCTGACTATCTGGTATGGCAATATCGGAGATGAGACCGATCGACTATATGGTATGCAGGACGGTGATTACTCATTCTTGTGGTGGTCAGTGTTGGTGCTGAAGTTTGTTATCCCGTTTGTAACCTTCTGTTTCCCTGGCCCACGTCACAACCCAACTGCAATTAATGCAGTAGCGATTTGTATCATTATTGGTACGCTGTTCGAACGTTATGTTTGGATAGGCGGCATCAATGGATCAGGTAGTTATCCATTGCTTGCTACTGTAGTTGTAAGTGCGGTGGTTGGTACGATTGGTTATTTCTCCGTGCGTGTGTTGATGCAACGTACACAGTTGATTAGAGGTAAGTGGTAAATGATGAGATTGTATTCGGGGACTACCTGTCCCTATAGCCACCGCTGTCGTATCGTGCTGTTTGAAAAGGGCATGGACTTCGAGGTGATTGATGTCGACTTGCAGAATAAGTCGGAAGATGTCGCCGCGATCAACCCTTACAACAAGGTGCCGGTGCTGGTTGAACGCGATCTGATTCTGTATGAGGCGAACATTATCAATGAGTATATCGATGAACGTTTTCCTCATCCGCAGTTGATGCCGCCTGATCCTGTATTGCGTGGTCGTACACGATTATTCTTGCATCGCTTCGAACAGGAGTTGTACAGCCATGTGGATGTCATCGAACAAGGCGTAGCTAAGACAGCTGACAAATCCCGTATCGCTATCCGTGACAATTTGACACAGTTGTCGCAGATTCTGACCAAGCAGAAGTTTTTGCTGGGCGACGAGTTTTCGATGCTGGACGTGGCTATTGCTCCGTTGCTTTGGCGTCTTGACCGTTATGGTATTCAGATGAGTAAAGATGCTGCGCCTATGATGAAATATGCAGAGCGTATCTTTTCCCGTCAGGGTTTCATCGATGCGTTGACCTCTCCAGAAAGAGCGATGCGTAAGTGAGTGAGTTGTCCACACGTCCCTATCTGATCCGCGCGATCTACGAATGGTGTGTGGATAGTGCGCTTACTCCATACCTTGCAGTCAAAGTGAATGAGCAGACGGAAGTTCCGCCTGCTTATGTCAAAGATGGTGAGATCGTACTTAGTCTAAGTACCACCGCAGTACGCAATCTGGAGCTCGGTAACGAATACATCACCTGTAGTGGAAGGTTCGGTGGAGCTTCGTTCAATCTGATTGTACCGGTGGGTGCTGTCATCGGTATCTTTGCCAAAGAAAATGGTCAAGGGCTGATGTTCCAAGCTGAGGATGCTCCTAACCCACCGCCACCGGAAGAGAAACTAGATAAGCCTGCTGCACAGAGGCCGACGCTAAAGATTGTGAAGTAAGACAGTAGAAATCAAAAAGCCGCAGAAACTGCGGCTTTATTTCGTCTCAATGCTATTGAGTTAGCTACTGAGGGATGTGTGCATCTTGCTCAATGCCTTCTGCTCAATCTGACGGATGCGTTCTGCAGAAACATTAAATTCAGCCGCGAGTTCATGCAAAGTAGATGCATCATCTTCCCGCAACCAGCGTGCTTCAACGATGCGACGGCTGCGTTCATCCAGACTGGCCAATGCATTTTCCAAACCGGTGGTTTGGCGTTGCTGATTTTGGTTACTTTCCAGTATCTGGGAGGGCTCATGATCTACTGTGTCAGCCAGATATTGGATAGGTGAATAAGCCTCTTCGTCGTCATTGCCATTGCCTTCAAGGGCAATCTCATGACCAGCAAAACGCGCTTCCATGTCGACCACGTCATGTTCTGAGACATTGAGTTGCTGCGCAATTTCGCTTACTTGCTCTGGATTTAATGGCTCTAAGCCTTGTTTAAGGCTACGCAGATTGAAAAACAATTTGCGCTGCGATTTGGTCGTGGCAATCTTAACCATGCGCCAGTTACGCACTACAAACTCCTGTATCTCAGCACGTATCCAGTGCAAAGCGAAAGAAACCAGACGCACACCACGATCGGGATCGTAACGTTTGACAGCCTTCATCAGACCGATGTTGCCCTCTTGGATAAGGTCAGCCTGAGGGAGGCCGTAACCGGCATAGCCACGCGCTACACTGACAACAACGCGTAAGTGGGACAGCACCAACTGCTTGGCTGCGGCCAGGTCATTGTCATGTTTCAGGCGGTTAGCTAAAGATAACTCTTCCTCTGCAGTGAGGATGGGGAAGCGATTGACCGCTTGTACATAACTCTCCAAGCTGCCTAAGGCAGATGGCATAGGTAAGTTCATCATCGTTGCGTTCATGGGGTTCTCCTTGCGCGTATTTTAGCACTCGCGCCTTGTGAGTGCCAATTCTGGAATTAGTTCAGGAGATAAACTTGTTATTCCGAGGTATTAATTTCTTTTTGTCTTTGGTGAACTCTGATTCAGATTTGCTTGTTCAAGAAATCAGCGAAAAAATTCAGTCGAAGGTTTCATCAGTTGACAAGCAGAGAGCAGATCAAGTGGCCAAAAGATTTTTATTTTCTACGCTTGGAGCTGTTGCAGACTCATTTTTGAGTAGGCAAGGTGAAATAATTGGTTCCCCAAAATTGTCGGACTCAATTGAACAGGTGACCGAAGAAGATGGTGGAATTACATATAATCTTATGTGTGTAGCTTCCCAGTTAAGTTATCCAAATCATGCTCCAACGGAGAAGATTAAGAAGCTTGCGCTGCAATTAGATAGCAACTACTTTGGATACAAGATATTGCAGGGATTGGTCGCCCGCCACATGTATATGTTCTCTTTATCAGCACCAGAGAGACACGCCCTGTCCTCTACGGTTGGGATAGATATTCATGGTCAGCGTGGTATTGAACTGAGATCATCTTCTCACAAGAAGCTTCCCAACAGCCAATCTGTGATTCGGCATCCGAAGAGTCTGATTGCTAGACTTCAAGAGTCTTTCTTGGCTAATAATGAAGCTGTCAGGGATAGATTGGCCAAAGCAGCTAAGAAAAAAGAGGACTGATTGTCGGGGAGAGGGATTTGCCCGCTAATTGCCCCATCCACTTTAGCGCGGCCTGTCATGGACAGGAGCAAAACGTGACTTGTTCTAGCTAAGTCAGCCAACATACAAAGCTTTCGCAGCTCAGCTATTTCGTCTCGCCGCTTATACAGATTATGATGGACGCTGTGTTCTAACTGTCACTAATGACATATGCCCGACCCAGCATCTATCAATAATCTTCAAGCTGAAAATGCCAGGTTAATTGCATTGCTGGAAGCCAATGGAATTGAATGGAAGCTTCCTGTTGTACTGAAACCGGCAACACCTCAACCATACACCCTCGAACCTACTCCATCAAGATTGAGTGCTGATCAGCGAGTTAGTCTGTTTCGCCAGCTATTTCGTGGGCGAACCGATGTGTATCCAGTTCGATGGGAAAGCGAAAAATCCGGCAAGTCTGGCTATGCACCTGCATGTGCGAATGAATGGCGTCCGGGTATATGTCATAAACCCAAAATTAAATGTGGTGACACTAGTGTCCGGTTAAAAACGATTCTATGACTCTGGAATCCTTATCTGATGCCGCATTCGGAGATTTTTATAGTGTCTCCGACTTGAACGGCGAACAAGCCTTGGTGCAGTCTGGCAGCTTTGCTG
>JAQTTY010000010.1 GCA_028710525.1 Gallionella sp. | reverse complement strand
TCTCAACCAACTCGGGCGTGTCATAGCGCGTCCGTATCGCCTCAAGATAGGCGCGTCGTTCTTGTTTGCCCATGGCAGATTACCTGTGTTGTTTCGGTAACCTTTAACTTGAGGCAACGAATCCTGCAGCGCACTACCTTCGGTAACTTTTATCTTGAGTCAATTCGGCGGCTGAAAGAACCCTTGACGATTCAGTCTCTTCCGGTATAATCCGCGCCCCTGTGGGTCGATGGTCGGCTCACAACCTTGCTCCACCGCTACGCAGGCGGGGGGCTTTATAAACCACAAGGAGATGTAATGCGACATTACGAAATCGTGTTTATCGTGCATCCTGATCAGAGCGAGCAAGTTCCTGCAATGATCGAGCGCTATCGCACACTGGTCACAACTAAAGCCGGACAGATTCACCGTCTGGAAGACTGGGGCCGCCGTCAACTGGCATACCCTATCCAAAAGATCCACAAAGCTCACTATGTTTTGATGAACATCGAAGTCGATCAAGAGACTTTGGACGAACTCGAACACGCTTTCCGCTTCAATGATGCGGTGTTGCGTCACCTGACCGTCAAGACTAAGGCCGCAGTGACAGAAGCTTCCGCAATGATGAAGGAAGAGAAGTCCCGTTCAGCAATGTCCGATCACTCGGCACATGCTGCACCTGCTGCTGAAGCGACTGCTGCCTAATCTTTGGCGCGCAACCAGTTAGTCATTAGCGGTGAGATCGTTGCAATAAAAAGTATGCGTTACACCCCAGGAGGGGTCGCCCGAGTGGCGTTGACCTTGAGTCACCGCTCTCAGCAGTCCGAAGCGAACGTCGAAAGACAAGTGCAGTGCGAAGTTCAAGCGCTGGCATTCGCGGAAGTGGCCGAAAAGGTCGCCCGCTACGCAGTAGGACAGCAGGTTAAGTTACGCGGCTTTCTGGCCCAACAAGGCATACGTAGTAGACAACTGGTCGTGCACATCAACGACATAATTTTGGAATAAGGAAATATCATGGCTCGTCCAGACAAAAAGAAAGATGACAAAAAACGCCCAGGTCGCAACAACCTGTTCAAGCGTCGTAAGTTCTGCCGCTTCACCGTCGATAAGATCGCTGAAGTCGACTACAAAGATGTGAACATCCTGAAAGAGTTCATCTCCGAAAACGGCAAACTGATCCCGGCACGTATCACCGGTACTAAGACACGCTACCAGCGTCAACTGAGCACCGCCGTAAAACGCGCGCGCTTCTTGGCCTTGCTGCCATACACCGATTTACACTAGGAGTTCAGACATGCAAATTATTCTGATGGAAAAAGTCATTAACCTGGGCCAATTCGGTGACGTGGTTAAAGTTAAGAACGGTTACGCACGTAACTTCCTGATCCCACAAGGCAAGGCTAAGCGCGCAACTGCAAACAGCTTGGCGGAGTTCGAAGTACGCCGCGCTGAGTTGTTGAAGGCAGATCTGGCTAAGTTGGCTGATGCACAAGCACGTGGCGACAAGATCGCTGGTGTGGTTGTGACGATTGCGCAAAAGGCTGGCGTTGACGGCAAGTTGTTCGGTTCCGTTACCAATGCAGACATCGCAGCAGCACTGGCCGCTCAAGGCCATGCAGTTGAGAAGTCTCAAGTACGTATGCCTGCTGGTCACCTGAAGCAAGTTGGTGATTACCCAGTGAGCATCGCACTGCACACTGACGTTGCTGCTGAGATCACAGTTACGATCACTGGCACTAACTAATACAAAGGCTGCGGCTAGTCCGCATCTGATGTGGCAGACAAAAAGGACTCGCAAGAGTCCTTTTTGCTTTTCTGAGATACAAATTTTATTTGTCGGAATCAATCGCTGCGTCGGGTTAAAATGCCCTCCGCAAAAAAGTTAAGCCGCCCTAGACACCATGCAGACTTTCTCCAATTCAGACGACGCCCAGCTAGAACAGATCAAGATGCCGCCGCATTCCGTGGAAGCGGAGCAGTCCGTATTGGGCGGTCTGTTGCTGGAAGCCAGCGCGCTGGACAAGATCATCGATCTGATCTCGGCGGACGACTTCTATCGTCAAGAGCACAGATTGGTGTTCCGCCAGATTGTGCGTCTGAGCGAGATGGCCAAGCCGGTGGACGTCATCACTGTCGCGGAAGCGTTGGAGAACGCGGGTGAGTTGGATAAGGTCGGTGGTTTGCCTTACTTGGGCAGCCTCGCGCACAACGTGCCATCCGCCGCCAACGTGCGCCGTTACGGCGAGATCGTGCGCGAGCGTTCCATCATGCGTCAGTTGGTGACCGTTGGTACCGACATCACCAGCAGCGCCTACAACCCAACTGGACGCGATGCCGCGCAGTTATTGGACGAGGCTGAAAGCAAAGTATTTGAGATCGCCGAAGCCGGCTCTAAAGGCAAGCAGGGCTTCGTCGGCATGCCGCCTTTGCTCACCCAAGTGGTCGAGCGTATCGAGACACTTTATGCGCGCGACAACACCAGCGATGTGACCGGCACGGCGACTGGTTTTGCCGACCTAGACAAGATGACTTCGGGCTTGCAGCCAGGCGATCTCATTATCGTGGCGGGCCGCCCGAGTATGGGTAAGACTGCTTTCTCCATCAACATCGCCGAGAACGTCGCACTCGACCAGATCGGCAAGAAGAATCCACTGCCCGTCGCCGTGTTCAGTATGGAAATGGGTGGCTCGCAACTCGCCATGCGTATGCTGGGTTCGGTGGGCAAGCTCAATCAGCACGATCTGCGCACCGGCCGCTTGCAAGACGACGACTGGGCGCGTCTGACCCAAGCCTTGGGTCGATTAAACGATGCGCCCATCCATATCGACGAGAGCGCCGCGCTGTCCGCGCTTGAAGTGCGTGCGCGTGCAAGACGATTACATCGCACCTACGGCGGCTTAAGTCTGATTGTGCTCGACTACATCCAGTTGATGAGCTCTAACGCGGGCAAAGCCAGTGAGAATCGCGCTACCGAAATCTCCGAGATCTCGCGTTCGTTGAAATCTTTGGCCAAGGAATTGCAAGTGCCGGTGATCGCACTGTCACAGCTGAACCGTAGCTTGGAACAGCGCCCCAACAAGCGTCCGGTGATGTCCGATTTGCGCGAGTCTGGTGCGATCGAGCAGGACGCAGACCTCATCCTGTTCATCTATCGCGACGAAGTCTATAACTCCGATTCCGCTGACAAGGGCAAGGCCGAGATTATCATCGGCAAGCAACGTAACGGCCCTATCGGCACCGTCGCATTGGCCTTCCGTGGCGAATACACCCGCTTCGATGACCTTGCGCCTGGCAACTATTAAGCGAACTGAAATAATCTGCGATTTTTAGTTTGAAGCGCGCATAAGTTCGGATACAATGCGCGTCCTTTTATAGGCGCGTAGCTCAGTTGGTTAGAGCGCTTGGTCGACATCCAAGAGGTCAGCAGTTCGAGTCTGCTCGTGCCTACCAGATACATCAAGGAGTTAGGTTAATTACCTGACTCCTTTTTTATTGCCCTGTAGCAAAAAACGTATCATTTATTGGTACAACTTCAGCTAATGCTACAGGCTGACGATCTAGCAGAGTGAATTACGTCGGACAAGCCTCTTGACTGTGCATCAAGAGGAAATAAAACCCTATATTCGATGAGGGTTATTGTGCAATATTGGCTGCGCCACTTCAGGTTTGTTAGGGTCAATGCGGAGAGTCGCTCAAACCAACCAGGCACCATCTCTAAACACCACTTCGTCATCTAGGGTGACGGTCTCGGTCGCTGCGAACACGTCCACGTGGTAGCGCGCCTCGGCGCGACGGATATTGGGTTTGGTATAGCTGCCGTGTTTTGCACCCAACGATAGATGGATGCCGCACATGCGCTCGAAGGTGCCGATGTCGCTCACCGTACGTTCTTGGGTGAAAGCGCGATTCAAACCCAGTCCCAGTTCACGTACCCATACTTCCCCCTCGTCGGCGCGGATGTTCTCCAACACTTTATCGAACTCATCTGTGGAGTTGCGCACGCCGATTACCCGTCCTTTTTCCACGATGAGGGTGATGGGCTGTGCGGGTTTGTTCACCGCGAACTGGGTGTCGCCAAAGATAGAGACGCGTACTTCGCCATGCAGGGCTTCTAGATCGAGCGATTCGGTGAATACCTCACCTATGGGGAACTGGCCGCCCACGTTATTCATCTCGCGATAGTCCCCCACATTTAACTTGGCTTGCTCGAAGCCAGCGGGGAAGATCAGGTGCGCGCCACCGCTGTCGATGACACCGCGCTTGGCGATATCGATGCGCGCTTTGAGCGCGCCTCCCACACCTCGAAAATAAGCAGGGTCATAAGCCAAGGAGTCGAGATAGAGCTGTGCTTCGGCTTCGCCCATCATGCGTGAGAGATGGGGGTGCTCGATGACTTTGAGGCCTAGTTTGAATAACTCCACGCGGATGCGGAAAGCATCCAGACGGAAGCTGGTGGACTGTATCAATACCACCAGATCACCTGCTGCGAGCTTGTCGAATTCGGCTCGTATCGATTCCGGTGCGACTGCGTCGAACTCGATGAAGCGTGCATCGGGTAGGCACTGGCGGTACGCCGCGGTCACCGCCAGCGCCAATTCGCATTGACCGTCCCACACGATCAATGCGGCATGCGGCGCGCGATGCTCAACGGCGAGCGTGAGGATGTCTTGTATGTTCTTAGCGGCGCTGGCGAGGGCTGTGTCGGATAGTGTCATGGTCGTGGTGTATGCAGGGTAAAAGTTTGGAATTCCCTCCCCCATGCAGGGGGAGGGTTAGGGTGTGGGTAGTCACGATATAGATTCATTGCATTACCCCCATCCTAGCCTTCCCCCTCAATAGGGGATGGAACTGACTTGACTCCATTGGAGTGTTTGGAAAAGACATGCTGCGATTTAGCTGCCATTGACGCGGAACCAGCCCGCGATGCTACGGCGCGTATTGTTGGATAGGCGCACCGCATGCGGGAAGGTTTCGCTTAAGAAGATGATCATCGTGCCTAAGCGCGGTTGCACGGTGGCGATGACAGTCTCGCCGTTGGCGTCGTATACATCCAACTCACCTCCGTCGCCTTCTTGCCAATCCTGATTGAGATAAAGCACGGTGGAGAGGATGCGGTTCTTCTTGCCTTGCAATACATCTAGATGTTTGGCGTAGCCCATGCCCGCATCGTAGATGGCGTAATGGCATTCGTAATCGAACAGGCCGAGAAACAATCTTTGGTTCAGTCCGCTACGCAAACTTTCCATCTGCGCTAGGAATACGCTGTCGGTAGCGTCCTCATCCTCCAACCAACTGATCACATCGCCGCGTATGCTGCTGATATGTTGCTTGTCCGCGCCACGGCCGATATGGGCTGTCTTGAAACGGTTGTCATCGTCATCGTGGCAACGTGTCGCGAGCGCTGTGATCAGCTCTGCATCTAGAGCTTGCTGCAATACAAGATAGCCGGTCGTTTCCAGTTGGGTGGCGATAAGGTCGATATTCATGCTGATTATTTTTGAGTGGCAGAGCGCCAGCATTTTAGTAGCAGGGCGTTAGTGACGACGGTGACCGAGCTCAATGCCATCGCAGCACCCGCAATCACTGGGCTGAGCATGCCGGCTGCAGCGAGCGGGATACCCAACACGTTGTAGGCAAATGCGAAGAATAGGTTTTGGCGGATCTTGCGCAAGGTGGCGCGCGACAAATCTATGGCATCGGCTACGCTCATCAGGTCGTTATGCATCAGCGTGATGTCTGCGGTCTCGATGGCGATGTCGCTGCCACTGCGCATAGCGAAGCTGACATCGGCACTGGCCAAGGCGGGGGCATCGTTGATGCCGTCGCCCACCATGCCTACTAACACTGTTTGCTCATCTTGCTTCTTGAGTGCTTGTACATGGCTGGCTTTGTCTTGCGGGCTGACCTCGGCGATGCAGTCTGCGATGCCAGCCTGTGCGGCGATGGCGTGGGCGGCGGCGGCATTGTCACCGCTTAACATCACCACCCGTATGCCCATGCTTTGTAAGCGTGCGACGGCCGCGCGGCTGCTTATACGTATCTGGTCTTGGGTAGTGAGATAGCCTAATAGTTGTGTGTTGCGGCTCAATACCATCACGCTCTTGCCCTGTTGCTGCAGGCCTAAAATCTGCGCGTCATCCAGTGTGATGTTCTGGCTGGCGGCATAAGTAGGAGAGACTAGTAGATAGTGCGCGCCATCAACTTCGCCGCTTAATCCTTGTCCAGCTAGTTCTGTTATGGCGGCACGCTGCTGGGCTTTGATGCCTAGCGTTTGTGTATGCGCATAGATGGCACGCGATAGGGGATGAGTGGATGACTGAGTCAGCATGGCAGCCGTGGTCAACAGTTCTTCTGGGCTGATGCCGCTAGTAGGCAAGACATCGCTCACGCCTGGCTTGCCTGCGGTGATGGTGCCGGTCTTATCGAGCACCAAGACCGAAAGCTGATGGGCGCGTTCCAGCGCGGCTGCATCCTTGACTAGTATGCCCGCTTGGGCCGCACGGCCTGTAGATACAACCAGCGCGGTCGGAGTCGCCAAACCCAAGGCACAGGGGCAGGCGATGACCAGCACTGCGACGGCATTGATTAAGGCGGTGGTGGCATCGTGTCCCAGCAGATACCACGCGACGAAGGTCAGTAGCGCGATGACCACCACCACAGGCACGAAGATGGCCGATATCTGGTCGGCGAGTTTTTGTATTGCGGCCTTGGAGCCTTGAGCCTGTTCCACCAAACGGATGATGGCGGCTAACTGGGTATGCGAACCGACCGCCAATGCGCGGCAGCGCAACACACCACTGTGGTTGGCGGTGGCGGCATACACCTTGTCGCCGGGTTGTTTGTCGCGTGCCACGCTCTCGCCGGTCAGCATGGACTCATCCGTGGTCGAGTTGCCTTCCAGCACGATGCCATCCACCGGCACGCTTTCGCCAGCGCGTACTTGGAACACGTCATCGACTTGCATCTCTGCAACAGGAAGTGTCTGTATCACACCGTCTCGTTCGACCTGTGCAGTCTTGGGTTGCAGATTAAGTAATGCTTCTAGTGCACTAGATGCCTTACCCTTGGCACGAGATTCCAACAGCTTGCCCATCAGCACCAGCGTGATCAGGGTGGCGCTGGATTCGAAGTAGAGCGGCTGGTCTATCTGCAACAACCACACCGCACAGCTGAATAGGTAGGCCGCGCTAGTGCCCAGTGCGACCAGCACATCCATATTGGCACCGCCGCCGCGCAAACTGCTGAACGCACCGGAGTAAAAACGACTACCTATCCAGAACTGCACCGGCGTGGCGAGGGCGAATTGCAACCAGGCGGGGAACATCAGATGGATGCCAAACAGCATCAGCACCATCTCGGCTATCAGCGGTAAGGTCAACGCCAGTGCTATAAAGAAGTGCATCTGCTCACGGCGCATCAGCGCCGCGCTGGCCTGACGTTCGGCGGCGAAGTCGCGCGGCACATGCGCATCAAAACCTGCGCCCTGTATAGCTTTGATGATGTCAGTAAGAGTTGGCGATCCGTCGCTCAGATCGACCTGAGCAATCTCAGTGGCGATGCTGACCCTAGCCGTGACTTGCGGTAACTGGTTCAACACTTTCTCTAGACGTGTCGAACAAGATGCGCAATGCATGCCGGTGACTTTGAGTGTGATCTGATTAGAACTTTGCATCTTCGTATTATATGCTCCCCATTTGATTCAATCGGTGTAGGCTGGTACGACACTACATACCGATTAGCCAAAAGGAGTCACCATGTTGTTCAGACAGTTGTTCGATGCGAACTCATCTACTTTGACCTATCTGATCGTTGGCAAAGATCGCCATGCCGTCATTATCGATCCAGTGCTGGAGCAACTGCCGCGCGATGTCGCTTTGATTAAGTCGCTGGGTTTACATTTAGACTTCGTGCTGGACACCCATGTGCATGCCGACCATATCACCGCATCTAATGCGCTCAAACTCGAGACTGGCGCTGTCAGTGTCATCGCTAAGAACTGTGGGGCACCAGGATACGACAGACTGTTGATGGATGACGAGGTGTTGCATTTCGGTGCGGAACAGATTCGTGTCATCGCCACCCCGGGTCACACGCTGGGCAGTCTGTGTTACATGTGGCGCGACCGTTTGTTCACGGGCGACACACTGATGATCAACGCTTGCGGGCGCACCGATTTTCAGAGCGGCAGCGCCGAGCAGATGTATCACAGCATCACCGAAAAACTGTTTGTGTTGCCTGATGAGACGCTGCTTTACCCGGGGCATGACTACAAAGGCAGACGGGTGAGTTGCATAGGGGAGGAGAAGCTACTCAATACCCGTATCGCCGGTAAGACGAAGGAAGAGTTCGTCACCATCATGAATGGCCTGAATCTAGCCACGCCTAGGCTTATCCATGAGGCAGTACCCGCCAACCTAGCTGGCGGCGTACGCTAAGAAATTCTAAGCCACAAATACTTTGCTATAGAGCATCGCCAAGGATACCACTACGATCAACACTGAGAGCATCCGCAGCACTGCCTGCTTGGGCAGATGTTCCGTGAGCAAGCGCCCCAACAGCATTCCTAGCATCGCCCCACCGATGAATAGTCCAGCGGTTGCGCTTGGGTCTATATGTCCGCCTGTCCATGCCGAGATGACTGCGCCGCTAGAGATCAGTGCGATGACCATCAGCGAGGTTGCCACGATACCGTCCAGTGTGATGTTGCTGCAGCGCAGTAAGGCTGGGACGATGATAAAGCCGCCACCCACTCCTAGCAGTCCGGTAGTTAAACCGGTCAACACTCCGATCAGTGAAAGGGTGGTGAAGGAAGTGCGGTTCCATACGATGCGGCCGGTCTTGACCTTAATGCGGCGCGGGCGCAGTAGATCGGTGTCTACGCCATCATCGCTAAGCGTATGCGCCGAAACACTGTGCCAAAGTCGTACCGCGACCACAATCATCACGCTGGAGAAGATCAGCGTCAGCCAACGTTCCGGTAAAAGATGCGCCCAATGTTGCCCCAACGGCGCGACCAACATGCCGCAGATAGAAATCAGCATCGCGGCACGATAACGTACCAGCCCTTTTTTATGTGCGCTCATCGCGCCCACTGCGGCGGCAGCACCGACCGCCAATAGCGCGACTGGTGCGGATTGGGTCATGCTCCAGCCCAACACCAGTGTCAATGCAGGCACGGCCAGTATGCCGCCACCTGCGCCAGTCAGGCCCAACACCATGCCTATCAGTGAGCCTAGTGCGGCAGCCAAGATCAGCATGTTCGTGCTCCTGCAACGGATGCAAAAAAAATTCGGAGAGAACTATTCATCGTGTATTCAAGAATTGAAAAATGCCCGATAGACACTATCGGGCATATCGTGCTGCAAGTTTAACTGCTTTTATGCCGCAAAGCCGAGCTTGGTATGCGCAACAGTTGTGTTAGCAGCTCGGAGGTGTCTGGTGAAAAATTTGAAATTAGCTGCATGCTTACTGTTTGCGTACCACGGCTAGGCCTGCGTTTTCCCAAGCCATGATGCCGCCGCTGACATTACTGACGCGGCTGAAACCAGCTTCTTCCAATATCTCGGCGGCTTTTGCTGAGCGTCGTCCTGAACGACACATCACTGCGATGGGTTGATTCTTGTAGCGCGCAATCTCGTTGAGTCTTGATTGGAGTTGGCCTAGCGGAATCAGTGTGACGTTGGGAGCATGCACTTCGTCGTACTCGCCGAGTTCACGGACATCTAATAGCAACGCGCCTTGCTTGCTCATGGCCTGCGCTTCTTGGACATCGATATCCTGTGCGGCCAGTGCCAGATTCGCACCAAGCAGCATACCCATGAATGCGGCGATAAAACTTAGTTTCTTGTTCATGTCAGCTCTCATGTTATGGAATTAAAGTGGGCGTTTGATACTCACCGCACCACGTATCTGACCGGGACTGTATCCAGTGGCCATATCGTGTGGGTAATCGGCCTTCAGGCGCGCTTGCACATCGGCGGGAATGTCGCTGCCGTGGCAGGCCACACAGCCGGGTTGCAGGGCAATGGCCTTCATGTAGCGGAACGATTTGCCAGCAGGTTCTTGCACGATTTCGGCGGCTTCCATGGTCTCGGGCTTCTCGCCTTTTGCAACGCGCTCGGCGAATTCTTGTAGCTTCTTCTGTTCCCATGCATCGGCTGTACCGAGCAGTGGGTTGCGTACCTTGAGGCTGACACGGGTCAGTTTCCAACCGGTCTGGCGCGAGGCTTCGCCGCTCAGCGCTGGGGCGATGTCTTTGCACACGCCGATAGCAGATTCGTGTCCGCCTTCACTAACGGCCTTTTGATTCGCTGCACCTAGTTTCTTCAAGAAGGGCATGGAGACTGCACGTGCCTCGTCCTGATAAGTAGTGAGTTCGTCTGCGTAAACGTTGCTGCCCAATAGGGTCAGTGCGGTGATGAGGATGATCTTTTTCATGGTGATATTCCTGTACTGGGTAATCATAGAGTCAAAAAAGCCCGGTAGGCACTACCGGGCGAACAAGTGCTCTGTTGAGTATTAACTTATTTCTTGATGCCGCAGGTGTTCATGCCGAAGATCGCATAAGCGGGGCAGAAGCCGATTGCGCCGGTCAACAAAGGTACTACGCCGATGTAACCCCAAGCACCGATGGTGCCGGTTGCTGCCATCGCGATCAGGGCGATACCTACGATGACACGTGCTGCGCGGTCTACTGTTCCAGAATTGCATTTCATAATGAGCTCCTATTTAGGTTGGGTGAGGTGTGCAGAATAGGGCGTGATTAGCCATCCGTCTGTGATAAAAATCACATAGATTAAAGATTATGACCTTGAGTTGAACAGGGTTTACTGTTCAAATCTCCTCAGAATATTGAAAAGCTACTGCGCTCGACATCACTGCGTTGCTCAAGAACTCAAAATGCTCATTTACACATTTGTAAATTCCGCTTTTTCGTCCTTGCGCGCCTTGTTATGCCATCGCTCGCTACGCTTTTGAATATCCTGAGACACTTTCAAGAATGGGCAATCTTTATGACACAAGCAAGCATAGGCATCATAGGCGGCAGCGGGGTGTATGACATCGAAGGGCTGGTCAATAAGCGTTGGCAGAAAGTCGAGTCATCCTTTGGCGCGCCCTCCGACGAATTGTTGTTCGGCGAATTGAACGGTGTGAAGCTGGCCTTTCTTCCGCGCCACGGCAGAGGTCACAAGATACCGCCATCCGAAGTCAATTACCGCGCCAACATCGATGTGCTTAAACGCGTGGGCGTGAGCGACGTCATCTCGGTCAGTGCGGTCGGCTCTTTGCGCGAAGATTTGCCCCCAGGCACCTTCGTCATCGTCGATCAATTCATAGACCGCACCTTTGCACGCGAGAAGTCCTACTTCGGCAGCGGCCTAGTCGCACATGTATCGATGGCGCATCCGGTGTGCAAACGTTTGGGTGACCATATCGAAGCGGCGGCTAAATATGCGGGCATCAAGGCGGTGCGTGGCGGTACTTATCTGGTCATGGAAGGCCCGCAATTCTCCACGTTGGCCGAATCCAATCTGTATCGTAGCTGGGGTTGCGACGTGATCGGCATGACCAATATGCCGGAGGCGAAATTGGCCCGCGAAGCCGAGCTGTGCTACGCCACCGTGGCCATGGTCACCGACTACGACTGCTGGCATCCCGACCATGACCACGTCACCGTCGAACAGATCATCAAAGTGCTGCTAACCAATGCCGACAAGGCCAAGACCCTGGTCAGCCATGCCGTGCCGCGTATCGCTGCGGATGAGAGTGCGTGCCAGTGTGGCTGCCGCAGCGCGTTGCAATACGCGCTGATCACCGCTCCGGAAGCGAGAGATGCCACGATGAAAGTGAAGCTACAAGCGGTGGCGGGACGGATGCTGTAATAAATTAATTGCTACACCCCCACCCTAGCCCTCCCCCTAAAAGGGGGAGGGGACACATTCCTTCCCCCTACTAGGGGGAAGGTTAGGATGGGGGTAGAAGCTGAAGGGTCAATAATGAACGAACAACAACTCCGCACCGCACTTCTAAATATCTCGCGTCGCCTAGTCGAACTAGGTCTTAATCGCGGCGCATCCGGCAACGCTTCGGTGCGCGACGGTGATGGCATGCTTATCACGCCATCGGCCATGCTGGTCTCCGAGATGACGGCGGATAGCATGGTGCGCATGGATTTGGCGGGCAATATTTTGCAAGGTGGCAAACCGTCCAGCGAGTGGCGTTTTCATCGCGATATCCTCGCCGCGCGCCCCGAAGTCGGTGCGGTCGTGCATGTTCATTCCACCTATGCTACCACCATCGCCTGCCTGCGCCGCGACGTACCCGCTGTGCACTACATGATCGCGATGGCCGGCGGCGACACCATACGTTGCACGCCTTACAGCGTGTTCGGTGAACAGGAATTATCCGACCATGCACTAGAAGCCTTGCAAGGTCGCAAAGCTTGTTTGCTCGGAAACCACGGCATGATCGCGTTAGGAAATGATTTGGATGACGCGCTGGCCGTCGCCATCGAAGTGGAATTTTTATGCGAGATTTATAGTCGCACGCTGCAAGTCGGCGAGCCGCATATTCTGACCAGCCAACAGATGCACGATGTGAAACAGAAGTTTGTTGAATACAAAAAACGAGATTCAAAAACATAGTCCACGAACTGGTTTAAGCAGGTATTTTTCCGTGAGGAAAAAACTCGCAAAGACACGAAAAGCACGAAAGTAAAATCTCAAAAATTTGTTCGATGTAAATCGTCAGCTTTTTGGTTTTGAAGTTGTTGGGTTTTGTTCGTGTTCTTTCGTGTCTTTAGTGGACAATAGGTTTTGCAAGTTAATAAGGAAACGCCATGCCAATTAAGACCAAGATACGCACCGTGCCGCACTACCCGAAACAAGGCATACAGTTCCGCGACATCACCACTTTGCTCAAAGACCCGATAGGCTTCTGTGCCACCATCGATGAGCTGGCCGCGCGTTACAAAGACGTGAAAATTGACAAGATCGCCGGCATCGAATCGCGCGGCTTTATCCTCGGCGCACCGCTGGCTTATGCGTTGGGCGTGGGCTTTGTGCCTATCCGCAAAAAGGGAAAGCTCCCCGCCGAAGTCATTGGTCACGATTACGACCTTGAGTATGGCAGCGACCGCATCGAGATACACACGGATGCAATCGATAAGGGCGAGAGGGTGTTGTTAGTGGACGACCTGATCGCCACCGGTGGCACCGCTGCCGCAGCCTGCACTCTGATAGAGAAGATGGGCGGCAAGGTCATCGAATGCTGCTTCATTATCGATCTGCCGGATATAGGTGGTCATGCGAAGCTCGAGAAATTAGGACAGAAGGTTTTTGCGCTGTGCGAATTTGAAGGTGATTAAGCAACATGAAAGTCAACGGACAACCTCAACGCACCATTTGGCCGACTGCCGATAACACGGCGGTGGAGATTATCGACCAAACCAAGCTACCACATGAGTTCGTCACAGTGCGTCTGGAATCCATGCGTGATGCAGAGCGTGCGATACGAGATATGCAGGTGCGTGGTGCGCCGCTGATAGGCGTGACGGCGGCGTATGGCGTGGCGTTGTCTATGCGCCATCACGCATCGGATGCGGCGTTAAGGGCGAGTTGCGATATGTTGCTGGCGGCGCGTCCTACGGCGGTTAATCTGCGTTGGGGGGTGGAGCGTATGCGTGCTTTGCTTGCACCACTTGCTGTTGAGCAACGCGCTGACGCTGCTTGGCATCAAGCGGCTGTCATCGCCGAGGAGGATGTACAGATCAATCGTGCCATAGGCTTGCATGGTTGCGACCTCATCCGTGCAATCTATCAGCGCACAAAATCGACGGTAAATATATTGACCCATTGCAACGCAGGCTGGCTGGCGACGGTGGATTGGGGTACGGCACTCGCACCTATCTATGCCGCTATCGCGGAAAATATTCCGCTGCATGTATGGGTGGACGAGACCCGTCCGCGCAATCAGGGCGCGAGTTTGACCGCGTGGGAACTGGGGCAGCACGGCGTAGCGCATACCGTCATCGTCGATAACGCGGGTGGGCATCTGATGCAACATGGCCTAGTGGATATGGTCATCGTCGGCACGGATCGCGTCACGGCGCGCGGCGATGTGTGCAACAAGATCGGCACGTATCTCAAGGCACTCGCTGCGCGCGACAACGGCGTGCCGTTCTATGTCGCGCTGCCCAGCCCGACCATAGATTGGACATTGCAAGACGGTGTGCAAGAGATACCTATCGAAGAACGCGCGGCTGCGGAGGTGACGCATATCAGCGGGCTGGCTGACGATGGAAAGATATATACCGTGCGCGTCACGCCGCCTGATTCACCCGTAGCGAACTACGGCTTCGATGTGACCCCGGCGCGACTGGTGACTGCGCTGATCACCGAGCGCGGTGTGGTGCATGCGCCGGATGAAGCGAAGTTGCGCGCAGCATTCGCTGCGAGTTAATCGGCTGCTTTGAGTTGCCATGCGGAATGGCAGGCGACACAAGTAGACAGGGTGTTGCTGAGCATGCCCTGTATCTCGGCAGGCGACTTGCCGGCTTGTGCGGCATCCGCTAACGCATCCATTTCGTGATGTACTCCCATCCCCATTTGCTTGAATGACAGCGGCAGTTTGGTCATCAGACTTGGGTTTACATCGGCGGCTGAGCCCATGCCGACTGCGCGTGCCGCATCCGCGACTAGCTTCATATCGTTACGGTTGAGACCGTTTAGGATGGCTTGCGTGCTGGTCAACAGGCCGCGCATCTCGGTTAGCACCAGGTCACGTTCCGGTGTGTTCAGTACGATTGCAGTGCGGTCGTCACTGCCGGTCGTGGTGTTACCGCGCACGAACATCGTGGCGAGGATGACGATGGTAACGAGCCAAAGGGCGATAGCGGTGATGGAAAGCGTGCGAGTGTTCATATATCAGTACCTCTGTGTCTGCGGAGGCCGCATGTTAGGCAGGGGGGCACTAGGCGTCTGTGCTTAATGTCACAGAGTAGAGAAGTTTTTCAGTGCCACCGTATCGAGGATGTCTATCTGTTCACGCCCCAGCCTCACCCAGCCTTGTTCAGCAAAGCCTTTTAGCAAGCGGCTGACGATTTCGCGCGCGCTGCCGAGTTCATCGGCGAGAGCTTGGTGGGTGGTGTGCAGGGTGCGAGGTTTGTTGATGAGCAAAGCGGCAAGACGCTGATCCAGTTTCTGGAAGGCGACGGCCGAGACGAGTTCCATTAAGTCAGTAAGACGATCTGAGAACAGGTGAAAGACATAGCTACGGAAAGCATCGTGCTTGGCCAGCAAGGAGTGGAATGCCGCAGCAGGCAGTATCACCAGTTCCAAGTCCTGCTCGACCACGCCACGTGCTTGGTAGCGTGTATGGCCGAGCAGACAACTGCTGGTGAGGATGCAACTCTCACCTGGGCTTACGCGATACAGTTGCAACTCGCGTCCGCTCGCCGCAGCTTTGATGACGCGCACACTGCCCGACAACACCAGCGGAAAGCCCTGACAAGGTTGATTCTCATCGAACAACATCGTGCCAACCGGTAGCGGCATCAGCATCGCACTCGTCAACAGACTATCCAACTCAGCCGCAGGTAAGGCGGAGAGCATAGGGTAGTGGTGGAGCAAGCGAGTCTGTGTTTCTTTAGTTAGCATGAGTCTTATTCCCTCCCCCTTTAAGGGGGAGGGCTAGGGTGGGGGTAGAAACCCAGTCAACCAATTGCCCTAACCCCCATCCTAATTGCCCCCTCGCTGCGCTCTCCCCCTCTGAGAGGGGGAAGGGATGATTTGGTGTCGTCTAATGAGTGGATTATTAAGCCTCTGCTCGCATGTGCGGGAACAAGATCACATCCCGTATGCTCGCACTGTCCGTCAGCAACATAATCAAACGGTCGATACCGATGCCTTCACCGGCGGTCGGAGGCAAGCCGTATTCCAGCGCACGCACATAGTCATTGTCCTTGAACATCGCTTCTTCGTCGCCTGCGTCCTTCGCCGCAACCTGTGCATCGAAACGTGCGGCTTGGTCTTCCGCGTCATTCAATTCGGAGAAGCCGTTGGCCAATTCGCGACCCACCACGAACAACTCGAAACGTTCGGTGATTTGCGGGTTGCTGTCGCTACTGCGGGCCAATGGTGAGACTTCCACGGGGTAGTCGATGATGAAGGTCGGTTCGAAAAGCTGAGTCTCTGCCAGTTCTTCGAACAACGACAATTGCAAGCCACCGATACCGTCTTCTGGTTTGTATTTGGCTTTCAGATCTTGCAGTTCATTGACGATGAAGTCGCGGTCGTTGAGTTGCTCAGTGGTGAACTGTGGATGATATTTCTGGATCGCTTGCACCATGGTCAGACGATGGAAAGGTTTGCCCAGATCGAGTTCTTTGCCTTGGTAGCTGATGAGTGTCGTGCCTAATACCTTTTGTGCGACTTCGCGAATCAGCGTTTCGCTGAAATCCATCAGATATCTGTAATCTCGATAGGCCTCGTAGAACTCCAGCATCGTGAACTCGGGGTTGTGACGGGTGGACAGGCCTTCGTTGCGGAAGTTACGGTTGATCTCGAACACCTTCTCGAAGCCGCCCACGACTAAGCGCTTCAGATACAACTCAGGCGCGATGCGCAGGAACATCTTCATGTCCAGCGCGTTGTGATGGGTCTCGAAAGGTTTGGCAGATGCGCCGCCGGGGATAGAGTGCATCATCGGTGTCTCGACTTCCATATAGTCGTGACGGATGAAGAAATCTCGTATCGCTTGGATGATCTTGGTGCGCTTCTTGAATACCTCGCGCGCGTCCTGATTGGTGATCAGATCGAGATAACGCTGGCGGTATTTCTGTTCTTGGTCCGACAAACCGTGGAACTTCTCAGGCAAGGGACGCAGCGATTTAGTTAGTAAGCGTACTTGGGAGACACGCACCGATAGCTCGTTGGTCTTGGTCTTGAACAGCACGCCGGTCGCGCCGAGGATGTCGCCCAGATCGTAATGCTTGAAGGCGTTGTGCACTTCCTCGCCGCTGTCGTTGTTGCTGATGAACAACTGGATGCGGCCGCTCATATCTTGCAGTGTGGCGAAACTCGCTTTGCCCATGACGCGCTTCAACATCATACGACCAGCTACTGCCACATGTACTTGCAGGGCTTCCAGTTCATCATGCGTCTTCTCGCCGTATTGATCGTGCAAAGATTGCGCGAGATGCTTACGCTCGAAATCGTTAGGGAAGGCGACGCCTGCCGCGCGTATTGCGGCCAATTTATTGCGGCGTTCGGTGATGATCTGGTTCTCGTCTTGTAAGGGTGCGATAGGTGCGGTAGTCATGGTCATTCTCTTAAAGTTAAACGCCTTGCTTCAAACTGGCTGAAATAAAATCGTCTAGGTCGCCGTCCAGTACGCCCTGCGTATTGCCGACTTCGTAATTGGTGCGCAGGTCTTTGATGCGCGACTGGTCGAGTACATAGCTGCGAATCTGGTGGCCCCAGCCGATGTCGGACTTGCCGTCCTCAAGTACCTGTTTGGCCTCGTTGCGCTTACGCAATTCTTCCTCGTACATGCGCGATTTCAGCATGGACATCGCTTCGGCGCGGTTCTTGTGTTGGGAGCGGTCGTTCTGGCACTGCACCACGATGCCGGTGGGGATGTGCGTGATACGTACCGCCGAGTCGGTCTTGTTGATGTGCTGACCACCCGCGCCGGAAGCGCGATAGGTGTCCACACGCAAGTCGGCGGGATTGATGTCGATCTCGATGGAGTCATCCACTTCGGGATAGACGAACACACTAGAGAAAGAAGTGTGGCGGCGGTTGCCGGAGTCGAACGGTGATTTGCGCACCAGACGGTGTACGCCGACTTCGGTGCGCAGATGACCGTAGGCATATTCGCCTATGACTTTGATGGAGGCGCCCTTGATGCCGGCGACTTCGCCATCAGATTGCTCCAATATTTCGACTTGGAAACCCTTGCGTTCGCAGTAGCGTAGATACATGCGCAGCAGCATCGAGCCCCAGTCTTGCGCCTCAGTACCGCCTGATCCGGCTTGAATGTCGATGAAACAGTTGTTGGGGTCCATCGGGTGGGAGAACATACGGCGGAACTCCATCGCGGCGACACGCTGCTCAATGTCGGCAACGTCGGCTGCAGTGGACTGCAGACTTTCTTCATCGCCTTCTTCCTTGGCCATCTCGAACAACTCGCCCGCGTCGTTCAGTTCTTGTTTGATCTTTTCCAGTCCCAACACTACACCTTCCAGCAGCTTGCGCTCGCGGCCTAACTCTTGGGCGCGTTTAGCGTCGTTCCAGATGTCCGGGTTCTCGGCGAGCGCGCAGACCTCGACCAGACGTTCCTGTTTCTCGTCGAATTGTAGGAATCGCCGTAGCTCGGTGCTGCGTGTCGCCAAGTCACTGAGCTTATTGCTGATGGCGTTGAGTTGTTCTGCTTCCATGTTGTCTTGCTGAGATTTTCGAAAGGCGGCGATTATAGCGGAAGGCGGGCCTTAACCGCTAAACCTAAGCTGATATTGGCACGCTGTCGGCGTTAGAATGTCAGTTCATAGTACGCATAGCAGGGGTAGCTGGAGTATGGAAGGACGTTGGGACATCGAATGGCGAGACCGGCAGGGGCGCGTACAGCCTCTGGCTTTCGAGCTTGGTCGGGGCCTGCGCTATCGGGTGGTGATATGCGATGAGCAGGACAAGGAGCATTTTCTGCAAACACTGCTACGCCCCCCTCATACCGCTTTACTTGCGCCGGATGGTGGTCTACTGGGAAATCTAAAATTGGATGAAAATCTGCTATTGCCCTTGAGTTATCGTGGGCCGACCCACGTACCTACTGAGCAGCGGGTCATCGCGCTGTTCGAGCGCTGCGGTCTGGATGCCATGCAGACCAGCCAGTTGTTAAGTCGATTGCCGCATCAGATATCGCCCTATCAACGGCGCTTGGTGGGTTTTGTGCGCTGTATGCTGATGCAGCCAGAGATGCTGGTCTACACTGCAATCTGGCATGGTGTGACGGAGTCCGAGCGTCAACAGCTACTGGGATTCGATGCGATACTGCGCAGCGAACTGCCAGCTTGTACTGCTGTGTTCGTTGACTACGACAACACGCTGGAAGATGTTCTACCTGCGCAAAAAAGCTACTACCTGTAGGAGAGATATGAAGATATTCGCCGATCACGATAGTCGTCTGGCCACGCTTGAGAAGAAAGTGGGGTTGTTCGTATTCGCTGCAGTGGGTGCTTTGTTGCTGCTAGTTGCGATCATCGCCATCGAGCAGGGCATGTTCGCCAGCACTACACCGCTGCGCTTCCAGACCAATGATGCCAGCAAGCTGCACGATGGCATGGAGATACGCTTGAGCGGTTTCAAAGTTGGCAAGGTGGTGTCCATCGTGCTTAAGGATGACGGTGTTATCGAGGCCAACTTGTCCATCAATAATCGTTATCTCGCTCATATCCGCCACGGTGCGAAACTCCGACTGGTCGAGCAGAGTCTGCTGGGTGACGGGATTTTGGAAGTAATACCCGGGGAGCGCGACCAGCCTGCATTGGCCTTAGGCGAGGTACTGCCTTTCGAGCGCCAGCTAGGTATGGACGCACTTGCACATGATCTGGTGGATAGACTTAAGCCCATACTGGACAACGTGGCCAAAACCACCGAGGCGATCAATCAACCAGACGGTTTGCTACAACAGGCCAAGTCAGTGGCGCAGAGCGTGCGTCAGAGCAGTGATAGTGCCAATCGCCTCATCATGCAGACCGAGCAGTTGATGGGGAACAACGGACAAAAGATTTCTCAGGTGTTGGATAAGACCGAAATGTTGCTGGGCAAAAGCGACGATGTGCTAACGAACGTGCAAAAGATCACCGACGAGGCTGGCAAGATCACCGCGCAAGTGAGCAAACTTACATCCGCTTCCTCAGGAGAATTGCTGCCTTTGATACGTGACGCAAGGGTGGCAGCCGAGGATGCACGTGATGTCATCGATGCCAGCAAGCAGGTCTGGCCGATACGTAATTTCATCAATGCAGGGGAAGTTCAGATGTTGCCTATGGATAGTTATGGGGTGGTACATGCGCCTGCGAAGTGAACTCTGTTGTGTACTGGCCTGCCTGATGTTGCTAGGCTGTGGGAGTGCACCCGAGAAGCGTAATGCCATGAGTGCGGAGGCTTACCGTCATAGTGAACGCGGTGACCGTGCCTATTCCAGTGGTGATCTGCCTCGTGCGGCCGCCGAGTATCAGGTGGCTTTGCGCGGCGCTCAGGCTATAGAGGACGCTGCAGGTATCGCGGTGGCACGCATCAATTTTGCCCGAGTTTTGCGCGGGTCTGGGCGTTACGAGCAATCGCATCAGCAGTTGGCTGCCTTGTTTTCAGCCCCGCAGTTGGCATATCCCCCTAACAGTCTTGCAGCTGCTGCCATCATGCAGGGGCAGCTATATCTGGAGCAGGAAGATATAGCCGCTGCGACAGAATGGGCTGCGCGCGGCGAACAGATATGTCAGTCTGGATGTGAGGTGCGTCCCTCTTTGCAGTTGTTACGAGCACAACTGGCCATGCGTAACCATCGTCTGGACGAGGCCAATAAGCTGGTCGAGGATGCCTTGGGCGCGCTCAATTCCCCTACTCAGGCCGTAGAGCAGGCGAACGCCTTGCGCCTTTCCGGTGAGTTAGCCTACGCAGCGCAAGATGATGTGCGTGCCATCTCTCGCTTCGAACAGGCGCTGGCGCTGGATCAGAAACTAGGGCTGCCACTCAAGATCCGCCTAGATCTGAGTCGTCTCGCCCAGACTACAGCGCGCGCCGGACGGACAGTAGAGGCCGCTAACTATGCGGCACGTGCCGATGCTGTGGGTCGTGCCAGCACGGTACTAACCGAGCCTGTGCCGTGATACTCAGAACGACAGGTCGCAGTACGCTGGCGCTCATCATGCTGGTGTCAGGTTATATAAGTATGTTGTGGTACGGCTTGTCCCATGCGGGAGTGTTGCGCATAGAGCCCGTCAAGAAAAACTTCTATCGGCAGATCTATTTCAGCGGCAATCAGGCGCTACATATCATAGGATTCATGGGCTTACTGCTGGGCATCATCGTCACCACCCAGACTTTTGCGGTGGCGGGAGGGGATAGTTCGCTGGTGGTCAAGGTGATGGCCTGGGTCATCGTCTGGGAGTTTGGCCCGCTGTTTGCCGCCATCATCATCATCGCCCGCAGCGGCTCAGCCATCGCGGTGGAACTGGCGCAGATGAAGATATCCGGTGAGCTCTATAGTTTGGAACAAATGGGCGTAGCGCCCATGGACTATCTGGTTGTTCCCCGCATCCTAGGGGTTTCCATCTCGGTGGTCGCCCTGACCGCTTACTTTCAAATTGTGGCTGTGGTGGGAGGCTTGGCGGTTAGTTCATGGTTTATGAACGTGGACTTCTTCGATCAAGTGCAACGTTTTGTCGCGTTAGTGAGCCCTTGGCTGTTGATGGGCGGGGTGTTGAAGAGCTTGGTGTTTGGCTGGCTGATCGCCACCATCGCATGCTTCCACGGCATCACGGTCGGTAATTCCACCGCCTCCGTCCCCCAAGCCGCCATCAAGGCGGTGATTCGTGCCATGTTGGCAGTGTTCACGCTGGACATCCTGCTAGCTGTGATACGCCTGATCTAGCCCATTCTTGGGCGCGTATACGGCCAGCGCGGCTGGGACAAGGTAAGCAAATCCTGATAGAATGCGCGGCCTTTTTTGTAACCTTTGTTAACTTTTGTTTTGGAGAATGTCGCATGGCTGTCGAACGTACCCTGTCTATTATCAAACCTGATGCTGTCGCTAAGAACGTGATCGGTCAGATCTATTCACGCTTTGAAGGTGCTGGTCTGAAGGTCGTTGCTGCACGTATGACTCAGTTGTCTCGTGCTGAAGCTGAAGGCTTCTACGCTGTGCACAAAGCACGTCCTTTCTTCAATGACCTGGTCAGCTTCATGATCTCCGGTCCAGTGATGATCCAAGCCTTGGAAGGCGAAGGCGCAATCTTGAAGAACCGTGACCTGATGGGCGCTACTGATCCTAAGAAGGCTGATAAAGGCACGATCCGTGCTGATTTCGCTGACAGCATCGATGCAAATGCAGTACACGGTTCCGATGCAGCTGAGACAGCTGCTGTTGAGATCGCTTACTTCTTCCCAGCATTGAACGTTTACTCCCGTTAATTCTCATTTAACGAACCTAGGAAAAACGATTGTCCACGAAAGACACGAAAACCACGAAACAAAGCAATGGCGTGAATCCCTTCTCGTCGTTAGATCTTTTCGTGTTGTTTCGTGCCGTTCGTGGATAAGTAGGTCCTAAAAATGAAGCAAAACCTCCTCGACTTTGATGCGCATGGACTCACGACTTATTTCGCGGAGATAGGCGAAAAGCCTTTCCGCGCCAAGCAAGTCATGCGCTGGATGTACAAAGAAGGGGAGTCCGATTTCGCCGCGATGACAGACATCGCGGTCAGTTTGCGTGACAAGCTCATGCAAAAAGCGAGTATCGATACGCCCACCATTATGCGCGAAGAGCTGTCCGATGACGGTACGCGCAAATGGTTGCTGGATGTGGGTACGGGCAATGCAGTCGAAGCGGTCTATATACCCGAAGCGACACGCGGTACTTTATGTATCTCTTCGCAAGCGGGATGTGCGCTGGATTGTTCCTTTTGCTCTACAGGCAAGCAGGGCTTCAATCGTAATTTGAGCGTGGCCGAGATCGTTGGTCAGTTGTGGTGGGCCAACCATCAGTTGGGCAAGAACGCCGAAGGTAATTGGCCGATTAGTAATGTGGTGATGATGGGTATGGGCGAACCCCTGCTCAATTTCGACAATACGGTGACCGCTCTGCGTGTGATGTTGGACGATCATGCTTATGGTTTGTCACGTCGCCGAGTGACGGTATCGACCTCGGGTGTTGTTCCTGCAATGGATAGGTTGCGCGAAGAATGTCCGGTGGCCTTGGCCGTTTCGCTGCATGCGCCTAACGATAAGTTGCGTGACGAGTTGGTGCCCATCAATCAGAAATATCCGCTCAAAGAGTTGTTGGCTGCATGCATGCGATATCTGGAAAAAGCGCCACGTGATTTCATTACCTTCGAGTATGTGATGTTGGATGGGGTCAACGATACTGTCCAGCATGCGCACGAACTAGTGCGTCTTGTGCGTGATGTGCCGTGCAAGTTCAATCTTATCCCATTCAATCCCTTCCCCCAGACGCACTATCAGCGCTCGCGGCCAGATGCCATCGCGCGCTTTCGTGATGTGCTGATGCAGGCCAATATTGTCACCACCACGCGTAAGACGCGCGGGGACGATATCGCCGCTGCCTGCGGGCAGTTAGCTGGGCAGGTGCAGGATAAGACCAAACGTACCGGGCAGCGTCCGGTTGTGTTGCATCGTTGAAACATCGAGAGGACTCTAATGTATAGATGGATAGTGTTATCGCTTATGTTGCTGTCGGGATGTGCCGGAACCGGCATGACTGCTGAGAAAGCGCAGAACAGTGCCCGTATCCATACGGAGTTGGCCGGCATCTATTTTGAACGTGGACAGATGGGAGTCGCGCTTGGCGAGCTGGATGAAGCTTTGACATCCAAGTCGAATTACGCACCGGCATACAATGTGCGTGCACTCATTCATATGTCGTTGCATGAAGATAAAGAAGCTGAATCTGATTTTCAGCGTAGCTTGAGCATAGATCGGGATAATTCCGATACACATAACAATTACGGATGGTTCCTGTGCCAACGTGGCAAGGAAAAGGAATCAATCCCGCATTTCATTGCGGCACTAAAGAATCCTCTCTATGAGACGCCCGAGCAGGCGTATTTGAATGCAGCAGTTTGCTCGCAGAAGATAGGGGACAATGTCGTAGCCGAAGATTTTTACAAGCGTGCTTTGGCAATTCGTCCTGAGTCGCCACAAGCATTGTTGGGGTTGGCGCAGTTGAATTTCGCCAAAGAGGAATATGGTTACGCTAAACGGAATTTCATAGATTATGCGGCCAAGACTGAAAAACTGAGCGCAGCTGATCTGTGGTTGGGGGTGCGCATCTTCCGTAAATTGAATGACCGTAACGCGGTATCCAGTTACGAGATGAAACTGCGCAATCTCTATCCTGATTCCAAAGAAGCACTATCGTTGAATGCTAACTAGACCCACGAGTGAAAACCATGGATGAAACCACGACCAATGCTATGCCTGCCCAAGATCATGTGCCTGCAATAAGGTTGGGGGCGACCTTGCGCGAGAAACGTATCGCGATGGGCTTGAGCGTGGCTGATGTGGCCGCACAGATACGCTTGGCACCGCGCCAGATCGAGGCGCTGGAGGCGGATGACTTGGCACATCTTCCGGAGTTACCCTTCGTGCGCGGCTTTGTGCGCAGCTACGCCAAACTCTTGCAGCTGGATGACCAGCCCTTGCTGGCGACCTTGCCAGATCCACATGCAGTCTCTGAGCGTATCGAGCCTGAGTCTGTGGAGGTGCCGTTCAATATCCAACAACTTTCGGCACGGCAGAACCAGATGTGGTTATATGCCACAGCAGTGATTGCAGTGCTGGTGGTGGTATTTGCCATATGGCATTACGCCGCGCCCAAGGTGGAAGTGAGAGCACCTGTATCTGACATTATGGAATCAAGCATAACTTTGCCTGCATTGAATGAGATCGCTTCGGCGGTTATTGCTAGTGAAGTGGTTGCGTATGAGGAAGTTGCAACGGCGATTGCTGCAAGTGCGCCAGTTGCTGCTGCACCAATAGTTAAATCGCCAGTCCCCCAACAGACAGCGCCTGCTGTCAAAGCGCAGACTGCACCCGCACTTAAGACAGCTGCAGCCTTGACACAGTCAACTGTAACTAACATAAGTACAGCTGATCAGTCAGTGGTATCAGCGGCCAATTTGGTTCGCATACGTCTTGTTTTCGATGCCGAGTCTTGGACCGAGGTCAAGGACGCGACTGGACGATTGATGTCTTCTAAGCTGAATGAGACGGGAACGGAACTGAATCTCAATGGTCAGGCACCGTATGACTTGGTGATCGGTAACGCGCGCTTCGTGCAGTTATATCGCCGCGGAAAGCTCGTGGATCTGACTCCTTACATCAATTCAACGAGCGAAGTCGCACGTTTGAGACTGGAGTGAGCATGAATGAATTAGTGATACGCCGTCCTTCGCAGCGCGTGGTCATCGGTGGGGTGATGATGGGCGGCGGCGCGCCTATCGTGGTGCAATCCATGACCAATACGGATACGGCAGACGCTGAGTCTACGGTTAAGCAAGTTTACGAATTGGCGCAGGCCGGTTCGGAGTTGGTGCGCATCACCGTCAATACGCCTGAGGCTGCTGCGCAGGTCGCGACCATACGTAAACGCTTGGATGAAATGGGCTGTGACGTACCGCTGGTTGGTGACTTCCATTACAACGGACATCGCTTGTTACGCGACTATCCGGACTGTGCGCAGGCCTTGGCCAAATACCGCATCAACCCTGGCAACGTCGGACGTAGTCGCGAGTCTGAAGATCCGTTCACAATGATGATAGAGACCGCTATCCAGTTCGATAAGCCAGTACGTATAGGTGTGAATTGGGGCAGCTTGGATCAGAACCTAGTGGTGCGCATGATGGACGAGAATTCACGTCTGGCGCAGCCTTTGGATGCTAAGCATGTGACACAGAACGCGCTGATCGCCTCCGCGCTTGAGAGTGCGCAACGCGCTGAGAAACTGGGCATGGCGCGCAATCGTATCGTGTTGTCCTGCAAGGTCAGTGATGTGCAAGACTTGATTGCGGTGTATCGCTCCTTGAGTAGCCAATGCGATTACGCCCTGCACCTCGGTTTGACTGAGGCGGGTATGGGTTCTAAGGGAATCGTCGCTTCGACTGCGGCATTAGCAGTACTTTTGCAACAGGGTATAGGTGACACCATACGCATCTCTCTGACGCCTGAACCCAACGGTTCACGCACTCAGGAAGTGATCGTCGGTCAGGAGATATTGCAGACTATGGGCTTACGCGCCTTCTCACCGATGGTGACGGCCTGCCCAGGTTGCGGTCGTACCACCAGCGTGTTCTTCCAAGAGTTGGCGCTGAGCATACAGAACCATCTGCGCGATCAGATGCCGGTGTGGCGTAGCCAATACGACGGCGTAGAGAACATGACCGTAGCAGTGATGGGTTGTGTGGTGAACGGTCCTGGCGAGAGTAAGTTGGCTAATATCGGCATCAGCCTGCCAGGAACCGGTGAGACCCCCGCCGCGCCAGTCTATATCGACGGCGAGAAGGCGATGACTTTGCGCGGCGATAACATCGCCAATGAGTTCACCCAGATCGTCGATGAGTATGTGGCGAAGAAGTTTCCTGCACGAACAGCGACATCGCCCAAGTTGGCGCGGCAGATTCCAATTCAAATGGTTAAATAGAGAAAGTAGTCAGTGGCAAGTGAGCGAGTGGATGTATTTTCCACTGACCACTTTCCATTCACCAAAATTAATAATGAGTAACGAAACTTTGCAAGCTGTAAAAGGCATGAATGACATCCTGCCGGACGAGGCAGGACTTTGGTTGTGGTTCGAGGAAGTGGTGCGCGATTGGCTGGATAGCTATGGTTACCGCAACATCCGTATGCCGCTGGTTGAGCCTACTTCGCTGTTTAAGCGCGCTATCGGTGAGGTGACAGACATTGTCGAGAAAGAGATGTATAGCTTCGAAGACAGCCTCAATGGTGATCAACTGACTTTGCGTCCAGAAGGTACGGCGTCTTGTGTGCGCGCGGTGCTACAGCACAATCTGCTGTATAACGCGCCGCAGCGTTTGTATTACTCGGGGCAGATGTTCCGTCACGAGCGTCCGCAGAAAGGCCGTTACCGCCAGTTTCATCAGATCGGTGTGGAAGCGTTGGGTTTTGCGGGTCCTGATATCGATGCTGAGCAGATTCTGATGTGCGCACGCCTGTGGAAGAAGTTGGGCATACGTGATGTGACCCTGCAACTGAATACATTGGGTGATACTGAGTCGCGCTTGCGTCACCGTGCCAAGCTGATCGCTTATTTCGAGCAGCATGTGTCGCTGATGGATGACGATGCCAAGCGTCGATTGAACACCAATCCGCTGCGCATCTTGGACAGTAAGAATCCGGCGATGCAAGACTTGATCGCGGGTGCACCCAAACTGATGGAAGAATTGGATGCTGAGGCACTGGCGCATTTCGATGCGGTAAAAGCGACACTGACCGCGCACGGTATACCTTTCGAAATCAATCCGCGCCTAGTGCGTGGTTTGGATTACTACAACCGTACCGTGTTCGAGTGGGTGACTACGCGTCTAGGTGCGCAAGGCACCATCTGTGCTGGTGGTCGATATGATGGCTTGGTCGCGCAGATAGGCGGTAAGCCGGCGCCTGCAATGGGTTTTGCGATGGGTGTAGAGCGCCTGTTGGCTTTGTTGCAGGACGATGGCATGGCTTTTCCCAAGCCTGCGGTGGATGTGTATGTAGTTCATCAGGGCGAGTTGGCTTCAGGAATGGCGAGCCGAGTATCAGAACAGATGCGCGATGTCGGACTGCGTGTCGTGATGCATTGTGGCGGTGGCAGTTTCAAGTCGCAGATGAAAAAGGCCGATGGCAGTGCTGCTAAGGTCGCGGTAGTGATAGGCGATGACGAGGCGCAGGTTGGTCAAGTCAGCGTCAAGCCCATGCAGGGCGGTGAGCAGGTCAGAGTGAGCGTTGATGCACTGAACGCCACAGTACAAGCATTGTTAAATTAGGAGCGGAAACATGGCAGCATTGGATTTGCAAGAACAGGAACAACTCGAAGGCCTTAAGGCTTGGTGGAACGACAACGGTAATTTCGTGTTGGGCGTGGTGCTGGTTGTGGTGGTTGTGGTCGGCGGCTGGCGTGGTTGGGGTTACTACCAGAACAAGCAAGCCTTTGAAGCTGCGACATTGTACGAACAGTTCAACGAGCAATTGGCGAGCAACGATGCCAAGCGCGTGAATGATGCCGCTGCAGTATTGATGGATAAATATTCTGGCACTCTGTACGCCTCCCGTGCGGCGATGTTGGCCGCGCAGGTGAACGAACAGGAGAAGGCTATTCCTCAAGCCAAGACTCAGTTGCAATGGGTCTTGGACTATGCCCCGCAAGAAACAGTAAAAGATGTCGCGCATCTGCGTCTGGCCTCCATTCTGCTGGATGAGAAGAACTATGCAGATGCGATGAAGCATCTGGATGCGACCCATCCCGCTGCTTTCGATGGTCTGTATGCCGATTTGAAGGGTGATGTGCTAAGTGCACAGGGCAAGAATGCCGAAGCACATGCGGCATATCAGATCGCGTATGACAAGACCGATGCGCGCAGTACCTACCGTCAGTTGATCCAAATGAAACTGGATGATGTGGGAGCTGCAAAATGATGTTGCGTCGCCTGATGCTGTCGTGTGTCGCGTTGAGTCTGGTTGCCTGTACCAATTCCAGGTTAGGCCCGCCACCCACGCCGCTCACCGACTTCAATGCCAGTGCCGGTTTTAAGGTGCGTTGGCATACTGCATTGGGTGACGCAGGTAATTACATGCTGCGTCCGGCCATCAACTCGACCAGCATAGTCGGCGTGTCCAGCAAAGGTCTGTTGACTGCGGTAGCGCGCGGCACAGGCAAGACTTTGTGGAAAGTGAAGACCGGGATAGTTGTCGCAGGCGGGGTAGGCGGCAGCGAGAATATGGTCTTGGTTGGCGGCGACAAAGGCGATGTGTTGGCCTATGACTTGGCAGGTAAGCCTTTGTGGAGCAGCAAGGTGAGCAGCGAAGTGCTGAACGCGCCGGCTGTTGCGGATGGCGTGGTGGTTGTGCGTGGTGGCGACAGTCGATTGACTGCACTGGATGCGACGGACGGCAAACAACTTTGGACCTATGAGCGCGCCACACCTTCATTGGTGGTGCGTAGTCATGCTAGCGTCACCATACAGCGCGGTATCGCCTATGCGGGTTTTGCGGCAGGAAAGATCGTTGCGTTGGATCTTAAGAACGGTAATCTGATCTGGGAGAACACGGTGTCGCAGCCGCGCGGTAACACTGAACTGGATCGTATCAGCGACATCACCAGTGACGTTGAGGTAGATGACGAACAGGCATGTGCCATCTCCTTCCAAGGACGTGTTGCCTGCTTTGATGCGGCTCAGGGCAGCCAGTTATGGAACCGCGATATCTCCAGCGACAAAGGACTGATGCTATTACGCAAGTTCCTGTATCTGTCTGATAGCAGCGGGGTGGTGATGGCTTTAGATAAAACCACAGGTAGTACGCTGTGGAAAAACGACCAGCTGACGCTGCGCGACACAAATACCCCTTATGCCTACGCTGAATTCGTAGTGGTAGGAGATTATCAAGGCTATCTGCACGCCTTAAATCGCGAAGATGGTCATTTTGTAGCTCGCTTTAAACTAGATGGCAGCCCCCTGCAGGGCGCCGTACAAGGGCTGGATGACGGCCTGCTGGTGCAGACTCGCGATGGCGAGCTGTACTCTTTAACACTGCAGTAATACGGTGCATCGCACGATGGGTAAGGGGAGACACAGTGTCTATGTTTCTCCCCACATTGAGCGATACATCACATAAATAATTTAAGGTCACTCAAAATGTTGCCCACACTAGTTTTAGTCGGTCGTCCCAATGTGGGCAAATCCACACTCTTCAATCGCCTTACGCGTAGCCGTGATGCATTGGTTGCCGATCAGCCGGGTTTGACCCGTGATCGTCACTATGGTCGTGGCCGTGTCGGCGAACGGCCTTATCTGGTGGTCGATACCGGCGGTCTGGAACCGGTCGCAAAAGACGGCATCATGCACGAGATGGCCAAGCAGAGCCGTCAGGCGGTGGACGAGGCCGATGTGGTGTTGTTCATCGTCGATGGACGTGCCGGTTGCACTCCGCAGGACATGATCATCGCGGGACAGTTGCGCAAGACTGGTAAGCCCATCCTGTTGCTGGTCAACAAAGCCGAAGGCATGATGCGCAGCAAGATCACAGCAGATTTCTTCGAGCTAGGCTTGGGCGAACCGTATCCGATCTCTTCAGCACACGGCGATAACGTCACTGAAGTTGTCGAGATCGCGATGGAGAACTTCCCCGAAGAGTTGGACGAGGAAGAAGAACAGGGAGAGAAACCACCCAAGCTGGCCATCGTCGGTCGTCCCAATGTTGGTAAATCCACCCTAGTGAATGCCATTCTAGGCGAACAGCGCGTAATCGCTTTCGACCAACCCGGCACCACCCGCGACAGCATCTACATCGACTTCGAACGTGACGGTAAGGCCTACACCATCATCGATACCGCCGGTGTACGCCGTCGTGGCAAGGTCGAAGAGGCCATCGAAAAATTCTCCGTCATCAAGACCATGCAGGCCATCGAAGATGCCAACGTGGTGGTGTTGGTGGTGGATGCTCGTGACCAGATTACCGAGCAGGACGCCCACGTCGCTGACTATGTACTGCAAGCCGGTCGCGCCCTAGTACTGGCGGTGAACAAGTGGGATGGTCTGGACGACCACCAGCGTCTAATGGTGAAGAACGACATGGAGCGCAAGCTGCATTTCCTGAGTTTCGCCAAACGCCATTACATCTCCGCGCTGCACGCCAACGGTATCCCTGGCGTGTTGAAGTCAGTCGATGAAGCCTACGCTGCCGCGATGATGAAGATGTCCACGCCTAAGTTAACGAGAGCATTGCTCGCTGCGCTGGAAAAACAACTCCCCCCCAAAGGTGGTCGCTTCCAACCCAAGATGCGTTATGCGCACCAAGGTGGTAGCAATCCGCCACTCATCGTCATCCACGGTAGTGGCCTTGATGATGTACCAGCGAGTTACACACGCTATCTGGAGCGTAGCTTCTGCGAGATATTTAAGCTGCAGGGCACGCCTATGAAGATCCAATACAACTCTAGTAAGAATCCGTTCGAGGGTAAAAAACCGCGCGCTCTTACTGAGGCGGAACAACGTAAGGCGCATAGAGCGCGTATACGCGGGCGAAAGTTATACGGGTCTTAAATTTCTATAATCGCTCATTTTTTAGCTATAAGTGTACTAGTTGACTGGCGTTTATCGGGGGTGACCCGACAAGAAAGTTAGAATCAGACTCGATTAACCTACCTCGCTAATAGATGAAGAAATGAAAACCGCTGAACTCCTAGAATTGCTGTCTGATGAGCAAGTCCAGTACGTGCTGGTGGGCGGGCTTGCGGTGCAGTTGCATGGTTTTTTGCGTTCAACTTTCGATATTGATTTGGTATTGGCAATGGACGATGAAAACCTCATTCGATTTATTGCCGTCGCGCAGCGATTAGGATTGATTCCGGTTATACCCGTAGGGATTGAATCGCTCAGAAACGGTAAGCAAATCGAGCAGTGGTATCGCGAAAAGGGCATGTTAGCTTTCGCACTTAGAGAGCCGCAAGTCGGTGGCAGTGTGGTGGATATTTTGGTGCGCCCAGATGTGCCATTCGAGACGTTGAATGCCAATGCGATTGTGGGTGATTTGTTCGGACGAATCGTGCGCATCGCGTCAATTTCGGATTTGTTGACGATGAAGCGCATCTCGAATCGCCCCAAGGATCAACTTGATATTGCGGCACTTGAAAAAATCATGCGCGGAGAAGACCCGAATGCGTGAATTTACTCTCCCAGCACGTACCGTTATTCCCGAAGAATTGATGCTTAAACGAATTGCTCAATCGGAGCAGATGCGCGAATTTTTTATTCAGATGTGGCTGCAAAATCCGGATTTAGCCAAGCAGGGCGGTGAGCAAGTGCGGCAACTATTGTCACCGCTTGAACCTAGGTAGTTTTTGAACATGGTGCTCAGGCACGAATGAGTTAATTTCCTGTTTTGAATATTTAAACGCAGATTGTCAGATTGGCCCTTAACTAGCCTGACCTAGCCTAAGAACTAAAGGCGACCTCGTCATCTTCAGGCTTCCTAAATAGCGTTTGCCCAACGCGTCCCACCATCGTGGTTTCTGGCTCCCAAAGTATCTGATACACGGCGAAGGAATCTTGTTTGCCTCGGAATGCTGCTCGCATGACAGGGCGCGCTTTGTCGGAAAGACCAATTGGTAAGAGTTCTATAACTGATTGGGTAGTGAGTATCTGTCTTGCCCTAGTGATGGACGTTACTCGGGCGGCGATGTTTACGGTGTCACCAAACAGATCTAATGCCTTGTGTATTACTTCGCCGTAATGGAAGCCGATACGGACATGGATAGCATGCTCTCCCCCTGGTTTTCTCGTATCGATAGCAAGTTGCATGGCGCAGGCTGCCTGTGTTGCTAGGGCGATATTGGGGAAAGAGCACATAATCTCGTCGCCTATGGTTTTGACTAAGGTGCCCTTATGCATCGCGACTTCTTGTACCAAAATGTTGATAGTCTTGGAGATGACACGTAAAGCCACATCATCACCTAGTTCATCGTACAAGGCCGTGCTACCGCAGATGTCGGCGAACAGGATGACCATCTTGTGCTTTTGCACTGCGATAGCCGGAGCCTTGTTCGGCACGGTGTAGTTTTGTTTGACGGCCTGATTCAAGATGTCAGCGACGCGGATATATCTATTCTCTTGTTGTGTTGCGAATTCGTTGGGCGACCTACCGTCATGATTCTTTACATTCAGTTTTGCGCCATGAGAAAGCAGCAACAGCACGATATCAGCGTAGCCTCTTTCTATTGCAAGAAAGAGCGGAATCTGACCGTTCTGGCTGAAATTCACCTCCACCTCACCCAGTAGCAATTGGTGTAAAGCAGCCAAATCTTCATTGAGTATCGCTGTGATGATCTTGTTTCTTGAGTCTAGCGTGTCATTCTTAGTAACGTTAACTTCTTCAAGTTGTTCTGCGATTTTTGCTCGAGCTCTTAGGTTGGATAGTTTATAAAACAAAGCTGTTAGGACGAGCATGCCTGAGGCCACTATCATGGCCAGTTGACTGATACCTAATTGATTGGCCAGTTGCTCGGGAAGATTGGCACCAATCGCCAATACCGACACTGTGATCGCCAGCATCAATTTTAAGTAGCGAAACAAGGCAATGATCACGGTCGCAGCCAAAGCGATCAATAGCATATTCTTGTCGACCAAATGCAAGGTCGCGCTCTCGGGAAGATTTGCTGCGAGTGAGGTCAACGCTACTATGAGTAGTATGACGACTTCGCTATTTTTGACGTGCATGATGAACTCCTTCAATGACAGCTAGGGCTGAACAATTGAGAGGGACTGCATATCTTATCGGTGCTGTGATACTGGGAAGGTTACGGTAGCCCTTAGATGTACTGGTGACCGGCGATCCCGCTGTCATAGAGCTCAATGTCCCCTTAGACCGGTAATTTTGCGTCCCTACTTTTCAATAGGTTTGCCTTTGTATGTGCACTTTACCATAAACAATAATGAGTCAACAGTGACAGTGCCATGAATTAGCATTAATTTAATTAACCTCATGAATTAATGAAGAAAATAAAATTATCGTCTATTTGTTTTGGGAATATTCAGAGTCTCCAAAGTTAGCTGTCCGTGTGTTTATTGGGTTTATAGAGTCAGTCGATAGTTGACTCTCAGCGGAAATGCTGTCGATAACAAACTGCGGTGAAACTCATATCTCCTCCGTCAGCCCGTATAATGTTGCCTCGTTTTTTGTAGCGCGCAGCGTTCATTCATACCTTCTATGCCCTTGACCCAGTCCTACACGCTCGCCGACATCACTCGTTGGTATCCCGGCAGCGAGATCAATAAAGCCAAAGCCTATCTCAACTCCATTGGAGAGTTGGATGTGCAGGATGAAACCATCTTGGCACAAGTGCAGGGGCAAACCCGTATGGCGTACGACGTAAAGATCGTGATGGCGAGGGGGCAGGATGGCGTCATCGTGGCGCAACCGCACTGCAGCTGTCCGGTGGCATATAAGTGCAAGCACACGGCGGCAGTTCTATTGTCGGTGTTAGCCTTGCCGCGCGCTCCCGGAGTGAATAATGCTGTCACTGAATGGATAGAGGATCTGCGTGGCTCACTGAGCGTGCCGCTGAAGAAAAAATCATCGACCACGCAACGCACCATGGCACTGGCATACGCGCTGGTACAGTCGCCACAAAGTAAACGATTTTCCGTGCGCATCTACAAGACCAAACTGGATAGCGACGGCAGTCTGCTCAGTGATTTGGAGGACTGGGACAACGTCGAGCGCACACTGCTCAATCCCCCCCAGTATGTGCGTGAGGAAGACCTTCCTATCCTGAGATTGTTGTTGCGTCAGTTTGACCGCTACGAGGGTTATCAAGTCTTGCCTAAGCACGGCCATGAGTTGATGACGCGCTTGTTGGCTACTGAACGTTTATATTTCCGCCAATATCTAGTGGGATGCCGAGAGCGGTTGTCACATCCGGTTGCACTGGTGCCGGGCGAGATACGTAAAGCTCGAATTGCATGGGGAGCGGATGATCACGGTTGCATACAGCCCACCGTGATTCGTTCGGGTGCGAAGGTCTTCGTGCTGCCCCTGCCTGAAGACACCTGGTATATCGATGCGGATACGGCAGAGATGGGGCAGTTGCAACTGGCTCAAGCACCGACGCAGGTCGCCAAGTTGTTGACCATGCCGCCACTCAACGATATCGAGATGCTGGTGGTCGCGGCTGCTTTGCGCGACCTGTTGCCCGAGTTGCCGCCTCCTAGCAAAGAGGGACTGCGCACAGTCAAAGCCAAGTTGATACCGGTGTTGTCGCTGGGAACTTCCGATATCGCCTATCGCACCGCCTTCCGCGATTATCCTGCTGGCAATCAGGTGCGCGATTTCGCGCGCGTGCAATGGCGCTATGGCGAGGCTACGCTGCCTGCCGATCATCCCAGCGAGTTTGTCACCTTGTCTGGTGGTGAGACCGTGCGGGTGTTGCGCGATGACAAGGCCGAAAAGCTGGCGCTCAAGACCTTACAGGGCTACGGCTTGCAGGAGATGCCTAACGTGTCGTTGACGGGGAATTTCTCAGATTACTCACTGATGGGATTGGAGAGTGCCGCTGCCTGGGCGCCTTGGATGCAACATGCTGCGCCGAAATTACGCGCAGCAGCATGGGAGGTAGAGATGCTCACGGGCTTCCGCCACCATGTGTTGGAAGTGGAAGCTTGGGTGGGCGACTTCGATGAGCAGGCCGATGGCTGGTTCAGTCTCAACATGGGCATCATGGTCAATGGTGAGCGCGTGCCGCTTGCACCGTTGTTACATGAATTATTTAAGGTCGACACACGTTGGTTAGATGCGCTGCAATTAGAACGACTCAGTGATATGGAACCTATCGCACTTCAACTGCCCGATGGTGGTCAGGTGAAAGTTCCAGCAGAGCGCATCAAGCCCTTGGCGCGCACGTTGCTGGAGTTGTTTGGAGGCGGTGGTTTTAAAGGTGATGGCATACGTTTGTCGCGTTATGACGTGTCGCGCATTCAGCAATTGGCCGACATGGATCGCTGGCAATTCAAGGGCGCAGACGCAGTAGTGGAGTTGGCCAACAAGCTCAAACATACCCAAGGGATACAGCCAGTGGAACCACCACACGGTTTTCCCTTGGCGCTACGTCCATATCAACTGGAAGGCTTGGCTTGGCTGCAATTTCTGCGCGAGAACCAACTGGCTGGCATCTTGGCCGACGATATGGGGCTGGGTAAGACGGCACAAGCCTTGGCGCATCTGTTGCTCGAGAAGCAGAGCGGTCGTATGGACAAGCCCACGCTGGTGGTGCTACCGACCTCGCTGATCTTCAACTGGAAACGTGAGGCAGAACGATTCGCCCCCGAGTTAAGCCTGTTGTCTTTGCACGGTAAGCAACGTGTCGACAATTTTGAGGACATCCCCAAACACGATGTGGTTCTGACTACCTATCCACTGTTGTGGCGTGATCAGGAGATGTTGCTGCAATACGATTACCACTTGCTTATCCTAGACGAGGCGCAGACGGTAAAGAACGCCGGTAGTCAGGCGGCTATCGCGGTACGCAAGATACGTGCGCGCCACAGGCTGTGTCTGACCGGTACGCCGTTAGAGAATCATCTGGGTGACCTATGGTCGCAGTTCGATTTCCTCTTGCCCGGCATGTTGGGCGATGCCAAATCCTTCAATAAGACTTGGCGCTTGCCTATAGAAAAGCAGGGCAATACCTTGCGCCGCGATCTGCTGGCGCAGCGTGTGCGACCTTTCATACTGCGTCGCCGCAAACAGGACGTGGCAGCTGACCTGCCAGAGAAGACCCTGATCGTGCGCAGCGTGGAGTTGTCCGGCGCGCAGCGCGATTTGTACGAGACAGTGCGGGTGGCGATGGATCAGCGGGTGCGCGAGGAGATCGCCGACAAAGGCTATTCGCGCAGCCATATCATCATCCTCGACGCCTTGCTCAAGCTGCGCCAGGTCTGCTGTGATCCGCGACTGTTGAAACTAGCCGCAGCACAGAAAGTGCAGGAACACGCCAAGCTCGATTTACTGATGGAGATGTTGCCCGAGTTGGTCAGTGAGGGAAGACGCATCCTTGTGTTCTCTCAGTTCACCAGCATGTTGGCGCTGATCGAGATCGAGTTACGCAAGGAAGGTCTGGCCTACACCAAGCTCACCGGTGACACGCAGGACAGGGAAGGGGTGGTGCGCCGTTTCCAAGATGGCGAAGTGCCTATCTTCCTCATTAGCCTGAAAGCCGGTGGTGTGGGCTTGAACCTCACGACGGCTGATACCGTCATTCATTACGATCCTTGGTGGAACCCCGCTGTGGAAAATCAGGCCACTGATCGTGCACACCGTTTGGGTCAAGTGAATAACGTGTTCGTCTACAAACTGGTAGTGGCGGGCAGCATAGAAGAGAAGATCCTCGCGCTGCAGGAACGTAAGGCCGAACTCGCAGAGGGCATCCTGTCAGAGGATAGCAGCGGAATGGTCAAATTCGGTGAGGCCGATATCGCTGCCTTGTTGGCACCGTTACCGAGTGATGATCCAGTTCACCTAAGTAAGCTGTAGCGCAACTTACTGTTAAAAAATCAGATTTGACAGTGCTCGATCATATAAACAACAATGCACCTCATGTCGCACTTTTCTAAAAAGATCATCGCTGTATTGTTTGCCATCTGGCTGCCGCTGTTCAGTGGCAGTGCCTTGGCGAGCTCTATCATCATGCAAGTGCCTGCAGGGCACTGTCAGGACGAATCCATGCAGATGGCCGATATGGATATGTCGTCCATGGATATGGGCGATATGCATGCCATGTCGGGCTATACAGATGAGAATGCGCCGACTTGTAACAGCTGTGCCGTGTGCCATCTGGCGTGTACCGCCTATCTTGCCGTACCCTCATTGTCGTTGCACGCTGTGCAAGTTTCCGCTCGCGATTTCACGCCTTACCTAGTCTCTTACCTCTCCGTATCTTCGGCACCTTTGCTGCCACCTCCCCTCGCCCGTATCTAACGCGGGACGAGTCCGTCTGTTGTTTCTATAGTCTGATTTCGTTCCGCCTAGGCGGCAGTCTTTGCGACTGTCCCGTCCAAATCGCAACATCATCGGATATGGAAAATGAGATCAGCTTTATTATTTATTACCTTAATCGGCGTCCTGGCGTACAGCCCAGCACGTGCTGAGCAGCCCTTGGGTAGCGACCTCAACGGTTTGCTTGCTTACGCGCGTGAGCACAACCCAGAGTTGTCGGCGAACCGCTATGAGGCCACCGCAGCACTGCAGCGTAGCGATACCGCCGATGCGCTGCCCGATCCGGTGTTGCGTACCGAGTTTATGGATATCACCAAGCGCGGCACGACCGGCCCGAATCTCTTGCCCGGTCAAAGTGGAGGCGGGACGCGTTATCTGTTGATGCAGAGCGTGCCTTGGTTCGGCAAGCGCGACCTGCAACGCGAGGTCGCCAGCGCCCAAGTGGCACAAGCCGATGGTCGTGTCGCGGCGACATGGTCTGAGCTAGCTGGCCGTATTAAGACGACTTATGTCATGCACTATTACGCCAATGCCAGCGAGCGTTTGGCGCTAGAGACGATGAGTCTGCTGGATAGTTTGGAGAGCATCGCGCAGACCCGCTATGCGAATGGCTTAGGCACGCAGCAAGATGTGATACGTGTGCAGGTGGAGAAGACCATGTTGCGTAGTGAGTTGATTGCGCTGCAGGAAGAGGGTCACCATGCCTATGCCAGACTGAACGCGCTATTGTCGCGCCCTGCGAATGCGCCTCTCGCCGATCCGCAACAACTTCCCGCCATGCCACCCGCCGCTAAACTGGATGAAGATGCTTTGCTTGAGCGGTTGCGTGCCCAGAACCCGCAACTGCGCATCGCCGAGGCCGATAGCCTGACTGCCGAGAAACGTCGCGACCTCGCTTACAAGGACAGATACCCTGGCTTCATCCTAGGCGTCGCACCGACTCAGACCGGTAGCACGGTCAAACAATGGGACATGATGGTCGAGTTTAATATTCCCCTGCAGCAATCTGCACGTCGCTCCAAAGAGAGTGAAGCCGAGGCGCAACTTTTCGCTAGCGATGCACGTAAACAAGCGGTGCTAGACAAGACCCAGTTTGAGCTTACCGTGAACCTAGCGGCATTGGAGTCAGCGCGTCAGACCGAGTCGCTAATTGCCACGCGATTGTTGCCACAGGCCGAGTTGACCTATCAGTCCGGCTTAGCCGGATACGAGACCGGCAAAGTGGAATTCGCCACCCTCATCGACGCGCAGAAACAGATACTCAAAGCCAAGCAGCAGCAACTACAGGCACAGACCGATATGCGTTTGCGCTTGGCTGACATAGAAACATTATTGGGAGATTCACTATGAACAAGCTGATCAAAATCGCACTGGGTCTCGCTGTACTGACCTTAGTGGGCAGCGGCGCGTATTGGCTCGGCAGCCAGTCGCAAGTCGCGGTGCAGGCTAGCAGTACTGCTGCGAAAGCTGAACGCAAGCTTTTGTATTACCGTAATCCCATGGGTTTACCCGATACCTCACCCGTGCCCAAGAAGGACTCTATGGGTATGGATTATGTGGCGGTCTACGACGGCGAAGAAACAGCAGCAGGCCAGCTCAGCATCAGTGTCGACAAAGTGCAGAAGCTGGGCGTCAAGAGCGAAGCAGCCGCACTGCGAGAATTGGGCAGCAGCTTGCGTGTAACCGGACGGATAGAGGTCAACGAACGTCTAACCTATACCATCGCGCCCAAGTTTGCTGGTTGGGTGGAAAAACTCTACGTGAACACCACAGGTCAGAGCGTCACAAAAGGACAGCCTTTGCTAGATGTGTATAGCCCTGAACTGGTCTCAGCCCAGCGCGAACATGAGTTGGCAGTGCAGGGACTGATGGCGATGAAGGATGCGGATGCTGAGGCACAAGCCAGTATGAGCCGACTCGTGCAATCCAGTCGCGACCGTCTGCGCAACTGGGATATCAGCGACCTACCGAGCAGCTCGACTAAGGGGCAGCCGCGCGTGACCTTCCGGGCACCGGCCAGTGGCATCGTGCTGGAGAAAAAGGCGGTGGATGGCATGCGCTTTATGCAAGGCGAGGTGTTGTATCAGATCGCTGACCTTTCTTCTTTGTGGGTCATCGCCGAAGTCAATGAGCAGGACATCGCTAAAGTTAAAGTTGGCTCACACGCACGAGTACAGGTGGACGCTTATCCCGCTCAGGAATTCGATGGCAAGGTGGACTTCATCTATCCCACGCTGAATAGCGCGACTCGTACCGTACAAGTTCGGATCGCGATTGCGAATGCACAAGGTCTGCTCAAGCCTGCTATGTACGCTCATGCGGTATTGCCATCAGCGGCAAGCGGCAAGGTATTGGCCGTGCCTGACTCTGCCGTGATAGACAGTGGCAAACGCCAAGTGGTGTTGGTGCGTCTTGCCGAAGGGCGCTTCGAGCCCCGTACGGTGAGCCTAGGGCAGCACGGTGATGGTTATGTACAAGTGCTGTCCGGAGTGAGCGAGGGAGAGCAGGTGGTGACCTCGGCCAACTTTTTGATCGATGCGGAGAGCAATCTAAAGGCTGCATTGAGTGGCATGACGGCGGCTATACCTGCTGAAATAGTCGCGCCAGTTGTCCAAACCATGAAGAGCAAGTCGGTTGGACATCAGGCGCACGGCACACTGGATGCCATCAACGAAGATGGTACGGTGAGCATCACCCATGAGGCGATACAGTCTTTGGGATGGCCTGGTATGACTATGGATTTTGAGTTGGAAAATTCATCTTTGGTCGTGGGTATCAAACCTGAGGCCGCCATCGATTTCGAGATTGTAGAGCGTGAACCGGGCGTATGGGTCATCACCAAGCTGCAAGCGCAGCATGGGGGATATTGAGATGCTAGCCAAGATCATCGTATGGTCGGCACGTAACCGATTCTTGGTGTTGCTCGCCACACTGTTCATCACCTTGGCTGGCCTCTATGCGCTGGCCAAAACACCGCTGGATGCATTGCCCGATCTATCTGACGTGCAGGTCATCGTCTATACCGAATACTCGGGACAAGCCCCGCAAGTGGTGGAAGATCAAGTTACCTATCCGCTTACTACGGCGATGTTGTCCGTGCCCAAGTCCAAGGTCGTGCGCGGCTTTTCATTCTTTGGTGCATCCTTCGTCTATGTGATCTTCGAGGATGGCACCGACATCTATTGGGCCCGTTCTCGCGTCTTGGAATATCTCAATAGCATCGCCGGCAGCCTACCGAAAAATGTCTCGCCGCAACTGGGGCCGGACGCCACTGGTGTGGGTTGGGTCTATCAATATGCGGTACTGAGCGATAAGCATAATCTCGCGCAATTACGCACCATGCAGGACTGGTATCTGCGCTATCAACTCAGCAAAGCGCATGGCGTGGCTGAAGTCGCTTCCATAGGTGGCTTCGTGCAGCAATATCAGGTAACGGTAGATCCGGTGAAGCTGCGCGCCTATGGCATCCCTTTAAGCAAGGTGTCGCAGGTGATACGCGATTCCAATCGTGATGTTGGTGGGCGCGTAGTGGAGATGGCAGAGACTGAGTACATGGTGCGCAGTAAAGGCTATCTGCACGGTGTGAACGACATAGAGAATCTGGTGGTGAAATCTGAGCGTGGCACGCCGGTGTTGCTGCGTGATATCGCTCGCGTTGAGCTCGGCCCCGATGAGCGACGTGGCATCGCCGATCTTAACGGCGAAGGCGAAGTGGTGTCCGGCATCGCCGTGGCGCGCTACGGGCAGAACGCGCTGGAAGTGATACAGAACATCAAGGACAAGATCGCCGAGATCACGCCCGGTTTGCCCGATGGGGTGAGCATCAAGGCGGTGTATGACCGTTCCGAGTTGATACACAAAGCAATCGATACGCTCAAGCACACGCTGCTAGAGGAGGGCATCATCGTGGCCTTGGTGTGCATGGTGTTCCTGATGCATGTGCGCAGCGCACTGGTCGCTATCGTGATGCTGCCCATAGGCGTTCTGATGGCCTTTATCGCCATGCGTGCGCTGGGCCTGAACTCCAACATCATGAGTCTGGGCGGTATCGCCATCGCCATCGGTGCGATGGTGGACGCGGCTATTGTGATGATAGAGAACGCGCATAAGCATCTGGAGCGCTTGGAACACTCTGCCAGTACAACACTCCTTCCCCCTAGCAGGGGGAAGGTTGGGATGGGGGTTGATGCGGATAATGTCAATATTTCTACCTCCTCCCTAGCCCTCCCCCTGCAAGGGGGAGGGAGCGGCACGACGAGCTTTAATCTTCGTGCCGCAGCCATCCTCGCCGCGTGCAAAGAGGTCGGTCCTTCGTTGTTCTTCTCGCTGCTCATCATCACGGTGTCGTTCTTGCCAGTGTTTACTTTGGAGGCACAGGAAGGTCGCTTGTTCGCACCGTTGGCCTACACCAAGACCTTCGCCATGGCGGGGGCGGCCTTGTTGTCGGTGACGCTGGTGCCGGTGCTGATGCTGTTGTTCATACGCGGCAAGATCAGATCCGAGGCGGAGAACCCACTCAACCGTTGGATGATCGCGGCTTATCGTCCGATGATCGCCGCAGTGCTACGCAACAAAAAAGTCACTATCGTCGTGGCTGCACTGGTCTTGTCTGTGAGTGTCTATCCGGCGTTGAAGTTGGGCAGCGAATTCATGCCCACCTTGAACGAAGGTACGCTGTTCTATATGCCCGCCTCCTTGCCCGGTATGTCAGTGACCAAGGCGGCTGAGTTGTTGCAGACCCAGAACAAGATCATCAAGAGTTTTCCCGAGGTCGCATCGGTATATGGCAAAGCAGGTCGTGCACAGACCGCCACCGATCCGGCACCACTGGAGATGTTCGAGACTGTCATCAACCTCAAACCGCAAGAGGATTGGCGTCCCGGTTTGGATACCGACAAGCTCATCGCCGAGATGGACAAGGCTTTGCAGTTCCCTGGTGTGGCAAACTCGTGGACTATGCCCATCAAAGCACGTATCGATATGCTTTCCACCGGCATACGCACACCCATCGGCATCAAGGTATTCGGCAAGGACTTGGATGAGATGGAGGTGTTGGCCAAACAGATCGAGGCGGTGGTGCGCAAAGTGCCCGGTACCACCAGTGCTTATGCTGAGCGCATCACCGGGGGGTACTACCTCAACATCGAGCCTGATCGTTTAGCGTTGGCACGCTATGGCTTGTCAGTGGGCGAGGTGCAGGATGTGATTGCCACTGCGCTAGGTGGCGAGAACGTCACCACCACCGTCGAAGGACTGGAACGCTTTGGCGTGAACGTGCGTTATCCACGTGACCTGCGCAGCACACCAGAGCAGATCGCACGCGAAGTTTTGGTCACCACGCCGGATGGCGCGATGATCCCACTAGGTCAACTCGCGCATATCGGTATCAGCAAGGGCGCGCCGGCTATACGCACCGAGAACGCATTGCTCTCGGCCTATATCTACGTGGACATCCGAGATCGCGACATCGGCTCATATGTGAACGAAGCACGTAAAGCGGTGAGTTCACAAGTGAAGTTTCCCCCCGGCTATTACGCAACTTGGAGCGGCCAGTTCGAATATATGGAACGCGCTGCGGCAAAGATGAAGATCGTCATTCCTATCACTTTGCTGATTATCTTTTTGTTGCTCTACCTGAACTTCCAAAAAGTCACTGAGTCGCTGGTGGTGATGTTGTCGGTGCCGTTTGCACTGGTTGGTGGAGTGTGGCTATTGTGGTTGCTGGACTACAACCTGAGCGTGGCAGTGGCGGTGGGCTTCATCGCGCTAGCCGGTGTGGCGGCCGAGACGGGTGTGGTGATGCTGATCTATCTGGAGAAAGCTTGGCAGGAAAAAATAGCGGAATGTGCAAACTACCCCCACCCCAACCCTCCCCCGGAGGGAGAGGGGGCAAACGCCGCGCGGCTCCCGAGTCGCGCTGATCTTTACGATGCCATCATGGAAGGCACTGTGGAGCGTGTGCGCCCCAAGATGATGACGGTGGTGGCCATCATGGCTGGACTGCTTCCTATCCTGTGGAGCAGTGGCACAGGCTCGGAAGTGATGCGTCGTATCGCCGCGCCCATGGTGGGCGGCATGGTGTCTTCAGCGGTGTTGACCCTGTTGGTCATTCCCGTCATCTATGCGCTGATAAAACAGCGCAAACTCGCGACTGACACCGGTGGTGTTACAACAGCGGGTAGCACGACAGCACCCCATCAACTTTGATAGGAATGAATATGAAAACGATCTCCCTATATGCAGCTTTAGCCCTATTTGCAGCCAGCGGCGCGGCACACGCCGAGATGCAGGAACACCATCACGATATGGCGCAACACCAGATGGCGATGTCTAAGGATGCTAGCACTCAGCATCAGGGTGTGGGTGTGATCAAGGCGGTGAACGAGAAGGCACACAAAGTGCAAATCGCGCATGAAGCCATTCCTTCCTTGAAGTGGCCCCCCATGACCATGTGGTTCGGTTTGCAAGGTGAGTTGCCGCATGAAATCAAAGCTGGAGAAAGCGTGAAGTTTGACTTGCAGCAACTGGATGGCAAGAAGTGGAGCATCACCCATATCGAGAAGCAATGAGTCGTTGTAGTCAATACAGGGTTACGTGTGGCGAGGCTAAGCGTTAGACTGTGAGTCCTTAGCGTGTTGTTTCCTGAGTCGTGAAAGGGGATGCATCATGAAGCAGAAGATCATCGTTCGTCATACCCGCAGCACCGATATCAAGCCGCTGGTCGAATTGCAACGGCGCGTCTATCCCGAGATACCATCTTGGCGTAAAGACCTGTTGGCGCATCAACTGGAGGTCTTCCCGCAAGGCCAGATCGTCGCCGAACGCGATGGTGAATTGGTCGGCGCGGCTAGCGCGCTGGTGGTGTTGTGGGACGAGTGGCTGGAAGGACACAACTGGAAAGAGATCACCGCCCACGGTAGTTTCGATACTCATAATCCGCAGGGGCGCACACTATATGGTGCAGAGGTGTTCGTGCATCCGCATCTGCGCGGCGCGGGTATAGGACATGCGCTGTATCGCGCGCGGCGCAAGTTATGCAAACGGCTCAATCTGAAACGCATCATGGCCTGCGGTAGATTGCCCGGCTACCATCTGTATGCCGATCAGATGCCGGTTGATTTATATGCACAGAAGGTAGTGTGGGGCGATATACACGACACTGTGCTGAGCTTCCAACTGCACGAGGGTTTCAATTTCTGCGGTACCGTGCCCGACTACATTCCCGAGGACCACGATAGCAAGGGCTATGCCTCGCTCATCGTTTGGCTCAACCCACGTTATGACTCCAGTAAGCCCACCCGTATCCCCAAAGGAGACGTGTTATGAAAGTCCGAATCGCTGCCGTGCAGTATCTGCTTCGTGCCATCGATGATTGGGATGGTTTCGAGAATCAAGTTCGTTTCGTACTTAAAGCTGCAGCGGAATACAAACCCAATTTCGTGATGTTGCCAGAGATCTTCACTAGTCAGTTGCTGTCCTTTATGGATACCGAAAGCGGTATCAAGGCGGCGGTACGGCGTATGCACGATTACACGCCGCGCTATATGGATCTGATGGCGGAGATGGCGAAGAAGTACAACTTCTACTTGATCGCCGGTACTCATCCTAATTTACGTGACGGCCTGCTCTATAACTCCGCCTTCATGTTCACGCCGTCGGGCGAAGTGTTTTCTCAGGACAAGATACATCGCACCAAGTGGGAACGCGACAAATGGGACACCTCGGCGGGTAATAAGCTGCATCTATTCCAAACGGACTTTGGTGCGATAGGTATTTTGATCTGCTATGACATCGAGTTTCCAGAGCTAGCCAGACTAGTATGTGAGGCGGGCGCCGACATCTTGTTTGTGCCGTCTTCCACTGACGATAGACAGGGTTTCTGGCGGGTGCGTTATTGTGCCCATGCCCGTGCTATCGAGAATCAGGTCTATGTCGCAATGACCAGTACCGTGGGCAACCTTCCTGTGGAAGGCTTGGGCATGCACTATGGACAGGCTAGCATCATGACGCCCTCAGACTTTCCCTTTTCGCGCGATGGCATCGCCGCAGAAGGCGTGGTGAATATGGAGCAAGTAGTAATTGCAGATGTCGATCTTGATGCGCTAATGCAGAATCGTTTGAATGGCACCACCATTCCTTTGTATGACAAGCGGCGCGAATTTTATAGCGATCCAGTAGAGGTCACTTCGGCACGTAGTAAGACGACCTAGATGGGAGCTTATGGATTCTGAAAATAGAAAACCCCGCAGTAGCGGGGTTTTGTATTGGTGGGTGATGACGGGATCGAACCGCCGACAATCGCCTTGTAAGGGCGGTGCTCTACCAGCTGAGCTAATCACCCGAGAGGCGCGCATTATAGAGAGCGATTAAAAAAATGCAAGTGTGCCAGTAATATTTTTTCCGCAGTTCAAAACTGCTCCCATGCATCAGCCCGAACATGGACGGTATAGCATGGCTTTATTGGTCGTGTGTCAGCAATGTTTTGTACGCTTGCCGCAAAGCCCGTAAAATGCGCGACTCAATTTTGCTTCCTCCTATGTTATGACCACACGTACTCGTTTCGCCCCCAGCCCCACTGGCTATCTACACATCGGTGGCGCACGCACCGCGCTGTTCTCTTGGGCCTATGCGCGCAAGCATGGCGGCACTTTCATCTTGCGTATCGAAGACACCGATCTGGAGCGTTCCTCACAAGCCTCTGTGCAGGCCATTCTTGATGGTATGGACTGGTTGAATCTGGGCTACGACGAAGGACCTTTCTATCAGATGCAGCGCATGGATCGTTACAAGGAAGTGCTGCAACAGATGCTGGATGAGGGCAAAGCCTATTACTGCTACACCACGCCGGCCGAGTTGGAAGCGATGCGCGAGGCGCAGCGCGCCAAGGGCGATAAGCCGCGTTACGACGGTACTTGGCGTCCTGAACAGGGCAAAGTCTTGCCGACTCCGCCTGCAGATGTGAAACCGGTGGTGCGTTTCAAGAATCCTAGCCACGGTGTGGCGGCATGGGATGATATGGTCAAAGGCAAGATCGTGTTCGAGAACGCCGAGCTGGATGATTTGATCATCGCGCGCACTGACGGCACGCCGACTTACAACTTCTGCGTGGTCATCGACGATCTCGATATGGGCATCACTCAAGTGATACGCGGTGACGACCACGTTAACAACACACCACGCCAGATCAACATCCTTAAGGCTTTGGGCGCGACTCTACCCAGCTATGCACATGTGCCGATGATCTTGGGCGGTGACGGCGAGCGTCTGTCCAAACGTCATGGCGCGGTGAGTGTTATGCAGTACGAGGAAGATGGCTTCTTGCCCGAGGCCTTGATCAATTATCTGGCGCGCTTAGGTTGGTCGCATGGCGATGATGAGTTGTTCTCAGTCGAGCAACTGGTGGAGTGGTTCGATCTGGATCACATCAGTAAATCCGCCGCGCAATTCAATCTGGAGAAGTTGCGCTGGGTAAATCAACACTACATCAAGCTGGCTGACAATGAGCGTCTCGCTACTTGGGTGGAAAAGAACCTGAACAAGCGCGGCATCACCGTGAGTGATACACCGACACTGACTGCAGTGATCGAGTTATACAAAGGTCGTACTGCAACCTTGGTGGAGTTGGCGAACGAGGCCGCGGTGTTCTACAGCGAGATACAGCCCGATGCGGAACTGTTGTCTGCGAATATCACTGCTGAGGTTTTACCTGCATTGCATGAACTCGCGGAACGCTTTGCCAGTGTCGCGTGGGAAGCCCCAGCGGTTGCTGCGACCATCAAGGAATTGTTGGCAAAGCATAATCTTAAAATGCCTAAATTGGCGATGCCGGTACGTGTGATGTTAGTGGGTCAAACCCATACGCCATCAGTCGATGCGGTGATCACGTTGTTCACGCGCGAAGTGGTTTTGCAACGCATGAAAAAATATTTATAAAAATTTAAAAAATTACTTTACAAGGGTGGGGTGCATCACTACAATGCGCGCTCTTTCGAGGTACGGGGGGTATAGCTCAGCTGGTAGAGCGCTTGCATGGCATGCAAGAGGTCAGCGGTTCGACTCCGCTTACCTCCACCAACGGAGCTAGCTTTTTAGCCTGAAAGAAGTAGTAAGAAGTAAACGAAGTCCCCATCGTCTAGAGGCCTAGGACATCGCCCTTTCACGGCGGTAACACGAGTTCGAATCTCGTTGGGGACGCCAATCCGAAATGATGCTCAGCAATGAGCATCTTTTTTTTCGTCCCGCCTCGCGTCATTCTGCTTCGACCTTATAGCCAGTGCGGCCTTGTGCCATTGAATTACCCGTGTTTTCTCCCTGTGTTTGGCGCTTAACTTGCACGTCGTCTTGTTATCTTGCAGCTGTCCCAGTCCGCTGGAATCGAACACGCTAGGAGCTGACATGTCCACACACGCCAAGATCAGATTGGTCAACGATGAGAACGAAGCGCATATCTCTGAGGCATTAGCCATACAGGAGGCACGCGCGCGTTTCGATGCCGAAAATCAGGCCGAGCTCTCCGCTCAGGCCCGCGCCCGCGCTGATGCCCATGCGCGCGCCGTCGCAATCGCCAGATCGCAGGCCGAGGTCGAGCTGACCGCACAGGTAGAGAGCAAGAGTAAAGAAGATGCTGCGCTCATCGCCGCTACCCATAACCGTCTCGCGCAAGAACGCAGACTGACTGAAGAACTACAGCGCAGCGCACAGCATGAGGCTCAGTTGCAGCAGGCGGTACAAGCGCGTCTGGCAGCGGAGCGTGTCGCTCAAGAGGCGCAACAGCAGCGTCTGGTTCTAGAACATGCAGCTAAACTCGATGCGGATGCGCGTACCATCGCTGAGCGAGAACTGACCGAACGTTTGGCTCAACAACAGCAGAATGATCAATCAGCACGCGTACAGGTGGAAGCGCAGCTACGCGATGTGCAACAAGCATTGTTGGAGATGCAGCGCACCACGCAGCAATACGCGAGCGAGCGTAGCGTCGCCGAACAAGAGCAATTAGAGCAAGCCGCTGAGAAGTTGAAGTTGGAGACACGCTTACGTGATCTGGCGGTGCAACAAGTGAGTCTGGAGACACAGCAAGCGCATGCACTGAAAGAGCGTGTCAGGGTAGAACAGCTGGCACTAGACAAGATAGAGGAGCGTTTAGTAGCCGAATCCCGTGCCTCACAGGCTGCCAAAGACAAGATTGCGCTGGAAGAGCAGGCGTGTGCCGCTGCTGAACAACGTCGTATGGCCGATGAGGCATTGGCAGCGGCGCTGAGTGCCAAGCAAGCCAAACAACAGGAAGCACTGCTGCTGATCGATGCCAATGTAAGCGCAGAACAGGCTGCAGTTGCTGCTGCCGCTGCGCGTGTACATGCAGAGTCTTTGGCCAGTAAAGAGATAGAGGCACGTATCAATGCCGACCAAGATGCCGAGCGTATCGCGCTGCAGCGTGCCACGGTCGAACAGCAGTCGACTTTGGCCGCTGAGCAACGCAAAGTGCAGGAGGCGCAAGCGTTGGCGGCTGCTACCGCGTTGCAGGCGCAAGAGCGTCAGCTAGCTGAAATTGCTGCGCAAGCTGCGCAACTTGATGAGCAAGCCCGCATTGCTACTGAAGAGAAGTTGCTAGGCGAGCAGGAGCGTGTCGCTTTGCTTAATGAGCAGTTGGCGGTTGAGCGTCACACCCAAGAAGTGCAACGGGACAGTGAGTTGATGCTCAAGCAAGCCTTGCAACAGGCTCAGGAACGTCTATCAGCAGAACAACTGGCGCAATATTCCGCCGCCGAAAAACTGCGTTTGGAGCAGGAATTGACCCTTAGTGCGCAACAACGCGCACAGGCTGATCAAGAGGTCACGTTGGCAATAACCATGCGTTTGCAAGTTGAGCGTGAAGCCGCAGAGGTGGCGCGTAGTTTGGCTGAGGAAGCTAGACTAGCCCGTGACTTGGCCGAGCAACAGCGCATTGCACAGCAACAACTCTTAATAGCAGAACAGCAACGTGTTGCGCTACTACACAAGGCCGACGAAGCGCTGCAACAAAAGCTTCAATCTGAGAATTATTTACAACAAGCTGCTCTATCCCGTATCTCCGCACTACAAGATGAGCAGAACGCGCTGGAGGAAAGTCTGCGTGCCGAACAGGAACAGACTGCCGCCACGCAGCGTAATAGCGAGAAACTTTGGGAAGCGGCTCATCTGGCCAAACGTCTCGCTGAAGTCCAGCAGGCCGCAAGCAAGCTAAGTGAAGATAGGCGCGCGGGAGAGGCACGTGCTATCGCATTGATCGAAGCCCGTATGGCGGCCGAACTACGCGCCATTGAAGCGGATAACCAGCGTATCGAACAGGAAGTGCGTGCACAGGAAGCCGCCGAGGCTTGCGCCCGTTACAACGAGGCCGCAGCACTGGCCAGTGGCGAGCGCGCCGTGGCTGAATTGCGCGCAGCAGAGTTAGCCAAGCAAAGAGCCGAACAGCAAGCACTGGCCTTGGCGCAGGAACAGGAACGATTGCAAGGTGAGGCGGTTGCCGTGGCCACGCTGCGTGACAAGATAGAAGATGCGGCGCGTGAGCGTCAGGCCATCAGCAAACGTGCCGCCCATATGGCTGCGATGCGTATCCAGGCGGAACGTAAGGTGGCGGCGGCCTCTAGGGTCAGATTGCAAAGTGAGGCTCAGGCAGTCATCGCCGCACGTAAATGCCATGCCGATCTGCCTACTTCTGTCTAGGATGGGAGTGATGAATGAAGATTCTCAATATAGCCGGTCATTAAAGTTTCCCCTAGACCTGCCGATAAGTACTGAACGATAGGGGAGGGCTGTATGACTGAAGGCAAAGGACTGGAGTATTGGTTGGCTCATCTGGGTAAGGCCGAGTTACCCGTGCTCAAGCAGACCGCACGTGATCTTGCGGCCTTACAAGAGGATGAAGAGAATATGACGGTGGTGGCTGTCACGGCTGTGATTGCCCGCGACCCCATGATGACAGTCAGGCTGTTGCGCTATCTGCAGGGCCACAAACACCGCTCACAGACTACCGAGGTCATACAAATCGAGCAGGCTTTGCTGATGCTCGGTTTGGGGCCGTTCTATCGCAATCTGCCTACTGAGCTAGTTGTCGAGGATATGCTCAAGGCCAATGTTGCGGCTTTGCCGCCGTTGTTGCGTGTGGTTCATCGCTCCCATAGAGCTTCGCAATATGCGATGGACTGGGCGGCACTATTGCACGACATGCATTACGAAGAGGTACGTACCGCAGCCTTGATGCACGATATCGCCGAGATATTGATGTGGTGCTTCGCGCCAGAGGATATGCTCAAGATAAAAGCGATGCAGCAGCAGGACAAGAGCCTGCGCAGTGCGCATGTGCAGCAGCAGGTATTGGGTTTTAGTCTGGTAGAGTTACAAAAAGAGCTGGCCATGCGCTGGGGCTTGCCCAAGTTGTTGCTGTCATTGATGAACGATGTCAGTCAGTATCAAGAGCGCGAGCATATAGTCAGCCTAGCCATCAATCTGGCGCGCCATTCTGCCAACGGTTGGGATGATGCGGCGTTGCCGGATGACTATCTTGATATCGCAGCATTACTGCATATCACCTCCCAAGAAGTGAAAAATATGGTGTGTCCAGTGGACGGCAAGATGCCGCTACGCCATTAATGCTAGTGGGCATCCGTGTTCCTAGTCCTATAGGAAAATATGTTGCGTAGTTTTTGTGCTGCGCTGGATACGACAAGTTGGAAGACCTTATAGCGATGAGCAAGGATAAGAAGATCAAGAGATGGTCGATCACGCTGGCACTGATAGTGTCATGGTGCGTGCTGGCGGCCGTGATCGCCGAGCGCCATTTCCTTGGGCGTGTCGAGACTATGGTCGCCCAACAGCGTGCCATCACCGAGGTGCGCGCGGTCGATCTGAGCGAGAGTGTAAGGCGTAACGTGCACTATCTGAACGGCATCCCCAACATGCTCGCGCACTTGGTCAGGGTGAACGATGCCACAGCGCGCTTCGGTACCGATGCGCAGGCCTCCCAATTGCCAGTCGTGCAGCGCCAGAAACTCTGGACGTCAGATGCCAAGTTCAATGACCTGAGCCGCTATTTGCAAGTTGTGCAGAACAATCTGAACACCGACTTGATCTTTCTTACCAATGTCGCCGGTGATGCAATCGCATCCAGTAATTGGGGTGAGGATGGTTCGCCAATAGGGACAAATTATTCCGATAGAGAGTGGTATGCCGACAACCGGCAAGGCAAACCGAGTTTTCAGTATGCGATGGGGCGTACCACCCATATCGCCGGTTTGTATTTTGCTAGTCCGGTAATGCAGGGCGGGCGCTATACCGGTAGTGTGGTCGTCAAAGTCAATTTACATAACCTCACCTTTTTGATGGCGCAGTCCGCTGCATTTTTGACTGACCAGTACGGCGTCATCATCTTGGCACAGGATAAGGCCATCGAACTGCAGGCTTTGCCCGATGCCGCTGTGTATCGGATATCTGACGAGTTCAAACAGTCACGCTATGCCCATACGGAGTTCATCCCCCGCCTAGTGCAGCCCTGGAGTGATCACGCAATACCAGGTTTGTTTCAGCGCAACAACGATGAGCCCCCGTATCTGAGTGTGAGTCATAGCTTGGAAGAATTCGGCCTGACGGTATATGTCGAAGATGCACTGTCGGGTATACATGGACTGCAACGCGAGCGTTGGTTAGGTTTTCTTTTGATGGCAGTGCTGGGCAGTGCGATGATCATCGCAGTCACCGCTCTGCTTCTCTATCTGGGGAAGATAAAACGCGCCAACGAAAAGCTGCAGGAAAGCGAGAGTCGTTATCGGACTCTGATAGATAGTTCTCCTTTGTGTGTGCATGAGATCGATCTGCAGGGGCGCTTCATGTCGATGAATCGTTCCGGCATGGGCATGTTGGGGATGCAGGAAGGCACAGTTTGCGGCATGCCGTTCCTGAGTGCAGTCAGTAATCGAGACCATGGTCGTGTCGCAGAGTTGTTCCAGCAAGCTATCAAAGGGGAGGGCTGCAATTTTGAATTCTTCACGGCAGGGAACGCGCCGCTCTACTTTAAATCATGCTTCATCCCGATCAAAGATGGTGAGGGCCGAGTCATCAAATTGATGGGACTGACCGAAGACATTACGCAACGCAAACGCAACGAGATACTGCTCGACGGCCAGAAAAAAGTGTTGGAGATGATCGCCACCGCAACCCCGTTGGGGCAGATTTTGGATGCTTTGGTGAAACTCATCGAGAGTCTGTCCAATGATGTACTGGGTTCCATACTCTTGTTGGATGAAGCGGGCGAACATCTACTTCACGGTGCAGCGCCCAGTTTGCCATTGGAATATACGAAAGCGATTGATGGAGCGCCGATAGGTCCTACCGTCGGTTCCTGTGGTACGGCGGCCTATCGTAAAGAGTCGGTCTACGTAGCAGATATCGCCACCGATCCCTTGTGGGCAGACTACAAGTTTCTAGCTTTACCGCTGGGTCTGCGTGCGTGCTGGTCTACCCCCATCTTCGATACCCAGCAACACGTCATCGCAACCTTCGCCCTGTATCAGCGTCAGCCTGGATTGCCGAATGACGAGCATCGGCAACTGATAGACACAGCGACCCATTTCGCCAGTATCGCCATCAGTAGATACCTTGCCGAGCGCGCCTTGCGCAAGAGCGAGATTGTGTTCCGCACCCTATTCGTATCATCACAGGATGCCCTGATGACCTCTAGCCCAGAGCTAGGCTTCATCAGTTGCAATCCTGCTGCGCTGGCCTTGTTCGCTTGTCACGATGAAGCTCAATTCTTGACTCTCGCTCCCACTGATGTGTCGCCTGAGTTCCAGCCGGACGGGCGCCGCTCTGACGAAAAATCAATCGAGATGATGCATATCGCATTAGAGGAGGGTTCGTATTTCTTCGAGTGGATGCATAAACGCATCGACGGCCATACCTTCTTCGCCGATGTATTGCTGACACGTATAGAGATAGATGGAAAACGCATATTGCATGCCACAGTACGCGACATCTCCGAGCGTAAGCGTGCCGCATTGATAGAACAACAACGTCTGGATGAGTTGGAATCCATGTATCGCTTGAGTAATACCATCAGTAATGCGGAGTCGCTGGAGGAGATCTACGACGCAGCTATGGATGATCTATTGCATCTACTAGGTGCGGACCGTGTGGCGGTACTACTAAACGACTCAGAGCATGCGATGCGATTTATGGCTTGGCGCGGCTTGTCGGAAGAGTTTCGTCAACGCGAGAATGGGCATTCACCTTGGTCGGAAAAGGATGGTGAGCCTCGGCCTATCTTCGTAGAATCAGTCGAGAACAGTGAGCTTAATGTAGCTACGTTAAAAAGCATGCGTCAGGAGGGGGTTTGCTCATTCGCCTGCCTGCCTTTGCTGCAGCACGGCAGCCTACTGGGCAAGCTGACGGTGTGCTTCGATCAGCCACACTCCTATACCCAGCGCGAGATGCAATTGGCTACCACCATCGCTTCACACATCGCCATTGCCATAGATCGTAAACACGCCGAACAACAGTTCGCGGATATGTTCGAATTTGCGCCGGACGCTCTAGTGATGACGGATATGCAAGCCAATATCATCATGCTCAACCACCAGTCTGAACTCCTGTTCGGCTATAGCAAACAGGAGTTGATCGGCCAGCCCATCGATGCGCTCATCCCCAAAGGCAGAAGCGAAGAGCGGCGCGATATGCGCCAGCGCTTCCTGAATAGTGCGATGCGTCCACGCCCGCTGGGTGCGATGTCACGCAAAGACCTGCGCGCTATCGCCAAAGATGGACGCGTGTTTCCAGTCGAGATCTCACTCAGCCCTATGCATAGTCAGAACGGCATGGTGATTGCCGCAGCCATACGGGATGTCAGCGCCAGACAGCAGGTCATGGAACAGCTGATGTTGACGGCAAGGGAGTTGGAACAGGCGAATGAGCTGGTTGAGGAAGAACGCTCCCAACTCGCCCATCGCGTAGAGGAACGTACCTCGCAACTACGTATCGCCAATCGTGCTAAGGATTCCTTCCTTGCAACGATGAGCCATGAGATACGCACGCCCTTGGGCGGACTGTTGGGCATGATGGAGTTGCTCAGTCTCACCTCCCTAGATGGTGAACAGCTGGAGACCTTGCAGGCGGCACGCAATTCGGGCAAAGGACTATTGCGCATCGTCGATGACATCTTAGATTGGTCCAAGATAGAGGCGGGTAAATTGCAACTTGCCCCACGCCCCGCAACTATCCTGCCTTTGCTTAAAGGTGTGGTTGCTACCTATGGACAACTGGCCAGCGCCAAAGGAATACAACTACGCTATCGCTATGATGAAAGCCTCAGTCAGGCCCACCTGTTCGACCCGCTGCGCCTATCGCAGATACTCAATAACTTCACCAGTAATGCCATCAAGTTCACGGCCTCCGGTACGGTGGAGATCAGTGCCACCCTCTCCAGTCAGCAAGAAGGCTGCGACGAGGTACGCTTCTGTGTTAAAGACAGCGGCGTGGGTATAGATAAGGAACATCTGGCACGCCTGTTCCAGCAGTATGAGCAGGCCAGCCCAGACACCGCGCGTATGTACGGTGGCACGGGTCTGGGTCTGGCGATCTGTCGCAGTCTGGCCGAGTTGATGGAAGGCAATATCAGCGTGGAGAGCACCTCGGGAGTGGGATCCAGCTTCTGTTTCACCACGCTTTTGCCCATCGCCAACCTAGCTACACAGCGGGATCTGCAATTGCAACTCGCACGTGGCGAGGAGACCGAGGTGCACGAATTGGTTGACACTAATCCTTGGCATTCTGTTGACGAGCCAATATCTATACTGGTGGTGGATGACCATCCTGTGAATCGAATGTTGCTCAAACAGCAATTGGAACAATTGGGACTGCATGCCGACATTGCCGCCTATGGCATCGTCGCGCTGGCATTGTGGCAGACCGGCCATTACGACATGCTCATCACCGATTGCCATATGCCCGAGATGGACGGATATGAATTGACTCGCTGCATCCGAGATATCGAAGCCCAAGACGGTCGTGAACCTACCCCTATCGTGGCTTGGACCGCCAATGTGATGTCCGAAGAAGAGGGGCGTTGCAAGGCCGCCGGTATGGATGATGTCTTAACTAAACCGACCGAGTTGGCCGAGTTGCAGGCCATGCTGAGGAAATGGCTGACTCGATCTGAGCAATTGCTGCAAGTAGACGAGATCGAAATCCAGCCTGAAGTTGAAGCGGGTGACGCAGATGCCACCCTTGCGGATGGTGCGGTGATCTCGCTGGAACTGAGCGCCTTGAACAAGATCGCTAAGACACGTGCCCAACAGATAGAGATGCTGCAGGAATTCACCCTGCATAATCGCAACGATATCGCGGGACTCGCCGCGGCCTTACAGTCGGGTAATCCGTCGGCAGTCTCGCGCGGTGCACACCGTATCAAGGGAGCGAGCCGTATGGTGGGCGCGATGCAGTTAGCGGCACTATGTGCATCGATAGAGCAGGCTGCCAGTTATGGGGACATGAACAGTGCGCGTACCTTAGCCAAGGGTTTGTACGAAGCGAATACAACATTGGAGCATGATGTGGCGCGTTTCATAGATGCGCAATAGACGATAAGAAAGGGAGCAAACGGAGTGGAAGCTACCGTACTCAGTTACTTGCAAAGATACATAGGATGGCGGCTGAGGTTGGTCATCACGGTGATCATTGTGCTGTGCGTAGAGCTCATCGTATCTGGGATGGACTTGCTCTTGAAAGGGCCGGTACTGCAGGATGACTTGGTCATCGCTTTGGTCGCAGCTGGTTTTGTCGCGCCCACATTCCTGTTCTTCTTAGAATATCTATTGGGTGAGTTCGCCAAGCAGCGTGAGCACGCATTAAAGGCAGAGGCCGATAAAGTCTTGTCAGACACGCAGGCTAGTTATCGCCTGATGTTCGACAAGAACGCTGATGTGATGCTGGTACGGCGCGTTTCAGATATGCGTATCACCGATGTTAACGAAGCGTTCTGCAGGGCCACCGGTTACAGCAAGGAAGAAGTGATAGGCAAGAATACCTTGGAATTAGAAGCTTGGCATGACATGGCGGCTAGGGATCATATGTTGGCGATGTTGGCACAGCAGGGCTATTGCGAGAATGTCGAAGCAAATTTCATAATACGTGACGGAGGCGTGATATTGGCATCGGTCTCGGCGGTCACCTTGTTACTACAGGGCGAACTGCATGTAGTGGCGACGATACGCGACATTTCGGCACGCAAGGCTGCGGAAATCGGGTTGCAGCAGAGCGAGACATTGTTGCGCAGCACGCTGGAGTCGACTGACGAAGGCATATTGATGATCGCCGAAGACGGGCATGTGCTCTCGGCCAACTCACGTTTCTTGGAGTTGTGGCGTGTTCCACCCAGTTTGGCTGCGGCTGGGCAGGACGATCTGCTGTTAGCTCATGTACTGGAACAATTGTGTGATCCTGATGCGTTCATAGCCTTGGTACAAAGCCTGTATCAGAGCGAAGCCGAGTCCCGCGACACACTGCATTTCAAAGACGGTAGAGTCTATGCAAGGTTCTCCCGTGCCTTGAATATCGCTGGAAAACGAGGCCGTATCTGGTGTTTCAAGGACATCACCGAACAAGCACAAGCACAGGTACGACTTGAGGAACGTGAAGAGATATTCCGTTCCATCGTCAATTGTGCGAACGATGGCATCGTCTTGATAGAGGTTGAGACCATGCGTTTTGTTGAGTTCAACGATGCCGTCTGCCGTATGTCGGGTTACAGCCGAGAGGAGTTCGCTACATTACAAGTTCCTGACCTACAGGCGGAATATGACGCGGTAGGCGTACGAGAAAAGTTGCAAATAAGCGTGAAGATTGGCAACGCGGTGTTTGAATCGCGTCATCGTCGCAAGGATGGACAAGAGTATGCGGTACGCATTAGCAACAGGGCATTACAACTGCATGGACGAGATTATGTCGTTGCCATCATCAGCGACATCAGCGAGCGCAAACGTGTAGAAGCTGAGTTACGTATTGCGGCCATCGCCTTTGAGTCACAGGAAGGCATGATGATCACAGATGCTCAGAAGCGTCTGCTCAAGGTGAATCGCGCCTTCACAGCCATAACGGGTTACAGCAGCGAGGAAGTGTTGGGGAAAACTCCAGCTATGCTCAGTTCGGGACGGCATGCTAGCGACTTCTATCGCGCGATGTGGCAACGCATCAACAGCAACGGTTTTTGGGAAGGCGAGATATGGAACAAGCGCAAGAACGGGCAGATATATCCCGAGCATCTCACCATCACCGCCGTGACAGACCAATACGGACAGGTCAGTCATTATGTGGGTACGCATACCGATACTACTGAGCGTGAACTTTACCTAAAACAGCTCCGCCTAGTAACTGTTGACCTAGAAGCTGCTAATGCTCAGATCGAAGACGAACGTGCCTTGCTGGCCGAACGTGTGGAAGAGCGCACCTTACAATTGCAAAAGGCTAACAAAGCCAAGGACGCATTCCTAGCGACCATGAGTCATGAGATACGCACTCCTTTAGGCGGCATGCTGGGTATGATGGATCTGCTAAGTCGCAGTGGGTTGGAGGGTAAGCAACGCGAGCTGTTCGAGGTGGCGCAAAGCTCAGGCAAGAATCTGCTGCACATCGTCGATGACATTCTGGATTGGTCCAAGATCGAGGCGGGCAAGTTAGAGTTGGTGCCGCGTGTGGCCAGCCTGGCAGAGGTACTCAAGAACATAGAGTCTACTTATAGTCAGGTAGCAGCAGCTAAAGACATCTACCTGCATCGCATCTGGGATGAGCGCCTCAGTGCAGCACATCTGCTCGATCCTATGCGGGTTGCACAAATATTGAATAACTTTATCAGCAATGCGATCAAATTCACCCAGCATGGCAGTATCGAGATCAGCGCTAGACTGATGGCGCGTCAGGACGGCGGTGAGGAGGTGCGCCTGAGTGTGAAGGATACCGGCATGGGGATAGACACGGCTCAACAGGAGCGACTGTTCCAGCAATACGAGCAGGCCAATGTAGATACCGCTCGCATGTATGGTGGTACTGGTCTGGGGCTAGCGATCTGCCGCAGATTGGCTGAGATGATGGAAGGGAGCTTAGGCTTGGAGAGCGAGTTGGGTAAGGGCTCTACTTTCTATCTGACGCTGCGACTGGCTGTGGCAAATACCGATGCACAGAAGACCATGCTCAAGGCGAAGAGCGAAGCGGCGAGTCAGTCCGGTGAGATCGAAAAGTTACCGCTCTTGCCAAGTGGTCATGCCGCAGCCATTCTGGTAGTGGACGACCACCCCGTGAATAGATTGCTGCTCAAACAACAGTTGGAGCTATTGGGCTTGCAGGTCGAATGTGCTAACTCAGGAGGGCCGGCATTGGCACTTTGGCGCGATGGTCGTTATGACCTAGTCATCACGGATTGTCATATGCCTGAGATGGATGGCTATGAATTGACCCGTTCCATCCGTGATATTGAGCGTTTGGAAGCGCGTCCGCGCATGCCGGTGATTGCGTGGACTGCCAATGTTTTGAGCGAAGAAAAGCAGCACTGTCAGGCTGCCGGTATGGATGCAGTCTTGACCAAACCGACCGAGCTGGCCGACTTGCGTGCCAAGTTGCTGCATTGGCTGGCACAGGATATGTCACCGTCAGCCGAGCAGTCGCATGCAGAGCAGATTGCGGCAGAGTCGGTGATCGATATGCAGATATTGAGTAAGGTTGCTAAGCGTCCGGTTGCCAAGGTAGCGATGCTGCGCGAGTTCGATGTGCATAACCGGCATGATGTCGCTCATCTGCGGGCCGCGTTGCAGGATGGCAATCCCGCCACTGTGGTGCGTAGTGCCAATCGCCTTAAAGCATCCAGCCATATGGTCGGTGCGATGGAATTGGTGGAAGTGTGTAATCGGATTGAGGGGGCCGTTATCAAAGGGGATATATCTGCGGCACGCCGTATTGGCGAGACGACCATGCCTCTCACAGTTCAAAGGCTAGAAGCGTTCATAGCGAGATTCGTCGATGAGTGAAGGATCGTGGTTGCATAGCGAATATCAGGAAGACTGAAATGTATAAGAAGACATTGCGCATCCTAGTGATAGAGGACCATAACTTCCAACGTAAGGCGGTGGTGCATATGCTGCACTCGCTGTCGGTGGAAGAAGTTTGGCAGGCCAACAATGGCAAACAGGCTCTAGAGATGATACGAGCTGAACAATCGCGACCCTTGGATATCGTGATGTGCGATCTGGATATGCCGGAGATGGATGGTATGGAGTTTCTCCGCCATCTAGCCCAAGAACAACCTGGTGTCTCGACCATCATATTGAGTGGTATGGACGGTGCATTGATCACCTCGGTAGAAAAGATGGCTCACTCCTACGGTCTGCACTTGCTGGGTGCGGTGGAGAAACCCTTATCACTGGAACAGCTCGAGATGCTACTGGGCTTACATCAGGAGAATAAGTTGGCCCTAGCAGCACCTAGATACCCGAGTGCTCTGACACCAAAACGCAGCGACTTCACGCTACAGGAGATACAACAGGCCGTAGAGGCCAAAAATATACAGCCCTTTTTGCAGCCCAAGATATCGTTGCTTACGGGACAGATCATAGGTGCTGAGGCTTTGGCGCGCTGGATACATCCTCAGTACGGCGTGATCCCACCAGATGCTTTTATCCCTCTGCTAGAGCGTAGCGACAATATGGAGGGACTGACCTTCTTGATGCTGGAAAGCACCGCTAAGGCCTGTTTGTTGTTGCGCAAGCAGGGTTACGATCTGGATATTTCGGTCAATATTTCTGTGTCATCTCTGCGTGATACCAGCTTGGCGGAGCGCATCACCCGTGTAGTACTAAATACCGGTCTAGAACCCAAACACATTATCTTAGAAGTCACCGAGTCGGCCGCTATGAGTAGTGTTGCTGAGGCCTTGGAGAATCTGGCGCGTCTGCGTATGCGCGGATTTGGTCTGTCCATCGATGATTACGGCACTGGTTTCTCTAGCATGCAGCAACTGACTCGTGTGCCTTTTACTGAGCTTAAGATAGACAAATCTTTCATTTCAGATAGTGCAAACAATTCGTCTTCCCGAGTAGTGGTCGAGTCCAGCATACAGATGGCGCAAAAATTGAAGGTCAAGAGTGTCGCCGAAGGGGTGGAGTCACGTTCGGAATGGGATATGTTGCAAGGAATGAGTTGTGATGTGGCGCAGGGATATTTCATCGCTAAGCCTATGGATGTGGAATCATTTATTACTTACTGCAAACGCTATTCACCGTTGAGTGCAAGACATGCCGACGCTTAAGTACCACTTAGCGATAGATTTGTGCTGCTGTTCCGCGGATGATTAGGAGCAGTGTGCGGGCAAGATGCACGATAGTGCAGGACAAGAATAGGAATTCAAGATGGCTTTGGTAGACGAGGCACGCTTTAAAAAACTCAAGATCAGTGGCAGCTTGCCTACCCCCAAAGGTGTGGCACTGGAGGTCATTAGTCTGGCGCAACAGGATAATGTGTCCAATCACGATATCGCGCGTCTGATCAGTAGTGACCCTGCCTTGAGCGTGCGTGTCATCAAGGCGGCCAATGTGTTACTGGGCAATACCTCACGTCCTATCGCAGGTATCTCGGACGCAGTGACGGTGTTGGGCATGCGCGCATTGCGCCAATTGGTGTTGGGTATCGCACTGATGCTGGATTACCGCAAAGGGCCGTGTAAACAATTCGATTACGGCAAGTTCTGGGTGCATTCATTGCTCACCGGTATCGCCGCGCGTCATCTGGCACAGCGCACTCGTATGGTTGCGCCTGAAGAGATATTCGTGGTGGGGTTGTTGAGCCGTATCGGCCGACTCGCGATGGCGACCATGCATAGCGATGTATATGGCGCGATGACCGAACAAAAGTTGTCTTTAGATGGCTTGTGTCAGGCTGAAATGGAACAGTTCGGCTATCAGGAATTAGAATTGAGCGAGGCCATACTCGCTGACATGAATTTCCCTAAGGTATTCCAGATGCTGGTGCGCGAATATGTGCATCCGGATCAGGCCAATGTGATCGAAGGTTCACGTGATTGGCGACTGGTGTATCTGCTCAGCGTAGCTTCTTTGATGGCACACGTCTGTCTGGCAGAACCTCAACAGCGCATAAAATTGGTGATACGTTTGCGCAATCAGGCAGCACGAGTGGCGATAGAGGCCGCTGATCTAATAGAGTTAGGTCTGGCCTGTGCCCAGGATTGGGAGTCTTGGTCGTCGTTGCTGAGCATGGGACAGTTGCAGATTCCTTCATTTGCAGAGTTACTGAAGCAAGCGGATGAAACCGAGCATGATCAGACTCGCGAGATCAAAGCCATCGGTGAGCGTAGCAACTATGTGTCACGCGTCCTTGTGGTGGATGATGACCGTGCCATGTTGGCTTTGTTGACGGCGATGTTGAAATCCACTGGTCATACGGTGTATGTCGCACGCAACGGTGTTGAGGCGATGGCTCAAGTCGAGAAACATAAGCCACAGCTCATCATCACCGATTGGATGATGCCTGAGATGGACGGGTTGACGCTGTGCCGCAAGTTGCGCGAGCGTCCCGAATGGCGCGATATCTACATGATCGTGATGACGGCTCAGGAAGATCCAGACAAATTAGTCGAAGCTTTTGAGGCAGGTGCCGATGACTATCTGGTCAAGCCCATCATCCAGAAGATATTCTTCTCCCGTTTGCGCGCGGGATTGCGTGTAGTCAAGCTGCAAGAAGAGCTGGCCGCTGACCGCGAGCAACTGCTGCGTTTATCCACCGATCTGGCAGAAGCCAACGAGGGATTGCAACTGCTGGCGCTGACCGATGCGCTCACCGCACTGCCTAACCGTCGTGCAGCGATGGAGCGGCTGGAGCAGGAATGGGCGTTGACTAAACGTGGCAACCGCAACTTCAGCTGCATGATGGTGGACGTGGATTTCTTCAAATCCATCAATGATAAATACGGTCATCCGATTGGCGATCTGGTGCTCAAGAAAGTGGCCAGTGTATTGCGTCAGGTTGCCCGCGCCCAAGACATGGTGTGTCGCTACGGTGGCGAGGAGTTTGTGGTGATCTGCCCAGATACGGATGTCGTGGAAGGCTCCTTATGTGCTGAACGCTTACGGCAAAGTGTCATGGCTTGCCAGGTCCAGAGCGGTGTACACAACATCAAGGTGACTATCAGCATAGGTCTGGCGGAACGGGTGGCAGGAATGTCATCTTTGGAAGAGGTGCTGAGCTTGTCAGATCAACGCCTATATATGGCCAAACAGACAGGACGCAATAAGGTCGTCTTCAAATGATTTTGAAAAATATCCCCATAAAAATATCAAGCTATTGTTTTTATAGGGAATATATTTTTTCAAATCACCCTAAAGTTCTTCTACATGCTGCCGATAACTGTTACATGGACACGCGTACGACCCCTTGCGCATACGTGTCCAGATGGCGGCTCCCGACTTCCTCCCAGGTCGGGAGCTAAGTCATTTAAGTAGCTCGTGTAGGAATCTCCCCTACGCCGCTTGCTGGTCGCTCCTACAAAAAAAACGGCAAGCTTCTGATTTTATTCCCCCCGACTAAGCGGCAAGATGCAACCGTCGAATCAAGACAGTTCAATCATAAAGTTCAAGGGGACTCAAAATGAACACTATGCAATTGCAAGAAGGTATCCGTGACATCAATCTCAACTACTTGATGCTGGCTCAGCAGATGATTAAAGAAGATAAGGCTGCTGCGATCTTCCGTCTAGGCATCAGCAAAGATTTGACCGATATGTTGTCTGACCTTTCACCTACTCAAGTCATCAAGATGGCAGCGTCCAATATGTTGTTGTGCCGCTTCCGCTTTGATGAACAACTGCTACTCAATATGGTCACCGACTACAACAAAGACAGATTGATGTCCAAGGCGCATGCGGCGATTCTGATGTCTGCTCAGCCTGTCGAAGAACTCGCTTAAGTCGGGAGTACTGAGATGGCTTACAAGAGTGTGGTAGACGAGGCCAAGCAAGTCGGCATCGCCATCGAATTGATACAGCTGGGCGCTCGCCTGCAGTTGATACAAGCCGAAACGACATTGAGCCGCGAACGTCTGCTCAAGTTGTATAAGGAGATCAAGGGTGAATCCCCTTCCAAGGGAATGTTGCCTTACTCCACAGACTGGTTCATCAGCTGGCAACCCAATATCCACTCCTCTTTGTTTATGGACATCTACCAGTTCTTGGTTAAGAACGCTGGCAGCTCGGGTGTGGAAGGATTGATCTCGGCCTATAAGTTGTATCTCGATCAAGTGCAAGGAATAGAAGGGGGCGAAGCTTTATTGAGCATCACCCGTGCTTGGTTCTTGATCCGATTCTTTGATGCGGGCATGTTGCAACTGGTGCCTTGCAAGACATGTGGCGGTCGCTTCGTCACCCATGTGGATGAATTGAACGACAACTATGTCTGCGGCATCTGCCATCCCCCCGCACGTGCAGGCAAGACCCGCGCAGCCAAGTTGGAAGCACAGGCGGTCGCACACGCCTAGTTCGCGAAAGTCTTAAAGTTTCAGGCATATCTGCCGTTATCCCTAGTGTGGAAGATATGTGCATGTACAGACTTATCGTCCGAACTTACCGGTATCCATGTGATGGCCGGACTATGAAGAATAGCAAGGGAGCGCGAACATGTTAGTGATCGTTGGTTATATCGTGGTGTTGGGCAGCGTGTTCGGCGGCTATGCGCTGGCAGGCGGACACTTGGGTGGTTTGTGGCAGCCTATCGAAGTGTTGATGATCGCTGGTGGTGCGATGGGTGCATTCTTCGTGGGTAATACCATGAAGGCAGTGAAGGCTACCTTCAAAGGTCTACCCTCGGTACTCAAAGGCGCTAAGTACAATAAAGAGACTTATATGGAGCTGATGGCGCTCATGTATGAGTTGTTGGGCAAAGTTCGTAAGGAAGGTCTGATGTCCATAGAGGGCGATGTAGAGAAACCCGAAGACAGCCCCATCTTCTCCAAATACCCCAAGATACTTGCCGACCATCACGTCATCGAATTCATGACGGATTATCTACGCATCATGGTCAGCGGCAACCTCAACGCCATGGAGATCGAGAATCTCATGGATATCGAGATCGAGACACATCACCACGAGGCACTCGTAGCATCACACTGTATCGCCAAACTCGGCGACGGTATGCCGGCCTTCGGTATCGTCGCGGCGGTGATGGGCGTGGTGCATACCATGGAGTCGGTCGGCATGCCGCCTGCGGAACTAGGTATCCTGATCGCGCATGCGCTGGTCGGTACCTTCCTCGGTATCTTGCTCGCTTATGGCTTCGTTGGCCCGCTCGCCTCTACACTGGAACAGAAAGCCGAAGAGGGCACCAAGATGTTTCAGACCGTACGTGTCACGTTGCTGGCCAATCTAAATGGTTATGCGCCGGCGATGTCTGTCGAGTTTGGCCGCAAGGTACTTAATTCCACCGAGCGCCCCGGCTTCGCCGAGTTGGAAGAATTTGTCAAACAGAAGCGCTAAGCTGATGCAATAGAGACGGTCATGTCTGATCCCAAAAAACCCATCATCGTAGTAAAGCGTATCAAGAAGGTCGCCGGTGGTCATCACGGCGGCGCTTGGAAGATCGCCTATGCCGACTTCGTCACAGCGATGATGGCGTTCTTTTTATTGATGTGGTTGTTGGGCTCCACCGCAAAAGGTGACCTCGCTGGTATCGCAGAATATTTCAAGACGCCACTCAAAGTCGCATTGATGGGTGGTTCGGGTAGCGGCGACAGCTCCAGCATCATCAAGGGCGGCGGTCAAGACCTCACACGTGCATCGGGTCAGGTGAAGAACGGCGAACTGCCAGCCGAGAAGAAGACCATCAACTTGAAAGCCGCACAGCAAGAGTTTGAACGTGCCGAACGTGCCAAAGAGCTTGTCAAGCTCAAGGAGTTGAAGGCCACGATAGAGAAGGCCATTGAGGTCAACGAAAAGCTGAGCAAATTCAAGAATCAGATCCTGCTTGACATCACTACCGAAGGGTTGCGTATCCAGATCGTGGACGAACAAAACCGTCCTATGTTCCAGAGCGGACGCGCGCAATTAGAACCGTATACGGTCGAGATATTGCATGAGATCGGCAAGACGCTGAACGAAGTACCCAACAAGATCAGCATCTCGGGACACACCGATGCGGCCGCCTTTGGCAGCGGTGGTAAGGGTTACAGCAACTGGGAGTTATCCGCCGATCGCGCCAATGCTTCGCGCCGCGAGTTGATTGCGGGCGGCATGGAGAGCGACAAGATCGTGCGTGTGGTGGGTTTGTCTTCGGCTGTGCTCTTCAACAAAGACGAACCTATGAGCCCAGTCAATCGTCGTATCAGTCTCATCGTGATGAACAAGAAGGCTGAAGAAGCCGCGAGCCATGATGGTGGCACGGTAGGCGTGGATGCCGAGAGCGGCTCTGAAGATATTCAAGATGTAATCAAAGAAGGTATAGGTGCCATGCCGGGTGCAGCGCCTGTTCCAGCACCTACATTTGCACCAGCACCAGCACCAGCAATACACCAGTAGTCCGCATACAACGAGCCACTTCAACTCGAGGTGGTTCGCAGCACAACCTACATAGATATTTCCCTGTGCACAAACATTCCCTCTCAGTCATTTCATTTCTAATCCAGCAAATTGATGGGTGTTTTTTTCGCTATTCGCCTAAAGAAAATCCTTGCCGTGCCGTTAGATTGGTATGCCTGCGCAAAGATTGCAAAGGTTGAAGCAAAAGGTGCAGCAACTTAATGGGAGCGATACCGAATCTGGCTCATAGGGTTGTAGAGGGTAGGTCGCTAGGCATGCAGCCGCAGATAGCGAAAACAAGATAAATAGCAACACAGGAGAATTCGATGTTGAACAATATGACAATCAAAACCAGACTTATCCTGCTGGTGAGTGTGATTATGGTGATCGGTATCATCGTTGCCACCGCTGCCTATACCGGTATGTCAACGTTGCAGAGTGCCACCGATGATATTGCTGGACGCCGAATCCATCTCATTCGAAACGTCAACAAGCTGATGTACGCCATGGCCGACAATCGCGCACATTTGATGCGTGCGATGCAGCATGATCCCTCCAGTCCATCTGCTAAGTTGCACGACCATCCCATCAGCAAACATCTGGATGCAATAGCTGCGACCAAATCTCAGATTGATGAGATGTTTGTAGAGCAACATCAAGGAACCCATAGTGTTGAGGGTAATAGAATCCTGAAGGAATTTGAGGATGCTCGCAATGCATATGTCGTCGAAGGACTGATGCCTGGCCTGCTAGCTACAAAAGCAGGAGACTTTGGTGGAGCGCAAGTTTTGTTGGCAACTAAGATCAATCCTTTGTTGGATGCAGTCATCATTAAAGGGCATGCATTAGCGGAGCATGAGAATGAGGGTGCCAAAAATCAGTATGAGCATGCAATGGCAGATTCGAATACATCAAAGTCGGTGTTGATAGCTGGCATGTTATTTATGTCGGTGGTGGCGATCGTGTTGGGTTACAACATCATCTCTAGTGTAGTTCGCTCTACCGGCGGGATGCGTGATGCGATGACGCGTATGGCCAGCGATGGTGACCTTTCAGCTCGTGCGGTCGTGTTAGGCAAGGATGAAGTGGCCGAAGCGGCGACGGCATTCAATTCATTGATAGCCGGTTTCGGTAACATCATTCGTCAGGTCAATACTAATGCTGTGCATGTCTCTGTCTCAGCGGGCAATCTCTCAAGTTCATCAATGCGAATTTCGCAAGGTAGTCAGGCCCAGAGTTCAGCGGCTGCGTCTACCGCAGCAGCGATAGAGGAGATGACAGTCAGCATCAGTTCTGTGGCAGCTAACACCGATGATGTGCGCAAGCTCTCCGAGCGTAGCTTGGAGAAGACCAAGCAGGGCAATCAGAGCGTCGATGTGATGATCAACGAGATCAAGAACGTGCAGGAAGCGGTGACCCAGATTGCTGGTTCGGTCAAAGAGTTTGTCGACAGCACCCGCGCTATCGCAGGTATGACGCAGCAAGTCAAAGACATTGCCGATCAGACCAATCTGCTTGCCCTGAATGCAGCTATCGAAGCGGCACGTGCGGGTGAGCAGGGGCGTGGTTTCGCTGTAGTTGCGGATGAGGTGCGCAAGTTAGCTGAGAAGTCCGCGCAATCCGCCAACGAGATCGACAGCGTAACTAATTCCTTGAATCAGAAATCCAACCATGTGGAAGCTACTGTGCAATCTGGTCTGCGCTCTCTGCAGACTACCCATGAGCAAGTCGAGCGTGTATCCGAGCTGCTGGCTGAAGGCGGCGATGCAGTGGCGCGTTCCAGTCATGGTGTAAACGATATCGCGGTCGCGGTGGGTGAACAGAGTCTGGCTAGCAACGAAATCGCGCGCAATGTGGAACGTATCGCACAGATGTCCGAAGAGAACTACTCGGCAGTGTCCATGAATACCCAAGAGATAGCACATTTGGAAGAGTTGGCCAAAGAGTTGCAAGTTGCTGTGAGCCGCTTCCGTGTCTAAGGAATAGAAAATGAGCAAACACCACACCCATGATTCAGTATCTCAGCACGAGGTTCAACTCCCAGCGAATGAGGTATTGATCACCAAGACCGATACCCAAGGCATCATCACCGATTGTAATGATGCATTCGAAAGAGTCTCCGGCTATAGCCGTGCCGAGTTGATTGGTAGAAATCATGACATGGTGCGTCATCCTGACATGCCTAAGCAGGTGTTCAAATATCTTTGGGATACCTTGTGTGAGGATAGGCCTTGGCGCGGTATGGTGAAGAACCGTTGTAAGAACGGCGATTTTTATTGGGTGAGAGATACCGTCGCACCCGTTGTGGAGGGTGGACGCACTACAGGTTTTGTTTCGGTACACAAAGCTCCTACTCGTAGCCAAATAGAGCAGGCAGAGCGCGAGTATCGTGAACTAAATCGTAGTGGTGCTGAAGTGTTGTCTCCCTACGAGCGCTTCAAAGTTAAGAACTGGTCTATCAAGACCAAGTTGCAGTCTGCCATCCAGATTCCGTTGCTGCTGCTGCTGGTGTTGTCCCAGTACTACATGACTGGTTCGCTCAAGGATGACACCTTGCGTCTGGCTGCTGAAAAGGGCGACCAGGTCGCCAATCAGATCATTGATAGCGGCAATATGTTGATGATCACCGGGCAGATAAGCAGTGAGGAAAATCGCAAACTACTAATACATAAGGTCACTTCTTCTGGCAACGTAAAATCGGCGCAGTTTGTGCGTGTCGCACAAGTGGTAGAGCAGTATGGTGTTGGTCTACCGGAAGAAAAACTGAGTGATGCTGTGCAACAGCAGGTAGTGGATAGTAAGCAGCAGAGGGTTACATTCAGCGAGGATGCGGCAGGAAATCCTATCTTGCGTATCACCACACCATACTTTGCGAGCAAAGACTTTCACGGCACAGATTGCACTTCATGCCATGCTGTGAGCGAGGGGACGGTGCTGGGTGCTTCGGATGTGATCATCGATCTCAAGCCTGATTTCGTGCATATCAGCGAGATGGAAATGAACATGCTGCTGGTACAAGTTGCATTGCAAGTATTCCTGTTCTTCTTCATCGGCTACTGCGTAGAAAGGTTCATCCGCCGTCCCCTAGTTCAAGTGGACAAGGAATTCCGCAATATCATGGAAGGCAATCTCGATACCGAACTGGATATTTCTATCCATGACGAGATGGGCAAGTTGCTGTGCGAGATACAGACCATGCAGACCTATCTGCGCACCATGGTGGATGAGATCGTCACACCAGTAGCGCAGATACAGGCGCGTATCTATGACATGGACACTCGTGTCACCGGTGTCGCCAACAATGCAATGGACGAACAGGCGCATATCCAGACCATCACCGCGAGCATGGAAGAGTTCAGCCAATCGGTCGCAGAAGTGGCTGACATGGCAGCCAGCTCACTGGAAGATGCCCATGCCACACGCAAGATCGTGGAAGAGAACAACCGTAATATGGATCTCAGCATCGCGGCAACTACGCGAGTCGCTGAGACGGTGCAGGCCTCCAGCAAGACCATTTCAGATCTAGGTTCCTCGATACATCGTATCGATATGATCTCCAACGCAATCAAAGATATTGCTGAACAGACCAATCTCTTGGCCTTGAACGCAGCCATAGAGGCAGCACGAGCTGGGGAGCAAGGGCGTGGTTTTGCGGTCGTGGCCGACGAGGTACGTAAATTGGCCGAGCGCACTGCTACCAGCACTAAAGACATCTCCAACACCATTGCTGAAATCAGTGCCATCTCCGAGTCGGCGGTACGCAGCATGCATGGCGCGGTGAGTGAAGTGGAGGGGGGTATCGCGCTGATACGGCAGAACGGTGAAGGTTTGAAAGAGATTATGGCAGCGACAGTCAATGTTGCTGGACGTATCGAGAATATCGCCAGTGCATCGCGTGAGCAATCCAGTGCTGGCCGGAGTGTGGCGGCGAGCTTGGAAAACATCACTAGGTTGGTAGATAACAACGCGCAATCGGCCAGTGCGGCGAAAGAGGCAGCGGTTGCGTTGAATGGATCAGCGGAAGAGTTGAAGCGGGCGGGTTATCCGCTCACAAAATGTGCGACGGTTTCATAGTCTAGGGTCTGAGGTGTAGGGTATTGAGTAACGATCGGGGCAGTTGGTCGTATTCAGTAAATTGCAAATTCACGAGGTAATCATGCAAAACAAACATGCTTATGTATCGCAACAGGAAGTGCCTTTCCCTCAAGGCAAGGTGTTGATTTCCAAGACCGATATCAAGGGCTTTATCACCTATTGCAATGACGAGTTTGAAGCTATTTCAGGCTACTCTCGTAGCGAGTTGCTCGGGGCAAATCATAATATCGTACGCCATCCGGATATGCCTCCCGCTGCATTCAAATGGATGTGGGACACTCTCCATGCTGGACGTCCATGGAGAGGGACTGTAAAGAACCGCTGCAAGAATGGCGACTATTACTGGGTGCGCGCGACGATTGTGCCCATCATCGAGAATGGGCACACAACAGGTTATGTATCGATGCGTCGTGCACCCAGTCGGGTACAGATTGCCGATGCCACGGAGTTGTATCGTGCATACAACCAAACCGGTGAGGAGTTCGTCAGCAAAGGCGAGAAGATGAAGTTCAAGAACTGGTCTCTTAAATCCAAGTTGCAACTCGTTATTCAAAGCGCCCTGTTATTTGTGCTGGGATTGGGGCAGTGGTTTATATCGAGCAGACTGCAAATCGATGCTACAACCGAGTTGGAATTGCTGGGCGGACAAGTTGTGCTGCATGTGTTTCTGTTCTTCTTCCTTGGTTACTGCGTGGTGAAATATGTGCGCGAGCCTTTGGATGCGGCCAAGAACGAATTACGCAACGTGTTGCAGGGCAACTTCGATAGCGAGCTGGATGTGAGTGTGGGCGACGAGGTCGGCGACATGTGTTGCGAGGTAACCAATATGCAGACTTATCTGCGCATGTTGGTAGATGAAATTGCCGCCTCGGCGCGCGTCATCAATCAACTTTCGGCGCAGCTAGATAGCCAAGTGTCCGGTGTCGCGGAGAATGCTCAGTTCGAACAGCAGCAGGTTAGGGCGATATTTAACACCATGGAGCAGTTCCGCAGTTCGGTGGTGGAAGTGGCGCAGATGGCCGATGTGTCTTTGGGGGATGCCCGTGCCACCCAGAAGACAGTGGAAGAAAACAACCGCAATATGGATTTAAGTATCGCGGCAGCAGGCAAGGTGTCTGATACCGTTCAGGCCTCCAGCAAGACCATCAGCGATCTGCGCGTGTCCATCCAGAAAATCGGCACCATCTCCAATGCCATCAAAGACATTGCCGAGCAGACCAATCTGTTGGCCTTGAACGCGGCCATCGAGGCGGCACGTGCCGGCGAGCAGGGGCGGGGCTTTGCCGTGGTGGCGGATGAGGTGCGCAAGCTGGCGGAGCGCACTGCTACCAGCACTAAAGACATCGCTGTCACCATCGATGAGATCAACAGTATCTCCGGTTCGGCAGTGCAGTCGATGCATGACGCGGTGATCGAAGTTGAGACCAGCATCGGACTAATACGTAAAAACGGTGAGGGTTTGAAAGAGATCATGTTGGCGTCAGTGAATGTCTCGGATCGTGTGCAGCACATCGCCACGGCGTCGGGCCAGCAATCAGCGGCGAGTGGCAGTGTGGCGGACAGCCTGCAACAGATCAGTAATCTAGTGGATAGCAACACGCAATCGGTGAGTGAGGCTAAGACTGCCACCGAGGCACTGGCGCGCTCTGCTTCTGATCTGCGTAAAGCGGGATATCCCTTGACCAAATGTGCAATCAGTTGAAACGGTGTGCATCACTACACCTGAGAAAAGGAAAAGCAAATGTCTGACCTATTGAAGAGCATAGATGCCCGTACCAAGTTGGCCGGGACCAACAAGCTGGAAATCCTCATGTTCTCGCTGGGCAAGGATCTGCGTAGCGGGCGCGAGGAGACTTTCGGCATCAATGTGTTCAAGGTGCGTGAAGTGATGCGTATTCCTGTCATCACACGTGCGCCAGAAATGCCTAATTCTGTTGAAGGCATGGTGAGCCTGCGCGGCGTGTTGGTGCCGGTAATCGATCTGGCTAAATACATAGGCATCACGACCGAGTGCAAGCCCGAAATCATGATCGTCACAGAATACAACGGTCACACCCAAGGTTTTCTTGTCAAAGCGGTGGACAACATCCTGCGTCTGGATTGGTCTGAGATGCGTGTGCCGCCTGCGATGTTGGCAGCCGAGATGGGCGGCCTTGTTACTGCTATCACGGAGCTGAAAGATAAACGCCTCGTGATGATGATGGACGTAGAGAAGGTGCTGTCTGAGACCGGACATTTCGATAGCGACGAGATGATCTTCAAGAACGTATTGCCCTTGGGCAAGGAGCGCACCGTTTTCTTCGCTGACGATTCGACGGTCGCTCGCTCGCAGATCACCCGCACTCTCGATGCGATGCAGGTCAAGTACATCTCCGCTATCAATGGTCGCCAAGCTTGGCAGGAGCTCAGCAAGATGGCCGATCACGCCGATGCTGCAAATATTCCACTGAAAAAAATGGTGCAGGTGATTTTGACCGATGTGGAGATGCCCGAGATGGACGGCTACATGCTGACGCGCAAGATCAAGGCGGACAAACGCTTTGTCGGTATCCCCGTGGTGATGCACTCCTCGTTGAGCAGCTCGGCCAATCAACAATTGGGTAAGGCAGTGGGTGTGGATGAATATGTACCCAAGTTTGAGCCGAACAAGCTGGCACAGACGCTGACTAGGTTATTGGGTTAGGAGATCAAGATGACATACACACAAGAAATGATGGGCAGTGACAGTGACGGCATGCTCGACCAGATTGATGCTCGTACCAATCTGGCCGGCTCCAACAAGATGGAAATTTTGCTTTTCAGTCTGGGCAGTGGCGAGAAATTTGGCATCAATGTATTCAAGGTCAAAGAAGTTTGCCCCGCCGGCAAGATCACACGTACTCCCAATATGCCCAACGGCGTGGACGGCATCGTCAGCCTGCGCGGTAACGTCATGCCGGTATTGAATCTGGCCAATTTTATGGGGATGACCCCTGAGAAAAAACACCAGACCATGATGGTGGCTGAGTACAACAACCATATCTTGGGATTTTTAGTTGAAGGCGTGGATCGCATTATCCGCGTCGATTGGGACAAGGTACGAGCCACAGAAGGCATGCTTTCTGACAAGGGCGCACTCATCACCGCAATCACTGAATTGAGTGATGGGACACTGATTTCGATATTGGATGTCGAGCAGATCCTAGCAAACGCCTTTGGAGAAGCGGTGGTGGGTAATGTGGAGCGGGTTGATTCTGCACATGAGCTGTGCATCTTCTTCGCCGATGACTCCATGGTGGCACGGCGCAAGATCGCCGAGGTGCTGGATAAGATGGGCGTCAAACATATCCAAGCCAACAACGGCAATGACGCTTGGGAGAAGCTGCGTTCGATGGCGGATTCCGCTAGCGCGATGTCATTGAAGCTGCATGACCAGATACAAGTTATTTTGACTGACGCCGAGATGCCGGAAATGGACGGTTATGTATTGACCCAGCACGTCAAATCAGATCGCCGCTTCGATGGTATCCCCGTGGTGATGCATTCCTCTCTGTCGTCAGATGCCAATCGCGCCATGGGGCGCAAGGTGGGTGTTGATTATTACGTGCCGAAGTTCGATTCGCTGATTTTGTCTTCGACGCTGCGGCCGTTATTGACTTGAAATGGTAGTTGGAAATTAGGAGTGGATAGTGCGATTGGGCATACCACTCATCAGATTTAAGGAGAGCGTCATGGGCATAGAAGATACAAAATTTTTAGTGGTGGATGATTTTTCGACGATGCGACGCATCGTGCGCAACCTGCTTAAGGAGTTGGGCTTCGTCAACGTCCAAGAAGCTGAGGATGGTGTGGATGCTTTAGCCAAGCTACGTTCCAGCGAGTTTGATTTCGTTGTCTCCGACTGGAATATGCCGAATATGACGGGCTTGGAGCTGTTACAGAACATTCGTGCCGACGCCAAACTTAAACATCTACCGGTATTGATGGTCACGGCTGAGGCCAAGAAGGAAAACATCATCCAGGCGGCGCAAGCGGGTGCCAGCGGTTATGTGGTTAAGCCCTTCACCGCCGCGACGCTGGATGAGAAGTTGAAGAAGGTCTTTCAGAACATGAATAAGTGAGGATGTCATGGCTACCAATACAGCAAACCAAGATACCGATGATCTAGAGGCGCTATTCGATAGCATCCTAGAGGCGAACAATGCCGAGAATACCGCCACCATTTTACCGATCACCCCAGTCGCTGCCGAAGCACGTGCACCTGAGAGCAACGGCAAGGTAATCAATCAGATTGGTCATCTGGCCAGAACCCTACACGATACCTTGTGTGAACTGGGTCTGAATAAAGAGATCGAGCGCGCGGCATCTTCGATACCAGATGCACGTGATCGCCTTAACTATGTAGCGACGCTGACGCAGCAGGCGGCTGAGCGCGTACTCAATGCGACCGAGGCGGCACAGCCCGTGGTATCTCAGATTGAAGGTGAGGCTCAGCGATTAGCCCAGCAGTGGGACTTGTTGTTTGACAAGAAATTGGATGTGGCGAGCTTTAAGGCACTGGTGCTGAGCACCGTCAAATTCCTGCATGGCACCCCTCGTGATACTCGGGTCATCAACAGCTACTTAGTCGAAATCATGATGGCTCAAGATTTCCAGGATCTCACGGGCCAAGTCATCAAGAAAGTCATCACTGTCACCCAAGATATGGAGAAAGAGTTGCTCTCGCTGTTGATCGAGAACGCGCCGGCTGGGGTGAAGGCTGAGATGAATAGTGGCTTATTGAACGGGCCGGTGGTTCAGGCTGAGGGGCGTAACGATGTCGTGACCAGCCAAGATCAGGTGGACGATTTGTTGGAGAGTTTGGGATTTTGATCGGTAGCGGTGAGTGGTAAGGGGTGAGTGGAGATTCCACTTACCGCTGCGGCACAGGGTGCCGACCCACTCCCGACTGTCCTCACAAGGAGTAAGAAATGAATGACTTTACCGGTATGGAAGAACTGTTGCATGACTTCTTGTCTGAAGCTTCGGAGATGTTGTCTGATGTGGACGGTAAGCTGATCGATCTGGAGAAGTTTCCGGATGATCGCAAGCTGCTCAACGATATCTTCCGTGGTTTCCACACCATCAAAGGTGGTGCGGGTTTTCTCAACGCGAACGAGTTGGTGACCTTGTGTCACCTGACCGAGAACCTGTTCGATAAGTTGCGCACTGGTGAGATGAAGTTGAACGCCGAGATCATGGATGTGATCTTCGCTGCCACCGGAGAGGTGAGCAAGATGTTCGGTGACCTGTCAAGTTCCCGCCAACCATCGGCTGCACCAGCAGCCATACTTGATGCGCTTAAAGCGACGCTGGCTGGTGAGAAGATCGCAGCCAAAGTGCCACATCATGCTACCTCTGCAGTTGTGGCTATACCCGCAGAGCCCACTACCTCGACAGAGCCTGCCGATCAGGTCGATTGGGATGCGCTCTATACCGCATTGACTGGTACGGATATCGTTGAAAAAGCTGGCGTTACGCGCGACCCTGAGCAGATCGCTGCTGCCGTTGCGGAAGAAGAATCTACTACCAAGGTATTTGGTCGTCGCGCCGAAGATAAACCCGGTGACACGGTCGGACGTCGCCCCGGCGACGTCCCCGCCAAGGATGCCAAGGAGACCACCATACGTGTGGATACAGTGCGTCTCGATCAGGTGCTCAACTTGTCCGGTGAGATCGGCCTGACCAAGAACCGCCTCACCCATCTACGCGCCGACATCCTCCAAGGCCGCACCGATGCGGACACCTTGCGTGAACTCGACCAATCTGTGAGCCAACTAGACATGCTGGTGGTGAATCTGCAGAACGCGGTGATGAAGACTCGTATGCAGCCCATAGGCCGTTTGTTCAATAAGTATCCTCGCTTGGCGCGCGATCTGGCGCGTTCCTTGGGCAAGGATGTGGAACTGGTGTTGTCCGGCGAAGAGACCGAGATGGACAAGACCATGATAGAAGACCTCAACGATCCATTGGTGCACTTAGTGCGTAATGCGGTCGATCACGGTGTTGAGACCATAGAAGCGCGTATCGCTGCAGGCAAGCCTGAGAAGAGCCTAGTGGAATTGAGTGCTCGCCAGGAAGGCGACCATATCCTCATCACCATCGCCGACGATGGTCGTGGCATGCGTCCCGAAGTGATACGTTCGAAGGCTTTGGAAAAAGGCATCATCACCACTGAAGTGGCGAACACCCTGGATGAGCATCAATGTTTGGAACTGATCTTCTTACCCGGCTTCTCTACCAAGGATGAGATCTCCAGTGTGTCTGGACGCGGCGTGGGTATGGATGTGGTGAAGACCAATATCCAGAAACTCAACGGCACCATCAGCATCCATTCTGAGCCCGGTAAGGGCAGCGTGTTCACCATCTCCTTGCCACTCACACTTGCCATCCTGCCAGTGTTGATCCTGCGCTTGGGCGAGCAATCGTTTGCCGTCCCCTTGTCCATGGTGCGCGAGATTTTGTCGGTCTCTCCAGGTCAATTACAACAAGTTTCGGGACGCGCCACCATGGTGGTACGCGGCGAAGTGTTGCCGGTCTTGCCGCTGGCCAGACTGATAGGTTGGGAGCAAGGCGTGGAGCCCGAAGTTGGTGTACTTATGCAGGTCGGCAACAACAGCTTTATCTTGTCGGCAGACGGCTTTGCTGGACATGACGATGTAGTGATCAAGTCTTTGGAGACCTTCAGACCTAAGGGTGTGGCAGGGGTGACCATGTCCAGCGAAGGCGAGATCGTACTGATATTGGATATCAAGGAATTACTTAGCGACGTGCGCGGCAATTAGTCGGCATGCTCGTATAGAAACTAGGAGGATAAAATGTTTGGCGGTAAATTAAAACAAGAGCATCAGGACGCATTGGCAAGATTGCTGGCTACGGAGCGCGATGCGAACCAGTTGCGCGACCAGTTGCGTCGAGTAGAAGACGAACGTGATGAGATGCGTGCGCGTATGTCCGAAGCGGAGCAGAACTGCGAACTATCCAAATTGATCTTTAGCAATATGCAGGGATTCGGTGAGTCCTTCATCGCGCTACAGGGCTCACAGGCAGCAGCAGCACAAGCGCTCAAGGCAGAGAAAGAACATGCCATAGAAGCGGCTACTGTCTCGGAAGGCAACCGCGAAGCCGTGATGCAGATCTCACGTACTCTGGATGTGCTGTCCAGCGATACTTTGCAGTCCTCTAATAATGTGCAGAACCTCACTCAGCGTGCCGCTGAGATCGGTAGCATCGTCAAGCTTATTAAAGAGATTGCCGACCAGACCAATCTGTTGGCACTCAACGCAGCCATCGAGGCGGCACGTGCTGGTGAGCAGGGACGCGGATTCGCTGTGGTGGCGGACGAGGTACGCAAACTCGCAGAACGCACTGCCAAGGCTACCAGTGAGATTTCTAGCATCGTCACCGCGATACAGGGCGAGACCGAGTTGGCCAAGGAGCAGATGCAGGGTATGGCTGACAAATCTCAGGTGTTCAGCCAAGAAGTGGGTGGGGTGATGGAGAGCATGAAGCATCTGCTCGATCTGTCGCACAAGATGGAAGGCACCATCTCTGCTGCCGCGCTGCGTAGTTTCGTCGAGGTCGCCAAGATTGATCATATCCTCTACAAGTTCGAGATCTACAAAGTCTATATGGGCGTGTCCGATCGTACTGCGGATAGCTTCTCCTCGCACACCAACTGCCGTTTGGGTAAATGGTATTTCGATGGAGAAGGCAAGCAGTTCGCCAAGTTGGACGGTTATAGCGCCATCGCCACTCCGCATGAGGCTGTGCACCACAATGGCAAAGATGCGGTCATCGCTTTCCGTTCAGGAGACGGTGTACGTGGTATGGATTACGTCAGCAAGATGGAGACGGCCAGCATGGCCGTGTTGGACGCATTGGAAAAGATAGCCAAAGCCAGCGAGGCCGGTAATCTTTGAGACTTAATCAAGACAAGCGCAGGGAGTCGTTATGCCAGTGATCATTATCGTCATCATCATCGCCACCGCGCTGCATTGGGCGGTGCAAGGATCGTCCGACAGTCTGATGTTTTTGTTCAGCAGTGTGATCACCTTGGTCGCTGTCGTCGTGGTGTATTTTAATTCTGCGACATCGGTGCAGTCATCTACGAACAGTGATGAAGAACATGCTTCAGCTCAGAACAGCAAAGATGGAGCAGTAGACGGCTTATTGATTAATACCCACGAACAGTTCGCCACACATTTTTCCGGTGCTCAAGAGGATTTAGGGCAGGTACAGACTTTGTTGAGTGACGCGATATCCAAGCTGTTGGGTAGTTTCGATGGCATGCATAATCTGATACGTGAACAACGTGATGTGGCACTCACGGTGGCAGGCAATAATGGGGAAGGCGGAGATGATGACGCTGCTTTGAAGGATCATCTGGAAGAGACCTCGGAGACGCTCAAAGCACTGGTCGGCAGCATCATCAATAACAGCAAGACTGGCATAGAACTGGCCGAGAAGATGGAAAGCGTCAGCCAACAGGTGCACGGCATTCTGGCTGTACTGGGCGAGATCGATTCGATCTCCAAGCAGACTAATCTGCTGTCTTTGAATGCAGCCATAGAAGCCGCGCGCGCCGGCGAAGCCGGCAGAGGCTTCGCGGTAGTGGCTGACGAAGTACGCAAGTTGTCTTCACGAGCAGAACATTTCAGCAAACAGATACGTGGCAACGTGACCATGGTCAATGGTGCCATCATGGATGCAGAGGCGGTGATAAACCGTATGGCTTCGCTGGATATGGCCTTCGCACTGCAATCTAAGCAGCGATTGGATGTGGTGTTAAATAAAGTGCAGCAAGTTAATAAGACAATGAGTACGGTGATAGATAAGCAATCCGAGATCTCAGCCAAGGTGGACGATGTGGTTGGCGCGGCAGTCACCTCCTTGCAGTTCCAAGACATGGTCAGTCAGTTGTTGCAGCACTCGGTGCAGCGCATTGATTGTATGCACAGTGCCTGGACCAGCATGGGTGAGGTCGCCAAGCAGGAACAAAGTGGCGTGTCCATTTCCCATCAACAGGTCGAGCGCGTGACGCAAGATATCGCAGCGGTATTTGAGCGTGCTGAGCATCTCAGTTCCAAGAACCCGGTGCGGCAAGAACAGATGAGCAGCGGTGATATAGAGTTGTTTTAGGTAGCAGAGACAGTAGTTTTTATTGAATCTTAGTTGGAGGATGTGACATGGCAAAGACGATACTTAGTGTGGATGATTCGAGTTCTATTCGTCAGATGGTGGCGTTCACTTTGAAGAGTGCAGGATATGAAGTGGTAGAGGCAGCGGATGGTCAGGAGGGCTTGGATAAAGCCAAACAAAAGACTGTCGATCTGGTGCTGACCGATCAGAACATGCCACGTATGGACGGTTTGACCTTGATTAAGACCCTGCGCGCGCTGCCCAACTATCGCAGCACGCCCATTCTGATGCTCACCACTGAATCTGGTGATGCGATGAAGATGCAGGGCAAGGCAGCTGGTGCGACTGGCTGGTTGGTCAAGCCATTCGATCCGCAAAAATTGCTAGAGGTTGTGAAAAAAGTCATCGGCTAACAATTGGGAGTATGTCGTGAGTATAGATATCACCCAGTTCTACCAAGTCTTCTTCGAAGAAGCCGCCGAGCATCTTTCCACCATGGAATCTTTGCTCTTGGCGCTCGACGTGGGCGACCCCAGTATGGACGATCTGAATGCGATCTTCCGCTCGGCACACTCTATCAAAGGCGGTAGCGGCACCTTCGGCTTCAATGACATGACGGAGGTGACCCATGTGCTGGAGAACCTGCTGGATCGTCTGCGCAAGCAGGAGATGAAGCTGACCGACGAGATGGTCAACGTGTTCCTAGAAGCAGGGGATGTCATCCATATGCAACTCGACGCACACCGCGGCGAGGGTGAAGTGGATGCTGCGCAAGTTAAAACAGTCTGCGAAAAATTGGAAAGACTTACCTGCAATGTCGGCGGCCAACCTGCCCATACGCCAGCGGTCGCCATTCCTACAACAGCAGCTGCCGAGACCGCCTATGGTCTGTTTGAAGATGAGCCTGCAGCCGCCGAAACCGCTTACGGATTCTTCGATGCTGAACCGGCTGAAAAGTCATCCGGCGATGATGCTTATGGTTTCTTTGACGATGCCGTATTCGACGCGCCTGCCAAAGTTGACGAGCCGGCTTATGGTTTCTTCACCGAAGAACCTGCCGCAGCGGCACCAGTAGTTGTTGCTGATCAGAGTTTTGGATTGTTTGTGGATGAGCCCACACAATTGCCCTCTACTCCGCAACAAGCACAACAAGAAACCCAACAGGGTTATGGCTTCTTTCAGAAGATCACACCAGTGGCGCAAGAATCTGCGCCGGTCGCAAAGGAAGTCGTGGAGGCTGAGGCGCCACGTCGCCGAGCTTCGGATCGCACTGCACCGGCTGCCGATACTTCGATACGAGTCAATGTGGAAAAGGTAGATCAACTCATCAATTTGGTGGGTGAACTAGTCATTACCCAGGCCATGCTGGCCGAGTCAGCTTCTACCGTGGACAGCGGGCTTTATGAAAAGCTGCAAAGCGGTCTGCATCAATTGGAGCGCAACACCCGTGATCTGCAGGAAGTCATCATGTCGGTACGTATGTTGCCTATCTCTTTTGTGTTCAGTCGCTTCCCGCGTGTGGTACGTGATTTGGCTGGCAAGCTGGGAAAACAAGTCGAACTCAAGACTTTGGGCGAGGGTACGGAGCTGGATAAAGGACTGATAGAGAAGATCGCTGATCCACTGACCCATCTGGTGCGTAATAGTTTGGATCACGGTATCGAATCACCCGAGCGCAGGTTGGCCGCGGGTAAACCTGAAAAAGGCACGATCACTCTCAAGGCTTCCCATCAGGGAGGCAATATCGTCATCGAAGTCGCGGACGATGGCGGCGGTCTGAACCGCGCCAAGATATTGGGCAAGGCGCGCGAGCGTGGTCTGGCGATGCGTGATGACATGACCGATGCCGAGGTTTGGATGTTGATCTTCGAGGCGGGCTTCTCCACGGCCGAGGTGATCACCGATGTGTCTGGTCGTGGTGTAGGCATGGATGTGGTGAAACGGAACATCGGGGCTATGGGTGGTCGCGTCGAGATCGATTCGGTGGAAGGTCATGGCACGCGTATCTTGATTCGTTTGCCGCTGACCTTGGCGATCTTGGATGGTCTCTCTGTCGCAGTTGGTGAACAAACCTACATCATCCCCTTGGGTTACATTATCGAGTCGCTACTCATGTCTGACGATGATCTACGCACCGTGAGTGGTGGTGGGCATATGGTGCATGTGCGTGGAGAATATCTGCCACTGATGGCCTTGCATGAAGTGTTCAATGTGCCGAATGCCAACGTGAAGAAGGATGCACGCATCGTGGTCATCGTCGAGGCAGAAGGCAAGAAGATTGCCGTGCTGGTAGATGAGTTGTTGGGCCAACATCAGGTCGTCATCAAGAGCCTAGAGTCCAATTTCCGCAAACTGCCCGGCATCTCGGGTGCGACCATCATGGGTAATGGCAAGGTAGCATTGATATTGGACGTTGCTGCACTTAGCAGTGTTCCAGCAAGGCAGAGTAAGTTAGCAGCGTGATAATTCATACTCCTATCAACACTATTCCTTCCCCCTAACAGGGGGAAGGCTAGGATGGGGGTGTTACAGTTGGTCTTAAGCTCATACCCCCACACCAACCCTCGCCCATGCAAGTGGAGAGGATGCCGAGAGTAAACTTTCTTGAACCCGCGAATTAGCGGGTTTTCTTTTGTCTGTTCCCCTAAAGAAAATCGTATTTGTGCCGTTAGAGTGAACTCATGCTCGGGTCGTATGTTGGCCCTATGTAGCAGAGCTATGCATAGCGTCTTAGAAAGGGCAGAACATGGCAACAGAGATAGGCAGTGGAGTATCCAATTTGTCCAACAACGAATTCTTGACCTTCACATTAGGGAGCGAGGAATACGGTCTGGATATTCTCAAGGTGCAGGAGATACGCGGCTATGACGCCGTAACCAGCATCGCCAACATGCCCGAGTTCATCAAAGGGGTGGTCAATCTGCGCGGCACCATCGTGCCCATCGTCGATCTGCGTATCAAGTTCAAGATGTCTCAAGTGGTGTACGACCAATTCACCGTGGTCATCATCCTCAACTTCGGTCATCGCGTGGTCGGCATCGTGGTGGATAGCGTCTCCGATGTACTTACCCTCAAGCCCGAACAGATACGTGCCGCACCGGAGCTCTCTGCTGCGCTCGATACCCGTTACATCTTGGGCTTGGGCACAGTGGATGAACGCATGCTTATCCTCGTGGATATCGAGAATCTGATGACTAGCGGTGAGATGGCTCTGACAGACGAAGTCGTTAACGGATAGCGCAGGAGAGATAGAGATGAATAGCATGGGTGTGAAAAAGCGTTTCATATTATTGCTGGGGGTGTTCGCGCTCAGCTTTGCTTTGGTCGCCGCGATGGCAATCAGCACGTTGAATCTGACCAAGGTGAATGGACCTATCTATCAGAATGTGGTGCAGAAGAAGGATCTGGTGGCGGATATCTTGCCTCCTCCCGAATATCTCATCGAAGCCTATTTCGTGGTGCAGCAGATGATGCGTGCCGATGCGAGTGAGATGGCGGGACTGGTCGAGAAAAGTAAACAGTTGCGCGCGGACTATGAGGCGCGCCATCAGTATTGGGCGGATAACCTGCCAGAGGGCAAGATGAAGTCACTGATGCTGGTCGATGCCTATCAACCAGGTAAGGACTTTTTGGATGCGCGTGATGAGCACTTCATTCCGGCAATATTCAAGGGTGATAAGACCGCGGCCAATTCTGCATTACAGGAGCTAGATCAGAAGTTTCGCACCCATCGTAAGGCGATAGACGATCTGGTGACGTTGGCCAATGAACAGACTGCCCAAGACGAAGCAAATGCAGCGACTGTGATCAAAAGTCGCAGTTTGTGGCTGATCTTGGTGATGCTAGGTGGCGCAGGGTTGGTGCTGTTAGTAGGTTTATGGATCATGCGCAGCTTGAGCAAACAACTGGGTGGAGAACCCGAGCAGGCAGCCACAGCTGCGCGTCATATTGCGGCAGGTGATCTCAGTCACGATATTCATGTGCAGCAGGGTGACTCCACCAGCATGTTGGCGATGATGCGCTTGATGCAGGGCAAGCTAACTGAACGCAAGCATGCCGATGAACAAGCAGCTCGCGAAATGTCCCGTCTCAAGTGCGCTTTGGATAACGTCAATATGTCGGTGCGCGTCGCCGATAACGACGGCAAACTCATCTATGTCAATCATCAGTTGCGCGACACCTTGCGCAAGTACGAGAAGGCTTTCCAAAAGCAAAACCCTGAGTTCGTCGCAGATAAAGTGGTGGGCGGTAGCATAGGTGTGTTCTACGCCGATCCTCAGGCAGCGATCACACGCTTGAAGAATTTGAGCAGCATGGCGCGTACCCGTATGAATCTGGGTGGTCGTGAATATGATGTGGTGACTGTGCCTATCTTTGGTGAGTCTGGCGAGAAGTTAGGAACAGTAGGCCAATGGATAGACTTGACCGAGCAACTGCGCGCCGAAGAAGAAATCTCCAGCATCGTCGAAGCAGCAGCCAATGGTGACTTCTCTCGCCGTGCAGTATTAGAGGATAAAGACGGTTTCTACCTCAAGTTGGCTCAGGATATCAATCGTCTGACTTCCACCAGCGAAGTCGGTTTGAATGAAGTTGTGCGTGTGTTGGATGCCTTGGCAAACGCCGATCTGACGCAGACCATCAGCAACGAATATCACGGTATGTTTGGTAAGTTGAAAGACGATTCTAATGCGACCGTCGCCAAGCTTACTGACCTAATCTCACGTATCAAGGAGTCTGCCGACACCATGAATGGCGCGGTACAGGAGATCGCTTCCGGTAACGCCGATCTGTCGCAACGCACCGAAGAGCAGGCCTCCAGCCTAGAAGAAACCTCGGCCAGCATGGAAGAGCTCACTTCTACTGTTAAGCAGAACGCAGAGAATGCGCGTCAGGCTAACCAGTTCGCCTTGTCTGCTTCTGCAGTGGCAGTCCAAGGCGGCACAGCGGTGGATCAGGTGGTGCACACCATGTCCTCTATCAGTGCCAGCTCTAAGAAGATCGCCGACATCATCAGCGTCATCGACGGCATCGCCTTCCAGACCAATATCCTCGCACTTAATGCGGCGGTGGAAGCGGCGCGTGCAGGTGAACAGGGTAGAGGTTTCGCCGTGGTCGCCACCGAGGTACGCAATCTGGCGCAGCGCAGCGCAGCAGCTGCTAAAGAAATCAATGCGCTCATCAGTGACTCGGTTGAGAAGGTCGGGCAGGGTGCTCACCAGGTTGATGTAGCCGGCAAGACCATGCAAGACATCGTCACAGCGGTTAAGCGTGTCACCGACATTATGGGCGAGATCACCGCAGCATCCAGTGAGCAAAGCCAAGGCATAGAGCAGGTCGGGCAAGCCATCACGCAGATGGATGACGTGACCCAGCAAAATGCCGCACTGGTGGAACAAGCCGCCGCAGCTGCTGAATCGCTTGAGCAGCAAGCGCAGGAGATGGCTGAACTGATGGCCTCTTTCCGTCTCGCCGATACGCCGAGACTTTCTGTCGTGCGTAGTCCGGCGCGTCTCGCTGCACCTGTCGCTGCTAAGTCCGATTTTTCCTTCGATGATGCCATCGCCGCGCATACCAAGTGGAAGGTACGCCTGATCGATTACATCAAGGGCAACAGCAAGGAGCACTTGGAAGTGGCCAAAGTGTCGTGTGATGACCAGTGCGCCTTGGGTGGCTGGCTGTATGGCGGTGCTAGGGCACACTCTAAGTTGCCTGAATATGAGGCGTTGCGTCAGCACCATGCCTCCTTCCATCGCTCGGTGGGCAGCATTGTTCAATGTGTACATGACCAGAAGCAAAGCGATGCCATGAAGCAGCTGGGAGGCGAGTTCTTCCAGCATTCAAATCAGACCATCAAAGCCATCAAAGCCTTACAGAACAAGGTAGAAAAAAATGCAGCTGTAATGCCGCTGGGGCTGCCTTCGCGTCGAGCTTGAAAGGCGAATGTGGGCATTGCAGTGGAACGATAGATTTTTAGGGGGATGTAGAGATGCGTAACAATTTACCAGTTAACAATAACGAGTTCGTCTTACGTGACGATTCTTCCATCGTTTCCAAGACCGACCTTAAAGGTTTGATTACTTACGTCAACCCAGATTTCATCGAAGCAAGCGGTTTCACTGAAGCCGAACTGATGGGGCAGCCGCACAATCTGGTGCGACATCCGGATATGCCGGTGGAAGCTTTCGATGACTTGTGGAAGACCCTGAAAAAAGGACGTCCATGGACTGGCTTTGTGAAGAACCGCCGTAAAGATGGCGGTTATTACTGGGTCATTGCAAATGCTGCACCTATCTTTGAAAACGGCAGCTGCACCGGCTATATATCAGTACGAAGCAAGCCAAGTCGTGCTCAGATCGAGGCGCATGAAGCCGCTTACAAATTATTCCGTGAGGGTAAGCAGGGCAATCTGCGTATCGTCGAAGGCAAGGCGGTCAAGTCTGGTGGCCTACATACTTTGTTAGGCAAGCTCAATGCACTGAGCGAAAAGTCGCGCATGATGGTCATCTTTGCTGTGCTGGTCTCAGCACTGATGATCAATGATGGTATAGGCTTTTATTCCTCACATCAGATGGAAGGCAAGATGCAGGACATCGCCACACGGCGCATGGAACTGAATCACGATATCCAAGAATTGCAATATCTGATGACGGATAGCCGCACACAGATCATGCAAGGTCTGCAGCATGACCCTAGTGGCAAGTTCGTCAGCGCGCATGACCATCCATTGACTGTACATACAGACGTGGTGAAGCAGAACGAAGATCAGATAGGCAAACTTTTGGTCAACATGGCCAAGAACGTCAAATCAGAAAAGGGGAAAGAGATGCTGGGCGAAGTGAAGCTCGCCAGCGATATCTATCTGGAGCAAGCAGTGACACCAACCCTCAATATGCTGAAAGAGGGTAACTATCTGGCGACCAACAGTTTCCTATTGGGCTTAGTCGATCCTTTGCATGATGCAGCCAAAAAGAACATCAGCGAGATGACCGCTCATGAGGCTGAAGGTATCAAGCATGCCTATGAGAAAGCCAAAGAAGAAGCGACGCTGCTAGGCCGGATACAGTTGATAGTCTCCTTGTTCTCGCTGACCTTATCTGCTTTTCTGGGCTTTATGTTGGTGCGCTACATCATCACTTCCCTGCAAGGTGCGGGAGATCAGTTGCGTCGCGTTTCGCAAGGTCATTACCACGACATCATCAACGTAGAGCGTCCCGATGCTACAGGCATGTTGCTGTATGCCATGAAAGCCATGCAAATACGCATGGGCTTTGAGGTCACTGATGCACACCGTATCAACAATGAGGTGACCCGCATCAAGATCGGTCTGGATAACGTCAGCACCAATGTGATGGTCGCCGATAAGAATCGCAACATCATCTATATGAACAAATCCATCGTGGAGATGTTCAAGCATGCCCAAGAAGGAATCCGTACCGTATTTCCTAACTTCGATGCTACTAAGTTGATGGGTTCTAGCATCGACCAGTTCCACAAAGATCCCTCGCATCAAGCGGGGATGTTGGATCGCTTGCGCAGTACGCATAAGGCCTCTATCAAGGTCGGTGGTCATACCTTCAATCTGACGGTCAATCCGGTTATCAGTGAGAGTGGTGAACATCTGGGATCGGCAGTGGAATGGATAGATCGCACTGTTGAGTTGGCAGTCGAAGAAGAGATTGCGAATATTGTTTCGGCTGCTGCTCAAGGCGATTTTACTCAGCGCATCAAGGTTGAAGGTAAGAGCGGTTTCTTTTTGCAGATGGCGCAGAACATCAATCAACTGCTGGAGACCAGCGCGACTGGTTTGGAGGATGTGGTGAGAGTGTTGGGTGCCTTGGCCCGCGGTGATCTGACCGAGACTATAGACAATGAATACGCAGGTACCTTCGGTCAGCTAAAAGACGACTCCAATGCCACCGTGGCTCAGCTTACCGAGACTATCAGTCGCATCAAGGAAGCCGCTGACACGATCAGTACCGCGTCCAAAGAGATCGCCAGCGGCAACACCGATCTATCGCAGCGTACCGAAGAGCAAGCATCCAGTCTGGAAGAGACTGCGGCCAGCATGGAAGAACTCACTTCTACCGTTAAGCAGAACGCCGAGAATGCACGACAAGCCAATCAACTGGCTCTGAGCGCATCGGACATCGCGGTCAAGGGCGGTGCGGTGGTCGGTCAGGTGGTGGGCACTATGTCTTCTATCAGTGAAAGTTCGAAGAAGATCGTGGACATCATCAGCGTCATCGACGGCATCGCTTTCCAAACCAACATCCTCGCGCTTAATGCGGCCGTGGAAGCTGCGCGTGCCGGTGAACAAGGTCGCGGTTTCGCCGTGGTCGCTTCTGAGGTGCGTAACTTGGCGCAGCGTAGTGCGGCAGCTGCCAAAGAAATCAAAGAACTGATCAGTGATTCGGTCGAGAAGGTGGGTGCGGGTACGCGCCTAGTAGACGACGCCGGCAAGACCATGAACGAAGTGGTCAGCTCAGTGAAACGCGTCACCGACATCATGGCCGAGATCACCGCTGCTTCGACCGAACAGAGTCAGGGCATAGAACAGGTCAACACTGCCATTACTCAGATGGACGATGTGACGCAGCAGAACGCGGCCTTGGTAGAACAAGCTGCTGCGGCAGCAGAGTCCATGGAAGAGCAGGCCCAAGAGTTGGCCGCTTTGATGAACACCTTCAGATTGTCACACGAGGCTCAGGCCGCTGTTCCCGTGGCAGCGGCACGCCGTTTGCCCGCAGGTCGTGCTGTCCCTGCACCACGTGGCGCAGCGCCGCGTGCGCAAGTTTCGCGTAGTCGTGCGCCAGTGCCACAGCTTGATGACAACGAAGACGGAGATTGGAAAGAATTCTGAAGCTAAGAAGAGTGTGCGCCGTTGGCGCACAAGGGGGAAGGGATCGCACCTGCGGTGCTCAAGGGTAGAGGTTCGTAGCGCAGAGCTTTTCCTTTCTCCCTTTTCCCTTCCCCCTTCCCACTAAAAAGTGAACGAAATGAAAGAGCCTAACAGCCGCGAGTTCCACTTCACCAGCCAAGATTTTGAGCGGGTGCGCAAGATGATTTACGACCATGCGGGCATCTCGCTCAGCGATAGTAAGCAGGAGTTGGTCTATAGCCGCTTGTCGCGCCGCTTACGTGCCACTGGTATCCCGACTTTCAGCCAATATCTAAAGTTATTGGAGCGCAATGATGAAAAGGAATGGGAGGCGTTCGCCAATTCATTGACGACTAATCTCACTTCCTTCTTTCGTGAGCAACATCATTTTCCATTGCTGGCCGAGCAGTTGCACAAGATCAATCACGCTCATCCCATCGTGTTGTGGTGCTCTGCCAGTTCCACCGGCGAAGAACCTTATTCGATGGCGATGACAGCCATCGATGCTTTTGATAGTTTTACTCCACCGGTCAAGATCATCGCCACCGATCTGGATACCAATGTGCTGGATACCGCCCGTCGTGGGGTATACAGCATGGATCGCGTGGAGAAGTTGAGTGCCGATCAAATCAAACGCTTCTTCCTTAAAGGCTCAGGACAGCAGGAGGGTTTTGTAAAGGTCAGGCCGGAACTGCAGAACCTCATCACTTTCCGAAAATTGAATCTGCTGGATGTGAGTTGGCCGATACGCGACAAGGTGGACGCGATCTTCTGTCGCAACGTGATGATCTACTTCGACAAGGAAACTCAGTTGGCCATCATTAAGAAGATGGCCCCGCTGTTGCGTGCCGAGGGGCTGCTGTATGCCGGACATTCCGAGAACTTCTATCACGCCGATGCCTATATCAAATTACGCGGCAAGACCGTGTACGAACTTTCGCCTGCGCTTAAAACTGCACAGGGCAAAGCGGAAAAGGGCTAGCGGAGTCGTTTATGTCCAACCATGACTACGAGGAAGTCGTCTCTCCTAACCGCTACTTCGACCGAAATTTCAATGTTGAGGCAGTGAAGATATTGCCTGGCGAATATTTCGTGACGGGCCGCGACATGGTGCTGGTGACGGTGTTGGGTTCTTGCGTGGCGGCGTGTATCCGCGACAAGGTCAGCGGCATCGGTGGAATGAATCATTTCATGTTGCCCGACAGCAATAGCGAGGGTGGAAATCCGGTTGGAATGGCGGGCCGCTATGGCTCTTATGCCATGGAATTGATGATCAACCAATTGCTCAAGTCAGGAGCACGGCGCTGCAATCTAGAAGCCAAGGTGTTCGGCGGTGGCAATGTGCTGCGCGGCTTCACCGTGGCGAACGTGGGGCAAAGAAACTCAGAGTTCGTGCTGGACTATCTGCACAACGAGAACATCGAACTAAAGGCGCAGGACCTGCTGGATATCTATCCGCGCAAGGTCTACTACTTTCCAAAAACTGGCCGCACTCTGGTCAAACAACTACGCAGCGTGCACAACGACACCATCGTGCAACGCGAGCAGCAATACATCACCCGCATACGCTCTTCTGGTGTGCAGGGTGATGTCGAACTGTTCTGAGGAAATTCAGGTGATATAGATGAATACTGAGACTAAAAACAATATCAAAAAGATCCGCGTGCTGATCATCGATGATTCAGCATTGATACGCAGCATCCTCAAAGAAGTCATCAACAGCTATCCGGATATGGAAGCGGTCGGCGCGGCATCGAATCCGCTGCAGGCGCGCGAGATGATCAAATCTCTCGATCCAGATGTATTGACGCTGGACATCGAGATGCCTGAGATGGATGGTCTGACCTTCTTGGAAAAGCTGATGCGTCTGCATCCCATGCCGGTGCTGATGATTTCCACGCTCACCGAACGCGGTTCAGAAGCGACGCTACATGCCTTGGAACTGGGGGCGGTGGACTTTCTGGCCAAGCCCAAGTTGGGCGTGGTGGAAGGTATGCAAGCCTATGCCGATGAAATCGCCGGCAAGATACGTCTAGCTTCCCGCGCTAGGATTAAACGTGCTGTTCCCAATGCAGCACCTGCGACCAGTCTGCCTAGCTTGGGTACTCGCATGGGCAGCACTGAGAAGCTCATCATCGTCGGTGCGTCCACCGGCGGTACCGAGGCGCTCAAAGAATTACTTATCCCCATGCCGCCAGATGCACCCGCCATCCTCATCGCGCAGCATATGCCCGAGGCTTTCACCAAATCGTTTGCCGCGCGCTTAGACGGACTGTGCAAGATGACGGTGAGCGAAGGCGTACATGGCGAACGGGTGATGCCTGGCCATGTGTATATCGCACCGGGACACTCGCACATGTTGGTGAAACGCAGCGGCTCAAATTACATGATAGAGCTAAGTCAGGCCGCTACCGTGAACCATCACCGGCCATCGGTGGAGGTGTTGTTCCGTTCTGCAGCACAGCATGTGGGGCCGAATGCCATCGGTGTGATGCTGACTGGTATGGGTAAGGACGGTGCGGTGGGTATGTTGGAGATGCGCCAAGCTGGTTCATACAACTATGCACAGGATGAGGCCAGTTGTGTGGTGTACGGGATGCCCCGCGCGGCAGTGGAGATAGGGGCGACCCATGAGATATTACCGGTACAGAAGATGGCGCAATGCATATTGACGCGCTTGATGAGCCAAGGAACTAGACATCGTTTGTAAGCGGCGTTTGATTTAAGAGTCAGCAATCTATTAGGAGCAGGAGGCGATATGGAAATCAAGATTTCAAATCAGGGCGATAACATGCTGATGTACATGAGCGGCAGGTTCGACTTCAACGACCATAGGGTACTTAAGTCCACCTATGACCCGATCTTGCTGATGGACGGTATCAAGCGTATCGAGATCGATATGTCAGCAATCGAGTATCTGGACAGCTCAGCGCTGGGCATGTTGATGTTGTTACGCGAACGCGCCCTTGCCGTGAGCAAGACCGTGGTGTTGAGCCGACCCAATCCTACGGTGATGCAGATACTGGACATCGCCAACTTCAAGAAGTTGTTCACCATTTTGTGAGCAAACCATGATGCCTAGCCTATTGCCCAAACGCGCATCGAGTAAGTTGCATGTGCTGGTGGTGGATGACACCGAACTCAACCGCAGGTTGTTGGAAGCCATGCTGCGCAAGATGGGGCATGAGGTGATCTTATCTTCTGGCGGGGAGCAAGCACTGCAGATATTTGCCGCAGATCCGCCAGACCTGGTGTTGTTGGATGTATCAATGCCGGTGATGGATGGTTTTGAGGTGGCCAAGCAGATACGGCTTAAGAACGTATGGGTGCCGATCTTTTTCGTCTCGGCCAATACCAGCAACGAAGATGTGGTGAAAGGTCTGCATTCCGGTGGAGATGACTATCTATTCAAGCCGGTCAATTACGAAATATTGCAATCCAAAATACGTACTTTTCAAGAGCGTCTTGGCATGTCTGAGCGTCTTTTGCGTAAGAACCAGATCTTGCTGGACTATCGTGCGCGTATTGAGGATGAGACTGACACGGCGCGTGAGTTCATCAAGCAGTTCACCGCACTGGATAAGATAGATGATGAGTTGGTGCGCTTCCTGTTAAAACCTGCGGAAAATTTCAGTGGTGATCTGATTGCGGTGGCACGTACCCCTGATGACAGATTGCATGTGCTATTGGCCGATAGCGCCGGACATGGTCTGACTGCCGCATTGGCGGTCATCCCCATCACCCAACCCTTCTATCAGATGACTGCTAAGGGTTTCGAAATCCCGGCGATCATTCGAGAGATCAATCGCCGTGTGCGTGATTATCTACCCTTACCGCGTTTTGTTGCGGCGGTGATGGTGTCGCTGGATGCCAGCGAGCAGAACCTGCAGGTGTGGAACGGTGGTTGTCCGCCGGCCTTGTTGTTGAATGATGACGGTAGCGAGGTGTTGCATCGCTTTGTCTCCAATCATCTGCCACTAGGCGTGGTTTCGCCCGAGCAGTTCGATACTACCTTGGAGTACTACAGTTACGCCGATCAGCCGGCGCGACTACTGTTGTGTTCGGATGGTGCGACTGAGATGACTGTTAGTGAGGGCAACAATCTCGGATATGCCGGCCTGCTTGAGGGCAGCCGACAAGCAGGCTCAGACCATCTATTTGACCGGATGGTAGAGGTGATAGAAGGTTATCTACCTGAAGAGGGTCCGGAGGACGATATCGCGCTCATACTGCTTGAATGTCCATTAGATAAGGAAAGCGTGGCAGTGCCAGAGTTTGTGCAGATGCCTACGCACATTCCTGTTAACAGCGCTACTCAGTGTGATTTTGGTAAGAATGGTCAGCACCTATGGGAGTTGGCTGTGACCCTTACCGCAGAGCAATTGCGGCGCATGGATGTAGTGCCCTTCCTGATTAGTATCACTGGTCAGGTCAACGGTGGCAATCCCGGTGGCAAGGTATTCCTTGTGCTCTCAGAACTATTCAACAATGCGCTTGATCATGGTGTGCTCAAGTTGGATTCGCATCTCAAAAACGGCAGTGAAGGGATGGAAAGATACTTCGAGGAGCGTGCACTTCGTCTAGCTGAGCTAAAGCAGGGGCAGATCTTCATAGGCGTGCAACGTCAAGCGTGCAGCAACTGTACTTGCTTGAAGATCACCTTCAAAGATAGCGGGCCGGGTTTTGATTACAGCGCTAGCCGTGGAGAGAACCTGGCCGGCAATAAGCAGCGGCATGGTCGTGGCATCTCCTTATTGGCCAGCATCTGCAACGAACTACGCTATTCGGGCAATGGCTCCGAAGTACTAGCCTGTTTGGATGACATCAACTAAGGATAGATAGTACATGGCACTCATACGCAGCAAACCGCGCAGGGTAAGCACAGGGGACGAGATTGATGCGGACATCCTCCTTGTGGAAGATCAGCGTTCGCTCGCCGAGATGGCTGCCAAGATGCTTCATGAACGCTGGGGCTGTCGTGTCCTCATCGCCACGAATCTGGCGCAAGTCAAAACCATACTCGCGCAGAACAAACGTAAGTTCTTTCTCGCTATCAGCGATCTTAATCTGCCCGATGCGCCGAATGGCGAGGTCGTGGATGTGCTGATCGCAGCCAAACTCAAAGTCATCGCCATGACCGGTATGTTCGACCCTGCTTTACACGACAGAATTATGAGTAAAGGCGTGATCGACTATGTGCTCAAGGACAGCATCAATGCCTATGAATACATTGTCGAGCAGGTGGGACGTTTGCATCGTAACTTGAGTACTAAGGTGTTAGTGGTGGACGACTCCGCATCCTTCCGCACCTTGGCCGAGAGCATGCTTAAGGTGCAGGGCATGCAAGTGGTGCTGGCGAACGATGGTGTGGAAGGGCTGGCGATGTTGGATCAACACCGCGACATCAAATTGGTGCTAGTCGATCATGAGATGCCCAATATGGACGGTTTTAATTTCCTGTTTCATGTGCGCCGCAAGTGGCCTAAGGATAGGCTGGCCGTGATCGGTATGGCAGGTTCAGGTAATCCCAAGTTGTCCGCGCAGTTCCTTAAATTAGGCGCGAGCGATTTCTTGTTCAAGACCTGTAGCTATGACGAACTGGTATGCCGCATCCGACAGAACTTGGAGATGCAGGAAAGTATAGCGGCGGTGCGCTATGTGGCCAACCACGACTATTTGACTGGGCTGATCAATCGCCGCGCCTTCTTCGATGAGGGAAATATTCTCTGTGCCAATCACCTCAAAGCCGGAACAGCTGTTGCCGCAGCAGTGATGGATATCGATTTTTTCAAGAAGATCAATGACCAGTTCGGCCACGACGGAGGCGATGAGGCGCTGCGTCATCTTGCCGTGTTGATCAAGGAGCATTTCACCACGCAGTTGGTGGCGCGGGCGGGCGGCGAGGAGTTCTTCATTCTGTTCGATGAGCCCAAAGAGGCCTTGTCGCAGTGCGAGTCTTTCCGCATCAAGGTAGCGCGCTCCCATGTGCCTTTTGCTGAGACGGCGATCGCCTACACCATGAGCATAGGGCTGTGTATCGCGCGGGACACTAGTCTGGATGCCATACTGACCTGTGCCGATGAGTGCCTGTATCGCGCCAAACAGGGCGGTCGCAACCGCACCATGTTGATCGATACTTCAGTCGCTCAGGTGGCGTCCACGTAAGGTTGGTTTTCCGCCCCCTATTCAAGGGATAGCAAATTCTTCATCTGACCATAATCGCACTATGTAGTGGAGTGCGACATGGCAGAAGACAGCGACTTAGAAAAGACCGAACAACCCTCGGAACGAAAGTTAGAGCAGGCCAAAGAGAAGGGCCAGCTGGCGCGTTCGCGCGAGCTGTCCACCTTTACAGTTTTGATAGCGGGTGGTGCTGTGCTGTGGTTCATGGGGTCTACGCTGACCCAGCACATGGTCAGGCTGCTGCATGATGGACTGACCTTTAAACAGGACTTGGCGTTCAATACCGCGCTGCTCACACCGCGCCTATTCGAACTGGCAGTAGATATGTTGCTGGTGTTCTCGCCGTTGTTGCTGGCGGTGTTCCTAGCTGCAGCTTTCTCGCCTTTGTTGTTGAATGGTTGGTCCTTCAGTACCGAAGCGCTGCAGCCCAAGTTTTCTCGATTGAACCCCATCTCCGGTATCGGACGCATGTTCTCTGTGCATTCCTTAGTCGAGTTGGGTAAGGCCTTGGCAAAGTCGATAGTCGTGGGTGGCATTGGTGCTTGGGTGATCTGGCATAACAAAGACGCGGTATTGGCACTGAGCAGTCAGACTATGGATGCCGCCATTCCGCAGTTGGGACATCTAGTTGGGGTGAGTTTTATGGCGGTGGTGGGCGCGATGTTCCTCATCGTGATGGTGGATGTGCCCTTCCAGCTTTGGGAACACAACAAGAAATTAATGATGACCAAGGAAGAAGTACGCCAAGAGTCCAAAGAGACCGAGGGTGATCCCATGGTCAAAGGCCGTATCCGCAGCTTGCAACGCGAGGCTGCGCGCCGCCGCATGATGGCCGCAATTCCGACCGCTGATGTGGTGGTCACCAACCCTACCCATTATGCCGTAGCGTTGAAATACAGCGAGGACGGGATGCGTGCGCCGGTGGTGGTCGCAAAAGGCTCAGATTTGATAGCCAAACGCATACGCGAGGTTGCCAGCGAACACCATGTACCTATTCTGGAAGCACCGCCTTTGGCGCGTGCCTTGCATAAACACACCGAGCTGGGCGATGCCATACCCGAAGCACTTTATACCGCTGTCGCGGAAGTATTGGCCTATGTCTACCAGTTGAAACGCTATCAGAAACAGGGTGGTGCAAGGCCGATAGAGCCTGACAGTTTGCCAGTACCCGCAGCCTTGGATCCAGCGAGTAAGCCAGCTGCAGCTTGAGGATATTTAGATATTAAAGATATGGCACTAGCTGCCGATAACCTTACGAGAAGCCCTATTTGGATAGGCTAGGAGAATGTTATGAAAGTCGTAATCATCGATGATGCGCAATTGAATTTGACCTTGATGCAGCATCTGATACGCAAGATACCCGACTGTGTGTCGACCACTTTCCTCGATCCGGTGAGTGCCTTGGTGTGGTGTTTAGAAAATGAACCTGATCTAGTCATCGTGGATTACATGATGCCGCAGATGAGCGGTACGGAATTGGTGGAAAAATTCCGCGCTCGTTATCCCGATATTCCCGTGTTGATGGTCACCGCCAACCACGAGACCGAGTTGCGCCATCAGGCCTTAGGCATAGGCGTGACCGATTTCCTCAATAAGCCTTTAGATAACATCGAATTCATCGCCCGCGCCAAGAATATGTTGGCCCTGCGGCAGAGCCACAAACACCTGGCCGATCGGGCCAGTTGGCTGGCGGAGGAGGTGGCCAAGGCAACGGCCAAGATACAAGAACAGGAGCGCGAGACGGTGTTTTGTCTGGCCAAAGCGGCAGAGTATCGAGACCCCGAGACTGGGGCGCACATACTCCGTATGGCGCATTACTCCAAACATATCGCTAGGGTTTTGGGCCTGTCCATCGAACAGCAGACTTTATTGCTGGAGGCGGCACCCATGCATGACATCGGCAAGGTGGGCACGCCCGACATGATCTTGCTCAAGCCGGGCAAGCTCACCGATGAAGAGTTCACCATCATGAAACAGCATGCGGTGATTGGTTATGAAGTGCTCAATGCCAGTCATTCTCCGCTACTAAAAGTCGCCGCAGAAATCGCTCATACCCATCACGAGAAGTTCGATGGCAGTGGTTATCCGCGTGGGCTCAAAGGGCATGACATCCCTTTGTTCGGGCGCATCGTGGCGGTAGCCGATGTGTTCGATGCATTGACCTCGGAGCGTCCGTATAAAAAAGCATGGGATATAGAGAAAGCTTCCCAGTTGCTGCGCGACGGCATGGGTAAACATTTTGATCCGGAATGCGTAGAGGCTTTCTTTACAGACTGGGAGCAGGTGCTAGAGATCAAGCAGCGCTTCACCGATGAGGATATGGAGTTGCGTGAACCGGATGAAGTGATGACATCTGCTGGGGAGAAACTGCGTGCTTAGATGGGACGGTTCCCTGCAACGTATCGGGTTGCTGCTGCTCTTAGTCGCAACAGGCGCATACCTGTGGTGGAACATCGCGATGGTCGATGATGGCGAGGAACCTGCCGCATTGCGCCGTGATACCTTCATACCGCTCAGTATGGCGGTCACTCAGCCTATACCTAAAAATATTCAGTTCGATACAGCTAAGGTCGATCTAGGTCGAGAATTATTTAATGATGTGCGATTGTCGGTGGACGACACCATCTCCTGTGCCAGTTGCCATGTTTTGAGCAAAGGTGGGACGGATGGCATGGTTCATTCTATCGGCGTAAATGGTGGTGAAGGCGGCATCAACGCCCCTACCATATTGAATAGTGCATTCAATTTCACGCAATTCTGGGATGGTCGTGCCGCAAATTTGGAAGATCAGATGGATGGTCCTGTTAATCATCCTAAGGAGATGGGATCGAGTTGGTCCAAGATATTGGCCAAGCTGCACGACGATAAGCACTATCTAGAAGCGTTCAGTAAGGTCTATCCAGACGGTTTTATGGTTGCCAATATCAAGGATGCTATTGCCACCTATGAACGTTCATTGATTACGCCAAATTCACGATTCGATAGCTACCTGCGTGGCGACCAGCAAGCTATCAGTGAACAGGAAGAAATCGGTTTTAAGAAATTCCAACTGTACGGTTGCTCAACCTGTCATCAGGGCGTGAATCTGGGCGGGAACATGTATGAGCGTATGGGCCTGATGGACGATTATTTTGGGGATAGAGGCAATATCACCGAGGCGGATTATGGGCGCTACAACATCACCCATAAGGAATCTGATCGCTATTACTTCCGTGTCCCCAGTCTTCGTAATGTCGCACGTACCGCTCCGTATTTTCATGATGGCCGCACCGCTAGATTGCGAGATGCGGTCGAAATCATGGCCAAATATCAGCTAGGTAGGGAAATTCCACGCGCGGATGCAGATGCCATCGTGGCTTTTCTCCATACGCTGGATGGCGAGTATGAAGGGAGCGAACCTTGAATCAGACTGCGCCCAAGTACATGTTGGCCCTAGCGGTGATCGGATTGCTCGGTTTCCTCTATTACAAATCGAGTTCGGTCGACGCTAAGCAGCATCTGCATGTCACCTCGCAACTGCGACAGCTGCATCAATTGGATGAGTCCTTAGGGCAATACGTGCTCAGGGCGCGTATTGGTATGCTGATGAACTACGACCCATTGGTGCAGACGCAGCAACATATCGATGAGTTAGTAAACGATCTTAAGACCTCTCATCTAGAGTTGTTCGATCAGGATGGTGGAAAACTGAGTCTAAGCTTTGAGGAATATCGTCAGACCTATGCTGAAAAGGCAGCTTTGATCGAAAACTTTAAGTCACAAAACTCTGTGTTGAGAAACTCGTCCCATTACTTCCCCATCGCAGTACAACACTTACTGGAAGGTCCGGGGCATCTGCGTGACGGCGATCCACTAGAGGTAGAGGTAAGGGACAAGCTGCTGCAAGACATCATGGTGTATCAGACTAATCCAAGTGATGCCTTACTGCATTCCAGTCTGGAGTCCCGCTCTAGGATTGCGATGCGTATGGAGTCCTATCCACCTCATCAGCGCATACAACTTGAGTCTCTAGTGGTGCACACCGCAATTCTGGTCGCATACAAAGAAGAGATAGATCGGACTATGGCCAAGCTCTTCAGTTTGCCGACTGCTGAGCGATTGGATCAGATGTTCAATCTATATAACACGCACTTCGAACAGGCCGAGCACAAGGCAGACCTGTACAGATTCTGGCTGATGCTATTTGCCTTGAGTGCAGCGCTATATGGTGGCTATTCATTGTTGCGGGTGACACGTGCCCGTGCTGAATCCATGCGTGCGCTAGCTGAATTAGAGTTCCAGAAATTCGCGTTAGATCAACACTCCATCGTAAGCATCGCTGATCGGCGCGGTGAGATCACCTATATCAACCAGCGCTTCACTGACATCAGCCAGTACGAGTGTGACGAGATAGTGGGTAAAGATCATAAGGTGTTGAATTCTGGCTATCACCCCTACGGTTTCTTCAAGCAGATGTGGCAGACCATAGGAAGCGGCGAAGTTTGGCACGGTGAAATTTGTAATCGCCGCAAGGATGGCAGCCTCTATTGGGTAGATTCGACCATCGTGCCCTTCATGGACACACAAGGTAAGCCTACTCGCTATGTGTCGATACGCACCGATATCACCGCACGCAAAGCGGCCGAAGCGGTGATGCAAGCTGCTAAGGAAGCGGCCGAGGAGGCTAGCCGTGCCAAGAGTGACTTCCTTGCCAATATGAGTCATGAAATCCGTACCCCCATGAACGGCATCATCGGGATGACCGAGTTGGCGTTGGATACCGAATTAAATGCGGAACAGAGGGAATATCTGGGATTGGTGCAGACCTCGTCGTCCGCCTTGCTCACCATCATCAACGACATCTTAGATTTCTCCAAGATAGAGGCAGGCAAGATGGATATCGAACACATCGATTTCGCTTTGCCCGAGATGCTAGCGCAGACCATGGCGAGCATCGCACCCCGTGCACATCAAAAGGGCTTGGAGTTGTTACTGGATATCGCACCTGAGGTGCCGGTGTGGGTAAAGGGTGATCCTGGTCGTTTACGTCAAATCATCCTCAATCTCTTGAGTAATGCAATGAAATTCACCGACGCTGGGGAGATTGCACTACGCGTCACATTGCCTGAAGCAACTACCAATGTTGAGTCGCTGCGCATCTGCATGAGCGTCAGCGATACCGGCATAGGCATACCCGCCGATAAGCTGCAGACCATCTTTGAATCCTTCTCCCAAGCCGATGCTAGCACCACGCGTAAATACGGCGGCACAGGGCTGGGGTTGACCATTTCAACGCGTCTAGTAGAGCTGATGCAAGGTCATATCCGCGTGGAGAGCGAAGTTGGCAAGGGCAGTGTCTTCCATATGGAGCTGTCTTTGCTGCGCTCGGAAAAGATCGAACAGCCTATAGCTCCCAGCACCTTGCTTGAAGAGTTGCGTGTATTGGTAGTAGATGACCATGCAGGTAGTCGAGCAATCACCAACGCACTGCTGCAGCGCTGGATGATGCGGGTCACTACCCTAGCTACGGCTAGCGAAGCTTGGGCGGAACTGCAGGCGGCGGCACTAGCCGGAGATGCATATCGGGTGTTGTTGGTGGATGCGCAATTACAGGATGGCGATGGCTATCAGCTTGTGGCACAAGCGCGTGCCTTACAAGGTGAAAAGCTCGCGCCCATACTGTTGCTTGCGGCATCAGGACAACGCGATGAAGTGACACGCTGTACCGAGGCTGCCATCCCCTATCTGTATAAACCGGTCATCGCATCGACCTTGCTCAATGCATTGGTGGCCACGCTGGGTGGACGAACTGAAGTGGCCGTCTCGCAGCAGAAGAACATCCGAGTCAATCAGCAGCAGCTGAATATTTTGCTTGCTGAAGACAATAGCGTGAACCAAATACTGGCGACGCGATTGCTGGAGAAGTTTGGCCATCGTGTGACAGTGGCGGGCAATGGCTTGGTTGCAGTCGAAAGTTGGCGCACAGCGACTTACGACCTGATTCTCATGGATGTGGATATGCCAGAGTTGAATGGCTTCGGAGCGACTGCACAGATCAGAGCATTGGAGCAGGACAGCGGTGCTCACATCCCTATCATCGGGTTGACCGCACACGCCATGCAGGGCAGTCGTGAGAGTTGCATCGCTGCTGGCATGGATGGTTACCTTTCTAAACCTATAGACACAAAAGCGCTATGGGCCGAGTTGGAAGGGCTCAGTGTGGCGACGGCATCATCCGACGAAGCTCTATCGGAACTTCCAGAGGAGACGCCCACCTTGGGTTTCGAGCTGCGCCGCGCACTGAAATTGATGGATAACGATATGTCCTTGTTCGACGAGATGGTGTGTATCTATCGCGCCGACTATCCGGATTATCTATCGCGTCTGGGTGCAGCCATTGCCACCCAAGATGCGGCACAGACCCGCCAATTGGCGCACACCTTACGCGGCATGTTGTCGGTTTTCGATGTGCCCGAGGTCGCCAGCCTTGCTGAGTACATAGAGACGCAGACGAGTGTAGACCACAGCAATCACTATGCAAGATTAGCGCAGGCTCTGCCCAAGTTGGCAGAGATATTGAACGGCTGCATGAGCGATACGCATGCAGCCAAAGTAGAAACGACTCATTAAGGAGGCACTATGAAAATCAGTCAGATACGTTGGGACGGTGATAAGGGTTGGTCTCAGGCTGCAGATTTTTCTGCACAAACAGACTTGGTGCTGGTGTTCGCGGATGCCGATTTCTTTCATAGCACAGCATGCTTTGAACAACTGCGCGAGCTTTGTCCAGCTGCGCACATCGTCGGCTGCTCATCTTCAGGCAGCGTGATGGGCATGGAGATCAGCGAAGGCGATGTCATCGCCACGCTGGTCAAGTTAGAGCGAGGTTCGGTGCGACTGGCGAGTGCGGATATCGCGCAGTGCAAAGATGGTAAGGAGGCGGGGGCGCAACTAATGACTGAGCTGGCGGATGCGTCATTGCGTCATGTCTTCGTTCTGAGTGACGGTCTGCTGGTGAACGGTAGCGAATTGGCGAAAGGTTTGAATCAGGCTGGCGTACCGGTGACCGGTGGCCTAGCCGGAGACGGTGCGCGCTTCGGCGCAACTTGGGTCATGGCTGATGCGCCAGCGCAGACTGGTCGTATCGCGGCGCTGGGATTTTATGGTGAGCTCACAGTCAAGAGCGGTTGCTTTGCCGGTTGGGAGGAGTTCGGCGCAGAGCGTGTAGTGACACGCTCGGTCGGCAATGTGGTGTATGAGATTGATGATGAACCGGCGCTGAAACTATATAAGAAATATCTGGGTGATCTGGCCGCAGATTTGCCGGGTAGCGGTTTGCGTTTCCCTTTGAGCATACAACGCGGCAAGTTGGACAAGGCACTGATACGCACCTTGCTGGCTGTCGACGAGGCTCAGCAGAGTCTCACTTTTGCTGGAGATGTGCCGCAGGGCTATCTGTGCAAATTGATGCGTACCAATCTGGACAGCTTGATCGAAAATGCCGGTATGGCGGCTGATGCAGCTAGACCACAGGTGACCAATAAGGTGGGACTGTGCTTAGTAGTGAGCTGCGTGGGGCGCCGTCTAGTGATGGGGCAGATGGTGGAAGAGGAGTTGGAGATCGTGCAGAACAAGCTGGGCGATAGTACTGCTATCACCGGCTTTTATTCTTACGGTGAGTTAGCGCCCTTCAGCGACATCATGCGTTGCGAGTTGCATAACCAGACCATGACCTTGACCACACTTTACGAAGATTGATGACTGCCATGCATCGCTTGTTGGAACGACAGATACGCAGACAATTCGGCAAAGACTTTGCGCCGGATGAGACCCTGCAAGGGTTTCTGGATATCGTCGATAGCTATTATCAGGAGGTGGATAAAGAGCAGCGCATGTTGCATAACGTGCTGATGATGAACACCAGTGAGCTGAACGCGGTGAACGAAAAGATCCGTGTACAGAACGCCGAGATGACGCGCTCTTTGCTCGATACCTTGAGTGATGGTGTGTACGCCACCGATCTGCAAGGCAAGCTCACTTTTATGAATGCGGCCGCTGAAAAGGTGCTGGGCTGGCAAGAGCAAGAGTTGATCGGGCACAGTATGCAAGAGCGAGTGGTATATCGCGAGGCGGATGCCGTCAGCGTTATGTCCGCACCTCAGGATCAGGTGTTGCTAGATGGTCATCCACATGACGGCAAGGGCTATGTCGTGACGCGTGATGGCCGCACCATCCCCGTCGAATATCGCGCAAGAGCCATCGTGTCCGAAGGCAAGGTCGGTGGTGCGCTGGTTTCTTTTCAGGACATCAGTTCGCGTTATGAAGCGGAGCACAATCTGCGCGTCGCCTATGACCAGGTCAAAGAAACCATGGCCGAGTTGGAGTTCCAGAAATATGCACTGGACCAACACAATGCGGTGAGCATCACCGACTCACACGGCACCATAATCTATGCAAACCGAAAATTCAGTGAGCTCAGCGGATATGCAGAGGATGAGTTACTAGGACGCAATCATAGTCTGGTCAATTCAGGTCATCATCCCAGCGCGTTCTTCAACGAGTTGTGGCGCACCATACGCCGCGGTGATAACTGGCATGGTGAGATCCGGAATCGCAGTAAGAGCGGCAAGCTCTACTGGGTGGAGTCCACCATGGTGCCCTTTATGGACGAGCAGGGCAGTCCCTCACGCTATGTCTCGATCATCTCCGATATCACAGCACGCAAGGATATGGATGCACGTATCGAGGAGCAGCGCGCTTTCTACGAACATATCAGTGAGACCTTAGGCGAGGGTTTGTATGTACAAGATGCGGACGGACTGTGCATCTACATGAACTCAGAGGCTGAGCGTCTATTGGGTTGGTCACGCAAAGAATTCTTAGGCAAGCCCGTGCATAACACCATACACACTCAATCTTCTGAAGGTCAGCATGTGCGGGGGCGTGATTGCCGCATCATGCAAAGAGTCAAAGATGACGGCAGCACACGTAGTGATGATCAAGTGTTTATGCGCAAAGACGGCAGCTTTTTCCCAGTCGAGGTTTCCGCACAGGCGGTGTTGCGCGATGGCAAAGTTGACGGTCTGGTGGTGGCCTTTCAAGATATCTCCGAGCGCAAGAAGAATGAGTTGTTCATACGCCTTACCCAAGAGCGTCTGAATCTCTCGCTGGATGGTTCCAACCTAGCTTTGTGGGATTGGGATATCAGCACTGATCGTGTGTATCTGAGTGACCGTTGGGCATTGATGGTGGGCGATGAGAGACAGGAGATGATCCTATCCTCTGCGCAGTTGTTCCAACGCGCTCATCCCGACGATATGCGCATGTTGGGTGAGAGTCTTGAAGCAGTGCTTAAAGGTAAAAGCGAGTTCTATTCTGTGGAGTTCAGGGTCGCGAACACTGGTGGTGGCTGGACCTGGATACATACCCACGGCAAGGTGGTGGAGCGCGATGCTAATGGTCGTGCTACGCGTATGACCGGTACCAATGCCGATGTCACCGAACGTAAACAGGGCGAAGAACAGTTGCTCAAGTCTGAGACTAAGTTGCGTACCCTGTATGAATCCAGCAGTGATGCGGTGATGCTGCTAGACGAGAGCGGTTTCATCGATTGCAACCCCGCAGCATTGAAGATGTTTGGCTGTGCGACGCATGAGGAGTTATGTGCCCAGACGCCTTCCAGTATTTCACCGTCCAGACAGCCCGGCGGGCCAGATAATCCTGAGGGCATAGATTCAGATAGTTTGTCAGCCATGCATGTTGGTATCGCCCGTCAGTTAGGCAACCATAGATTCGAGTGGCTACACAAACGCATGGACGATGGCAGTACCTTCGACGCGGACGTATTGCTGAATGCCTTTGAGTTAGAGGGTAAGCAATACTTGCAAGCCACCGTACGCGACATCACCGAGCGTAAACAGATCGAAGCCACCATCCTGCAAGCCAAGTCGGCTGCGGAGCAGGCCAGCCAGATTAAGAGCGACTTCCTTTCTAATATGAGTCACGAGATCCGCACGCCTATGAACGGCATCATAGGCATGACCGAGCTGGCACTGGATACAGAACTGAACGCTGAGCAGCGCGAGTATCTATCGCTGGTGAAATCGTCGGCCGACTCGTTGTTGCACATCATCAATGACATCTTGGACTTCTCCAAGATCGAATCGGGCAAGATGAGCATAGAGCTCATCGACTTCTCGCTGGAGCAGTTGATGCGCGACACCATGAAGTCACTGGCGGTACGCGCTCACCAGAAAGATCTGGAGTTGTTGTTGCATGTAGCTCCTGATGCGCCAAGACGATTGGTGGGCGACCCAGGACGCTTGCGCCAAGTAATTGTCAATCTGGTCGGTAACGCTATCAAATTCACCGAGCAAGGTGAGGTCGAAGTGGAAGTGCAGATGTTTACTAGTAAGTCGCCGGGACACGCCGCGATGCGATTCAGTGTGCGCGATACCGGCATCGGTATTCCGCGCGAAAAATTCAAGAGCATCTTTGAGTCATTCTCCCAAGCAGACACTTCCACCACGCGCCGTTTTGGCGGCACCGGTCTTGGGCTGACTATTTCCGCCCAATTGATAGAACTGATGGGCAGCCATATCGAGTTGGACAGCGTAGTGGGTGAGGGGAGCGTGTTTCATTTCACCCTCGATATGGAAGTCGTAAGCGCTGATCCTGCCGAAGAGTATCAACAGACCGGACGCATTGCAGGTATGCCAGTACTGGTGGCAGACGACAATGCGACTAATCGCAGACTGCTGGAAGAGATGTTGCGTAACTGGAAGATGGCCCCCACCGTGGTCGCCGATGGTGCATTAGCACTGGTCGAATTGGAACGCGCCGCACAAGCGGGCAAGCCTTATCCGCTGGCCTTGCTCGATGTGCAGATGCCGGGCATGGATGGTTTTGAACTGGCCGAACGGATACGCCTACATCCCGAATATGCAGGAGCCACGGTGATGATGCTGACTTCGGAAGGACAGCGCGGCCATGCTGCGCGCTGCAAGGAATTGGGCGTGGCCAGTTATCTGATGAAGCCAGTATCTCAGTCTGAGTTGTTAGATTCCATCATGACTGCGTTGGGTATACCACAGCAGCAATCCAATACCCTCATCACCAAACACTCCTTGCGTGAGTCACGACGCAAGCTGCATCTGTTATTAGCCGAGGACAACAAGGTCAATCAAACCCTGGCGATACGATTGCTAGAGAAGTTAGGGCATAGCGTCACCTTGGCTAACAACGGGGTTGAAGCTTTGCAACGCTGGCAGTCAGGCACGCATTTCGACGCCATCTTGATGGACGTGGATATGCCTGAGATGAATGGTTATGAGGCTACCGAACATATCCGCCAGCAAGAAGCACAGAGCGGTGGACATATACGCATTGTTGCCATGACCGCCCATGCTATGCAGGGCGCACGTGAGGAGTGTCTGGCACACGGTATGGATGGTTATCTGACTAAACCGATAGACACAGAGTTGCTATGGAGAGAACTCGACGAGTTGGCACAGAGTACTGAGGGTAAAGAGGCCGTGATGGCGCCTAAAAAGAAACTAGCTGTAGCGAATTTCTCCAAGGCACGTGAACTGATGGATGACAGCCGCGAATTGTTCGAAGAGATTATTGCCTTGTTCAAGACCGATGCGCCGCCGCATCTGCAAGCCGTGCATGACGGCTTAGCGAATGGCGATGCGCAGGCAGTCAAGCATGGTGCGCATGCACTCAAAGGCATGGTCAGCATCTTCGCGGCCGAGCGCACTATGGCTGCGGCACAACAAGTTGAGAGTCATGCAGGTGAGGCGGATTGCGCACAGTTAGTACCAGAGCTGGACGAGGCCCTGCAAGAGCTGCAGGCCGCTATTGAGGCATATCAGTGGTGAAACATACAAGAATAAGGAAGGAAGCCTAGCAAATGTCCAAATTCAATATCAATCTGCACGAAACGATCTACTCATTATCTGATGCGCTTGATCTAGTTGGAGTGACTCATATCCATCATGGCAAACATGTCGCCTACATGGCAGCTGAGTGTGGCAAGCAATTAGGCTGGGCTGAACATGCCATAGACGAACTATTCCAAGCGGCGATGCTGCACGACTGCGGAGTGTCTAAGACGGTGGTGCACAGCAAGCTGGCGCAGTTCGAGTGGGAGAACGACAACAGTCATAGTCGCCTCGGCGCATCACTCTTGATGACCTCCCCACTGATGGCGCATCTCGCGCCCATCGTCCGTCATCACCACACTCATTGGTGCGAGTTGCAAGAGATGGATATGCCGCGCCAAGTGAAGCTCAGCACCAACTGCATCTTCATGGTGGACAGGGTAGATGTGCTGATATTGGGATTTATGGCCGATCAATCGAATCTGCTATTGGGACGCGATACGATAAGACAGAAGATATTTGAGCGACGCGGCGATTGGTTCTGTCCCGAACTGGTTGATGCCTTTATGGAATTATCTCGCTCGGAAGCCTTTTGGTTATCGCTGGAGACCGAGCATATCCACGGCTACGTGGCGCAGTGGATCGCGGGGACGCCTGCGGTAGAGATGGATTTTCAGACTCTGCGCAGCATCGTGCATATTTTCTCGTATGTGGTCGATGCTAAGAGTCCATTTACCAAAGATCATTCTGATGGTGTGGCAAGGTTGTCACGTTATCTGGGCGAACTATCAGGCTTACCAGAAGCTAGCTGCGATATGCTGGAGTTGGCAGGACTACTGCATGACATAGGTAAGCTGCGTCAGCCTGATGAGTTGCTGCATAAGCCCGGCAAGCTTAGTGCCGCAGAGATCGGGCAGATACAGCGCCATAGTTTCGATACCTACAACATCATCAAGAATATCAAAGGGCTGGGCAAGATCGCAGAATGGGCGGCGCAGCACCATGAACGCGTCGACGGCACTGGCTATCCTTATCATATAGGCGAGAACGAATTTTCAACCGAAGCGCGCATCGTAGCTGTGGCAGACGTGTTTCAAGCCTTGGCACAAAAGCGCCCCTATCGCGCCCCATTGATGCCTGATCAAATCATGGAGATACTCAATGAGATGGTGGATGACGGGAAATTAGATCGCAGTGTGGTGTTGCTCGTGGATAAGAATCTGGAAGCTTGCTGGCGATCTGCGCTAGGGGAGTTCTGTGTCGCGGAACTGATAAATATGGAAGCCAGCAATACCTGAGTATCTATGCTAAGAATTGAAAGTCTTACTCTCTTGCTATAACTGTTACACATAACAATTTTTAGATGCGCGACGGAGGCTTTTTCTTTATTTTAGGGTTAACATTCAAAAGGATTTCCTAGATAGTCTCGAGTGATAAAGCTAAAAATCAGGGGGCGTGTGATGAGAATCGTCTTTGAACAGGATGGGAGTCCTCAAGCGCTGGCACGTGTGCTGGCCCAATTTGAGATTGATGTAGAAGTGGAAGGTATCCTTATTCTTGCATGCGATGAGAATGGATACACGCCGGCGAATGTAGATGCCATTCTGCGATCCACACACAAACCACTCTTTGGCGGTGTGTTCCCTCAGATTGTGCATGGACAAGCTCACCACAGCAGGGGCTTTATCGCACTAGGGCTGTGTGCTCTGCCGCGAGTAGCTTTGATAGAAGACATCTCGCACGCCGATAAGGATTTTGACGAGATATTGGCTGACGTCTTCCCCAAAATCGATGCTCAGGCGAAGACACTGTTCGTATTCGTGGATGGTTTCGCTTCTCGCATCAATGCGCTGATAGATGGTCTATTCAATAGCTTCGGTCTGGAGATTAACTATTTGGGCGGAGGCTGCGGTTCCTTGAGTTTGAAAGCTAAGCCATGCATCATCAGCAACAAGGGTTTGATGCAGGATGGTGCGGTGCTGGCCTTGCTCGATCTGCCTAGCGGAATAGGTGTGGCGCATGGATGGCTACCAATTTCCGATGCTTACAAAGTTACTGAATCTAGCGGCAACATCATCCACTCCTTGGATTGGCAGCCGGCATATCAGGTCTATCGCAATCTGGTGGAAGCGCACTCAGGGCAACAGTTCCGTCCTGACCATTTCTTTCCTATCGCTAAAGCCTATCCTTTCGGCATCACCAAATTGGGTACTGAAATGATCGTGCGCGACCCTTTGATGACGCTAGGTGATTCGCTGGTCTGTGTGGGTGAAGTGCCGCAGGGCGCTTATGTGCGTATTCTAAACGGTGATAAGAGCTCGCTGTTGGCTGCTGCCGCCCAAGCACGGGGAATGGCTAGTACTGCGATGGACACTCATCCGGCCCATATGCAGATATGTATCGATTGCATCTCGCGTGTATTGTTTTTGGAAGACCAGTTTCATTTGGAGTTGGAGGCGCTACAAGATGTAGCCTTGCCCATGTTTGGAGCCCTGACCATAGGTGAGATTGCTAACAGTGGCCGAGAATATCTTGAGTTTTACAATAAGACCGCAGTGTTGGGTTTGATTTGAAATCATGGAAAACAAGCTCTATCAACTGGAGATATTGCATGAGATGACCATGTCCATAGGCGCGAACTTGGACCTAGTCAAGATGCTCAAGCAATGCATGCCAGTGATGATGCGTAGGTTGGATTGCACGATGGCCAGCGTAATTCGTATCAGTGATGGTGAGCCGGCACCCATCTATGCCTTGCCGCGCAATGCAGATGTAGAGGCTGTCCTGACCATGTTCAAGGAAGGGGCCAGACCTGCGGAGACGTTGTTCGAGCGTGACGGACGTTACTACCATCTATGGGATCTGCCCGAATTGGGGGTGTTGGTGTTGGTGCGTAGCAAGCCCTTGTCCGCAGCCTTGTGCCACGAGATCGCTCCGATTGCCGTCAAACTTTCCATCGCCATACGCGCGTGTGAGCAATATAGTCAATTGCTCGCGCTGCAACAGAATTTGGCCGAGAGTGAGGAACGTTGGAAGTTTGCGCTGGAAGGTGCGGGCGACGGTATCTGGGATTGGAATCCACAGACCGATGAGGCTTTATTCTCTAAGCGCTGGTGCGAGATGTTGGGCTATACCGAGCACGAATTTCCTAGCACGGGCGCAGCATGGGTAGAACACCTGCATCCTGAAGATAAAGCGCATGTGCTGGCGGTACTACAGGAGTACTTCTCCGGTATCCAAAGCATCTATGCGGTCGAATTTCGTATGCGCTGCAAGAATGGCACTTGGAAATGGATATTGGCGCGCGGTAAGTTGATACGTCGTGATGCTGATGGTAACCCTTTGCGTTTGATCGGTACGCATACGGATATCAGCAAACATAAAGCGTCTGAATTTGCGCTACAAGGTTCCAATGAGCTGCTGCAATCAGTCATTGAACACTCGCCGATACGAGTGTTTTGGAAAGATAGCGAGTCTCGTTATCTGGGGTGCAACTCTTTGTTCGCGCGAGATGCGGGCTATGATGACCCTAGCCAATTGCTGGGTAAGACGGATTTCGATATGGGCTGGCATGCACAGGCCGAGGTGTATCGCGCCGATGATCGTGCGGTGATTAACTCCGGTGTCGCTAAGCTGAGTTATGAGGAAGTGCAAAGCTCACCCCGTGGAGACACGATTTGGTTAAATACATCTAAGGTTCCCTTGCGTGATGCTAATGAGCAAGTCATCGGCATCGTGGGCATCTATGAGGACATCACCGTTCGCAAAGAAGCTGAAGTCGCGCTGCGCAGTACTGCGAATGAGTTGGTTAAGGCGAACTACCAGATCGAGCAGGAGCGTACCTTGTTGGCACAGCGTGTGGAAGAACGCACTGCACAATTGCATCAAGTCAATCAGGCCAAGGACGTATTCCTTGCCACCATGAGTCATGAAATACGCACCCCACTGGGTGGTCTGCTGGGTATGATAGAGTTGCTTGGTCAATCTGACTTAACAGCGATGCAACGTGAACAGCTGTCTGTGGCAAAGTTCTCGGGTAACAGTCTGTTGCGTATCGTCAACGACATCCTAGATTGGTCGAAGATGGAAGCAGGGAAATTGGATATCGCGCCAGGTGTCGCTTCAGTGAGTGAGATGCTGAACAGCGTCGCCAGCACCTATATGCAAGTGGCGATCGAAAAAGGGCTCAAGTTGGACGTCGAACTGGATGCGCAACTGGGCAGCAGCCATGTGTTCGACAGCCTGCGCGTCTCGCAGATACTCAATAACTTCCTCAGCAATGCCATCAAGTTCACCCATCAAGGTGAGATCGTGCTCTCCACTAAACGCATCGCCATACGTGATGATTATGAGACGGTGTGCTTCAGCGTCCGCGATACAGGGCAGGGCATAGATAATGCGCATCGTGCGCGTCTGTTCCAACACTATGAGCAAGCCAGCGCAGGGACTGCGCGTATGTATGGCGGTACAGGCTTGGGCTTAGCGATATGTCGCCGTCTCGCCGAGTTGATGGATGGTAATTTGGCCGTGGACAGCACGCCGACTGTGGGTTCTACCTTCAGTTTTACGCTGGCCTTACCTTTGGCCTGCTCGGCGGTGCCGGTAGTGCAACAACCCCAGCAAACCTTATCGGTCACCCCAACTCGCGATAACGCGATCGAGTCACTGGCAGGCCGAGCGGTGCTAGTAGTTGATGACCATCCTATCAACCGCATCTTGCTCAAGCAGCAGATTGAGCAGCTAGGCATGCATGTGCAGCTGGCAGAGTCAGGTACGCCTGCATTGACGTTATGGCAGACAGAGCATTTCGACCTAGTTATCACCGATTGCCACATGCCTGAGATGGATGGTTATGAATTAAGCCGTCGCATACGCGCACTCGAACAGGCGCGAGGTACGGCACGTATTCCCATCATTGCTTGGACGGCAAATGTTTTGAACGAGGAAGAAGCCAATACGCGTGCGGCCGGGATGGATGACCTGCTTACCAAACCTACCAACTTCGAAGAGCTTAGGTTCAAGCTTTGTCATTGGTTAATGGGAGCGGCGGGTCAGTCTGTCGCTGCCATCGCGCCACTTCATGAACAGTTGGCTGTCATTGATCTTGCGGTGTTGCAGCGTTTTGTTCCGGGTCACGCAGAGCAGCTTGAGGTGCTGGAGATGTTCGTCGAGCAGACTAGGATAGATATTGCCGAATTAAGGTCTACCTTGTTGGGAGAAGATATAGCCGCATGTGCTAAAGCTGCGCACCGTATCAAGGGTGCGTGCCGTATGGTAGGGGCGCTGGCATTAGCTAGTTTGTGTGAGCGTATCGAGAAGGCGGCTAAGCAGGGAGAGTTGGGAGCTGCCCGAGATTTGGCCGGAGCAGCTTTGGATCAGGGTATCGAGGGAGTCGCATTATTTAGAGTCTGATCGGCGCGATACCTAGCAGCAGACTTACTTTTTGTCGCTTTCCTTCTTGCTGTGCTTTGCAGCCTTCTCTGCTTCTTTTCTTTTTATCTCCTCCATATTCTTGCGCCAATCGGCCAGTTGCTCATCTTCCAATTCCAGTTGGATGGCTAATGCTTCTTCGCGGGTGAGCTTGTCTTTTTCTAGGCGGCGCGGCAATTTTCCGCTCATGCGCGACAGCAGTCGTTCCTCTTCTTCGCTATTGAGCAGTTTTACTTTAGCCAGATAGGCTGGGGTGATGATCTTGGTCATGAGGTGAGCCTCCTAATGGCGGGTGTGATTATTGTTATGTGCTCAAGGACGTGCAGCGGAACTTGAGCGGAGCGCAGTTTAGTTAAGCTATCTCATTGAAGCAATTGTAATAATTTGTTAACAATCGAGCGGATATTTAGCTGCATCGCATCACGATTTTCAATACCGGACTACTGTGTGTCCACTTTTCCCGCTTGGCAAATAGCCGCGCAATTCCCCTTCTATTCCTTCCATCGATTTAACTGCCGCTCCCGATAATACGCATAAGCCATGGAGTCTTATGTGGCAATCGAATGAGCAGAGGCGGTTATGTCCGAGTATCACAACACAGTGACACAGAACAACAGCAGTGCACTTCTTGTAATGGGAGGTGCCGCGTGGATATGAGCATCCTGCAGAACTTCTTAAAACGCGCCACCGAGTTGCGCGGTATGGCAGGTCCTGTCTTGATCGTGATGATTTTGGGCATGATGGTGTTGCCGCTGCCACCCTTCTTGCTCGATATCCTTTTCACCTTCAACATCGCTATCGCAATAATGGTGTTGTTGGTCAGCATGAACACCACCAAGGCATTGGACTTCGCCGCTTTCCCAACAATTTTGCTACTCACTACATTGCTGCGCTTGTCACTGAACGTGGCATCTACTCGTATCGTGTTGTTGGAAGGTCATACCGGTCCGGATGCGGCAGGTAAGGTCATCGAGTCTTTCGGTCACTTCTTGGTTGGTGGCAATTACGCGGTCGGTATCGTGGTGTTCGCCATCTTGGTGGTCATCAACTTTGTGGTTATCACCAAAGGTGCGGGACGTATCGCCGAAGTCGGTGCGCGTTTTACCTTGGATGCGATGCCCGGTAAACAGATGGCGATCGATGCAGATCTGAATGCGGGTCTGATCGGTGAAGATGTGGCACGCCAACGTCGTGCAGAGGTCGGACAGGAAGCAGACTTCTATGGCGCGATGGACGGTGCGTCTAAATTCGTACGTGGTGACGCAATCGCCGGCATCATCATTTTGCTGATTAACGTTATCGGCGGTTTAATCGTCGGTGTGCTGCAACACAATCTGGATATTTCAGTCGCAGCCAAGAATTACACCTTGCTGACCATAGGTGACGGTCTGGTCGCCCAGATACCCGCGCTGGTGATCTCAACAGCTGCCGGTATAGTAGTGAGCCGTGTTTCCAGCGATCAAAACATCGGCCAACAACTGGTCAGTCAGTTGTTCAAGCAACCTCAGGTCATCATGCTCACCGGCTTCATCATCGGCATGATGGGCCTCATTCCTGGCATGCCTCATCTAGCCTTTCTTGGCTTGGCGGGTCTGATGGGTTGGCTGGCTTACTTTCTGTCACAACGCACCGCTAAGGCTGAAGAACAGGCACAGACTAATGAGGTGGCACCCGCCATGGTCGAGTCTGCCGATGCCAGTTGGGAAGACGTCGCGCAAGTCGATGTGTTGGGCTTGGAAGTGGGTTATCGCCTGATTTCTCTGGTAGACAAAACACAGGATGGCGATCTGTTGCGTCGCATCAAGGGTATACGCAAAAAATTTACACAGGACATCGGCTTTTTGCCACCCGCCGTGCATATCCGTGACAATCTGGAGCTACGTCCTAACGGTTATCGCATCACGCTTAAAGGCGTGGAGATCGGCAGCGGCGAGTCTTATCCCAATCAGTTTCTCGCCATCAATCCCGGCAGTGTGTCCGGTGACTTGGTCGGCAATGCGACTCGCGATCCCGCCTTCGGTCTGCCTGCGGTTTGGATAGAAGAAGGCATGCGTGATCAGGCGCAGATGATGGGGTACACCGTAGTCGACCCCGGCACCGTGGTCGCTACCCATATGAGTCATCTTATCAATATGCAGGCTTCGCAATTGCTGGGTCGCCAAGAGGTGCAGCAGTTGATCGACCATCTCGGCAAGGTCGCACCCAAACTCACTGAAGACCTCATTCCTAAAGTGTTGCCATTGGGTACGGTGCAGAAGGTATTGCAGAACCTCTTGGACGAAGGCATGCATATCCGTGATATGCGCACCATCGTAGAAACTTTGGCCGAGAATGCCGCGCGCAGCCAAGACCCCTTCCAACTCACCAGTCTGGTTCGTGTCGCACTGGGCCCTGCCATCGTGCAGCAGTTCTATCCCTCGGCGCAGGAGTTGCAAGTCATCGGTATGGACAAGGAATTGGAATACATCCTAATCCAAGCTATGCAGACCAGCCACGAAGGTATAGAGCCCGGCTTGGCCGATACCGTGTTGCGCGAGACGCGCGCCGCTGCACAGGCGCAAGAACAGTTGGGCTTGCCCACGGTGCTGTTGGTCCCCGCGCAGTTGCGTGATCTGTTGTCACGTTTCTTGAAGCGCGCCGTACCCCAATTAAGAGTCATTTCGCACGATGAAGTACCGGATTTCAAAACCATCCGGGTCACGGCCATGGTAGGAGGTAGAGCATGAGCGTCAAACGATATTTCGCGGCAACGGCACGCATGGCATTGCGTGAGATACGCGACGAATTAGGTGAGGATGCAGTCATCCTGTCCAATCGTACAGTGGAGGGCGGCGTGGAGATCATGGCGCTAGCAGATGCCGACATCGCGCAGATGACTGGGCAGCATCAGGCCGTTAAGTCCTCACCCGTGCAGCGTACCAGCAAACAAGCTGCACCTCAGCCACCCCAATCGATACCGGTAAAAGCCGTCGCTACCCACACCCCTCCGCCACAGGCTGACCATCAGGACATCTTGGGTGAGATCAAATCCATGCACAGCATGTTGCAACAGCAGCTTTGCACCATGTCGTGGAATGACGCTCAGCAGCGTGATCCGCACCGTGCCAGCCTGATGCGACGCATGCTCAATGCCGGTTTCAGTACCCACTTGGCCAAGCAATTGATGGACAAGATGCCCCAAGGCAAGCTGACAGGCGAGGCATGGGTCAAACAAGTATTGAAGCGCAATCTGCACATCGCCAGCACAGAAGAAGATATCGTCGTACAGGGCGGCGTGTATGCACTGATCGGCCCCACCGGCGTGGGAAAAACTACCACCACCGCCAAGCTCGCAGCGCGTGCCGTAGTGCGTTACGGCGCAGACAAGGTCGCACTATTGACCACTGACACTTATCGTATCGGCGCTTACGAACAACTCAAGATCTACGGCAAGATTCTCAACGTCGCGGTGCATGCGGTGAAAGATACCGACGACCTGCGCCTGACTTTGTCGGCCTTGCGCCACAAACATCTGGTGCTTATTGATACCGTGGGCATGGGGCAGCGCGACGAGCGTGTCGCCAACCAGAACGAGATGTTCGATGCGACGGGCGTGCGTCGTTTGTTGATGCTCAACGCCACCAGTTCCGGTGACACGCTGGAAGACGTGGTGCGGATGTATCACAGCGAAAAAGTCATAGGCTGCATCGCCACTAAGTTGGACGAAGCAGTGAATATCGGTGCAGTGCTGGATGTGGCGGTGCGCCACAAACTGGTGATGCACTACATGGCCAACGGCCAGCGTGTACCTGAAGATCTACACCCCATCAATCCTGATTACCTCTTGCATCGCGCCATCAAGCCGGTGGAGCAGACCACTGCTTTCACACGTGGCGAGTTGGAATTTCCAGTGTTGATGGCAGCGGAAGGGTCGGCGCATAGCGCCGGGGCACACACCGGCGTACTCCTTGCGGGTGCAGCGGAAGGGTCGGCGCATAGCGCCGGGGCACACACCGGCGTACTCCTTGCGGGTGCGGGTGAAGGAGCAGCACAAGGGAGCGGGGTGAGTTATGCATGACGGTCTCGATCAAGCCGCAGGGTTGCGCCGACTGTTAGTCGCCAACCAGACGCGCCTCATCACCATCGCAGCGGGCAAGAGTGGGGTGGGACGTACCAGTCTGACTCTCAATTTGGCAGACGCATTGGCGCGTTCTGGAAAAGATGTGTTGGTGTTGGATGAGAATTTGTCGCCGAATAATCTGAGTGACCGCTTGATGTTGTCCACCCCACGCGATCTGTTCGATGTTGCGCAAGGGCGCTGCACCGTGCAACAAGCTATCGCGCATGTGCAAGGTTTTGCAGTGATGTCCAGCGCGCGCGCCATGCGTGCTCTGGGTGATATGGCGGAGTATGACCAGCAACGATTCGAGCAGGCGCTGACTGATGCGAGCAGTGGCGCAGATGTGATGTTGGTGGATGCCGCGCTGTTGGGTGGTCCGGCAGTAGTTTCATCTAGCTTGGCTACTGGTGTGACGCTATTGGTGGTGGTCGATGCCACTGTATCAGGCATCACCGAGAGCTATGGCTTGATCAAAAGGCTGGCGGTAGAGAACGCCAAGTTGCAGTTTGAGATCGTGGTCAACAAGGTCGCCAATGCACAGGAGGCGCAGACCGTGTTTGAGAACATGGCCAAGGTGGCGCGGCGACATCTGGCCGCCCATCTTGAATATATGGGGTACATCCCGAATGACGCGAAACTCGCGCGTGCCAATCAATTAGGCCGTGCCGTAGTCGATGCCTTTCCCAACGCAGCGTCAGCCCAAGCTTTTCTGGCCCTGTCGCAGCGCTTGTTGGGTATGCCGCCTGAAAAGGCGGAGGGCACTGGCGTCTCGGTGATGGTGAAGAGTCTGTTGCGACAGATGCGCTACGGAGAACTTGCTCAAGTGGTGAACTGATCATGTATACCGCGACCGGAATCAAAGATAAAGATCAATGCCTGCGCGAATTTGCGCCGCTGGTGAAGCGTCTCGCGCATCAACTGATGACGCGTCTGCCTTACAGCGTGCAGATAGATGACATCATCCAAGCGGGCATGATGGGGTTACTAGATGCGGCTGGTCGCTACGACAATCTGCATGGTGCGCAGTTCGAGACCTATGCCACACAGCGCATCCGAGGCGCGATGCTGGACGAGTTACGTCAGGCCGATTGGTTGCCGCGCAGCTTGCGCCGCGACATGCGCAGCATAGAGACTTCTATCCGACGCTTGCAGCAAAAATTGGGCAGACAGCCCAACGAATCAGAGATCGCCAAAGACATGCAGTTACCGCTGCTGGAATATCAGCAGATGTTGCAGGAGGCACGTGGTGCGCAGCTTATCTATTACGAAGATTTCCATAGTGATGATGACCAGGATTTTCTGGAGCGCTTCTCGTTGGATGACGATGCCGACCCGCTCGCATTGCTGCAGGATGCGAGTTTCAGAGAAGAGCTGATGTCCGCTATAGACCGACTGCCAGAACGCGAGCGCATGTTGATGGGCATGATCTACGAGCAAGAAATGAATCTGCGCGAGATCGGAGATGTGTTGGGCGTGAGTGAATCGCGCGTGTCGCAACTACACACGCAGGCGGTGTCGCGTTTGCGTAGTGCCTTGAAAGGGTATTGATGGACAAGCTCACTTTATTGGGGCTGATCGTCGCGCTGGCCGGCATCATGACTGGTCAGGTGCTGGACGGTGGCACCATAGGCATGTTGTTCCAAGGCACAGCCTTCCTCATCGTGTTCGGCGGCACGCTGGGCGCGCTGATGGTGCAGTCTCCCCCCAAGGTGTTTTTTACCGCTATGCGTATGGGTGGCTGGGCGTTCGTGCGTCCGCGCACCAACGGCGCACAGTTAGTTGAACAGTTGACCGATTGGAGCTTGGTCGCACGCCGCGACGGACTGTTAGCCTTGGAACATCGCATCAAGGATGTGCAGGATCCCTTTCTCAGAAAGGGCTTGCAAATGCTGGTGGATGGACATGGCCCCGACAAGATACGTGATGTGATGGATGTCGAAATACACCGCTGGGAACAACTGCGCTGGCAATCGGCGCGGGTGTGGGAAGCGGCGGGCGGTTATTCGCCCACCATAGGTATCATCGGCGCGGTGTTGGGTTTGATGCATGTGATGCAGAATCTCGCTGAACCGAGCAAGTTAGGGGCGGGCATCGCTGTCGCCTTTGTCGCCACCATCTATGGCGTGGCCTTCGCCAACCTGTTCTTCCTACCGATCGCAAACAAACTTAAGTCCATCATCATGCGTCAGTCTGATATCCACGAAATGATCGTCGATGGCTTGGTCTTAATTGCGAGTGGCGAAAATCCGCGCGTCATCAACCTCAAACTGCAAGGCTATATCTAACAACATGGCACGCCGCAGAAAACGCATCGAGCACGACAACCAGGATAGATGGCTGATCTCCTATGCCGATTTCATCACCCTGTTGTTCGCCTTCTTCGTGGTCATGTACTCCATCTCCTCGGTGAACGAGAGCAAGTACGAAGTGTTCAGCGATTCGCTGAGCAGCGCCTTCACCAACCAGAATACCCCGTCCTCGCCCAACCTCATCACCAACCAGCAAGAGCAATTGCTTAAAGCCTTGGTAGATAAACGCACGGCAAGATTAGGCGAGCAACAGCGCCGCATACAAGAGCGTATGAAGGGCATCGCAGACGGTTTGCGCGGGGTGATGTCACCGATGATAGACAAGGGTGAGGTCAACGTTTACCAGACCAAACGTGGTGTGATCATCGATATCAGCGCCAGCACATTATTCAACACTGGCGAGGCTGCGCTTCAACCAGCCGCCTTGGATGTGCTGCTCAAGGTCGCGGCGGTGCTCAAGCAAGAAAGCGAACCGCTGGAAGTAGAAGGGCACACCGACGACGTGCCCATCAACACTGCGATGTATCCATCCAATTGGGAACTGTCTTCAGCGCGTGCTAGTAGCGTAGTGCGTATGTTGATCGATCAGGGCATTCCCGCTATGCGCTTGTCAGTGGTTGGCATGGCCTCCAATCAACCCTTAGCCCCCAACGACACGCCCGAGAATCGCGCCAAGAATCGTCGCGTGAGCATCACCATCCTCACGCCACAGAGTGAGCATGTGGTGATTAATAATATTTTTGAGGAAGGGAAGTAGGGGAGGGTTATTGCCACATGTGGCATTAGCATCCTCGTTTGTCGAGCCCCCCCGACAAGCTCAAGTCAACTAATACCCTTATAGAGATTAAAATCTGGAATGAACTAATTCTAGCGGGCACGTAGTTTGTAATTTCATTTTGGCCACTCTTTGTATTTTGACGGTGCTAAGTTCACATCACCTCTAGCCAGAACATTGAACACAGCTCGATGTCGAAAATTCTCTGACCGGCGATTGCGATTCCTGAACTGGAGTAACCAAGTGTAAACATCGGCAAGTTGTAAAAATCGACTTAAATGATTTGGTTATTCCAAGATTGGAAGTTGTTACCTTTCTTTACTCCGAGTAGTCGAGAAAGTTGAACCTGCGCGAGGATGATGTGATCGGGTAAAGCTTGAATCAGCCGAAAGTAGAGGACTTGCTCGGGTTGTGATAGCGGTTTTTTTGCATAGAAAGGCCACGTCTCTTCGCCATTGCCATCGCTATCCTTGGATTTTGCTTTCAACGCAGCAAAAATAACAATCACGGCGACAATAACAACCAACAGCAGAATAATTGAACCCATTTAAAGCTTCATCCTTAATGTGTAAATTTGTGCATGTAACTAAGAGTAGTGTTGCGAAAAACTCGAATCGATGGGAGCAGGCTCGATTTCTTTGCTTGTTTAACTCGTGGTGTTCACGCCGATTTAACCAACTCTATAGGATGGTGCCTCTGGCAACCATAGGGATTTCCTTAGGCAACTAATTATTTTTTTAGGGCCCCTGCCTATTATTGAACAGAGGCCAGTGGCACTAGTTACTGTAACGGCGCAGCCAACTTGCATTCATTGACACCCGCTTGTCCGGTGGCTTCATCGACCAGTTGCAGTTTGCTTCGTGCAGACCAGACACCCATTTTCACTTCTTGCCAGACGTAATAAAGTTTTCCTGCTACGGCATCTATGCTGAGATCAACGGTGTTCTCGGTCTTGGAGGTGATCTTATGGTTACCAGGTTGTACTTCGGCGTAGAAATAGGTTTTCGCTGCCGATTGTCCTAGCGGCTTGCCATCCAGATCGATGTCCATCTTTAGAGCTGCACCCATGCTCTCATTTCTATAGATATAGATACCGGCTACATCGGGTTTGGCGGTGAATTGTTTGGCTTGTGCATCTTTTGCGGGGTCGGCCATTTGGACTGAGGCACAACCGACTAGGCTGAGAGTCATCAGCGCGAGTAAGAGGATACGTTTGAACATGATTTTCTCCTTATGTGTTTTAGCGGACGAGCAAATACTGTCCAAATTAAATCACAAGGAGTGGGGTTATTGTTGGCCAAAAATATCTAGGCCTAGTGCAAGCCTATGAGATTGCTACAGAAATAATTTTAGGCGCTGCCTAGTGGTCTGCCGCTGCCAGGGGTAAAGCTGGGTTGGCCGTTGGCGCCGTAGAGGTTGGCTTGATTGGACGCGTTGTTGAGGACTGCTAAGGCTTGCTGGTTGTGGCGCATCTTGAGTTGGATCAGTTCACCACTGCTTTGGTTAAGGTGTTGAGCGCGTTCGGCAAAGTCGCGCAGTTCCAGCCAGAGGTTCCAGCTATGCGGGTCCTTCAATTGCAGTTCACGTTGGATGGCGGCGGGGGGGAGTCCGTTGAAACGTTGTTTGAACAGGACAGTGCGGGCTTCTACCAACTCGTGTAGATGTAAAGCGTGTTCAGACTTCTGTTCGGCAAGCTCCATCACGGCATCGGTATGGTTTTCGACTAGAGCACTTTGCTCGCGCTCTAGTAAGGCGACGAAGTCGCGCATGGCGTCTCGCTCGCCTTGCAGTACCGATTGCACGTCGTTATGCGGGACCATGTCAGACCTGATGTTGGATCAGCGCGCGTACCGATTCGAGCAGTTTGTCGGCGACGACACCGGAGTTGACCTGGAACTTACCCTGACTGATCGCGAGTTTAATCTCGGCGACCTTGTTCGCATCTACAACGGGCGAGCTGGCCATGCTGTTCTCCATGCTGTTTAGATGCGCGGCTGTGGAGCCCAGCGATACACTGGTACTTGGTGGCGGCGAGGCTGGGGAGGGTGTGTTCTTAGCGGCACTCTGGCGCGAGGTGGTCTCACCTATGCTGTTGGCAGGTAAGGGTTTGCTGGGTTTGTCGATCTTCACGGTATTCCTCTCATTCTGGTCAGCCCTGATTTCTAGGACGTTGCCAACTATATCGGTAAGAAAAAGGATTACTTTAGGGTGTATTTAAATAAACTTGCCACACACCTTGTTACTATTACCTTGATACTGATTGCCGTTGCCTTTATATCGTATGTATCTAGCGCATACAAGATATGTCTTATGGAGCGATTTCGACCACGCCGTTACCGTGTGCGACTCCGTTCACCACGCCGCCCGCATAATTTCTCACCTTGGCCAACTGGCCTTCGCTGGCGTCGTTCATAGCGACGCCTGAACTGCGGATGCTGAAACTGTCACCCTGTACCAATAACTGTACGGTCTGTCCCTGTTTGACGCTGTAGGGCGCACGCAGCATCTCGCTGCGCAACATCTGTCCTGCCGAGATGCTGTAGCGCAACACCTTGCCTACTACCTGTGTGGGATCGATCAATCCGCCCAGATGGCTCATTTCGCGGCTCTGCGTGGTGAGATCGTCGGCACTGAGCACATGTCCAGCAGAAAGCTGCCGGCTATTGATCAGGATCTGTTGGGTGAGTTTGATCTGCACCGGCACAAAGATGGTCCAACCATTTTCTCTATTGCAGCGCACCCCCACTGAGGTCTTGCCGATCAAGCGGCTACCCGAGGGCAGGAAGGGTTGCAGATCGTCGCAGGCTTGCAGCACCAATCTAGGGTCTATGTCTTCCACCTGATAGTTCATCTTGCCCGGTTGGCCTTCGGTCTGTTGCTGTACGAAGGCACCGACCTCGGCACGTATCGCGTCATGGCTCTGCACGCTGGCGTAAAGCAGCGTAGGCGTCAGGCACAACATCAAGATGATCAGATACTTTTTCATGAGCTGCATTTTGCAACCTAGTTAGCAAATAGATCGTGTCGAAATGAAGCAGAAATATGGCTTTATTCGGTACATAGCGTTGGATTTCAGAGACGTAGTATGCAGTCCATGTAACTAGGTATCGCAAGAACAGGAGGCTGTGATGGTCAGCAAACTAGACGAAGCTTTTCGATTCCACCAGACGGCATTGAGTCTGCGTGCGGGACGGCAGGAACTGCTGGCGTCCAACATCGCCAATGCCGATACCCCTAACTACAAAGCGAGAGATATAGATTTTGCCAGTGCACTGCAAGGCGCGATGACGGGTTCGACGGCAAAGCTTGAAATGGCGCAGTCCTCATCCGCGCATCTGCAAGGTGCGGCTGGCGACTCCATCTTGGGTGCACCCGCGCTGTACCGTCGCCCACTACAGCCCAGTGCGGATGGCAATACCGTCGAGATGGATGTGGAACGTGCGCAGTTCGCGGATAACGCGTTGCGCTATGAGGCCAGCGTGAAGTTCATCAGTGACAAGATTAAAAACGTCATGCAGGCCATACAAGGTTAAGGAGTAGACCATGTCGCTATTCAATATTTTCAACGTAGCAGGTTCCGGAATGACGGCGCAATCGCAGCGCCTGAATACCGTCGCCAGTAACTTGGCCAATGCCGACAGCACCACCAGTGCCGATGGCACACCTTATAAAGCCAAGCAAGTAGTGTTCAGCGCCACACCTATGGGTGCGGGAGAAGTGCAAGGTGTCAAAGTGAATGCGGTGGTGGAAGATAACTCACCGATGAAGATGGTGTACGACCCCAAGCATCCGATGGCAAATAAAGAGGGGTATGTAGCCATGCCCAATGTGAATGTAGTGGACGAGATGGTGAATATGATCTCTGCCTCGCGTGCCTATCAAAACAACGTGGATGTGTTGAATACCTCCAAGACCCTGTTACTAAAGACACTGACCATCGGTCAGTAATGAAAGGAAATCGCCATGATCACGACGACCAACACGAATAACGCAGCTGCTTTGTATAGCGCATTGAACGCCAGCTCAAGCTCTGCGGGTAATCCGGCAGTGACGGATGCCGCTAATACCCAAGACCGCTTCCTGACGTTGCTGGTGACTCAAATGAGGAACCAAGACCCGCTCAATCCTATGGACAACGCGCAAGTCACATCACAGATGGCGCAACTGAGTACCGTCAGCGGCATCGATAAATTGAACGCCACCTTGCAAGCGCTGAGCAGCAGTATGACTGCCACACAGTCTATGCAAGCTGCGACCATGATAGGACACGGTGTGCTGACTCCCGGCAATACGGTGAACTTGGCTAACGGTACGGCAGTGGGCGGCGTGGAGTTGGCACAGTCAGTCGACAATCTGCAAGTCACTATCAAGGATGCACTGGGCGCAACAGTACGCACCCTAGACTTGGGCGCGATGAATGCGGGTGTGCAAGGTTGGCAGTGGGATGGATTGAATAGTGGCGGTGCGGCAGTACCCGCTGGCAGCTATAGCTTCGATGTCGCTGCGACTCAGGGCGGTGATGCCGTAGCAGCTTCTGCCTTGACCTTCGGCATCGTCAATGGCGTCACCCAGACCAGTTCGGGCGCAAGCCTAAACATCGGTGCAAATGGTTTGGTGCCGATGACGCAAGTGAAACAGATCCTTTAAGTGCAGCGCTAACGAGTCCGTATAGATCAACCAACGCCAGCCTAGCAAGCAAGTTCGACTGGTAAAAATCAAGGAGAGCATCATGGGTTTTCAGCAAGGTTTAAGTGGCTTGAACGCATCAGCCAAGAATCTGGACGTCATCGGTAACAACGTGGCGAATGCCAACACGGTAGGTTTCAAACAGTCGCAAGCCCAATTTGCTGATGTCTATGCCTCCACGCTGGTAGGCAATGCGCAGATCGGCACTGGGGTTAAGGTCGCGGCGGTGGCCCAGCAGTTTGGGCAAGGTAATCTTAGTGTCACGAATAACTCCATGGATGTGGCGATCAGTGGCAACGGTTTCTATCGCATGGACAATAACGGCGTGATCTCTTACACCCGTAACGGCCAGTTCCAACTCGACAAGAACGGCTTTATGGTCAATAACCAAGGTCTGAAATTGACCGGTTACCCAGTCAATGCGGCCGGTACTATCGTCACCGGTGCGCCAGGTCCTATCCAGATCTCCGCCGCATCTTTACAGCCGCAAGCGACAGTCAATGTCACCGCTGGGTTGAATCTGGATTCACGTGCGGCCGTGCCTCTGACGGCGGTGTTCAATCCGCTCGACCCAACTTCATATAACAATTCCACTTCGGCTACGGTATACGACAGCTTGGGTGGTAGTCATGTCGCCACCATGTATTTCCAAAAGACCGCGGCCAATGCTTGGAACTCCTATCTAGCAGTGGATGGCGTCTTAGTGCCTGCCGTTGCCACCCCTTTGGCCGCCATGACTTTCAGCACCAGCGGTGCTTTGTTAACGCCTGCGGGCGGCGTGGCGACTTCGGCGGCCTTCACTCCAGCAGGTGGCGGTGCGGCGCAGACGCTGAATATCAATTTCGCTACAACCTCCCAATTTGGCAGCACCTTCGGCGTGAACTCTCTGACGCAAGATGGTTATGCCACGGGTCAACTGAGCGGTTTTAGCACCGGTGCGGACGGCATCATCATCGGTCGTTATTCAAATGGTCAGACCAAGCCTATGGGGCAGGTTGTATTAGCCAACTTCAGTAATGCGCAAGGTCTGGTGCCTATGGGAAACAATCAATGGGCAGAAAGCGTCACCTCCGGTATCCCGCTGGTGGGCTCGCCCGGTTCATCTAGTCTGGGCGTGTTGCAGTCCGGCTCTGTGGAAGATTCCAACGTCGATCTGACCGCTGAATTGGTGAATATGATCACCGCGCAGCGTTCCTATCAAGCCAACGCGCAGACCATCAAGACTCAGGATCAGTTGATGCAGACCTTGGTCAACTTGAGATAGCTTTAGTTAAGGAGTAAGTCATGGACAGATTGATCTATACCGCAATGACAGGCGCTTCACAGGTACTGCAACAGCAGGGCGCTGTGTCGCAAAACTTGGCCAACGCGAATACGACAGGCTTCCGTGCCGAACTCAGTACTTTCCGTGCTGTACCTTTGGTCGGCGAGGGATTGGCGACACGTACTTTTGTCGTCGACTCCACACCCGGTTCCAACTTCACTCCGGCAGGATTAGAGCAGACCGGTCGTCCGCTAGATGTGGGTATAGAAGGACAGGGATGGATCGCGGTACAAGGTTTGGATGGCAAAGAGGCTTATACCCGTAACGGTAGTTTTCAGGTTACTTCCAATGGTGTGTTACAGACTCGTTCCGGTCTGAATGTGCTGGGCGATAGTGGTCCCATCACCTTGCCACCCGACTCGGAAGTCAGTATCGCCAAGGACGGCACCATCTCTACTGTTCCTAGTGGCACACAGACAGCGGCGGTGTCGGTCGTAGGGCGTTTGAAGTTGGTTAATCCACCCGAAGCAACCTTGGAGCGCGGCGGTGATGCCTTGTTCCATATCAAGGGTGGCGGTGTGGCACCGGCGGACGCGAACGTGCAACTAGTGGCCGGTAGCGTGGAAGGCAGCAACGTAAATACCGTGGAAGAGATGGTCAATATGATCACGCTGGCACGCAAGTTCGATATGCAGATGAAGATGTTGCAGAGCGCGGATAACAACGCGCAAAAGTCCGGTTCGATACTCTCGTTAGCGGGTTAAGACTAAATTTTTGAAAGGTTGAGATCATGATACGTTCCCTATGGATATCTAAGACCGGTCTGGATGCACAGCAGACCCAGATGGACGTGGTAGCCAATAATCTGGCTAACGTCAGCACTAACGGTTTCAAACGTTCACGCGCGGTGTTCGAGGATTTGCTCTACCAGACCATACGTCAACCCGGCGCACAGTCTTCACAGCAGACCCAGATACCATCAGGCTTGCAGATTGGTACTGGTGTGCGTCCTGTGGCGGCTGAGCGTATCCACACGCAAGGCAACCTGCAGCAGACTGGCAACCAACTCGATGTCGCGATTCAAGGTTCTGGATTCTTTCAGGTCTTGTTGCCCGATGGCACTACCGGCTATACCCGTGATGGCTCTTTCCAGAGCGACTCGCAAGGGCAGTTGGTCACTTCCAACGGTTATCCAATACAGCCAGCTATCACTATTCCTGCCAACGTCAGCAGTGTGACGATAGGGCGTGACGGCGTAGTTTCGGTGACTCAGCCGGGTGTCGCTGCTCCGATACAAGTGGGCAGTCTGCAACTCTCAACTTTCATCAATCCGGCTGGTTTGCAAAGCGCGGGCGGCAATCTGTATCAAGAGACCGCTTCTTCCGGCACGCCGAATGCCAATGTGCCCGGCTCCAACGGCACAGGCACGCTGAATCAAAACTATCTAGAGACTTCCAACGTGAACGTAGTGGAGGAGATGGTGAACATGATCCAGACCCAGCGTGCCTACGAGATCAACTCCAAAGCGATCACGACCTCAGATCAGATGTTGCAAAAACTATCGCAGATGTAGAGAGACAGCCATGAATAGCGCATTCAAATCTTCGTTGATCATCGCTGCACTGCTGCTGTTAGCAGCGTGTACGCCATCGACGAGCATCAAGCAGCCGCTGACTGCGCGCCCCGAGGCAAAACCTGCCACGGTACCGACTGCTAATGGTTCGATCTTTCAGGCCGGCGTGAACGAACGTCCTATGTTCGAGGATAGGCGTGCGCGTAATGTTGGAGATGTGCTCATCATCAATATCGTAGAGTCCACTTCCGCAGCGGAAAAATCTGGAAGCAATTCCGGCACCAGCGGCAGTATCGCTATAGGCACACCTACGGTTACAGCGGGTGCGACCGGACAGACCATACAGACACCGTTCAATGTATCCAGTAGTAGTGCGCTCAAGTCTGCCAGCGCCAGTGACAGCTCGGGCAGCAATACTTTCAGCGGCTCCATCACTGTCACGGTCACCGAAGTGTTGCCCAATGGCAATCTGAATGTGGCCGGTGAGAAGCAAGTGGCGATCAAACATTCGGAAGAGTTTGTGCGTTTCTCCGGTGTGGTGAATCCATCCACCATCAGTGCCGCGAACACCGTGCAATCCACGCAAGTCGCGGATGTGCATGTCGAATATAAGGGGGCGCAGAACATCGATGCATCTGCAGTGACGACTATGTTCAGTCGATTCTTCTTCTCCATCTTCCCGTTCTAGGAGACATGATGAACGCTCTGCTCAAATCACTGCTGGTCTCCTCACTCATCTTCTTGTGTTTACTGACTGCTCAGAATGCCAGTGCTGACCGTATCAAGGATATGGCCAGTATCCAGGGCGTGCGTGACAACCAGTTGCTGGGCTATGGCTTGGTGGTTGGCTTAGACGGCAGTGGTGATCAGACCACGCAGACACCGTTCACGGTGCAAAGCACCATCACCATGTTGGGACAGATGGGCGTGACCCTGCCCCCTGGCACCAGTTTGCAACTTAAGAACGTCGCGGCGGTGATGGTCACCGCTACCTTGCCTCCTTTCGCTAAGCCAGGTCAGGTCATTGATATCACAGCCTCCTCTTTGGGTAATGCCAAGAGTCTGCGCGGCGGTACTTTGCTGATGACGCCACTTAAAGGCGCGGATGGTCAGGTCTATGCGATGGCACAAGGCAATCTGCTCGTTAGTGGCGTGGGCGCATCAGCAGGGGGTGCATCGGTGCAGGTCAATCATCTCAGTGTGGGGCGTATCCCCTCTGGTGCGACGGTAGAACGTTCCGTCCCGACCGTGCTGGGGCAGGGCGATTTCATACACCTTGAATTGAATAGCAACGATTTCACCACAGCTGCTCGCATCGTTGCTGCCATCAACAACAAGATCGCACCTGATACGGCGGCTGCATTGGATGGTCGCTTGATCGAGGTGCGCGCACCGGGCGGCAATCAGCGTGTCGCCTTCATCTCGCAGATCGAGAACATGGAAGTCGATCCCGCGCAGGGCGTGGCCAAGGTCACCATCAATGCACGCACTGGCTCGGTGGTGATGAACCAGAACGTCACGCTGGATAGTTGTGCCATCGCGCACGGTAATCTCACGGTGGTCATCAATACCGATAGCACGGTCAGCCAGCCTAATGCTTTATCTGGCGGCAAGACTAAGCAAGTGGACAAGACCACAGTGGACATCACATCTGATAAAGGGGGCTTGGTGCAGTTACCCAAGGGGGTGTCACTCAGTGAAGTGGTCAAGGCGCTTAATTCCATAGGCGCGACTCCTCAGGACTTGCTCGCGATATTGCAAGCGATGAAGGCGGCAGGTGCCCTGCATGCGGAACTGGAGGTGATCTGATGGTCATGCCACTCAACGATCCGTCGATGCTGCGCAGTCTGGCTGCAGACAGCCAGTCGTTGGATAGTTTGCGTGCGCAAGCCAAGCAGTCACCGGATAAGGCGCTTAAAGCCGCCGCACAACAATTCGAATCGGTGTTCCTCAATATGATGCTCAAGAGTATGCGCGAAGCTACGCCGCAAGACGGTATGTTCGATAACGAGCAGACCAAGATGTTCACCGGCATGCTGGACCAGCAGTTCGCGCAGAACATGGCCACCCGTGGCGTCGGTCTAGCCGACATGATGGTCAAGCAACTGAGCCGTAATAGTGGGGCTTTGGATATGAAGGGTGCGGCGGCAAGCGAGCGGGGTAGTGTCATTACACCCGCTTCACTGGCGACTTCATCGGCTGCTGCTATTCCTTCCGCCTATAACGCCGACTTCCAGCAAGCCTTTATGAATCGTATGTTGCCGCATGCGCAGCAAGCTAGTCAGCCCGGGGGTGTGCCAGTCCATATGATGTTAGGACAGGCGGCATTAGAGAGCGGTTGGGGTAAGCACGAGATACGTAATGCGGATGGTACGAACAGCCACAATTTATTTGGTATCAAAGCAGGTAGTAATTGGAATGGTAAGGTTGCCGCAGTAACGACCACAGAGTACGAAAACGGCGTCGCACGCAAGCAGGTACAGAATTTCCGCGCCTATCCTTCCTATGCCGCAGCCTTCCAAGATTACGCGCAGCTGATCAATAACAATCCGCGCTATGCCGAGGTGTTGCAGCAAGGTGGTGATCATGCGGGGATGGCACAGGCGATGCAGCGGGCCGGTTATGCCACCGACCCTAACTATGCCAACAAACTGGTGCAGGTGATGAGCAAGTTGGATGTGAAGAGTTAGTGCAGCACGTTGAATTCTCTCTCCAGTGAAGGGGAGGGGGGAGGGGGAGAAATGTAAATCGCAACACCCCCATCCTAGCCTTCCCCCTTACAGGAGAAAGGGATATAGAGCGCCGCATTAAAGAATCAGACAAGGATGCCGATAACAGGGGAAGCAGTGTAGTCGGTAAGTGAGAGGAATAAATCATGGCAAGCAGTATCTTTAGCATAGGCGTGAGCGGGCTGAATGCGGCGCAAGCGGGGTTGACCACCACGCAGCACAACATCGCCAACGCGAATACACCCGGATACAACCGCCAGCAGATCGTCCAGTCCACCAATCTGCCGCAATACACCGGTGCCGGTTATCTGGGACAGGGTACCAATGTCAGCACCGTCAAGCGCATCTATGACGATTTTCTGAACACTCAAGTCTTACAAGGACAGGCGCAATCCAGCCAGTTGTCCACTTATCTCGCCCAAGTTAGCCAGATCGATAATGTGCTGGCTGACCCTGCCGCAGGCATGTCGCCCGCAATGCAGGATTTCTTTAATTCCATGAATCTGGTGGCGAACACCGCCGACTCCATCCCCGCACGCCAAGCACTGCTGAGCAGTGCGCAAACCTTGGTCGGTCGCTTCCAAACACTTAATCAACAGTTCAGTGATATCAGTAACAGTCTGAACGGACAGATAAGCACCAGTGTCACGTCCATCAACAGTTTTGCGCAGCAAATCGCTAACTTGAATCAGAGCATCACCTTGGCTCAAGGGGTATCAGGCGGACAACCAGCCAACGACCTACTTGATCAACGCGATCAATTGATCAGTCAGTTGAATCAGGAAGTAAAAGTGTCGGTGCTGAAGCAGACCGACGGCAGCTACAACGTATTCGTAGGTAGTGGTCAACCTTTGGTAGTGGGCAATCAAGCCTTTGGCCTGAAGACCGTCGCATCAGCCACCGATCCAACGCGATTAGAAGTGGCTTATAACGCGAATGGCGCGACTGTTTTACTCCCCCAGACTGTATTCCAAGGCGGCAAACTGGGCGGTTTGTTGAGTTTCCGCGATCAGAGTCTGGAGCCTGCACGCAATGCGCTGGGGCGCTTGGCCATCAGTTTGGCCGATACCATCAACGCTCAGCATCAGTTGGGCCAAGATATGAACGGTGCACTGGGCGGTAACCTGTTCAATGTACCATCGCCCTTAGTGAGTTCTGCTAGCAACAATGTAGGCAATGCCGTGATGGCAGCCACCATCACCAGCAGCACAGCCTTGACTGCTAGCGACTACACCTTGAAATTCAACGGTGGCACCAGTTATACCCTGATACGACAGTCAGATAACACCGTTACCAATCTAGCTAGTTTGCCGCAGATGGTGGATGGCTTCACCATCAGTCTCGCTTCGGGCGCGGCGGCGGTGGGGGATAGCTTCTTGATCCGTCCGACTGCGTTGGGTGCACTGAACATCTCACTCGCTATCACTGACCCGCTCAAGATCGCTGCTGCTGCACCTATAGCAGGTAGTGGCGCTTTGACTAACATGGGTAATGCCAGCATTAGCAATGGCACGGTCACTGCACCACTCAACGCCAGTTTGCAGGCGCCGGTCACCATCACTTTCAACGCCGTGGTGCCACCCGCCACCTTGCCGACTTACACCGTCACTGGTGCTGTGCCTGCTGTAGCCGCACCTATCAGCTACACACCTGGCAGCACCATAGCGCTGGCCTATAACGGCTGGACTTCCCAAATCACTGGCACGCCGGCAGCGGGTGATGTGTTCACCATGCAGGCCAATACCGGCGGCATCGCCGATAACCGCAATGCGCTGGCGATGGCAGCACTGCAGTTGCAGAACACCATGGGCAACGGCACCAGTAGTTATCAGTCGGCCTATGGGCAACTGGTGGCAGATGTTGGCAATAAGACACGCGAGGTGACGTTGAATAGCACCGCGCAAACCAATATGGTGACGCAGTTGGTGCAGTCGCAACAGTCAGTGTCAGGCGTGAACCTCGACGAGGAGGCCGCCAACTTGATGCGCTATCAGCGTGCGTATCAAGCCGCAGGTAAGGCGATCCAGGTCGCCAATACCATGTTCGACACATTATTGAATCTGAGATAGGTAGGTGTGAGATGCGTATCAGTACCGGCATGATCTATGACAGCAACGTCACGACACTGAATCAGCAGCAGGCTAAGTTGATGCAGACCCAACAACAACTCGCCACTGGACGCCGTTTACTTACGCCCTCCATCGATCCAGCTGCAGCAGCACAGGCCTTGGAAGTCAGTCATGCCGACGCCACCAATACCCAATACACGACTAATCGCGATAGTCTAAAAGGTACGTTGACGCAGATGGATAGCACGCTGCAGGGCATAACTGGAGTGCTGCAGGATATCCGTACTACGTTGGTGGGATCAAACTACAGCACTTATACGGACAGCGATAGGATAAACATCTCGAACGCATTGCAGAGTCGACTGGATCAATTAGTGAGTATGGCTAATACTAAAAATGCGAATGGCAATTTTTTGTTCTCCGGTTTTCAATCCAAGACTCAACCATTCTCTAACACTGCTGCGGGATATGCCTACTTCGGCGATGACGGCAAGAAACTCACCCAGATTAGCGATACATTACAAGTAGGCGCGACACAGTCCGGAGCGGATATTTTTATGCGCGTTAAAAATGGTAACGGTGTCTTCGTCACCCAAGCAACTGCTACCAATACGGGCACCGGCTTAATGAATCAGGGTAGTGTTACCAACCCCACCGCACTCACGGGCAACAACTACAGCATCAGTTTTACAGTCGCCGCAGGAGTGACAACCTATAACGTCACGAATACCACCACTGGTGCTGCAGTTCTGACTGCTCAACCTTACACCGCAGGGCAGACCATAGCCTTTGACGGAATGCAGATGACCGTGCAGGGCGCACCTGCCAATGGGGATCAGTTCACCTTGGCACCCAGTAGCAATGTCAGCATCTTCAAGAACATCGCCGATGCCATCGCAGCATTGAAAGTGTCCGTCCCTCCAGGGAATGCCGCACAGGCAAACGCTTTAGCTTCAAGTATTAGCAGTGCTATCGCTAATATGGATAGGGGGTTGAACAGTATTTCTGCCGCGAACACGGTGGTGGGTGTCAGTATGAATGCGGTCGATAGTGCGCAATCTATGGGTGACAATCTGGGGCTGAACTACAAACAGACCTTATCGAATCTGCAAGACACCGATTACAACAAAGCCGCTACAGATTTGGCGCAACAACAACTGAGTCTGCAAGCCGCACAGAAATCCTTTGTGCAGGTTTCTAACTTGTCCTTGTTCACCTATATGTAAACAAGCATGGAGCCGCGTAATCCAAGCTCGGATTGCGCTATTTCTTGCTATTCCTAAAGCCGCAAAAGCTCTCGTAGATAGGTCTGTCCTGCGGGCCAAGTACCTAGACCACTTTCACCATTCAAATGTCCACGTGCGCCAGCAACTATGAAGCGACTACCCCATTCCTCCGCACACCACTTCTGGAATTCCATCGTTCCATAAGGATCATCAGAACTGGCGATCACGATGCTGGGGAAATTGAACCGCGAGTTTGCAACCGTTGCAAACCCCGTTGCACTACTAGGAAATGCAGAGGTAGTTGGATCGGGCGGTGCGACCAGTAGTGCACCTTGTACTTGTTTCTTGGTTTGAGCTGCCCATCGTGCGACTACCAAACAAGCCAAGCTATGCGCGACTAACACCGGTGGGCTTGCAGCCACAGACACCGCCTCATCCAATCTGCATAGCCAATCATCCATCACCGGGCTATCCCAACTATCTTGCTGTACGCGATGGTACTCAGGGTGCTCAAGCTGCCATAGCGATTGCCAATGCGTGCTATCGGAATCACCATATCCAGGAAGGATTAGAACGCTAGTCATAGAGGTCATATAGATTGGTAGGTGCAGTGCTGCTTCAGGCTCATTTGATGGAATTTTAAATTCACACAACTTCAGGCAGGATCAATTGTACTTAGCACTTCAATTTTCAGACGCTGCAAGTTTTGCTCGTTGGCGCCTGCAACAAAATTGGCGATGCCTTGGTAGTGCTCAACTGTGTCGAAAGTTTGGCGCCAATTTACAAGCGTTCCTTGCTCGGACGGTTGCAAACTTATCGTCAAGAAAAAGTGGTGGCCGGTGAAATGCTCGATCTCGAATATCTCGCTAGGTACTAAGCGAATGAAGCGACTCTCGTTGGCATAGTCCTTGCCGTCTGGACTATGCATGGTAAGTAGCCAAGTGCCGCCGGGCCGAAACTCAAACTGCTGGATAGTGTTGCTGAAACCTTCCGGCCCCCACCAGCGTGCTACACGGTTCGGATCACTCATCGCGGCAAATACTTGATCTGGAGTTGCTGCGATGAAGACACTGCGGCTATCAGAACGCTGCGCTATCGTTTCCATGTCACTCTCTCGAGGTTTTAAACCAAGTCATCATATCGCCTAATTCTGCAGTCAATAACTTATCAAGTAAGAGATTTGGAGATTATCTAACCTGTAAACAGCGTCCCTGCTTTTCCATCCAGTACACCACATTCCCGACGATGACGATGCTGCCGGATATCACGGCGCTGGCTGCTACGGTCAGTCCTGCCACGACCATAAACTCAGTACATTGCGAGTTGGTGCAACTGCTTAGATGCGCGATCTGCACGGGTTCCATCGTCATGTGGCGCGCGAGGATGTGGCAGTCTTGGTCATATTTTGTGGTGGTTATGGGCACGAACACGCAGGATTGCAGCAGCAGGGTGAGTAAACACCATGCTGCGCATTTTGAAGGTGTGTAAAGGATGATCTTCTTGCGCGTGGTCTGAGCCACACGCGGATTGATAGCAAGCACTGGAAGCATTTCACCTCGGCAATGGTTCGCTCCTTATGAGCGTGCCGATTGTAGCCTCAAAATTCACGGTTACATAAGCCCCGTATCTATCAAGCACGTACCCTTGCACCACCCCATAGATAAGTACGCAGTTGCTCCAATTCTACGAACGACTGTTGGTTGGCAGTTTCCAGCAGTGTCTTCTCCTGGCGCAGATAATCCTGCATGAACTTGATCTTGAGATGTGCGGAAATGCGCGCTTTCACAATCGCACCGCGTATAGGCTTTTGTATGTAATCTGAGCCGCCTACTGAGAAGCCTAGCTCCTCATCTCTTTCATCTGTCATGGCGGTGATGAAAATGACCGGAATGTCGCTGGTGCGGGGATCGGATTTGAGTTGACGGCACACTTCATAACCATCTATGCCGGGCATATTTACATCCAGCAAGATCACATCCGGAAGGAATGTGCGTGCTGCTTCGAGTGCCTCTAGTCCATTGCTGGCCAGCTTGTTGATATAGCCGTCACGCAGTAAGTGATCGAGTATCTTCTGACAGTAGTGTCCGGTTAACTTACGAATATTTCCGCCAAGATTGAGTATTGGCGCGGGTTGTAGAGCAATTTATTTTGGTGCCGATTTGAAATCAGTCTACCTACATTCTGCTTCGAGTAACTTCCAGAGATTGAACACTCTGGAGATGAACTATGAACTTGGGCAAGACGCTGTTCGCGCAGATCATGGAATACATTCCGTGGACCAGCTTTGCGCGCATCGTG
>JAQTTY010000009.1 GCA_028710525.1 Gallionella sp. | reverse complement strand
ATTATATCGGTGTCTGTTTTTGAGAAAACCCAGCTATCTCAAGCCTTCGCAGGCAGTGGGCAGTTCACAGATCAGACGGATTTTTATAACCAACTAAATTTGTTCGACTTTTAACCGGACACTACTGCTGCAAAATAACTATTTACTTTCACACACTAAACTCTAAAGAAACATTTTATTTTTTGGACAGCAACTGTAGCCAAAACGTAGCTACGTTAAAAGTATCCTCCAGTATGCGTGTGCTTTTTGTAACTACTTAGAAATCGATGCGGGTGATGCAAGAACTTGATTGATAATAACTAACTGATTTTATGTTCGTTTTGTGATTCCTGTTGTCGTGGGTTCGAGCCCCATCAGCCACCCCAAATACTTAAGGACTAGCGGAATATCGCTAGTCCTTTTTTATTTCCATTCCGTATAATCTTACCAGTCCGAAGTAGGCTCCTAATAGCAAGTCACGGTTTTTTTGCTTGTACTTATGTGCAAGCTGACTGATTTGGATAGTGATGCCGACAGTAAAAAACTCAAGTTCAATTCAATCTAAGGCTGATGCGAAAACTTAAGGCGTCGCGTTCAAGCTGTCTCTCATTTTTTCTTCTAGCATGGATGCTGGTCATACCCGCGTGCGCGCTGTCTGCGAGTCTCAATGTCGCTCTAGTGCTGAGCAGTAACAGTGCACCCTATCAAGAATTCGTCGCGGCTTTCAATAACAGACTGGCCGACAGTTCACATGTCTCCGTATTCGCATCCGCTGCCGACTATTCAGCCAAACAGGCTAAGGAAGATATCGTAGTCACGGTCGGGATGCTGGCCACGGAGACTTTGATGGCGGATATCCAATCCGCTATGTTGCCTGCAATGGTTCCACAACCCGCATACGAAAGTTTACTGAAACAACAAGGGAGAGCGCACGACAAGGTCATCTCTGCAATCTATCTAAATCAACCTTGGGATAGGCAGGTCGATTTTTTATTCGCTGTCTTGCCACAAAGTAAACATGTGGGCGTCCTAAATACAGTTGCAACCCGAAACGAGCTGCATGATATCGACCCGGAGATAAAACGTCATGGTGCGGTGTTAGTCGTACATGAGCTAAATGTGGAGTCTCAGCTGTCTGAAGGTCTGGACAATTTGCTACACGAAAGTGATGTGTTATTGGCTGTTCCGGACAGTGCCATCTACAGCCCAAGTAGCATACGTAACATTCTATTGAGTACTTATCGCAAGAATGTACCCTTGCTGGGTTGGTCGCAGGCCTTCGTGAACGCAGGCGCAGTCGCCGCCATTTATTCCACACCGGAGCAGATTGCGCAACAAGCTGCAGAAGCGGTACTGAGCTATCAGAAGTCCGGAAGAATTGCCGCATCCCAATATCCCGCCGAGTTCAATATCGCCGTCAATCGACAGGTGTCTCGTTCTTTGGGATTAGTGATTCCCAGCGAGGCTGAGATACGCAATCGCATGAAGAAAGGAAAGAATCATGCCGCTTATTAAGCGACATGGCATACAGCAGCAAGTCGCCATGCTGACACTCATACCCTTGCTGATCCTGACAGTTTGCTTGGAGTTTTTCCTGTTACAAGGGCGTTTCTCAGACTTAGATCAAGGGTTGTTAGAACGTGGCAAGTTGATTTCCAGACAGTTGGCATCTAGTAGTGAGTATGGCGTTTTCTCAAATAATCAGGCATTTCTAAAGACGATCGCTCATGCCGTGTTGCATGAGAATGATGTACGCGGACTGTTGATTTTGAATGCGGACGGGCAAGAACTCCTGAGTGAATATCAGCGTCAGTCCAAATCGGATCATGTTGGCGTGGCAGCCATAGCTACTGCATTGGCTGGGGAAGAAACGGGGGCGTCCACGATAGAGCTGACTGCAGCTCAATTGGCTACTCGGGTAACTGCGCAGATGCCAATCAGTTTCGATGAACACAGTATCTGGATATATCAGGCTATCGTGCCTGCGCAAGTATCAGTCGATGACCTTGATGCAGTGTCTACGTCTCAACAGATCGGAGCAGTGATCATAGAGATGAGCAAGCTTCATACCGAGCGCCATAAACGCAAGATGCTGCTCATCACCTTGTTGGGAACATTCATTTTCCTGCTTATATCTTTGTATCTGGTCTATCTGGCCAGTCGTACCATCACTTTACCTACGCGTCAGTTGAGTGTGGCGGTTAAACAGATCGCCCAAGGTGATCTGGGTACCCGTGTAAGGTTCGACACCAAGATAGAAGAGCTGAGTACGCTCGCGCATGGTTTGAACGATATGGCTGTGCAGTTGGAGCAGGACCGAGAGATATTGCAGCAGCGTATCGAGCAGGCGACTAGTGCTTTGCGCGAGAAGAAGGATGAAGCCGAACGTGCAAACCTCAATAAGAGTCAATTCCTTGCCACTGCAAGCCATGATCTGCGTCAGCCTTTGCATGCCTTGGGCTTGTATGTCTCTGAACTGAGACGCCAGTTGTCATCTACGCCTCAGCAGCATCTAGTCGAGAGGGTGGAGCAGTCAGTAGATGCTCTAGCCACTTTATTGAATGCCCTGCTGGATATATCCAAGTTAGATGCGGGCGCGATCACTCCACAGATGCAACCCTGTGACATCGCGGCGATGTTGGGACGAGTGGCCAATGATTATCAGATGTTGGCTTCCATCAGCAATATTCGACTGGTCGTTCATCCGCTAGATGGATATGTGATGAGTGACCCGATGTTGTTGGAGCGCGTCGTGACGAATCTGGTCAGCAACGCGATCCGTTATAGTCATGCCAACGGCTGTGTGCTCATAGCTTGTCGCAGGCGCGGTAATCAAATGCGTGTTGAGATACGTGACAATGGCATCGGAATCTCAGAATCAGATCAATCGAAAATATTCCGCGAGTTTTTTCAGATCACCAAACCGCAACTGGACAGCGATAAAGGTCAGGGCTTGGGCTTAGCTATTGTAGATCGTCTGGTCAAATTGCTAGGCATAGGGATAGAGTTACGCTCTGCTCCTGATAAAGGCACATTGTTTGCGCTCCAGATAGCACTTGGTAGTGCGCCCGAAATTATTGATCATAGTGATAAGCACGTTGTTTTTGTGGCGAGCGAGCAAAATTCTGACGCGCTGCCTTTAAGTGGCAAGCGAGTCCTAGTCGTGGATGACGATCAACTGGTTTTGACCAGCACTTCTACTATCCTGACCGCTTGGGGCGGACAAGTGTCACTCGCAGGTGGTTTGCAGTCAGTGCAGGAGATGCTGTCCGAAGGTAAGGACTGGGATCTCATCATCAGTGATTATCAGCTCGGAGTGGCGGAGACTGGATTGGATGTCATCAGGGCCGTACGTGAACAGCGTAGTAAAGGTATTCCGGCTATCCTGATCAGTGGCGATACCAGTCCGGAATTGCTGCAATTGGCAAATTCCGCCGGACATCATCTGATCCACAAGCCGGTCAAACCAGCCAAACTGCGCTCGCTGCTGATGTTCCTGCTACAAGAGTCAGCTTCGACCCGTAGTTGAGGGTGCTAGAAACAAAAATAGGCTAGGACGTTTGTTTAAAGCAGGCGCAGGCCGCTTTTTCCATAGGGCGATGCTAAAAGTCGCAATCTGTTCTGTCGCACACGTGATGTCTGTCGCTACGCACAGCTGAGTGTTAGGGCGACAGGTCGCCAAAAGCGCATTGAACATACGCTCGTTCCGGTAAGGTGTTTCGATGAATAACTGCGTCTGGTTACGTTTGGCCGACTCGGCCTCTAATGCAACGATGCTCTTCTTACGCTCAGCTTCATCTATGGGGAGATAGCCCTGAAACGCGAAACATTGTCCATTCAGTCCCGATGCCATAAGGGCTAGCAGGATAGAGGATGGGCCCACCAGCGGTACGACCTTTATCCCTTTACGGTGCGCTAATTCGACGAGGTCGGCCCCGGGGTCGGCGATGCCTGGGCAGCCTGCCTCCGAGATAACGCCCATATCGTGACCAGCCAACAGTGGGGCCAACATGGACTCGCGCTCTTGCGGCAGCGTGTGCTGGTTCAAGGTGGTGAAATTCATGGATTGGATGGCGTGCTCAGGTTCCAGCGTAGCGAGGAACTGGCGCGCCGTTTTGGTCTGCTCCACCACGAAATATTCTAGTCGGCGCGCAATGGCGATGACATGCTGAGGCAGAACTTGCGTCGCAGGTGTATCACCCAATGTGCAGGGGATGAGATATAGCGTGCCGGTCGTGGTAGTAGTCATGTTTTTAGTATAGATGTACGTTTTCGCGGCGCAGCATGTCAGTTAGCAAGATTAGCGGTAAGCCTATCAAGGCATTCGGGTCGTCGCCGCGCATGGCGCTCATCAGCGCGATGCCCAATCCTTCTGACTTTGCACTACCCGCGCAATGATAGGGTTGTTCTTTGCGTAGATAAGACTCGATCTCGGCATCGCTCAAATCACGCAAGGTGACCTGATTCTCGGCGATCTCGCTCTGCATATTCCTAGTGCGGCTGTTATATAAGGTCAAGGCGGTGTAAAAATAGGTGGTTTTGCCGCGCATGCTGCGCAACTGCAATACCGCATTGTCGTGATTCATGGGTTTGCCTAGTTGTTGTCCTTCCAGCAAGGCTACCTGATCTGATCCAATTATCAGGGCGTCAGGGTGGTCGGCGGCGACCTTTAGTGCCTTCGCTTGAGCCAGTCGCAAAGAAGTCTCTCGCGCAGACTCATGCGCCAGTGGGGTCTCATCGACGTCTGGTGCAGCGGTGATAAAGGGTATTTGTAGACGTTTTAACAGTTCACAGCGGTAAATCGAGGTGGAAGCTAAGACAAGCAACTGAGAATTCAAGAATATTCCTTAGGATTTTTGACACAAGGGGGCGAAAAATATATCATGCGCGCCTCATGCATGCACGGCCTTTCATAGATAGTCTAGATTTTGCCAGTAATGGCCAGCAAATCAGCGGGGTAGTACTGGTTGCTGAGTTGTCACGTTTGGCGGATATACTGAGTGATACAGCGGGTGAATTGAGTTACACGATACACGGTGCGCTGGATAAGCACAGTGTACCGAAGCTGATTCTAAGCTTGGATGGCGGCTGTCATTTGACCTGTCAGCGGTGCTTGCAGAGTATGGATTATCAGATTCAAGTCAGCACATCTGTGATGTTGCGAGATCAAGCGACGCTTGATCTGTTGGACGAAGCGGAAGTCGAAGAGGAGTACGAAAGTATCCTAGCCGATGCGCACTTGGATGTATTGAATTTGTTGGAAGACGAAATCATATTGAGTCTGCCTTTCGCGCCCAAACATGATGTTGGGGTGTGCAAGGCGGCTAAAGAGGTTAAGCATCAATCGGATGATTCCCATCCTTTTGCGGCATTGGCGAAATTAAAGATTTAATCATCAGTTTTATCGAGGAGTATCAGCATGGCAGTTCAGCAAAATAAAAAGTCCCCATCTAAACGTGGTATGCACCGCGCGCACGATTTCTTGACTAACCCAGCAACAGCGATCGAGCCAACAACTGGCGAAAATCACTTGCGTCACCACATCAGTCCAGCCGGTTTCTACCGCGGCAAGAAAGTAGTAAAGACTAAAGGCGAATAAGCCTTTTGATCGACGCAGCCGGTCATGATGATCGGCTGCGTTTTCTTTTCTATTCTACTTTCTAGGGTCGCTTAGTGGACGTTACGTTAGCTATAGATGCAATGGGAGGTGATCATGGTCCATCGGTCACCATCCCTGCAGCAATTGAATATCTCAAACACTCCCCGAGCGACACCATCGTGTTGGTCGGCATACCCGACGCTATCGAGTCCGAACTTCGCACCCTAGGTGTACAAGTTGGACCGCATCTGCGCGTCCATGCTGCTACTCAGGTCGTGGCGATGGATGAATCTCCGCAGTTAGCTTTGCGTGGCAAGAAAGATTCTTCCATGCGCGTGGCCATCAATATGGTCAAGAGCGGCGAGGCTGCGGCTTGTATTAGTGCCGGCAATACCGGCGCGCTGATGGCCACGGCACGTTACGTGTTGAAAACCATACCGGGTATAGACAGACCCGCTATCGCTTCTTTCCTTCCCACCAATACGGGCCAAGTTTGTATGTTGGATCTGGGCGCGAACACGGACTGCTCTGCCGAACATCTGCTGCAGTTTGCACTGATGGGCTCCACACTGGTCAGTGCTTTAGAGCACAAAGACAACCCTACCGTGGGGCTGCTCAATATCGGTAGTGAAGACATCAAAGGTAACGAGGTCGTCAAGCAAGCTGCGTTGATGCTGCAGGAAAGTGATTTGAATTTCTACGGTAACGTAGAAGGCAACGACATCTTCCGTGGTGTCACCGATGTGGTGGTGTGCGACGGTTTCGTCGGAAACGTCGCTTTGAAAACTGCTGAAGGTGTGGCTAAGATGATGGGCGGTTTCCTTAAAGAGGAATTCAGTCGTAACATCTTCACCAAACTGGGCGCCTTGTGTTCCCTGCCTGCCATTAAAGCCTTTAAACACCGACTGGATCATCGTCGTTACAACGGCGCCAGTTTTCTCGGTCTTAAGGGTATCGTGGTGAAGAGTCACGGTTCGGCAGATTCCTATGCCTTCCTGTGTGCAATCGAGCGAGCTGCTGAAGAAGCGCGTGGCGGCATGTTGCAACACATCAGCGAACATATCGAAAAGTGGCATCATAAGCGTCAGAACCCTGAACAAGGAGTGGCTTAATGTATTCACGCATCATCGGAACAGGCAGCTATCTGCCAGCGCAGACGTTAACTAATCATGATCTCGAGAAGATTGTTGATACCTCGCACGACTGGATTGTGTCGCGTAGCGGTATCCATGAACGCCACTTTGCTGCCGAACATGAGCTGACCAGCGATCTGGCTATGCATGCGAGTCTCAAAGCCATCGAGATGGCCGGTATCGCGGCTAACGACATCGATCTCATCATCGTCGCGACGACCACGCCTGATCAAATATTTCCTAGTACCGCGTGTATCCTGCAAGACAAACTCGGCATCACCAGCGGTGGTCCTGCGTTTGATATGCAGGCAGTGTGCGGCGGTTTTGTCTATGCGATGAACACTGCAGATATGTACATCCGTGCGGGACAGGCCAAGACTGTATTGGTAGTCGGCGCAGAAGTATTGTCACGCATCTTGGACAAGAACGACCGTACCACCTATGTGTTGTTCGGTGATGGCGCGGGTGCGGTGGTCATGCAAGCGAGCGAGACACCCGGCATCATCGCAGCCAAGTTGCATGCGGACGGCAGTCAGCGTGGCATGCTCAAAGCCGAAGGCAATATCCGTAACGGTCAGATACAGGGCGACCCATTCATCAAGATGGATGGTCAAGCGGTGTTCAAGTTCGCCGTCAATATGCTGAGCAAAGTGGTTGAGGAGTTGCTGGAAGAAAATAAACTGCCGGCCGATATCATCGACTGGTTGGTACCGCATCAAGCCAATATCCGCATCATGGAGGCGACGGCCAAAAAAGTCGGCCTGAGTATGGATCATGTGGTGGTGACCGTGGCCAAACATGGTAATACCTCGGCGGCCTCCATTCCGCTGGCGCTAGACACTGCGGTGCGCGATGGTCGTATCAAGAAGGGTCAGCATCTATTGTTGGAAGCCATAGGCGGCGGATTCACCTGGGGCGCGCTGTTGGTTCGTTGGTAACACCATAATCAGGTAGAGCAGGACTAGTGGCCAATAAATCTTTGTGTGACCTTATACAGAATGATTTTTCGCCACTTTTCTTTTGTCCTGCTGCATAACATCAGAATTCAATCTTAGGGAGAGTATCAAACATGACCCGATTCGCTTTCGTATTCCCAGGCCAAGGTTCCCAATCGCGCGGCATGATGGACGGCTATGCCGATTTCGCTGCGGTGCGCGACACCTTTGCCGAAGCTTCAGAAGTGCTTAAACAAGACCTGTGGCAACTGGTTGCTGAAGGCAGTGACGCTGATCTGAATGCCACCGTCAACACTCAGCCAATCATGCTGACAGCTGGTGTCGCAGTGTACCGCGCATGGCAGTCTCAACAGGGTGCTATGCCGGCCATGATGGCGGGTCATAGTCTAGGCGAATACACCGCGCTGGTCGCAGCAGGTGCTTTGAGTTTCGCTGATGCATTGCCGCTAGTACGCTACCGTGCGCAATGCATGCAGACCGCTGTGCCTGAAGGTGTGGGCGGTATAGCGGCGATATTGGGTTTAGATGACGAAGCAGTCCGCGCTGTGTGTGCCGAGGGTGCTGCAGGCGAAGTGCTGGAAGCGGTGAACTATAATTCGCCCGGCCAAGTGGTGATCGCCGGTAACCGTGCCGCAGTGGAACGTGGTATGGAATTGGCGAAAGCAAAAGGCGCGAAGCGCGCCATCATGCTGCCTATGAGCGTTCCGTCACATTGCAGTCTGCTCAAGGGTGCGGCTGAACAGTTGCGTGCCTATCTGCAGAATGTGCAGGTGAATACACCTGCTATTCCTGTGTTGCACAACGCCGATGTTGCCTCGTATAACGACGCAGCCTCTATCAAAGACGCGCTGGTACGTCAGTTGTATTCTCCAGTACGTTGGGTAGAAACCGTACAAGCTTTCGGCAAACAAGGCATAACGCACAACGTGGAATGTGCGCCAGGCAAGGTTTTGGCAGGATTGAATAAACGTATAGATACCAATCAGCAAGCCAGCGCAATCAACGATGGCGCGGCATTGACTCAAGCTTTGGCTACATTCGCATAAGGGAGTGAACATGACATTACAAGGACAGATCGCACTGGTAACCGGTGCTTCACGCGGTATTGGTCAGGCTATCGCATTGGAACTGGGCAAGCAGGGCGCGACCGTGATCGGTACAGCGACCTCGGACAAAGGCGCTCAGGCTATCAGCGACTACCTGGCAGCAGCAGGTATCAAGGGTTCGGGTTATGCCTTGAACGTGAACGACGCAGCGCAGACCGAACAAGTGCTGGGCGACTTGCGCAAACAGTTCGGGGAGATATCCATACTGGTGAATAACGCCGGTATCACTCGCGACAATCTGTTGGCACGCATGACAGATGAAGAATGGGACGATGTGATGGCGACCAATTTGAAATCGGTGTTTCGCATGAGCCGCGCAGTGTTGCGTGCCATGATGAAGGCTCGCGGCGGTCGCATCATCAGCATCGCTTCGGTGGTGGGCAGCATGGGTAACGCGGGTCAAAGTAATTATTCCGCCTCCAAAGCCGGCATGATGGGTTTCACTAAATCGCTGGCGCAAGAGATCGGCAGCCGCAACATCACTGTCAACTGTGTCGCGCCCGGTTTTATCGATACCGATATGACACACGCACTGGGCGAAGAGCAACGCGCTAAGTTGGTCGAACATGTGCCTTTGAAGCGTCTGGGCCAGCCTCAGGACATCGCAGCAGCAGTCTCATTCTTGGCCAGCCCCGCAGCGGCGTACATCACCGGCGTCACATTGCATGTGAACGGCGGGATGTACATGGACTGATACGGCACTAAGGTGAAGAAGCTCGTCATTTTTGGTGTGGGTCTAATCGGCGGCTCGTTCGCGCTATCTTTACGTAAAGCAGACGCCATCAAGGAAGTTGTTGGTTTTGGCCGTAGCGAGACCACGCTGCAACAGGCTAAACAGTTCGGCATCATCGATCGCATCGGCGTGGACGTAGCACTGGAAGTAGCAGATGCTGATCTGGTCTTGCTGGCAACACCGGTAGGACAGATGGCCGATATTATGGCGCGCATCGCGCCGCATCTGGGCGCGCATACGCTGATCACCGATGGCGGTAGCACCAAGAGCGATGTGGTCGCAGCAGCACGCGCTAATCTAGGCGACAAAATCGGGCAATTCGTACCCGGTCATCCCATCGCAGGTGCCGAGTTAAGCGGTGCCGCTGCCGCATTAGATAATCTCTACCAAGGTAAGAAAGTGGTCTTGACCCCTTTACCTGAGAATACACACGCGACTGTAGCCAGAGTGCGCAAAGCTTGGGAAAGCTGTGGTGCGCTAGTGACTGAATTGAGTCCGCAACAACACGACGAGGTGTTTGCCGCGGTCAGTCATTTGCCGCATCTGCTGTCCTTTGCGCTGGTGCACGATCTGGCGCAGCGCGATAACCGCGATGTGCTGCTGTCCTTTGCCGCCAGTGGCTTCCGTGATTTCACACGTATCGCGGCCAGCAGTCCAGAAATGTGGCGCGACATCTGTCTGGCAAATCGTGAGGCTCTGATGAGTGAGCTGCAACGATACGCAGATGAGCTCTATTACCTTCACCAAGCCTTAGAAAATAATGATGCGGCCAAGCTGCAAGAAATATTCAGTCTGGCGCGCGCCGTGCGCAGTGGCTGGACCCAACAATAGAACGACACATGACACTACACGACGCAATTGAACTCCCTGCAATATTAAGCGCCAGTGGCACCGTAGTCTTACCCGGCTCCAAGAGCATCTCCAATCGCATCTTGCTGCTGGCTGCGCTGGCACAGGGGACGACTGAGATACGCGATGTGCTGATCTCCGACGATACAGAACGTATGTTGGATGGTTTGCGCACCTTGGGCGTACAAGTCGAACAAGTCTCCGCTACGGTATTTAAAGTGCAGGGTTGTGCCGGTTCATTTCCGGTCAAAGAAGCGAGTCTGTTCTTGGGCAATGCCGGTACAGCATTTCGTCCATTGACCGCCGCGCTGGCTTTGTCGGGCGGGCATTACACTTTGTCCGGTGTGGCGCGTATGCATGAGCGACCTATTGGTGATTTGGTGGTGGCTTTGCGCGCCTTGGGGGCTAATATTGATCACACTGGGAATGAAGGCTATCCGCCGCTGGAAATTTATCCGGCGACACTGACGGGTGTTGAGAAAGTCGCGGTACGCGGCGATGTGTCCAGCCAATTTCTCACAGCATTGCTGATGGTACTCCCCTTGCTGGGAAGTCGTGTCACGGTAGAGGTAATCGGTGAGTTAATCTCCAAGCCCTATATTGAGATCACGCTGGCGATGATGGCGCGCTTCGGTGTGCTGGTCGAGCGGGATGGTTGGGCGAGTTTCACTGTGGCAGCAGACAGTCGTTATGTGTCGCCGGGTGTCGCTTATGTGGAAGGTGATGCCTCGTCCGCATCTTATTTTCTTGCAGCAGGTGCATTGGGCGGTGGTCCATTGCGTATTGAAGGCGTCGGTAGTGACAGCATACAAGGCGACGTCAAATTTGCCGATGCCTTGGCGTTGATGGGTGCACGTATCGAGCAGGGTGTTAACTGGATGGCAGTGCAAGCGCCGTTGTCCGGTCAGCTGCATGCCATTGATCTTGATTGCAACCATATCCCCGATGCGGCAATGACCTTGGCCGTTCTAGCTTTGTTTGCCGACGGAACAACGACGCTGCGCAACATCGCCAGTTGGCGCGTTAAAGAGACCGATCGCATTGCGGCCATGGCTACTGAACTGCGCAAGGTTGGTGCGACGGTGGAAGAGGGCGCGGATTATATTCGCATCACACCGCCGGCTGATGCGATCATCATCAATCCTGTTGCGGGCATAGATACCTATGACGACCACCGCATGGCGATGTGCTTCTCGCTGGCGGCGTTTGGCGCGCAGGGCATGCGTATCAACGATCCAAAATGTGTGGGCAAGACCTTCCCTGAATATTTTGCCGAGTTTGCGAAAGTCACGCAGGCCGTACCTGTTATCGCCATAGATGGGCCCTCCGCTTCCGGCAAGGGTACGGTGGCACAGCGTGTGGCGGATGAGCTGGGTTATCACTATCTGGACAGTGGTGCGCTGTATCGTTTACTGGCGCTGGCCGCCAATCGCGCAGGAGTAATGCTTAGCGATGAATCCGGTCTGGCAAAATTGGCGGGCAAGATAGACATCCGTTTTGTGCATGACGAAATCTGGTTGGACGGTGAGCTGATCGGTAATGAGTTGCGTACCGAGGAAGCCGGTGCTGCCGCTTCGAAGATTGCTGCCCTGCCTAAAGTACGAGATGCATTGCTGGCTAAACAACAGGCTTTCCGCCGTGCGCCGGGCTTGGTAGCGGATGGTCGTGACATGGCTTCTGTGGTGTTTCCAGATGCTGCTTTGAAGATATTTTTGACTGCCAGCGCACAGGCGCGTGCAGATCGTCGATATAAGCAGTTGAAACAAAAAGGGATGGATGCTAATATCGCCGCCCTTTTGCAGGACATTGAGGCTCGCGACTACCGCGATACACAACGTAGCGTGGCACCTCTGCAACAGGCGACAGGCGCAATACTTTTGGATACCACGGCTTTGAACATCGAGCAGGCGGTCGGATTCGTGATGCAGCATTACCCGTCGAGCAGCAAAAACTAGGCCCCTTCGGACTCTCCGTCTTTGGGAACTTTTAACTAACCTCTGTGCAAACAGAAAATTACCTTAGGTGTATTCAATATGAACGCAACCGCAGCAGCAGCACTCAATCCCGATAGTTTCGCAGCCATGTTTGAAGAAAGTCTGACACGCAAAGAAATGCGCGCAGGCGAATTGATCACAGCGCAAGTCGTGCGCGTAGATCACAACGTGGTGGTAGTAAATGCCGGACTGAAATCCGAAAGTCTGATCGCTATCGAAGAATTCCTCGATGCGAAGGGTGAATTGGAAGTCAAAGCAGGCGACTTCATCACTGTCGCTATCGAATCACTGGAAAACGGCTATGGCGAAACCAAGCTGTCCCGTGAAAAAGCTAAACGTCTGGCTGCATGGCACGATCTTGAGATCGCTATGGAAGAAGGCAAGATCGTTGAAGGTTTTGTCAGCGGTAAGGTTAAGGGCGGTTTGACCGCTATGGTTAACGGTATCCGTGCATTCTTGCCCGGCTCTTTGGTGGACATTCGTCCAGTCAAGGACACCACGCCATACGAAAACAAGACCATGGAACTGAAGGTCATCAAGTTGGATCGCAAGCGCAACAACGTCGTGGTGTCACGCCGTGCAGTGCTGGAAACAACGATGGGCGCAGACCGTGAAGCAATCATGGAAAGCCTGAAAGAAGGCGCAATCGTTAAGGGCGTGGTTAAGAACATCACCGACTACGGCGCATTCGTTGACCTGGGCGGTATCGACGGTCTGTTGCACATCACCGACTTGGCATGGCGTCGTGTGAAGCATCCTTCCGAAGTGCTGACAGTAGGCGAAGAAGTCGAAGCTAAGATCCTGAAATTTGATCAAGAGAAGAACCGCGTTTCTCTGGGTATCAAGCAAATGGGTGATGATCCTTGGAACGGTCTGGCACGTCGCTACCCACAAGGCACCCGTATGTTCGGTAAGGTAACTAACCTGACTGACTACGGCGCATTCGTTGAAATCGAACAGGGCATCGAAGGTCTGGTACACGTGTCTGAAATGGATTGGACCAACAAGAATGTACACCCATCCAAGGTTGTTTCCTTGGGTGATGAAGTAGAAGTCATGATCCTTGAAATCGACGAATCTCGTCGCCGTATCTCCTTGGGTATGAAGCAGTGCAAGTCCAACCCATGGGACGATTTCGAAATCAACCACAAGAAGGGCGATAAAGTCCGTGGCCAGATCAAGTCCATCACTGACTTCGGCGTGTTCATCGGTTTGGATGGCGGCATCGACGGCCTGATCCACTTGTCCGATCTGTCATGGAATATGCCAGGCGAAGAAATGGTACGTAACTACAAGAAGGGTGACGAAGTCGAAGCTGTTGTTCTGGCTATCGATGTAGAGCGCGAGCGTATCTCTTTGGGCATCAAGCAGATGGAATCTGATCCATTCGGTGGCTTCGCTTCTTCTAACGAGAAGGGTGCTGTGGTTACTGGTGTCGTGAAGTCTCTGGATGCTAAGGGCGCTGTGATCGGTTTGGACGGTGACGTTGAAGCGTACTTGAAGGCTTCTGAAGTTTCCGTAGACCGCGTTGAAGATATCCGTACTCACCTGAAAGAAGGTGATACTGTGACTGCTGTCATCATCAACGTAGATCGCAAGAATCGCGGTATCAACCTGTCTATCAAAGCACTCAACAAGGCTGAGGAATCTGCAGCGATGCAAAAATTCTCTGCTGAAAGCAGCTCCAATGCGGGTACAACCAATTTGGGCGCTTTGCTGAAGGCAAAGATGAGCGGCAGCAAGACAGAAGCCTAAGTTGAGGTAAGCATGACTCGTTCCGATCTCATTGCAAGACTCGCCGAACTGCATCCCCAGCTGTTAGCAAAGGATGCGGAGTTGGCCGTAAAAGTGATACTAGATAGTCTGTCCAACACGCTAGCGCGTGGCGGACGTATCGAGATTCGCGGTTTCGGCAGCTTCGGCTTGAACTATCGACCACCCCGTCTTGGGCGCAATCCTAAGACAGGTGATAAAGTCAAAGTGCCGGCTAAATATGTGCCGCACTTCAAAGCGGGAAAAGAGTTGCGGGAACGGGTCAGCGAACCACGTACTTGAGTAGCTGAAATATTAAGAAATGGCGGCGTATCGTAAGGTATAGCCGCCATTTTTTATGTTATCGTTCGACGTCTTTAAATCGCCTTGCGGACCCGTCCATGCGTATCTTCAGTTGGCTGTGGCGTTTCATCACATTCATCGTGTTGCTCGGTTTCGCCGTTAAGAACAATCAGCCCGTTACCTTGCGTTTCTTCTTTGAAATGGAGTGGCATACCTCGCTGGTCATCGTGCTGTTGCTGTTCTTTACTGCCGGCGTGGCGATAGGTGTGTTGGCGATGTTGTTCAATCTCTTGCAGGAACGTAAAGAGATCACTGCGCTAAAACGCGAGATTCGTGTCAAGAATCAACTGGCAAATATAGAAAGTAAGCAGGACTTGCCTTTATAACTATTTTAATAAGTATTAAATATGGAATTTCAACCTTGGATGCTGCTGGTTTTCCCCCTGTTCTTCGGTATGGGGTGGTTGGCTGCACGTATAGACATCAAGGAGATACTCTCTGAATCGAGTGCCTTGCCGGACTCATATTTTCAGGGGCTCAATTTTTTACTCAATGAACAGCAAGACAAAGCGATAGAAGCGTTCATCGAGGTAGTCAAGGTCGACCCGCAGACCGTAGAGTTGCACTTCGCACTAGGTAGTTTGTTCCGTCGCCGTGGCGAAGTGGATAGGGCGTTGCGCATGCACCACAATCTAGTGGATAGAGCTGACCTAGACGACGACAAACGCCAACAGGCGATCTTTGAGTTGGCGCAGGATTATCTCAAGGCCGGTATCTTGGATCGCGCAGAGAGCTTGTTCCGTGAACTGGGTAAAACTAAGTACGCAAAGCCAGCTTTGGAGTTTTTGCTGGCCCTGTTCCAAAAAGAACATGATTGGCTCAAGGCGATCAAGATTGCCGAACGATTGGCCGAGCAGACCGGCGAGTCTTATAGCAAACCCATCTCGTTCTTCTATTGCGAACTTGCAGCAGAAGAAATAGCGGGTGGCGATCTGGTCATGGCGCGCGAGCATCTGCAGCAGGCTATGCAAGAGTACCCGCAGGCGGTACGCGCCACGATGATGTTGGGTGATCTGTTGCTCGCAGAAGGCAAACACGCCGATGCCATCGCGACTTGGCAAGCGATAGAGTCACAAGATCAGCAATATCTACCCTTAGTCGCTGAGCGCATGTTGGCCGCGTTCAATAGCATGGGACGCGAGCAGGATGGTGTGGCGTTGTTGCGAGGCTATCTTGCTAAATACCATTCTCATGATTTGCTTAACGTCGTGTTCGCGGGGGTGCTAAAAAACGAAGGCCCGAGTGCTGCATACCAAATCGTGCGAGATGAATTGGAGCGCAATCCTAGCTTACTAGGACTGGATAAATTGCTGGAAGCGCGTCTATTGGAGGTTCCGCTGGATAAACGCGCCGACTTGGAGATCGTTAAGAATCTGGTGCACAAACGCACTCGTAATCTTGCCATGTACCACTGCAAATCATGCGGCTTCAACGCCCGTCAATTCTATTGGCACTGCCCAGCTTGTCAGGCTTGGGATAGTTATTCACCCCGTCGTACCGAGGAAACAGGAAGTACCTTATGAAGGACCCCAAGATCATTATCGCGCTGGACTATCCCACTTCAGCGCCTGCATTAGCTTTAGCTGAGCGTTTGGATGCCAGCGCATGCCGCTTGAAAGTCGGCAAAGAATTATTCACCGCATGCGGCCCCGCTGTGTTGGAGCAACTCATGCAACGCGGTTTCGAGGTTTTCCTCGATCTAAAATTCCACGATATTCCAAATACTACAGGGCAAGCTTGCAAGGCCGCGGCTGAGTTGGGTGTGTGGATGGTCAATGTGCATGCGCTGGGTGGCCGCAAGATGTTGGAGGCCGCGGCAAATGCGGTCGCAAACAGTAGCAAGCCACCCAAACTCATTGCGGTAACTATGCTCACTAGCATGGCGCAAGCAGACTTGGCGGACATCGGCATCACTGCGTCACCCGCAGAGATGGTGCTACGTTTAGCTACTTTGACACGTGACAGTGGTTTAGATGGTGTGGTGTGTTCGGCCCAGGAAGCGAGTCTGTTGCGTGAGCGTCTTGGCAAGTCCTTCTGCCTGGTCACGCCGGGCATACGTCCCGCGCAAGCCAGTCTGGATGACCAATCGCGTGTGATGACACCGCAAGCCGCGCTGTTGGCAGGTTCCAGCTATCTGGTGATCGGTAGGCCCATCACGCAGGCGGCTGATCCCTTGCAAGCCTTGCGCAATATCAATCTGGAAATAGGAGTAAAGGCATGAGTGCGTTGCCAAAGTTCACCGCTGCAAAAGTTTTAGTGGTGGGTGATGTGATGTTGGATCGCTATTGGTTCGGTGATGTGCACCGCATCTCGCCCGAAGCGCCAGTACCGGTTTTGAAAGTTGAACGTGTTGAAGAGCGTCCCGGTGGCGCAGCCAACGTTGCTCGCAATATCGCTGCACTCGGTGCCAACTCCACTTTGCTATCAGTATTGGGAGACGACGAGGCGGGTGACTGCCTGGAAAAATTATTGACCCAACATGGCAATGTTAAGGCATTGCTGCACAGGGATAGCAGCATCTCCACCATCATCAAGTTGCGTGCTATCGCACGCCATCAGCAACTGCTGCGTATCGATTTTGAGACACGGCCTTCACACGAAGTGTTGAATGCCGCGTTGGAAGATTTTCGCGCACAACTTGCCGATGCCGATGTAGTGATTCTGTCTGACTACGGTAAAGGCGGATTGGCACACATCGCTGAGATGATCCGCTTGGCACGTGCGGCGGGTAAGCCGGTGCTGGTTGATCCTAAAGGTGATGACTATGCCCGCTACAGCGGCGCGACCTTGCTCACCCCCAATCGCAGTGAATTCCGCCAAGTTGCGGGCAACTGGGAGAATGAGGCTGAACTGACCGCAAAAGCTGAGAAGCTGCGTCTAGAATTGGGTCTAGAGGCCTTGCTAGTCACACGTAGTGAAGATGGCATGAGTCTTTACAGACAGGACAGCGTGTTGCATGAACCCACTCACACTCGAGAAGTATTCGATGTCAGCGGTGCGGGGGATACGGTGATCGCAACTTTGGCCGTGATGCTGGCAAGTGGTGCCGAACTTCCCGATGCGATGCGTATTGCCAATCGTGCCGCTGGTATTGTGGTGGGCAAGCTGGGTACGGCTGTGGTCAGCCGCGAAGAGATCGTTCGGGACATTGGTATGTAGGGGGCGCAATTTATTGCGCCTTTGTGGAGTTATACAAAGGGCGTGATGAATCACGCCCCTACGTTTTTAGGAGAGAAGTCATGTATTACATCGTTACAGGAGCAGCTGGTTTTATCGGCTCCAATCTGGTCAAGGCGCTCAATGAGCGCGGTGAGAACAACATCATCGCCGTCGACAACTTTAAGAGCGCTGATAAGTTCAAGAATCTGATCGATTGTGAGATTGCCGACTACTTGGACAAAGAAGACTTCTTGGAGCGCTTGAAGGAAGGTTATTTTGATGGTCTGGTGACTGCCGTGCTGCATCAGGGCGCCTGCTCCGACACCATGGAAAGCGATGGTCGCTACATGATGGAGAATAACTATCGCTATACCTTGGAGTTGTTGAATTATTGTCAGAACGAAGAGATACCTTTTCTGTATGCATCATCGGCTTCGGTATACGGAGGAGGTAGCGTGTTCAAGGAGAGTCGCGAGTTTGAAGCGCCATTGAATGTATACGCCTATTCCAAATTCCTATTTGACCAAATCGTGCGTAGACGCTGGCATAAGCGCGGTGCTCAAGTGGTTGGCCTGCGTTACTTCAATGTCTATGGTGCACGTGAACAACATAAAGGCCGTATGGCTTCGGTAGCCTTCCATTTCTTCAACCAGTATCGTAAAGAGGGTAAGGTTAAGTTGTTCGAAGGATGCGACGGTTATGCCAACGGCGGTCAGTTGCGTGACTTCGTCTCGGTAGAAGATGTAGTTAAGGTAAATATGTTCTTTTTGGATAACCCGCAGCATTCCGGCATCTTCAATCTAGGTACCGGCCAAGCACAAAGCTTCAACGATGTGGCGGTAGCCACCATCAATACCTTGCGTGTTGCAGAAGGCAAAACTGAGCTAAGTCTGGAAGGATTGATCAAAGAGGGTGCCTTGAGTTATGTGCCTTTCCCTGATGCGCTCAAAGGCAAGTACCAGAGTTACACACAAGCCGATATCGGCGCTTTGCGCGCCACTGGCTACAATCAGGAATTTTTGACGGTAGAGCAGGGCACGTCAAGATACGTGGAACACATGCTCAAGTCGGCTGGCTAGTATGTCCGACGCTTCTAAGGTAACTCACTACCCTACTATAGATCAGTTTGTTGGTAACACGCCCTTGGTGCGTCTGCAACGCATACCAGGGAATACTAGTAATGTGATTTTGGCTAAGCTGGAGGGGAATAACCCCGCTGGTTCGGTGAAGGATAGGCCTGCCCTGTCTATGATCACTCATGCTGAAATACGTGGAGACATCGAGCCGGGTGATACGCTGATCGAAGCGACCAGTGGCAACACTGGCATCGCTTTGGCGATGGCTGCGGCGACGCGTGGCTACAAGATGATTTTGGTGATGCCGGAAAATCAAAGCGTAGAACGTCGTCAGACCATGCGTGCCTTTGGTGCGGAACTGGTACTCGTCAAGGGTAGTATGGAGCAGGCCAGGGACCAAGCTGAACAGATGCGTGACAGCGGGGTAGGCATTATCCTCGACCAGTTTGCCAATCCAGATAATCCGCTCGCACATTACGAAGGCACCGCGCCAGAAATCTGGCGCGACACCCACGGTAAGTTGACGCATTTTGTCAGTAGTATGGGCACGACCGGCACCATCATGGGTTGCTCACGCTACTTCAAAGAGCAGAATTCCAAAGTGCGCGTCATCGGCGTGCAACCAGAGCAGGGTGCTCAAATTCCTGGTATCCGTAAGTGGTCGCCTGATTACCTGCCTAAAATTTACTCTAATCAGAACATTGATACGCTGGAATATGTGAGTCAATCAGATGCCGAGCAAATGACACGTCGTTTAGTTCGGGAAGAGGGGATATTTTGCGGCATTTCATCTGGGGGCGCGTTGAGTGTGGCGATGCGTATTTCGATGCAAGTTCAAAATGCTGTCATCGTTTTTATCATCTGTGATCGAGGTGATAGGTATCTTTCTACCGGTGTATTCCCTTTATGATGGAAAGTTAAGCTACAATCTCACAAAACTTGCATATATATCTGGATTCATAATAAAAAACTGCGTTTAGCACATGGGGGAGTCAAACATAAAATCGCTTAAGCACCCGCGCAGACTGTGGATATTCCCCATGGTCTTTTTGCTTGCCCAGCAGAGTTTCGCGCTGGGCTTGGGGGAGATGCGTGTCCAGAGTTATTTGGGTGAACCCTTGCGTGCTCAGGTCGATCTGACTGATTTAGGTGGCGAGTTCGAATCCAGTTTGAAAGTGCGTCTAGCCAGTCCTGAAGAGTACCGCAAGGCAGGTTGGGCATATCCCTATGATAAGAAGTACAGCTTTGAAGTGGTTAACGAAGATGGCCGACATCCCCGTTTGAAGGTTAGAAGTCTACGGGCTATCGAAGACCCCTTTCTCAACCTGATGGTAGAAGTGATTTCTCCTACGGGACTAATCTTCAAAAGTTTCACTGTATTGATCGATCCTTCTCCCGACTACTATCGTAAGCAAGTTTCTGAGCAGAGCGAGGCACAGACAACTACGGTGAAGACAGTCGAACCTGAAACGCCAGCTACCCTCACAAAGCAAACCGCAGAGTCAGCTATCCAAGTACCTGCATCGCCGGCGATTGAAGTTGTAACGGTACGAAAGAATAAGAAGCGTAAACCGCATACAACTTCCAACTTAAATCGTCAGGCATCATCTAAACCAAGTTCGCGCTACGTGGCTCCGGTGGCGAATGGTGAGCAGGTTTCAGATAAGCTTTCATTGTCCTTATCCACTTCATTGTCTATCTCCACCAGTGATCCAACCTTGCCTTTGAGTCCGAAAGAGGCTAATGATGCGCTGCAAGAAGATTTGATCGCCAAAGAAAAGACACTGAAAGATCTAAACGAACAGATTGCCGAGATGCAGACCCTTATCAAAGGCTTGCAGATTAAGTTAAGTATGACGGCCGGATCAGGAGTGCCCGAATCGGGAGTGTTGGATCAAAGCGCGGTGGCGGTGATTAGTCAGGTGGAGGTAGTGTCCGCAGTGACGGAGGTTCCTGTTGCACACATCGAGACAGCCCTCGCCGTTCCTCAGCCCACGATGATGGAAGAGTTTCTAGCTTGGTTTTCAATCTATAGCAAAAAAATATGGGCAGGACTCGCAGTTATCGCCATGGGGACAGGGGGATACTACTGGTGGCGTAAACGTAAATTGGAAAAGGGTTGGATACCAGGCGGTTTGTTCGATGACCTTGCCAACATCACTCCCACAGTTGAAACCCCTAAACCTTTCGATCCTATTGTGGCTGAGCCGGTTGCAAAACCCGCCCCTGCACCAGCGGCACCCAACAAAGTAGCTGTGCAAAAGCTCACTGTCGGCGAGCAATCCATGAAGGTTCCTGCCTTCAAAGATCAAAAGGCGCCTTCTACCTTACCGCCTGAATATGATCTGTTGGAAGAAGCCAATATTTACCTACGTTTCGGACACGACAAACTTGCGGAAGAGGTATTGCACGACGCCTTGAAGATCAACCCCAAGAACCCCGATGTATACATGACCTTACTGGGTATCTTTGATACACGCACCGATGCACACGGATTTGAGAAGCTGGCCAAGGAATTCAAGGTCATTGCCGACGAACCTACTTGGAGCAAGGTCGCAGAGATGGGTAGGAAGCTCGATATCGGCAATTCTCTATACGATAAATAGCTTCAATCGTGGTGGGCAGTGAGTAGTACTCGAATCGCCGCATCATTTTTGTTTTTGATCGCCAGTTTCACTGCAGTTTCCCCTTCCATATTTTTCAAATTGGTATCCGCATGATGGGCCAACAAAGGTCTGATGATTTCGGTATAACCCAATGCAGCAGCTTTATGCAGAGCTGTATTGCCGTCGCTGGCACAGAGATTGAGATTAGCGCCGTGGTTGATCAGCAACATCACTACTTCTAGGTGTCTGCGTGCAGTGGCTTGCAGTAACGGGGTCCAACCAAAATTGCTACGCGCATCCACATCGGCTTTTTGATCGACCAGCGCTTGGGCGCAATCTATATGTCCTGAGAAGGATGCCCAATGCAGGGCGGAATTGCCGCCCAGATCACTGGAATAAACATCGGCTCCATACTTGAGTAATAGCTCCACGACCTCGTGTTGGCCGCTGAATGAAGCAAGCATCAAAGGTGTCCAGCCACGTTCATTTCGAATCTCGGTGCCTACACCGCCATCCAAAAACAAACCTACGGCTGCTCGGTCACCGATCTCGGCGGCCTGCAAAAATCCTTCTGGTGTGCAACTCAGCCCCAAACGTTTTATCGCTATTTGCACCTGCTCGGAAGGGTCGTGCCATACCCGACTATCTTCGGGCAAGGCGCTCGCAGCAAAATCGACAAAGGAGCTTGAGGTCGTCTCCCAAACGTCGGTCTTTTGCTGTGATTTGTGGTGTGCGCCGTGTACTAGGCTGAGATGAACGATCTCCGCGGCTACATCCTGTGGAAAGCCTTCACGTCCACCGCGTGTATCCACAATTAGGTCCATGAAATAGGCATCGATATCGGGAGAGTCCCACAAGGACATAATTTTGTTGAACACGCGTGGATATTTTTCCTCCAGAGAATATGGGTAGTGTGCAGTCTCGCCACCCAATATTCTCAATAGTCTTTGGTCCATGGTGGGCGTGCCTTCAGTTGGATAGGGCGAACTTCGGTTTGGATAAGGCTGGATTCTGCGCAAAATATTGCTTGATGCCTTTCAATATGGCTAGTGCCAGCTTGTCTTGATAGGCTGAGTCGTTGAGGCGCTTTTCTTCTTGCGGATTACTGATGAAAGCTGTTTCTACTAGGATAGAAGGGATATCGGGAGATTTCAGCACAGCAAATCCTGCCTGCTCCACATGTCCTCTATGTAAATCGCTGATGGTGGATAACTCACCCAAGACGTATTTGGCTAACTTCATACTATCGTTGATGGTTGCTGTCTGCGAAAGATCAAGCAGGGTACGCGCAAGATAGGGATCTTTGATATCCAGATTCACACCACCGATCAGATCTGCCTCATTTTCCTTTTTCGCCAGCCATCGTGCTGCGGTACTGGTCGCGCCATGTTCGGACAGGGCGAACACTGAAGATCCTCGAGCATTGGGTTTGATGAAGGCGTCAGCATGGATGGACACGAACAGGTCGGCGTTCGCTTTGCGCGCTTTTACGACACGGCCACCCAGCGGGATGAAGTAATCTCCGTCACGTATCATCACGGCTTTCATATTAGGCGTGTCATCTATCAAAGCCTTTACGCGGCGGGCGATTGCCAAGGTGACATTCTTCTCATGCGTACCTTTACGACCGTGTGCACCCGGATCTTCACCACCGTGACCAGCATCCACGGCGATGATTAGGGTGCGGGCACGCATCTCTGGAACTTTCTTTGGGTCGGGCTTGCTGACAATCGTTTCACTGGGAGTCGGTGTTGGATCAGTCCTGGGCGTTTCGACCGAAGGTATGCCACTGGCATTCGACTCCAGTAGTGCCATCATCGGGTCAACAGGGTGAGCCGGATAGATATCCAGCACCATGCGGTAAGCATATTCTCCAACTGGTTTGAGATCGAATAGTTGGGGTTTGATTCCAGTCTTCAAATCAAAAACCAGCCGCACTACGCCCGGTTTGAAGCGACCGATCCGCAGGCTTTTGATATACGGGTCGGCATTGTCTATCTTGTCACTCAACTGATTGAGTGTAGGGCTGATCTCCACATCTTCCATATCCACGACCAAACGGTCGGGATTGTCTATGGTGAACATAGTGTGGCGTATGGGATGCTTGGACTCTAGCGTCAGACGGGTGTAATCCTCGCCGGGCCAGATGCGTGTCGAGCTGATACTGATTTCTGCTTGGGCTGAACTGAGCCAAAGCAGCATAACGAAAGTAGTGAGTCTTAGAACCGCTTTATGCATCCGATACCTTTAGGGCTGAAGGCCTGCAGTGTAACCGCACGACCATCATCCAATATATCAAAGTTGATCTCTAAGTCGGGAGGAGGAAGCTGTCCCTGCGCTTGTGCTGGCCATTCTATGAGAAAAACGTTATCGCCATCGACCTCATCATTAAATCCGGCGCTTTCCCACTCTAGCGGCGTGTTCATCCGATATAGATCGAAATGGCGTATCTCCCAATTGCCCACACTGTAGGGCTCAAGTAGGGTGTAGGTGGGGCTCTTTACACGGCCTGTGTAACCCAATGCCTGTAATAGTCCGCGTACCAAGGTGGTCTTTCCTGCACCCAGATCGCCCTGTAAGTAAATCACCAATCCCGGGGTGAGTATGTTGGACAAGCGACGTGCGTAAGCCAAGGTCGCATTTTCATCGGCGAGCCTAATTGTGATTCCGTTATCATCGGCACTATGCAAATCTCACATCCTCAACATATTGACTACGTTGCACTGAACCACCAGATACGCCTTTGGGCATCTGAACTTGGGTTTCAAGCTGTGGGTATCACTGATACTGATCTTGCGGAGGCAGAATCCGGCCTGCTGCAATGGCTGGCAGACGGGCTGCACGGCGAGCTCGATTATATGGCAAAACATGGCACTAAACGAAGCCGGCCTGAGCAACTAGTTCCTGGGACTTTACGAGTGATCTCGGTGCGTATGAATTACTTGCCCGCAGGTGCAAAAGACAGTTGGAAGGTTATTGAGGAGGGTGAACGCGCATTTATCTCACGCTATGCCTTGGGGCGTGACTATCACAAGGTGTTGCGCAAGCGCTTATCACTTTTGGCTGACAAGATACGTGCCGAGGTGCCATCCTGTGAAGGTAGGGTGTTCACCGATAGTGCACCTGTCATGGAAGTTGCGTTGGCCAGCAAGAGTGGCCTAGGCTGGCGTGGTAAGCATACTTTGTTACTTGACCGGGAACATGGCTCTTGGTTTTTTCTTGGTGAAATCTTTATCAATCTTCCTTTACCTGTCGATTTTGCTCAGGAAGAGCATTGCGGCACTTGCACGCGTTGTATCGACATTTGTCCCACCCAAGCCATCATCGCCCCCTACCGCTTGGACGCACGCCGCTGCATCTCTTATCTGACTATAGAGCTCAAAGGCAGTATTCCTGTTGAGCTTCGTCCTCTGATTGGTAATCGTATCTACGGTTGTGACGATTGTCAGTTAGTCTGCCCTTGGAATAGTTTCGCCCAAACCACGGTGGAGCCTGACTTTGCCATCCGCCACGGCTTGGATGATGCGTCTTTGATCGAGCTGTTCGGGTGGGAAGCCGAAGAGTTTGAGCACAAGTTGGCGGGAAGTGCCATCTACCGTATAGGGCATGAACAATGGTTGCGTAATATCGCTGTTGCACTGGGGAACGCTCCTCGGAGTGCGGCAGCGCGTACTGCACTTGAGACGCGTTTGCATCATCCTTCGGCGGTGGTACGCGAACATGTGACTTGGGCGATACAAAAACAATGTGTATGAAAGTTGAACTTATCAGCACCGGCAGGGTCTGGTTCTCGTTAGTTGTTTCCTTTGGGCTGTAATTCTAGAGCAACATGCCGATGATATAATCCGACTCCATGTACAAGACTATACAAAGATCACTGTTGATATTGTTCGCACTGCTGCAATGCATGTCACCGCTGGCGCACGCGCACGTGAACGGTGTGGATGCGGGGCATATTGTGTACAGCCATGATTTTGAGTCTTCTGCTTCATCTGCAGAAAGTCATGCCGAAAGTGAGCAGGGCGCCGTCATAGCGATGTCCTTAGCTTATCCAGCCAGCGACGGTCCAGTCGTATCTCATGGGCAACAAGCGCCACTCTCAAATTTCACCATTTTCAAGCCAGCCAGCTTTCTGGCGTTTTCCCCCAACGCTTACGTCATTCCTGCGCAATCTGCTACTCAGCATGTCTTACCATGGGCGCAAGCGCCTCCCCGTCTGAACTAGTATTTTCAAACCCCCATCGTTCTACACTGTAATCGTTATAAGATTGCGCATTGCGCAATACTCGGAGTTCACTATGTCACGTATTTCCACTTTGTTCGGGCTGCTGTTGTTGGCCACGACCCCACTGACTCACGCTGCAGATAATGTGGTTTTGACCACCCAGCAGATACAGACACTAGGGATCGTCACCGCTCCTTTACCAACAAAATCAAATGGGGATGTCTCTGGCCTGCCCGCACAGGTGGTCGTTCCTGGCAATCAGTTGTTCGTGATGAGTTCACCTATGCCTGGGCTAGTTGAACAGACTCTGGTGGGCGTAGGCGATAGTGTGCGCAAAGGCCAAGTGATGGCGACGCTGCAAAGTCCGGCTTTTGCTGAAGCACAACGTGGTTACCTGCAAGCCAGTGTGCAAGACCAGTTGGCCAAGGATAATCTGACTCGGGATGAGTCTTTGTTCAAGGATGGCATCATCGCCGAAAGCCGATTCCGTCAAAGTAAGGGAGCGGCGTTAGAGGCACATGCGGCACTAGCCGAACGTAAACAGTTGTTGCGACTGTCTGGCATGAATGACAGTGCTTTGTCCAAGTTGCGGGATGGTGATCTATCCAACAGCCTGACCCTCACTGCACCTATAGATGGTGTGGTTCTCGAAAAGACCGTCAGTGCTGGACAACGTCTGGACGCGGCTGTGCCTATGTTCAAAGTAGCCAAACTCACTCCTTTGGCATTAGAGATACAAGCACCCGTTGCGATGACACGTGACCTTAGAGTGGGTGCGGTGATCGATATCCCCGCCTTCAATGCCAGCGGTAAATTGACAGCCATAGGGCGCGGCCTTACTGGTACCAATCAGAGTGTGTTGTTGCGCGGCATCATCACTAAGGGCACAGAGAACCTGCGCCCTAACCAGTTTGTCGAGGCGAGCATCGCGACAGGTGGTGGCGGTAACGCCGGCCCCCAATGGGAAATACCCAACAGTGCTATTTCACGTATAGATGGCAAGTCGATGATTTTCGTTTCGACCGCGCAAGGCTTTCGTGCACAGACCGTTACGATAAAGAACGAAGGTTCACAGAACAGCGTTATCACAGCAGCCTTGAACGGTGATGAACAGATTGCAGTGCGCGGTGTGTCTAGTTTGAAATCTAGCCTGCTCGGCATAGGGGCGGAATAATGTTATCCAAATTAGTTGAGTTCTCGCTGACCCAGCGTCTGCTGGTAACGGCAATGACGTTGCTATTGCTAGGCGCGGGTGTATCTGCTTTCCGTGATCTTCCTATCGATGCCTTTCCGGATGTTTCTTCTACCCAAGTAAAGCTGATCATGAAGGCGCCGGGCATGACGCCGGAAGAGGTCGAGGCGCGCATCGTCACGCCTATCGAATTGGAGATGCTAGGCATCCCCAATCAGCGCGTGATGCGCTCCATTTCAAAATATGCAATCGCCGATATCACTATCGATTTTAATGAAGGCACTGACATCTATTGGGCTCGCCAACAAGTAGCGGAGCGTTTGAACAACGCGATGCGTGATATGCCAGCCAATATCGGTGGCGGCTTGGCCCCCATCACTACCCCCTTGGGTGAGATGTTTATGTTTACGGTGGAAGGTGAGGATTACTCACTGGAACAGCGTCGCACCTTGTTAGATTGGACGATACGTCCAGCCTTGCGCACCCTCCCAGGGGTGGCCGATGTCAACTCATTGGGTGGTTTGGCACGTAGCTTTGAGATTGTCCCCGACCATACTGCACTGGCAGCCCGAGGCATCTCTTTTGCTATGTTGCAACAAGCGATACAAGCCAATAATCGTAACGACGGCGCTGGTCGTATCAATGATGGTGACGAAGCCTTGTTAGTCAGAGCTGAGGGCAGCATCAAGACTTTGCAGGATGTGCGCAACATTGTGGTCAGCAGTGTGGCAGGCAGTCCCATACGTGTTAGCGATGTGGCGGAAGTCCGCATTGGCAGCCTGACACGCTATGGCGTGGTGACCAAAGATGGCAAAGGTGAAGCGGTAGAGGGCTTGGTGCTCGGTCTACGTGGATCCAATGCACAGAAGGTAGTCGATGAGGTGCGCGCCAAACTCACCGAACTTGCGCCATCCCTGCCTAAAGGGGTGACAACTAAGGTGTTCTACGACCGCGGTAGTTTGGTGGAGCGCGCTGTGGGTACGGTTTCCAAGGCGCTCATGGAAGCGATTGGCTTGGTCGTGATTCTGTTGGTCTTGTTCCTAGGCAATCTGCGTGCTGCTATCGTGGTGGCTTTGACGCTGCCTATGGCTGTGCTCATCACCTTTATCCTGATGCAAGAGTTTGGCATGTCGGCGAACCTGATGAGTCTGGGCGGCTTGGCCATTGCCATCGGTATGCTGGTAGATGGCTCTGTGGTGGTGGTGGAGAACATCATCAACCACCTTGCGCACAAGCGTGAGCATATCCCGCATCTGCATGTGATCTACCGTGCTGTGAAAGAGGTCATTACGCCAGTGGCAGCGGGTGTGGCTATCATCATCATCGTGTTCCTGCCGCTGATGACTTTGCAAGGACTGGAAGGAAAGTTGTTCATTCCGGTAGCCCTGACCATCGTGTTCGCACTGGCTGGTTCCTTACTATTGTCTCTGACTATCGTGCCGATGATGGCCTCTTTCTTACTCAAAGAAGGCGATCATGGTGAACCTTGGTTGGTACGCAAGGCGATGGGCATCTATCTGCCTATGTTGCGCCGCGCGCTGGAAAAAGAGCGTGTGGTGATTGTGGGTGCCATCGCGATGTTGGTAGTGGCTGGTGGTATCTACACTCTGATTGGTAAGGCCTTTATGCCGGAGTTGGATGAGGGTGATCTGATTATGCAGGTCTCCAAGTTGCCGTCTATCAGCTTAGCTAAGAGTGCCGAGATGGATACGCGTATCCAACAAGCTATCCTCAAGAATGTTCCTGAGATCAAAGGCATGGTGTCGCGTGCCGGTGCGGACGAACTGGGGCTGGACCCTATGGGGCTGAACGAGACAGACAACTTCCTCGTACTCAAACCGCAAAAAGAGTGGCGCAATCCCGACAAGGCCGTGTTGATCGATGAGATACGCAAGGTGATGGTTGATTTCCCTGGCGTGGAATTTAGCTTCACCCAGCCCATCGCAATGCGTGTGTCTGAGATGTTGACGGGAGCGCGTGGCGATATCGCTATCAAAATCTTCGGTACCGATTTGGACAAGCTCAACGAGACCGCAGAACACATGGTCAAGGTGTTGGAAGGCATCAAGGGCAGCGAAGACGTGTTCACAGTGAAGAACAGCGGTGTGCAGTATTACCGCGTAGTGATAGACCGTCTCGCCGCAGGCCGTCTGGGATTGAGCGTGGACGACATCAGTAACACCTTGCGCAGCCAGATCGAGGGACAGCAGATTGGTATGGTGATAGAGGAGGGCAGACGCACGCCCATGATCATGCGTGGCGAGATCGATGTGCAGCAATCTCCAGCACTGTTCGCTGCGCTGACCTTGCCACTGGCTAATGGGCAGAGCGTGCCACTCTCGGTGGTGGCCAATCTGGAACGTGTGGACGGTCCAGTAAAAGTAGACAGAGAGAATGGCCAACGTATGGTGGTGGTACAGAGCAATGTGCGTGGTCGTGACTTGGTTGGTTTCGTCGATGAAGCCAAGGCGGCAGTGGCAGCACAGATCCAGATGCCGGAAGGCTATCGCCTGACTTGGGGTGGACAGTTCGAGAACCAGCAACGCGCCGCTGCACGTTTGGCCGTGGTAGTTCCTATCGCGCTGGGCATGATCTTTATGTTGTTGTTCGCCACCTTCGGCTCGGTACGCCAAGCAGCACTGGTCTTGACCAATATCCCGTTCGCTTTGATCGGTGGCGTGGTCGCCTTGTGGGTGAGTGGTGAATATATGTCGGTACCAGCATCGGTTGGTTTTATCGCTTTGCTGGGTATCGCGGTACTCAACGGCGTGGTGATGGTGTCGTACTTTAACCAGCTGCATGCGGAAGGTATGAGCATCGCCGATGTTGTGTTTGAAGGTGCGAAGCGCAGGCTAAGACCGGTGTTGATGACGGCCAGCATCACGGCTTTCGGTCTGTTGCCTGTGCTATTTGCAACTGGACCAGGTTCGGAGATTCAGAAACCTTTAGCGGTGGTGGTGACCGGCGGTCTGATCAGTTCGACCCTCTTGACTCTCATCATGCTACCCATCCTGTATCGCCGTTTTGGCATCGCGCCTGTGGAGAAATCACATGTCTGAAATGAATTGTTGTCTGACACTGGTTTGCCACCGTTCTCTGGAAGAACGTCTGGTCGATCAATTACTGGAGCATCCGCAATGGGTGCGCGGTTTTTCCTTGACTCGTATCGAAGGTGGTAGCCAGAAAGAGAAGTTGCCTAGTATGTTGGAACAGGTGCGTGGTCGTTCGCAGCGTGTGCAGATCGTCACGGTGATGAACCTTGATGATGCGAATGAGCTGATTGCCCATCTTAAGCAAGAAGAGGCCAATCCTGAAATTGCGTATTGGATCACACCGGTGATCGAGTTCGGGAGGTTGGCATGAGTTATCAACTACGAACTACGATGTTTGTTGTTCTTGCTACGCTGTATGGAAGTAGCGTAATGGCCGGCGGGTTGGAAGCGATCGATCTACCTCCTAAGTCGCAAGTAGAGGATGCCTTGGATAGCAATCTACTGGTATTGAATGCGAATAGCGGACTCAAGTTGGAGCAAGCCAATCAGCGTAAATGGAACAGTGGTAACTATGAGTTCAATCTGCGTGCTGGCACTTCACAACGCCATATCGTTAATGCCGGTCAAAAACTAAAGGAATGGGATGTAGCGTTAGAACGGCCTTTGCGTCTGCCCAACAAGGTTGGTATAGATACAGATATCGGTGCAGCCAGCGTTGCTCGTGCCGACTATGCCTTAGGAGATGCTTACCATGAAGCGGGGCGCCTGTTATTGCGTTCTTGGTTCGTCTGGTTGCGTGAGCAAGCCCAAGTCCGTGTTTGGCAACACCAGGTCGATATTTATACTCAGCAAGCCGAAATGGTGGAGAAGCGTGTACAAGCCGGAGACGCACCCAAGCTGGAACTTAACATCGCTCGAGCAGCAGTAGCTCAAGCGAACGTTTCTTTGCAGCAAGCCTCATTAAGAGCTCAGATGGCGGGTAATGATCTTCAACGTCAATTCCCAGCCATCGTCCTGCCACTCGAAGTTGCTATCCAAACACCTCAGGCCATCACCGAAAGTTATGAAGTATGGCAAGCGCGTATTTTGGATGACAATCATGAGTTAGGCATGGTGCAAGCGCAGGCCAAGGTGCAGGAGTTGATGGCCGCACGTAGTCGCGCCGATCAAGTGCCTGACCCTACCGTGGGCTTGCGTTATGCCAATGAGATGGGCGGAAACGAGAAGGTGACGGGGATATTTCTGACCGTTCCTTTCTCCTTTGGTCAACGCTCAGCGACTGCGCAAGGTGTGCAGCAACAAGCGGATATCGCCAACGATCAGGCTAAGTTTGTGCAACATCGATTGCAGACTGATATCTATGCGACCTATCAGCAGGCAGTGCGCAGTTATGCAACCTATCAGCAAGCACACGATGCTGCACTCGCCATAACTACGAATTCGGAGTTGATCGCCAAGGCATACCGTTTGGGTGAGAGCAGTTTGTCCGATAGCCTTTCGGCGCGCCGTATCGCCCAAGAAGCCACCTTGTCGGAAGAAATTGCGCAGTTGGACGCTAACGAGTCTCGTTATCGCTTAGAGTTGGATGCGCATCGACTATGGGTACGTGAGGAGGGTGTTAGTGAATCTAATTGATGTGTTTGGGACTTGTGCAGCGACGCTGACCACGGTCTCTTTCCTTCCGCAGGTATGGCAAGTTTTGAAGACCCGCCATACGGCCGACATCTCGCTGGCGATGTATGGATTGTTCACTTCGGGAGTCGCGTTGTGGTTGGCTTACGGCCTGATGTTGGGCGCTTGGCCCATCATCATCGCGAACGGTATTACCTTATTGCTGGCGGGGATGGTGTTGGCGATGAAGTTACGCTACGGCTGATCGTCAGTGGATAGAACGCGTTTAGTTTCGGCGTTATAGAAATTGATGCGGTCACGTCCTGATTGTTTGGCTTGATACATCGCGGCATCCGCACTCGTCATGATCTCATCTTGGTTGGCATGATGATCAAGGAACATGGTCACCCCTATGCTGGATGAGCAGCGGTGGGTGATGGTGCGTTCAGGCTGGCCTTCCTGTTGTATCGTCAGGTGATAGGTCTGCCCAAGGCTGTTGCGTATCTTCTCCGCGACCAAATAGGCGAGTCGCACTGACTCTTCAACCTTGGTGTCCAGCTCACCCAACATCACCACAAACTCGTCACCGCCAAAACGCGCCACTGTGTCCATCTCGCGCAGACAGCTACTGATACGTTGTGCCGCTTCTATCAATAATAAATCACCAGCGGCATGGCCGTATTGGTCGTTGACTGGCTTGAAGTTATCCAGATCTAAGAACATCAAAGCACCATATTTTCCGCTGCGTTTGCTGGTTGCCAGCGCGTGTGCCAGTCTGTCATTGAGTAGACGGCGGTTGGGTAACTGAGTCAGAGTGTCGTAAAAGGCGAGAGTGCGCAGCTGTATAGTCGCCTCGTCGATCCGAAGCTGCAGTAGGCTGCGTTCATACTGTAGATCGGCTGTCATCTGATTGATGCCGTTACTGAGATTGCACAGTTCGTTGATGCAGCTCGGTACGGAGACTCGTGTGTCTAGATTCCCCGCACCGATGGCCTGTATCGCCATATTTAGCTGGCTGATTGGTTCTATGATGCGGCGGCTAGCTAAATAGATGATGTACAGCGTCAACAGTAGAAAGACGAACGTCGCAGTGATGGTCAGCCATAGCATCCGCGATTGCATAAGCCGCGTGTTCTTCCAACTCATCTCTATGATGACCGCACCAAGCTGCCGCGCTGTTTCGGTCGTCTCGATATCGCTTAATGCGATTTGCGTCGACATGATGGGTTGGTATAGCAGCACGGTTTCGCCTTGATCTAAGAGGGGTGCGTCTTTATTGATCAAGGCCAGCAACGGCTTGGGGGAGAGTTTCTCTGGCCACGTGTCTTTATACGAGACTTTGCGGCTCGCCATTTGAGACGTGGCGGCCAAGACTTGGGGCATGGAACCGACTGCCGCCATGATATGAGTATCATCTAGGATGATAACCGCACGCACATCGGCTTGCTGCATGGCGCTTTCAGCGATGTTATTAAGGAAGGTGTGGTTATTTGAAAACACGCCATATTCACTGCTTGCAGCCAATTGGCTGCCGATCAGACGACCACGTGTGATGAGGTCCTGACTCAGGCTGTCAGTTCTGTCGCTGAGGAAAAAACTCTCCAGCGTAATGACCATGACTAATAGTGGCGTCAAGGTCAGCCAGGCAATATGTTTACGTATGCTATATTTTCTACTCAGCATCACTGTCCACCTTCCGCACGCTGCAATTGCTGGTGTAACTGCTCAACAGTCTTGAGTTTGATGCCCAGCGTACGCGCCACTTCGATATTAGTCGCGACTTCAAACTCGATGGGGAATTGTGCTGGCGGCAGGTGCTTGCCTTGCGCATATGCCAATGTCATAGCACCGGCTTGTCTAGCCAAGGCTTCTGGGCTGGAATACACCGCGCAAAGTGCACCCGCATTGACATAGCCCTTGGATAGTCCGATTAAAGGTACTTGATGCCTGTAGCTGGTCATCAGTATGTTGCGGATGTTGCTGCTGCTATAGATCAAGTTATCTGGGGTGGCCAACAACACCTCGCTGTGGTTCAGTGTATCTTCGAGCGCATGGAAGAGACTCTCGGAATCGGGCACGAAATTTTCAATTAGTTTGGCGCCATGTCGTGCGACCAATTGACGTAACTCTGCAGGCTCAATTCCGGAGTCGGATGAATTCAATATTCCAATTTTTCGTGTCTGCGGTAAGGCGGCGAACAGCAATTCGATATGGCGACTCCATGGCTGGTCTACATAAAGTGCAGAAAGTTGGCTAGGTACAGTGCGTCGGCTGGCAAGTTCCGGATATAGGTTGCTAGGTAGCATGGTCAACAACATGGGTTTGCTAGTTCTACCGACCAAGGTACTGGCAGCTTTGCTGCCAACAGTAACAACAAGATCTGCAGTCTGTGCACCAGCTAGGTAGCTATCGGCACCGAAAATGACGGTCAATTTATGGGTGGTGGGGAGATTATCCTGGTAGGTTTTCGCGAAGCGCTGGTAGATAGGATTGTCGTCGCTGAGGACTAACGTCACTTTGAATTCGGTAGCAGCTTGAGTGCTGATCGCCACGCAAGAAAGTAGTATCGCCAGTGCCCACCTTAAGCAGACATGAAGAATGTTCAGACGTGAAAAGGCGCTTATACTCACCAGTCTAACCTCAGGGTCACATAAGCTCTGCGGTTGAATACATTGTTGACGATATATTCGCTATAACCTTGGTTGAACAAATTCTGTACCACCAGAGCGACTTCACCGTTCAAAGAACGCCTTGCTGAGAAAGATTTAGCGACACGCATATCGGTGCGGTGTTGAGTAGGTTGTCTGTCGACTAAACCGCGGTCATAGGGTTGTAATTCGCTTTGAAAATAGTATGAAGCGCTGTAACTCCAACCTTCGTTTAGCGTGTGCGAATAAAGCAGACTGGCGCTATTACGCGGTACGCTGGCACTCAGTAGGTCGTTGTTGCTGGGTGTGACTGACGCCATCGAAGTTTGCCCAGCTGCCCTAAGAGCGGGGCCATTGCTACTGGCAACTTCGTGTGCAAAGTTGGCCGTCAGTTCGATATTGTCGTGGTAGCTCTGTTTGAAGGTTGCTTCTACGCCATGATAGACAGCAGCCATGCCGTTCACGAAAGTACCAGTAAAGGCCTTATCAAAATAGATCGCGCGGCTTACATGATCGTTGAAGACACGCAGGTCCAGTGACGTTCCGGTCTCGGGAAATTCTCCCAAATAGCCAATCTCGCGCGACACCATACGTTCAGGCACCAGTCCTGGTGAGGTGATTGTTGGGCTGACAATGAATAAAGCACCGGGTTGCAAGGCGGGGAAGTTGCTCTCGGCTAGTGCAGGTGTGCGATAGGCGACAGATGCACCGATGCGCAAGGTATGTTGCTGAGTGAGGTGGTAGTTGAGAGCAGCCCTCGGCGAGAAATTCTCTTGGCCCAAACTGCTTTTCTCAAACATTCCCCCAGTGTTGAGCAACAGCTCATCATTTAACCGCCACTCATCATGTGCAAACACCCGATATTTACTCTTACTGATTACAGATGAATAGACCGTGTTCAGGGCTGGAATGTATCCATTGCCATTCACCTCATCCACGCGATAAGCCGCTCCATATACGAGGCGGTTAGCATTAGCCAATGCAAGGGTGTGCTGCAACTCAAGCTCGTCTCGACTGGTTTGCAGTGATTGCACTACGGGTGTGGCGAAGAAAGTGCCGCCCAGATAGACCGGAAAGGATTCATGTTGTTCGTTACGTTCATGGAAGTAACGTACGACTAGCTCAGAGTCATTCTGCAACTGGTGCGTCCAGTCAAGCTGCGCGAAACCATTATTGGCAAACAGGTCGTGCGGGGTGTTGCCATTGGTACTTAGGGGAATGAGGGCACTGGGGTTCTTGTCGGTGAAACCCACACCCTGTACATCGTGGTTGTAGCCGATTTGAATGTTGTAACTATTTGCGTCGTCGGGGTGATAGTCGGCTCGGTAGTTCATCAGACGCACTTGGTTGCTGTCGTTGTTGTTGTTTAGCAGGGAGGGCAGATAGGGCAGATTGTTAGGCATGTTGATAATGTTGTCATAGCCGTTATCGGCGCTATAGGCTATCGTCATACGGTAATCCATATACTCAGAGCCTCCACCAAAACGCACCGCCATATCGTTGATGCCCTTTGTGCCTCGCGTGACAGAAAGTTCACCGCCGTGTATCGCACCGGCATCGCGTGTGGTAATGCTGATCACACCTTGAGTTGAGTTGGCACCATGTGAGGCGGCAGCTGGGCCGCGTATCACCTCTATGCGCTCGATATCCTCTATGGTGATAGGCAAAAAGGCCCAGTCGACGGCGCTCAAGGGTGGCATATAGACGCTGCGCCCATCTATCATGACTTGCATGCGTCGTGCATATTGGTCGGTCGAACCATGATAGGAGACAAAGGGCTGGCTACCTTTGTAGTAACTGACGTAAATGCCGGGCACTAACTTAAATAGGTCGGCGATGTTGCGGAAACCGGATGAGGTAATCATTTTGCGGTCTATCACAGTCATTGCATTGGGTGCTTCTGACAAGGGTTGCGATAAGCGTGAAGCACTCAAAACAACAGGGAGTTCTTGGTAATAGTCAAGTTCGCTGACGATGGACTCTGCCGCGACCGTAGGCGTTGATACTAACAAAGAGATCAATAAGATTATGCTTCCCAGATGCATCACTACTCCGTCTTTGCGAGCTTGCTTTCATTTAAGATTACAGTACTAAAACCCTATTGTCTGTAGTCTGAATAACTAGGTAAAAAGGCCTATATAAATCATTTAAACACCTTCCGTCTTAGTAGTAGCGATAGCTGAAGGTAGAATGTCATTCTTTAAAGCACGCTTACCTTACGCTATGACAGCCATACCCGATATCAATCCCAATCAGTCAACGGAACTACTCAAAGAGCTACATATTTTGACTCGGGACGGCAAGCTCAATCAGGACAGCCGTCGCAAGCTCAAACAGGTGTACCACTTGTTCAGATTCATCGAGCCTTTGCTTGCAGAAGTATTGGCTAAGCAGCCTGAGTTAACGCTAGTCGATCATGGTGCGGGGAAGTCTTACCTAGGTTTTATCCTCTATGACCTATTTTTTAAAGCGCGAGAAGTTGGACATATTTACGGCATAGAGACACGTAGCGAATTGGTCGAAAAGTCACAGGCACTCGCCAATAAACTTGCATTTCCGCGCATGTCCTTTCTGAATGTGTCGGTGGAAGAGTCTATCGATACGCCGCAACTGCCAGCCATGATTGATGTGGTCACGGCTTTGCATGCCTGTAACACCGCTACCGATGATGCGATCAAGTTCGCATTGCAGAAAAAAGCAAAGTTCATCGTATTAGTGCCATGTTGCCAGGCGGAGGTAGCTTCAGTTTTGAATAAGCATAAGAATCAGTCTTTCGGGATAACGGCTCTGTCTGAGATATGGCGTCATCCTATCCATACCCGTGAATTTGGTAGTCAAATCACCAATGTGTTGCGCTGCCTATTACTGGAATCGCATGGTTACCAAGTGACGGTTACTGAGTTGATAGGCTGGGAACATTCGATGAAGAATGAACTCATCATCGCCAAGCGTAGCGGGGCGCCACGCAAGAATGCCCAACAGCGTTTGGAGCAGATTTTGACTGAGCTTAACCTGCTCGATCTGAAGCCGCGTTTTATATACTGAACCCCCTTTTGGGGTTACCCAAAAGCAGTAGGTAACTCTCTGCTTTTACTAGGCTTAGCGCTTTGCTAGCCCATATTCAGTTTTATCGGGATAGTCGGCTCGCCTGTGTTAGAATGCGCGCCCTTTAATCTAGCAAGGCTGCATTCATGTCCCGCGCACTCAGAAATATCGCCATCATTGCCCACGTTGACCATGGTAAGACCACCATGGTTGATAAGCTGCTTACTCAAGCCGGCTCATTCTCCGCTCACCAACACGTTGCTGAACGCGTGATGGACAACAACGATCTGGAAAAGGAACGTGGTATCACCATTTTGGCGAAGAACTGCGCAGTGAACTACGAAGGCGTGCACATCAACATCGTCGACACACCAGGCCACGCCGACTTCGGCGGTGAAGTAGAGCGCGTGCTGGGTATGGTAGACGGCGTGTTGCTGCTGGTAGATGCGGTTGAAGGCCCTATGCCTCAGACGCGCTTCGTGACCAAGAAGGCACTAGCTTTAGGTCTGCGTCCTATCGTCGTCATCAATAAAGTAGATCGTCCTGGCGCTCGTTGCGACTGGGTGATCGATCAGACTTTCGACTTGTTCGACAAATTGGGCGCGACTGAAGAACAGTTGGATTTCCCTGTCGTTTATGCTTCAGCATTGAACGGTTACGCAACATTGGATCTGGCCAAGCCTAGCCCTGATATGCGTCCCTTGTTTGACACTGTATTGAAGAGTGTTCCAGCTCCTTCCGCTGCGGCGATAGATGAACCTTTGCAATTGCAGATCTCCGCGCTCGAGTACTCCAGCTTTGTTGGTCGTATCGGTGTGGGTCGTGTGTTGCGTGGTCGTATCAAGCCAGGTCAAGACGTGATGGTGATGAATGGTGATAAGGCTGCCAAGAAAGGTCGTATCAACCAAGTCTTGGGTTTCCAAGGTGTGGACCGTTATTTGATGGACGAAGCGAAAGCCGGTGACATCGTGTTGATCAACGGTATCGAAGAGATTGGTATCGGTGTAACTATCGCCGACGTTAACAAGCCAGAAGCGCTGCCTATGCCTAAGGTCGATGAGCCAACTCTGACCATGAACCTGATGGTAAATACCTCACCACTGTGCGGTCAGGAAGGTAAATTCATCACCAGCCGCCAGATTCGCGATCGTTTGACTAAAGAATTGTTGGTCAACGTGGCTTTGCGCGTTGAAGAGACAGACAACACCGACGTGTTCCTGTTAGCTGGTCGTGGTGAGTTGCATCTGACCATTTTGTTGGAAAATATGCGCCGTGAAGGTTTCGAGATGGGCGTGGGTAAGCCACGTGTTGTGTACCGCGAGATCAACGGTGAGAAGTGCGAACCGTTCGAAGTCTTGACCGTGGACGTCGAAGATGCAAACCAAGGTGCGGTGATGGAAGAACTGGGTCGTCGTCGTGGCGATTTGCAAGATATGCAGCCGGATGGTCATGGTCGTGTGCGTCTGGAATACCGTATTCCTGCACGTGGTCTGATCGGCTTCCAGTCTGAGTTCATGACATTGACACGCGGCACCGGCATCATGGCGCACGTGTTCGATGACTATGCACCAGTTAAAGCCGACATGCCTGGTCGTCGTAACGGTGTGTTGATCTCATCTGAACAAGGTGATGCAGTAGCTTATGCCTTGTGGAAGTTGGAAGATCGCGGTCGCATGATTGTTGTTCCTGGTGATAAATTGTACGAAGGTATGATCATTGGTATCCATAGCCGTGATAACGATCTGATCGTTAACCCGATCAAGGGTAAGCAGCTGACCAACGTGCGCTCTTCTGGTACGGATGAAGCGGTGCGTTTGACTCCTCCAGTTCGCCTGACGCTGGAATCTGCAGTCGAATTCATCGATGACGACGAGTTAGTCGAAATCACTCCATTGTCTATCCGCGTGCGTAAACGTTACCTGACTGAGAACGAGCGTAAGCGTCAAGTTCGCGGCTAATTAAGTTGCTGGCTTGAAGTGAAAAAGGGATGCGCAAGCATCCCTTTTTATTTGCTTGTCTCATTTATACTGTGGCTCGCATTTGGGGAATATCTATGGAACTCTCGCTTTACCTTTTTATAGCCTTATTCATCGGTCTGCTGCCCGGTGCTGTAGTCAGTTGGTTGGTGCAGCGTGTGCGCATGTCCGCCGCCGTGCGCCAGACTCAGTCCGAGTATCAGATTGAACTAGCGAGACTTAACGAGCGCTTGGTCTCTACTCAAGAAGAATCAAGTCGTGTAAATCTCGCACATACGAACTTGCAGCAGCAAGCCTCAGCTTGGCGCGACCAACTTGATACTGCAAGAGACGAAAGGGCGCAGCTGCAAGAGCGCGCCACCGGTCTGGCTGAGCAACTGACTGCTTTGCAGCAAGAAAAGGAACTATTGGCGCAAGTTCGAGAACAGCTCAACGGCGAACGACAACGGCTTAGCAATCGAGTGGCAGAGCTGGATTCTTTGCTGTCATCGGAACGTTCTCAAAGCACCGAGAAGTTGCAGCTACTGCAGAATGCCGAAGAGCAACTCTCCAATCGCTTCAAGGCGCTAGCCAATGAGATATTGGAAGATAAGAGCAAGCGTTTCACCGAGCAGAATCAGACCAATCTCAACCAGTTGCTGGAGCCGCTCAAAGTCAAACTAACTGAGTTTCAAGGGCAGGTACAGCAGGTCTACGTCAACGAAGGCAAGGATCGTTCCGCCTTGGCGGAACAAGTGAAGCAGCTAATGGCGTTGAATAACCAACTCTCTAAAGACGCCCATAATCTCACTAGCGCGCTCAAAGGGCAGACCAAGACTCAGGGTAACTGGGGCGAGTTGATACTCGAACGCGTGCTGGAAGCCTCTGGCTTGCGTAAAGGTCATGAGTACGATGTACAGGAGAGTCATACCCGCTCCGATGGCACGCGCGCGCAGCCAGACGTGGTGGTGCATCTGCCCGAAGATCGCCACCTCATCATCGACGCCAAGGTGTCATTGAATGCCTACGAGGATCATGCCAATGCCGAGACCGACGCACAGCGCGATGCTGCTTTGCGCCGTCATCTGGAATCGGTTCGTGCGCATATCAAGGAGTTGGCGGACAAGAACTACCAGCAACTATATGGTTTGCAATCGCTGGATTTCGTGCTGATGTTCATCCCCATAGAACCAGCTTTCATGTTGGCGATTGCCCATGACAGCGAGCTATGGCAGGACGCATGGAAAAAGAACGTGTTGCTGGTCAGCCCCAGCACCTTATTGTTCGTGGTGCGTACTGTTGCCCATTTGTGGCGTCAGGAGCAACAGAACCGCAACGCACAAGACATCGCGAGTAGGGGAGCTGAACTGTATGACAAGCTAGTCGGCTTTGTAGAGGATTTGGATAAGTTGGGAGATAGGCTCAATCAAGCTAAGGATGTCTATGACAAAGCCTATGGAAAATTTACGCGGGGTAGGGGTAACGTCATCCGCCAAGCAGAGATGCTCAAAGTGATGGGGGTAAAGCCCTCCAAACAGTTGCCAGTCAATCTGATCGAATCAGATAGTGATGAATTAGATGATCGTTCTTAGCCAGATGTATTAAGAATACTGGCGCTTAAAGGAAGCATATTTTCAACTCGAATCACTTAATCGGCTCTGCAAGTGGCGCGCAAAGTGTCGGTCGGCGCGTATGGAATGCGATGAAAACCAGTCCAATAAAAGTAATTCGGTACGGTACGCGATATAACGTGGGTCTTCATCTCCCGCATTCATGCGTGTTTGCAGAGCTTGTAAATACTGGACGAAATGCCGGTGTTCTCGAGTGTGACTCTCAAGGAAAGGATAGTGATGCTCACGCATCAATGCCTCTTCCATGGGAAACTGACTTGAAGTGTATTCGTTTAGAAAGTTGTAGATGTCTCTGAACTCAAAGTCCTGATCATTCCTGATGCGTGTCGCATATTGGGTGATTAGTCTTAGCAGTTCCTGATGGGCGTCGTCCAATGTTGCTATGCCAGTTTGGAAAGTTGGCTGCCAAGTCGCCAAAAGATCGAGCTCTCCTGTACCAGCATGGTGGCTGGTCGCTTGGTAGTTATAGCAGCGTTCTAGATAGATTTGTGCTGGTTGATCATGGGGGTAAATCTCTATGCATTGCTGGAACAAGGGCAGAGCACGATCTATTAACTTGAGATGATAATAGGCTACGGCCCGCTCGAATCGATCTAGGCTTTTGAGTTTTGCCTGACGTATCTCCTCGGCATCATTGTTGAAGACTTCATAAATGGAGAGCGGCTGTGATTTACCCTTTACACGGAACCGATCCAAGAAGCGCAACATATATCGCTCGGGTTCGTTGAGGTCATACAGCGTGTTGTGACTGATCAGTAACTTGGTGTTATAGGTTTTATTAGCCTCTTCTAGACGTGCTGTAAGATTGACCGCATCACCGATCACAGTACTGTCCATACGATTGACACCGCCAACGGTCCCTATCATCACCATGCCGGTATTCAGCCCTATCCCTATTTGGATTGGTTTATATCCAGCTCGCTTGCGCCCAGCGTTATAGAAGTTCAAACGCTCCAACATGGCAATCGCGCCCGCAACCGCATCATCTGCACTCTTTTCAAAAAGCGCCATGATGGCATCGCCTATATATTTGTCGATGATGCCGTGATGTCTGCTGATTACAGGTTCCATCTGACTCAGATAAGAGTTGATGAAATTGAAATTCTCCGTTGGCGTCATGGTTTCGGAGAGAGAGGTGAAATCGCGTATGTCAGCAAACATGATGGTCAGTTTGCGTTCCACTTGATCGCCAAGTTTTACGTCGATGATACTTTTGGCATGCATCAGACTCAACAGTTGGTGAGGAACCAAGCGACTGTAGGCCGCCTCAGTTTGCTGTAACAAGGCCAGCGCCTGCTGGTGGGCGATGATGACCTTGTGCAGGATGTCTTGTATGCCTTCCGCTTCAGGTGTGGTGCTTGGCTTGTCGTTGTCTTCAGCTGGGTGCATTTGGCAAACAAAGTGACAGGATAAATGCATGATACTTTGTCGTTGTTTGAAGTGATGCGACGAATAGACGAGTGTTTTGGCCATTCAATCAACAGCAGTAAATCGAAACGGTCGTCGGAAGGAGTGTCGCTAATCAACAAGTAGCTATGTTAGAATTCTCAGTATTGTTGTGAGCAGATTTCGGTCTGCGAAAACTCCGATTCATTAAGGGCTTGTTGGACGGCGGTTCAATTCCGCCCTGGTCCACCAGAAGAGTTCTGATATTTAGAGCGTTTCTGATGGGCCAGACATGGCTTCGACAGTGAGCAGATAGGTTTTGGGGCGACACGTCAGGCGATCGACGTAAATGAAGCAAGCATGTAAATGCAAACGATGAAAACTACGCTTTAGCGGCCTAAAAAACCGTAAGCCGGGGCTGTTGTGGCCTTGTCATACAATACAACTAGATGAGCCCCGGATGATAATGATTCCGGGGCTCATTGACTTTCCACCCTCTGAAAATCGCTTATTTCTCCAAATAGTTCAGCAATGCTAGTGGCGTATCGATGCTGCCATGGGCTTGCCAGTTCGTGATCGATACATCGTCGCTGACATAGCCATAGTTGGCGATGATGCCGCGCATGCCTACTGCATTAGCTGCATCCATATCTCGCTTGTCATCACCTATATATAGACACTGGCTAGGTGTGACCTTGATGCTCTCACAGGCTTTCAACATTGGTTCTGGATGCGGTTTTGCATGAGCGCAAGTATCGCCGCTGATTAGACAGGCGGCACGTTCTGCATAACCCAGCGCTTGCATAAGCGGAACAGTAAAGCGATGTGGCTTATTGGTAACAATGCCCCAAGTGATGTCGCGCAACTCAAGTGTCGAAATCAGCTCGGCCATTCCTACGAAAAGCTTGGTATGCACGCAGATGTTATCGGTGTAGTGCGCTAGAAAAATGTCACGCAATGCTTGGAAGTCTGGGGACTCAGGTGTCACACCCATACCGGTCTTAAGCAATCCAGCAGAACCATGCGAAGCCTGTGGGCGTAGCACTTGCAAGGGGAGTGGGGGCAGGTCACGGGTGGCGCGTACATGGTTGAGCGCGGCAGCCAAGTCTGGTGCCGTATCGGCGAAGGTGCCGTCCAGATCGAACAGGACGGCGCGTATCACTCTGCTTCCCTGCGGCAGGCGATCATATAGTTGACGTCGGTATCCTTACCTAGGGAATAGACCTTGCTGATGGGGTTGTAACTCATGCCAATCAGATCGACGACATTGAGTTCTGCATTACGACAGGCTTGTGCCAATTCGGACGGCTTGAGGAACTTGGCGTAGTCATGCGTGCCGCGAGGCAGCATATTAAGCACATATTCCGCACCTATGATGGCGAGCAGATAAGACTTGGGATTGCGATTCAGTGTGGAGAAGAACACCCAACCGCCGGGTTTGACCAGTTTGGCACAAGCCGCGATGACACTGGCAGGATCCGGTACATGTTCCAACATCTCTAGACAGGTGACCACGTCGTAATGGGCAGGAAGTTCATCCGCTAAGGTCTCTACTGGAACTTTGCGGTAATCGACCTGCTGACCGCTTTCCAGTAGATGCAGTTTGGCGACCTGCAAAGCTTTATCAGATAGATCGATGCCGGTTACCTGCGCGCCTGTTCTGGCCATACTCTCGGACAGGATTCCACCACCGCAACCAACATCCAGTACCGTCTTGCCGCTCAGTCCTGCATTGCGATCGATATAAGCCAAGCGCAGCGGGTTAATCTCATGCAAGGGCTTGAATTCACTATGTGGATCCCACCATTTGTGCGCGAGTTGGGAGAATTTTTCGATTTCGATGGGATCAGCGTTGGACATGGCGGCGATTGGACTTTGGAATAAGGCCGCGACTTTAGCAAATCTTGAGGGTTTGCGCCAAATACTGACGAATGATTTGGCCTATAGCAGGGGTAGTTCGTGCCTGTGTGGCTGTGGTAAACTCACAAGCTGTTTTTTAGCCTAAACCACCTGCCTATACCCATGACTCAATTCGCGAAAGAAACACTCCCCGTCAGCCTAGAAGAAGAGATGCGCAAGTCCTATTTGGACTATGCCATGAGCGTCATCATCGGGCGCGCTTTGCCGGATGTGCGTGACGGTTTGAAGCCAGTACACCGACGTGTCTTGTTTGCGATGCACGAACTGTCCAACGATTGGAACCGCGCGTATAAGAAGTCAGCGCGTATCGTCGGCGACGTGATCGGTAAATACCACCCGCATGGAGACACTGCGGTATACGACACCATCGTTCGTATGGCCCAGCCTTTCTCGCTGCGTTACACCTTGGTGGATGGGCAGGGTAACTTCGGTTCGGTGGACGGCGATAACGCGGCGGCGATGCGTTATACCGAGATCCGTATGGAGCGCATTGCTCACGAACTGCTGGCCGACCTAGATAAAGAGACGGTTGACTTCGGACCTAACTACGACGGATCCGAACACGAGCCGCTGGTGTTCCCTTCGCGCTTCCCCAATCTTTTAGTCAATGGCTCGTCAGGTATCGCGGTAGGTATGGCGACCAATATCCCGCCTCACAATTTGAATGAGGTTGTGGATGCCTGCTTGGCCTTGCTGGCCAACCCTGAGTTGAGTGTGGATGAATTGATTGAATACATACCCGCGCCTGACTTCCCGACTGCTGGCTTCATCTATGGTTTGGCTGGCGTAAAAGAGGGTTACCGTACCGGTCGTGGTCGCGTCATCATGCGCGGTCGCACCCACTTTGAGGATATCAGCAAAGATCGCGAAGCCATCATCATCGATGAGCTACCGTATCAAGTGAACAAGGCAAACCTGCTGATCAAGATCGGTGAGCTGGTACGCGAAAAACGTCTCGAAGGTATTTCTGAGATTCGCGACGAGTCCGATAAATCTGGTATGCGTGCGGTCATAGAGTTGAAGCGCGGCGAGAACGCTGACGTCATTCTGAACAAGCTGTACAAAGATACTCAGTTGCAAGATAGCTTTGGTATCAATATGGTCGCCATTATTGATGGCCAGCCTAAATTATTGAATTTGAAGCAGATCATAGACGCGTTCCTGCGTCACCGTCGCGAAGTCGTGACACGTCGTACCATCTTCGAACTGCGCAAGGCGCGTGAGCGCGGCCATGTATTGGAAGGTCTGGCTGTGGCTTTGTCCAATGTGGACGAGATCATCGCGCTGATCAAGGCCGCTCCTTCTCCAGCCGATGCGAAGCGCGGTTTGATGGAGCGCAGCTGGCGTTCTTCTTTGGTTGAGGATCTGCTGTCGCGTGTCAGTGACGCGTCGCGTCCAGACGGTCTGTTGCCAGAGTTTGGTCTGACTGGTGAGGGAAGCGCACGTGGCTACCATCTATCTGATGCACAAGCGCAAGCTATCTTGGAATTGCGTCTGCAACGTTTGACAGGTTTGGAGCAAGACAAAATCGTAGGTGAATACCGCGATGTGATGGATAAGATCACCGACCTGCTCGATATCTTGGCTAAGCCAGTGCGCGTGACGCAGATCATTGCTGATGAATTAGCAGCGGTGAAAGCACAGTTTGGCGACAAGCGCCGCAGTGAGATCATCACCCATACACATGACATGAGCATGGAAGACCTGATCGCACCGGAAGACGTGGTGGTCACGCTATCGCACAGTGGTTATATGAAGGCGCAAGCACTGGATGAGTACCGTGCACAGAAACGTGGTGGCCGTGGCAAGCAGGCGACAGCAACTAAGGATGACGATTTCATCGACAATCTTTTCATCGCCAATACCCATAACAGCATCTTGTGCTTCTCCAATATGGGGAGCGTCTATTGGCTCAAGGTCTATGAGTTGCCACAAGGTAGTCGTGCTTCACGCGGTCGTCCTATCGTCAATCTGCTGCAACTGGAAGCGGGCGAGAAGATCAATGCTATTTTGCCAGTGGTCGAGTTTAGCGAAGACAAATACGTATTCTTTGCCACCGCACAGGGTACGGTTAAGAAGACACCGCTGGTCGACTTCTCCCGTCCTATGAAGCGCGGCATCATCGCCATCAATTTGGACGAAGGCGACTTCTTGGTTGGCGTTGCGCTCACCGACGGTAAACATGATGTGATGTTGTTCTCCGATGGCGGCAAGGCAGTTCGCTTTGACGAAGAAGATGTACGTGCCACCGGACGCGCCTCGCGCGGTGTACGCGGCATGAAATTAGCCAAAGACAACCAGGTCATCTCTTTACTGGTTGCAGAAGATGAAGAGCAGAGTGTCTTGACCGCTACCGAAAATGGTTACGGCAAGCGCAGTCCTATCGTCGAATACACCCGTCATGGTCGTGGTACGCAAGGCATGATCGCTATCCAGACTTCTGAGCGTAACGGCAAGGTCGTTGCTGCGACCTTGGTCAAGCCGGAAGACGAAATCATGCTCATCGGTTCCAGCGGTGTACTGATACGTACTCGCGTAAGTGAGATCCGTGAGATGGGGCGTACTACTCAAGGCGTGACGCTGATGAGCGTGGAGAAGGGTGACAAATTGGTCAGCCTGAGTCGCATCGCAGACCCTGAAGACGACACACAAGCGGAAGAGTAATTTTACAGCGTGCATCTAAGGCCCTTATAGGCACGCCACAATATTAAAAATAACTTTAACAATCGGCATTAACCATCTATTTATAAAGGCATCTTAAATGACTATCTATAACTTTAGCGCAGGTCCAGCGGTATTGCCCAGAGAAGTGTTATTGCAAGCTCAAGCCGAGATGCTGGATTGGCACGGTAGTGGGATGTCGGTGATGGAAATGTCCCATCGCGGCAAAGAATTCATCAGTATCGCCGCTCAAGCAGAAGCTGATCTGCGTGAACTGATGGCGATACCGGACAATTACAAAGTGCTGTTCCTGCAAGGCGGAGCGCATCTGCAGTTTTCTATGATTCCGCTCAATCTGTTGCGCGGCAAACTTTCGGTTGATTACGTCAACACTGGCGAGTGGTCCAAGAAAGCGATCGCAGAAGCGAAGAAGTTCAGCCATGTGAACGTGGTAGCGGATAACTCAGATAAGAAATGCACTTACGTACCGACCTTCGATACTTGGAAGCTGGATAAAGATGCAGCCTATGTGCATTACACACCCAACGAGACCATAGGTGGTGTGGAGTTCAACTGGGTGCCCAATACGGGTGATGTGCCTTTGGTTGCTGACATGTCCTCCAATATCCTGTCACGCCCCATTGACGTATGGAAATATGGACTTATCTATGCAGGCGCACAAAAGAACATCGGTCCCGCTGGACTGACCTTGGTTATCGTCAGAGACGATTTGGTCGGTCATGCTGACCCACGTCTACCCACCATGATGGATTACAAGGTGCATGCCGATGGCGAGTCTATGTACAACACGCCACCCACCTTTGGCATCTATATGGCTGGATTGGTATTTAGCTGGTTGAAACGCAACGGCGGTATTGGCGTGATGGAGCGTCACAACATCGCCAAGGCTGAGTTGTTGTATGCAGCGATAGATAACAGTAATGGTTTCTACCATTGCCCAGTAGCCAAGGCTGATCGTTCCCGCATGAACGTGCCGTTCACCCTGAAAGATTCGGCGCTGGATGGCGAGTTCCTCAAACAGGCGGATGCCCGCGGCTTGTTGCAATTGAAGGGGCACCGTTCGGTCGGCGGCATGCGCGCCTCTATCTATAACGCTATGCCCTATGAGGGCGTGCAAGCCTTAGTGTCATTCATGGGCGAGTTTGCAGCTAACCACGGCTGAACTATGACGCATACCTATCGCATCCAGACACTGAACAAGATCTCAGCCCACGGGCTGAAACGTTTCCCCGCGGCTATGTATCAGGTTGGCAACGACATGGAAATGCCGGATGCGTTCTTGGTACGTTCTCATGTGATGCACGATATGGATATCCCCGCCAGCGTAAAAGCTATCGGCAGAGCAGGTGCAGGTACCAATAACATCCCAGTTGCACAGATGAGTGCCAGAGGCATCCCAGTGTTCAATGCGGCGGGTGCTAATGCCAATGCGGTCAAGGAGTTGGTCATCGCGGCCATGTTGCTGGCAGCACGCAATATCAGCCCTGCACTGAGATTTACCTCCGGCCTACTGGGCGATGATGAGGTGCTGCACAAGTTGGTCGAGGACGGCAAAAAACAGTTTGCGGGTATAGAGTTGCGCGGCCGTAGTCTGGGCATCATCGGTTTGGGTGCAATCGGTAGACTGGTTGCCGATACTGCTCTCGGCTTGGGTATGCGTGTCTACGGTTACGACCCCGAGATCACCGTGGAAGCGGCTTGGAGTCTTTCTTCCCAAGTAAAAAAGGCGCAGAGCATAGAAGAACTGCTTAAACATAGTGATTTTGTCACTCTACACGTGCCCTTATTAGATGCCACGCGCGGTCTGATCAATGAACAACGAATCAAAACGATGCGTACAGGCAGTGTGCTATTGAATTTCTCGCGAGCGCCCATCGTGGATAACGAGGCAGTGTTAGCAGGGTTGGCAAGCAAGCATCTGCGTTACTACATATGTGATTTCCCAGCACAAGCTTTGCAGGGGCAAGACCATGTGGTGACTTTGCCGCATCTGGGAGCCTCCACTGAGGAAGCGGAGGATAACTGCTCGGTAATGGTGGTGGACCAGATGCGTGAGTATTTGGAACACGGCAATATCACTAACACCGTCAACTTCCCTAATTTGGTGATGCCGCGCGAGTCGCGTTTCCGTCTGGCCATCGCCAACAGTAATGTACCCAATATGCTGGGTCAGATATCTACCGCGCTGGCGCAAGCAGGTATCAATATCAGCAATATGATGAATAAGTCCCGCGGTGATATGGCGTATACCTTGGTGGATACCGACACCGAACTTCCCGCACAACTGGTCGCACACCTTTCCGCCATACCCGGCGTATTGATGGTGCGTGATCTGCCATTGCTTGAGGCTGTATGAGTGAAAATTTGAAGAAATGCCGCGACGAGATCGATCGCCTCGATAATGAGATGTTGCAGATGCTGAATCAGCGCGCCAAGCTCGCGCAACAGATAGGCCATCTTAAAGAGAACGGTGTAGTACTGCGTCCTGAGCGTGAGGCACAGGTGCTGGCACGTTTGCAGGGCAATAACCACGGTCCTTTAAGTAATGACGCAATCGCGGCCTTGTTCACTGAGGTGATGTCGCAATGTCGTGCGCTAGAGTCGCCTCTGGCGGTCGCTTATCTGGGGCCAGAAGGGACATTCTCCGAGGCGGCTGCGATGAAACGCTTCGGCAGTGCGGTACAGGGTAATCCTTGTGCCAACATCGATGATGTATTCCGTGCTGTGGAATCTGGTGCAGTGAATTATGGCGTGGCACCCGTAGAGAATTCCACTGAGGGTGCCGTAGGTCGTACTCTAGATCTATTGATGCAAAGCAGTCTGCAGATCTGTGGCGAAGTGAAACTGGCGATACATCAATGTCTGCTGGCACAACATTGTGAACTGAGTACCATCAAGACCGTGTATTCACATCCGCAATCACTGGGTCAATGTCAGGGCTGGCTAAACACACACCTGCCTCATGCTGCGCGCGTGCCTGCATCCAGCAACGCCGAAGCGGCTCGATTAGCGGCAGAGAATCCAAATAGTGCAGCCATTGCAGGTAGTCAGGCCGCTGCGCATTTTGGCTTATCCCTGTGTGTAGAGAACATCGAGGACGATGCGCGTAACACCACACGCTTCTTGGTATTGGGCAAACAACATGTATCTCCATCCGGCAAGGATAAGACCTCGCTGGTATTATCGGCCCCGAACCGCCCCGGAGCGGTGCATGAACTGTTGGCACCTTTGGCTAGGCATGGTGTATCTATGACTAAGCTGGAATCGCGCCCAGCGCGTGCTGGCCTTTGGGAGTACGTGTTCTACATGGATGTTGACGGTCATCAGAGCGACACAAAAGTGGCTGCTGCCTTGCTCGAGCTGCAACAACTTGCCGCCTTCGTCAAAGTACTAGGCTCTTATCCGGTAGCCAACTGATAATGAGGTCCGCTTGGCTGCTCCTATTGTTGTTGACCGCTTGTGCTGATCCGGCGCGCAATCTATATGAGGGCATGCAACAGCGCGAAGGAATAGCAAACCCGCATGCACAACCTGCTACCAAACAGCTGAACTATGATCAATACGAAGCGGAGCGGAACAAGCTGCGCGAGCATGAAGTAACAGAGACTACAACACCTTCCGGGACTTCCCGTTAATCACATATCCCTGCTATATGAATTACTCCGAACTAGCTCCGGCCTATATTAGTGCCATCGCACCATACCAACCAGGTAAACCCATCTCCGAGCTGGAGCGTGAACTGGGCATCACTGACATCGTCAAGTTGGCATCCAACGAAAACCCCTTGGGTGCGAGCACGTCGGCCATCGCCGCAGCTCGCAATGCGCTCGATGAGATCAGTCTGTATCCGGACGGTAATGGTTATGCGCTGAAAGATGCCTTGGTACAGCGTTATGGCGTGGCACTCAACCAAGTGGTTTTGGGCAACGGTTCCAACGATCTGCTCGAATTGGCCGCACGCGCCTTCCTAACGGTAGGCGACAAGGCGGTCTATTCCGACCACGCTTTTGCGGTTTATGCACTTGCTACCCAAGCAGTCGGGGCAACTGGTATCAGCGTCCCTGCGCAGTCTTTTGGCCATGATCTGACTGCGATGCACAAAGCTGCAGTGGCGCAGGGTGCCAAGATCATCTTCATCGCCAATCCCAACAATCCAACCGGCACATTCCTAACTGGCGCGCAATTACATGCTTTCTTGCTGGGTTTGCCGGCCAATATCTTGGTCGTGCTGGACGAGGCTTATAACGAGTATTTGCCAGAAGATTGCCGCTACGACAGCGTGAGTTGGTTGCGTGAATTCCCCAACCTTATCATCTCGCGTACCTTCTCCAAGGCTTATGGCTTAGCGTCGATGCGTGTAGGTTATGCCTTGGGACACGCGCAAGTCATCGACATGTTGAACCGTGTACGACAGCCATTCAACGTGAACAGCATGGCACAGGCTGCAGCCGTTGCTGCATTGAGTGACCAAGAGTTCGTACAACTGACTTTTGAACACAACCGCCGCGGCATGGAACAACTGACGGTAGGCCTAACCGGATTGGGGCTGAGCTATATCCCATCCTATGGCAACTTCGTCAGTTTTCATGTGGTGAACGCGGCACGTATCTACCGACGCTTACTTGAATCCGGCGTAATCGTACGTCCGGTTTGGAATTACGCGATGCCGGACTATCTGCGCGTGAGCATAGGTTTGAAGAATGAGAATGAGAAATTTTTGACCGCATTGAAAGCGATATTAGGAGAGCAGCAATGATTATAGTGATGGGTAAAGACGTAACCGATGATCAAGTCGGTGCAGTGGTGAAACGTTTGGAGACAGCTGGCCTGAAGGCCAATATTTCGCGCGGTATCGAACGTACCGTGATCGGTGCTATCGGTGATGAGCGTGGTTTGACCGAAGAGATGTTCACCCCCTTGCCTGGTGTCGAATCAGCCATGCATATCGCCAAACAGTACAAGATCGTGTCGCGTGAGTCACACAAGAACAACACCATCGTCGATGTAGGCGGCATCCCCATCGGTGGCAATCAGATACAAGTCATCGCCGGTCCTTGCTCAGTCGAAACTCAGTCGCAAATGGATCTGTCTGCTCAATACGTAAACGAAGCAGGTTGCCGCTTGATGCGCGGTGGTGCATTCAAGCCGCGTACCAGCCCGTACACTTTCCAAGGTAAGGGTGCTGATGGTCTGACCATGTTCCGCAACGCGGCCAGCAAGTACAAATTGCCTATCGTCACTGAGTTGATGGATGCACGCCAGCTCGACCTGTTCTTAGAGCGCGATGTAGACGTGATCCAGATTGGTACGCGCAATATGCAGAACTTCGACCTGCTCAAAGAAGTCGGCCGTATCAACAAGCCGGTCATACTTAAGCGCGGCATGTCAGCGACGATTTCGGAATGGTTGATGGCAGCGGAATATATCGCCGCCGGCGGTAACCACAACATCATCTTCTGCGAGCGTGGTATCCGTACTTTCGAGACTTACTACCGTAACGTGTTGGACGTAACGGCGATTCCTGTCCTGAAAAAAGAGACACACTTGCCTGTCATCGTCGATCCATCACACGCGGGTGGTAAGGCTTGGATGGTAGCTGCCTTGTCACAGGCAGCGGTGGCAGCGGGTGCGGATGGTCTGTTGGTCGAGATGCATCCAAATCCATGTGAGGCATGGTGTGATGCGGATCAGGCTTTGACGCCGGATGAGTTGAAGAAACTGATGGGCACCTTGGGCGGTATCGCCAAAGCAATTGGTCGTACGCTGTAAGTTTTAGATCAGTACCCAAACGAAACGGTAGACCTAGGTCTGCCGTTTTTCATTTCAGAAAGCGCTATTGATAGCGCAGTGCTTCGATAGGATCGAGTTGTGCAGCTTTGCGGGCAGGGTAGTAGCCAAAGAAGATACCTACCGTGGCGGCGACACTGAACGCTACCAATACCGCGCTGACCGAGATGATCACAGCCGTGCCGGTGAGTGATTCGACCAGTAGCGCTCCACCTATCCCCAAGAGCAGACCGATGCTGCAACCCAACACCGAGATGATGATGGCTTCTAGTAAAAACTGCAGCAGGATGTCACGCTGACGTGCGCCTATCGCCATACGTATGCCGATTTCGCGAGTGCGCTCGGTCACCGATACCAACATGATATTCATGATGCCTATACCACCCACTAACAATGATACCGAAGCGATGGCACCCAGCAATAGCGACATCACCCGTGTACTTTCGGCAGCAGAATCTGCGGCGGCGGTGAGGTTGCGCAGATAGAAGTCATTGTCCATACCTTCACGGATGCGATGCCTTTGTCTTAATAATTCGTTCATGCTGCGCTCTACCTGCGGCATGATTTCCTGAGTAGTGGTCTGCACCATCATCATCCGTACCGAGCCGGGGAACTGCGTACCGAACACCTGCCTTTGCGCGGTGCTGAGCGGGATCAGTATGGTGTCGTCCTGATCGCGTCCGTCCATACCTTGGCCTTTCAATGCCAGTGTCCCAAGTATCAGAAATGGGCTTTGGCGTATACGTATAGTCTTGCCAACGGGGTCCTCGTCACCAAATAGGTTTTGTGCGGCAGTTCGTCCTATCAGTGCGACGCGTGTGGAGGAACGCACATCCGAAGCAGTGAATGCTGAACCGCTAGTGATGTTCCATGAGCGTGCAGACAGATAGTCTGGCGTCGTGCCTATCACAGAGGTATTCCAATTATTGGGCCCATAAATCACCTGAGCGCTGCCAGGATGAATGGGTGCAACAGCCGCTACACCAGGAAGTTCGCTGATCGCTTCGCCATCCGCAACGTTGAGGGTATAGCCACCACCTGAACCGGAACGCACACCGCCGGATGAGCTACTCCCAGACAACAGGATGAACAGATTACTGCCCATAGCAGCGATGGATTGCTTGATTGCATATTGTGCACCTTGCCCTATGGACATCATTAGAACCACCGCCCCCACGCCTATGACCATACCCAACATGGTCAACAAAGTGCGTAGTCGGTTCGCCCCCATCGCACGCCAAGCTTCACCCAGCATTGCCAGCGTCATGACGTCACCTTGGCTGGGGTAACTTGGTCGCTAACTATCCTGCCATCCTGAAAATGAATCTGGCGTTGCGCATAGCGCGCGATGTCATCCTCGTGCGTGACCAACACGATGGTGATGCCATCGCGATTGAGCGACTCAAACAAGGCCATGATCTCTGCACTGGTATGGCTGTCCAAATTCCCCGTGGGTTCGTCGGCAAGTATCAGGCTGGGACGGTTCACTAGGGCACGCGCGATTGCTACCCGTTGCTGTTGTCCGCCAGAAATCTGGTTGGGTAAAGACTGTGCTTTATCAGCCAAGCCGACTTTGCTCAATAGATCCAAGGCGCGTACTTGGCGCTCTTCCCGTTCCACGCCGCAATAGATGAGCGGCAGAGCAACGTTGTCCAGTAAGGTCATGCGCTGTAATAGGTTGAAACCTTGGAAGACGAAACCGATAGTACCGTTGCGTAAGTGAGCGAGTTCGTCCTTGCCCAACTGTGCGACGTTACGTCCGGTCAGGCGATACTCTCCTGTCGTGGCACTATCCAAGCAGCCCAATATATTCATAAGGGTGGATTTTCCAGACCCTGAATGCCCCATGATGGCCACGAATTCCCCCGCAACGATGCTCAGACTGACGTCTTTCAATACAGGGAATGGCCCAGCAGCAGTTTGGTAGGCCTTATGCAAGCCAGCGATATTGATTAGGGCGTCCGGCATCAGAACATCCTTCTGGGAGGGGAAGCTGCACTTGAGGATTTACTGTCCGACTGGCTCTCACCTAAAAGTACTAGGTCGCCGGCCTTAATCTCGCCACTGATAATCTCGGTGTTACGGTTGTCACTGATACCCAAGGAGACCGCCACCGGAACTAACTTTCCGGCCTTGAGGATAAAGACTCGCCCACTAAAACTATCACGCTTGCTGTTTTCACCACTTTTGGTGCTGAGCTTAGTCGCTTCATAGTTGGCTGGTTTGAAACGTAGCGCGGCGTTGGGAATCAGCAACACAGACTTACGCTCGGCCACAGGGATATTCACATAGGCTGTCATGCCTGGCAGCAAAGTCTCATCAGGATTAGCGACATTGATGACCACATCGTAGGTGACGACATTCTGTAGGGTGGTCGGGTTCAACCGCACCAGTTTCACGACTCCCTGAAAGCTGCGACTGGGGAAAGCATCTACCGTGAACTTAACAGGCAACCCTGCTTTGATGCTGCCGATGTCAGCTTCAGCAAAGTTTGCATCGATCTGCATCGATGCTAAGTCCTGAGCAATCTTGAATAGAGTAGGGGTCTGCAAGCTGGCCGCCACGGTCTGGCCCACATCCACTGTTCTGTCCACGACCACACCGGAAACAGGGGAGCGAATCACCGAGTAGGCCAAGTTGGCGGTGTCTTTTTCTACTGTTGCAAGTGCAACTCTAAGACCTGCTTGGGCAGCTTTTTTGGCCTGAATAGCGGTATCCATTTCCAGTCTAGATACGTATTCTTGCTGGTACAGCCCACGGGTGCGTGCTTCATTGGCACTGGCAAGTTCTAAGGTTGCGCGGGCGCTATCTACGTTGGCCAGACTCTGCTTTTGCTGCGCGAACAGTAGAGAGTTATCTAGTTCTAGTAGTACCTGTCCCTTGCTGACTTTGCTATTGAAATCCACATATAGCTTTTTAACTGTGCCTGAAACTTGGGTACCCACGTTGACTAGAGAGACAGGATTGATCGTGCCATTAGCAGAAACGGTGAGACTGAGATCGCCGGTTTGCAAGGCTTGGGTACGGTATTGTTGCTCAACTGGCACAGTGTCATAACGCTGATATGCGTATGCGGCAGCGCCACCGATGATTATCAGAAGTAGCAGCCAAAATGGTTTTGAGCGCATCATTTTCATCATCATTCGGTCTTCTTTATATTGGTTGGATGCTCGGTAGCAGCGGTGGTGGAGAGTTCTTGCAACAGCCCCACGTCCATATCTCCCATAGTCTGAGCTAAAGTGGCGCGGCTGACGTTCCAGTTAAATCGTGCTTGTATCTCTTGCTGTCTGGCATTTGCCAACGCGCTCTGCGCATTGAGTACATCCAGCATAACCCCTACGCCCGCCTTATAGCGCCCCGAGGCAACGCGCTCAGATTGGCTGGCGCTTTGTAACAGATCTGCCGTAGCACGAATTGCCTGAGTTGCAGTAGTGAGGTTCTGGTAAGCATTCCATACATCTAAAGCGACTTGCAGTCGCAACCTTTCCAATTGAGCTTGTTTGACTTCAACTTGTGCATCCGCAGAGCGGATGCGGTAGGTGGGTGCATAGCCTGCAAACAGTGGGGCGGTGAGTGTGATACCCAAAGTAGAACCACGGTTCATCCCGTTACCCATCACACCTTGATAGTTGCTGGTTGCGCCTAAAGAAATTGTCGGCAGTGCCGCAGCCCGTGCCGCCTCACTATTGGCTTGGGCTGAAAGCACTTGTGCCTCGGCGGCACGCAAATCAGGTCGCAGTTCGCGCGCCTTATCGATGAGTGCGGCAATGTTGCGCTGGAAATCTTCAGCGTTTGGCAATGGGTCGGCGGTAATCAGCTCTATTGGTTGCGGAACATCAAATCCCATGATATTCGCCAAAGTGCCGCGTGCTATCTGATGTGTGCCACTCGCGGTGATACGGTTGAGCGTCGCTTGGGAGTAGGCTGTTTGAGCGGAAAATTTGTCGGCTGGTGTTGCACTACCGGCCTGATAGCGAGCCTGTGCCGCATCGAAACTGGCTTTAGCTGCTGCTTCAGACTCGCGTGTAGCTTCTAGCGCGGCCAAGCTTGATTGCGTCTGATAATAAGACTGCACCGCAGCAAGAAAGACAGTCTGAACTATACTATCTTGTGTGTACGATGCTGCATTCAACAACTGTTTAGCGCTATCCAGATTAGCGGAACGGGCACCAAAATCATAAATGAGATAAGAAAGTGATAAGCCTATATTGCGCTGATTGTAGGCCGCTCCGTTGGCGGGCCAGTTACGGCTTAGTCCAGCGTTCAGGTTTAGATTGGGGAGGTACGCTGCCTGATTTACACCTACCTGAGCAGCCTGAACTCGGGCGCTGGCCCAGACCTCACGTGTCTGAGGATTGTTACACAAGGCAATGTCCACCACTTCAAACAAGCTCAGCGCATGGTTTGGTAGACTTGTTTTCTCACAGGGATCACCTTGTGCACCTTGCAAGCGTAAAGACGACTTAAGCGGCAGCAAGGCATGCGTATCGTAAGGGTCGGGTTGTTCTTCGGCCACCACAAAGCTGCTGCTCAAGGAAAACAGAAGTAAAGTCAAAAATCTGAGAGCTAATGCAGACATAGTTGGAAATGCTTGATGTGGCTTGAGATTGTAGCTTTCTAAGTCAGCTAGGCAACCTATCATTTGTAAAAATTTATTGGTTTTTTTGCATTGATTGCCAAGTTGCATTCCCAATTTGGAAAATTTATAAGATAATCACGACTGCTCATAATCTGCTACATCGTTTAAACATCGTGATATCTGACAGAAAGTTGTGATTTCATTGACCGTGATGCGATAGGGTTTTTGGGCTTATTACAAAACTTACAATCAATTGAGGGAATAATATGAAAGCTATCTTCACAGTTTTGGCAGTAGCAGGTTTGATGGTTGCTGGTAACGCAATGGCAACAGACATGCCAGCTGACGGTAAAGCAAAGTGCGGCGCTTGTCACTCTATCGACACTAAAAAAGTCGGTCCAGCATGGAAAGATGTTGCAGCTAAGTATGCTGGTAAAGCAGATGCTGAAGCGACTCTGGTTAAGAACATCACCAAGGGTGGTGCATATGGTTGGAAAATGGGCATGATGCCTGCTAAAGGTATGGGCGCAAACGATGCTCAAATTGCTAGCTTGGCAAAATTCATCCTGACTCTGAAGTAATTCAGTTTCTGTCATGAAATAAAAGAGCCGACGCAAGTCGGCTTTTTTATTAGTAGCGGCTTTAACTCAGGTAGACTGACTTGTGCTTAAAACGACTGTCTCTTCTCCATTATCAATGCCATTAAGTCAACGCGTATCCGTAATCGCGGCAGTGACTTTTTTGCATCTCATCATATTGTTCAACTATCACCATGTTGCCCCGATATCTGGCACACACAAGGAAATGACGGTGAGTTTTGTATTGCAAGACGCTACTCAGTCAACAGAAACACACACGCCCACCGCAAGGCAATCTGTCCCACATAAATTTAAGCAAGTAACTGTATCTAAAGTTGAATCTGATTCAACCTACTCTTTAGTCTCTAGTGAATCTGTACCAGCCAATATAACGGAAACTACGGCTGTACAGGCTTCTACATTGTCCTTACCTGATAACGAGCCAGACTATCTGGCCGCATATTTGAATAATTCTGCCCCTATATATCCTGTGGTAGCCCGACGTTTAGGTTGGCAAGGAAAGGTGCTGGTCAGTGTCGAGGTTCTGGCAGATGGCAGAGCAGGGCAGGTCAAGTTGCAACATAGCAGCGGACATCCGGTCCTTGACGATGCAGCAATTAACGCCGTAAAGGATTGGCACTTCAGTCCCGCCAGACATGCTGGGCAGCCTGTCGATAAATGGTTTTTAGTCCCTATTCCCTTTGTACTGAAAGAATCTGAATGAGTTTATTTTCTGCCACTTCATCATCTATCGTGAATGCCACGCTGCTGGTATTACTGGTTTTTTCCATCGTCACTTGGTCCATTATGTTGACCAAGCTATATCAGCAGTGGCGTGATGCCCAAGAGGACCAGTCATTTATCGCCGCATTCTGGGCCGCAAAAGAATGGCCGTCAGCGGCGAAAGTCAGTGAGTCTATGAACGGCAAGCAGGCCTATTTGGCGAAGGCAGGCTTTGCCGAGTTGCGTGACGCATTGCAGCAAAGTGGCGCGATGCAGCATCTTGGTTCTCCCCAAGATGGCTTGGAGCGTAGCCTGAGACAGACAGTGCAAAACCTTCAGCGCCGTCTGGAAAGTGGCTTGGCAACGCTGGCCAGTATAGGTTCAACTGCGCCCTTTGTAGGCTTGTTTGGTACGGTTTGGGGAATCATGCATGCCTTGCAGAACATCAGTGCCACTGGTTCAGCCAGTCTGGATGTGGTGGCAGGACCTATAGGAGAAGCCTTGATCGCGACCGCAATCGGCATCGCTACCGCACTACCGGCTGTACTGGCCTACAACTACTTTTTGCGCCGCATGCGCTTGGCCGTAGCCGACCTAGAGAATTTCGCCCATGATTTCATGCGTCTAGCTGCTAGGCACGACTACAAGATATAGGGAATCACCATGTCATTTCAAAACCGATCAGATCAGGAGATGATGAGTGAGATCAACGTCACTCCTTTGGTAGATGTCATGTTGGTGTTGTTGGTCGTATTCATCGTGACAGCCCCTTTACTCACACAATCTGTCGGTGTAAAGCTACCTAAAACCGTAACGACAGGGGTGACAAGTCCATCACTACATCAGATAGTCAGCATAGATGCACAGGGTGAAATCAAACTCAATGACATACATATGGATGAGTCTATATTAGCCACGCAACTCTCTGCTATGACTAGTAAAGATCCAAATCTTGAATTGCGGGTCGATGCCGATACAACAGTGCCTTATGGCAAGGTCGCGCAACTGATGGCGATAGCGCAACGTGCGGGTGTCGCCAATCTATCCTTTGTCAGCAACGCGGTACATTGAAGTCGAAAGGCCAAGAATATGAAAATCGGCATACCCAAAGAGATCAAGGCGAATGAACATAGAGTTTCATTAACACCCGCTGGTGCGGCAGCCTTGCTAGCCTCAGGCCATTCTGTACTCATAGAGTCAGGTGCAGGGCAGGGTAGTGGTTTCAGTGATGCTGACTATAGAACGGTGGGCGCAACCATCGTCGCTGATGCGACCCAAGTATGGACTGCTTCGGATCTGATTGTAAAAGTCAAAGAGCCTATCGCTTCTGAATGGCCAAATATCAGGGCAGGGCAGGTGATCTTCACCTACTTTCACTTCGCTGCCAGTGAGGCTTTGACTCGTGCTCATCTTAATTCCGGTGCGGTATGCATAGCCTACGAGACGGTTGCGCTACCCAACCGCGACTTGCCATTACTGACGCCTATGTCCGAAGTCGCAGGTCGGATGGCGGTGCAAGAGGGGGCCAAATATCTGGAACGATTATATGGTGGTCGCGGTATTTTATTGGGCGGCGTGCCTGGTGTCCCACCTGCTAAGGTCTTGATTCTGGGAGGTGGAACGGTGGGCGTAAATGCCGCGAAAATGGCGGCTGGTCTGGGTGCGCAAGTGATCATTTTGGATGTCTCTCTGGAACGACTACGTTACTTAAGCGATGTGATGCCGGCCAATGTGCAATTGATCTTATCTAATCGCCATAACCTGATGTTGCAACTTGCCGATGCCGATCTGGTAATTGGAGCAGTGCTGATACCGGGTGGTTTGACCCCGAAGCTGATTAGACACGATGATCTCAGCTTGATGCGTAAAGGGGCGGTATTAGTAGATGTGGCGATTGATCAAGGAGGGTGTTTCGAGACTAGCCATCCCACTACACATCAAGACCCAACCTATATTGTCGATGGTATCGTGCATTACGCAGTCGCAAATATGCCAGGTGGTTTACCAATGACTGCAACGCTGGCTTTGACCAATGCGACTTTCCCCTATATTCAGCAACTCGCCGACTTGGGGTACCAAAAGGCATTGAAATCTAATCCTGCACTCCTACAGGGATTGAATATTTGGCATGGCATCGTTACTCATATGAAGGTCGCTGAGGCTTTTGGTCTGGCATATCACTCAGCAAAAACATGCATTGAGTAATATTTGTTTTTTCAGACGGGCGTAAAAAAGCACGCCTAGGCGTGCTTTTTTATCGAACTAGCCTAGCGAGCTAAGCTTATCGGCTACCGAATCCGCCATTGCCGCCATTGTTACCGCCACGGTTGCCGCCAAATGCAGGACGGTCGCCAGTGTTGCGACGTGGGGCACTGTTGCCACCACGGTTCTGAGCACCAAAGCCTCGGTTCTGGTTGTTACCAGAACTGCGCTCTTGATTCTGTGCGCCAAAACCTTGACCAGCACCTTGAGTGTTAGCAGTGCGTGGAGCGCCGAAACCTTGAGATTCACGACGAGGAGCGTGTTCGTGACGGCTGTCAGGAGCAGTGTGATACGGTGCGCGATTGCCACCGAAGCCACCAGCATTATTGCTAGTACCACGATTGCCACCACCGAATCCCCCTGCGTTGTTATCACGGTTGCCAGCGTAGCCGCCACTATTGCCACGATTGCCGCCATTACCACCACCAAAACCTCCGCCATTACCGCCACCGAAGCCGCCGCCATTACCGCCACCGAAGCCGCCGCCATTGCTACGACGAGGACCGCGATCAGAAGGGGCGCTGCCACCAGTGCGCAACTTGTACTTAGGCTCTAAACCTTCAATCGTATGCATCTTGATGGTCTGCTCTGTGTAACGCTCGATACGCTTGAGCATCTGTGCATCACGGTTAGATGCGAAAGAGATCGCGATACCAGAAGCGCCGCCGCGACCAGTACGACCGATACGGTGTACGTAGTCTTCTGCGAACTTAGGCAAGTCGAAGTTGATCACGTGGGAGATACCACGCACGTCCAAACCACGAGCAGCAACGTCGGTCGCCACCAAGATACGGACGCTACCATTACGCATGCTGAGCAGGGTACGGTTACGTTCACGTTGACTCATATCGCCATGCAACGCAGCAACAGAGTGACCTTGTGCAGAAAGTTGATCGGCCAGTCCATCTGCATCACGCTTAGTCGCTGTGAAGACGATTGCTTGGTTGACTTCAGTATCTGTCAACAAATGGCTCAACATCTTGTTTTTATGAGCTACGTCATCAGCGAACATCATGCGCTGCTCGATGTTTTCATGTTTATCTTTAGCTGCAGAAACACTGATGCGTTTAGGTGTCTTGAGCAGACGAGATGCTAGGTTGCCAACAACGCCATCCAAAGTTGCAGAGAAAAGCAAAGTTTGACGAGTATTAGGGGTAGCAGAAGCGATACGCTCTACATCATCCACAAAACCCATGTCCAACATGCGGTCAGCTTCATCCAGAATCAGCATTTCCAGACGTGAAAAGTCGATACGACCGCGTTCCAAATGGTCGATCAGACGGCCGGGTGTTGCCACCAGAATATCAACTTGACCTGAAAGCATACGGTTCTGCACAGGGTAAGGCATACCGCCCAAGATGCTGATGATCTTGAAACGCATGTTCTTGCCGTATTTTGTTGCTGCATCGCAAACCTGTTGAGCCAATTCACGTGTAGGTGTCAGAACCAATACGCGAGGGCCTTTGCCAGGCAATGTCGATGGAGTTGCCAAACGATTCAACGCTGGCAGGATAAAGGCTGCTGTCTTGCCGCTACCAGTTTGAGCAGATGCCATCAAATCATGGCCAGCCATGATTTCGGGTATTGCTTGTGCTTGGATAGGTGTTGCTTCGGTATAACCGGATTCGGTAATAGCCTTAAGGATATTGGAGTTCAGATTCAAAATTTCAAACGACATGTTGCTTCCTTTTTTATACGGGAACGAACATTACGAACAGAATAAAACTTCAGCATAAAGCTGATCGTTTTACGCGAATGAGCGTAACGAACTTGTAAATTCCCTTAGGTAAGCGCAGGTAAGACAACCCGAATTGGGCAGACGATCAACCGGCGCAATAAACATCGTTGCTAACCGGAAAATCCAGAGCCAAGTAAGCAGGCGGTAGGATTTATATAGACAGGCGCGATTGTAAACGCGCGAGAGATAGGTCAGATAACGATGAACTCAATGCCGCATGTTTGCGGCAAGATGCGCATTATAGTCAGGGAATAAATAAAAGCTAGTGTTATTTTCTTTGGGGGTGGGTATTACGGGGGACAGTTGATTTGAAATATATGGAATCTAAGGGAATTAAGCTGGAAGACCCGATTCTATGCGGGATGTAGCGGGATAGGCGGCAAATTTGGGTTTGAAATATTTTAAACAATTTCGCGCAGATTTCACGCAAAAACGAACACCGACCGCGCAGATGAAAACATGGTTTGAAATATTTCAAACACCAGCCATACCACGCCGTTACTAGCAATCAGTGAAATTAAAAGTAAAAAATAGACAAAAAGCGCACGCGTGCATTGCGTGCGTTTTGCGTGCAGTGCTAAAACGATGCACACCCCCCCCGAAAAGCCTTTACCTACTTGGTTTATGATAAATCAAGGAGAAATTTAACGCTAAAAACATACCCGCGCATTCTGCGTGCGTTTTTTACGCTACTGCAAGAGACAATAAATCAGAAATTAACCGCGTATTAACTGGGGAATTTACCTGGCTATTCCGGTAGATTGTAGCGACAAGCTGAGCTTTCGTTGCCGGGGGTAGTTTTACCCCTTTTGCGTTAATCAACACTTCCAACTCCATAATAATATCGGCGGCAAGATCGGCATATTTACCGTGAACGTCTGTACTAATTACATCGCTGCGTTTGTTGCCAGTAAGTAAGTAATTAATATCAACGGCCATTTCTTCAATAGCAGTTAAATATTGAACATTAGGTGAACTTTCGCCTTTTTCATATTTTGACTGAGTTAGCCGCGTTACCCCCGCACCAGCCCCAAAAGCATCCTGAGTATGCCCTAGTCTTTGGCGCTCCTCTTTTAATCTCCCACCAAAACTATTCTTTTCACTATTTAATGGTTGCATAATTATACTTATGCATGTTTTAATATGCATGTTGTTAATTTAATATAAAGGCATGGTAATCAAATGAAAACTGGGGCGCAAGTAATCGAAGAAATGAGAAGACGGGGCGAAACAGTGACCGCATGGGCAAATAAAAACGGTTTCACTTTTCAACAGGTACAGAATGTTATTCATGGACGTGCTAAAGGAAACTGGGGGAAGTCTCACGCGGTAGCCGTCAAGCTGGGAATGAAAAAAGGCGAAATCATAAACAGTTAACCAGCTATGAAACTAACCCGCCAAAGCGGCGAACTCACCCCGCAAATGTTAACCAGTGCGCAAGCCGCCTACTGGCTGGAAAAGCACGAATCAACTATCCGCCGGGCTTGCATTGCTGAAAAATATCCCGGCGCAATCAAGGACGCAAACGGCTGGATTATCCCGCTGATCGCCTTGCCTGTAGCTGTACAACAGCGATACATGGAAGCGCAATACCCGACACAAATCGCCGCGCCGCCCGCCATTTTGCCCCCCCTAGTTGATAAGCCTTTACTGGACGCGGATGCCTTGCATCTAGCCTATCGCCGCTCCCCTATAAAATCCAAAGAACGCGCGGACAACCTCGCCGCCGCTGTGGCGGATTTTGAAGACTTGCGCGCAGCGGGCGCAAGTAAAGGCAACGCCGCCGCGCAGATTAAAGCAGCTTATCAGGTTGACAATGCGACGCTATGGCGCGCCCGCCTTCGGATCGAAGGGCAGCCCCGCGAGCTGTGGACGGCTTTATTGCTGCCCCGATACAAAGGCCGCACCAAAGAGGCGGAGTTAACGCCTGACGCATGGGACTGGATAAAATCGCACTATCTGAACACGTCAGAAACGCCCGCCTGTGTGATTATCAAGGAAGCCAAAAAGGAAGGCAGGGCGCGCGGCTGGATTTTTCCATCAGAAAAAACGATTACTAGGAAAATAAACAGCTTACCCGCAACGCAATACTTGCTAGGGCGCAAGGGCGTGGAGGCGTTTGATGCGGCCTATCCAGCGGCTGAGAGGGATTACTTGTCTTACTCCTTGCATAATACATGGGTATCAGATGGGCGTAATTTTGACGTATTTTGTGTGTGGCCAGATGGCACAATTGCCCGCCCGTTTATCGTGGCATGGGTAGAGATGCGAACACGAAAAATACTGGGCGTACGCGGGGGAATTCATCCTAATGCAGCCCTTACGCTTGCCGCGTTTCGCTCTGCACTGGAAAACACCCAGATCAAACCCCAGCGCACCTTGCTGGACAACGGGCGGGAATATGCCGCCAAGTCTGTCACGGGCGGGCAAAAAACTCGCTATCGCTTCCAGATAAAAGAGGATGACCCAATAGGCGCACTAACTCGGATGGGGGTTGTAGCGGATTGGTCGCGCCCCTATCGCGGGCAGGAAAAACCGATTGAATCATTTTGGAAGTGGGTGGCTTACCAGTTTGATAAATTACCGATGTTTCAAGGCGCATATTGCGGCAAGGATACCGCCTCAAAGCCGTCTGACTTTGACGCGCAAAAGAATGCTATTCCGATTGAGATTTTTTCCGGAAAACTGGCTGAAATCCTTGATGTATTCAACCGCGAACACAAACACCGGGGGCGCGGAATGAACGGCAAGCCACCCCAACAAGTTTATGAAGAATTGATACAGGCCGAACCATTGAAAGAATGGCCGCACCCCAGTGCGGAAGATATGCGCTTATTACAGCTTGAGCAGCGGGTTTTGACGCTCAATAATAAGGATGCAAGCATTCGTTTCAAGATTCCCGGTTATGGGGAAGCGCGCTTTTGGTCTGAAACCTTGGCTGATTTACCGATGGCCGCCCGCGCCAAAAAATACCATATTTTCCATAATTCAGCCTTGCCGGATTCGCCCGTGTTGGTTTATGACGATATTCGCTTTGTTTGTGAAGCGTCACGTATTGGCTTAATAGGAAGCAAGGAAGCCGCCGCGCAGCATTGCATCAATAAAGCCGCTTTCAAGAAAACGCGCGCCGCTGGATTTAAGACACTCAAGAAGGCCGCCCCCGTTTGTTTACCCACACCCGCCGCGCCCGTGTTTGCCGTTCCAGTCGTGATTGAGAAGCCCGCCGCCCTAGTTGCCTTACCCATACCCACGCCCCTGGTTGAAACATCGCCGGGCGTGTTTACCGACACGGCCACGGGTGAAAGTTTTGGTATATCCAAAGCCGAAAAGCCTGCCGATACTCAAGCGGCAGAGGCTGAAAAGTACCGCCTGATTGCGCAACGGCGCGAAGCGGCTCGCCTAGAAAAACGATTTAAAGCCGCCTGACCCTATACCCCCCCACTATAAGAGAGAGATCATGCAAGATAAACCCGTTGTAAATTATGAACGCTGGGAGCAATTAACCGCCCGCCTGGCTGACGAGCTGGCGCGCGGCTACAGTTTGAACCGTATCGCGATTGAATCAGGATTGAACACCGAGCGCGGCCATACTTTTGTAAAGCTTGCCCCTGATCGTATCAAAGCCTGGACGCTCAATCCCGAAGCGATGCGCGAAACGCGGTATATTGACCAGATCGCCCCCGCCGATGAAATTGAGCAAAAGTTAAGCGCCTGGTTTGCCGCGCTGGACGCGGAGCGCGCCGATAATCAAGCAGCCGCTGAAACCTTCATTGAAACAGCGGTATCGCGCAAGATATGGGACGGCTTCGAGCAGGCGCGCGAACTGTGCGAACTGGTGGAAATCGCCGCGCCACCTGGCACGGGTAAAACCTGCGCGGCGGAGCAATATCTAGCGCAATGTCGCAAGCTGGAAAGCTTTTCTTGCCCGGTGTGGCGTATAACCTTAAGTGAATTTTCTTTATCGCTCAAAAGCGTTTTGAACCTGATCGGGGCTGAACTCGATGCGGGCGCGGGGGGTGTCAGTATCGCGGAGATTGAAGCCAAAACGGAAGGGCGCGGCGGCTTGCTGATCGTGGATGAAGCGCAACATATAGGCGATGCTCACCTGATACAAGGCTTGAATATCCTGAACGGCTTGCGCTACTTCACCGATAAAAAACTATTTGGCATTGCCTTTTTAAGCAACGGGGAAATCTATCGCCGCGTGAAGGGCGCGAAATATGCGCAGCTATCCAGCCGAATGGAAGCATGGCGGGTTGAAGTTCGTGCCGTGCCCGATGAAGATGTTGATTTGATTATGACCGCCTGGGGAATCAGCGGCAAATCCGCCCGCGAATGGTGTATCAACAAAGCCAAAGGGGCGGGCGGCTTGCGCGCCTTAACCAGTGCCTTCAAGCTGGCTGCGCGCAAATTCGGCGCAATCAACCATCAAACCTTGACCCTGACCGGGAGGTTATAACCATTTCCGCCCCCGCCAAAACAACTCTATCCGCCGCCTGTGTGCAGCAAGTCAAGATCGCACAGAAACGCCTTGATATGGCGGATGCCGATTACCGCGCCTTGTTGCAACGCGTGACCGGGGTGCAGTCGGCAACCAAACTAACACCAGCGGGGTTTGCCCTGGTGATGGATGAATTCGCCCGGCTGGGGTTTGTTTCCACAGCGCGCCATGAGGCTGAATTGCACCAAACCCGCGCCGCCTGGACAGCCAGCCCGGCGCAACGTAGCAAGATCGTTGCATTATGGGACGACTGGAAGGGATACCATGACCCAGACGGCTTGCGCCGCTGGCTGGAACATCATCACGGTGTGTCGGCCGTAAAATTTTGTTCAGCGGAAAAAGCCCGCAAGGTGATTGGTTCGCTGATGAGTTTCAAGAAAAAACCACAAACCGATTTAAACGCGCTTTAAGGCGTTTTGCTTGTGCTGGGTAGGCGAAGGTATAGGCAACGGCCCGCCGCAAGGTTTTAACGTAGGGTAACGGGGTTTAATTCGATTCGTGGGGGAAGGGTAGAGCGGGGTTTGTGACTTTGCCGGGAAAATGGCGGGTGTGTGTAGCTACAGAAGTCAATGCAATGCCTTTGACATCCCCTGACCTATACGCCCAAAACGCCCCGTATTTGCTACACACAAGCGCAGTATATCAAAAAAACCGCTTGACGAATAAACCCACTAGGTGCAAAGTTTAACCGTCACGAAAAAAACGTGATACGAGTTTGACAGCTCGGAGTAAAGGCGGATACAGCCGCCAGCAATGCGGCTATTTTTACGCCCCTAGTTTTTAGGTGCGCATCCGTCAACACAGCAACCCAATTGGGCGGCGGTGTGGGAAGCCTTCGGGCTTGCCGGTTCCTTTACCCGGTCTGTCAACCTGCACCGCCGCCCTCCCATATTTGACAGTATGCGAGCGCGGTTTAACTTAAACCGTAAAGGATTCTCGCCATGCAAACCGCACGCCCACACCTCGCCGTTATCAACGGCCACGCAATCCCAGCACCCACAACAGCACAACAACGCGCCGCGCGCTTTGTATCCGCCCGCATCAAGGATGCAGATGCCAGCCAATGGCATGGCGGCTATATCCACGGCCTGATTCAGGCCTTGACTATGGCGGGTGCAATCACTATTAAACAAGGCAGCAAACTGGAAGTCGAGCAGGAAAAAGCCTCTTGCGCCGCCATGTCCCGCAACGCCATTGCCGCCGTTCCACGCCGTGCGGTGGGAGGTGTCGCATGAGTGACAATAATCAGCAAATGCCCGGCGCATGGTATGACCTGGCGGGGCGCGTTAGCATCCTGCAATCGGTCGCTAGTTGCGCACTGGAGGCCGTGCCGCATGATGTGGACAATCAAGCGCGCTGCAACCACGCCGCCAACCTGATCGGCGCAATGCAGGATATTTTAAAACTGATTGAACAGGATGTTAAACAGATTGAAGCCACCTTAAAGTTATAACGATTTTTTCATTGCACCCCAGCAAGCCCGCCGTTATCCCGGCGGGCTTTTTCTTTGGCGGAATGTGTTCCGCATTAACCGCACGGCATGGAGCGGATAAAGTTCCGCTTGAAATTACCAAGGGGCGAAAAGATGCGTAGTTTTGTTTTATCACGGGCAAGAGCGGCCAATTATCCCGGCATTTTATATGAAATCGTGCAAAAAATCGGGGAAGAGGCCACCACAAAGCTGATTGAGCGATACGGCGGTTTGTCGGCTTTGTATATCCCCGCCCGCATGGCTCCAGAGCATGACCTGGTGCGGCTGTTGGGGCAGGAAGCCGCGCAATGTATAGCCGCCGAATATGGCGGCTTGACGGTTGAAATTCCCCGCGCTGTGTCGGTTTTGCGTGACCAGCGCAATAGGCTGATACGCGCAGATTTAGCGGCGGGATTATCTCAAAATCAATGCGCCCAAAAGTATCAATTAACTGCGCGAACCGTCCGAAAAATAAGCCAGCTAATCATGGTTGATGAAACCAACCAGCACCCAGCAACGAAAGGGCGGCAACACGAAAGAACGTAATACGAACCATTCACAAAATCGCGAACTCATTTAATACTTAAGAGGAAAAATCATGGCACTTACTCAGCAAGAAATAGACGCATTTAACCAGGTAAAATCCTCCGTCGCAGCCATACAAGCTCAATATGATGCTGTGTGCGTAGAGATTGCAACGACGGAAAATCAGTTGTCAGATTTTCCATTACTGCCCGTGCCTATTGCCGACTTAAAAGCCGCCATCTTAGACTTTGTGGATGCGCGCGGGCAGGCTTATTTGGCGGAATATATTCGGCCCTCAATTCAGCAATTTGCAACAAACCAAATGGCAGGGGGATCCGTTGATCTGCATTCAATTGGTAAGCCTATTCTTTTCAGAGATTTAGAAAATGCAATTAATGGCGTAAGTGGTGCAAGTTCAAACGCGCAACTTATTACTGCCTTTGATAAGTTTCAATTTAATGACCTTGCTCTTTACGCATTTTTCGGCGCACTGGTTAAGGCCGGGTTAACCAGTGCTATGGCTGGCATGGTGGATGCCGATTTTGGTTATGATGGGCTATTGCCGGAGCAGATAGGCACTGACCGCGTGACACGCCGCGCCGCAATTCAAGCCGCACAAGATACACTTTCCGCGCTACAAGTAAGCAAAAGCGCGCTTGCCGACAATCTTCGCCAATTGGGCGTAGTGGTTAAGGGTTGATATGTCTAGGCTAACCACGTGCACCGCATCCCCTCTATTCGGAGCGGGGAAAATTATTCGATTAATTCCAGCAGGAATTTTTCGCGCTACCGATGGCCGCCCGGCTGGTTTGCCTGGCTGGAAGTTGACCGCAAGCAATGCGGCGGCCATTATTCAGGCTGCAACATTGCGCGCCAATGATTTTTTAATAGATTATGAGCACCAAACCATATCGGCAAGCAAAAACGGGCTACCAGCTCCAGCGGCGGGATGGTTTAAACGGTTGGAATGGCGCAATGGTGACAGCGGAGGCCTGTTTGCTTTAGATGTGCGATGGACTGAGCGCGCCGCCGCAATGATTGCGGCGCGCGAGTATCGTTATATTTCGCCCGTGTTTACCTTTGATTTTAAAACGGGAGACGTGCAAGGCTTGCATTCCGCCGCTATCACCAACGACCCCGCACTAGATGGATTGACGGATATGGTGGCCGCTAAGAGTGGTTTTCAGCGTTCTGTTATGTCCAAATACGATAGAGATCACGCAAACCGCGTACTTTTGAGTTGCTTCGGTGTTAACGCGTCACTAATTCCTCCCGTTGATGTAGGCGTAAATGATGCCCTGGTTTATTCTGGTACGGCACAACAAAAAGAGCATGATAATTATGTAATGCGGCGGATGTTTGGAGAGGATGCACCGCAAATTAAATAATGCTGACGGTAAAGCAAGGGGCTATATTTAGCCCTTTTGCTTTTGTGCCATATGCCGCGCAAATATTGTTAGATATTGGACGCTTGAATTGCAATATATTTCAAACCATGTGTCCGAATATTTCAAACCATGTGTCCGAATATTTCAAACCATGTGTCTGCCGTCAGGGTATCAGTAGGCTCGTCTAATGTCTTGAAGCATCGAATGAGTTACTTGTATTTAATTTGACATAATATACATTATGCGAATTTAATAACTAGAGGAACTATGTCTGATTTGCAGCTACGCTTCAAGATGACTCGCCACTCCATCATCACTGAGGTACTAGCAAATATAAAAATATCAGGGGAGCTGCATCATTGACTGATAGTGATAAAGAGAAACTTAATGCAATAAGTTACTTTAAATATTGAATTCAATTATATGATTTGTTTTGATATTTCCAAATCTATTGTGCTCTATGGAAAGTGATTTAAGGAAATCCAAATGGGTTGAGTCCATCATCTTCCAAGTAAAACGCCACTCCCAATTTCCTTGTGGCAAACCAGGAAAATTCATTCTATGTTGCCCGGATAAACCTAGGACATCTTGCAGAGGGAAAATAACAGTGTTGGCTGCAGAACTTGAAAGTGCCTTCATCATATCGATGTGTATAGCCAGGCCGTCACTATTCAGGTATCTGAGTGCAAACTCCTTCTCGTGCTGAGCCAAAGTATTCCACCAACCTTGGGTGGTGTCATTGTCATGCGTACCTGTGTAGGCAACTGTATTGGTGACATAGTGATGAGGAAGGAAATGATTAGTCTCTCCATCACCGAAAGCAAACTGTAAAATGCGCATGCCAGGCAAGGAGAAGTCGTCTCTAAGCTTGATCACGTCAGCGGTAATCAAGCCTAAGTCCTCGGCTATAATGGGCAAATCGTCACCGAAGGCGACTTGGAATGCTGAGAATAGTTTACCCCCAGGACCCGGCATCCAACGCCCATTCATTGCAGTTTTTTCCTCGGCAGGCACTTCCCAGTATTCTGAAAAACCACGGAAATGATCGATACGAACAATATCAAATGACTTCAACGCATGGCCTAAGCGTGACACCCACCAAGCGTATTCTGTTGCCTCGTGCTTATCCCAGTTATATAAAGGATTACCCCACAGTTGCCCAGTTTCACTGAAGTAATCAGGTGGAACTCCTGCAACAACATTGGGAAGCCCTTCTGGATTAAGTTCAAAAAGACCTTGGTTAGCCCATACATCTGAGCTCTGATATGCAACAAATATAGGCACGTCACCGACTAGGTATATTCCAGCATCGTTAGCGTACTGCTTCAGATTTTGCCACTGGCGTGCAAAGCGCCACTGGCAAAACTTCCAGAAGTTGATCTCATTGTCAAAAGTCTGGGCAAATTTAACTAAGGCTTGAGGTTCACGTTTGGCAAGATCGACGGGCCAATGGCTCCAGCCGCACCCCATTTCTTTGTGCTCTATCGCTTTGAAGAGCGCGTAGTCTTCCAGCCAAACGCTTTCAGACAGACAGAATGTTTCGTAATCGGCTTTCGGTTTGCTGGTATTAGAAAAAAATGCGGTCGCAGCTTTGCGCAAACGCTGCATACGATAAGGAATGACTACTCCGAAATCGACGTGTCTATCATTAACATCAGGGCTAGGCACAAGATCGGCATCTGTTAGCCAGCCTTGCTCTGCCAAATCGACTAGATCGATAAGCAACATATTTCCAGCAAAAGCTGAACAGCTCATATAGGGAGAATTACCAGGCCCAATCTCGCCCAATGGCAAAATCTGCCAGTAGCTCTGCCCTGCACTTTTCAGCCAATCTACGAATTGATATGCACCTTGCCCGAAATCACCCGATCCAAATGGTCCCGGCAATGATGTGGGGTGTAAGAGAATGCCATTGGTGCGTTTGGATAACATAGCCAGGCCTAGTTGGAGTTGCCGATTAATAAATGATCATTCTGATGCACGGCGCATCGCACCGGAAACATCTGTAGCCACACTCCCCAAGCTGACCGGCTCGGAAAGATTGTGGGGTGCTGGTAACTTAATCAAGCGGTACAGCTCTCGAAGATTATGACGATATAGTCGATCGAAACTTGCTACCGACAATGAAGGATTGTAATCACCGAACCACCATGTCCAGTCTGAACTTTCACATGAGCAAAGTTGCTGTTCGGCAGCAATCTGTTCCTTATCAGTCAAATTGCCACTCGCCATGACTTTGTCATAACTTAGTTTAGCCTCGCACAAAAGATCCCAAGCGAGATTTTTGTCCTTGCAGCCTATCCAAGTAGAGAAATTACCATATACCCAACTGCCAGCAACGATACTCGGCAGTTCCATCGTCTTAGCTACATCAGAACGAATAGGGCTAAGTTTTAGGTAGTTGCTGTAGGTGGTTGTGTGAATCTTGGCATGATGTTCCAACTCGCTATACAAATGATCCAAGAAATAAAATCCGTTGTAAGGGTAATACTCCCATGCATTTTCGCCGTCCAAGATAACGCTGACGACCGGCGACTCAGCCCCTAAAGCCTGTCTTGCGATTTCTTCAATTTGACCTATGAAGTGTGAGGCGGCCGCTTTTCCATCCCAGCGTGCATACTCAAAGCCAATCAAGTCGGAAAGATTATCATCACGGAAGAAGCAACTGATATCGCCATTAGACGCAGTAACTGTGTACGGGCGATAAAGATATTGTGCTCGATTATCAGATGGCATCTGGTGACGGCGCAGGCTATTCACCAACACCGTTTGCCCACTAGCCGCCCAATGACAGCCCTCCTCCGCCATGACCTGCAAGGTGGCATCGGAAATAGAGCCCTCTGCCGGCCACATTCCTTTGGGCTCGGTGCCGAAACGTGCGGCGTGACTCTTCTTTGCTTTGGCGATGTGTTGTGCGACTCTTTCCTTGCCACCTGGGTAAAAGGCAGATACAGGCAAAGGGACATCATGCATCGCTTCACGAGCGCTGGCAAAGTCGATCATCAATGGTGCCAAGGGGTGGTAATGCGGGGTAGCGGAGATCTCTATCTGTCCGGTCTTGGCCAACTTCCTATAACGCGGAATGACGTTGGTGACCAGTTCGCCGATCAGATCCAGCAGCTCTTTTCTATCCTGATAGCTAAATCCCTCAGCCTTATGCATCAATCTAGACAATAGAGGGAATTCGCGTCTGACACTCTCGCCGCACCAAGCCAAGTGGTACCAAGTCACCAGGTCTGCCATGTACTGACCAGACAGATACGACAATGCAGCGTCACCTTGACCTTGAACTTCAGAGTGTAGATCCATCAGACGTTGGTATGCCGGAAATGGCTCGACCATCTTCTCGTGATTGCATCTGAAGCAGGCATCGAGCAGAAGATCGCGTTGATCGGCCGTCATATCGTTGGGAGATTTATGCGCCAACAATCTCAATAATGGATCGCGCAGTTTTCCGGTGGCAAATTGATCGACATAGTCTTCAAGTTGATCGACCAAGATAGGGACGAAGTTCAGTATGGCTCTGATCTTGGGATGCTTCTCTAGGTGATATGCCATGTCGGTATAATCCTTGATGGCATGCAGATAGGTCCAAGGTAAGACAAAATCACCCGTTGAATAGTCACGGTAATCCGGCTGATGCATATGCCAGAGGAATACGAGGTCTACAGATTTTTTCATAAAAGAAGCCCCATCTAACGACGGGGCTGTACAGATGGAATTAGCGAATACTATGTACGACTTGACCTAGCATCTCAGGAGTGACTAGCGTCACACCGTTGGCACTAACATGGAAACGCTTGCGGTCTTCATCAGGATTTACACCTATGCTCATGCCTTCTGGTATCTTGCAATTCTTGTCTATGATGACCTTCTTCAAAGTCACATAGCGACCTACGTCGACATTAGGCAATAACACTGAATCTTCGATAGTGGAATAACTATTCACACGTACATCTGAGAACAGCAACGAATGACGAACTGTAGAACCACTTACGATACAACCGCCAGAGACTAATGAGTCCACTGCAACACCTCTACGATCAGGCTCGTCGAAGACGAACTTGGCAGGTGGCAATTGTTCTTGATGGGTCCAAATCGGCCATTCTTGATCGTACATATTCAAGTCGGGGATGACCTTGGTTAGTTCCATGCTGGCTTCCCAGTAGGAGTCGATCGTACCAACGTCACGCCAGTAAGGGATATTGTCATCGCCCATACCTACACAACTTTGCTCAAAACTTTGGGCAAATACACGATACTTTTGCACCATGTGCGGAATCAGATCCTTGCCGAAATCATGGCTAGATTTAGGATCGTCTGCATCACGTATCAGTTGCTCGTAAAGGAACTGACTGTTGAATACGTAGATACCCATGCTGGCCAATGACTTCTCTGGATTGCCAGGGATAGAGGGTGGATTCGCGGGCTTCTCTACGAAACCAACTACGCGCGAGTCCTTATCCACATCCATCACACCGAAAGCGGTTGCTTCAGCAAGCGGCACTTCTAAGCAAGCGACAGTCATGTCAGCTTTGCTTTCCACGTGAAAGGCCAACAATTTGCCGTAGTCCATCTTGTAGATGTGATCACCGGCTAGTACCAAAACAAAGTCGCATTTCGATTCACGGATGATATCCAGATTCTGGAAAACAGCATCTGCCGTACCCTGATACCAATGATCTTCACTGACGCGTTGTTGCGCAGGCAATAAGTCAACGAACTCACCGAACTGACCATTCAAAAATGACCAACCGCGTTGGATGTGCTGGATAAGGCTATGCGATTTGTATTGTGTGGCGACGCCGATACGACGTATGCCGGAATTGACGCAATTTGAAAGTACGAAATCGATAATGCGGAACTTGCCCCCAAATGGTACGGCGGGCTTGGCACGCCAATCGGTAAGCTGATGTAAACGGCTACCACGACCACCGGCTAAAACCATCGCATAGGTATTCTTGGTTATTCGACTAACAAAACGTGGAGCTGGATCCCCTGAAGCAACATGGTATTTTTTTTGTAAATAGCCTAACTCAGCATTCATTTTTTCTCTCTCCCGTCATTTACGTTATCGTCCCTCGCTCATTATCGTTTACAATCGACCAACTAGACAAGAACAAAGGGAGCTTAGGTGAATAGTTTATTGGAAACGCTGTTGCAAGCCCGTCTTTACGACCCTTTTAGTTTGCTGGGTTTACATCGTGAAGGATCAGAATGGGTCATCCGTGTATATCACCCCTACGCTACCAAGGTAACTCTCCTAGATGCTCCTGAAGCCTCTAGCTTTAAGTGTTCCCACCCTGCAGGTGTATTCGAATGGCGCGGCAAAGTAGAACCTAAGCGCCCATACAAAGTCCGTATCAATGAAGGTGAGCTGAGTCGTGATATCTACGATGCCTATCAGTTTCCCGCTCATCTTTCCCCTCAAGATCTGAATCTATTTAGCGCAGGCAAACTTAAACAAAGTTACCGTGTGCTGGGCTCACATCCTATCCAGATGAATGGCGTACATGGCACGCGCTTTGCCGTATGGGCACCCAACGCAGAACGTGTCAGTGTGGTCGGCGAATTCAACCAGTGGGATGGTCGCCTGAATCCGATGCGTTCGCACGGTTCCAGCGGAATATGGGAGTTGTTCATACCTGAGGTCGCGCAGCACGCTTTGTATCGCTACGAGATTCGCAACCGTGACACTGGGCACATTCTCACCAAGACAGACCCATATGCGCAAGGCTATGAACTGCGTCCAGGTACAGCCTCGCTTGCCGCGCCAGCAAATGAGCATCAATGGCAAGATGGCGAATGGATACAAAAACGTGCGGGCTGGGATTGGTTACATGCTCCTATCAATATCTATGAGGTGCACGCAGGTTCATGGAAACGCCATCCCGATGGGCGTTTTTACAGCTACCGCGAGTTGGCTCTGGATCTTGTGCCCTATGTAAAAGGCATGGGCTATACCCATATCGAATTAATGCCAGTCACTGAACATCCGCTGGATGAATCATGGGGTTATCAGTGTTCGGGGTATTTTGCACCTAGCAGTCGTTTCGGTTCGCCCGACGAGTTGCGTCAACTAATTGATGCCTGCCACCAAGCTGGCTTGGGCGTGATTTTGGATTGGGTGCCTGCGCATTTCCCACAAGACAGTTGGTCTTTGGCCAGATTTGATGGCACTGCGCTCTTTGAGCACGAAGACCCACGTCTAGGCTTCCATCAGGACTGGGGTACGCACATATTCAATTTCGGACGCAACGAGGTTAAATCATTCCTGATGTCCAGCGCGCACTACTGGTTGTCAGAGTTCCACTTCGATGGCCTACGCGTGGATGCAGTCGCCTCCATGCTTTATCTGGATTACTCACGTAAAGCGGGTGAATGGATACCGAATAAATACGGCGGTCGCGAGAATCTTGAGGCAGTGGACTTCCTGCGCGAGATGAACATCATGGTGCATGAAGACTTCCCCGGCGCCCTGACCATGGCCGAAGAATCCACTGCGTGGCCCGGCGTTTCACGTCCAGTCTATTTGGGCGGACTAGGTTTCTCCATCAAGTGGAACATGGGTTGGATGAACGATACCCTGCGCTATTTCGAACATGACCCAGTCTATCGCCGCTATCACCACAACGAGCTGACCTTTGCTCAGGTGTATGCATACAGTGAAAACTTCGTGTTGCCTTTCTCACATGATGAGGTGGTGCACGGTAAAGGTTCCTTACTATCCAAGATGCCCGGAGACGGTTGGCAGAAATTTGCCAATCTGCGTCTCTTGCTCACTTATCAGATGACTAATCCTGGTAAGAAACTCAACTTCATGGGCAATGAGATCGCTCAAGGTCGCGAGTGGCAATCCAAATGGGAATTGGAATGGTGGCAACTGGGTGAGAAACTACATCGCGGCATGCAGAACCTGGCTCACGACCTAAACAAACTCTATCGCGACATTCCCGCTTTGCACGATCTTGATTTTGAGCATACGGGTTTCCGTTGGTTGGATTGCAATGACGCTAGTCATTCCGTACTGTCCTATCAACGTCTTGCACGCGATGGATCTGCTGTGACTGTCTCTCTTAACTTGACACCCTTGCCACGCCGCCATTACCGCATTGGTCTACCCAAGGCAGGTATGTATCGTGAAGTATTGAACAGCGACTCAGATTATTACGCAGGTAGCAACATCGGCAATGCCGGTCTGTTACAAGCCGAAGGTATACCTTGGATGGATATGCCCTATTCAGCTGAGATCACCTTGCCACCTTTGGCGGGTGTCGTACTTGTCGCAGAGGCCTAATTCCAGATTCCAGAGATCGTCTTCATGTCTAAACTTACTCTATCCCCAGCTTGGCAGGCGCTAGCCGCGCATCACAACGAGATGAAATCGGTGCATATGCGCCAGTTGTTTCAAGATGATGCTCAACGTTTTGATCGCTTTACTGTGCAGTTGCAAAGTTTGTTGTTTGATTACTCCAAAAACCGCGTCGATCAAAAGACCATGGGGTTGTTGATAGACCTTGCTAAACAAGCCGAGCTGCCCGCCAATATAGAGCGCATGTTCACGGGCGAGAAGATTAACAGCACGGAAGGTCGTGCCGCCTTGCATACCGCACTGCGCAACCGTTCTGATAAAGCCGTGATGGTGGACGGCAAGAATGTGATGCCGGATGTAAATCGCGTGTTAGGTTTGATGAGACGCTTCAGTGATGCAGTGCGCAACGGTACGCATCTTGGGCACACCGGTAAACGCATCACGGATATCGTCAATATCGGCATAGGTGGTTCCGATCTAGGCCCGTTGATGGTCTGTGAGGCTTTGAAGTCTTACGCCAGCAAAGACATGCGTGTGCACTTCGTATCTAACATCGATGCTTCGCATCTTTGCGAGACCCTAAAGAAAGTCGACGCAGAGACCACACTGTTTGTGGTTAGCTCCAAAACCTTCACCACCCAAGAAACTTTGACTAACGCACACTCTGCACGTGCTTGGTTGATAGAGCAGTTGGGCAACGAAAATGCGGTCGCCAAACACTTCGCGGCGGTCTCGACCAATCTGCAGGCAACCGCTAAGTTCGGCATCAACCCAGACAATGTGTTTGAATTCTGGGATTGGGTAGGTGGTCGTTATTCGTTGTGGTCGGCGATCGGTTTGCCCATCGCCTTGTTCCTCGGTATGGACAAGTTCGAAGAGTTATTGAGCGGCGCTCATACTATGGACGAGCATTTCTGCCACGCGCCTTTGGATCAAAACATCCCCGTCATCATGGCGATGTTGGGCGTCTGGTATGGTAACTTCTTCCATGCCGAATCGAATGCGGTATTCCCCTACGATCAATACATGCACCGCTTCACTGCCTATCTGCAACAACTGGATATGGAGAGCAACGGTAAGGGTGTAGACCGCCAAGGCAAGGTGGTTGACTACGACACTGGCATGGAGGTCTGGGGCGAACCTGGCTCTAATGGCCAGCACGCTTTCTACCAGCTCATCCATCAGGGCACCCGTCTTATCCCCTGCGATTTCATTGCGCCTATGCGCAGCCAGAATCCACTCGGACAACATCACGACATCCTGATTGCCAACTGTTTCGCGCAGACCGAAGCCTTAATGGTCGGCAAGACAGAAGATCAGGCACGCGCTGAACTGGTCGCACAGGGAATGTCGGGCGAGACGTTGGAAGAACTACTGCCACACAAGGTATTCCCTGGTAACAAACCCACCAATACCCTGCTGGTAGAGCTATTGGATGCGCACACCTTGGGTATGTTGATCGCCTTGTACGAGCATAAAGTTTTCGTGCAAAGTGTGATTTGGAACATCAATCCTTTCGATCAATGGGGCGTAGAGCTGGGCAAGCAGTTGGCTAGCAAGATATTGAAGGAACTGCCCAAGACAGCAGCTATTACACCGCACGATACCTCAACCAGTGGATTGATTGCGCATTACCATCAGCACAGCAGATAGCACTTCCGCCACCTAGGTGGCGATGCACAAGTTACACAGGACTGTCCTCAACCAGAACTGATAAGGTGCGGCCATGAGATTCGACGTCGATCTGCATCGCTACACGATCAAACTCAACGGCAGACTCGCCGAGGGCAAACCCTTGGAGATGAGCGTCGTCGACTCCGGTGCACGTGACGCAGCCCAGACCATCGTCTTCATCCACGGTTTCGGCGGACGTGCCGCCTACTGGGACAATCAACTAGAGCACTTCCAAGCTGACTACCGCGTCATCGCCCTTGATCTGCGCGGTCACGGTTACACCGATGCGCCGACTGAGGCCCAAGGTGCGCGTTACGACGTGCCCGAGTTGGTTGGCGATATCGAAGCCGCTCTCGATGTCTTGAAAGTCCCTGAGCAATTCATACTGATCTGCCATTCCTTCGGTGGCGCACTGTGCAGCTACTACATGCAAAGTCACGCCGATCGAGTCAGCGCACTGGTCATCATCTCCTCAGCGGTACGCTTCAAACTACGCTTAGCGGGACGTATGGTGCTGCGCGTGCCTCCGCGCATCCTGACTTGGTTGCGCAAACTCCTGCCTTATGTGGGCTTCCACGCAGCACGTGTCTATCCTCCCGCCCATGTGGTGTATCTGCAGAACAAGAACGGACTATCGGTCTGGGATGGCACCGAATACCTGCGCAACATCCAAACTCCCACCATGGTGATACTCGGCCAGCGTGACATATTGTTCTCTCAGACTTCATATAAGGAAGTCGCCAAGCTGATTCCAGATGTTGAAGAAGTAGTGATACAAGTCTCAGCACATCAGGTCATGGTGGAACGACCCGATGCAGTGAACCGTGCCATAGAGCGTTTTCTGCAATCGCAAACTGACCCACTGTCTTTAGTTGAATATCGCACCCAGAAAAAATCCCAGCGACGCAACGCACTCAAGGCACTAGAAGCAGAGCGCCCTTGGCTGAAGTTCTACGATACGCGTACCCCCTATAGGATAAAACCGCCCACGGTGGCATTACCACGTCTGTTGGAAGCGACCGCACGGCGCTATGCCAAGGTCACGGCGGTGGAATATTGCGGCGGCAAGCTGGATTGGCGCAGCATAGACCGCTTGGCCAACCGTTGCGCCCATGGGCTTCGTGCGTTGGGACTCCATGCTGGCGGGAGCGTCATGCTGGTCTTACCAAACTCACCTGATTGGATCATCGCCTACTACGGCATCCTCAAAGCCGGAGGGGTCGCAGTGCTCTGCGACGCCCATGCGGACAAAGAAGTATTGTTCGACCGTATCGCAGATACTGGAACGATGATGCTGATTACCGCCAGCAAGCGACATGCCGAGTTGAGTCCCTATGTACAGACGGATAAGCGTTTGGAAGGTCTGCAACGTGTAGTGCTGGTCTCGCCTATGGATCACATGGGGTGGCGTGAACGTATTAAGTTCGCCTTGCTGCACAACGCCCAAGATGGACATCGCCTACCTTGGTTTGTACAAGGCACTCAAAGACACCAACAACACAGACTTTATGTTTCGTTCAAACAAGTATTGGCGCGTGGGCGTAACTATCCTCCCGAAATCACGCTATCGATCGAAGACATCGCGGCCATCGTCTATTCCTATGGACGCAGCGGCCCATCACTACCTATACCATTGACACATCGCAACCTCGCTTCAAATGCGCTGCAGTTGCGACATTGGTTGCCCGAATCTCGCCCTGGCGCAGAACGATTTTTGGCGCAACAACCGTTTTCGCTAGCTTATGGACTGACTGGCTTATTGCATCTAGGCGTGTACTTGGGCGCAACATTGATTTTGCTGCCCGCGTCAGATATCTCACACCTACTTAATACCATCAAGAAATCTAAACCCACCTACTTTCCCACCATTCCACCCATCATCCAGCAACTCGCCCACACACCCGGCGTGCGACGTTTCGGCTTAGCATCGATTAGGGTCTGTGCCGTGGGCGGCGCACCGCTGCCACTGGAAATACGTGAGATGTTCGAGAAAATTACACGTGGTCGCTTAGTGGAAGCCTATGGCGTGGCGGAAGCTTCGCCGGCAGTTTTAGCCATGCCTTTGGCTGGTCGCCGTCAAAGCGGCGTGGTCGGTTTACCACTACCCGACACCGAAGCTAAGATTCTCGATCTTGATAGTGGCACCCCCGTAGAGATTGATGCGGTTGGGGAGCTTTGGGTACGCGGCCCACAAGTATTTGCCGGATACGGCGGACATAATGCAAGAAGCAGTGTAGCCAGTGCGCGTGTATTGCAAGATGGTTGGATGGCGACCGGCGACATCGCCAGCATGGATGAAAACGGATTCTTCACCATCATCGAACGTAAGGAAAATATGTTGATTAGGTCCGGACTTCGGGTGTTTCCCCGACAGGTGGAAGAGGCCTTATACGAACATCCGGCAATCGCGCTGGCGCGGGTAGTAAAACAGAGCGATGAAAATGAGAACGTTCAGTTGATTGCGCAAGTCACCTTGCATAACAACCTAGTCGCTAGCGCAGAAGAGCTGATGAAGTATTGTGCACGACGGTTGCATCCCAGCGCACTGCCGGACCGTTTCGACATCACGGTCACCGAAACACAGATTATCTGAGCTAGGCTAAGTACTAGCGGCCCAGCACCTTGTTATAGACATCCAGATAGGCTTTGGCGCTGGTCTCCCAGCTGAAGTCTTTGGCCATGCAGTTCTTGCATAGGGTCAGCCACTCCTTGTTGTTCTTATAGACCGCGACGGCGCGCAGGATGGTGTGATGCAAGTTGTCCGCCGTCATGCCGTGGAAGACAAAACCACTGGCACTGCCGTCTGCCAAGGTGGTGGAGTTGCAATCCACTACCGAGTCGGCCAAACCACCGGTATCGTGTACCAGAGGGGGGGTGCCGTAACGTTGGCTGTACATTTGGTTCAGGCCACATGGCTCAAAGCGAGAAGGCATCATGAACATGTCCGCTCCCGCTTCGATCTGGTGCGACAGTGCTTCGTTGAAACCAACCATCACCGCTATTTTTCCAGGATATCGTTGTGCCAGATTCTGAGCAGCATTTTGCATAGCGACATCACCGCTACCCAGCATCACCAATTGCACCGGTATTTCCATCAGACGTGGCGCGATCTCTAACAACAAATCTAGGCCTTTCTGATGGGTAAAACGACTGACCACACCCAACAATGGAATGGAGGCATCTTCTTCCAAGCCCATGCGCTTTTGCAGCGCTTGTTTGTTCAGCGCTTTGCCTTTGAAATTCTTGCTGTCGTAGTTCTTGCTCAGATGCGGGTCGCTGGCAGGATCCCATTCGTCTTCATCTATACCGTTAAGGATGCCGGTGAGTTGCGCGGTCCTATCGTTCAATAAGCCTTGCATGCCAAAGCCTAATTCATCTTGCTGTATTTCTCTGGCATAGTTCGGGCTGACCGTGGTGATATGGTCGGCATAAAACATACCCGCCTTGAGGAAGGACATCATGCCGTGGAACTCCAAGCCTTGTATGCTGTAACTGGAGGCGGGCAGCCCCAATGTGTGTACGTTGCTGCGCGGGAAATTACCCTGAAATGCCAAATTGTGTATGGTGATAACACTGGCTGCTGCACCAGATTTGTAATGCAGATAAGCCGGTGTAAGACCGCTCTGCCAATCGTTGCAATGCACTAAGTTTGGATGCCACGCCAATGGAGTGGCACGGCCACCTAAGATGGCGGCAACCTTAGAAAGTAGCGCGAAACGCTTGGCATTATCAGACCAGTCGCGACCTTGGGTATCCTGATATGGGCCGCCATCGCGTTGATAGAGTCCGGGACAATCTAGCACCAACAGTGGCACACCGTTGTCCATCTTGCCTGATAAAAGACGCGAGGTTGGAAAACCAGTCAGATAAGTAAAGGTCGCAACGACCTCGAAGTTACTACACTTACTCATCACTACTGGATAACCCGGCAGCAAGACTCGCACATCAACACCTAGCTTGCATAACGCTGCGGGCAAAGCGCCGCTGACGTCCGCTAGGCCTCCAGTCTTGATTAAAGGTGCGGCCTCAGAGGTCACAAACAATATCTTCATTGCAGCCATTACTTTCTCCCCAACTTTGCAGGATAGAAACATCGAGCAAAGTACACAAAAGTTATTTTTATCAGTTACCTGCTGTCATTGCAGCGTATAAGGCTGGGCCGTACAAAGCAGCTCGGTCATTCAGTATTACTTTCACCGGCATGGCTTCCAGCAGATGACGCATACGTCCCTTATTGAGGAAGGCTTTGAGAAACTCACCATCCTGCATCAAGGGCAATATCTTGGGTGCGATGCCGCCACCAATAAAGAGCCCTCCACGGCTCATCATCTTAAGCGCTAAATTACCTGCCTCGGCTCCGTATAGTCGCACGAAACACTGCATGGTCTCACAACAAAGTGCATCACTATTTTGCAGAGCTGCAGTAGCAATCACCGCAGCCGCATCACCGTTACGCATCTTTTGCGGCAAGTCACCCTGTGCTTGGGTCTTGCGGTAGTCACACAAAAAATCGTAGATACTGACGATACCCATGCCAGAAACAACGCGTTCCCAACTGACATGCTGAAACTGTTTCTGCAAATGGCAGAGCAGATCAAATTCCAGTTGGTTACTTGCCGTGAAACTGGCATGTCCACCTTCGGTAGCAAATGGACTATGTTGCGCACCATCCCAATGTAACCCTGCTTCACCTAGCCCAGTACCTGCCGCAATCACCGCCTGATTGCCGGTGGCATATTCAGCACCGCTCTGCAAAGTCAACAAGTCGTTGTCTTGTAAGGCAGGCAGACCACATGCTGTGGCTTCAAGATCATTGAGCAGATTACAGCTGAGAAAACCGAAGCGCTGTTGCAAAGCATCCGCATCGATATACCAAGGCAGATTAGTGGTGCTCACCACCCTGCCCTGTATCGGGCCAGCGATACCCAAAGCAGCATGGATATGGGTATCGGTGTCTTTCAGAAAATCTGCTAGCAGATCGTCAAACTTTGCATGCCCCTGACTAGGGTAGCTATGCTCACGATGGATGACGACCTGAGTACCGCTCACCTCGACCAGCGCGAGTCTGGTCTTGGTGCCGCCGATATCTCCTGCTAGTACAAGTTGCATCGCTAGCCCGCTCGCGTTTATTTAGACTTGGAACGGTTATGTCTTACCTTCCAGACATCATCAGCATATTCGCGGATGGTACGGTCGCTGGAGAATTTACCCATGCGCGCCACGTTCAGGATGGCACGGCGTGTCCATTCTTCTTGGTCTTTGTAGACCTTGCTGACCGTTTCCTGCATAGCCACATAACTCGCGTAATCCGCTTGCAACATGTAGTGATCGCCATTGGTGGTCAGATTGTCGTAGATCACGCGGTAACGATCCGGCTCCTCTACCGAGAAGAAGCCATTACCTATCATGTCCAGCACTTGGCGTAACTCAGCATTCCCGTGGTAATGAACCATAGGGTTGTAACCTCGTGCACGAGACTCGGCCACCTCAGGAGTAGTCAGTCCAAAGATGAAGATATTGTCTGAACCTACTTCTTCACCAATCTCAATATTCGCACCGTCCAGCGTACCTATGGTCAGCGCGCCATTCAAAGCCATCTTCATATTGCCGGTACCGGATGCTTCTGTACCTGCAGTAGAGATTTGCTCGGACAGATCACTGGCTGGGAACAAGTTTTCGGCTGAAGATACGTTGTAGTTCGGGTAGAACACGACCTTGAGCAGATTACCTACGGCTGGGTCGTTATTTACGATACTGGCTACGTCGTTGATCAGACGGATGATGAGCTTCGCCGTCTTGTAGCCTGGTGCCGCCTTACCCGCGAAGATCACGGTACGAGGTGTAAAGCCCTCGGTCTGACCAGAGCGAATGCGGTTATACATGGTGATGACATGCAAGACGTTGAGCATCTGACGCTTGTATTCGTGGATACGCTTGATCTGCACGTCGAACATCGAGTTGGGATCTATCGTCACACCAACCTGTTGTTTGATGATCTGTGCAAGATGTACCTTGTTAGCATGCTTCACTTCACGGAACTGTTTGCGGAACTTAGCGTCGTCTGCGAACTTTGTAAGGTCCTGCAACTTGGTCAGGTCACTCACAAAATCTTTGCCTATACGGCTACCAATCAACTCGGCCAATTGTGGATTAGCTTGGTTCAACCAGCGACGCGGTGTGATGCCATTAGTGACGTTGATGAACTTGTTCGGATAGATGCGGTGGAAATCGGAGAACAAAGTGGTCTTCAACAGCTCACTATGGATAGCCGCGACACCGTTGACGGTATGGCTGCCGATGATGGCCAAATATGCCATGCGTACACGGCGACCATTGCTCTCGTCGACGATGGAAACGCGACGCAAAAGATCGGTATCACCGGGGAACTGGTGGTTCACCTGTTCCAAGAAACGTTGATTGATCTCATAGATGATCTGCAGATGACGTGGCAATACACGTTCGAATTTGGACACGCCCCAGGTTTCCAGTGCTTCAGGCATCAGAGTGTGGTTGGTGTAGGAGAACACGCGAGTGACGATACTCCAAGCTTGGTCCCACTGCAGATGGTGCACGTCAAGCAACTGATACATCAATTCTGCTACAGCGATCGCGGGATGAGTATCGTTCAGCTGTATAGCGACCTTCTCAGGTAACTGGGCCAGATCGTCGTGATCTAGCAGGAAGCGATGCAAGATGTCTTGTATCGAAGCCGATACAAAGAAGTATTCTTGCTTAAGGCGCAACTCTTTACCCATCACCGAGCTATCGTTGGGGTACAACACCTTTGAGAGACTCTCTATAACTTCCTTTTCTTCCACGGCACCGATGTAATCACCAGCGTTGAACGAGTCCAGATCGAATTCACGCGGAGCCTTGGCCGCCCAGAGTCGCAAGCTGTTCACTGCGCCATTGCCGTAACCTGGAATAGGCAAATCGTATGCCATCGCCATCACGGTCTCACAATCCACCCAGTGGCATTCTGTCTGGCCTTTACCAGTAGAGAAATTTACTACATGGCCCTTGAACTTCACTGGATAGATACGCTCAGGACGCTGAAACTCCCAAGGATTACCGTAACGCAACCAGTTATCGGGATATTCGATCTGTTGGTTGTTCTCGATGCGCTGATTGAACATGCCGTATTCGTAACGAATACCATAGCCCATGCCGGGCACGTTCAATGAGGCCATAGAATCCAAGAAGCAAGCGGCCAAACGACCCAGACCGCCGTTACCCAGCGCCGCATCGATTTCCATCTCTTCGATGCTTTCCATATCATGACCTAACGCTTGCAAGCCTTCTTGCAACTTGGGTTGAACGCCCAAATTCAGCGCGGCATTAGACAAGGCACGGCCAATCAGGAATTCCAATGACAGGTAATAAACGCGCTTAGGATCCTTCTCGCGATTGTCATTGATAGTCTGCGACATCTTTTCGACCAGATGATCGCGAACCGAGTGCGCAGAAGCCTGATACCAGTCACGCTCGGTCGCCGTCTTGGGCACCTTGCCTTCTGTGTAAGTCATGTGATTGGTCAGCAACTGCTCGAAAGTGAGCTGGGTAGAACGAACAAAGGGGATGTAAGCAGGTTTCTTAGGGGTGCTCATGTATGGTTTATGCCTTTTGCGAACTTAAAGATGAATTTCCGCAAGCATTCTACTCGCAAACCTCCCTTATGTCGCTGGCAAACGCGTCCAAACCACCAAAAATCTAGGGCATCTTCATGGTGCGCATGGTTGGTCAAGTTGGTGCATGAACTAGTCGAAGCGCCACGCATCCATAGCCAAGATACCGTAGGTCAAAACTTGATTCAGATGAGTAGACTGTCTGATATCGGTAGCTGCACCGAGTGCAACAAACAAGGGCAGCAAATGCTCGTCAGTAGGATGGTTCTGTGCCGCATAAGGAGCGAGTTCGCGGTAGTTCAACAATGCAGCAATATCGCCCGCCGCGATGCGAGCCGACATCCAATCACAAAAAGTACTGACCCACTCTGGTACTGCTTGGCCCTGAGGATGAGCGAATAGTGCACGCAGATTGTGCGTTATCGAACCGCTGGCAACGATTAAAACGTCCTGCTCCCGCAAATTACGCATCGCCTTGCCCAGATTGAAGTGCCAAGTCGGATCAGCCTCAGCTTGCAACGAAAGTTGAGTGACAGGTACATCCGCTTCTGGGAATAGGAACATCAGCGGCACCCAAGCACCATGATCCAATCCGCGTGTACTGTCATGCTGCGAGGCTATGCCGGCATCCTGCAACGACTTCATTACCTCCATTGCCAACTGCGGCGCGCCGAGTGCGGGATAGTGCAAACGATAGAGTGCTTCGGGAAATCCGCTGAAATCATGTATGGTCTGTGGTCGCTCTACCGTACTGACGGTAGGCACATTCGTCGTCCAATGTGCTGAGATCACCAATATGGACTTAGGCCGTTCCAGTTGCTGCCCCAAGACTTGCCAAGCCGCACCCGTCTCACCGGGTTCTATCGGTAAGGTTGGCGCACCATGCGAAATGAAAAGGACTGGGGGTGTCATTAGCAAAATCCTAACACGGGGCGAACCTCATCTACTTTAAAATGTCGCAGTGCATCACTTCCCATACGAGGACATCATGGAATACAAGAAACTAGGTAGCACTGATTTAGAGGTTTCAAGCTTGTGCCTAGGCACGATGACCTTTGGTGAACAGAACAGCGAAGCCGATGCGCATGCTCAATTGGACATGGCTGTTGCACACGGTGTGAATTTTATCGACACAGCAGAAATGTACCCCGTGGCACCACGCGCCGAAACGCAGGGCAGCACCGAGCGCTATATCGGCACTTGGTTAAAACGCCAGCAGCGCGACAAGCTCATCGTCGCCAGCAAGATAGCAGGCCCATCGCGCGGATTTACATGGATACGCAACGGCCCTCGTATCAACCGTGACCATCTGCATGAAGCGATAGATAGCAGTCTGCGCCGCTTGCAGACAGACTACTTAGATTTGTATCAGATCCATTGGCCAGATCGTTATGTGCCTATGTTCGGTGGAACCAGCTACGACATCGCTCAGGAGCATCCAACTGAACCTATACAGCAACAACTAGAAGTGCTGGCCGAATTAGTTAAGGCGGGCAAAGTGCGTCACATCGGCCTGAGTAACGAAACGCCTTGGGGCGTGAGTGAATTCACCCGCCTAGCAGAGCAGCATGGCCTACCCTATGTAGCAACCATACAAAATGCCTATCACCTGATGAATCGAACTTTCGAGAGCGGATTGTCCGAGGTATGCCGACATCGCAATGTTGGTCTCCTTGCCTATAGTCCGCTTGCATTTGGACACTTGAGCGGAAAATACGTAGCCGATTCTAATGCTCACGGACGCATCACTCTTTTTCCGAATTTTGGCCAGCGTTATGCCAAGACCAATGTACCCGCCGCCACGCTGGAGTACGTGCGTATCGCCCGTGAGGCCGACTTAAGCCCTGTCACAATGGCACTGGCATTCGCCCGTACCCGTTGGTTCACTAATAGCGTGATTCTGGGCGCGACTACATTAACTCAATTACAAGAAAATCTAGACAGTGCGGCGGTTGTATTGCCAGCGAAAGTGTTGGAACAGATAGAAGCCGTGCATAGACGTTATCCCAACCCCGCCCCCTGAATCAAATACAGACTAGACCGAATTGACATCCTCCCCTGCCTAAAGACAGGGGATTCCTACTGCTAGACGCGCATGCCCGCGCGCAAGAATGTTCTTTGCTGCATTGATATCTCTATCGTGCAGCATGCCACACAAGGCACAGGACCACTCTCTTATTCCAAGACCCGCTCTACCTTTCGGACTGTTAACGGATATTTCACCGCAACACGAACAAGTTTGGGTTGTGTAATTTTCAGGGACTTCCTCGAATACAACTCCACGCGCTATCGCTTTATAGGAGAGTTGTTCTTTCAGCATACCCCAGCCAGTATCCAGTACCGACTTGGCCATGCTGGTTTTCACCAGATTCTTACTACTCACGTCACCGACAAAGACCGCTCCGTAGTTCTCGACCATACTGGTCGTGAATTTGTGAATGGCATCCTGCCGAAAATTCTTAATCTTGGCGTGGATCGCTTTAACACGATGCGCTTTGTTTGCGCGCTGAGCAATGCCCAGCTGCGCAGCAAACTCATTGGTGATGTATCTGCGTTCCAACTTCTCTCCGTCAGAGCAAGTTGCTGTAGCCTTGAGTCCTAGGTCGATACCGACTGACTTGGTGCCGGTACTGGGCTTCGCTTCAACCTGAACGGTAGTGTTGAAATACCAGCGTCCCCGTGCATCCTGCGAGAACGAACCAGTGCCGAGTTCGTAGTTAGACAGTCCATAGCTATCCCAAACACCGAAATGCTGTCCACAAAACCGAATCTGTCCGCCGACCAATTTAATACCGGCCTGCTTGAACGGAACCCAGCCTAGTGCGCGCTTTGAACCGCTAGAGCTACGCCATTGCAGTTTGTTCTTCTTGAACTGCCGTCTGGATTTGGCATGTTGGGCAATCACAGACTGTACTGTGGCTGCACCGATGCTCAAGCCGCGCTCTGCACGGATAGAACGCAGTTCCTTGTTCAAGTCGAACTCTGATGTTCCACAATTCATGTACCCAACACCCGGTATCGGTACCCACGAATAATTAGCACTAAGTTCGTTCGCTGAATTCCACACCTGATTAACCTCGAACGCCCACTGCGACAATACTTTTGAGTGCTTGTCTTTGATGCGTAGCTTGAGCGTTTTAGTGTGGAGTGCCATGCTGTGATTTTACTAAATTCTGTTACTTCTCCGAAGGACAACTGATAAACTCAAGCGCATTGTCATCTGGGTCGCGGCAGAACAATGCTTTTCGACCAGACTGGCTCAGGGTGTAACTCACCCTCGCTGCGTCTAATCGTTTTATCAATTCCTCTAAGTCCGATACAGCAAATGCTGCATGCCGATCGCGTCCGCCGTGAGCGGGACGAGTCAATCCAACCTCGGGATTCGGTAACTGCATCAGATGGATCTGCTGGTTGGGGGTAACGTCGTACCAAACGCCGTCAAAACTCATCTTTGGACGTTTACTGTCCACCTGCAAACCGAGGAGGCCTTCATAAAATGCTCGAGAGCGTGCCAAATCAGAAGTCAAAAAAGTGACATGCAATATTGCTGAGATCATGTGATGGCGGAAAAAATTGTGTGGGGTACGAATGAATTCGGTCTAGACGTGTGATTCTAATTTTTTGGCGCTCTCGGCGATGTTGTTGCGCTTGAGCATGGCATACATTTCGCCTTCCCCCTGTGCTATGACCTTCTCAAGATAGGCCATATTTTTGGTGATTGACTCTACATAAAAGTTGTTCTCCACACCCAAAGTATCCATGAAGTGATAAGACAATTTATTGTATATGCCGCCCAACACACCATCCAATTTATTGCGTGTCAGGTTATAGAAGTTATGGGTTTTGGAGATTAAATCAAAGGTATTCTGATAGGTGCCAAATCCCGCCTCTTTGAACTCTTGATATAAGAACAGCAGCTTTTCCAGATACTTTCTGTCTGCCATCTGACCTGTAATATCTGCGGTTGCCACAATACTGGCCAACATGCGGTTGCGATCGCTGGAAAAATCAATCTGATCGAAAGGACGGAAGTGTTCAGTGCCCAATATCATTCCCGTCACATCTACTAAGATATCCGCAGGCAGCATACGCTGGGTGAAATGCTCTTTCATGAATTCAATGCTGCGCTGCACATGAGTGCGGGTGAACTGCGCTCCCGTACCCGTTTCCTCTCCTACGCGTTGCGCATAACCCAGATCGTGCATCAGGATGGCTAACATCATCAGTGTCAGTTCGTCGTCACGAAGATGTTCTCCAGATGCATGTACGCCGTGCATCAAGCGCACGCCGCACATAAAGACTTCCAGTGTGTGGGACAGGTCGTGGTACAGCGTTTTGATCGGGCCGTAACCGGGAAACTCACCATAGAACAATCGTATGACGTCTAGATACACCTTGTGGACGGTGGTGAAGTCGTAATCGGGATTGATGCGGAAGATGACAGCGCACGCCTTCAACCAGACGACTTCCGGATCGGTGTTGTCGAAAAGCTGAGAGATCTCAGTTTGCGTAGGTAGGTTCTTCATGAGCCTGGACATGGCAACTATCTATACTTTTTATATTCGTTGCAATCATATGTGTCACAAGTCTACCCCATCGACTTCAATAAATACAATTACATCGAACGATGTGGTCATGGCCTGAATACTAGTATGGGTATGGCTTGCGCGCCTACTACTGTTGTTATGGCTTTGCCTTAATCACGCATATTCTCCGGAATCAGCACAAAGTAAACTGCAATAACCCACAGAAATACCCAGCCTATATCCAGTGTCAATTCTTTAACCAGCATGGTACTTGAAGCGAAAATCAGTACAGCCGCGACTGCGGTTGACGCCATCATCACACGACTGGCCAAAGTGATAGAGGTACGCTTAGCTTTGCGTTTGTAATGCAACATCAGATAAGGCAGCAGTACCGCCACCAGCACAATCAATATAGATTGGGGGACTTCATTCAGTATGGTCGGCCAATCTGCTCCGCCCTTGAGCGAGTTTGGTCCGCCCTCAACCATGATATTGACGTAAAAGACCAGCACGGTATTCAGGGTTAAACCTACTATCCAAGAGAGAGGGTTGTTGTCTATATCTTTCATTGCATCATCCATAAATATTGAAAGTCATACTCGTTGTTCGTCGGCATGTATCCGACCTGAGAACAGGCTGGCTGACACGATCAGCGCGGCCCCCATCCAATCACGCAAGGCCATTTCCTCACCCGCCAGAAAATAGGAAGTGACAGCAGCGACCACCAGTTCGGAGAGGAATAACAACATTGCACGGTTGGAAGGCATATGTGTGACGCCGTACTGTACTGCATAACTGACGGCACACATCACTACTCCGAGTATCGCCAAGATGAGCCAATCACTCCAAGCGATGGATAATGTCTTCTCCAGCTCTCCCCCTTGCAGCCATAGCAGGGGTAACGTCAATGCGACCGTTCCCAACCACACACTGTAGGATTTTGCTTCCATGCTCATATGCGCGGCGCGGCGCGATACTACATTAGAAAGGGCGAAGCAGATCCCAGCTGCCATACCCAACCATTCAGACATATCCTGCGGTATAGGCCATCCTTTATGCGGGTCCCATAACATCACCATCGCGCCCAACACCGACAGGGCGATGACCAGATAACCATACCGGTTGAGCCTTTCACCGAGCAGCCAATAGGACAACAATACCGTCCACAATGGTGCCAGATAGAACAGCAGCAACACCCGCATCACATCGCCATGCAGCATCGCCAACACATAACCAAAATTTGCACCACCCGCACTCAATAGCAACAAAGCAGCCCACCAACCCAGATTGGGCAATTCACGCCAAAGTCTGGGCAACCATGTTGATCCGCACAGCATGGCGATAAAGAAAGTGATGAAGGTCGCCAATGCACCTGACACCCCTGCATCTTGCAACATGCGGTATGGGTACCAGATGATCCCCCATACCAGTGCGCCACTCAGCACACCTGCTACGGGGTATAGATTTCGTTTGGTTGGCACTAGCACGACCCTTATAATGCGCGCTGATTTTTGCGCGACTGCAACTGTGAAATGAATCCCGATTTAGAAAAACTCCAGCCCTACCCCTTCCAAAAACTGGCTGCGCTATTCCGTGTAGTGACTGCAAATCCCGCTTACCGACCCATCAGTCTGTCGATAGGCGAACCCAAACACGCCACACCTACATTCATCAAAGATGCTTTAGTCGCGGGTCTGGATGGGCTGGCGAATTATCCCACAACCGCAGGCTCGGAAGCCTTGCGTAGCAACATCGCGCTATGGATAAGCCGTCGTTACGGCATTCCCACCTTGGATGCACAGACCCAGGTGTTGCCGGTGAACGGCAGTCGTGAAGCTCTTTTCGCCTTTGCCCAAGCGGTGATAGACCGCAGCAAGACTGACCCTGCCGTGGTCTGCCCCAATCCCTTCTACCAGATCTACGAAGGCGCGGCCTTCTTGTCAGGTGCTACGCCCTACTTCCTCAATACGCTGCCAGAAGATCATTTCGCGCTGAACTTTGCGCAATTGCCAGAAGCAGTTTGGCAACGCACTCAACTTATCTATGTCTGCTCGCCGGGTAATCCCAGCGGCAGCGTGATGTCCTTAGCGGAATGGCGCGACTTGTTCGAGATGTCGGACCGCTATGGTTTCGTCATCGCTTCGGACGAGTGCTATTCAGAGATCTATTTTGGCGACGACAGGCCGCTGGGGGCCCTGCAAGCCGCACAGCAGCTGGGTCGCAGCGATTATAAGAATCTGGTGATGTTCTCCAGCCTGTCGAAACGCTCGAATGTGCCCGGTATGCGCTCTGGTTTCGTCGCGGGGGATGCCAAGGTCATTGCCAAGTTCGCCTTGTATCGTACCTATCATGGCTCGGCCATGAATCCCGCCATCCAAGCTGCAACCATCGCGGCATGGAACGACGAGTCTCACGTCATCGAGAACCGCCGTCTGTATGCGGAAAAGTTTGATCAAGTCGTTGCTATCCTTAAGCCGGTGCTGCCCGTAGTGATGCCGGACGCGGGTTTCTATCTATGGATACGTACCCCCATCGCAGATACCGATTTCGCGCAACAACTCTATCGTGACTATAATGTCACCGTTTTGCCGGGCAGCTATCTGGCACGTGAAGCGCAAGGCATCAACCCCGGTAAGGATTTCGTACGACTGGCGCTGGTCGCCAATACTGCAGAGACCGTGGAAGCTGCACTACGCATCGCCCGATTCGTCACCAATCTTAATCAATAAAAACTTAACAGGACCCCATCATGGATCAATTGCAAAAAATCATCGAAACCGCCTTTGAACGCCGCGCCGAAATCACACCACGCAATGCGGACGCGCAACTTAAAGAAGCGGTCGATGCTGTCATCACCAAGCTGGACAATGGTTCCTTGCGCGTGGCGGAAAAGATCAATGGTGAGTGGGTCACCCATCAATGGCTGAAGAAAGCCGTGCTGTTGTCCTTCCGTCTGGAAGACAACAACTTCATCAAAGGTGGTTTCACCAACTACTACGACAAAGTGCCATCCAAGTTCGCTGACTACAACAGCCGTGACTTCCGTGAAGGCGGTTTCCGCGTGGTCCCTCCCGCTGCTGCACGTAAAGGCGCTTTCATCGCCAAGAACGTGGTGTTGATGCCTTCCTATGTGAACATCGGCGCCTATGTGGATGAAGGCACTATGGTGGACACTTGGGCGACCGTAGGTTCATGCGCACAGATCGGTAAGAACGTGCATCTGAGCGGTGGTGTGGGAATCGGCGGCGTGCTTGAACCCGTACAAGCTAACCCTACTATCATCGGCGACAACTGCTTCGTCGGTGCGCGCTCTGAGATTGTCGAAGGCGTTATCTTAGAAGACAACGTCGTTATTTCTATGGGCGTGTTTATCGGCCAGAGCACCAAGATCTACGACCGTGAAACCGGCGAGGTCATGTATGGTCGCGTACCGGCAGGTTCAGTGGTGGTGAGCGGCAGTTTGCCCTCAGCCGACGGCAAGTACAGCCTGTATTGCGCGGTCATCGTGAAGAAGGTCGATGCTAAGACTTTGAGTAAAGTCGGTATCAATGAACTGTTGCGCGGTATCTAATGGCAAGGGCGTGTAATCCACGCCTAACATATTAGGGTGCGTCGCTAGGCACCCCTACACGGGAGAGCATCATGATCGTCACACCATTGCTGCAACTCGCTGCCGACAAGCAAGCATCCGATCTGTTCTTTTCGGTCGGTGCGCCGGTCAACATCAAAATCGAAGGCAAGGCCATGCCGGTCAATGCCCAGATACTCGACGGTGATATGACTAAGCAGATTGCCTACGAGTTGATGACGCCAAGTCAGATAGACGAGTTCGAGTTGCAAATGGAGATGAACTTCTCTTTTCGTGATCCGACCATAGGCAACTTCCGTGTCAACGTGTTCCGTCAGCGCGGCGATGTGGCTATCGTGATTCGTTTCGTCAAAGCCAAGATCAGTGACGTGGAGAACCTCAACCTGCCGACCATCCTCAAAGAACTGATCATGGAGAAGCGTGGTCTGGTACTGGTGGTGGGTGCGACGGGTTCGGGTAAATCGACTACGTTGGCAGCCATGATAGAGCACCGCAACAGCACCACCAGCGGCCATATTCTGACCATAGAAGACCCCGTCGAATATATTTTCACGCACGAGAAATCCATCGTTAACCAGCGCGAGATCGGCACGGATACCTTGTCCTACGACCATGCTTTATCCAGCGGTATGCGTGAAGCGCCTGATGTATTAATGATAGGTGAGGTACGCGACCGTGAGACACTAAAACACGCGCTGATCTTCGCCCAGACTGGCCACCTGTGTCTGACCACCCTACATGCCAACAACAGCTATCACGCGCTTAACCGTATCGTGAACTTCTTCCCCTATGAGTCGCGTATGAGCGTGCTGTCCGATCTTTCCATGTGCTTGCGCGCAGTAGTCTCGCAACGTCTGGTGCGTGGTGTGGATGGCAAGTTGATTCCTGCCGTAGAGATACTGCTCAAGACCTCGCTCATTGCCGATCTAATCAAGAATGACGAGATCGATAAGATACGCGATGCAATCGAGAAGAGTGTCTCGGCCGGCTCGCAGACCTTCGAACAGGCGCTCTACAAACTCATCAAGGCAGGCAAGATCACAAAAGACGAAGCCATGCGCCACGCGGATTCTTCCAGCAACCTGTCCAGCCTTATCGAGTTCTCAAGTGGCGTAAAGACCAGTCAGCAAGCGGCCTATCACCCCGGCCATGCGGATGATGTCGGTTCGGGCACCGACTTCAGCGACATCAAACTCAATATGGGCGGGCCTAAATGAAGTTGTACGGCATCCCCAACTGCAACACCGTCAAGAAAGCCCGCGACTGGTTCACCCAGCATGACATCAAAGTCGATTTCCATGATTTCAAGAAGCATGGCTTGAGCGCTGAGATCGCGCAGAACTGGTTGGCTCAATTGGAATGGGAGCGCCTGGTCAATCGTAGCGGATTGACTTGGCGCGGTCTGGATGAAAAACGTAAGCAACAGGTATGCGACGCTGACCAAGCGCTCGCACTGATGTTGGAAAAGACCAGCGTCATCAAACGTCCGCTCTTGGAGCACGAAGGCAAGCTGCTACACATCGGCTTCGATGCCGCCGCCTATAGTCAACTATTCAAACTTTAGTATCCCTATGTTAGACACACTAGAACTCTCCAAACAACTTATTGCCCGTCGCTCACTCACCCCCGAAGACGCGGGTTGTCAGGACATCCTCATCGATCACCTGAGTCAGATGGGCTTCAGCATAGAGCGCATGCGTTACGGCAATGTCGATAATCTTTGGGCGCGCCGCGGCACCACCAGTCCAGTGGTTGTGTTCGCCGGACACACCGATGTGGTACCCAGTGGTCCACCCGAATCGTGGTTCTCTCCTCCCTTCGAGCCCACCATACGTGATGGCATGTTGTACGGACGCGGCGCGGCAGACATGAAGACTTCGATTGCTGCTTTTATCACCGCTATCGAAGCCTTCATCGCCGAGCATCCCAAGCACAATGGCTCTATCGCCCTGCTCATCACTTCCGACGAAGAAGGTGTGGCGGTGGACGGTACGGTACGCGTGGTAGAAGCGCTGCAAGCGCGCGGTGAGAGCATCGATTTCTGTATCGTAGGCGAGCCAACTTCCAACAAGAAGGTCGGCGACATGATCAAGAACGGTCGACGCGGCTCGCTCAACGGCACCCTGACCGTCAAAGGCATACAAGGCCATATCGCCTATCCACATCTGGTGAACAACCCTATCCATATGGTCGCACCGGCCATCGCGGAGCTGGCCACGACCACTTGGGATAACGGCAACGAGTACTTCCCGCCCACTTCCTGGCAGATCTCAAATATGAACAGCGGCACCGGGGCGACCAACGTGGTACCGGGTACTGCCGACATCTTGTTCAACTTCCGCTTCTCCACCGCCAGCACTGCACAGCAGTTACAAGACAAAGTGCATGCCATCTTGGACAAGCACAAGGTCGAATACGACTTGGCATGGGAACTGTCCGGCAAACCCTATCTGACCGCAAAAGGTAGCCTGGTGGTGGCGATCAGTGCTGCGATCGAACAGGCCTATGGCATCACCCCCGAACTCTCCACCAGTGGCGGCACCTCGGACGGACGTTTCATCGCCGACATCTGCCCTCAGGTCATCGAGTTCGGCCCGCTCAATGCCACCATACACAAGCTCAACGAGTGCGTGGGCGTGGCCGACATCGAGCCGCTAAAACTGACTTATCAATACACTTTGAACAATCTGCTGGTAGGTTAAACGATGACTTTTATCCTAGTGATTTCCTTTATCTTGGTCGCATTCATCCTGTTGTTGCGTTACGACATCCATAAGCACAAATACCGCGACGGTTTTGACAAGCCCGCCGAAGGTGCTGAAGCGCCGGCGGACGAGGTAAAGCAAAAGAAATCCAAAAAGAAGAACTAAAGGCACACATGAATCGACACTTTCCTCTAGCCACACAAGACCTGTTTACGATACGCGACTATGTGCGTTTCGCGGTTAGCCGCTTCCATCAGGCTAACTTATTCTTTGGTCATGGCAGCAGCGAAGCCTATGACGAAGCTGTCTATCTGGTGTTGCATACCTTGCATCTGCCGTTGGACAGGCTAGAGCCATTCTTGGATGCGCGCCTCACCGAAAGCGAACGTAGCGCACTCATCCACATTTTGCAACGCCGTGTGGAAGAACGTATCCCAGCAGCTTATCTGACCAAAGAAGCTTTCCTAGGCGAATTCAGTTTCTATGTGGATGAACGTGTCATCGTGCCGCGTTCCTTTATCGCGGAACTGTTGCGCGACAGTCTGAGTCCTTGGGTCGCCGATCCTGAGGCTGTACATAGTGTGTTGGATATGTGCACCGGCAGTGGCTGTCTCGCCATCCTCGCGGCCCATATGTTCCCGAACGCAGGAGTGGATGCCGTCGATCTGTCTCTAGATGCCTTGGATGTGGCGCAACACAACGTGGACGACTACGAACTCAATGATCGGGTGCAACTCATAGAGTCTGACCTTTACGCCAAGCTGGGTAACAAGAAATACGATCTCATCATCAGCAATCCACCTTATGTAGATGCACCATCGGTAGCTGATTTACCGCCCGAGTATCTGCATGAACCCGAGTTGGCACTAGGTAGTGGCGAGGATGGACTGGATGCAACCCGTACCATACTAAAACACGCGGCAAAACACCTTACCGACAATGGCATCCTCATCGTCGAGATTGGCCACAACCGCGATATATTGGAATCCGTATATCCAAAACTTCCCTTCACTTGGCTGGATGTCACGGCCGGTGATCAATTTGTTTTCATGCTGCACCGCAACGACCTGTCCGGTCTGTGACCGTTAGGCCTGAGCTGCAATGTCCGTAGAGCATTACGAGAACTTCCCAGTCGCGTCCATCCTGATGCCACGTCGCTTGCGCAAGCCGGTGGCCGCCATCTATCACTTCGCGCGCGAAGCTGACGATATCGCCGATGAAGGGGATGCCAGTGACGAGCTACGCCTTAAGGGACTTAATGATTTTCGTGCTGAGCTGGCCCGCATCGCCGCACATCAGACGCCGCTCACCCCGTTGTTTCAACATCTGACGACACAGATCGAACAATACGAACTGCCTTTGCAACCTTTCCACGATCTGCTCGATGCCTTCTCACAAGATGTGGTGCAAAAGCGTTACGAGAACTATGAAGCGCTGTTGGACTATTGCCGGCGCTCGGCCAATCCCGTTGGCACTCTGATGTTGCATCTGTATGAAGAAGTCACTCCGGTGAATATCGCTTACTCCGATGCCATCTGTACCGCTTTGCAGCTCATCAACTTTTGGCAGGACGTGGCCAAAGATAACCTCATCGGGCGTTTCTATCTGCCGCTGGACGAAATGGCACAGTTCGGTGTCAGCGAAGCACATATTAGCGAAGGTCGCTGTGATGATGCCTGGCGCGCGTTGATGAAGTTCCAAGTAGATCGTGCCCGCGCACTGATGCTGCAAGGCGCGCCGTTAGGCAGCATCCTCACTGGCCGCATCGGCCTGGAGATGCGCATGATCATCCAGGGCGGTCTGCGCATTCTCAAAAAAATTGAAGCCGTCGATTACGACGTGTTCCGCAAGCGCCCAGTATTGGGGGCTAGCGACTGGGTTATTATGCTGGCCAGATCCGCACCGCACACTTACTAACAAAACCTTCGTCCACGAAAGACACGAAAAGCACGAACAAACAAACGCATCAATATCAGCACACTTTCTAAACTGATTTTATTTCGTGCTTTTCGTGTCTTTCGTGGATAAAAATACGCTATGAATCCAGATCAATACTGCCAAGACAAAGCCGCTGCCAGCGGTTCTAGTTTCTACTACAGCTTTATGTTTCTGCCATTGGAGAAGCGCCGCGCCATCGTGGCGCTGTATGCCTTCTGCCGTGAGGTGGACGATGTGGTGGATGAATGCACGGACGAGGAAGTTGCACGTACCACCTTGAACTGGTGGCGCAGCCAGGTCGCCGAGATCTATGGCGGACATCCACAGCATCCGGTAGCCATCGCGCTGGTGCCAGTAGTGAAGCAGTTCAATATGGCACAGGAACATCTGCAGGAAATCATAGATGGGATGGAGATGGATCTAGACCAACCACGCTATCAGGACTTCAAATCGCTGCAACTGTATTGCTACCGAGTTGCCTCGGTGGTGGGTCTATTGAGCGTGGAGATCTTTGGCTATACCAACCGCCAGACGTTGAAGTATGCACATGACCTAGGCATCGCCTTCCAACTCACCAACATCATTCGTGACGTGGGTGAGGATGCGCGCCGCAATCGCATCTATCTACCCATGGATGAGATGCAACAGTTCGGCGTGACCGCTGCCGACATACTCAACGCACGCGAGTCTGAGAATTTCCAGAAACTAATGGCCTTCCAGATAGAACGTGCGCAACGTTTTTACGATCAGGCACTGGCTTTATTGCCAGCCGAAGACCGCAAGACTCAGCGCACTGGCCTCATCATGGCAGCCATCTATCGCGCCACGCTCGTTGAGGTGGTCGCCAGCGGCTGTCATGTACTCAAAGAGCGCGTGTCACTCACGCCGATACGCAAACTCTGGCTGGCCTTCAAGACTTGGTTACAAAACTAAACAACTCCCCCTCACCGCAACCCTCTCCCAGTGGTAGAGGAGGCAATCGTGAAAATCACGGTTTGAACATTGCCGTCATCGGTGGCGGTTACGCCGGTATGGCAGCTGCGGCCGAGTTGGCTGCACGTGGCATCCCGGTCACGGTCTATGAAAGTGCCAAACAACTCGGTGGCCGTGCGCGCGGTGTCGAGTACAACGACACCCAGTTGGACAACGGACAACATCTGTTGCTGGGCTGCTACCGCGAGACCTTGCGTCTGATAGAACTAGTGGGCGGCGATATCGCACAGGACTTTTTGCGCCTGCCTTTGCAACTCGATCTGCACAAACAATTCTCGCTCAAAGCGCCCCGCTTGCCCGCCCCGCTGCATTTGCTCGTCGCACTGATGAGGGCACAAGGCTTAGACTGGAGCGAGCGTCTCAAAGCAGCGCGATTCATGCTGACGATGCGCCTCAACGACTTCCGTTTGCAGCAGGACATGACGGTCAGCGCCTTGCTTGCCTTACATGATCAAGATGCGAATCTGAGTCTCAAACTCTGGGAACCGCTGTGCATCGCGGCCCTTAATACACCGATCCACAAGGCTTCTGCGCAAGTACTGCTGAACGTGCTGCGAGATTCACTGGATCGCCGTCGTGCCGATAGCGACATGCTATTGCCGCACCTCGATTTCACTGCGTTGTTTCCGCAACGCGCGGCAGACTACGTGGTAAAGCATGGTGGCAAGGTGCTGCTGGCAGAAGGAATCGAGACAATCACGACACAAGCAGACGGCGTGACACTGAGCAGCGCTGCTGGCACACAGCATTACAGTCATATCATCTGTGCCACATCGCCTACTGTAGCCGCAAGACTGCTAGACCCTATCGCAGCCTTGCGCAATACCGTGGCTCATATAGAGGCACTAGAGCAACAACCCATCTATACCGTGTATCTGCAATATCCTGAACAAGTACGTCTGCCTTGCCCCATGTTGGGCTTGCATCAGTGTGTTAGCCAGTGGCTATTCGATAAAGGACAGATCGCCGCACAACACGGCTTACTCGCCGCTGTTATCAGCGCCGAAGGTTTGCACCAAGATCTGTCTCAGGAGGCGTTGGCACAGAAGGTCATCGCGGAATTGCAACGAGAGTTCGGCATAAGCGACACACCGCTGTGGTACAAAGTCATCGCCGAGAAACGCGCCACTTTCTGCTGTTCTCCAAACCTACTACGACCCACGCAACAGACAGCCGAAGCTAGAGTATTGCTGGCCGGAGACTATACGGCGGGCGACTATCCCGCCACGTTGGAAGGCGCGGTCATCAGCGGTGTGCGTTGCGCTCGGCTACTGCTAGCCCACTAAGCCACTGGTACTGTCAACTTCAGCCGCAGCCTCATCACCCTGTGTGGCACGCATAGTCAGATACAAGCGCAGATCCAACTCATAGCGGTGGTAGTCCGGTTCCATATGCAGACAAAGCTGATAGAAAGCCTTGTTGTGCTGCATCTCTTTCAAATGTGCCAACTCGTGTACCACGATCATCTTAAGAAACTCGGGTGGCGTGTCTTTGAACAAGGCGGCGACGCGTATCTCCTTGTGCGCGCGTAACTTCGCACCTTGCACTCGTGAGCTGGCCTGATGCACGCCTAGCGCACGATGCAAGACCTGCAAACGGCTGTCATAGCAAACTTTATGTATCGCAGGTGCGGCACGCATAGCGGTGTTTTTTAGTTCCATCACATAGTCATAGAGTGCCTTGTCGTTGCGTACACTATGTTGATTTGGATAACGCCCTTGCAACCAATCCGCCAACTTCCCCTCGTCCAACAACTGCCGCGCTTGCGCACGCAAGGTCTCGGAATAGCCACGCAGATAGGGCAAGTCGTTCATGCGGCAGACCGACGGCCAGGACGGAAGTAACGCGTGTCGTCGTAGAAACTGGCGACCTCGTTCTCTGCACACCAGCCCGGCACGCCCAATAAGGGCACAGGAGATAACTCACGGGTGTTAAGACAGTTGCGCTGATCTGACCAATACGCTGCCAACCGCTCATCCATATGCGCCAGTTGCTGAGCTTGCGGCCAAGCAAAGAATTCGGCATCTACGTCGAGGATGATGCCCTGCCCTGTCAGCCCTATATAAGGTTGCAATGCCTTCTCGTATAAGCCGTGACCGAACAGATAAAAACCCATATATTCCTTTACTTCCGCGCGGCGGCTCCAGAACAACTCGCGCCACTGAAAGTCACGCAAGGCTTGCGCCAGTTTCGGATCGGCACAGGCGACGATGACGCCCGACTCATCCATCAGGGTATTGGTATCGCGCACCGCGCCACGCTGGCTACCGACGGTTGCCTTGTGACCTAGCAGTAAAGCCTGATAGTGACGAGTGTTGATGGCAGCCTTGGCCTTAGGAAAAGTCAGCCAGACCAGCGCGTTGAGCAAGTCATGCCAGTTGTCAGCGCGGGATTGCACCTCGCCAGAAAGATAGCACCTAGGTTCGTACTGCGACTCAAAAGCCAGCTTGCCTGTTTCCTGCGGCACAAAGCGCAGAGCATGTCCGCTCTTTACGGTGATCATGCTTTGAGCTGAACTTAGTAATTGGTTAAGTTCGGGCAATGCAGGAAAATTCTCGCCCAGTTTTGTAACTACAGGATGTAGAGGCGTGAACAGCGGTGAACGTAACAACGCATCACGCTGCCATTTATCTATTTCGTTCAGACTCGCCAAAATATCTTCTGCTTGTCGTAACGCTTGAGAACCAGTGCCAACGCTGCGAAATGCTCATGCATATTTACCGTCACCGCATCTCGTACACGGTGCGCGGCGACCACATCCAAAGCCAACTCATCTAATAATCGATACGCGATGCTCGCATCGTTGATCGATCCCAGCTCTTGCTGCACCTCGCTCAACGTATGCAAGAAGCCGGCCGTATGCTTGTCATCGAACCAGGCTGAAAAAAACTCAGCGATGTATCTGAGCTTCTTGGCCATGATGCGCAACTCGTGCAACTGAAAGGCATCGCGGCTATCGCTGCGTGCCAATTGCAGCGCCATATGGTGGGTCTGTTTATTCAGTCTATGCGCGGCCAAATCGCGTACATAACGTTCCTCCATCTCCAGACGCTGCCAATAATCCGAGTACATCCATTGTGCGAAACGCAGCATCAAGCTTTGTACATCACCTGCCACAGCCTGCAGTTCGGCATGACTGGCGTTGCGAGCAGTCGTGCAGCCTGCCCACAACAGCGCCGCACCATCGCGCTGGAGTGGCTTGGGGTAAACCGGTTGCAAAGTTTCCGAAATGAAAACGTCCCAATCACGCACCCGACCCAATAGCACGGAAAGATCGGCCAGTTCGGCCGTGAAACACCCCAAGGTCTCATCGTCGCGCAACTGTTGCATGAGGTGTAACAACACGCGCATTCGGCGCAGGGCTACACGTACTTGATGCAGGAATTCGCCATCTACGCCGACCAATGCACCGCGCCAGTTACGCTGCCATTGCAACAGACAAGCGCCTAAGGCCGTCTGTAGTGCTACGACCAACCCCTGCTCAGGTTGGAGCTTGGGCAGTACTCCCTTAGCAGGCTGCTCGGTCGCACCGCTGAGCAGACGGAAACCATACTCGGCCTTGTTCACCATCTCAATCTCTACAGGCACGATCTCCAGTATCGCCAGAGCCAGACTGAACAAGTGTTGCGGTTCACCCGCTTTCAGTTCCAACTCCAACTCGCATATCTCATGGAGGAGACCGCTCCCAGTGATCTGGCCCTGATCCATGCACACCTCGATCTGCGCGCCCTGCCATTCCACCACCCTAGTGCTGCGCATAAAGTCGGTGACAAACAAGGGCTGCAACTTTTCGCGCCAAGCGACAGGCAATAACTCATCCCACTCTGCCGTCACTGCCGCTGAAAAATCTAGCGCTTCACCTTGTACCGGCACTTCCCATTCGTTGCGCTGATGCAGACCAGCCTTGATTGCCCCACCGCCCTTCAAGGTCTGCAGCCATTGCTGACCTTTGCGGCGTAAGCGCAACGCCATACGTGAGTGATGCAGATTGAGCTCGGGCGTATCGAAATACACGTTATACAAACGCTGTGACGTAGCGCGCGCCAGTTGATGCTCCTTGAATAGCGCATGCCGCTTAAGCTTAGCCAGATGCTCGGGCGTAAGTCGCAGTTTGAGTTCGGTTTCGATAGCCATAGTCAGGAAAGAGGTAGCTGGGCAAGTTCAGGCGTACATTTTAACGCGAGTGCGATATTGACGGAGGTCAGCAAGGCTGAATTAGCCTTGCCGAGACATCAATAGGTTTAGTAGTGCGGAGGTCGCTCGTTCACCATCCTACCCTCGCCGCCCGCCGCAGCTAGTGACTGGAGGTTTTGGACCAGCGAGGTACAGATGGATTCCAGTTGATTGAGCTTCTGCTGTTGCTGATAGATGACCTTATTCAGTTCCTCTATCATGTCTTCCTGATAGGCGAGTTTCGTCTCTATGATTACAAATCGTTCTTCTGCCATATATGTACCCTAGGATGACTGTATGTCGGTGACGGAGCAGTAGTTTTGCTACGCTTGTGATTATACCGTCTGCATCTTGTATGACCGCTGTCGCTCATGGCAAATTCTGATTAGTTTGCATTCCAATCAAGCGGGCATGTCTTCTGCAAATAGAGCAGGCTTTTAAGAATGCCGCATAAAGTCCATAATCCGGACTTAATGCCTAATGGCAACCTGCCCTATAAAGGAGAGATATTGACCAAAAAAGCACCGCCTGAGCATGTACTTGATGGGTCTACACACGACACAGTCGATCCTACTTTAATTCCCGAACCTAAAACCTATATATCCTTTCCTATAGTCGCTATCGGAGCTTCTGCAGGTGGATTGGAGGCGATAGAATCGTTCTTGAATAATGTACCGAGCAAAAGTGGCATGGCATACATCGTCATCCAGCATCTGGATCCCGATCACAAAGCCTTATTGTCGGAGTTGTTACAACGGGTCACTCCTATGCCCGTCTCCCAAATAGTCGACAGCAAAAAAATCCAGCCTGACCACGTATACGTCATACCTCCGAACCGGGACATCTCCATCCTGCAAGACAAGTTACATCTACTCTCCCCTGTCGCTCCGCGAGGTTTGCGTTTACCTATCGATTTTTTCCTGCGTAGCTTGGCGCTCGACATGCGGCATCAAGCTGTCGCGGTCATCCTTTCCGGCATGGGTTCGGATGGCACACTGGGTATACTTGCGATTAAGGAGAACTGCGGTCTGGTCGTCGTGCAAGACCCACTGACCTCCAAATTCGACAGCATGCCGCGTCATGCCATCGATACTGGCATGGTCGACATCGTCGCCCCAGCCGAACTACTGCCGCAACGCATCTTAGAATGTTTGAATCATGACCGTCATCTATGGACGAAGGATGACTCTCAGCATAGATTGAGTGAGTCACAACAAAGTAGCTTCGACAAGATTTGCATCTTGATACGGGCACGCACCAAGCAGGATTTTTCACACTATAAAAAGAGTACTGTGTTTCGGCGTATCGAACGCCGCTTGGCAATCCATCACATCGCTCGCATCTCTGATTATATGCATTTCCTGCAAAAGAACGATCAGGAGATCGATCTGCTCTTCAAAGAACTATTGATAGGGGTCACGCAATTCTTCCGCGATCCGCCTACTTGGGTATATTTACAAGCACAAGTCTTGCCTAAGTTGCTCACAGCTCATACGGAAGGTGTCAACCTACGGGCTTGGGTGGCTGGGTGCTCAACCGGCGAGGAAGCGTATACCCTAGCGATGGTGTTTTCCGAAGTGCTGATGCAGATGAAACTGCGGCCGGAAAAATATACCTTGCAGATATTCGCGACCGATTTGGATCCTGACGCCATCGAAAAGGCGCGACAAGGTGTGTACCCTGCCAATATCACGGCAGATGTCTCCGATGCGCATCTGATACGGTACTTTAACAAGCAGGAGCAGGGTTATCAGATCACTAAGGCGATACGTGAGATGGTGGTGTTTGCGACCCAAAATATAATCATGGATCCCCCCTTCACCAAATTGGACTTGCTGTGCTGTCGCAATCTTTTGATCTATCTTGATGCAGATTTGCAAAAGCGGCTGATACCTTTATTCCACTATAGCCTCCGTCCTGGTGCGACCCTTATGTTGGGCAGTGCGGAGACCATAGGAAACTACACCGAGCTATTCTCGCCTATAGATAGCAAGGCGCGCATATACAGGCGTAATGAACGACCCCAGCAACGACTAAATGTGGAATTCCCCACCCGCTACCCGCTTACTAAGACAAATACTATGCACAAAGAGACCACGCCGCAGACACCCGATTTGCAAAACCTTGCTGATCAGCTCGTGCAAAGACAATTCTCCCCCGCAGCGGTTTTGGTTAGTGCCTCGGGCGACCTCGTATACATCAACGGCAAAACCGGCAGATATCTGGAACCGCCCTCAGGCAAGGTAAATTGGAACATCCATGCGATGGCAAAAGATGGCTTAAGAGATGAGTTGGCCATCGCCTTACCCAAGGCACTGCGCGACAATGAAGATGTCATTTGCAGGAACTTATTCCTTACTGAACATGGCAGCCAACAGGCTGTGACGATGACCGTACACCCTATCCAAGAGCCCCTTGAGCTTAACGGTATGGCATTGATCGTATTTGTCGATGTCGATACCGTCCATGTCCCTACAAAATCTCCCGACATGAAACACAATCCTGAAAAGACCTCATTGATACGGGCCCAACAGGAATTGAAAGCGGTACGAGAGGAGATGCAGACCTCTCAAGAGGAGCTCAGATCGACCAACGAGGAATTGCAATCGACCAACGAGGAATTGCAATCCAGCAATGAGGAATTAACCACCTCCAAGGAAGAGATGCAGTCCCTGAACGAAGAGTTGCAGACAGTGAATGCTGAGCTGCAATCCAAAGTGGATGAGTTGTCCGCGGCCAGCAACGATATGAAAAACCTGCTAGATAGCACGGATATCGCCACCATCTTCCTCGATAACGATCTTCATTTGCGCCGTTTCACCAAACATGCGACACGGCTATTCAAGCTCATCCCCGGCGATATCGGCAGACCCTTGTCTGACATCGTAAGCGAGCTGAACTATCCTGAGCTATTGAATGACCTGAATGAGGTACTGCGCACATTGGCCTACTCGGAGAAAGAAGTCTCCACACACGAAGATCGCTGGTTTCAAGTCAAAATCATGCCCTACCGTACCTTAGAAAACATGATTCATGGGGTCGTAATTACCTTTAATGACATCACCATTGCCAAACATTTAGAGAGTAGACTTAGAACGTTAGCGAAGGAATGACCCTAATCATGGACACTCCGGATTCTTCCCGTCAATTACGTGCTGCAGCAGAAGCCAAACTGCTACGGTCCGATTCGTTGTGCATCACAAAGGCTGCCGAAGCTGATTTGCATAAACTATTGCATGAGCTGCAGGTACACCAGATTGAACTAGAGATGCAGAACGAAGAGTTGCTGCAAACACAAGCAGCTTTGGAGTTGTCACGCGACCGCTACATGGATTTGTACGAGTATGCGCCAGTTGGATACCTCACCCTAGACCAGAATGGCGAGATCACCCAAGTCAATATGCCTGCAGCGGTGATGTTAGCGAAGGACAGACACAGGCTCATTGGTTGCAACTTGGCTTTATTGCTCGCGGAGCATGACCAAGATCGTTGGTATCATTTCTTCCAGTCGGCACGCAATGACAAGTCAGGGTCGGAGAGATCGGCTGTCTTCTCCACAGCAGGCCAAGTCGTGAAGATATTGGACGTACAACTCAATGGCGTGCGTGTGAACTCTTTCAATGAGCTACCGATGCTGCGCGTCACACTGATAGATGTGACACAACTCAAGCAAGCAGAGCGCGCCTTGCGCATTGCTGCCACCGCTTTTGAATCAAACGAGGGTTTCGTCATCACGGATGAAAACAACCTCGTATTACAGGTTAACAATGCCTATACCCGCATCACTGGTTATAGCAGTGCAGAATTGAACGGCAAACCCCCTGATATTCTTACATCGACCTTACAAAACCCCGATTTCTACGCTGAACTATGGACTAGCGTGCAAAATACAGGGCGCTGGGAGGGGGAGATATCCTATCGCCGCAAGGACGGAAACATCGCTTTTGATCTGCTCACCATCACCGTAATCAAAAATGAAGATGGGATAGTCACCAACCATATAATCGCCTTATCGGACAGCACCATACAGAAGAAGACTCTGAAACAACTGCGCAGCATCGCTGCCGAACTGAAGTCTGCCAATATCCAAATCGACGAAGAACGCTCGAAACTAGCCCAGCGTGTCGAAGAGCGCACCGCCCAATTACAGTTGGCCAACCATGCTAAAGACAATTTCTTAGCCACAATGAGCCATGAGATACGCACGCCGTTGGGTGGTATGTTGGGCATGATGGAATTGCTGGCATTGTCCGACCTGAATCCTGAACAGACTCATACACTCCATATCGCTCAGCTATCAGGTAATAACTTGTTGCGTATCGTAAATGACATCCTCGATTGGTCCAAGATAGAAGCGGGAAAATTGACCATATCCCCTATCTCCGCCTCTATCGCCGAGTTGATCAATGTGACCACAAGTGACTATCAGCATTTGGCTCACAGCAAGAAATTACATTTCGAACATCGCATAGATTCCAATTTAAGTGCTTCGCATGTGTTCGATATGATGCGCATATCGCAGATACTGAACAACCTCACCAGTAACGCAATCAAATTCACCGAGCGTGGTGGCATCTCTATCGTGGTCGACCTACTTTCTTCCCACGATGGTGTCGAAACCGTACGCTTCAGCATCAAAGACACCGGTTGTGGTATCGATCAAGAGCAGCAGAGACGACTATTCCATCAATATGAGCAAGCGACCTCTGAAACAGCGCGCATGTATGGCGGCACAGGACTCGGTTTGGCAATCAGTCTAAGGCTGGCTGAGCTGATGAATGGCACGCTGAAGATAGAAAGTCAGATAGGCTTGGGATCGACCTTCTCTTTAACCATTGATCTGCCAGTCGCGTCACCACCGAAAACATCTGCTATTCCGCATCATCAAGTCGATGTAAGTTCAGAATATAACCTCGATGTCACCCCCATCGATACCGAGGGTAAGGTGGTCACCGTCCTTATAGTTGATGACCATCCTATCAATCGTATGCTGTTGAAAAAGCAAATATTGATGCTGGGACTACAAGTGGAAACGGCTAATGATGGTGCTCAGGCGCTTGCACTATTTAAAGCACGCCACTTCGATATGGTCATTACGGATTGTCATATGCCAGTGATGAATGGCTATGAATTGTGCATGGAAATACGAGCAATCGAACAAGCTACAGGAAAACCACCTACCCCCATCATCGCTTGGACAGCTAATGTCTTAACTGAGGAGGCTGAACGTTGCAGAACAGCCAAGATCGATGGCTTGCTGATCAAGCCCACCGAGCTTCCAGCACTTAAGGCGAAGTTATACAAGTGGCTGCGTAAAACTGAGGTCTTGCACTAGCATTCATAATCACACCCAGCAGTTTATTTAGACCGCTTGCCCTGCCGCATAGCCTGAAGCCCAAGCCCATTGAAAGTTGTAACCGCCCAGCCAGCCAGTCACGTCGACCACTTCACCGATGAAATACAGCCCAGGCACCTCGTTACACTCCATGGTCTTGGAAGACAACGCGCGCGTGTCTATCCCGCCACAAGTGACCTCGGCCTTGGCATAACCCAGGGTGCCGGAGGGGGTGATCTGCCAATCATGCAATTCTTCGGCGATCTGTTTGCGCTGCTTGTCGTTGTATTGATTGAGCGGCAAGTTGGCAATCTTGGTACGCGCAGTGAACTGCTCGCACCATACATCGGCGAAGCTCTTAGCAAACCACTGGGTAAGGAAGTTGGCGAGTTGCTTTTTGCTGGACTTCTGTTCTATGAGTAGCTCAGCCATATCCACATCCGGCAACATGTTGATATGCAGCGGCGTGCCATGTTGCCAGTAAGAGGAAGCTTGCAAGATAGCTGGGCCGCTCAGGCCACGATGTGTGACCAGCACGTTTTCGCGGAAGGACTGCTTGCCGGTGCTGACGATGGCGTCGAAGGCGATACCGGTTAATTCTGAGTAAGGCTTCCAATCATCCGGCGCAAAACTCAGCGGCACCAGACCGGGCTTGAGTTTGGTGATAGGCACGCCGAACTGCTCAGCAACATGGTAACCATAAGGCGTCGCACCAGTCTTAGGGATAGACAGACCACCCGTGGCAATCACCAAAGACACCGCTTCGAATTCGCCGCGTGAGGTCTCGACATAGAACTTGGCCTTCTTCCCCGCGCCCGGGTCACCCTCATAAGGCGTGTGTTTGATCTTTTCGACTTCGCAGTTCATAAAGCGCTTCACGCCTGCGTCGTCGCATTCTTTGCGCAACATGGCGATGATGGCTTCGGACTCTTCGTCGCAGAATAATTGCCCTAAAGTCTTTTCGTGGAAAGCGATGTTGTGCTTGTACAGTAGTGCGATGAAATCCTGCGGCGTGTAACGCGCCAAAGCGGAACGGCAAAAACTTGGATTCTCGGAAATAAAGTTTTCCGGTTTGGTGTTGATATTGGTGAAGTTACAGCGCCCGCCGCCAGAGATGCGGATCTTCTCCGCCAATTTTTTGGAGTGGTCGAGCAACACCACAGAGCGTCCGCGTAGACCTGCTTGCATGGCGCACATCAGGCCTGCTGCACCCGAACCGATAATAATTACATCTGCTTTCATCTTAATAATTCCGTAGTAACTTCGTTTTGACATTGCCCGCTCTGCTCGAACAGGCTGATATTTTGTAGGGTGGTCTGCGCGATACTCGACAGCGCTTCATGCGTGAAAAATCCTTGGTGGCCGGTGATAAGCACATTGGGGAAGGTCAGCAGCCGCTCGAACATATCGTCTTGTATGACTTGATTGGAGAGATCTTGAAAGAACAGATCGCCCTCTTGCTCGTAGACGTCCAACCCTAGGTAGCCCACCTTACCTGACTTCATGCCATCAATTACTGCCGCCGTGTCGATCACCGCACCACGGCTGGTATTGATCAGCATCACGCCATCCTTCATCTGCGCCAAGGCTGCGGCATCGATGAGATGTAGCGTAGCTTGGCTCAGTGGCGCATGCAGACTAATGATATCGCTGGCCGCATATAGTTCGGCCAAGCTCACATAGTCCACACCCAAAGCCTTGCACTCCGCATTGGGGAACGGATCATACGCGATAAGGCGACAGCCGAAGCCGCGTAATATTTCGGCCAGCGCGATACCGATGCGGCCCGTGCCTATAATGCCCACGGTCTTACCGCGTAATTCGAAGCCCAATAACCCATCCAGCGAGAAGTTACCGTCCCGCACACGGTTATAGGCACGCGGCAGGCGACGATTCAATCCCATCATCAACGCAACACTGTGCTCGGCCACCGAATGCGGCGAATAAGCCGGCACCCTGACCACGCGCAACCCCAGCTCACTGGCCGCGGCCACATCCACATTGTTGAAACCAGCGCAGCGCAAGGCGATTAGTCGCGTGCCCTGCTCTGCCAGACTGCCCAATACTGTTGCGTTCAAGGTGTCATTGACGAATACACATACCGCCGGAAAACCCGCCACGATATGGCGAGTCTCCTCGTTCAGATGGGAATCGAAGAAGGTCAGTTCGTGTCCTGCGCCTACATTGGCCTCAGTCAGGAAACGTCTATCGTGGGCTTGGGTGCTGCATACAGCGATTTTCATACTTGCTCCAAAGCCTTCCAGACACAGCCGCCTTTGCTAGCTTTATCGATGTCGGCCAGTTGCTGTTCATGTAAAGCCAATTCCTCTGCACTGGCTTGTAATACGCGCACGACTGGACGCGCACCATCCAAAGCTAATACTGCCGGTGTGCGCTGCACAGGTGCGTCGTCATCGCCCAGCAAGCTCTTCTGCCCACGCGTCATGGCGAAATAAACTTCCGCCAATAGCTCGGTATCCAGCAGCGCACCGTGCAAAGTACGGTGGGTGTTGTCTATCTCGTAGCGACTACACAGCGCGTCCAGACTGTTCTTCTTGCCCGGATGCATCTCGCGCGCAAACTTCAAGGTATCCAGCACCTCGTTCTGCAAAGGCGGCAGCCCCATCAGATTCAACTCGTGATTGAGGAAGCCCATATCGAAGGGCGCGTTGTGGATGATGAGTTCGGCACCATCCACGAACTCGAGAAAACTGGCCGCGACATCAGCGAACTTGGCGCGACCACGCAGCATGTCCCAAGTGAAACCATGCACACGCGCTGCGCCTTCGTCTACTTCGCGCTCAGGATCTAGATAGTGATGGAAATGTTTCTGTGTGACACGACGCCCATCCAATTCAATAGCGGCGATCTCGATGATGCGGTGTCCTTGTTCGGGATACAGCCCCGTGGTCTCAGTATCTAATACGATCTTACGCATCTGCTTGCTCCAATATCATCTCCACGCCACGGTTCGCCAACACATCGGCGCGCTCGTTGCCTTCATGCCCAGCATGCCCTTTTACCCATATCCATTCGATCTCGTGTTCGGCCACGATGGCGTCCAACCTGCGCCACAGGTCTTCGTTCTTCACCGGTTTCTTGTCGGCAGTCTTCCAGCCGCGCTTCTTCCAGTTACCTATCCATTCCGTGATGCCTTGCATGACGTATTTTGAATCGGTGTGCAGACGTACCTGACAATGACGTTTTAGCGCCTCCAGTGCGGAGATCGCCCCCATCAGTTCCATACGGTTATTGGTAGTCTCGCGTTCGCCGCCGAACAGCTCGCGTTCCACACCCTTGCTACGCAGCAAAGCGCCCCAACCGCCCACGCCCGGATTACCTTTGCATGCGCCATCGGTATATATATCGACTACAGTTTTACTCATTACTCGCTGGTCTCGTTATGTGACTTGTTATTGTTCATCTTGGGGGCAACTGGCAACAGATTGCCCACTAATTTTTTATTCCATTTGGGTTGTATCAAGCGCATACCCGGCACACGTTTGATAGCATGCAGAAAATATATGCCACCACTCCCTGCACATCTATGGTCACCCGCCACCTCCATAAAGTGGCAACGCGCCAGTGTCGTAGCGCGATTGAAAGGGGGGGTGTAAGCGGTAAAGCGTTCCTCCACCACCACTAAACCCAATAACGCCAGCCAATCTTTTAGACGCCTCAAAGCGATAAAATCGCCACACCAAGGGTAACCTTGTTTGCTACTCAATTTGCGCCGTAGCCCCCACAAACTATAAGGATTGAAACCACTGATCAGCAGATTTCCTTCCGGCCTCAAGACACGCTCTACTTCACGCAGTATCTGGTGCGGGTTATCCGCAAACTCCAATACATGAGGCATCAGCAACAGATCGACGCTCTCACAGGGGAAAGGCAACTCGTCGTGACAGAAGCGCACATCCGCCGTCACCGCTTCTTCGCCATACATCCGCAAAGGCATACGACTGTTGCGCAGGAAGGCATGTTCGCTCATCCCCAGCTGCAAAGCATTGAATCCGAAGATGTCCACCACCTTCTTATCGTAGTAGGCTTGCTCACGACTCAGCACATAATCGCCCTGCGGGCTTAACAACCACTCGTTCAAAGTTCGCGCAGATAATCTACAATCAGGCATCGCATCACTCTCATATAGACCGTGTACAACATAACCGCCATCCCTGCCTTCAACGACAACTACATCTGGGCCATACATAACGGCACACTTGCGGTCGTGGTCGATCCGGGTGACGCGACACCGGTATTAGCCTTCCTTGAACAACACCGACTGCGTCTGAGCGCCATACTCTGCACCCATAGACACAACGACCATATCGGCGGCATCGCCAGACTGCGCGAAGTATACAACGTGCCGGTGTATGGACGCAGGCATCCCAACAATCCGCACATCACAAACGACCTGCGTGAAGGCCAAAGTTGCACACTGTCCGAGTTCGGACTTCACTTCGACATCATGGAGTTACCCGGCCATCTCGATGACCACATCGGCTACTACCACCCCGACATGCTGTTCTGCGGCGATATCCTGTTCGGCGCAGGCTGTGGCCGCAACAAAGAAGGCACGCTGGCGCAACTGCATCACTCTTTGCAGCGCCTGAGCCACCTGCCCGCCAGCACACCGGTGTACTGTGCACACGAATACACTGCCGCCAACATCCGCTTCGCGCTAGTGTGCGAGCCAAGCAACACCCCCCTGCAACAACGCGCCGTAGATACGCAAAAACTACGTGCCGCCAATCTTCCCACCTTACCCTCCAACATCGGTCTAGAGTGCGCCACCAACCCTTTCCTACGCTGTAACCAGCCAGAGATCATCAAAACTTTGAAAGCTCGTGGTATGGTCGATACAGGAGAATTAGCCGTGTTTAGTGCCTTGCGGGAATGGCGTAGCCAGTTCTAAGCGCAAAATATGCGCTTAATCCATTGCGGGAAAAGACGTTCTAGTTTATTCTGCGCGCCCTTCGGAGAGGTGGATGAGTGGTTTAAGTCGCACGCCTGGAAAGCGTGTTTGGGATAATATCCCAACGGGGGTTCGAATCCCCCCTTCTCCGCCAGACAGCAAGTAAAAACGCCACTTACGTGGCGTTTTTCATTTCATCCCACCATGCTACCCACCATCCTGCGGAGCACTTGGGCTAGCCTACCTGTACAGCCATTTAGCTGTGATTTGTCAAAATTCCAGACTTCGCATATTGCCAAGCAAACATCTTTTTCGTCCCTAGAGAAAGTGGACATGCCCTAACGTTAATTCTTCCTTGGCTCCTCTGATTGAGCCAGTAAGAAGCCCATGCATGATTCGGCTCATACTGATTTAGGGGGAAATACTTTCCCCCTAGGTAATTCTGAGGATTAGTCGTGCTTAAAAAATATTTTCCTTGGATTAACGTATGCGGGTACGGAGAGCGGACCGAATATCTGAGACATTAGCCCCCGCATTTTGGAGCTGCAATCGCATTTGATTGAAAATTGGAGCAGCTTCCTCTGGGTCGGAAATTGTCAGGATTGCTGAAAACGGTATTCCGCTCTCTGGCATTACAAACTCGCTTCGCGCAAGCGGATCGATTACAAGCCTCCACTGAGATGATTTACCGATTGATTTAAATTTCCCTTTTAATCTTTTTACTGGCCACCACTTCGCCCCGTGCTTTACTAATTCCTTTTCAAGCTGCTTTGTTCCATCACCTTTTAGACGCCCCTTAAAACTAATCTCACCGGTGTCTGAATTAACCTCTTCCTGACGAAGGTATGCATCGAGATTAATTCGCACAAATTCACCACCAAACTTGCGATCGGTTGGAGGGCGATATACCAAAGTCAGTTTGACATCACCTGAGCATCCACCATTTGTACCTACAAGGCTAGTTGGCCATGCAAAGTTGAAACGGAGTTCATGCCCGTTCACCAAAGTTCCATTGAATACTAGTGTTATCTCATAATCCTCAACGAGTAGTGTTTCAGCTGCATGACGAGGAATCCCTGCACCTACGAAGTGGTGAGAAATTGGACGTAAAACTGGCTTATCGAGACTAGATGGCGTATCAGCATGATGAATTACCAGTGCGGTGAGAGCTTCGCGCGAAATGTCACCCTCAATGGCGTGGTCTAGTGCCGCGACAGTTTTGGCAACAAGGGGGGAAGAATAGCTTGTTCCACAGCTTTGAATCGCCTCGCCAGTTGGCAAAACTGAATATAACCCACTGTTGGTATCGAGTTTCCCGCCGACATGCGCTACATCAGGCTTGGCACCAAGCGATGGCCCAGGACCACGACGGGTGTACCTTGATGGCAAAAATCCACCCGCAGTAGTTTGCGGATCCAACGCCCCAACTACGATAGAGCGGATGCTGTCGGCCGGTTGAAAAATACGATCTTGTCCTGCAAATGGGTATGCTGCAAGCATAGCCATTGCATCATTCGGATTTAGTGGCCACTCATCACGAGCAAGGCCACTGTCTAGATTTCCTGATGGCAGGATAAACAAAACATCATGCTTGTCAGATATTTCATCAAGTAGGTTGGCGAATAAGCTATATCCATCATCCGCAACAGGCGTTGTGACGGAAAGACTCATATTAAATACCCTTACGCCCATATCCTTTGCAGCGGGTAGCTCGGCATCCAATTGCTCAAGGAAGTCTAGAAAGCCATTAGGGTAATAATCGCCATATACCCCTTCAGCCGTTGGGTGCAAGCCTAAATCAAAATAACGGCATTTTGTTTCTGAAAATATCGGATTCGCATTTAGCACATCCGCCGCCGCAACTAATCCCGCGATAAATGTGCCGTGCGAAACATCTTGCGTTTCGACATCCAAAAAATCTATTGATCCTGCGCTCCATGCATTAAGTGCAGGATATTTACTAACACCTGTATCGATTATTCCAACTATCGGATAAGTACGGTCATTAGTAGGTGGCGGAATTATTGGCGAACCTTCTCCCCCGTCTCCAATCTGTGCCGCCTGTAAAATAGGCGGCAGAAGAATCGTCTTAACTGCAGCCTGATTATCAAGAAATTCAAGTAAAGCTGCATGAATGCTAACTGCATCAGTTGGATTATCTAAAATTTTCGCGTTTACTTTGATAATGTAAATGGAAGCATTTATCCACTGATCTGATGCGCGTGATACCTCAATCGGCAGATTCAGTCCATTCAGTCCGGTTTCGAATTTAGAAAGTACACGTGCTCCGCGTGCTTTAAAACCCTCTGAGCCCCTGCCTTCAACCGTCTTCCAAGAAAGGAAGGTCTCCACGTAATAAGCACCACCGGTCCTAGGATCGGCCAACCAGAGAGCAGCCTGCTCTGCAGAAAAGTTACGTCGATCAGCGGCAGCATATCTACGAACTGATTTGATGGCACCAACTTCACTGCGAATACGCGAAGGTTTTGCGATAAGCTTACCGTTCTTTTCAACCTGAGCAACCACAGTTTCAGCAGAAGCTACTACTGAAACAATTCTAGGAATATCTGCTGGAGTTAGTTCGACAACCATTGATCCAAGCTCAGCAGCACCTATATACAACTGATTTCGCGTTGAGAATACCTTTTGAATGGGCCTGTGGCTTTTGGCCCAAGCTTCCGATTGCAAGTCTACTCGAGCATAGAAAACCTCATCCAGTTGTGCCCCCCCAAATACCTGCTGAAGTTCATTAAGTTGAGTCGTTATAGATTCACGATGCCTAACAAAATCCTCATTTCTCCCAGCATAAAAATCTTTATTGGCTCCGCCTGGATTTATATCAGAACGCTGAACATAATTCTGAGCATTCAACACGATTTGTATTGGGTTATTTGCCATCATTTAACTCCACTAATTGTTTTATTCTTTAGCCAACGACTAATAGTCGGCTGAGTACACCCAAACAGTGTTGCCAATTGTTCCTGGCTAAATGGTATAGATTCATCACTAACTAAGGTACGCGCAAGAATTTCTTGGTCTGCTGCTACCAACGATCGATTATGCGATCCTCCTTCATAGGCGCTCATCTGTACATAGCTTCTCACCCCAGTGAAGAAATCAAAGTTTGCTTTTTGAATAGCCTTTTGCCTCTTCAAAAAATCCGCCAGTTTTTCCACATCCGAACCGCTATAGCCATCAGTAATCCACGCCAAAAATCTAAGGTATGTCTCATCCAACATGGACGCATCAAACTGACGACGCAAAATCTCAACGCGGGTTAGTGCGTTCGGCTTCGGTACCTCAATTCGAACATCAAAACGTCGCCAGACTGCAGGATCAAGGAGAGATTCATGATTCGTGATTGCTATGGTAAATCCGAGCTCTGAGCGACTATCAATACATTGCAGAAGAGTATTTACTACACGTTTTATTTCACCCAATTCGTGTGGGTCGTCACGCAACTTTGCAACCGCATCAAACTCATCAAGTAAGAGTACACACTTGTATCGGTTTGCAAACGAAAATAGATTGGAAATGTTACGAGCCGTTGTACCAAGAAACGATGATATAAGCCCATCTAATCGGGCCACTATTAGCGGCAGCTCCAGTTGTGCGGCAATATAGTGTGCAAGCATTGTTTTGCCTGTACCAGGTGCACCAAAGAGCATAGTGGCTAATGCTGGACGCACACCGGCTGCTCGTAACTCGTCAACGTGAGACCACTCTTCAAGTAGAGTATTTATTCCAGTTGCAAGTGCGGGAATGAATAGTGGCTGTAGAGCATCCCCTTTTCGGGCATGCACAATTTCAGCTAATGGCGCCCCAGTTTCTTTGTCGACTGGTGACGTAACGCTTGGCGTAAGTATTTCTCCAGACAATGACCTACGAGATAAAACAACGCGACTTGGGGTAATCTCGGCCAACGCTTCCTCTGACGCCATTAGCTTTTTTAACGCACTAACCTGTTGAGGAACATTATCCTTTTCAAGTGCCCGTACAAGGCGCTGGACATGACCTACCACAGCCGGATTGGATGTTTGCAAAGCGGAACGACAAAGCCCCAAGATGATAGAGAAGTGATCCATTTATAATATTATTTGATAGAAATATGCATAAAACAAATGCTATATGCATACATATACACTGTCAATCAATATAAATGCATAATTATGCATATGACGCCAACTTGGTATGCGATAGATTCAAGGATTGTTGTAAACCGTTCTAGCAGAATTTATAGGCGAGTATATGGACTTACCCACATATCCCGTGCGCCAATGTGTGGAAATCCATATGAATGCATTTGAACTAAACTAGATGCTGGTGCAGTGCAAATCTTGAGCCTACTTTGTGCAGGCAAAAAAATGCCCCTGTGCAATCGCACCAGGGGCGGAACATCTCAACAGGGTGTCGAGACACACGTTTCAGGGAGGAGATTCGTGCAGCAAGCTTTCGCTAACTGCAGGTTGAGAGTGGTTCAAAACAAATCAGTTCAATCGTTACATAAAAATATTTTTGGTAGATGACTTTGCTGATACTGCTCATTGAGGCAATCGGTTCGTCGTCATGCCACCTTATTTCCATTCGCTAACTTGGATTCACTCGTTAGGAGCTCAGCTGGGTACGCTTGCAAGAATGCACGCCCCCCGTTTGTATCAGAGCACAACCAATTACCATACTCATTCTCAGGGAGAATCACAACCATGCGCTTTTCATCTGCCGGCTTATGGAATTGATTCATTAGTGGATGATCGTCCGCATTGATGGTCAGCATTGTGTAGCTGTGCAGGATATCGCCCTTTGCATCTTTCCACACCGACCATAAGCCAGCTATTCCCATCGGTTTGCCATCCACACGCGAAATACGAGCAGCGACAGCTTTTCCCGATCGCCAGTCAGGCTCATATACCGCACCTGCTGGGATGATGCACCTTCTCCCTAAACGCCATGCATCTCTATAGCTAGGTTTATCGGCAACAGTCTCTGAGCGCGCGTTGTAGGTATTGCGAGCAATCTTGGTGTCAGACGCCCAATGGGGTACTAGGCCAAACGAGCCGAGTAGAGCGTGGCGAGCTCCTTCTGATGAACTCTCTTGGTTCTTTATAAAGGGTCCCAAGTATCCAGGCCAAAGGTCGAGCCTGCCGATTTCAGGCACCTCCGCCACTGTGAAGTGTGACTTTAGGGACTGGAGGTCATTCACTGTTTCGTAGTGGCTGCACATGCTCTTATTTTAGCAACTTGTTCTAGTACTTGGTGAGTAGGGAAAGACTTAAACACCTATGTGTATCAAGTAAATGAAATTCACTTCCATCAAATTGGTATGCGCTCTCTTCAGACATGTCCTGAGTGCATCCCAACTAAGTCCTGAATCCAATTTGGGAGCTTCCTGAATCAATTGTAAATCCATTGCAAGTGCGAACAATAGTAGCGGACAGGATGCCGGATGTAGTGCAGATGCACTATCCAGATTTCCGTTTGCTTGAACGCTACGCGCTCTTCTCAATCGGGTCAGGGCTACCGCCCCGACACCTAATCTATTAGTTAATGAATTCCATCGATTTCATCACTTACGGGTCTCGGGGCGAAGCCCTGAGTGATTTGCGCCGAGAGCGAAGCAATCTAGCGGGTCAAAATCCGGATTCCACCGTGAGGGCCATATCCGGCATCCTGTCCTAGCATTTCGTATTGAGAGTGCTACACAATTGCTGCAAAAAGCCGATGGAATACAGTCGAATTAATGTTCGTTTTGGGAATGAGCTGAAATCGAATATCAAAGGAAATTCAGTCGATCTACCTTGGAATTACATGGGATCTGCAGTCGATCTACCTTGGATCAACATGGGATCTGCAGTCGACTTACCTTGGAATCACATGGGATCTGCAGTCGACTTACCTTGGAATCACAAGGGAGCTAGGATTGATTCGCAGCCCAATCACATTGAAATTGATTTGGACCAGCGAGAGGATTGGGACGAATCAGCAGTTGATTATTGAAGGAGTTTAGACAGATTTCTAGTCAACTAACACTTAAGTAGCGATTAATTTGTTGTGGACCAACTATGGATTTCTGATTGATTGCCAATCAAACCACAAAGAAATTGCGGTGAAAGTAACATCGAAAACAGATGTATCTAACTTGGATTCAGGACAAATCCAATTTGCATCTATTTAGGGAAATAGGACAGTTTTAAGCAGAATCGATATAGGTTACCTACCGTCCCCACGCCTCCCCTAGTGCCTGTGCCTGTTGCAAGACCAGCTCAACCGCCGCATCTTGCATGTCAGGCGGATACTTATATTTACGCAGAATGCGTTTCACCATCAATCTCAGCTTGGCCCGCACACTTTCGCGTTGCGACCAGTCCACACTTAGGTTCTGGCGTAGGTTTTCAGTCAGCTCATGGGCAATCTTCTTCAGGATCTCATCGCTCAGTTCGCGTACTGCCGATTCATTGTCCGCCAGCGCATCGTAGAAGCGAATCTCATCTTCAGTCAGGCCTAGTTCATCGCCCCGCTCCGCCGCCGCCCTGAATTTCTTAGCCATCTCGATTAATTCTTCGATGACTTGCGCCGTCTCGATAGCACGGTTCTGGTAGCGCTTGATGACATCGGACAGCAACTCAGAGAATTTCTTGTCTTGCACGATGTTGCCTGCGAAGCGGGTTTTGATTTCGCCTTCTAATAGACGCTCCAGCAACTCCACCGCCAGATTGCGTTCTGGCAGATTGCGCACCTCAGCGAGGAAAGCATCATCCAGAATGCCGATGTTGGGCTTATCCAAGCCCACCGCATTGAAGATATCCACGACTTCTTCGGACACCACCGCCGAGCCTATGATCTGCCGGATCGCCAGTTCACGCGCTTCGTCGGTACGTTTCTGCTGGCTGATGTCGCGTTTGGTCAGGATGACTTTAACTGCCTGGAAGAAGGCCACCTCTTCACGCACCGCCTTGGCTTCATCCAAGGTGCAGCACAAGGTAAAGGCTTTGCTCATCGCCAGCGCGGTATCGCCAAAACGTTTCTTGCCGTCTTTCAAACCCAGCACATGGTTGGCCGCACCGGCCAACATCCTGTGGCCATGCGTTAAAAAGTCGCTGTAGTCGAAGTCGCACAGCATGCCGCGCAACACATCGAGCTTTTCTTCGAGCACGGCATAAGCTTCGTGGGCGTCCACCGTTGGTCGGCCGCGCCCCTTGCTGTTGGTGTATTCCTTCAAGGCACTGCGCAATTCATTGGCGATACCGATGTAGTCCACCACCAAGCCGCCTTGTTTATCTTTGAAAACGCGGTTCACCCGCGCGATGGCCTGCATTAGGTTGTGGCCCTTCATCGGTTTATCTACATATAAGGTATGCACGCAAGGCGCATCAAAACCCGTCAGCCACATATCGCGCACAATCACCATCCGCAGCGGATCAGCAGGGTCTTTGAAGCGTTTCTCTAAACGCTTCTTCACTTGGCCACTGTAGATATGCGGACGCAGCAACGCCTTATCGCTGGCCGAGCCGGTCATCACAATCTTGATCGCGCCCTTTTCAGGATCGGCATCATGCCAATCGGGGCGCAGCTTGATGATCTCGTTATACAGATGCACGCAAATCTCGCGGCTCATCGCCACCACCATCGCCTTGCCGGTCTGCGCCTTGCTGCGTTCCTCAAAATGCGCCACCAAGTCTTTAGCCACACTGGCAACACGCGGCTCCGCACCGACCACTCGTTCTAGCGCAGCCCAGCGGCTCTTAAGTTTGGCTTGCTGGCTTTCCTCTTCATCCTCGGCCAGCTCGTCCACTTCATCGTCCAGCAAAGGTAGCTCTTCGCTCTTAAGCGACAACTTAGCCAGACGCGACTCAAAGTAGATCGCCACGGTCGCGCCATCTTCCTTGGCCTGCTGCATGTCATATATATGGATGTAGTCGCCAAACACCGCACGGGTGTCGCGGTCCTCGCTGGAGACTGGCGTGCCGGTAAAGGCAACGAAGGTGGCATTGGGCAAAGCATCGCGCAGATGCTGCGCATAGCCCACTTGGAAGCGTGACAAATACTCGGCGGGCGCTTCGGCAACCTGCAAGATTTGTGCATCGTTTGCCGCCACACGGGGTGTCTTGATGGACTTGAGCTTGGCCTCGAAGCCATATTGCGTGCGGTGCGCTTCATCGGCGATCACCACGATATTGCTGCGTTCAGACAAGATAGGAAAAGTGTCCTCATCCTCGCCCAGCATGAACTTCTGTATCGTCGCAAAGACGATGCCACCGGAAGGACGGTTGCCCAACTTGGCGCGCAAGTCTTGGCGGGTATTGGCTTGCACGGGTTGTTCGCGCAACAAATCCTGCGCCAGCGAAAACACGCCGAACAACTGCCCGTCCAAATCGTTGCGGTCGGTGATGACCACAATAGTCGGATTCTGCATCGCCACGTCCTGCATCACGCGCGCGGCAAAGCAAGTCATGGTGATGCTCTTGCCGCTCCCTTGCGTGTGCCACACCACTCCACCCTTGTGCGTGCCACCGGGGCGCGAAGCCACCACCACCTGATTGATCGCCGCACGTACCGCATGGAATTGGTGATAGCCCGCAATCTTCTTCACCAGCGTGCCGTCATCTTCAAACAACACAAAGTAGCGCAGGTAGTCGAGCAGATAAGCTTGCGCGAGCACGCCATGTATCAGCGTTTCAAGCTCATTGAATTGTCCCAACGGATCAAGCGTCGCACCATCAATCGTACGCCACTGCATAAAGCGCTCGGCATCGCTCGACAACGAACCCAAACGCGCCTCGCTGCCGTCCGATATCACCAGAATCTGGTTGTACAGAAACACGTCGGAAATTTGCTCTTTATAAGTTTGAATCTGGTCGTAGGCTTTCCAGATGTCTGCGTTTTCATCAGCGGGATTTTTAAGTTCCAGCAACACCAGCGGCAAGCCATTCACGAACAGGATGATGTCCGGTCGGCGCGTGTGGTGTGCGCCCTTGATGGAGAACTGGTTGATGGCGAGGAACTCGTTTAGGCCAGATGAACCGTTGACATCAAACTCACTCCTTCCTCCTTGCAGGGGGAAGGTTGGGATGGGGGTAGATGCTTTGGACGATAGCGTTCCCACCCCCTCGCTAGCCCTCCCCCTGCCAGGGGGAGGGAATGATGAATCAGCCCAATCGATCAGCCGCACAAAGTCGCCGCGTGTCTCGCCGTCTTTCTGATATTGCACCGGCACGCCCGTCACCAGCAGTTGGTGGAAACGCCGATTAGCGGAGAGCAGCACTGGTGTACCTAGATCAAGCACTTGCCCAATCGCATCCTCACGCGCCGCCGCAGGGATCGCCGGATTTAGTCGCGCAACGGCAGAACGCAAACGCTCCACCAGCACCACCTGCCGATAATCGCTACGCTCAGGACTATCGCCATCAACTGCAATATCGGGGCCGTACAAATGCGAGTAGCCCACTGCCGCAAGCCAGCCTAGTGCTTCCTGTTCGAGTTGGTCTTCGGTCATTGCTGATTTCCCAGCAGAATCTGATTCAGCGCGACATTGATGTAGTAATTGCTGCCCTTGATTTTATGTTTCTGCACAAATCCCGCTTCAGCCAATGCATCAATATATTTGGTAGCTGTCAGGCGCGACACGCCCAAGTCGCGTTGTACAAATTCAATTTTGGTATAAGGGTGCGCAAACAAGTTATTGATCAAATCCTGACTATAAAACTTAAACCCCGCACGGATGCGGTGCTTGTAGTCGAATAAAGCAGCCTTAATGTCTTGCACCGTAGTCAGGGTTTGCCCGGCGGTTTGTTCCACTGCCTCCAGCATATACAACACCCATTCTTCCCACGCATCATCATCGCGCACCTTCTGCAACAAGCGGTAGTAATCTGCCTTGGTGCGCACGATATGGCTGCTCAAATACAGCACTGGTACCTCCAGTAAGCCTTCCTTAACCAGATACAGCACATTCAAAATGCGCCCAGTGCGACCATTGCCGTCGTAGAACGGATGAATACTTTCGAACTGATGATGTAACAAAGCCATCTTGATCAGCGGATCGACCTGATACAACGCATCATCATTGATAAATCGCTCCAGATCCCGCATCAGCGCAATGATCTCGCTTGGGTCTTGTGGCGGGGCATAAACCGTCTCACCACGGTTGTTTTTCAATGCGGTGCCAGGCAACTTGCGAAACCCCGCATGACTTTGTTCTAACTCTGATTGAATCGCGATGATGTGATTTGCCGTAATCAGCCCACTCTCCCGCACCTGCTCATAGCCCAGCCGCAAAGCCTGCCGATAACGTTGTACCTCTTTGGCAGCCGGATTGGCAAAAGCATCGGGTAACACTTCCTGCTTGAAAATTTCATCCTGCGTGGTGACGATGTTCTCGATTTCTGAACTATCCTTGGCTTCCTGCATGCCCAGCGTGTTGATCAGAATGCCCTGATTGGGAATGGATGCCGCGATGCCCTTAAGCTCCGCCAGCTTACGGCTACTACTCGCCAACTTCTTAAGGATAGCAGGCGTATCGAAGCGACCGGCTTTCAGTTGTTCCAAGGGCAAGATGGAGGTCATTTCAGCGCATCCTCATTCAGGGTTTGTATAGGAAAGTCGATTTTCTATACATTCTATCCTGAGCATGTATAGAAAACGCGATTTTTTATACATTCCATCCGCGCCGTGTATAGAAAATGGCAGAAATGATACAAGCACATTCATGCGCTTTTCGTCGTCTTTGGTAGGTCGGGTTCACCCTTAAGTGTACGAGAGAGTAGCGTAACCCGACCTACGAATGATTTGCATCCATCTACTCATTTGGGCAGCAGCGTGCTGCCCAAATATAAAATTAGTCAGCAGGTTGCTGACTAATTGAAGTCGCGACATTTTAAGCTTCTTCCAGCGCGGCACAGGCTTCCGGCAGTTGCAGTTGGTCAGAAATCAGTGGGGAGCAACGTGTCGCAGAATCATATCAAGTTGGACTACCTAGCTTATGCTTCACATCGACATCAAAATTTTCGGAGTTTATCTTCGATGTTAAGCGGTCGTTATTCAGTACACGCAAAACTATTTCAATGTCTTCCTCTGTGACTAACAGCTTCCCATGTGCGGAATACTTTATCCCCCAGCCTTCTTCAGCATTCACTCTTTTTAGATTCGCCAAAAAGTTGGCATCCTTGTAATAAGCAGCTTTCTTGACTTGAGACAATCGTCGCAAACGACGAATGTTGTCACCGACCAAGGCCGAAATCTCAGCGGCATTCTCAAACAGATTGAGGGAATGGAACTCATCTACAATTTCATCGCGGTTACGTTCCATTCCTTCCCTGAAGTTCAGGGCGGTCTCGAAATTCTTCTTGTCCGCTATGAACGTCGTGCCATCGTAGGAGAAAAAATCCACCTTCCCGTCTATTCGGAATATCTCTTTCTGCTCAATATCAACCAGCATGTTGTCTTGGAAAATCATGCTGATAAGCTGCGAGACCTTCTTCGTTGTCCAGCCCTCGGATACGCGTCGTGCCGCATACATCGGCGGTTTCCCAGCAATATCTAAGCGAGCGATATAGAGCCACGAGTCAATTAACTGTTCAATTGAATCCGCAAAGCCCGGTTCATCTTCTGCGGCAATGACATCTATAATGTCTTGGAAATCTGTTTCAGATGTGGCAATACCAAGAAGGTTGTCATCTAAATCGGCGGTATGGAAGTCATATTCAAGTGCATTGTTTGACTGCTGAATCTTGCTGCTAGCAATGCCTCTCAACCTTTTTCGCAACTTATCATCGGCATTGACTTGCAGAACATCGTAGGTGGCTTGTCGATGAACTAGCGTGCGTTTGATCAAGTAGAGAGAAACGCTGGCACGAGACCAGTCAAGTGATTTAATTTTAGCAAGCAGCTTCTTTTTTTCTTCCATGCTTACACCTCTGGGTTACGTTCTGTGACTAGATAAAGTTGCTCTGAAATTTCAACAATCCGGCATTGCTCGTTTTTCCTTAGTCGCCCGCCCTTCGCCAGCCAGTAATCTTGATACTCCCTGCCATTCTTTTCATAATGCACATCAAAGATGTTGTATCCCAACATGGCAAGAATAGGGTTGTTGAAGATAGTGTGCGTTTTGAGCGTCAACCAAAACATGATGAACATGAAAAAGGCAAAGCTAATGAGAAGCTGGGTATTCCAGTGTTCAATTACAAAAAAGGAAACCATGTACGGGATCGTGTAGCTGACCAACTCGCTCGACTTGTTTGATACCGCTCTAACGGTAACTGGTGCTTTTGAAACTTTTGGAAGACTCACTGTTGCCCACAAAATAATGCAGCTCACCACTGCCAAGCCAAGAATCGGCCAAATAATGTGCGGGTGCAGCATTTCTTGTTTCTCGAAATCATAATTCTGAATGCAGAAAATAATGGCAAGCGGTGAATAAGCACTCAGGAAAATAATGACCGATGAAAATAGCCGTAACTTCATACAACCCCCTCCTGTCCTGAAATACTAATTTTGCCAGCAATCAAGCGGGGGAGCAGTGTGTCGCGGAGGGTGGCGAGGGTTTGGGCTTGCTGCTGAACATTTAATGCTCTCTCAATCAATGGATCAACAATCTCATTCCATTGCTGAAGCACTGCATCACTCGGTTTAACTACACGCAGCCTTTTCAAGTCGGCAACAGTTACATGGCCTAACCCTGTGGTTTGTTTATTTCGTGCAATCTCTGCGAATATTGGGTTCAGGTACTTGAGCGTCATCAAGACAAATGAACGGTCACTTGATGTACTTGGAACAACTCGGAAGATATGCTGGTTGAGCCAAGCGTCGCCATGAAGCCAGACAAAAGTATCAATGGATGTATCAGGATTTCCAGACCAAGAGAACAAAATATCTCCAGTAGCTATCCTGTATTTTTCAGGCATGCTGACATCTGAATAACCTGTCTGTTTAGTAACGCCAGCTTTAAGTTCTGCAATCTTAATAATCGGCAGACCGCGTTGCTCAGCGTTCGGCTCAAATGCTTTATATGCAGCACCATTGATGTACTGCGCCAGATCGTACACAGCACTTGTGCGCCACCCCCTCGGCACCAAGCCCAGTTCCGATTCCTCGAAGCTGTCGGGGAATAGCGCGGCGGCAGCGGAAGGGTCGGGCGGAACGCCCGGGGCACACACCGGCGTACCCCTTGCGGGTATGGCTTCGCTCATGCCTTCGGGGGCGAGGCCTTGTTGTTTGGCGTGGACGGGATCGAAATCGACAAACCACGATTTGAACATCGCCTGCGCAATGGCTTCCAGCGTGGCGTTGGTTTCGCTCAGAAGGGTAATACGCTTCTCAATTCCTTCTAGCAGCTCAACCAACACCATATCTGCTTCACTAGGATTGGGAACTGGGTAGTTGAGGAAGTCATCCCTTGCTAGTCCTAAAGTTGTGGTTCCAGTGGCACAACCTCGGCAGTAATCACGGTATGCTGGGGTTCGAAGTAACCAGTAAAGGTAGTCCTTTGAAGTTGGCGCGCCATCAAAAACCAGTTTGACGGTATCTTGAGTGAGACGACCTGATTCAATATCAGTAGGAATTTTAGCAACGGAGCCGAGTAAGTCACCTGATTGAGTGACATCTTTTAGCGATACGTACAAATCACCGGATCGAAGAGATATTTTCTCTGGACACTCACCGCCATAAGTTTTGAAACCACCATAACGGAAACCACCGTTAGGTTTAATTGATGCTAAACCCAGCAATACAGGCCCGGGCAGTCCAACGAGATTTCCTTTGTAGGTTGTTCCTCGTTGAAGGCTAACAAAATCTCGAAGTGAGCGAGTTTGCTCAGAACTCATACCCCAGCCCTCCCAGCTTGTGCCGGATCAAAGCGTCTAGCTCTGCTCCTTTCGCCATTTGCTCGCCCAGTTTTTCGGTGAGCTTCTGCATCTTGTCGGCAAAAGCTTCGTCATCGTCTTCCACCTCTTCCGCACCGACGTAACGACCGGGAGTGAGGACGTGGCCGTGTTCGGCGATTTCTTCTAGCTTCACACTGCGGCAGTAGCCGGGGATGTCTGCGTAGTGCCCCCCTTCGACTGGCTCAGGGCGAACGGAATTATTAGGCTCAGGGCGAGCGGTTTTTGCGTAGGGGCGTGATTCATCGCGCCCTGCTGATTCGGGCGCAATAAATTGCGCCCCTACGGTATCGCCACGCCATGCGGCAACCGTAGCGGCAATACGTTCTATCACTTCATCGGTGAATTCGGTTTGCACACGACTAATCATGCTGCCGAGTTTGCGTGCGTCAATGAACAGCACTTCGCCTTGTCTTGTGGTTTTTTGTTTGGCAAGAAACCACAGGCAGGCGGGTATCTGGGTGTTGAAGAACAGTTGGCCGGGCAACGCGATCATCACTTCCACTACGTCGGCTTCGACCATGGCTTTGCGTATCTCGCCCTCGCTGTTTTGACTGGAGCTCATCGAGCCATTCGCCAGCACGATGCCTGCGCGCCCTGTGGGCTTGAGGTGATACAGCATGTGTTGCAGCCATGCATAGTTGGCGTTGCCCTGCGGTGGGTCGCCATATACCCAGCGCGGATCACCCGTCAGGCTGCCGTGCCACCAGTCGCTGATGTTGAACGGCGGGTTGGCCAGAATAAAATCGGCACGTAGATCGGTGTGCTGGTTCTTAGTGAAGGTGTCGCCCGGCTCACGGCCGAGGTTGAAGTCGATACCACGTATAGCGAGGTTCATCGCCGCCAAGCGCCATGTAGTGGGGTTGGATTCCTGCCCGAAGATTGCCACGTCACCTATCTTGCCGCCGTGCGCTTCGATAAATCTTTCTGATTGCACGAACATCCCACCCGACCCGCAACAGGGGTCATACACCTTGCCGTGATGCGGCGCGAGCACAGCGACCAAGGTTTTGACGATGCTGGCAGGCGTGTAGAACTGCCCGCCGCGCTTTCCTTCGGCGCTAGCAAATTGACCCAGGAAATATTCATAGACCTGCCCCAGCACATCCCGCGCTTTGCCGGGATCAACGCCAAAACCGATGGTGGAAACCATGTCCACCAGCTCGCCCAACTTGCCATCCGGCAACTGCGCGCGGGCATAGCGCTTGTCGAGGATGGTCTTGAGCTTAGGATTTTCTGCTTCGATAACTGTCAGCGCATCGTCGATGCGCTTGCCGATGTCCGGCTGCTTGGCCGCAGCGCGCAACGCTTCCCAACGCGCACTTTCTGGCACCCAAAATACGTTCACTTCTTTGTAGTAGTCGCGGTCTTCCAACTCGTCGGCAAACAGCGCGGCGTCGTCGAGGTAGTAGTCGTCTTTAGGATCAGCAAAGCGGCGACCTAATTCGGCACGGCGCGCGGCAAAGGTATCGGAAATATATTTGACGAAGATCAGACCCAACACCAAATGCTTGTACTCAGCCGCATCCATGTTGGCGCGCAACTTGTCGGCGGTCGCCCAAAGGGTTTTCTTGATGTCGTCGATCATGGTTACAGGAGAGATTTTGTAAAGCGCGGATTATGAAGGGCTAGAGGAATTGATGCCAACTTATAAAGTACATAGACCTTAGAAAAGCTCACAGCCTGGGGAATTTTGTATATCCCCTGCCCTACCAGCTTTCGTCCGAGTCCCGCTGTTCTTTAACTGCCAAGGCAGATTGGAAAATTCTTTCCCTTATTTGATTCTCATACAGAATTTGGAATTTAAGAGAATTTTTCTCTGCTTCTACTAAACGCAAATCACACTCAGCCTGATACTTTGGCAGCATTTTGGAGTAATAAACACGCACAGTAGACACACTGAGCTTTAGACCACATTGAGCAAGGGCTGCAGTTATCGTTTTGAATGAATTTTTATGTAAAATTCTCATGACGTGAACATTTGGTAGTAACTTTCTGAATGCTTGGCGCTGGGTTTGCTCGATTGGATTTAAACCCAAGGCATAAATATCTAGAACATCCCCCATAATCAAGAATTGCTCACCTGAAATTCTTCTGATTGGCCCTTTACGGGTGCGCACTTTTTCTTGTTTCAGGTTACTTTTGGTATCTTCAGTGCTCATTTCATACTCCCATTTTCCTTCACTAAGACCTCTCTCAGTTCACCCACATTCCAAGCTGTAATGCGCGTCGATATTTTGCGAGGCCTTGGTAATGTCCCCCTTTTGACCATGCGCCAAACAGTTGCGGCCGAACAGCCCACCAAGCCCTGAACGACTGGCTGCCGGACGTTCGCTGAATCTGGGAGCGAATCAAAATTGATTAATGCTTCAGGTATTGGTTTCGATGCAGATTGCTTTGCCATTTGTTCATTCCCTCAGTGGATTGATTTAACCTGAGAGCAGTTTGACGCACAGCGTGTCTATCGTTTGCCAGCCTGGCAAACATTGTTGCCACTGGCAATGAGTTTTGCTTTTTGTCGCTAGGCAATTAGCTTAAGACCTTCCTTAATGCTCGCTCTAATATTTGATTTTCCAAGCCCTTTTAAATTTGCACCTGGTACTTCATCAAGTACAGCTTCTACTGATGTTGAAATTTGGAGTGCGTTTGGGTTTTCGCCGCGTTTGTAAAGATTTGACTTCTCAGCAAGAACCAAAGCTAACGCTGCCACTTGTTTTAGTAGCCTTTCACGCTCGAATTCTTGGATGTTTGGAGTCTCATACGTTTGTTTCGTTGGCTCTGGCTTGATCGCAATGCGATGCCACTCGGGAGTAAAGTCTTTAGATTTTGCCCAAGTTATATAGTATGAAAGCCCTACTGCAGCCGGATGTATGGATAAGTCTGATTCCCAATAACTCAACCATTTCTTGTATTCCATAACAATTTCGCCAAATACATACTCTAGGTCATCCATATCTTCATCTGCACGCCTAAGCCACTCTTGTTCAGCCTGATCTCGGTGCTTTAAAAAAGTCGCCTCTTCTGCCGCCATATAAGCTGTAAAGGCATCAAATTCAGCCTCGGTACTGGCATACCCAACTTGTCTCTCTTCAAAATCACGCTCCACTTCTTCTGCAATGTACGGCTCACGGTATAACGGTTTGCTTGGAGCCAACGTTGGATTAGGGGGCAACTTCAGCACATTCCCACTCAACATCAATATTCCAGAAGTGAGAATTTCCCAATCTCTTTTCTTATCTTTTCCCCAGTCTGCTAAAGCGGCTAGCTGGGTATCGTCAGCCTCTAAGCCGAGCAATAGGGCTATTCCTCGTTCTGGTTCTAAATTGCCAAATCTGAACCAATGTTGCAGGCTGGTTTTCAAATGGCTTGAGTCACGCTGAGTTTCTGATGCACTAATTTTCATTTCACTTCTCTTTAAATTGGATGTTTAACTTTTGAATTGTCATGCTGCTGCTTTTTCCGTAATTGAAGTCACACTAGCTACCGTCAGAACTTTGCTGCTGAATTTTCCCCAGTCACGCATCAAACGACGGCGTTTCTCAAACAGATCACCGCGCCTATAGGCAGCTTCGACCTTATCACTGATGGTATGAGCCAAAGCCATTTCCGCGACATCACGCGGGTAGTTGGTGCGCTCGCTGCACCAATCGCGGAACGTGGAGCGGAACCCATGCGCCGTAATGTTGCCACGCCCCATGCGTCTTAACACTGCTGTCAGGGTCATATCAGATAACTGCGTACCCTTGTTATTTGGAAAGACAAACTCACTTGAGTGCTGCATTGATTTGAGCAGAACCACCGCTTCTTCATTTAATGCCACGCGATGTTCTTTCCGAGCTTTCATACGCTCGGCAGAAATTGTCCAAGTAGCATCATCCAGATCAATCTCGGACCACCTTGCCCCACGAACCTCTCCAGAACGTGCTGCTGTAAGAATGGCAAATTCCAGCGCCCTCGCCCCCATGCCCTCTTGCTGACGCAGCAACACCATAAATTCACCTAGTGCATCAAACGGGAGTGCAGGATGGTGTTCAACTTTCTGAACTTTGCCGGGTGTTGGCAATAGCATGTCCAAGTGTCCACGCCAGCGCGCGGGATTCTCGCCCGTGCGATAGCCTCGTACACGCGTCCAGTCGAGTATGTTCTCCATACGTCCGCGCAAACGTGTTGCCGTTTCTGTTTTGGTCAGCCAGATTGGCTCCAGCACTCGCACAATATGTGTATGGTCGATCTCCCTCACATAGATATTTCCTATCACGGGAAAGGCATAAGCTGTCAGGGTACTTAGCCATTGCTTGGCGTGTTTATCGTTGGTCCATTCCGCCTCCATCACCGAGATATACGCCGTGGCCGCTTCACTGAAGGTCATGGATGAGGCGCGTAGCGCGAGCAAGGCGCTACGCTTTGCTTTGCCATCCTCGATGGGGTCTATTCCCTCTTTGATTTTTTCGCGCGCTATCCGAGCTAACTCCCTTGCGCCCGCAAGCGTTACATCTGGAAATGCACCCAGCCCCATCTCTCTACGCTTTCCCCCTATCATGGCGCGCAATATCCATGAGCGTGCGCCCTGCTGGTTAACATGCAATGCAAGCCCTGCAACCCCACCCACAAAATGTAGGCCCGGTTTCGTCAATCTGCTAACTGACAATGCTGGTAATTCCTTTGCCTTATTTGCCACGAATGCTCCCTGCAAAATATGTATCGATTCGGAAGGCTGCTAAAAGCCCATACGACGCTGAACGGCAACGTTGGGGATAATCAACTTAGCAACCTTGTCCCCCGCACCAATCGCCTTGGAGAACGCCTCTCTTACTAAGCGAGTAGTTTTCCTTAAATCTAAGTCGATACGTTCCGCCAAGGTTTCGCTGCCCCCCTCTTCCAGTTCAATGTCTCGTTTCGTGTCTAAGCGCAACCTCGCTGCTTCACCATGAATGATGCGCAATCGTTGCTCTGGCTCTGGTCGCGGCACATCGAACACCTCAAGCCTTGATAACAATGAGGTCGGCACACCATCCAAACTATTAGCAGTCAGCACGAAAATCACGCGACTGGCATCGAAGCGCATCTCTAAAAACTCATCTTTGAAATCTTTGGCTGTATCGGGCTCAAATAAATCCAAGAGAACCGGCAACACTGGGTAGCGGTCATCAACGATTTTGTCCAATTCATCAATAACTATGATGGGTGCGGCAGATTCACCTTTGGCAAGAACCGAGGCAATTGATCCTGGCCGTGCGCCAGTCCAACTTGTATGTGAACCCGTTAACTGAAATCCCCCCTGAGCTCCGCCTGCACTGATCTTTTCCATAGGAACGCGGAGTGCATTACCTAGCTGAGTAGCCAGATGTGTCTTACCTATGCCTGGGTCGCCCAACAGTAAGATAGGAGTAATGTGAAAACTTTCTGGTTTCATTGCACCGGCAAGTAACAAATCCATTTGTAGCCGACTGATAGGCTCAATGAGATTTTCAAAACTACTTTTGGCTGTCTCCAGCTTCATCCAAGCTTGCTGTGCATCGGGTACCGTACGAAAGCCATCGTTGAGTTTTGCATTCTCAAGTAATACGTCTCCACCAACTCTGATGTCAGCTCTGACTTCCGACATCCGACTCAAGGCATTAGCGACTTCCTCCTGTTTGAATATCTGAACTCTGGATGGGAACCTAGCTTTCTTTCTCGTAATCGGCTTTGATAGCTCGAACGCTTGCGTCCATTGAGCATGAAAACTTTTCACTAAGCCTGAAATTCGGTCGTAACTGAGGTGCTGCGTCTTTACCGTAAATCCCTTGTGCCAAAGTGCAGCGTCTTGTTGCAAAAATGATTTGTCGCAGTTCCATAGGTTCACCAACATTTGTTTGGTCGAGCACCAAAGTGGATCGGTTAAAAAATTCAGCATGTCCTGGTAGCTGACATTCTTTTGGGTATAGCAAAGGTGTAAAGCAACGCCCACGAACATGTCCTTGGAAAGCTCATATGTAGCATGGTCCATCTTGCTCTTAGTTTTTTTGAGCAACTGGGTAGCTAGATTGGAAGCATCCACCAGGTCCTCTTTGGTGTTGATACGAATGCTAGCAAGACAATTTGGTAGCTCCTTGATGGTCATTTTTTCACCTCGAACGTCATATTTACCGCCAATGATAATATTAATTAGTCCGCTTTAATTAATTTATGATTAATTCTATCTAATTATTTATATTAATAAATACATATTAATTATCTTGCGACATGGAAATATTTATATTTATTTGTCCGTTTACATGTTTTGCAAATCACTCAATCGAGATACACTGCTAACACCAAGATAAAAGTGCAATAGAGAAGATGAATACGACTTTGACGAGGCCCCACGAAATGACTTTTGTGCAGTTCGCTCAATCCATCTGGCCCGGATGGTCCACTAGCATTAAATTTCCTCCCAAAGATGGATTAGATGATCCAAGGTGGATTACCAGCGTGTGGGACAGTACTGAGCGAGGATCCGTGTATGGCGTGTATTGGTGCAATTCGGCTCTAGCTAAACTGCTTCCAGCTACGGCAAAGAGGTATAAGTTTGATGACGATAATCTTCATCCTTTTACAAAGAAGCTTGGGCTCAATCCCGCTGAAAACTTCGACAATATAAAAGCAGCCCAATTGCAAGCAACTCGCGATGCTTGGATCGCAGCTATTCAAGAGCATTTCGGCCAATACTCCCCTACTAATGAGCTGCCTAAGCTGAGTCCGGAGACCGCGACCGAGTATGTATTACTAACTAGTGGTGCGATTCATCCGTGGATGGAAAATGAGGTCAGACGCTACCTCGTGAGGCAAAACCAGAAAAAATTAATAGAGGCCAACGAACCCAAAATGCCGGTAGAAATGTCCAGTAATCCTAACTGGCCAAATACCCAAGTGATACATGCAAGGTCTGGTGAGTGGACAGCACGGCAACAAGCCGAACAGGAAGAAAAAGAAAAGAATATTCAGTACTGGCTGGATTTGTACTATGCCGAGGATGGTCGATGGACGTCTGTATACGAAATACATGCTACGGACGCACAGGAAGATATTGATATTGCCATGCAGAAAATTTCTGCTTTGCAAAAAATCATTGAAAAGCAGAATGCACTGATTAGAAAGGCAGGGCATGTTGTCAGGAAAAACAAGCAACACGAAGCCTCGATGCGCGCATCAAGAAAAATTGGTCGTCCGGAAAAATCTATTGCGCGGCAGAACGTAGCGATTAGGTTTACTACTCAATGGGTACTGTCTTTGCAGAAAGAACTCAACGTGAATAGCTGCGCTCAGTTGGAAGAGTTAATTTTAGGTAGCAATCAGCGTAACTGGCGACGCTGGCTAAACGGTGAGGCCGTTCCTACGCACAAAACCTTGTCCAACTTACTGAATGAAGAAATCACCAGCGGGCCAAATCAATATATAGGAAAGCCACTCATACAGGTACAAACAACTCCTGCAGCTGGAGATTTGCTGAAGTTAGTTAGCCAACTAAATGGGTCGGCGGGGAAATAGACCTAAATTTTGCTTTTCTGGAAATGAGTTGCTCCTCAAATAAACTGAAATACCAACATTCAACGATTACAAAACCAAGCTAGCCAATGAGCTTGTATGCAAATACAGGGTACTGAATCGCCAATGATTTATAGACTCCACTAGGCCTTATCAACACGATCGCGCAGCTCCTTGCCCGCCTTAAAGTGTGGCGTATATTTAGCTGGCACCATAACCGATGCGCCCGACTTAGGATTGCGCCCCTTCCGTGGTGGACGGTAATTGATACCGAAGCTACCGAATCCGCGCACCTCGATGCGCCCTCCTCTAGCCAATGCTTTCGACATCGAATCCATGATCACCCGCACGGCCATATCGACATCGGTAGCAGTCAGTTGAGGAAAACGAGATGAGATTTGTTGGATGAGTTCGGAGCGGGTCATATCTGGCTCTAGCTGCTGATTTTCCTGCAGCTATATTCATGGAGTGTTGAGCTACCAATTATATATGAGGTGTCATTCAAAAAAATCCTCAACTAGCTCGGAACTAATTTAACAGAGCTAAGTCTACGTAAAAGTTGGCGCGAGCTGACTACACGAGTCTCCTCCCTGAAACGTGTATCTTGACACCCCGTTAAGATGTTATGCCCTCGGTGCGATTGCACGGGGGCATTTTTTTAACTAATGCATGGTGCTCGATATTTGCACAGCCATTACATCTTGCTAAGCGCAAAGACAATTAACGGGATATCCACAATGACTCCACACATCCATGCACGGAAATTGTGGGGAAGTCGAAAGAGATTCACCTTCAATTATGATGGGCGGCTGATCGGCCATAACGGTCGGTGGTGGTTTGCTGAATTTGAAGCTTAATCTGAGAATTCGAATGACAGCTCCTGAGTGGAGAACAGCCATAGAATCAATCCGATTCTCTCTTCGAGTGCATCACCCACTTTAGAGTTGATTTTCATTTCCCTGAGTACGTCGCATCGTCCCGATGTAAATAATTAACTTAAATTTAACCTTACTGAAATGCTCGATTACTACCTTAGCCACTCCTTCAACCAGCGGCGAGATGATCATGAAACCAGATTTGATAAGGATGAGAACGGCAGTAGGATTGCTAACGTGTGGCGTGTTATTGGCGGGCTGCGGTGGTACTACAACACCAAACGCAGTCGCTCCAGTTGCCATTAAGAAAAATGTGATTTTTTTCTTGGGTGATGGCATGGGTATGACAACTTTGACTGCCGCGAGAATTTTTTCAGTGGGCGAAGCAGGGAGTCTGACCATCGACACTCTGCCTGAATCAGCTTTTGTAAAGACATACTCAAATGATGCTCAGGTAACTGACAGTGCGCCTTCTATGGCGGCATACATGACGGGCGTGAAGACTAACAATGAAGTCATTTCGATGACACCGAGTACTGTTGCCACTCCGCCCAGCTTGGACGCGAATGGTAACCTTGGTATCAACAATTGCGCAGCGGGTAACGGCGCATCTATTCCTACTTTGCTTGAACTTGCCAAGTCCAAAGGATGGGGAGTAGGTGCAATCACAACAACCGAGCTGACCCATGCGACACCTGCTGCAACTTACTCGCACATCTGTAACCGTAATGCGCAGTACCACATCGCAGCACAACTGGTACCCGGTGGCCTGGGCTACAACTCCGCATTGTTGGATGGCGTAGATGTGCTGATGGGTGGCGGGTTGAATCACTTTACCCCCTACGTCGCAGTCACCAATCCAAAAGGACGTGCTGACGCACGCGATATGACTGCTGAATTTGCTGCAAAAGGTTATACGGTCGCCAAGACCAAAGCCGATATGTTGGCAGCGTCAAATGCTAAGAAGTTCATAGGTTTGTATTCTGCAAAGAGTCATTTGGAATACGACTTGGATCGTATCGCTCAGACAACAGCAGGTGTCGGTGCCGGGGCAACACAACCAAGCTTGGCTGAAATGACGACTAAATCCATGGATATTCTGTCGCAGCATTCCAATGGATATTTCCTAATGGTGGAGGGCGGGCGTATCGATCACGCATTGCATAGCACCAACGCCAAAAAAGCGCTGCAGGATACCGTAGCCTTTGACAATGCGATCAAAGCCGCCATCGACAAAGTTAAGCTCACCGATCCAACTATGGCCAATACCCTGATTGTGGTGACAGCGGATCATGACCATACATTGGTGCTCAATGGCTATGCTCAACGCACAGGCGCAACTACCCCTGCTAATCCTGGTGTGCTTGGCCTAGTGAAAAACTACGTTACAGGTTTGTTTGATTTAGACGCTGACCTTGCACCGTACTCGATCATCGGTTTCGGTAATGGAGAAAGCAGAAATGCCACTCGCGCAGGTTTGGCCTTAACTGAGGCAACTACCAGCGCAGATCTTTATCACCAAGAAGCCGTCATCCAGACAGCTGTCGGTGCGGAGACACATGGTGGTACGGATGTATTCCTAGGTGCTATCGGCATGGGTTCCTCCAACTTCTTCGGCAGTATCGACAACACGAAAGTGTTCCAGCTGATCAAAACAGCCGCTGGTTTGTAACCCCTTTTTAATAGGAGAGTTAGACATGTTAAAACGCACACTATTAGCGACCAATATCGCAGCGATGCTGGTTGTAGCCTTCTCAAGTACTGCTTATGCCGCAGGCCCAGCAAAGAACGTCATCTTCTTTTTGGGCGACGGCATGGGACCTACAGTGGTCACCGCAGCACGCATCCATCAATATGGTGAGGCTGGGTCCTTGAAATTTGAACAGGCATTGCAACGCACTGCTCGTATTAAGACCTACTCGAATGACGCGCAAACTACAGATAGTGCTCCTTCGATGGCGTCCTATATGACTGGGGTCAAAGCCAACAATGAAGTGATCTCGATGTCGGCGAATACCATTGCGAGCGGCGCAAACAAGCCGTCAGCTGACCCTGTCACTATGGTTGCCAATGCCGTCAACAATTGCGCACCAGGTAATGGCACGTCAGTTCAGACCATATTGGAATTGGCTAAACTCAATGGCAAATCGGTTGGCGCTGTGACTACCACCGAATTGACACATGCAACACCAGCCACCACCTATGCTCACATCTGCAATCGCAACGCGCAATTCAACATCGCTGCACAACTGGCACCTAATGGTGTTGGTTACAACACTGCATTGAGCAATGGTGCGGATCTTGGGGTGGATGTACTTATGGGGGGGGGAGCGAATCATTTCACCCCCTATGTCGCGGTGACTAATCCTAAAGGTCGTCCAGATGGCCGAGATTTACTGGTTGAGATGCAGCAAGTTGTAAACGGTGGATATACAGTCGCGCGTGATAAGACCGCTATGCTTGCCGCGCCTGTCACGACTAAAAAGTTTATAGGGCTGTATAGCAACACGAGTCATCTGGAGTATGAGTTGGATCGTGCAGCGCAAACATTGGCAGGCGTTGGTGCAGGCGTTACGCAACCCACGTTGTCAGAAATGACGGTCAAGTCTGTGCAAATGTTGTCGCAGAATCCCAACGGCTATTTCCTCATGGTTGAAGGTGGCCGCATAGACCATGCTTTACATGGCACCAACGCTAAGCGCGCACTGGTAGACACCATCGCTTTTGATGATGCAATCGCTGCCGCAATAGCCGAAGTCAAGAAGACCGACCCTACGCTTGCCAATACTTTGATTGTTGTCACGGCGGATCATGATCACACCATGACCTTCAATGGCTACGGAAAGATAGGCAATCCGATCTTGGATATCAATCGCTCGTATGCAACCAATGCAGATTCACTCGACGTGAACGGTATCAACTACACCACGCTGGTATTCGGTAATGGACCTAATCGTGTGAACGTGGCACGTACGTCTTTGCTGAGCGCAACGGTGTTGGGAGATAACTACATGCAAGAGTCAGGTGTTCGTACCGCTGCTGGTAGTGAAACGCATGGTGGTGGTGATGTGATGCTGTTTGCAACAGGTGCGGGTGCCGCAAGTTTCAAGGGAACGATGGATAACACCCAAGTATTCTCGATAGTGCGCACTGCGTTTGGTCTTTAAACACTGTTGATAATTATTTTTAGATAAAACTACCGGTATCAGCCGACACGCTGATGCCGGCTTTTCAATTAAGGCTAAGCAATGAAATTCATAAATGGTATGAAAGCTACAAGTGCGATTCTGGGATTTTTTGCGCTGATAATTTGGACCGATGCTGCCTTTGCAGCCATCAAGCCAGCGCTAGAGAAACAAGGTCCTGCACTGAAATTAAATATCCAGTATTACGACAAAGTGCTGACCTCGGAGGGCATGCTAAGGGAGTCTCGTTATGAAGAGACGATGGTGCGTCGCGCGGGACATGTATGGTCGTCTAGAGTATTGCCACCTAGCGCTCATGAGCATGTTGCCCATGAAAATGAGCAAGAGCATAAGCATTTCAACCCTACGATTCTGCCACGCCATATCGAGCTTCAAGACGGCAAGTTGAAGGTTGAATATGTAGATGAGGAGAATAAACAACTGATCAATATCGCTGCAACAGAGTATCAGGATGTGAGCTTTGATGGCTCATGGCAGAATGCATTTTATCTTATAGACCCGAAGGTTGTATTGAGTCTTACTGCTTCACAAAGGAAGTCGAATGTTTTAGGTGCAACTTGGTATGAGCAAAAAAAGCATGGTGTATTCCAAAAAGTGCTTTGGGATCACAAAAACATGATCCCTCTGGAGGTCGAGACCGGCACACTCAACGGAGCAGTTTATAAGCGTGTGAGTGTTACTCTTAAACAGCTCAGCGATAGAGAAGCCCCCTGGGAAAACTTATCTGGTTATGCATCCAGAGAGTACTCAGATTTCTTGGACTAGCATTATCGCAGCATGAAAGAAAGAACGCCCCAGGTAACTGGGGCGTTTTAATTTTGGGTATGCGGAATTCAGAGTTGAAATGCTCTAAGCGAGCGAACTTCCGGCTCGTGGAGAAAACGAAAATCAGTTACTTGCCGCTGCGGACCATGCCATGTATCTATCCAAGCATGGCGGGAAGAACCGCATCACCTTAGCGCCAATTGCTTAGACTACAGGGATACATTTCCGAATTACTAAGTCCATATTTTGTAATAACGAGTAAAGCTTTCAACTGAGAAAGCCTTACTCATTGCTGAGCAGGAAACTATGTTTATTTTGTACCCGCACCTTTGGGGGACGATGACTTAGCTTTTTCTACGACCGTTTTTGTAGCTTTCTCATTTAGCTTTGCTGATTTGGCATTTTCTTTGGCTGCTTTCGATTCAGCCTTGGCCTTAACCTTGGCTTCTTTTTTAGCCGCTTCCGCTTTGACTTTTGCCTCTTTTTTAGCTGCCTCAGCTTTAACTTTTGCATCCCTTTCCGCAGCCTTGGCTTTAGCTTTTGCTACCTGCTCTAAAGCTTTAGCTTTTTCTTTAGCGAGTTTTTTAGCTTCCTCGTCTTTAAGCTTCTGCATCATAGATCGCCAATCATTTAGGCGCTCTTCTTCCAACTCAAGCTGAATTGCAAGGGCCTCTTCTCTGCTTAGCTCATCATGTGCTAATCGACGGGGAAGTTTTCCCGTCATTCTGGACAACAACTTTTCGGCTTCTTCTTTTTTTAACTTCTTGGCTAGTTCCAAATATTCTGGGGATATTGCCTTTTTCATTACTCTTTCTCCTATTAACTACTGATATGCACTCTGGTTCTTTAACGATTCGAGTTTCCATGAAATCAATTTAAAGGACCGCGGCAAGTCTATGTTTTGCTTGCAGCACAATCAATATTAATAATCAGTAGTGTCCGGTTAAAAGTCGAACAAATTTAGTTGGTTATAAAAATCCGTCTGATCTGTGAACTGCCCACTGCCTGCGAAGGCTTGAGATAGCTGGGTTTTCTCAAAAACAGACACCGATATA